>NZ_JACVQA010000022.1 GCF_018881595.1 Polynucleobacter sp. UK-Gri1-W3 | reverse complement strand
GATCTTGGCCAGTAATGAATCGTTTCATCTTCATGAACATCCGTTAATTAGTGATACTGAATTAACGTTTGAGGGTGCTTAGGTGTTTACAAAAACAGGGAGATTATTGGGGGTTTTTACACAGCCTCGGTCGAATTCTGCCTGCCGATTTGAAGCATCTGAATGACTGTTAAGAAATTAAGAACAGTCATTTCAACTTATGAGACAAGATTCTTTAGCTCTGCATTTGAATATCGCATCCGTCACGCCAGGGAAGGCGGTGATAAATTTTTTCTAAAATGCCAATCAATCTCTTCATTAGTAATAAGTCCATCGGCCGCATGAATTTTGGGTCCAAAATTTCTTACTGAGATTTTTTAGGTTAATACCAAGGCAATTGACACCCCCAATTCAGTTATATGCGAATTCAAATATAATTCTTGTAGGGGTTCACTTTTTCAGAAAGTTATTTCAATTTGTTAGAAGTGTTCAACTATTAGTTTTATAGACAGACATTACGCACGTCGGCTTCGCCGCCTTGGAAATCTCCCGTAAAGCGTCAACATCAACAGCTAAAAGCTTCTCCTGTCGTAATACAGCGTAGTACGTCCGATAAAGTTTTCTTCAATTTCGTAATACATTCGTAATACGACTATTTATTCTTCAATTAAATCAATGGCCTAGTATGTGTTACTTCGTATTACGCAAAAGCTGAAAAATGTAAGTTTTATCTCTCAAATCGCACATATTGCGCAGCCTTACATATTGATTGGTAGGCAACACATTTATCAACTTTAAGGAGCAAGTAATAGCGAAAACAAATATGAGTATTCGAATGGACGACTGGATTACCAAAGAATTAAGCGAGCTATCTAAAGTGCGAGGGTAATCCCCCCACCCCTTAACCTGACTTAAAAGTAGAATTTCTAAGTTGTTTGATTTAAAGGAAATTCTATGAAAACCTCCCGCTTTACCGATAGCCAAATCATGGACATCCTCAAGCAAGCCGAGGCT
>NZ_JACVQA010000021.1 GCF_018881595.1 Polynucleobacter sp. UK-Gri1-W3 | reverse complement strand
GCGCTCAAGCTAGCCAATCTCGTGGCTTGAGGTAATGGTCATATAACTTAGCCTCAGGCGTGCCAGGAGCTGGCTGCCAGTTGTACCACCACTGAACCACTGGTGGCATCGACATCAGAATCGATTCAGTACGACCACCTGAGTGCAGGCCAAAGATCGTCCCTCGATCAAAGATGAGGTTGTATTCAACATAACGACCACGGCGATATTCTTGAAAAGACTTTTCTTCAGCAGTAAAAGCATCTTGATAGCGGCGCTGCACGATTGGGAGGTAAGCGTTAATAAATGCATCACCTACTCCGCGAGTCATCGCAAAGCTCTTCTCAAAACCAAGCTCATTAAAGTCATCAAAGAAAACGCCGCCAATACCTCGGGGTTCTTCACGATGTTTTAAGTAGAAGTATTCATCACACCATTTTTTAAAACGGGGGTAAAGCTCTTCACCAAATGGATCTAAGGCGTCTTTAGCTGTTTGATGAAAGTGTTTACAGTCTTCATCAACGCCGTAGTAAGGGGTGAGGTCAAAGCCGCCCCCAAACCACCATACCGGCTCTTTACCGGGCGCTTGCGCAATAAAGCAGCGCACGTTCATATGGGTGGTGGGTACTTTAGGATTATTGGGGTGGAATACCAATGAGACACCCATCGCTTCAAAGCTGCGTCCCGCCACTTCTGGACGGTGATGCGATGCTGAAGGCGGCATTTGATCGCCGCGCACGTGCGAGAAGCCTACGCCACCTTTTTCTAAAATATTGCCACCATTCAAGATGCAGGTACGGCCATATCCTTTAAGTTTGCTATCTTCCGGCTTATGCCATTCGTCAGCAACAAAGACCTTGCCATCCAAAGCGCTCATGGCAGTGGTGATGCGATCTTGCAAGCCCAAAAAATATTCTTTTAAGGCATTGATATCAATTTGGGTATGTTGTTCT
>NZ_JACVQA010000020.1 GCF_018881595.1 Polynucleobacter sp. UK-Gri1-W3 | reverse complement strand
TAAAAAATCACAAATTACCAAAACGGAATTGTTGGCTCAACCAGAAGCGTTTGATTTAAGGCCAAAACCCGTGTACACGCTTTAAATCTAAATCAATGGAAGTATTTTGGGTTTTTACACAGCCTCGACCAACAACAGCCATATGAAGCCCCTCTAAGAGTGGGCTATTGATATTGATCAAGACCCTGATCGTCAAAGCTAGCACAGTAGGCCTGACTAATATCAATTAATCCGTGTTTACAGTAAGTTGCTTTATCAATCTTTAGAAAGGCCTAATTAAATGCCCATAGCGCAAAGATTAAGTAAACGCGCTACCTCTTATTTTGTATTTACCTTCTTCATACTTTCAATCTCCAATATCACTTGGGCTGCTGACAATTCCAATTTTGTATTACCCCAGCCCTCATTGGATTCTCAGACTGTGCCCGTCTCGATAGATAAACCAATATCTTTTATTACTTACGATAAAACGGATTACAGTAAAGCTCAGGATCTTCCGAAAACACTCCGTGAGATTGCCAATCACCCCATCATTTATAAAGCAGCAAAACTCATGCCAAATGGGGACTTTGTGGTCCATATATCGAAAGATGGTCACTACTATATTCCTGGTGACGTGAATGGTTATCCCGTGCGCTTTATGGTTGACTCGGGGGCGGCTAGTACTGCCATACCCCCGAGATTTGCACTCAATGCTGGCATTGGTGTGGCGATTGCTAAATTAGTGAATACTGCCAATGGCTCAATCAACATTGGAGAATCTCCAGGCAACACAGTCACTATTGGTAATACTAGTATTGTTGATGCAGAGATCATGGTGATAGACAAATTAGAGGGCGCATTACTCGGCGCAGATGTCTTGAATATATTAAATACCACCTATTCAGAAGGGATCATGACAATTAAGGCGCTTGATAAAATTAAATCCAACACCCCATCTAAGAGGTTAGTTGTGCACCATTAGGAATGCTCAAATCGGTTGGAGCTCAATCGGGTGCTGTGGCTCGAGTTGATGCTAGAGGCGAGCTTATAGGTTAAATATCGCAATCAAGTGACTACTGAGTGATTAGCTTGTATAGGGCTACTCTTTCAGCAGAGAATTAAACATAGCCCATCTAATTTACCGGTGCATTTGTAAACTCAGCATTAGAAGGAATTTGGCGTCAAGGCTTTTGGAACATATTCATTCTGGAATACAGCCATACAGTATGCATCGCGATAAACGCCATCTGCAAAATATTCCTCACGTAAAAGGCCTTCCTCCTTAAATCCTAGCTTTCGATACACTTTGATAGCACGCTCATTTTTAAAATCCACTACAAGCGAAAGCTTGTGAAGATTTAATATTTTGAAAGCGTAGTCCATGCCCAATAAGACAGCTTTTGTAGCGAAACCCTTCCCTTGAAATTTAGGGCTAATAATGAGTTGAAAGTCAGCGCGACGATGTATATGGTTTATTTCGACTAACTCAACTAGACCTACCGATTCTTCGCCATGAACCACAACAAAACGACGTTCAGTTTGATCATGTATATGTTTTTCATATAAATCAGAGAGTTCTACAAAAGCTTCATAAGGCTCTTCAAACCAGTAGTGCATAACCGATTCATTATTATCGAGCTCATGAACAAAACGAAGATCTTCTCGTTCAAGCGGACGTAGTCTTAGGACATTTTTTTTGGTGATTTTTTCGCTCATGCTTAATATTAATACTGATTGATGACCGCCATTAAACTAAGTTTCTGCTAGCTTTCAATTTTTACGCTATTTTGTATATCTTCATTGCCTCTGCCACCAAGAAAGCTAAAAAGTACTTTCTTACCCTGTTGACCTTTTAACGACAGATTTGGGTCGAGAAGTGACTTATTGTCTGAATAGAACCTAAAGTCTTAGACCGGTCAAATTCGGACGGAGTACTAACTCTTAAGAAATTTGGATCTTTTTAAATAAAAAATAAGGGAGGCAAGGCCTCCCTTATTAATGCAAAGTTATTGCCGTATAGACTAAAACAGGTCTGCGTTCATGACCTTAGTCCAAGCGGCAACAAAGTCATTCACAAACTTCTCCTTGTTGTCATCTTGCGCATACACTTCTGCGTAGGCGCGCAGGATAGAGTTAGAGCCAAACACCAGATCAACTCGAGTAGCAGTCCATTTCGTGTCACCTGTATTGCGCTCAACAATGTCGTAGCTATTTCGACCGGTAGGTTTCCATTGATAACTCATATCAGTCAGATTGACGAAAAAGTCATTGCTTAGTGCGCCTTCTCTTTCTGTGAATACGCCGTGTTTCGTTCCACCATAGTTTGCGCCAATTACACGCATGCCTCCTACCAGCACAGTCATTTCTTGGGCGGTGAGTCCCATCAACTGCGTACGGTCTAGGAGCATTTCCTCTGGCATCACAACATAGTTTTCTTTTAACCAATTGCGATAGCCGTCTGCGAGTGGTTCAAGAACTTCAAATGACTCTACATCTGTCATTTCTTGGGCAGCATCTCCGCGGCCAGGAGTAAATGGCAACTTGACATCAAACCCTCCAGCCTTGGCAGCCTGTTCAATGCCGATATTGCCGCCAAGTACGATGGTGTCGGCAATGCTAATGCCGGATTCTGTGGCAATTTTTTCGTAGACCGATAGAACCCTTGCCAAACGCTCTGGTTCATTGCCTACCCAGTCTTTTTGAGGCGCCAAACGAATGCGCGCACCATTCGCACCGCCGCGCTTATCTGAGCCGCGATAAGTGCGAGCGCTATCCCAAGCGGTGGTCACTAGATCGCTGATAGATAGACCGCTGGCTTTGATCTTGGTTTTCACGGCCTCAATGCCATAGTCTTTTGAGCCCGCTGGCACTGGGTCTTGCCAGATTAAATCTTCCTGAGGTACATCTGGGCCGAAGTATCTCGCTTTTGGCCCCATGTCGCGATGGGTTAACTTAAACCAAGCCCTAGCAAACGTTTCGGAGAAATAGGCTTGATCCTTGTGGAACCTCTCTGAGATCTTGCGATACTCTGGATCCATCTTCATTGCCATGTCTGCATCAGTCATCATTGGCATGCAGCGAATGGAGGCATCTTCAACATCAACCGGCTTATCTTCTTCTTTAATATTGATGGGTTCATATTGCCAGGCACCTGCTGGGCTCTTAGTCAGTTTCCATTCGTAATTCAATAACAAATGGAAGTAACCGTTATCCCACTGGGTTGGATGTGTTGTCCAAGCGCCTTCAATGCCGCTGGTGACGGTGTCTCTGCCAATGCCGCGAGTCTTGTGATTCATCCAGCCAAGACCCTGCTCATCAATCGGAGCTCCCTCTGGCGCTGGCCCAAGATTGGCCGCATTACCGTTGCCGTGCGCTTTGCCAACGGTATGGCCGCCTGCAGTTAGGGCAACAGTCTCTTCGTCGTTCATGGCCATTCGAGCAAACGTTACTCGAATATCATGAGCCGTTTTTAATGGATCAGGATTACCATCTACGCCTTCTGGATTTACATAGATCAAGCCCATCATGACTGCTGCAAGAGGATTGGCTAAGTCTCGTTCGCCAGAATAGCGGCTGCCTTCACCACCACTTTTTTGGAGCCATTCTTTTTCAGAGCCCCAATAAATATCTTTTTCTGGATGCCAAATATCTTCACGGCCAAATGAAAAGCCAAATGTTTTTAAGCCCATAGACTCATAGGCAATCGTGCCAGCCAGGATCATCAGATCGGCCCAGCTGACTGTATTGCCGTATTTCTTTTTGATGGGCCATAAAAGGCGACGGGCTTTATCTAAGTTAGTGTTATCTGGCCAAGAATTCAATGGGGCAAAGCGTTGATTACCTGTACCGGCTCCACCGCGACCATCAGCAATACGGTAGCTACCTGCAGAGTGCCAGGCCATGCGAATCATCAGACCGCCGTAGTGCCCCCAATCTGCTGGCCACCATTCTTGGCTATTCAGCAGTAACTTTTTCATATCCTGCTTGAGCGCACTTATATCGAGCTTTTTTAATTCATCTCGGTAGTTAAAAGACGAGCCCATGGGGTTTGTCTTGGCGTCTTGCTGATGAAGAATATCGAGGTTAAGAGACTTTGGCCACCATGCCATAGGGGTGTTACTTGATTCGGTATTGGCGCCGTGAGCAACTGGGCACATTCCTTGTGATGTCATTTAGATCTCCTTGTAGGTAAATCATTTGTGGTTTTTAAACCTTGACTAGTTCAGACTAACTGATAAAGCAATTGTTTGTATATATTGGGCTGGCTTATCTATTCACCAGCCATGAATATAATAAGAATATTCATCATTTATCTCCTGTGATGGGTCCAAGCTTCGAATTTCTTAACAAATCCCTTTCGTATTGAAATTGAAGGAAATACAAGCCTTCTGCTATCCCAGCCAATCGATTTTGAATTGTCATCTTTAACTCCCTTGTGTTTTGTGTGGCGATGGGCTTATCTTGTTCCTTAGCAATTGATCTGTCTAATGAATTAATATGAACTTATTAATCGATTAAATCGATAACAAAATTCAAATCATTTTTTTCAGTCCATGCTAATCCAGATGGTTGAGAATGAAGATGATTGCTTGTTGGTGGTTAACGCTCAAGTCCCCCTTGAGTCGAGAGCAGTCTAGTTGAGTAAATTGACTCAGGAGTCTCAAATCGGCCGAGGCTGTGTAAAAACCCAAAATACTTCCATTGATTTAGATTTAAAGCGTGTACACGGGTTTTGGCCTTAAATCAAACGCTTCTGGTTGAGCCAACAATTCCGTTTTGGTAATTTGTGATTTTTTAGTA
>NZ_JACVQA010000019.1 GCF_018881595.1 Polynucleobacter sp. UK-Gri1-W3 | reverse complement strand
TCTTGGCCAGTAATGAATCGTTTCATCTTCATGAACATCCGTTAATTAGTGATACTGAATTAACGTTTGAGGGTGCTTAGGTGTTTACAAAAACAGGGAGATTATTGGGGGTTTTTACACAGCCTCGGCCAAAAACAGCCTGCCTTAAGTCCTAAATTGGAATAAAGCCCATTGAGAAATATATGGCTTTCATTTACTTAAGTTGAACAATTAAACTAGAACTGTGAAGACATCATCTGACCCTCCCCATATATCAGTCGGCTCTTTAGTACCCCCGTCTGAGGGAGGGGTGGCAGAAAGATTGGCTGCTATCGTCAGCGGCTCTACAGATGCCATTGTTAGCAACGACTTAAACAATATCATTACCAGCTGGAATCATGGTGCTGAACACCTTCTTGGCTATCTTTCTCAGGAGGCAATTGGAAAATCTCTTGATTTCTTAGTTCCGCTTGATAGGCTGCAAGAAGAAAATTTGATTTTCCAAAAAGCGCTTAAAGGTGAGTGGATCGGCACTTATGAGTCTGATCTTATTTCTAAAAACAAACAGCGAATTGCTATTTCAACTACCGTTTCCCCAATTTTTGATACAAACGGTAACGTCATCGGCACCTCTAGAATTGCCCGAGATATTTCCACGCAAAAGAAAGCGCAGCACGAGCTCATAATTGCTAATCAAGAGAAGGCCAAGCGGGCAGCTGAGCTGTTAATTGCCAATGAAGAGAAGGCTAAGCGCGTTGCTGAACTCGTAATTGCCAATAAGGAGTTGCTATTTCAAAATGAAGAGAAGGCCAAGCGAGCCGCTGAGCTGTTAATTGCCAATGAAGAGAAAGCTAAGCGTGTTGCTGAGCTCGAAATCATCCATGAGAAACTACAAGATTCCTTAATGGAGACAATTGTATTGGCTCGAGAGTTAGTCGAGCTGCGAGATCCCTATACGGCACGCCATGAAAAATATGTGGGTGAGCTAGCAAGAGCTATTGGAGAGCAACTAGGTTTTGATGCAGACCGTCAACAAGGGCTCAGAATTGCAGGTTACCTACATGACATAGGGAAGATCATTATTCCTGCGGAGATTTTGTCCAAACCTGGAAAGATTTCGGCGGAAGAGTATGCATTAGTCAAAAATCATGTCAAAGCAGGCTACAACCTACTTAAACAAATCAACTTTCCTTGGAATATTTCTCGTCCAGTCTTAGAGCATCATGAGCGCTTGGATGGAGGTGGCTACCCCAATGGTTTAACAGGTGATCAAATTAGTATGGAAGGCCGCATTTTGGCTGTTGCCGATGTTGTGGAAGCAATGTCTGCTTACAGACCCTATCGACCAGCTCTAGGTGTAGAGGTTGCGTTAGCTGAAATTGAGCGGGGTCGGGGCAGTATCTATGATGAGAAGGTTGTCGATGCCTGTTTGGCACTATTTCGCGAAAAAGGTTACAAAATCAATGTGGAAGATCATTAACCACTGTCGTTTATTAAATCCTAATGTTCTATGAACGACGGTTTTGGGTCGAGGCTGTGTAAAAACCCAAAATACTTCCATTGATTTAGATTTAAAGCGTGTACACGGGTTTTGGCCTTAAATCAAACGCTTCTGGTTGAGCCAACAATTCCGTTTTGGTAATTTGTGATTTTTTA
>NZ_JACVQA010000018.1 GCF_018881595.1 Polynucleobacter sp. UK-Gri1-W3 | reverse complement strand
CGAGGCTGTGTAAAAACCCAAAATACTTCCATTGATTTAGATTTAAAGCGTGTACACGGGTTTTGGCCTTAAATCAAACGCTTCTGGTTGAGCCAACAATTCCGTTTTGGTAATTTGTGATTTTTTAGTAACGCCTCGTAGAGGCGTTACTCAGGCCTGTTTATTACGGATTGAGTAAGGCTTTCGCCTTATGTCGCCATCGCCTTCATTAGATTGCTGCTACCCATGATGTTCATCACTCGTTTAAGGTTGTAAGCCAGGATATGTAGACTCATTTCTGTACTGACGTGCTCTTTGGTTTTGGTTAAGAAGTGCGTTGCCCCCATCCAGCTCTTGAGTGTGCCAAAAGTATGCTCAATCGTGCAACGCCTAATTTTCATCGCATCAGGCATGGCTTCTAGGTTGTCCTGCATTTGATCTAGCATTGCTTCATGTTCCCAGCGCTTGACTCTTCTGTTTGTTCCGGTAGTGCACTGAGGCTTTAAGGCGCAGGTTTTGCAGCTCGAGCTCCAGTATGCAATCAGATTCTTACCATGCTCCACGGTTTTAAATCGCTCTATTAATACTTGCCCTGCAGGGTACTCGTATTCATTTTTATCAGGGTGGTAGATAAACGCATTCTTATCAAACAGGCCACTAGATCGATTGCTAGAGGTTTTGCATTTAGGCATGATGGGAGTGACACCCAAGTCCATGCAGTCTTTGATTTGTTCGCCACTGTAATAACCCTTGTCTGCCACTACGGTCAGCTGCGTTACTTGCAGCGCTTCTTTGACTTGGTTAGCTATCTTAGCTAGGCTACTGCGATCATGCCCGATATTAGTTAACTCATGGGCAACGATGAGATGGTTCTTGGTATCTACAGCAGCTTGCACGTTATAGCCCACGATACCGCCTCCGCGGTGTTGCATCGACCGGGCATCGGGATCACTCATGGAGATCTGTTTATCTGGTGCTGCTTGTACTTTTTCTTCAATAGCTTGTAGCTGTGCCATCTGGGCTTTAAACAACTCGATACGCTCAGCCAACCGAACTTGATGTGGCGTGGACCCTGCAGGTGAACGCAGATCAGCTGCCTCTAAGTCTTTTAAGTACTGCGCAATACTAGCTTCAGCTTCTTGGATACGACGTTTGATCTTGGTCTGGGTAAAGTTCTGATCGGAGCTGTTCACGGCTTTAAATTTACTGCCATCGACTGCCACCATCGCGTCGGTAAAGAGATTCATCTGACGGCACAACTCAATAAACTGGGCGCAGACTTTACGGATGGCTTTGCCGTTCTCCCTGCGGAAGTTCGCAATGGTTTTAAAGTCAGGAGCTAAGCGGGTAATGAGCCACATGAGTTCAACATTACGTAGCGCTTCAGTTTCAAGGCGACGAGTCGATGCAATACGGTTAAGGTATCCATAGACATACAATTTCAACAGCACTGCAGGATGATAGGACGGCCTACCAGTATCAGCAGGAACTACTCCTTCAAAACCCAAACTCTTTAAATCTAATTGATCGACAAACAGATCAATGACGCGCACGGGATTTTCTTCGGTGATGTACTCATCAAGCAGCTCAGGTAATAAAGTACTTTGGGTTCGATCTTGGCCAGTAATGAATCGTTTCATCTTCATGAACATCCGTTAATTAGTGATACTGAATTAACGTTTGAGGGTGCTTAGGTGTTTACAAAAACAGGGAGATTATTGGGGGTTTTTACACAGCCTCGG
>NZ_JACVQA010000017.1 GCF_018881595.1 Polynucleobacter sp. UK-Gri1-W3 | reverse complement strand
ACAACTGGGGCTGGTGTCTTTGGTAGTAACCTACCAAAATCTTCAGCGTGCTATTTGAACCGCCGTATGCGGAACCGCACGTACGGTGGTGTGAGAGGGCTGAGGGAGTAATCCCTCACCCTACTCGATTCTTCAGGATCTTTTAAAAGATCGTACTGATTAGCTATGAGCAGCATGACAAGGGATGCGCAACCTATTGCAAAAAATTGCCACTGGTGCAACATTGCAGTTCCCACTACAGTCATTAAGACTGTCCAGCCTATTGCCATTTTGGCTTTTTTAGAGAGTGGCTTCATTTATTCATTACTCCAGCTTTAGTTTGGGCACATACTTTATTCAACATACGACGAAGTGTATCGTCCCTTATGACGTAATGTTGCCATAAGCCTGCCAAGGCATGGATACCAATTAAAAAGTAGAGTGAATTTCCTAGAAATTCATGAATTCCCTCAACCAATTTTTTCATCTCTGGATTGGGGGTAACGAACTGAGGCCACACCAAGCCAAAGAAGTGGATTTCTTTGCCACCATATTGAAAGTACAGTAGGCCAAAGATAGGGGATATCAAAAGTATGGCATAGAGTAGCCAATGCATTGCTGTGGCTAATGAAGCAAGAAAAGGTTTTGGATTTGTAGGCTTAGGAGCGCCATAAGTTAAGCGCACTATCAAGCGCAGAGCCATTACTAAAAAAATCAGCTGTCCAATGACGCCATGCACCGTTTTGCATAGCTCGCGAGGCTCACTTCCTTTGGGAAATTGCCCTTTGAGTTCAATAGCTACAAAGGCAGCAATTACCAGGACGAAAACAAACCAATGGAAGAATATGGAGGCTGGGTGGTATTTGGTCTTTGACATGAGCGCTGAGAATTAAGTGGATTCATCATAAATAATAATGAATCTCATTAACATTAGGAATATCAGGGACATCCCGCACCCTTATGACCGTCAAAACTCAGTTATTCAGCCTTACTCTGGCGCTAAGTTCGTTGACTGTTCCGCGTTTATCTATTTGAGAAAGTCTCAGGGCTTCAACTTCAAAGTCCAGTTGCCCTGGATGAAACTCTTGGTCATTCTGAAGATGAATAACATAGGTCCAGACTAGCTCGCGGCCGCGGTTTTTAAAGACATCGACTACACGTTTCATCTGTACCGCCTTTATGCTGAAGCTTATTTACTGCCGCTAGATGGACTACTTGCATCCATCTGTTGAGTTAAATTATTTTTTAGTGCCACCAAGTTCCTAGCTTCAATGCGAATGACTCCGCCTCTGGGGCTATCAATATCGGCTATTAAAAAGAAGGACACGGAAATGACGAATGGGAAGATCATGAATAGACCAATATTCTTCTCAAAATTACGCGCACCAAATCCGACAAGTAGGTTTGCGCAAATGGCGATTGCCGCCATCAATGCCCAAGCTGTTAAGGGAATGCGGTTCCACCAAGCAGCCTGAACATAACCCTGGGAATTGAGAACATCATTCATGCCTGAAGCAACTAGTGCCATGGCTGGTGTGGCTTGCGTTTTAACTGAGGGAAGGATTTCATTCCAAAGGGCAGTTTGTAGTTGATCTGTTTTAATGCGAATCTCTCGAATCTTTTCTGGAGGCTGCTTTGAGTAAAACAGAATACGTTGATCTACATATTGCATGAGTAAATCTTTTGTTGCCGCTGATGCTTTCTGAGGCAAGATATCAGCCCTTAAGAATTCAGTGCCAATGGCATTTGCTTCGCCTTCCTCAAATATCTCTCGCTGATCATGGCGATCAATAGCCATTGAGAAAGTAAACCCAATAATCAATGCAAGTAAGGTTAGGGTGGCGGTCTGAATGATGCCGAGATCAGTAGAGGTCTCGGTATCTTTAGTGCGATAACGGCTCAGTACAGCGTGCCCAAACCAGACAGAAAAAGCAAAGGCTAGGAATGAAACTGCAAAAACAGCAAGAGGGTAATTTAAGAGATGCAAAATTTAAAAGGTTCCCGGATACAAAATATCTTTAGTCACATTATGAATATCGCGATGACCTGTAAATGCCATGGTGATATCGAGCTCATTGTGAATAATCTCTAAGCACTTGGTAACACCAGCCTCACCCATGGCGCCTAAGCCATAAAGAAATGGGCGGCCGATCATCGTACCGCGTGCGCCTAAGGCCCATGCTTTCAGAACATCTTGACCTGAGCGAATGCCGCCATCCATCCATACTTCAATATCTTTACCAACTGCATCCACAATTCCAGGCAACGCTTTAATGCTAGAGATGGCGCCATCTAATTGACGGCCGCCATGGTTAGAAACAATTAATGCATCCGCCCCAGAGTCTGCTGCCAAGCGAGCATCGCCTTCATCTAAGATGCCTTTGATGATGAGCTTTCCACCCCAGAGTTTTTTAATCCACTCCACATCGCCCCAATTGAGGCCTGGATCAAATTGCTCAGCAGTCCAAGAGGATAGGGAAGACATATTGCCTACACCAGTAGCGTGCCCAACAATATTGCGAAACGTTCTGCGTGGTGTCATCGCCATTCCCATGCACCAACGTGGCTTGGTGGCCATATTGATCATATTGGCAATCGTTAATTTAGGAGGGGCAGAGAGACCGTTTTTTAAATCCTTGTGACGTTGACCCAAGATTTGTAAATCTAATGTCAGCACCAGCGCAGAACAATTAGCTGCCTTAGCGCGTTCAATCAGGCGTTCAATAAAGCCGCGATCTTTCATGACATACAGTTGAAACCAAAATGGTTTTGTAGTGCGCTCTGCCACATCTTCAATCGAGCAAATACTCATGGTGGAGAGGCAGAATGGCACACCAAACTTTTCGGCAGCTTTGGCCGCTAAAATTTCACCATCAGCATGTTGCATTCCGGTGAGACCAGTAGGAGCAAGAGCAACTGGCATAGCAACTTCTTGGCCGACCATAGTTGTCTTAGTAGTGCGGTTGGTCATGTTTACCGCTACACGCTGACGAAGCTTAATCTTTTGAAAATCGGATTCATTAGCGCGGTAGGTTGACTCAGTCCAAGAACCCGAATCAGCATAGTCATAGAACATCTTAGGGGTGCGTTTTTGATGGAGGACCCGCAAGTCTTCTATATTGGTAATGATTGCCACAATGATTCCTTCTGTTTAACGCTATTTTGTTGGAGCAAAAGCTTAATTTAAGCTCTATCTTAGCAATACCGGGGATTTGTTTCTACAATGCTAGGGTATCCCTTGCTTGGGGACCCCAAATAACTACTTCCCCAATAAGCTGCTGAATGCAACAACTGAATTACTCCACTATTTTCTACCTGCTCGCTGCCACGGCTTTATGGGCAGGTAATGCTATTTCTGGGCGTGTATTGGTTGGTAGCATCTCCCCAATTACTTTGAGTGCAGTACGCTGGGGATTGGCCGCCTTGCTTTTGTTGCCCTTAGGTTGGCGTGTCTTTACGCCAGGAAGCGCCTTGTGGCGAAACAAGAAACGTTTTCTACTTTTGGGTCTATTCGGCGTGGGCAGCTACAACGTGCTGCTCTATCTTGCGCTTCAAACCTCCACCGCCATTAATGTCACCTTGATTGGTGCCAGCATGCCGATATGGATGCTATTTATTGGCGCAGTGTTTTATCAGGTGAAGCCAAGCTTCTTACAAATGATTGGTGCGGTGGTGAGTTTGCTAGGTGTTGGCATCGTGCTCACGCGAGGTGACCTGACAGCCTTGTTGTCTATGGAAATGGTGGTGGGCGACCTTTTAATCATGTTGGCCACAATCTTGTGGGCTACTTATAGTTGGATGTTAAGTCGTCCGGGCTCGAGCACAGAACGTCAATGGCCATGGGCTGAATTTTTGATGGCGCAAGTAACGGTCGGTCTATTGTGGACAGGTTTTTTCGACAGCTTTGAAATCGCAGCAGGCCAGGCCTTTATTGACCTTAATTGGTGGACTGCGTCTTTAATTGTCTTCGTCGCTATTGGCCCTTCGCTGATTGCCTATCGTTGCTGGGGCTTGGGTGTTAATGGAGCGGGGCCTACGGTCGCCGCCTTTTTTGCCAATTTCATACCCTTATTTACGGCGCTTTTATCGGCAGCCATGTTGGGCGAGCCCCCACAACTTTTCCATGGCCTCGCCTTTGCGCTGATTGTTGCAGGTATTGTGATCTCCTCCAAACGAAGCAAGTAACTTCGGTAAAACAGGCAAAAATGTCCTTTTGAGAGGGGTTTTAGGCCTAAGCCCCCAAAAATGTCTTAAATCGGTATCATTTAGGGCTAATCACTGATATTCCTAGGAAATTACTATGCCAGGCTTACTTCCCAACGTTGATCCAGACGGTTTATTGGAGTTCTCGGTTGTTTACACCGACCGCTCTTTAAATCACATGTCTGAAGAGTTCAAGTGTGTAATGGTTGATATTTCTAGCGTTCTCAAAGATGCGTATAACGCCAGCTCTGCAGTCATCGTTCCAGGTAGCGGCACTTTTGGTATGGAAGCAGTTGCCCGCCAATTTGCTAATAATGAGAAATGCTTAGTTTTGCGTAATGGCTGGTTTAGCTATCGCTGGACACAAATTTTTGATTTGGCACACATCACTAAAGATGTAACAGTCATCAAGGGTCATCAATTAGAGGATTCAGTGCAGGGTGTATTTGCACCGGCTCCCATTGAAGAAGTGGTGGCCTATATTAAGAAAGAAAAACCTGCAGTGGTCTTTGCGCCGCACGTAGAAACTTCTGCCGGCATCATTCTTCCAGATGACTACCTCAAAGCAGTTGGCGAGGCAGTTCGCTCTGTAAATGGTTTGTTTGTATTGGATTGCATTGCCTCTGGCGCAATGTGGGTTGATATGAAGGCTTGCAATGTTGATGTACTTATTACTGCACCACAAAAAGGTTGGAGTAGTTCCCCATGTTGCGCATTGATTGCTCTTGGTGATCGTGCACGTGAACGTATTGATGCAACTCAAAGTAGCAGCTTCTCTATGGACTTGAAGAAGTGGTTGCAGATTATGGAAGCTTACGAAAAGGGCGGTCATGTGTATCACACGACTATGCCTACTGATGCCTTGAAGATTTTGCGCAACGTGATGAAAGAGACGCAATCTCTCGGCTTTGCAGCGTTAAAAGACAAGCAGGTGGAGTTGGGCACTAAAGTGCGTAATCTATTGATATCTAAAGGTTACAGTTCTGTAGCCGCCAAGGGCTTCCAAGCTCCTGGCGTAGTTGTCAGCTATACCAAGGACCCTGATATTCAATCTGGTAAGAAGTTTATTGCGCTCGGTATGCAAACTGCTGCAGGCGTTCCTTTGCAGTGTGATGAGCGAGCTGATTTCCGCACCTTCCGTCTTGGATTGTTTGGTTTGGAGAAGTTGGCTAACGTTGATCGCACAGTTGGGCATCTCGCTACAGCATTAGAAAAAATTACCGAGACTGAAGCACAACCTGCGTAATCAATTTAGGTAGTGAAGTACTAAATAATAAAGGCCATCAGATGATGGCCTTTATTACAACTAAAAAAAGAATTCAAATTTATGAAGCCACTTATTTGGCTAATGGATTAGGGGTGGCATCACCAATCTTATGAAGTACATTGTTATCAACGTGATGAAATAACTCCGCCCGATCTTTAATCTTCATAACGGTGTCTTGCTCATAAGACCAAGTGCCGTCATCATGAATCGAAACCTGAATACGAAACTCCACCGTTCTAAATGCGTAATTTAAGAATGGGTTAGATGAGATGCCTGCGGATGGATCATGCTCTTTAGCATTGAGTTCAAATTGTTTTGCATCTGGTGCTGCTTTTCCGCTTGCCATGGTGATCATGCCGCGGGGTATGGAGAGGGTATGAATCACGCTACCGGTTGCGGGTTCCCATAACCAATAGCCTACTTGATCGTGATAGGTCTTTACTTGATCAGGCTTGGTAATGTGGGTGTGATACCGTAAGCCATAAAACAATTGAGGACCATTCGTTTGAGGGTCGATCGGTTGAAGTTCAATGTGCTCTACATAAGCCTGCTTCTTGGGGCCTTCAGCCTTGGGTTTGACATCCAAGCCACGAACGCCTTCCCAGATTCCAGCCATGCCAGTCAAGGGCCCAAGCTGTTCTAGGGTATTGACCGAATAGCCTTGAGGTTCAGTAAAGATGTCGCTCGGGAATTTACTCATAACCAACCTTTTAAAAATGAAGCATTAATATCAATTTTTTGAGTATTATTAAATTATCCACAAACTTTCTTGGAGAATTTCATGATTTCACGTATTGCGCGCCTGAGCCTTGCCTCCCTTATTTCTGCTGCTATTGGAATTGCTCCAATTTCTGTAATGGCTGCTGACCCAGCTCCTGCAACAGCGCCAGCTGCTGCACCTACAGCTACTCCGGCAGCTCCAGTTGCTGCACCTGCTGCAACTCCAGCCGAGAAATCTGCTGAGAAGAAGGCGAAGAAAAAAGCAAAGCAAGAAAAGAAGGCTGAGAAAAAAGCGAAAAAGAAATCTAAAAAGAAAGCTAAGGCAGCTGCCGAAGCAGCAGCTCAGTAAGATAGATAAATCAGTCCCTGTTAATTAAGGGGTTCAGTACTATCAAAGTCATCAGATCTTTTGGGGTCTGGTGACTTTTTTATTGGGGCATCGTTGCGCACCAACAGCCACATTGCTGCAATAACCAAGGTCATGCCGCTAATTTGTGTCCAGGTAACAGGCTCTGACAAAACTAAATATCCCATGAAGATGGTTGATACCGGGCCCAGCATTCCAGCTTGCGCTACCAAAGGTGACCCTATGCGATTAATGGCAATCATGATTAACAGCATGGGGATGACGGTGCAAAAACTGGCATTCAGAAGACTAAACCAATAAATCTGCGTTACTTGTTCAAAAATAGCCGTTGGATTGTGAATGGTTGACTGAGTAATGCTCAAGACGGCAGAAGCTGAGCTGGCATAGACAACCAAGCGTACGCTACCAATACGCTTCACCATCTCGCCCGCGCCGATCATATAGGCTGCATATGAGCAGGCACTTCCAAATACAAGTGCCATGCCTAACCAAGCGCTCATCCCGGTAGAGCTAGCATCTTGAATGAAGACGATAAAAACCCCAATGTAGCCAATGATCAGCGCATACCACTGCAAGCGCGAGATAGGTTTCTTTAAAGCAAAATAGGAGATCACCAGAACAATCGTCGGCGTGAGATACAGAACAATTCTCTCAAGGCCAACCGAGATATATTGAAGTCCTAAGAAGTCTATATAGCTTGATAAGAAATAACCCAAAAATCCGAGGAAAAATAATTTACCGCGATCAAGCCAAGTTATTGGGCTCATTTTTTTTCGGTGAGATTCCCACCAGAAGATTCCCCAAAACAAGGGAAGCGCCATGAGCATACGTAGGGCTAAAAGGGTTTCTGCGTTCGCTCCGTACCCAAATGCTAACTTGACCAGAATAGCTTTTCCAGAGAAAAGCATAGAGCCTACTCCGGCCATCAAAATGCCATAGAGGTAGCGTCGATGATGGTGAGCTGCGCTTACGGAATGCATACCGATTTATAACAGTTTATTGAGGAGCGACCGCATTTCTAAAATGGTTTCGGTAGGAGTAAGACCAATGGGACCAACTCCTTTGCTCACCAGGCTATCTGCCGCTTTGGCATGGAGTTCAACCGCAATCCCAGTGGCTTGCCATAGATCTAGCTGATGCTGGACTCCTTGAGCGGCAATAGCGGCGATGCTTCCAGTCAAAATATCTCCCATACCACCAGTGCCCATACCGGGGTTGCCATCAAGGCACTGAACAGGTTGGTGATGTGGTGATGCAATCAGGGTGTGTTGCCCCTTAAGAACCACAATCGATTGCGTGAGCTCAATGAGTTCTTCTACTGCATTTATGCGATTGGCTTGAACTACCTCTGTTGTAGTTTTTAAAAGCTTGGCTGCTTCGCCGGGGTGAGGGGTTAAAACAGTAAGTCCAGGAAAATCGGAGTTGCGTTTCTGTAAGCTGGCTATTAACTCATCAGACTCGCTGATCAGATTAAGTGCATCTGCATCAACGACCAATGGAATATTGGGGTATGAGAGAGAGGTCTGCAGGCATAGATATGCAAAGGTGGACCTGCCTAGACCGGGTCCTATGGCAATGACATCAGGTTGAAAAGCAATGATCGTTTCATGAATATTTTCAGTAGCAAGATGAACCATTAATTCTGGTTGATTGGCATCAGCATGTGCTGAGGCGGGGTCTAACATTTCTAAGATAGTCCATCCGGCTCCTAGGTGTAAGCAAGCATTGCCTGCCAAAATAAGAGCGCCAGCCATGCCAGGGGCGCCACCTATTAAAACGACTTTGCCCGCATTGCCTTTGTGTTCTGCAGGTTTGCGTTTTAGACGCGCAGCAAGAGAGAGGATATTGAGTGGGGTAAGGAGAGCCATAAGCACAGTATCGTACTAAATTGAGTGCTAACCCATTAATCCATGTTAATTTATTCGGCTACTTTTGCACCTTGGATATTGTGTCGTTTCATAGCTTCAGCAACAAATCCAGATTGCTTTAATTCTGTGATGACATTGCTCAAATAAGCATTTGTACTTTCATAGTTGCTTCTAGCTTTTGGAATGCCAATCGCTTGATTAATCACCATGAAACGTCCAGGCAGCATCCGTAGTCCTTCATAGCGCTTTGCATCACTCTCAAGTTGTTGCTTTACGCCAGCTGCCACATTGCCTTTACCAACCATAAAATCGTCAATGACGGTTTGTGAGCTTGCTGCACGTAATAGGGTGGCATTTTTAATCTCACGCGTTAGATAAAGATCGTAGGCACTTCCTTTGCCAACCACGATTTCATTTCCCACAACATCGACTTCATCATTGCTCTTAAGGGGCGAGCCGGATTTCACCATATAAGCCCCCTCAATTTGAATATAGGCTGGTGTATAGCTAATATCGGCGCCACGAACGGGATCGATTGCCACAAATACTAAGTCGATATCCCCAGTCTTTACTGCATCAACCGTCGCGCTCGCAGTTTTAAATGGAATGAGTTTCACTGGTGACGAAATCCGATTGCCAATTTCATTAGCGATGTCAATCGTCACACCAGACAGATTTTTTGAGACAGGATCTTCACTTGCAAGTATCGGGTTGCCCAAATTAATGCCAACACGTAGAGTGCCAGTTGGCGCAAAAGAGGGGAGTGATTTGGAATCTATAGTTTTCATAGCGGGAGATGATTGACTAATAGCAAACTGAGGCAGGCACAGGAGTGCAATTGAGATGACTAATGAAAATATTGGTTTCATCAAAATATGGAGATAAAAAAACCGCGGAGAACCGCGGTTTTATATGCAAAAGAAGAAATTACTTCTTAGCGTCAGCCGCAGGAGCAGCAGCTGGAGCCACTGGAGCTGCTGGAGCATCTTTCTTAGCGTCTTCCATGTGTGCAGCTTCTGCACCATGCTTTTCACCGCCCATGTCAACGTTGCCATCGCCTTTGAGGAGTAAATAGGCTGTGGCACCAACCAATACTAGTACCATGATGATGATTGAACGGTTGCTCATTGCTTTTCCTTCGATTTAGTTGAAATTAGGCCCATATTAACTCGGGATAGGCGCTGGGTAAATCCCAACAATCCCTAGAGCCTGATATCCTTGGTTTAACTAGGTATTAACACTAATTAAGGGTGCGAGTTAAGATGGTTCCATATTCACCAAGAGGGTTGCAATATGAGTCCAAAACTCCCTGTTCATAACTCACAGACTATTACTGAGTTTTTGAATCTTCATCACGATCAAGTATCTGAAGAAGATTCCGCAGAGTCTTATAAGTTTGCTTTTGACGACGAAGCATTTTTGGCTCGTAGAGAAACGATGGGCATTCGCTTTGAACTAGAGTTGCTCAAACCTGAAGTATTGCTCAAAGAGCATGGCATTGAACATACGATTACGGTTTTTGGCTCAACCCGTTTTGTGAGTCATGAACAGGCAATGGAGTTGAAACAGCGAGCCAAAACCCCGGAAGAGATTGCGTTTGCTAATAAGGCCTTACTGCATAGCGAGTACTACGAATCTGCAAGACAGTTCGGCTCAGTAGTAGCTCATTACAACGCCACCCAAAAAAGCGATTCAAATAAGCTTCATATCTGCACGGGTGGTGGCCCTGGCATTATGGAGGCCGTCAATCGTGGCGCATTCGAGGCGGGCGATAAAACCATTGGTTTTAATATTAGCCTTCCTAGAGAGCAGCAACCCAATCAGTACATCAGTCCAGGACTCAGCTTTCGTTTTCACTACTTTGCGCTACGCAAGATGCACTTTATGTTAAGAGCTAGGGCAATCGTCACATATCCAGGTGGCTTTGGCTCCTTTGATGAGCTGTTTGAGGTCTTAACCTTAATTCAAACTAAAAAGGTTGTTCGGATACCGGTGATATTGGTAGATAAGAGCTATTGGAATGAGATGCTGAACTTCAAGCGGATGGTGGAGTTTGGCGTCATTGACGAAGAGGATATGCAGAGTATTCACTTTTCAGAAACGGCTGAGGAGGCTTGGCAGGTCATTCAAGAGTGGTATCAGCTAGGCTAGGCATGCTAGCCCCTGTAAAATCAAAACCATGAATCCCACGCAAACTAGCCTTGCTACCTCTATAGATCTTCCCGGTTATATCTTGGGTAGCGCCATGCTGTTGTTGGTCATGGTTTTCCATGGTGTCCTATTGCTCCAGATTGCCAAACGGTATGAAGTAAAAACCTTTCTGTACTTGGCTGAGAAGAAATACTCTGCTGTCGCTCTCTGTTTTTACATTAGCGTCTTCTACTTATTCTTGACGCACATCGCTGAAATACTCATTTGGGGTATTGCGCTATATACATTCAAATTACTGCCTGCATTGGGTCAAAGTATTTTATTTAGCGGTAGCACGTACACTGCTATGGGTTTTATGGAAGATATTCTTCCTGATGGCTGGAAGATGCTTGCAGTCATCATCGCATTTTCTGGAATGTTCTCCTTTGCATGGACAGCATCAGTCATGATTTCGATGACCAAGAGCTTCCGTCAAGCCTATACCAAGCTTCACATGAGAAAACTCAATATCTCATCTGACATCATTGATCGATTTGAGTAAATTATGAGTAAGCATGAGTAAAGTATGGGATGCCATCATTATTGGTGGTGGTGCTGCAGGTCTATTCTGTGCTGGAGTTGCTGGCCAGTTGGGCAAGAAGGTACTTGTCCTTGATCATGCAGAAGTTTTAGGTGAAAAGATTCGCATTAGTGGAGGTGGTCGCTGTAACTTTACTAACCTTCATAGTAGCCCAGCAAATTTCCTTTCCCGCAATCAGCATTTTGTTAAAAGTGCGCTTGCCAGATACCCTTCAATGGAATTTATCAAGCTGGTAGCTTCTTATGGGATTAACTATCATGAGAAACACCAGGGCCAATTGTTTTGTGATGACTCTGCTAAACAAATCATTGATTTACTCTTCGCAGAATGCGCCAAAGGAAATGTGACCATTCGAAATCCAGTCACGGTTCAGTCAATTGAGAAAGAGGGTGACCAATGGAAGATAGTTACCAGTGCTGGTACTGAAAAATCAAAGTCACTAGTCATGGCAACCGGGGGTTTACCGGTTCCTGCGATTGGTGCCACTGCTTATTCATTAGATATTGCTAAGCAGTTTGCATTGAATGTGATCGATCCAAGGCCTGCTCTAGTGCCACTTTCTTTTACAGCAGACAATTTTGGTAATCTCAACGACTTAGCAGGCCTTAGCGTCCCCGTCAGAATCGCTTCAGGCTCAAAAGGCCATCGTTATGGCGCTTGTAGATTTAATGAGGATCTTCTACTTACCCATAAAGGACTTTCTGGTCCTGCAGTTCTTCAGGCAAGTAGTTATTGGGAAGAGGGCGAGCCGATTCATATTGATTGGCTTGGCGCTATCGAGCGTCCCGGTGGATTTAATTGCGATGAGCTATTTAATAACGAAGAGAATCGTTTGAAATTAACTGAAACGATTTTGGCCTCAGTCCTGCCTCAGCGTTTAGCCAAAGCATTTGCAGATCAAAAAGGCTTAACTGGTCGTAAATGGGTAGAAGTTTCTAAAAAGGATCGTCAGGCCCTCAAAGAGCTTATTACGAACTGGTCAGTAAAACCAGCAGGCACCTTGGGTTGGAAAAAGGCTGAAGTGATGCTGGGCGGCGTTGATACTAAGGAGCTTGACGGTCAAACCATGATGTCACGCCAACACCCAGGATTATTCTTTATTGGCGAATGCGTGGATGTCACTGGCCACTTAGGTGGACATAACTTCCAATGGGCCTGGGCAAGTGGTTTTGCTTGTGCTCAGGCCGTATAAAAACCAGCCCCTATCTGGTTTGCTTTTTCTTTTCCCGGGAGCGGATGTTTAAAAGCTCGACTGCCAGTGAAAACGCTATAGCGACGTAGACATATCCTTTTGGAATATGCACTCCCATACCCTCGGCGATTAGCACTACACCCACAACCGTCAGAAACGATAGGGCAAGTACTTTGATTGAGGGATGGTGATGTACAAAATCTCCTATGGGTTTTGCTGCAATTAACATGATCATGACAGATGCTAGAACTGCTGCGATCATGATGCTAATTTGATCGACCATACCTACAGCGGTGATCACACTGTCTAGAGAGAAAATAATATCTAGCAAGCCAATTTGTAGAACGGAGCCAATAAATAGAGAGAGCATTGACTTTGCATTCTTTTTCCCATGAGATGCACCTTGCTCATCACCGTGATCGCCTACCTCTACCTCTACGTAAATTTCTTTAGAGGCCTTCCAAATTAGGAAGAAGCCACCCAGTAGCAAGATTAAATCTCTACCGCTAATGGATTTCTCGATAATGCTAAAGAGTGGCTCGGTAAGGCCCATGACCCATGAAAGACTAAGCAGTAAAAGAATACGAGTGACTAAGGCAAAAATCAGACCAAAGCGACGCACCCTCTCGCGAATCTCTAAAGGAAGTCTGTTGGCGATAACGCTAATGAAGATGATGTTATCGATGCCTAGAATAATCTCCAGGGTAGATAGCGTTAAAAAAGCGATCCAAGCATTGGGGTCGCTCAGAAGCTGCATAAAACCTTCGATCATTATTTACTTTGTTGTTGTGGCCCTATTGCAAAGTGTATCCAAGTACATGAAATACATCTCTTTATATGTAAGCCCATACAGACTATCGGGATATTGGTTGGCCTAATTACTAGTTCGGCTGATTTCTCATCCAGTCGGCCGTATTGAAAAAAGACTCTTCTAATTGCTTGGCGGTGCTACCGTCAATGCCACAATCTTCTATGGCCTTATACATACAGGCTAGCCATTGACTACGTTCTTTTAATCCAATCTTAAATGGTAGATGGCGGGCCCTTAGCATTGGGTGACCATATTTAGGGGAGTAGATATCGGGGCCGCCCATCCATCCAGTGAGGAAAAATTTGAGCTTTTCGCGAGAGGTGGAAAGATCCTGAGCATGCATTGCACGCAAATCCCTAAAAATAGGCTCTAAAGCCATCAAATCGTAAAAACGATCCACCAGTTCATCGACCTTATCGATGCCGCCAATGGCCTCATAAATAGATTGTCTTTCAGTCATCCCTGTATTTTAATGCCTGAAATTGGGGGAATTGGCAGTTACACAAATTCGGTATAGAGTTAAACATCAAAGTTTCATTAACCCTTGTTTATAGGAGCGTAGAAATGGATGCTAAAGAATTACAAAAATGGCAACGTGAAAAGGCTAAAGAGCTTTTTGATTACTCGCATACTCTTTTAGAGGCTGCCAAGAAATTGAGTGAACATCATTTGGCTGAGGTTGAGTGGGGCATGAAAAATGCCTTAGACAGCGCCAAGTCAGCCGCTAAAAATGATTTAGCTAAATTAAAAGACTTGCAGGAAGAAGCTACCAAGGAAGCTGCTAAACGTGCGGCCGCCTATCAAAAGAAAGTGAAGTCAGTTTTGAAAGAGCTGGGTGATGGGGCTGCGGATGAAACTGAGAAGCATCTAGAAAAAGTGCGCAGTTCTTTAGTGAGCTGGCTTGAAGATGCTGAAAACAAAATCCCAGCTCATGCTGATAAGCTCTCTAAGGTTGTTCATGAAATGTCTACTACAGGACAAAACATGTTTAAAGAAGGGCGCCGCATTGTCAATCAAGTAGCTGAGACTGCAGAAAAAAATATTGAAGACTTGGTTAAAAAGTCTGGAACCAAAAAGAAGTCGGATGAATAGTAATATTTATTGATATAAAAACCAAAACCGCCTTATCGTTGAGGCGGTTTTTTTATTGGTGCGCCCGGCAGGGTGCACTTACTTGGAGGTGAAAGTCCTCTACACACCCGGTAAGGGGAAGTGTTAGCTAATGGCAAGGGCTTTGTGGGTGACTGCAAGTCTGAAGGAAGCCAAAGG
>NZ_JACVQA010000016.1 GCF_018881595.1 Polynucleobacter sp. UK-Gri1-W3 | reverse complement strand
ATCGAGTAGGGTGAGGGATTACTCCCTCAGCCCTCTCACACCACCGTACGTGCGGTTCCGCATACGGCGGTTCAAATAGCACGCTGAAGATTTTGGTAGGTTACTACCAAAGACACCAGCCCCAGTTGTGTAAAGTATTTAGGTGGGCAGGCTGAGACCATATGTCTCGCCCCAGCATTCCACCATGGCCCACGACCATTGACACTCGATTTCCAAGCGCGATGGGCATCAAGCCCTAACGCTCTTAGTCGTGATTCTCGTGTCTTAGGCCTTTTCCATTGCCTCCAGATAATGTCCCTAAGCCTATGCCTAACCCAGACATCCATTTCCTCAATTGCCCTTAGGCCTTGCGAGTATTGGAAGTAATTTATCCATCCTCGCAATACTGGATTCAATCTTTGGATGGTCGTTTGGACTGACTGTCCACGCCCTTGACGGCAAAGTACCTTCACCTTGCTTTTAAGGCGCTTCAAACTTTCAGGAGCAATGCGGATTTTGGTCTGCTTATTGTGAGTGACGCTGTACCCTAAGAACTTGCGCTCCCATGGTCTTGCGACTGCACTCTTAGCCTCGCTCACGGTCAGCTTTAAACGTTTTGTTAGAAACGTTTTAACCCCATCCATGATGCGTTGCCCAGACCGTTTGCTGTTGACATAAATATTGCAGTCATCCGCATAGCGGCAAAAGGCCAGTTCTCGCTTTTCCAGCTCACGGTCTAGATCAGTTAAGAGGATGTTTGATAGCAAGGGGGATAGTGGGCCACCTTGCGGCGTCCCTTCTACTCTTGCTTCTACGACCCCATCACTCATCATGCCCGCTTGCAGGTAACGGCGGATGAGTTTTAATACTTTCTCATCTTGAACTTGCCTTCTCACGCGAGACATCAACACATCGTGGTTTACACGGTCAAAGAACTTCTCTAAGTCCATATCTACCACCCAGCGTTTACCTTCTCGCATGTACTGCGCCGCCCGCAATACCGCCTGTTGTGCCGACCTATTCGGTCTAAAGCCGTAGCTGTGTTCCGAGAAGGTGGGCTCAAAGAGCGGTTGCATTACTTGGTGCAATGCTTGTTGGATGAGGCGATCTACTACGGTTGGCACTCCAAGCGTCCTGACCCCGCCATTGGGCTTGGGTATATCTACTTTTCGTACTGACTGTGGCATATAGCAACCATCCAGTAAGGCTTGCTTCACACTGCGCCAGTGTGCGACCAGCCAGCTTTTGAGGTCTTCCGTACGCATGCCATCAACTCCTGGTGCGCCGTGATTTCTCATAACCTGTTGGTACGCTCTTTGCATGTTGCTGCGCGCCACCACACGCTCGATGAGCGCATGATTCTCCGATTTCGTTTGCCCGATTGTCGTTGCATCTATTTCCGCACCAGCGAGCGCTATCCCCGGATACCGTCCGGCTTCCTCGCCACTGGCCTCTCTTGCAAGAGCTTCTGCTTTCTCAATAGACATCAAGATCAATCGTCCTAATTTCGGCACTACTTGTTCAGCCCTTCAGCCTGTATTAGCGCCTACTATGGCTTCTGCTGACTTCTGGCATAGCATCCAAACACCTCTCGATGTCTGTAGCCCTTACCGGGCACCATGTCAGATCTCCCCGGGTATTGCGCACCCACCTTCACGCTTATGTCTGTCGGATCTACGTTATATCGTTTCCGTGTAAGTATTGGACTTTGATGATTTCGGACATCTCATCCCGATGCAACGCCTTATATCCGCTTCCTGTACGTCAGACCAGCGCTTTGCCTTTGGCTTCCTTCAGACTTGCAGTCACCCACAAAGCCCTTGCCATTAGCTAACACTTCCCCTTACCGGGTGTGTAGAGGACTTTCACCTCCAAGTAAGTGCACCCTGCCGGGCGCACCAA
>NZ_JACVQA010000015.1 GCF_018881595.1 Polynucleobacter sp. UK-Gri1-W3 | reverse complement strand
GGTAATCCCCCCACCCCTTAACCTGACTTAAAAGTAGAATTTCTAAGTTGTTTGATTTAAAGGAAATTCTATGAAAACCTCCCGCTTTACCGATAGCCAAATCATGGACATCCTCAAGCAAGCCGAGGCTGGCATGCCAGCCCCAGAGCTATGCCGTGAACACGGCATTAGCATTGCTAGCTTTTACAAGTGGCGCGCCAAGTATGGCGGTATGGATGCCTCACTAATGTCTCGCGTCAAAGAGCTTGAGCTAGAGAACGCTCGATTAAAGAAGATGTATGCGGAGGTTCAGCTCCAAGCTGATGTCCTTAAAGAAGTCTTACAAAAAAAGTAACTCGGCCATCTCGTAGGCGCGAGATGGCCAGCCAACAAGTTCACAGTGGCCGAATGAGTATCCGTTTAGCGTGCGATACCTTTGTCATTAGTCAGACTTGCTATCGCTATCACCCGAAGCTATCGACCGACAATGCCCTCATTGCCGATTGGCTGGTACGCCTCACCCAAAATCAACGGAACTGGGGTTTTGGGCTTTGCTTCTTGTACTTACGTAACGTCAAAGGCTTTACCTGGAACCATAAGCGGGTCTATCGCATCTACCGGGAGTTAGAGCTTAACTTACGCATCAAGCCCCATAAACGCTTGATACGCGAGAAGCCTGTGCCATTGGTAGTACCTGAAGGCATCAATCAAACCTGGTCAATCGACTTCATGCATGACCAGTTGCACGACGGCAGATCTATCCGCTTATTTAATGTGATTGATGACTTTAATCGGGAAGCCTTAGCCATCGATATTGATTTTTCTATGCCAGCAGCCAGAGTGGTTCGCTCACTCGATCAAGTGATTGAGTGGCGTGGAAAGCCCCTCAAGATACGCTGTGATAACGTACTAAATGCAAGAACTTTTTCCAGCGATAGGCAAAGCCATGCCGTAACTGCAATTTGCAGTTAAAAAATCAAACTTACTACTTGTCTATACCCAAACGGTCACTTCCACAAATAAATCAGGGGTCCCGATTAACCATAATGAACACAAGATCCGCCACTTCACGTTTTGGTCTTTACCCTACTTAAAACAATCTGAGGTCCCAGTGGAGGGTCCAAACATTATCTACGAGGTCCTTGCGGCCTCTACGGCCCTACAGAGAGGGATCGATCCACTGGGTAAAGCTTTTTCATAGTAACCTTGATACATCTGTTTTGACTTCACTAATCCATACACTACACGCGCCATCTTCGCTGCCACCGCAGTCCTAGCCTTGCGCTGTAAATCCTTATCCTGTGGTGCGCCTTTAATATAGCGGCTATATTTTTGCTGGAAACTATTTTCTGGTTGAGCGATAGCAGTGTTCACTGCCATCCATAACGCCAAACGTAAACGCGCATTACCTCGTTTGGAGATTTGTTCTTGACCACGATAGTTGCCTGATTGATTTTTGGCTAGATCAAACCCACAATACTTCAAGAACTGACGATGATGGCTAAAGCGACGTAGATCCCCGCCTTCCGCCAGAATCGTTAGGGCATTAATCGGGCCAATCCCCGGAACACTTTGCAAGATGGCAGAGTCCGGGTTATCGGCCAATACTGCTTGAGCCGTCTCTTCTAATTGCTTGCGACAAGCATTGATCTCTTGATAGCGTCTCAGTTGTATTTGAAAGGTTTTGCAAGCCAAGGAATCTGCCTCAACAGGTAGTCCAATGCTATGCAAGGCGGTCTCATAGAGCTCAATAAGCTTAGCCGCTTTATTAACCTTGCGGCCAATGACAGGGCTGGCAATCTCGCAAAACGCTTCTTGAGAGTGCTTCGTTACTGCGCTAGGGATGGGGAAGTGCAAAAGATAATTAATCCACCAGTCTGCGCGAGTACTGTTCCACCATTTACCCATCTCCGGAAAATACAAAGGCAGGTAATGAGTGAGGATGGAATGCTGCAGGCGCGTGCGACTCAAGGTCACTTGATAGTAGGTTTTAGATAACTCTTGGAGATCATGATGCCCTGCAATTAATGGGTCAACATAACGTTGAGTAATCCCTTGCTTAAGCAGCTCTAAAAGCACTGCAGCATCCTTGGGATCATTTTTATCCCAGGAGTTGAACATCACCTCCCGATACCGGGCGCTCGCTACCGAGGAAATAAAACAGACTTCAAACCCCGCCGCTACCAAGCGATGCCCTAATGCGCGGTGGTAATTGCCGGTTGCCTCAAACCCAATAATGCAAGGCGGCGGTAAGCTCTTTAGAAAAGCAATAAAACGATCATGATCGGCAGCAGAATTAGCCATCCGAAAATGCTGCCTTTTACCCGCCTTGGTCTCGCTTAACACGGCATTAAAGTCCTTGGCAATATCGATTGCAATCCATGCCCCAAAGGGTTTATTGTTTAAGTGGTCAGCCATAGCAATACTCCTTATTGATGATCTCGCAATCACCAGCATGGCTTAAATTGCTGCGGCTGACTACCATTCTGCATGTACTATGGTCCGGAACTCATCAGTAGCGTGCTTGTGCAATGGGCTGCGAAACATCAAATAGAGATAACTTATATCCAACCAGGTAAGCCACAACAAAATGCATACATTGAAAGATACAACCGCACCGTGCGTTACGATTGGCTTAATCAATACCTCTTTGAATCGATTGATGAAGTTCAAGACTTTGCTACCGATTGGATGTGGACATACAATCATGAAAGACCAAACATGGGCTTGGGTGGAATTACACCAAAGCAAAAACTAGCACTTGCAGTACCAGCTTCTACTTTTAGCTTAAGTTAAAAATGGGGGGATTACC
>NZ_JACVQA010000014.1:80016-122456 GCF_018881595.1 Polynucleobacter sp. UK-Gri1-W3 | reverse complement strand
ACAACTGGGGCTGGTGTCTTTGGTAGTAACCTACCAAAATCTTCAGCGTGCTATTTGAACCGCCGTATGCGGAACCGCACGTACGGTGGTGTGAGAGGGCTGAGGGAGTAATCCCTCACCCTACTCGATCCAGCCTTGCAACCAAAGCTCACTATTGGTGAGGTCGCGCCAAGGGATTTGCGTGGTCTTCTTAGAAAAGACGGCCTCAATTTCTACAAACTCAATTTTTTCACTTGGAGGCTCAGGAAGGATTACCTTACTAACTAAAAAATGCTTTTGTTTGGCAATAGGATTTACCGCTGTCCACTTTGTCAGGAGTAATTTCTTGGGGCTTAATAGATTCATGATGAGTTTCTCAACAAATTCTTATAAAGCAGTGCACTGAAACTCTTGCCCTTGGAGGAGGAGCAATCCTGAAGAGGGTGTGAATGTTGCGCTAGATTGGGTAGTTTGTGCTGGACACTTTTGATCAAAATAACTTTCGTTACCCAAGCTGCCACAGTAATCCAATTTATCGCCTCTAAATTCCATTTGAGCTTTGCGCAGGACCATGGGAATCTTTCCATCGCTAGTGGAGCTGCAATTCCAGCTGGTGTAAACCTCTCGTTCGCAGGCGCATAAGCCCAGGAGGATTAAAAGGCTGGCCATTAGGCGAATGCAGGGAGATGTTTGAGGAAAGGACATAGCCTAAGAATAGCGATTTTCTCAATTTTCTGCCTAAGATTGGAGTTTGGTATTAATATTTACAGCAGATAGTTTAGAGAACGTATCAGCATTAATTAAATACCAATAAAAATATTAAAGGAGACGCTGTGGATACAAATCGAAGAGATGCGCTGAAATTGGGCGCAACTGCTGCTATGGGTAGCATGTTTATTTCTAATGCCATTGCTGCACCAGATGGCCAGCCGCCGATCGTGGTCGAGCCGTTAACTGGTAAAGCTGGACTCAGGGTTGCTAACTACCTTCCAAAAATGGGCGCTACTTCGAGATTGGGCTTGGTAACAAATGACGGAATGGTGGTAGATATTCCTGCTGAAGCAGCTCGTCAAAAAGTGCAATTGTCATTTGATCCTACTTCAATGATTTCTTTGGCCGGTTCTGGTAATAAAGGGTTGCTTGAGTTGGCGACTTTATTCAAAGGCCGTGGAAGTAATTTAACCAATGTTAATAATGTGATTTTGCTATCACCCATCCCTAAGCCACAAAGCAATATTTATTGTGTGGGCTGGAATTATCTTGATCATTTTGAAGAGGGTCTTAAGCACCGCGCTGATACCGCTGTAAAAGAGTATCCAAAGGTTCCAGTGCTGTTTACTAAAGGCACTCAAACCATGAATGGTCCATTCGATAACATTCCTTATGATGCTGGCATCTCCACCATGATTGACTGGGAAGCTGAGCTAGCAGTGGTGATTGGTAAAAAGGGTAAGAATATCTCTGAAGACAATGCAATGGACTATGTCTTTGGCTACTCTGCTTACAACGACACTACGGCACGTGACATTCAGCAAAAACGTCAGTCCGGTCAATGGTTTAAAGGCAAGAGTTTGGATGGTCACGGCCCAATGGGTCCATGGGTTGTTACTGCTGGTGGTGTCAATTTGGATGACACACGCATTATTTGCCGCGTGAATGGTGTTGAAAAGCAAAATGCTAGTTACAGGCAAATGTATTTCAAGATACCAGCAATTATTGCCGAGCTATCGCGTGGCTTAACATTATTGCCTGGCGACATCATTGCAACTGGCACACCATCTGGCGTTGGCGCTGGAAGAACTCCTCAGGAGTTTATGAAGCCAGGTGATGTAATGGAAACCAATATCACCGGCATCGGCATCATCCGTAACAAGATTGTTTAACTGATCAACTCAGTTGCTTTACTGACAACAGCAAGGACCTAGAGGACCCAGAAGTGATGGGTTCCGTCCTTGCCTAGTTGTTCGACTAAACCAAACTCCCAATCAAGATATGCCTGCATCGCTGCAGGGTCTACGCTAGTGCCTTCGTAAGGGCGCTTATAGCGATCCAGAGGGGGTGAGGCTAAGTGACTTGGGCCTTTCTCAAGCTCCAGTCCTGCTTTTATCCAGGCAGCATTTCCACCTTCAAGAATCAGAACTTCAGCATCGGTGAGTGTTTGCAGTTCTTGGGCGGCAAAAGCACTCAGTTCGCTAGGTGCGCTGGTGATGACATAGCGATCTACCTGTGGAATCTTTTTTAAAGCTTCAGTCAGTTGTGAGCGTAGGGCATACCAACTTCCAGGAATATGTCCCTTAACGTAGTTGGCATGTGTACTGAAATCAATGGCAATCGTATTACTATCTGATTTGAGCCAATGAGACACCGTCTGAGCATCTACGGTTTCTATTGTTGGAAGACTTGGTAGAGGCGTCTTCCAGATCCCATTTTCAGAGAGGTCAGAAGGATTTACTCCGTCAAGTACATAGACGTCCCATGCCATTTGTGCCAACCATGAAGCAGGCATATTGGCTCGTACTCCACCACCGCTTGGGTCAACCAAAACAACGCGAGCGCCACGAACTGGGGCAACCATCTCCGTTTCTTGAACTAACTGTCCCCCAGGTACAGATCTAAATTCTGGAAGATGACCCGCCTCATATTCTTCTGGGGTGCGAGTATCAAAGAAATAAGTAGTTCGATCGGATTGTGCTTTCCAGGTCTGGACATCGCTTAGGCTGGCGCGCTTGACACCAGCCCTATCTGCAACTCTGCGAGCACGTTCTGCTGCATCACTCTTTGTAGATTCGCTCACTTCCTGAAATTTTCTGCTTTGACCTTTATCTAATTCTTGACCCGCTAAGGTCCAACCAATCGTGCCATTACGTAGCGCATTGACCTCATTTGGAATGCCAGCATTAATCAGTGACTGAGTCCCGATAATGCTACGTGTTCTGCCGGCGCAGTTCACAATCACTTTGGTCTTTGGGTTAGGGGCTAACTCAGGAAGACGCAGGATGAGTTCTGCACCTGGAACACTAATCCCTGTTGGAATGCTCATGGTGTTGTATTCATCAAAGCGGCGGACATCTACGACCACAACATCTTCTTTGTTATCAATTAATTGCTTTACTTCTTGAGCTGATAAAGAAGGGGTGTGACGTTTGGATTCAACGAATTCACCAAAAGACTTGCTAGGAACATTGACGTCTTTGAATACCTCGCCACCTGCAGCCTTCCAGCCTTTTACTCCACCCTCAAATACAGAAACATCGGTATAGCCTAAATTAACCAAGCGCTGGGCAGCCAATGGTGCAAATCCTTCGCCATCGTCTAGTGTAACGATGGGGACATTCTTTTTGGGTAGCTTGGCAAAAGCATCGATCTCAATTCTGGAAAGAGGAAGGTTTGCAGCAAAGAGAGGATGTTCTTGTGCATGAGGATCTTCTTCGCGCACATCTAATAATGCAATCTCTTCTTTGTTAAGAAGTTTATTGCGAACAAATGAATAATTTTTAGTCTGAATGCTCATGCTGTCTCTTAATTGTTTTGAATGTTACTTTTTTGAATCTATTGTATTTAATCTAACTTGGCGCCGGACTTTTTAACTACTTCACCCCAGCGTGTAATTTCCTGGTTGATGTAGGCGACAAGTTCGGGGCGTGTCATCTTCGGCACAGTCGCCCCCATAGCCGCCCAGCGCTCTTTAATCTCGGGTGAGGCAAGCGCTATCTGCACTTCAGCGCTCATCTTCTCGATGATATCCTTAGGCGTACCTTTAATTGCCCACATAGCATACCAACTCGATACAATGAAATTGCTGATTCCCAACTCTTGAGCGGTTGGCACATTTGGAAATGCATCAACTCTTTTAGAGGTTGCTACTGCTACTGCAATCAGTTGCCCATTCTTGATGAATGGCGCTGCACCTGCGAGTGTGTCAAACATCATATCAACTTGACCCGCCACGAGATCTTGCAATGCTGGTCCTGTTCCACGATAAGGAATGTGCGTAATAAACAGTTTGTTCTGCATCTTGAATAACTCACCGGTTAAATGCTGTGATGTGCCATTGCCTGTAGATGCGTAGTTATATTTTCCTGGATGCTTGCGAATCTCTTCCATGATGGATTTCAAATCATTCTTTGGAAACTTGTTTGGATTCACAACGATGACATGAGGAACGCTACCAATGATCGCGATAGGCTCAAAATCTTTAGTGATGTCATAAGACAGGTTGGTGTACATGCTGGGCGCAATTGAATGATGCACCGCACCAAGAAGCCAGGTGTAGCCATCGGGTGCCATTTTTGCTGCTACTGCAGCACCCAGGGTCCCACCTGCACCACCACGGTTATCAACCACGATAGAGTCGTTTAATTGGGTGGAAAGTTGCTTGGCTAGAGGGCGTCCAAAAGCGTCTACAGCCCCGCCTGGCGGGAAGGGGTTAATAAAGGTAATCGGCTTGTTAGAAGCGGGCCAGGAGCTTGTTTGAGCATTGGCTGAAAGTGCAATTAGTCCGCCAATCAGCAATAGAAGGACATTTCTGAGCATTTTGCGTGTCTCCAAGCTATTTATGAGGATATGAATCTATTGTGGCTGAACACGCTAATATAAGAGTTATCCCTGATTTGGGGGGCGATTTCTTATGCTTTTTATGGGGATATACTGACTCCGCTGTCAGTATAAATATTCATTTGTTAACAGGAGACGAGATGTCACAACACGATACATTGTTGGCTGCTTTTGAGGCGTACAAAGCTGAAAACGAAAAATTTATTGAAAAAGGTATTAAGGCATCTGCTGCTCGCGCACGCAAGGCCTTGCAAGAAATCGCTGGCGCATGCAAAGAGCGTCGCAAAGAAATCACTGCCGCTAAAGAGGCGATGGAAGCTAAGAAGTAATTCTCACTCCAGACTGATTGATAAGCCTAGCTTTAACGAGCTAGGCTTTTTTAATTCCTGAACACTAGTTAATAGTCAATTTAGATAGCTACGCTAAATAGAGTGAGCTTCATAGCTTTGCTACGAATTGGTACAAGCGATTGGTATTCAGAACTATTAGCCCAAGCGTGAGCGTCTTGCGTACTGGGAAATTCCAGCTCTACAAAAGTATTGAAAGATACAATGCCTAATTCATTCCAGAATAGTTCAGCTACCGAGCCACGGTTTTTGATGGAGCCCTTGTAGAGCTCGACCGTTTGCCCAACTTGAGAGCGGTATTGCTCAAAAGCGCTTTGGTCTATCAGTTCCATTAGCCCAATTACTTTAACCATCACGATTCCTTATATAGATTGCCAAATGCCAAGAGAGTATATCCACGCTATAGTAAAGATATGAATACAGAGCAATTTTTACAGATCCTTCATCAGGATGGGTTTCCTCAGCCAGTAGAGGTGCAGCAGGCCCCCAATAGTCACCTAGATGATCACGAGCATCCTTTTGAGGTTAGGGCGCTTGTCATTGAGGGAAGTATCACTATCATCACCAATAGTCAGAGTACGGTTTACAAGGCCGGCGATATATTTCAGTTAAGTTTTAAGCAGCCTCATGCGGAATCGTATGGTCCAGAGGGTGTTAAGTACTTGGCCTCAAGAAAAGAGTAGAGCAGCAAAATAATATAACTAGGAACAATATGAAAATCGGATTTATTGGGCTTGGCAATATGGGTCTACCAATGGCTCTCAACTTACTCAAAGCAGGACATCAAGTTACTGGCTTTGATTTAGTAAAGAGTCAGCTTGATGCATTTGCTGCTGCAGGTGGCATCGTTGCAGACGATGCAAACGCTACTGCAAAAGATGCTGATATATTAATCAGCATGTTGCCGGCTTCACGCCATGTGGAGAGTTTGTACCTTGGCGATACTGGCTTGCTAGCAAATGCCAATCCTAAGACACTTCTGATTGATTGCTCAACGATTTCACCAAAGGTGGCACAAGCGGTTGCCGCTGCGGCCAAGGCAAAGGGTGTTGTCATGATCGATGCACCTGTCTCAGGTGGGACTGCTGGCGCGCAGGCTGGCACATTAACGTTTATGGTTGGTGGTGATGCAAGCGCGGTTGAGTGCGCACGTCCATTGCTAGAGAAGATGGGTAAGAATATCTTTCATGCTGGCACTAATGGGGCCGGGCAGACCGTCAAAGTCTGCAACAACATGATGTTGGGTATTCAGATGCTGGGTACTAGTGAGGCATTGCGCTTGGGAATTGCCAATGGCATGGACCCTAAAGTACTGTCCGACATCATGTCAAAAAGCTCTGGGCGCAATTGGGCATTAGAGTTATATAACCCATGCCCGGGCGTCATGGATAACGTACCATCCTCAAAAGGCTACGCAGGCGGCTTTGGTGTCGACCTCATGCTCAAAGACTTAGGTCTGGCAGTGGAGAATGCGGAGAACCTAGATGCTAGCATCCCACTAGGAAAGCTGGCCCAGCAACTGTATGAAAATCACAGCAAAGCAGGTAATGGTCAGCTGGATTTCTCTAGTGTGTTTAATCTAAAGAAATAACCCAAGAAATAACCTAAGAAACCACCAAAGGTTTTTCTTGGCGCTTGCTCATTTGACCAATGACGCGGGCGCCCAAGAATTGGTGCTGATTAAAAATATCTAATACTTCTTTCACGCTATCAGGGCTGCATGACACCAATAAGCCGCCACTAGTTTGTGGATTGGTTATGAGTATTAAACGTAGACGCAATTAACGGTTAAAGCTTCTTTTGGGAGGGCTGCTACGCTTTGCAGGAGCCTTTTTCGCAGGAGCCCCACCTGATCCTGCGGGTCTTGGCTTTCTGGATTGCTGGTGTTGTTGGCTACGTAGCTGAATCGGTTGAGCCACGGCATTAGGATCCGGTTCAAAACCGGCGATCACTTCCTGTGGGAGTTTTTGCTTAATGAGTTTTTCGATGTCTTTGAGCATTTGATGTTCGTCAACACACACCAAAGATACGGCTACACCATTTGATCCTGCGCGACCGGTACGACCAATACGATGGACATAGTCTTCAGACACATTCGGAAGGTCGTAATTCACGACATGGGGGAGTTGGTCAATATCAATACCGCGTGCAGCAATATCAGTAGCAACTAAGGCGGTTAACTTACCTGCTTTGAAGTCCGCTAAAGCTTTGGTGCGAGCAGATTGGCTTTTATTGCCGTGGATGGCCATACTGGTAATGCCATCTTTTTCTAATTGAGTCACTAATTTATTGGCACCATGCTTAGTACGAGTAAAGACTAGTACCTGCTTCCAGTCATTGCTCTGAATGAGATGGGCTAGGAGTGGGTGCTTGTTTGCTCTGTCTACCGGGTGAATCAATTGGGCAATCGCCTCGTTAGCGCTATTGCTACGAGCCACTTCAATTAACTCAGGCGCATTTAATAAGCCGTCGGCCAAAGCTTTGATTTCTGTTGAGAAGGTTGCTGAGAATAATAAGTTCTGACGCTGCTTTGGAAGGGCGGCTAAGATTTTCTTAATGTCACGTAAGAAGCCCATATCGAGCATGCGATCCGCTTCATCGAGAACTAAGATTTCAATATCCCTGAGGGATACACAATTTTGAGACATCAAATCTAATAAGCGACCTGGGGTAGCAACCAAAATATCTAATCCACCAGCGATAGCTTTAATTTGAGGGTTGGCACCAACACCACCAAAGATCACTGTGGACTTCAAGCCAGTGTATTTGCCATAAGTCACTACCGATTCTTGTACTTGAGCAGCTAGCTCACGAGTTGGCGTCAGAATTAGGACGCGCAACAGACGTTTGCCTGAGCTTGCTTTACTTGAAGTTAATCGTTGCAGAATCGGCAGGGTAAAGCCAGCAGTTTTACCTGTGCCGGTTTGTGCTGCAGCTAAAAGATCGCCACCTTTAAGAACAGCGGGAATCGATTTTGCTTGAATCGGGGTAGGGCTGGTATAGCCTTCTTCTGAAATAGCACGAAGAATGGGTTCTGATAAACCAAGATCTGTAAATAACATAGGGACCAATAAAGTATTGACCCGTACTCAACGTATTTAAAAATCGACTATCCCGGTCAATGGGGTGAGCTGCTGCGCTAGAGCGTTTGCAGTAAGAGACTCTATTTTAAGTCATCAACCCCAAAAAGCTTGAGAATTGGCAGATTACGCTGGATTCCAGAGATTTGGAACAACAGTATTGGCGTAACCAGATACAAAGGATTTTTCTGCTCCAGTGACAGGATCAAAGACTGAGCGATGAATACGCCCGATATTGCCACCATATACATGAATGCTGATTGATGTCTGATCACTCAGACTGTTCTCCACCACATGAATGTCATGAGTGCCTGGTGACACAGTATCAACGTGTCCGGGCGGGCTAACGCAAGCCTCTCCTGCCTTGAAGCTACCATCCGCTTGGCGATAGTAGGGTGTGCCTTTTTCTTGACCGCACAACTGACCAATCATTCCCCAAACGGTGTGATTGTGCAGGGGTGTTTTTTGCCCAGGACCCCATACGAAGCTCACGACAGAAAATCGATCTAGTGGATCGGCATATAAGAGATATTGTTGGTAATACTGTGGATGGGGTTTGGTAAATTCTTCGGGTAGCCAATCGTCTACTGCAATCAGTTTCTCCAGCATTTTTTTACCATCAGTAAAAACAAGCTCTTCACTTGGTTGCTGCTCAAGCAAAACGCTGAGTTCTTTAACAAAGGTCAGTAATTTTCCATCAGACATATTGCGCTCCTTCACCAACATTAATTAGCAAGAAATATTTCATCTGGCCAAGCTTTTGGTTTGAGGGTATTGGTATCTACACAGACTATGTGTAATAGGGCGCTGGCAATGATTTCTAACTCATCACTCCCTGAAATTTTTCTCTGTGCAGTTTGTTTTACGGATATCTGTGTGCGTCCGCGATACTCAATCACTTGATCGATATACAGCATGTCATCAAGACGGCCTGGCTTATAAAAGTTCATCGTGAGTTCACGAACAGGCATGACGATATTCATGTCGTTGCTAAGTTTGGTTGGGCTAAGGCCACGCTGAGCAAGCCACTCTGCGCGACTACGCTCAAATATCTCTAGGTAGCGTCCGTGATAGACAAATCCAGCGGCATCGGTATCGGAATAGCAAACGCGATGTGTGTAAGTAAAGGCGGGGGAGTTTGGGTTGCTAGTAGTCATTGCTTGTTAAATCAAATTTGATAATAAAAGGATCATATTACGATGAGGAATACCCGCCTCATCGTAGATAGAACCCTGTGCCTGAAAGCCGAGTTTTTCATAGAAGGGAATGGCAAGCACCCGAGAATGAAGGACGATGGAATTTGCTCCTTGTGATTGAGCCAGGGTAATCAGCTTTTCTAGAATTTGCTTGCCTACCCCCTGATTTCTGAAGGGGGCTAAAACCGCCATACGACCAATTTGAGCTCGTCCATTACCTAAATCTACCAGCCTACCGGTACCGATACAGCTTCCATCTATGTAGGCGAGGGCATGGGTGGCCAATGAGTCTAATTCATCCAGTTCGAGTTCGGCCGGAACTCTTTGTTCGTGGATAAAAACTTCCTGGCGCACCAAAAAAGCGCCCGCTTTCGCTTCATTCCACGGTTTTATCAGTATTTCCACAGGGTTGGTGTCTCGAAGAGCTATTAATAACCCCAATTTACCAAAGAAGGGGGTTGTCTAGGCTTTGCATATAGTTCGATTCCGCACCAAAAGTGCCACTTTCCATGGTTACAATGGATTGTGGCTCTGAATTGAGCCCGTCTGAAACCTTTTACTCAATTAGGAGTTATCTTGAAGAAATCTTTATTAGCTGGTTTGTTTGCTGCAGTTGGCATTGCCTTTGCAAGTTCTGTTTTTGCACAACTTCCTGCAAAGATGATGCCTTTAGCAGCTGATGTTGCAGTTTTGAGCGCAACCGTTGACTCAGTAGATGCCAAGAAGCGCATCGTTGTATTGAAAGATGCTAACGGTAATTTGGTGCAAATGAACGTATCTAAATCCATTAATGATTTGGATAAAGTTAAAAAGGGCGATGTATTTTTGGTTGAGCATGCTCAAGCGATTGCAGTTGGTTTGACTGCTGTTGGTAAGGATCAAAAGCCAGGAGTATCTGGTTTGCGCTCTGTAGTTATAGCCGGCAAAGGTTCTGCTAAGCCGTTTGAAGAAACTACAGAAACGGTTTATGCCACTGTAAAGATTTCAACAATTGATCAAAAGACACGTATGGTTACTTTCACAATGCCAAGCGGCGAGAAGCAAAAAGTTAAAGTGGACCCATCTGTTTTAGGTCTTGAGAAATTCAAAGCAGGTGATGACGTGATGGTTGAGTTCGTTGACGACACAGCTATTGGTTTTGTTACACCTAAGAAGTAAGTATTCAGTAATCAGTATGCAGTTTGCCGGGTAGTCCACCGGCAATAAAAAAGCCCGCATCTGCGGGCTTTTTTACTTATTGAATATGCTATTTCTTGGCATTTGGGAAAAAGAGCTGCTCGCCATCAATCTTGTAGCTGGCAATCACATCTTGACCATTCTTGGAGATAAGCCAGTCAATAAATTCTTGACCCTGTGCTTTTTTCACATGAGGAAATTTAGCGGGGTTTACCAACATCACACCATACTGATTGAATAGTTTTGGATCGCCTTGAACCAAGATAACGAGATCGCCACGATTCTTAAAGCTCAGCCAGGTGCCGCGGTCAGCCAAGATGTAGCCATTCATTGCGGATGCCGTATTGAGAGCGGGACCCATGCCGGAGCCTGTTTCTTTGTACCAAGATTGGCCGGATGAGGGAGCGATTCCAGCACCTTTCCAATAGCGAAGCTCTGCTGCATGTGTACCGCTTTTATCTGCACGAGATACAAATGGGGCTTGTGCCGCAGCAATTTTTTGAAGTGCGACTTGAACATCCTTACCGCCACCGATTTTTGCTGGATCAGACTTAGGCCCAATCAAGACAAAGTCGTTGTACATCACTTCGTAGCGTTTGGTTGAAAAGCCTTCTTCAACAAACTTTTCTTCTGCAGGTTTGTCATGAACAAACACCACGTCTACATCACCACGGCGACCAATGTCCAGTGCTTGACCAGTACCTACGGCTACTACTTTGACTTCAATGCCCGTTTTCATCTTGAAAATAGGCAGCATGTAATTAAAAAGGCCAGACTGCTCAGTTGAGGTTGTGGATGAGACCACAATACTTTTCTCTTGGGCATAAACTTGAAGTGAAGTGACTGACAAGGTCGTTAGGGTAGCAAGGAGCACTCTCCAAATCATCTTTTTCATATTTGCACTCTAAGTAGTTGATTAAAGTCTTATGATCGCATACATTAATACTTATTGAATATGCAAAATATTACATATATGCAAATTGAAGTACGCCCAACTCTTATTGTTAAAACTCAGACCGACGGGAAGAGCTCTGTAGACCTTATCTGGCTATCTCAATTGCTCAAGGATATTGGCCGGGGCAGTTCTTTAGTGGTCGCCAGTAAAAAATCAGGCACTTCATATCGGGGTGCCTGGGGCAAGGTGAATCAGGTCGAAGATGCATTGGGTATGACTTTAATGATTCGAACCAAAGGTCATGGATCTGAGCTTACTGAATTTGGGATCTTTTTGATTCAATTTATTGAGGATATGCAGGCGGGATACTTAAAGCATGATGCTCAATACCATGACATCTTGTTAAAAGAAATTAAGAAAATTCAAAAGTCTGAAAGTCTGCGGTGGAAATTTTTCTCTAGCAGTGATTCAGTGATTCAAAAGGCAGTAGGAGAGGTAGCGGGAATAGATTTAAAAATTGCCGGCTCTGGAGAATCTTTGGAGAAGCTTTTAAATAATGAAGCGCATATTGCCGGTTATCACGTCTCCGATCAAAAGAGTTCAAAAGCAATCTACCAGCGCCTCTCAAAAAATGAGATTGAAATTTATCCGGTCATGAAACGAATTCAGGGATTGATTATGAAGAAGGGCAACCCCCTCCATATAATCTCTATAGAAGATTTAGTGGGTAAAAAAGTACGCTTTATTAATCGCCAGATTGGCTCTGGTACTAGACTCTTATTGGATACGTTACTTATGGAAGGAGGTATCGATCCACTGGAGATTAATGGGTATATGGCTGAGGAATTTACACACTCGGCTATTGCCAACGCCATTTTGGCTGGCAAGGCGGATGTAGGCTTGGGCGTCAAGAATATTGCTTTAGAAAACGGCCTAGGTTTTGTGCCGCTTAAGGATGAAATTTTCTTTGTCGCCATGAGCAAAGAGATGGCTGCGCAATCAGAATCATCAAAGCTGATTCGAAAGATACGAAGTACTTCTGGAGAGACCCCCGGATACAAGGCGGTTAGCCTCAATCGGCAAATACAGGATTGGCTGTAGCTTGTAGGTTGAGTCGTCAAAGTTGAGCGTATCCGCTAGAATGCATTTCATATGACTATGCGTCTAGCCACTTTATTTGCTGCGCTTGTATTTTTTTCGGGCGGTGCATTTGCACAGGCCGCCACTGTTGCTGTTGCTGCCAATATGAAAGATGCCTTTGCAGAGATCGTGGCGGCATCTCCATCTCTAGGCAAACCAGAGATGAAAGTGGTCTATGGCTCGTCCGGTAACTTTGCCACGCAAATTATGAATGGGGCACCATTTAATTTATTTATTGCAGCCGATGAGAAATTCCCGCTTGAGCTTTTTAATAAAGGCAGAACAATAGATGAGGGCGCGGTATATGCCATTGGTAAGTTGGCCATCATTACTCAAAAATCATCTGGTATTGCTCTCTCAGATAGCAAATCAGATATGGCCAAAGCCATTTCAAGAGCGAATAAAGTGGTCATCGCAAAACCTGAGCTAGCTCCTTACGGTAGAGCAGCGGTCCAGTATTTAAAAGCAGAGGGCCTCTGGAATATCGCTAAAGATAAGTTGGTGTATGCCGACAATATTGGGGCAGCCACGACTTACGTACTCAGCGGAGCCGCTGACATTGGCTTTACTGCGTTGTCACTAGCTAGGTCACCTGAGGTTGTGAGGCAAACCAGTTTCTTATTAGTCGATCCAAATCTCTATGAGCCTATCAAGCAGCGCATGGTTCTAATAAAGGGCGCTCCACCAGAGGCGGTTGATTTATATCGTTTTATGCAAGGCCCTCAAGCTAAATTGATTCTGCAAAAATATGGCTACACCACTCAATGAGCTGATCCAGTACCGTTGATCCTCAACTGAAAAATGTTTTGGTAGGTACATTGCCAGATAGATTAAATGGAATGTGCATCAGCACCCATTAATCACCCCTCTTTTTGTTCTGGATCAAGCTCTGATGGGCTTATATGACGCATTATTGCTAATTAAATACCCCTTTAAACGAATGATATTCATTCTCATTTGTCGTTATAATGGCCTCTACACCAGCTAAAAAGCATATTGCATGAATTTAGACCAAGTCGACTTAGGCAGTCTTTATCGCGTTAGTGACATTAATGCCCCCAAGGCTGCCCCTCAAATTAAGGGGCAGCTGGAAGATATTGGCTTTTTACCTGGAGAGCAAGTGACAGTATTGCGCAAAGGTCTTTTGGGAAAAGGACCTTATATGGTTCGCGTAGGTGCCTCAACTTTTGCTTTGCGTCAATCAGAAGCGCGCATGATTATGGTTGAATCTCTCCCGCATGTCTGAATCTAAGGTTCACTTTTACTCGAACGAGCCACTCGTTGCGTTATTGGGTAACCCCAATTGCGGTAAAACTGCTTTATTCAATTTACTCACTGGTAGCCGTCAAAAGGTAGCTAATTATTCTGGCGTCACTGTTGAACGCAAAGAAGGGCGCTTAGCCCTCGAGTCCGGTAAAAACATTCGCGTTCTCGATTTACCGGGTGCATACAGTCTTTATCCAAGATCGCTCGATGAAAAAGTCACATGCAATGTATTGCTTGGCAGGGCTGAAGGTGAGAAGCGCCCCGATTTGGTTATCTGCATATTAAGTGCAATGAATTTACGTCGCAACCTGCGCTTGGTATTGGCTGCAAAGCGCCTTGGCTTACCCTGTGTTGTGGTGCTAAATATGCTGGATATCGCCAAGCGCCAAGGCTTGCAGATTGATACTGCTGCCTTATCAAATGAGCTCGGATTGCCGGTGCTCACTAGTATTGGTATTCAATCTCATGGTGCTGATGAGATCAAAGAGTTTTTATCGAACCTGGATTGGCGTAATTTGAATGGCTTGCGAACAGGTACAAGCGATGCCACCCTTGAGAATGTTGCTGCTCATATTGCGCACACTGAGACCGATAACATTCAAGTCAAAAGAATTCTGCAAAGCCTCAAGCTCGATCGCATTATTCCCGATCAATTAAGCGATCGATTAGACGCAGTGCTACTGCATCCAGTAGTTGGCCCCATTATTTTGGTGGTATTACTTTTTTGCATATTCCAGGCCGTATTTACTTGGGCAACAGTACCCATGGATCTGATCAAGAGTGCCGTGGAATATCTTGGTGGTCAGATCGTTGAATTTTTGCCTAATGGTTGGTTACGTAGCCTTTTAATCAATGGTGTTTTGGCGGGCTTAGGTGGTGTGGTGATTTTCTTGCCGCAAATTTTGATTCTGTTCTTCTTTATTTTGTTGCTTGAAGAATCCGGCTACCTTCCAAGAGCTGCTTACTTGCTTGATAGGGTGATGGGATCAGTAGGGCTGTCAGGCAGATCTTTTATTCCGCTACTATCCAGTTTTGCTTGTGCCATCCCAGGAATTATGGCTACTAGAAGTATCTCTAATGCGCGTGATCGCATGGTGACGATTCTGATTGCACCTATGATGACGTGCTCCGCGCGACTCCCTGTTTATGCCTTACTGATTTCTGCGTTCATTCCAGAGCAAAAGCTATGGGCTGGTATTGATTTGCAAGGTCTCGTATTGTTCTTGCTTTATCTTGCAGGCATTTTGGGCGCCATGGTAGTTGCTTGGATTCTGAAGCGCTTTACTAGTGAGCAATTTAAGATGAATGCACTGATGATGGAGTTGCCCAGCTATCACTTACCACGTCTGGGTAATTTAGCGATCAGCTTATGGCAAAGAGCAGAAATATTTTTACGTCGTGTTGGCGGAATTATTTTGTTAATGACCATTGGTTTATGGGTGCTGTCTAGCTTTCCTTTTCCACCTGAAGGAGCTACGGGATCGCCGATCGAATATAGCTTTGCCGGAATGATTGGTCAGGCCTTAGCCCATGTGTTCTCGCCTATCGGCTTTAATTGGCAAATCAGTATTGCTTTAGTACCAGGCATGGCAGCTCGCGAGGTGGTGGTGAGTTCCTTAGCAACGGTTTATGCACTATCTAGCTCTGGTGTGGATGCGGCTGATGCCCTGATTCCATTGATATCTAGCGGTTGGTCCTTGGCAACTGCACTTTCTTTGCTGGCTTGGTTTGTATTTGCACCTCAGTGTTTATCTACCATTGCTGCAGTCAAGCGCGAGACTGGGGGCTGGAAAATCCCGGTCATTATGTTGGGCTACTTATTCGGCTTGGCCTATTTGGCATCATTTATTACCTATCACCTAGCGATTTTTTTGGGCCTCGGTTAAATCTCCTGTAGTTGATATTTGCTGCAGCACCGCATAAATGGGTGGGGTAGTATTCCTTTTGAAGTTAAAAATAGATAACAACAAAAGGAGATAAATATGAGTTCTCGCCGCCAATTTATGAAAACTGCTTCAGCTGCTGGGGCTGGTTTAGTAGCTGCCTCTACTATGGGTGTAATGAAGGAGGCTTCAGCTCACCCCACTTCAGTCTGGGGAGGTGAGGTTTACACTGGCCCACGCGAAATGGTAAAAAACAGCAAAATTCTCTCGATCCAAAATGCGGATGGAACAGAAACCTTAGGTGTAGTGACGCCAAAAGGCGTCATCGATGTTCGTGCTGTTGCTAAGAAAATGAAGATTGCGGCGCCGCTAACTCTAGATCAATTATTGCAAGAGGGTAATGCTCTAGGATTTAATAAGGTAGTAGCAAGCGCCGATAAATCTGGGGTGCCTTACTTAAAAGAATCCGACATTACTTTCGGGTGCCTGTTTAAAAACCCTGGAAAGATTGTTTGTGTTGGCTTAAATTACCGTGCGCATGCGGATGAGGTTGGTATGGCTCATCCACGAGTGCCGCCGCTATTCAATAAGTACAATAATAGTCTTGCGGCTCACAACTGTTTATTGCAAATTCCACCGCCATCAGTTTCTTATAAGTTAGATTATGAAACTGAGTTGTTGATTGTTGTTGGTAAGCAGATGCGTAACGTTCCGGAATCAGCTACTTTGGATTATGTTGCTGGCTATTGCACCTCAAATGATTTCTCATCACGTGATTTGCAATTAGAGTTGCCGAGTGGGCAGTGGATGATTGGTAAGACTTTAGATCAATACGCTCCAATTGGACCTTACTTTGTTACTTCTGACTTAGTAGGTGACCCCAATAAGCTCCAGGTGAAGACATGGGTTAATGGTGAGTTGCGTCAGAACTCTAATACTTCAGACTTCATTCATAACACCCAGAAAATGTTGTCTTACATCAGTATCTATTGGACATTAGAACCAGGAGACATTGTTTTTACTGGCACACCACAAGGCGTAATTGCCGGTATGCCGAAAGACAAGCAGGTATGGCTGAAGAAGGGTGATAAGATTGTAAGTTCAGTAGAAAAACTGGGCGACCTGAAGTTCACCTTGGCTTGATTATTTCGGAATCTTCATTCAAAAAGAAAGCCGCCCTAGGGTGGCTTTTCTCATGAGAAGATGTTTGGTTTGCTGCAAACACCGCCCTAAAAGCCGCTTTTTAACGGAGTCAGCTTCTGCGCAGGAGGTGACTAAGAAAGCTATTAGGCGTCCTTGCTAGCTTTGAGGCAAGCACGTCAAAAAATACTAATCCTTGTTAAACTCACACATCATGCAGATGCAAGCTCACCTCCTCAAGAAAGCGCTTATCCAGGGGCTGATGTTAACTGCGGCCATTCTCTCGCCATCAATCAGCATGGCGGTTCTGCAGGATGAAATTCAGGTTTACGACGATGAAATTAATGCCAAGGGAGAAGCCAGTCTTGAGGTGCATTTAAACAGCACCCCCAGAGGTATTCAAACCCCCTCCTATCCAGGTGAGGTGATGAACAATAATGGTGTACGGGTGACCCCTGAGTTTGCCTATGGCTTAGGCCATGATCTAGAGGCTGGCTTATATATCTCTTATGTGAACTATGACAATAAGTTTCAATACGCAGCAACGAAAGTGCGCATGAAATGGTTACCAATTCGCGAAGATAAGGGCGACTCTTTTTTCGCAGGCGCAAATCTAGAGATATCTAACGTACAACCACAGTTTGATGAGTCCCGATATAACAGTGAAGTACGTTTCATAATCGGTAAGCATTTTGATGAGTGGCTTTTCTCATTTAACCCCATTGTGGATATGCCGCTCTCCCAACCCTATGTACATCAGTCACCTTACTTCTCGACGGCAACACGCTTATCTAGGGAGGTGACTCCTGAGTTAGCTCTTGGAGTGGAGTATTACTCCAACCTAAATCAACTTGGTCAGCCTATCAATTATCAAAATACACAACAACTAGGTTTCTTGATGATGTACTACGATGGCAAACCAATTTCGTTTCAAGCTGGGGTAGGTAAAGGCTTTTCTAACAGCACGGATTCATTAACGCTTAAAGCGATTTTTTCCATTCCATTAAATTAGCCTTAGTCAGTCTCAGTCAGGCTTGATATTGGCATCTTTAATGACCTTGCTCCACATATTCATCTCTCGTGTAATTCGCTTGCTTGAATCTGCTGGTGAAAGATAGTTGACATAAACGCCGGCTGCAAGCATTCGCTCCTGCACATCAGGGCGTTGCAATATCATCTTAATGTCTGCACTGAGCTTATCGATGATTGGTTTTGGTGTGCCTGCTGGGGCTAAAATACCAAACATGCTCACTACATCAAAGTTCGGCAAGCCAGTGGCTTCAGTAATTGTTGGCACATCAGGTAATTGACTAATACGCTTTGCAGTTGTTACTGCAAGAGCCCTCAATTGACCAGACTGAATAAATTGCAAGGCTGCCGGAACGGTCTCAGACATGGTCAACACCTGACCGCCCACCAAGTCAGTCATAGCTGGACCACTGCCCTTGTATGGCACATGCAATAAATCTAAACCAAGTTGATAGCGAAACATTTCCATGGCAAGGCGTTGTGGGGCGCCGGCACCAGATGAGGCAAAAGTGAGTTTGCCTGGATTTGCTTTTGCATAAGCGATGAATTCTTTCATGTTCTTTACGGGAACTGAAGGGTTGACTACAAACACCAATGGCACCACACCCACCACATCAACCGGCGTGAAATCTTTTTCTAAGTTGTATCGAATCTTGTCTTTATCAAGATTGGCATTAATGGAGTGTGATGTGAGTGCACCCATTAATAAGGTGTAGCCATCAGCCGGAGACTTTGCGACCATATCAGCGCCGATATTGCCGCTATCTCCAGCGCGATTGTCTGGAATCACTTGTTGGTTCAGCGACTTGGATAACTCTTGCGCCATGATGCGCCCAATGACATCAGTTGCTCCACCTGGCGGATAGGGAATGACCAGCTTAATAGGCTTGTCAGGATAGCTTTTGATTGCGGCGGTATTGTTTTGTGCAAGCAGCGGGGTGCTGATTAAGCTGCTGCAAAGCAGTAGGCCTAGGCCTTTAATAATGTGTTGTCTCATTTTGTATTTTTAGTGGTGAGTTGAATTACGATTTTCTATTATCTACAGTAATAAAATTCATGCGCTGGGTCAATGATTTGGCAATTTCCCTAACTACAATCGATAAATGACTCTAGAGCCCCACCATATTGAAATTATTGGCTATTGCGCCGCTTTCTTGACCACGATTGCTTTTTTGCCACAGGCAATACAGTCCTGGCAAACTCGGGATCTCTCGGGGATCTCCTTGGGAATGTATTCCTTGTTTACGGCGGGGGTAGGTTTGTGGCTGGTTTATGGGCTCATTATCGAAAAGTGGCCCCTGATCCTTGCAAATGCCATGACCTTTGCTTTGGCACTCAGTATATTGTTGTTGAAATTGCGTCATACTTCCAGAAAACAGTAATAGAGCATGTATTTATCAAAATTCATAGAAAGGTTCTTATGTCCTCAGCATTTGTGATTGATCCACCAACAGTTATTTCATTGCCGGTAACAGGTGATAGCCGTCGCTTTGCTGTCAATCGCATTTACTGCGTAGGGCGTAACTATGCTGATCATGCGCGTGAGATGGGTCATGATCCTGACCGTGAGCCGCCATTCTTTTTTATGAAGCCAGCGAATTCGATTGTCACAGATGGAAAAGATATGGCATACCCAAGTCTATCGAGTGATGTGCATCACGAAATAGAAATGGTTGTTGCAATCGGAAAGGGTGGCGCGAATATTGCTGCTGATAAAGCCCTAGACCATGTCTATGGTTATGGAGTGGGTTTAGATATGACTAGACGCGATCTTCAAGGTGAAGCGAAAAAGATGGGACGTCCTTGGGATACTGGTAAGGCGTTTGATCATTCAGCACCCTCTGGTGAGATCACTCCAGCAGCTCAATGTGGTCATCCCGCTAAGGGCGCCGTCAAGCTGTTGGTGAATGGAGAGGTTCGTCAGGAAGGCGACCTCAATCAACTAATTTGGAATGTGCCTGACACAATCGCTTATCTCTCAACCTTATTTACTTTGGAGCCGGGTGATTTGATTTTCTCGGGTACTCCAGCAGGAGTGGGCCCAGTGAAGAAAGGTGACGTACTTGAGGGTAGCGTTGCCGGCCTAACTAACTTAAAGACAAAAATAATTTAAATGCAGAAGAGAGTTGGGGTTATGAACGGTTTGCTTAAGAAAATTGCAGTTGCTTGCTCTGCAATAGCTATACCAATACTCTTAGTCTCATGCGCCAGCCCTGAGCAAGTATCTTCAACTCCTTCAGTCAGTCTTTACGCCAATGCAAGCCCTTTGGATTTGCGCTTAAGTCAATGGCCTTATCCATATCCCTTAAAAGAATTTAAGACTTCTCTACAGGGCCAGCCAGCCAGCATGATGTATATGGATGTGCCGGCACTCGGTAAGCCAAAAGGTGTGGTGCTGCTGTTTCATGGGAAGAATTTCTCCAGTGATTACTGGGCCCCAACGATTGCAGGTCTTTCTAAGGCTGGTTATCGTGTCATAGCGCCTGACCAGATTGGCTTTGGTAAATCATCTAAGCCAGATGTTGAGTATCACTTTGATGATTTAGCCGCCAACACGCAAGCTTTGTTGAAGTCTCTCCATATTGCGCAAGTTTCAGTGATAGCTAATTCAATGGGGGGCATGGTGGGGATACGTTTTTCTCATCTCTACCCTCAAACTGTACAAAAACTCGTGCTTGAGAATCCATTGGGCCTTGAGGATTACAGCAAAGACATTCCTCCGCAGAAAAACGATGATTTACTGAAGCTAGAGATGGCCCAAACAGAAACGACTTATCGCCGTTTCCTGCAGACCTATTTTCCCAACTGGCAACCGAGCTATGAAAAGTTTGTGGAGGTTTATGTACGAGTTCAAAAAGGCTCTGACTATCCGGCTTACGCCAAGACCTCTGTCCTTACATATCAAATGATTGCAGAAAAGCCTGTAGTAAATGATTTGCCAAAATTAAAGATGCCGGTTCTATTGGTAATCGGCCAAAAAGACCGTACGGTATTTGGCAAACGCTTTGCGCCACCTGAAGCAGTGAAGATCTTGGGTAATTTTCCGGAGCTAGGTAAGAAGGTGCAAGCGGCTATGCCAAATGCAAAACTAGTCCCGATCGACAATGTAGGTCATGTGCCCCATGTTGAGGTACCTGATCAGTTTGTGAAGATCGTCGTGGAGTTCTTAAACGCGAAGGGTTAAACCAAGCGCTAGACTAAGGGCGATCTTCGATCTTATTCCCCGGTCCACTGAGGTGGTCGACCCTCCAAGAAGGCATTCACTCCCTCTTTAAAGTCTTTGCTGTTATAGGTTTCACGCATGAGTTCAGTGCAGTCCGGAAGATTACTTTGAAGCAAATGCGCTAAGGTCAGTTTGCTGGCTTTTTGCGTGATGGGTGCTAAAGCCGCTAACTTCTGTGCAAGTGCATTTGCAGCCCCATGGATGTCTGTTGCCTCTGCTGTTTGATATAGATATCCTGACTCTAATAATTCTGGTGCCTTAATCAGCTCAGCGGTTAGCAGCATTTTTTTGACCATCGGAATTCCGAGGTGAGCTGCAATCCAAGATAGATTGCTTGGCGATAAACAGTTTCCTAAAGTTTTTGCTATTGGTATGCCAAAACGGGCATCCTTTGTTGAGATACGAAAGTCGCAAGCAGTTGCTATTAAAAGTCCGCTACCAACAGCCAAACCTTCAATCATGGCAATGGTTGGCATGGGCAGTTGCTGTAGTGATGCAAAGACTTGATCAACAGCTATTTCATAAGCCTCATCTTTTTTGAGATCCACAAACTGTTGAATATCGCTACCCGAAACAAATGCCCTATCTCCAGCACCCCTAAAAATAACCACCCGAACCTCAGGATTGCTTGCTAGTGAGTCGCAGATCTTTTTGAGTTCTTCATACATCGGCCAAGTCAGGGCATTACGGGCACTAGGGTTATTGAAGGTCACCCAAGCAATTTTTCCATCAACGTCTAAATCGATGCAGGGCGGGGTAGAGCTTGTATTCATGGGCCCATTTTAATCAAAAGACCTTCCTCCAGGCTCTGTATTTACAGAATTACCCTTATCGGTAGAGTCCTGCGCTAGAATAATCTCATGTATATGTTCCTACCTTTTCTGACGGCTTTTATCGGACTTGTTTTAGTCTGGTTTGAGAAACGTCTTGCGGGTTTGATTGTTTTGGCGATTACCGTCGGCATCCTTTTGGTTTGGTTCCGAGTTCACGCAACCGACCATCTCAACATCAGTTTGTAATTGATCGTGAGTAGACATTCTCTTCCTTCATTAGCGGCCCTAGGCAATCAGCTGGCATTGTTGGCTGTTGTTGGTATGCTTTCGTATGCATTTTTCGATCAACTGTATTTTGGTGAGCTACCTTGCCCCTTATGTTTAATGCAACGTATTGGGTTTGTGATTATTGGTTTTGCATTGGTTTTGAATATTCGTTTCGGTGCACATTCTTCTCACTACGGATGGGGCATCATTGGCGGCATAGTGGGGATGATGGTTTCTCTTCGCCAGGTGTTCTTACACATTCTGCCCGGTGACAAAGGATTCGGAAAAACATTTCTAGAATTACATTTCTATACCTGGGCATATGTTGGTTACACAGGACTATTAATGGGTCTAGCAATTCTCTTAATGCTGCCCAATCGCGAAGTACGCTCACGCTCTTGGTTTGCAAATGCCTTGGTCATCGCTTTCATTCTTTTGGTTTTTGGCAACCTCGTATCTACACTTCTAGATTGTGGCATCGGTCCCTGCGCTGATGATCCAGTGAAGTATGAGGGCTGGCTGTGGTTACGCTCTCGCTTTGGCTTTTAATCTAGACCATTCGGTCTAGCTCTGAGTTTTAATATGCCATTCTTCCAAGTTCTGAAGAGCTTCTTCATTGCGGCTGTACTGTGGGCTTTTGCGCTCTCAGCTCAAGCCCAAACCGTGCAAAAAAATACTGCCTGGCCTAAGCAAGCTATACGTATTGTTGTGACCTTTACCCCCGGCGGGGCTCCCGATATATTGGCGCGTGTTTTAGCCGAAAGCTGGCAGCAAACTTTGGGCGTACCGGTATTGGTTGAGAATCGCCCTGGTTATGGCGGTAATATTGGTGCCGACCTCGTGGCTAAGAGTGAGCCCGATGGCTACACCTTACTGATTGGTACGGTGGGTATTCATGCGATCAATGGCGCGCTTTATGAAAAGATGTCTTTTGATCCTGTGAAGGATTTCACGCCCATTAGTTTTTTAGCCAGCACGCCGAACGTATTAATCGTCAATAAAAAATTAGGCGTTACTAATCTTCATGAATTAATTGAACTTGCAAAAGCAAAGCCTGGTCAATTAACTTTCGGCTCATCTGGGGTCGGTACATCGCTTCATATGTCTGGTGAATTATTTAAAGAAATGGCAGGCGTCCAGATACGCCATATTCCTTACAAAGGGCGGGCACAATCATTGCCGGATCTACTGAGTGGCCGCATCTCAATGCTCTTTGATAATCTTTCATCCTCTTTGGCTTTGATCAAAGCTGGGGAAGTTCAAGCTTTGGGGGTCACCACGCTGAAGCGTTCACAAGCTGCCCCAGAAATTCCGACCTTAGCCGATCAAGGTCTAACGGGTTTTGAGGCGATTTCTTGGTTTTCTTTGATGGCGCCAGCGAATTTGCCTCCCGATATTCAAAAACGTCTCAATCAGATGGTGTATCAAACCCTGAGCAAGCCAAAGGTCAAATCACGTCTTTTAGCTAGCGGCTTAGATCCAGCTCCAGGTAGCCCTAAAGATCTTTCCAGGTTGATTGCTACAGAAGCTAGTAAATGGGGCAAGGTAGTGCAGCAATCGGGTGCTAAATTAGAGTAACAATTAGGGTAACAACGGTTTTTTGTCAGCTCCAGCCTCTTTTCAAGTGTTAAAGGTATGAGAACTATTTGCTTGAGATCACTTTCTACTCTTTACCCCATTTCCAGGTCCCTAAATTTGCCTAAATTTTCAGCATTAGACTTTTCTAAATTCGCGGCGACTTTGGCTGTTTGTTTGCTGATGGGTTGCGCTACGCAAACCCAGCAAATCAAAATGAATGAGTCTAAAGAGCAGTTTAAGAACGGCGACCTGCAAAATACAGCGGCCGCGATACAGGGCGCTTTTAAAGATAAAAACACTTTGTATTACATGGAGCTGGGTGAAGTTCAAAGGCTGCAAGGGCCCACGCAGATTCCAAGTAGCACTCAAAACCTACTGGCCGCAGATCAGCTAGTGAGTCGCTGGGAGCTGACTACTAGCGACAAGCTGAGACGTTCTTTTTCAGGAACAAGCTCCTATGTTTTATCTGAAGGCTTTAGTAGCGAGTACGATCCCAAGCCTTACGAGGTGACTCTATTAAGTCAAACTTTGGCATTAAATCACCTCTCACAAGGTCGGTGGAATGATGCCATGGTTGAGGCCAAAAAAATGGCTCAGCGTGAGAAGATAATTGAAGAGCTTATTCAAAGCCAAGTTGCTGCAGTATCTAATGCAGAACGAGAGCAACAAACCAATCCCAACACTCAAGGTGCTACGAGTCGGATTCAAAATATCAGCGGCTATCCAATTAATTTGTTGGATGATGAAGAAACACGTAGTCTCAAGAATTCTTATCAGAACCCGGGAGCGTATTACCTATCGGGCTTTATTCATGAGTCACAAGGAGAGGCCAGCTTGGCTGCGCCAGGATATCGGCTGGCAATTGAGTTAAGACCACAGGTAAATTTCTTTAAAACCAGTATTGCTAAGCTCGATTCCAATATCGCAAATCAGAGCAGTAAATCTTTTGCTGACACCTTGATCATTATTGATACGGGGTATATGCCTAAAATTGTTCCCTATCAAATCAGCCAATCTTTTCCTGTTGGTGGCACTTCAAGGTTGGTCACTTTAACTTTTCCAGTTATCGAAAAGTCTACAGAGCGTTTTAGACCAACTATGGTTCAGTTAGGAGATCGGATTGCCAATCCAGAGTTGGTAGCAAATATCGATGCTATGGCTCGCAAGAACTTGCGTGATGAAATGCCAGCCTATGTTTTAAGAGCTTCATCCAGGGCGTTGGTTTCCTTAGCCGCTCAATACGCCGCAGATCGTGCAGCCCAACAAGCAGCCAATCGAAAGAATCAGAACAATCAAAACAATGGCGGTGCAGCGCTGATTGGCGCTATTGCTGGAATGATTACGGGTTACACATTGCAAGCAATTAATGTGACTGATGTTCGCCACTGGTCAACTTTGCCTGCCCAGACCTATATGACCAGAATGGGTTTGCCAATAGGACCTACTGTACTTAAATACACTTTGCCTTCTGGAGTGACAGCTTCGCAGACAGTCAATTTAGTAGGGGGCTATAACGTGGTTTATATCCGGATGTTCAGAAATCGAGCAACAGTTCTGACTTCGAATGATCCGGCAGCACTTCCGCCTAAGGCGCCAGTACTGCCGACTCCCGCAGCAGTCACCCCAGAGCCTAAGGCCTCCGAAGGTGCTTTTGCCGGCTTCAAGAAGTTGTGGGGCGGATCTCAGGACCCTCAACCTGTCGAGCCTGCTCCAGTGGTACCAGCAGTTACACAGACTGCCCCGGCTGTAGTTTCAAGCCCGGTTTCCAACCCCAATCCCGCCCCCAGGAATAGTCCTGCTAGCAGTAATATAGAAGAGGCTAAGCCTTACGAGCCACCCAATCTGCTAAATAGTTTTCAGCAGCTTTTTAATTAGGAAATATCCAGATGAAAAAATACTTTGCAATCTTAATGACCGCACTTGCTCTAGCGGCGTGCAGCTCAACCCCGTCTATGAAAGATATGACAGTGCGTATGGGTGATACGGATAGCATTCAAATTACAGATATGCGAAGCCTAGTACGCAATGGTGTGCTGACTGCGCAAGTGACCATTCAAAATGACAGTAAATCAAATCTCGTTTCTTATCGATTCAAGTGGATTGGTAAAAACGGTATGACTGTGACAGATGAAGAGGCATGGAAGCCTGTAATAGCAGGGAAAGGGCAGTCGACCGTTATTATGGGTATAGCTCCAACACCAGATGCTACCGACTTTCGCTTTGAGTTAAATCAATACAAGTAAATATCAATAAAGATTAAATTACTATTTAATATTCAAATGAATTTGAGCATACTAAGGATGATCATGAACACTAAAACAATTCGCTTATCTGCCATTGCATTGTCAGTAGCAGCCCTTGCGGCTTGCTCTGGCCCGCAAGTTCGTTATGGGGATGCTAAAGCTGTTGAGACTGTGAATGCCGACTATGGATCTACAGACCTGCAGATGATTGCCGAGTCAATGACGAGATCACTATTGCAATCAAAAGCGATTTCTGGAAGTAAGGATGCGCCGATTGTGACGCTGGCCGATGTCAAGAATAAGACTTCTGAATATATCGATACACGCGTCATTACCGATAAGATTCGTACGCAACTGATGAAGAGTGGCCAAGTGCGGTTTGCGGTCAGCATTACTGAAATGCAAAATCAAACTGATGAGCTTAAGCGACAGAACCAGTCAGGACTATATAAGAACAGTACGATTGCCAAGACTGGCAATATGCAAGGAGCGCAATATCGTATCGAGGGGTCGATTGCATCCATCGTGAAGAACACTAAGGATGTTAAAGATGTGTATTACGTCTTTAACTTAAACCTCATCAATAATGAATCTGGTTTACTCGAGTGGGCTGATGAAAAAGAGATTCGCAAGACTGCCACACGTTAATACGTCGCTGATTACCATAAAGAATTGAGCAACACATGAAAAAAATCTTATTAGCTTGTACCGGCGTCAGTCTAATCCTCCTGAGTGGGTGCGCCACTAAGCCGCCAGCACCAGCAGAATCTGTAATGGTGGGTCAAGTGCCTGCAGATCCACCAAAGAACCCCGTGATTAGTGCAGAAGCGCTCAAGGCAGACTCCAAATCAATCGCTGTAACGGATATCTACTTCAAAAAAGAAGGTAAGAACTTAACTTACATTGAAGAGACAAGGGTAACGACTGATAACAGTGTCTCTTCTACGATTACGCCTAAGACAATTGAGATTGATGCTGATAAAGCGAATGCTTCAGCCATTACTGGTGGTGCAAATTCTTCTGCGTTTCCAGTGAAGTTCACTGATTTATCCGATCCAAAGGCAAGCAGCCCTGGCACAGCGTCTCCTCCTAGGCCTGTAGTAGATGCAGCAACGCCAAGCAATAGCTCTTCAAGTGTCAATACCCAAAGCATGAAAAAGTCAGGCTATCAAAGCAATAATGAGTATGGTGAATTGCGCTATCTAGCCAACCCGATTCGTGGCTTACTGATTAAGTCTGGCTATAAAGTAGTGCAGGCTAAATCTACCCCCGCAGCCCCTAATCAAGGCGATGAATACTTTGATATTGTGAAGCGCATCAAAGCTGGTGATTTTGGTGATGCTGATTATGTGCTGTACGGCGTTTTAGCTGAAATCTCTAGTACAAATAATGTTGCTGATATTCCCGGAACTAAATCTACTTCGCAACAGGTAACACTTGAGGTAACAGTAGACTTTAATATCGTCGATACCAAAACCACTCAAATAGTAGCTTCCTTTGTAGCATTAGGCGAAGGTAAGGATGTCCAAATTGATGGCAGAGATACAGGTCATCAGCCAAGCATGGCTAAGTTGATGAAGTTGGCTTCTTTGGATTTAGCGGAAGATGTGCGCAAGAACTTGGGTGATCAAAACTTTATTACCAACAATCCCGGTTCGGCTGGACAGATGCGTAATCTTAAAAGACGTCTAGATGATGATGCATCTACTTTAAAGGTTTACAAGTAAAGCCCAATAAATTGGCTTTTATTAAACCTCTACCGGCGGATGCGTTTTCTCATAGCGCTCAGCCGTTCTTCTAAAGAGGTAGAGTAAGAAGCACGCAGCCAAGCCCAGACTTAAGCTATTGCCAGCCCAGAAGCCATTGGCGCCTTGCAAGAATGCAGGCGTATTGCCCAAAACATTAAAGCCCATCAGGTAGCCACCACCAAGACCTACGCCCCAGAGTGAGCCGGCATAAATCACCATAGGTAAAAACGCAATACGATAGGCTCGCAAAATAAATGCCGCAGTAATTTGTAGTGCATCAAATACTTGATAAAACGCAATAAACAAAAAGAGAGGAATGGAAAATGCCTTCACTTCTGCAGGCGGATCATATAAGTCAAGCAATTGGATTCTAAATATCCAGACGGCAATACCGATACTGATACAAAGCGTAGTTGTAAACAATACGGATGACCAACCAATCTCTTCAGCACGCTCAGGTTTATTAGCGCCAATCGATTGGGATACCAGTGTCATCGTTGCAATCGAGAGTGATAGGGGCACCATATAAATGACGGTCCCCATATTGGCCACAATTTGATGTCCAGCCAATGCTGTAGTTCCGAGGCGAGCAATAAACAAAGACATAAAAGTGAAAGAGGTCACTTCAATCAAGTAACTAAAGCCAATCGGAGCACCTAGCTTGAGCAATGTCCAAATGCGATGCCAATCCGGCATGCTAAAGCGGGCAAAGATCTTAAATGGTCGGTAGAAGCGGTCGAATATTACAAAACCTAAGGTCATGAGCAGCCAAGACCAGTTGATGATAACGGTAGCCACGGCACATCCTGGCCCACCCATACCCTCGATGCCTAAACCACCATAAATGAATAGCAGGTTTAACGGTAGCTTTAGGGCAAGACCAATGATTTGCACCACAGTAATGACAGTAGGGCGTGACACGGCGTTATGCAGCGCCATCAATACGCGCATAGCCATGCTGGCCGGCAAACCTATCGCCAGGATATTGAGATATAGCCTTGCTTTGCCTTCGATAGCATCATTCACTTGTGAGATGGCTAGCAAGTGATCAGCATTGAGCAAAATAAAGCAGCCCAACACAGTAAGGCCTAAAGCAAGCCAAGTCGCCTGCCTAACTTCTTCACCGATTTCTCCAAAGCGTTTAGCGCCAAAGAGTTGGCCTGCGATTGGTGCGAGCGCCGAGATGACTCCGGTTAGGCCAACGTAAATACTAATGAAGATAGCTGAAGCCATGGCAAGTGCAGCGAGATCGTCAGCGGAATAACGCGCAGTCATGGCGGTATCGAGTACACCAAATGCAATAACAGCAAGCTGACCAATTAATAAAGGTCCAGCTAATTTTAGTAAGGAGGGGATATCCTCGCGAAGGCGCGATAGCTTAAAGCGCAACACGATTTATTCCGGGATAACTTCGTAGAGGCGCAGACGTTCGTCACGGTCAGCTGCGCGACGATCTTCCCAAAGCAGGGTTAGCTTTTTATTATTCAGCTGAGCGTATGCTTTTGCTTCAGATTGGCTGTGGGTCAGCATCCAAGGGCAATTGGGGTCATCACGTAAGTTCAGCTTAGAGAAGTATTCAAAAGAGGCTAGCTGCGCAGATCCTAAGTTGCTCGTGTCTATACAGCCACCACCAGTTGGAACTACTTGAGCCAATCGCGCAGAAACCTGACGATAGGTTTTGGCATAGTTAATAGTTGGTAGCCATAAAGTCATCAGAAGTACCCACATCAATGTAGTGCCGGATGCTGAGATGATGAGGCAGCGCCAAATTTCTTTTGGTGCGCGTGAAGTTCTCCAGCGCACAACTGATAACCATATGCCCGTAATCGCAAGCGCTACGATAAAAGCAAGCACATTAAATTGACTCTCAAATCCAGGGAGTAGGCGTGCAATATTGGCCGCGGTGGATTCTGGATACCCAGTTACTTTAGCCAGCCAAATAATCCAAATAGCTAAAGCAATCAGCGTAAAGCTGAACATCGCAAACCAATCAATAAAGCTAATAACACTACGCTTAAGCACTGGCAAACTAAATGCAGCAATGATCGAAAGGCTTGGAATCAAAATCATTAAGTCATGTTCGTTTGCTTCTAGGCGGAACAGCACATAAATTAAGCTACCAATAAACAAACTCAATGGGATGGCTAGATGTGGAGCGCGCCATGCACCTGCCTCCTTAACTCGACCCCAATGTGCGAGGGAGACTATGGCGAGAGGCCAGACAGGCCAGGCGTATGCCCAAAAGTTCACACTCAAGAAACCAAGCGATTCGATGGATGGAGTGGCGCGCATTTCTGGCATATTGCGCCAGCCTTCTTCGGCAATGTGTCGCCATTGCACGGGTAGATCGGACGCATACCAAATGAGCGGCCAAATTGCAAAACCAATTAATCCTAAAACAGTGCTCGTCAGTGTCCAACGAAAACGCAACTTCGCATTGCTAGCAATTACTGCAATGATGGTGGAGCTGACAATGATGAGGCTTAGCGTGAGATTGCTTGATAACGCTACGATCGCAATACCAAGGCCAGTCCATAAGCCGCCTTGCCAAGGTTTATCTAAACCGCGAACAGTGCCGTACAGGACAATACTGATGCCCATCAATTGCGCCATCATGGGCGTAGTTTCATGTGCGCGCTGAGCGAGACCTACACATGCCAAGAAAATGAGCAGCGCACCATCAGCCAATGTCATGCCGTAGCTCTTCATGTCGGGCTGACCGCCAACAGCTAATGCCATTGGCTGAACTTCACGACGCCGTCCTAATAAATAGGTGGCGTACCAAATCGCCAGTGCGGCAGCGAAGAAGCAAATAGCTGCATATAAACGTGCAGCATTCGCAGCGCCAATGAATGGGCCAAACCATTTAATCAATGTGGCACCCATCCAATATGGCAAAGGCGTGCCAAGCGAGATGTCGCGTCCAGCTAGGTGCGGAACAATCCAATCAATGGAGTTGCCGCGAAAGAGGGTCCACATACCACCAAAGCCAATTGCATCTTCGTTCTTCCAGGGGTCCCGAAAGAAGAGGCCAGCAAAACCATAAATCAGGGTCAACGCAAAAATAACAATGCGCGGAATTGATTTAGTGGCGGCGGCAGTAAGTTTGACCATGTGTGAAGTTCAAAATAAAAAAGGCAGCAAACGCTGCCTTGATTATCTCGCAGAGCAGGTATTTAACATACCCTGCGAATAGAAGTGGATTAAGCCTTCTTCTTAGCTGGCTTTTCAGCAGCTTTAGCTTCTGCAGCAGCAGCTTTTTTCTCAGCTGTTTTAGCAGCGCCATCACCGGAAGCTTTAGCAACAGCTTTAGTTCCGAATTTCTGACGGAATTTCTCAACACGACCAGCGGTATCCATAATTTTCTGGGTACCAGTGTAGAAAGGGTGTGATTCAGATGAAGTCTCAATCTTGGCCAATGGGTATTCATTGCCATCTTCCCACTTGATTGTCTCTTTAGTAGACATAGTGGAGCGAGTCTTGAAGCTGAAGTTATTGGAAACGTCTACAAAGACGATTTCACGATATTCGGGGTGAATGCCAGGTTTCATGTTGAGTCCTATGAGCGGGTAGCCGTTTGAGCCAAATTGGCTGAAATACTTTCCCAGGTTGTAAAAGCAGCCACAGAAGTAGCAAAAGCGAAATTATGCCATGAAATCAACAACAAAGCGCTCTTAAGGTGTGCAAAAGGGGCTAAAAAGCCCCCATTTGCAGTAATTCTGGATTTAGATGCCCTCTGGGGGCTCCTAAATTAGCCTCCGCGACGCATTAAGTCGAAGAATTCACCATTGTTTTTGGTGGATTTGAGCTTATCGACGATGAAGTTCATCGCCTCGATATCGTCCATATCTGCCAGCAATTTACGCAATACCCAGATCTTCTGGAGATTCTCAGCTTTAACCAAGAGCTCCTCACGGCGGGTACCAGACTTATTAAGGTTAATAGATGGGTAAACACGGCGTTCAGCCAAACGACGCTCAAGGTGAACTTCCATATTGCCAGTACCTTTGAACTCTTCATAGATGAGGTCATCCATGCGGCTACCAGTTTCAATCAATGCAGTAGCGATAATGGTTAATGAACCACCTTCTTCGATATTACGAGCGGCACCGAAGAAACGTTTAGGACGCTGCAATGCATTGGCATCCACACCACCAGAGAGTACTTTGCCTGATGAAGGAACAACGGTGTTGTATGCGCGAGCAAGACGAGTAATCGAGTCAAGCAAGATAATCACATCTTTACCCATCTCCACTAGGCGCTTAGCTTTTTCAATCACCATCTCAGCAACTTGAACGTGACGCACTGCTGGCTCATCAAAGGTAGAGGCAACTACTTCACCGCGAACAGAACGTTGCATCTCAGTAACTTCTTCTGGACGCTCATCAACGAGCAGTACGATCAAAATTGCTTCAGGATTATTGGCTGCAATTGCATGAGCAATGTGCTGCATCATCACGGTCTTACCGGATTTTGGTGAAGCCACGATCAAGCCACGTTGGCCGTAACCAATTGGGGAGATCATATCGATGATGCGGCCGGTAAGGTTCTCTTCGGCCTTGATATCGCGCTCTAAGCTGATTACACGATTTGGGTGTAACGGCGTTAAGTTTTCGAACATGATGCGGTTCTTAAGAGCTTCTGGAGCCAAACCGTTGATCTTGTCTACTTTGACTAATGCAAAGTAACGCTCACCATCTTTAGGGGTACGTACTTCACCTTCAACGCTATCACCAGTGTGTAAGTTAAAGCGACGGATCTGCGCAGGGGAAATATAAATATCGTCTGGGGAAGCCATGTAAGAGGCTTCAGGAGAGCGCAAGAAACCAAAGCCGTCAGGCAATACTTCCAAAGTGCCATCGCCGAAAACAGTTTCACCAGCCTTCGCACGTTTTTTCAGAATGGCAAACATCAATTCTTGTTTGCGCATCCGTTGAGTATTTTCAATCTCCAAGCTAGCTGCCATTTCGAGCAGAGCGGATACGTGGAGGACTTTGAGTTCAGTTAATTGCATGTGGTTCTCGGGTGTTGATAAATATAAATTTGAATGGGGGAATATGTTTTAGGGTATCGCTGCGCTGATTTAGATCACGCAGATATGGAAAAACAGAATTTTGGAATTTGCTAAAAGAAGGGGGAGGTAAATTGCTGAAAATCGGAGCACTGATTAGTGCGTTTGAGTAATACTACACCAAAAAAAGGGTGTGACAAGCGTTTAAAGCGGTAAAAACCACAGGCTCAGCGGGTGAGCCTGTGGTCTGAGACTATTTACAGATGACTATCAATAAAAGCAGTCAACTGGGATTTGGCCAAAGCGCCTACTTTTTGAGCAGCCACGGTGCCATTTTTGAAGAGGATCAGGGTAGGAATGCCGCGAATATTGAACTGGGCAGGAACGCCTTGGTTCTCATCTACGTTCATTTTTGCGATCTGAATCTTGTCGCCATACTCGCCAGCAAGCTCTTCCAGGATCGGACCAATCATTTTGCAAGGACCGCACCACTCAGCCCAAAAATCGAGCAAAACAGGTTTATCGGACTTGAGGACGTCTTGTTCGAAAGAGGCGTCAGTTACATATTTAATGCCGGCACTCATGAAAATTCCTTATTTAGACCTATTTAGTAAGTTATTTAATTATGTCGTTACAACGCTTATATTAGCAATAAGCGGAACGTTCTGCTCAAAATAGATAAATTACCCAATTAATGTCCCAGTCGTTCCCCATTCTTTCTGACCAAAAGCAGCCTCAGGCTTGGGCAATTACGCCCAATAGCCAAGCACTTGCTCAATTGGCAAAAGGCATTTGGGATTGTGCAGTGCAAACTAATCAGCGCCCTTTAGTAGTGCTAAGTACTGCGGGGCCACTTATTGGGGTGAGGGCAGCTCTTGAACTAAACCGTCCAAAAGATCTGCCCAGCAATATCGCCTTCTTGCCTCAAGTGATCAGCTTTACAGATTGGCTGGAGGCTGCACCAGGCGCATGGAAGTTTCCAAAGAAGCAAAGTGATTTGGAAAGATGGTTAGGTGTCTATGCCACATTGCGTAAACATAAAAGTTTGCAGGCATGGTTTAAGGCTGAAACTGAATCTGGTGCATGGGGTTTGGCGCAAGCGATCGTAAAGGCGTGCGACACCTTATCAACAGCAGTGAGCCCACAGCTGCAAAAACAGATTCATGAATGCATTCAACACAATCAAAACCAACCAAGCAATCTTGGCGAAATCTGTCTTAGCCAAGCGCAAGCGTTATTAGATAGCACTGTTGCTAAAGTCTATTCAGGAATGGCTCGCAAGGTAGTTGATCAAGAGACTAAGGTCTTGCTCGAGTTTTGGCGCTATACAGCGAGCGTGAGTGATCCAGCATTTCGTAATCAGTTTGCAATGGCTGCACACCTGAATGCTATTGAAACTGCAAAAAGGGTAAATCAAGCAAGGCCATTAATATGGGTTGAAACTGCCGACCCAACTCCAATTGATCAGGAGATCATAGGTAGGTTGCTTAATGAGTATGCCCAGCATGCGCCAACCGTAGAAGCCAAAATGGATTGGTGTGACGTGGGCTTATGGTCTGAGTGTATTGCCTCGGAAAACTCTGAGCGGGCGCAGGTTCAGGCGCTAGCAAACACAAAGCAAGCCCAAAATGAAGGCTGGCGACTCATTGCCGCTAAACGTTTTGAAGAATTAGCATGGGCTGCTGCCAAAACTATTGAGAAACATCTCATTGATGGCAAAACCAATTTAGCACTAGTTGCGCAAGATCGTTTGGTGGCAAGAAGGGCGCGTGCACTACTTTCACGATTTGGGCCATCACTTAATATCCGCGATGAAACCGGTTGGAAGTTATCTACTACGCGTGCCGCTGCTGCACTGAATAGCTGGTTAGAGCTCATTAAGGCGCCCAAAGATGGTCCGAGCGCGAAGACTTTGCTCGAGTTTTTGCAAAACCCATTTTTAGATCTTGGCAAGATTCTGAATCGAGATAAACAAGAGTGCATTGGATTGATTGCAGGGCTTGAAGACATCTTGGTTGCTAGTAAGGCAGAGTCTGGCTGGAAAACTTTCCACTTAGCCATTGAAGGCGCTCAAGATAACGCTGCAAAAACTTCAAGTGCGCTGCCAAGTGCTGCATTGTTTGAGTTATTACAGTTTGTCAGAGAGCGTCATCATGAGTGGATGACCCTCAAGGTTGATTGCAACAAGGCTTATAGTCAGCTGCAGGCCAATCTGCAGGCCACTGGTATGGCTCAAAACCTTGAGAAAGACTCGGCTGGTAAGCAGCTGCTGGAAGTTCTCAAGACATTCGATTTAAATAAGACACAACATCAGGAAGTGCCCATTCGTTTGAGTGAGTGGTTGAGCTTGCTGAAGACCGTTATTGAGGGTGCTAGCTATCAAGAGGTAGGCAAAGAAGCTAAAGCCACGCTGAGTATTCTGCCGTTGAGCTCTACGCGTATGCGTGATTTTGAGGCAGTAGTATTTGTGGGCTGTGATGAGCAGCAGCTACCGGCTTATTCAGAGCCACCATTATTTTTCTCGGATGCACTCAATCAACTATTAAAGACGTCAACGATAGCAATGCAGTTTGTACAGCAAGCTAAAGATCTTTCACAACTGCTAGTGTCATGTCCTAATGTGGATTTACTCTGGCAAAGCAAAAGTAATAATGGCGAGCCATTGAGGCCCTCCGCTTGGATTCAGCGATTACAAAATCAAATTGAGTGGGAAGTAATTCCGGCTCAACTTAAAAAACGTGCTTTTGAACCAAAGCCAATGGGGATGGCGGTTGCGCATTTTGAAGAAGATCTACCGATGCCGCTATCAATGAGCCCCAGCGCCTATAAGGCTCTACGAGATTGCCCATATCGTTACTATGTGCGCAGTCTATTGGGCTTACGCAAGAATAAAGAGTTCGATGAAGGCTTTGATGCCTCCTTAGCAGGGCAAACCTTGCACAAACTGCTGAAGCGTTTCTACCAAGCACTTAAAACTCACGAACATACCAATCCGTCAATTAAGGACGACGCAAATCAGAGGCGCGCCTGGATGGAGAAAAGCTTAAGCATTTATTCAGAGCAAGAGTTTGCTGCTTTGATTGAGGGTGACGCTAGAGTCATGGGCGCATTAAGAGATTGGCAAAAACAAATTCCCAGTTTTGTAGAGTGGCAATTGCAACGTGAGCTAGCGGGTTGGCAATACTATGATGGTGAGGTCAAGGTTGGCTTTGATCTGCCATTTAAGGATGCCGATGGTGATCTAAAAATGATTCGTATTGAAGGTTATGCCGATCGATATGACGTCAATGTAGACAACTGCAAACTTGCATCGGTAATTGACTACAAAAATCAACGCTTCGAGAGAGTCAAAGTAAGGGCCGAACATGTCTTGGATGATCCTCAGCTCTTGATCTATGCCAGGGCTGCCAATGAAGGCCAAGAAAGCCATAAGTTAACGGGACATCAAGTCACTCAAGCTGAATGGGTGGCCTTAAAGGCAGATATCTTCAAGGGTGAACAAAAGGCTACGCGCAGTCAAGAGGTAGTAGATATGCCAGAAATGATGCAACTCTTCTCTGAGCAAATCACAGAAGATGTGGAGCAGCTTTGGGCTAAAAAGCCAATGCAAGCATTTGCGCCTGAAGGGGTCTGTCAATACTGTGAAGCAAGGGGTATTTGCAGGAAGGGGATCTGGTGAGTGATCACATGAGCGCGTTCCCAAGCAAACAAGCTTACTCAGAAAAGCTGGCCTGTGATCCGCAGCGCTCAGTGATTGTTTCTGCTTGCGCGGGAAGCGGCAAGACATGGTTGCTAGTTGCGCGGCTGGTACGGCTGTTGCTCGATGATGTGAAGCCACAAGAAATCCTCGCGCTAACGTTTACGCGAAAAGCAGCGCAAGAAATGCGTGACCGCTTATATGGATTACTGGAACAATTTTCTAAAAGTGATGATGCCTCTTTGATCAAAGAGCTCACCGCTAGAGGAATGGAAAAAGAGCAGGCTGAAAAGCGCCTGCCTAAAGCCAAAGCACTGTATGAGCAAGTACTTGCAAACCCACAGCCGATCGTGATCGATACCTTTCATGGCTGGTTTGGCAGATTACTAGGTGCGGCCCCAGTTTCGCTGGGTGTTCAGCCAGGCTTCAAGCTACGCGAAGATGCTAAGCGACTGCAAGAAGAGTGCCTTGATGATTGGTGGGGTGATCTCTCGCCAGAGCTCAAAGCCCATTACGACGTCTTACTCAAATACTTGGGCTCACATGAGGCGCAAAAACTCTTAATGGGTAAAAGCAGTCTCTTTAAGCAAAGAGGGGCATGGACTTTCTTTGCAAAGAAATGCAATCAAACCGGAATCACTCCAATAGAGCGTCTAAAGCAATCCTTGCATAAGTTAAGCTTACCTAATCCATTGCTAGCTCCGTGGAATGCGCCTAATGCGCTAGACGATCTACAGTTCTTAGCGCGCTGTTTTCAAAATAGTAGCGTAAAAGATAGCGATCTTCTGCAATATCTGTTGCCTGCCATTGCCTGCAAAGAGCGTGCTGGTGATGTGATGGAGGTCGCAAGCAACTTTCAAACGACTTTCTTAACTAAAGATCTCAAATATCGTAGTGGTAACGATAAGCCTTTGGGTGAGGCTAAAAAATATCTCGAGAAAATAGGTGAGCCTCATCGTATTGATGAGTTCATCGCTATTAAGCAAGATTGGGGCCACGCTTTTGAGGAATACCTTCTCTGGCAAGCGGAGAAAGATGTCTTTGCCATCAATGAGGCTTGGTTTGCTCTGAGTCAATCAATGATGGCACACGCCAACGCCCAAAAAGAGAATATGCGCGTGCGTGATTTTGATGATTTAGAAGTTGGCGTTAGCTTATTAATGGGAGAGCCTGAGCATACGGCATATCTTCAGTCTCGTCTGGATGCAAAGTACAAGCAAATATTGGTAGATGAGTTTCAAGACACCAACCCATTGCAGTGGCAAATTCTGCGAGCTTGGTTAGCGGGCTATAGCGAAGGTGATGAGCGGCCAAAAGTATTTATTGTGGGCGATCCTAAGCAGTCAATCTATCGCTTTCGCCGTGCCGATCCTCGATTGTTTGTAAGTGCGGCGCAGTTTTTGCACCAACACCATGATGCCGCTTACATTGAGCAGGACAAAACGCGCCGCAACGCTCCTGAAATTAACAAGTCAGTTAATAGAATCTTTCAGGGTGAGCAAGTACCCCCTGATTACCCATATTCAGAGCAACAAACACTATGGTCCACCCCAGATGAGGGTAAGCCAGCCGACGCTTATGCTGGGCAAGGCGAGATTTATTTGCTGCCATTGATTGCCTATGCAGAGCAGACACAGGAGTTGCGAGAGGGTAGTGCATTTGATGGAGCGATTGCCGATTCAAGTGAAACAGTTGGAGTAATTCAGCGTCAGCATGAGGGCGAGTTGGTTGCACGCCTGATTCAAGAAGTTATCGCCACACGCAAGGTCGCCGATAAAGAAGGTGGTAAGGAAATTTGGCGTGAGGCTAGAGCAAGCGATTTTCTATTGCTAGTAAAGCGTCGTAAATACTTGCCTCAATATGAAAGAGCTCTACGTGATGTAAAGCTTGCTTACGAAAGTCCACGCCTTGGTGGCTTACTCAATACTCTTGAGGTCGATGATCTAATTGCTTTGCTTGCTGTATTGGTAACACCTCGGCATGATTTACCGCTAGCCCAGGTTCTTAGAAGCCCCATTTTTGGTTTTGCGGAAAAACAAATGCAGCAATTGGCTGTAGCAATGACCTCTGGTCAATACCGTTCTTGGTGGGATGCGTTGCAGGATAGTCAGGATGCAAAGCTACAAGGAGCTGCGCATTATCTCCAGCATTGGCACCTATTGGGTGAGCGCTTGCCAGTTCATGACCTACTTGATCGTATTTACCAAGAAGGTGATGTGCGACTTAAATATGCCGTAGTCTGTCAGGAATTGGACCGTCCACAGGTATTGGCGAACTTAGATGCATTCCTAGAGGTGGCACTCAATCAAGATGGTGGGCAATACCCAAGCTTGAGTCGTTTTATTCAGGAGATGAATACCAAGCGCCGTGGTGATGATGATGAAACGCCCGACGAAGGTGACGTCGATGCGGCTAGCGATGACAACTTGGTTGAAGTGGATCAAGAGAGCGAGATGTCAGAGGAGGATCGCCATAAGCGCGTGCGCCTAATGACGATTCATGGTGCTAAAGGACTGGAATCGCCATTTGTCATCATTCTCGATGCTAACAATACTGATACTAATGTGGACTATAGCGGTGTCTTAATTGATTGGGCGCCTCAAGAAGAGAGTCCATCCCATTTATCCCTATTTACTTCTAAAACATTGACTACCCCCCGCGCCGAAATCAATGAGGCTGAGAAACAAATCGGTGAAAAAGAAAACTGGAACCTGCTTTACGTCGCAATGACTCGCGCACGTCAAGGTCTATGGATTAGTGGTGATGCCCAAAAGCCTACTGCCAATAATCCTAGTGGCTTGGATAAGACTTCTTGGTATGGCAAAGCAAGCAAGGCTGAGTTGCCTGTGTATCAGGTAGGCGAGCAATTAGTGGCTACAGAGGGGTCTGAGGCGATTAAACCTACGCAAGAAAATGCAGTCGAGGATTTTGTCTTGGATTGGGGCTATGCGCAAGAAAGTCATATGCAAATGCTGTCTAACATTGAGAGCGGTGTGACGGTTGAAGTATTTGCAAGTGAAGATGAGCAAGCCAGAAATTCCGATCCAGAAATCTTGGAAGAGGGTGCAAACTTCCATAGGCTGCTCGAGTTCCTCACCCCAGATTCTAGTAATGAAGTAAAGCCACCTATGCCAAGCGAGCAAGAGCTTATGAATTGGCTTGTTGTAGATCAAGAGCATGCGAAAACATTACTCTCTCGCACCAAAACAGTCTTAGATGCTCTAGAGCTCAAACGCTACCTGACATCAGGTGAATGGCTGCAAGCTTGGAATGAGCTCGATATCGCTAGTGAAGATGGCAAGAGCTATCGCATGGATCGCTTAGTAGAGTTTGGCGACCATCTGGCCATCATTGATTACAAACTCACTATCCCAGAGGTGGGTAGCGAGAAGTATGAAAAGTACCGCAAGCAATTACAGGGCTACCAAGCTGAACTCACGCGCATCAGAAAAGACAAGCCAAACAAGGCCTATTTGATTTCATCTAAGGGCGAAATCAAAGAGATCCAGTAAACTGGCCTGAGTAGCACACTAATCCTGCTTCATATTTCTTCTTAGGAAACTCCATGGCAATTTCAATGTACCAAGCGTCAATCCCACAACTGACAAAGATGCTCACCAATCTTTCAAATATCCTCAAAAAGGGTGAAGCGTTTGCAATTGCTAAGGGCCTTGATAGCAAAACGTTGGTAGAGGGTCGTCTTGCTCCAGATATGTTTCCGCTAACCAAGCAAGTTCAAATCGCCTGTGATCAGGTGAAAAATGGCATGGCACGTATAGCTGGCGTTGAGCCGCTTAAATTTGAAGATAACGAGGAAACTTTTGCGGACCTCCAGGAACGCATCGCCAAAACAATCGCATTTGCCAATAGCCTCAAGCCAGAGCAAATTGATGGCACGGAAGCAAAAGAAATTAAGTTCTCTATTAAAGAATGGAATTTTGAGTTTGTCGGCGAGCAATATCTGCTGACTTGGATCATTCCTAATTTCTATTTCCATGTGACTACTGCTTATGACATTCTGCGTCATAACGGGGTAGAGGTTGGGAAGACGGATTACTTGGGCGGCTAAGCAGCCTTTACAATAGGTCTATGGAATATTTTTCACAAATCATTAATGAGGTAAATCCTTGGCTTTACCGAGTCAGTATTTACCTATCCAATGCTTTTCTGGATGATCCTGCGATTCTGGCATTTGCTTTTTGCTAAGACAGAAAGTAGGCGCCCAATAAAAAACCACCGCATGTTCGGTGGTTTTTTATTGCCTAAATATTAGGCAAATAGCCCCAAAACAACAAAAATAGCCTTATTTCTGCGGTTTTTACATATACTGTATAAACATACAGTATATTAATGACTATGACGCAAGTAATGAACCCCGCAAAAGTAACTCTTAGCCAGGCACCACAAGCCTTGGCAGGCCATTTTGCCGCCTATGAGCTCAAGCTCCTCAGTCACCGGATTTCAGCTGGATTCCCTAGCCCAGCGGCAGATTACGCCGAAGACGGCCTCGATCTGAACCATTACCTCGTCCAAAACAAGCCAGCCACCTTCATGTTCACCGTGAAGGGGGATTCGATGCTGGGCGCAGGGATTTGTGATGGCGACAAAGTCGTCGTTGATAAAGCCCTCAAGCCAAAACATAAAGATATTGTGGTTGCCGTAGTGGATAGCGAGTACACCATCAAGCGCCTCTACCAACTACGTGGCCGCATCGAGCTACAACCAGAAAATGCTAACTATCAACCCATCACCTTTAACGAAGGCAGCGAGTTACAAATCTGGGGTGTAGTGGTTGGAGTAGTGCGCAAGTACAGCAATGCTAGCGGCAGATACAACAAAGAGGGGAAGTGAGATGAACTCCAATTTACCAACCATATCAACTCCACTCTTCGCACTCGTGGATGTAAACAACTTCTACGTTTCTTGTGAGCGTGTGTTTCAGCCCAAGTTAGAAGAAGTGCCGATGGTGGTGCTCTCCAATAACGATGGTTGTGCCGTTGCGCGTAGCGCTGAAGTCAAGGCGCTTGGCGTGAAGATGGGAACACCTTGGTTTCAGATGAAGGACTTGGCTAAGAAGCATGGTATTCAGGCTTACTCATCTAATTACACCCTGTATGGCGACATGAGTAGTCGTGTAGTCCAAGTGCTCAGGGCGTTCACGCCCAATCTAGAGGTTTACAGCATCGATGAGAGTTTCTTGCAAATCGAGACTGTCTTAAAACAGTATCAAGACACTATCGAACTAGGCCAGAAGATCAAGCAGCAAGTTAAAGACACCACCGGCTTACCAGTCTGTGTGGGTATTGGCGCTAGCAAGACCTTGGCTAAGCTGGCTAATCACTTGGCTAAGAAGCACAAGCAGTTCGTTGGTGTATGTGATGTCAATGCCATGGCAAAAGAAGAGCTCTATCAGTGGATGAGTGAGACCGAAGTGGGTGAGGTATGGGGTGTTGGTAAACAAATCGCCAAGAAACTCAAAGCTCAAAATATTCTGAGCGTGTTTGATCTTTTGCAAGCTTCACCACAAGCCATGCGTCAACAGTTTGGTGTGGTGATGGAGCGCCTTTGTTATGAGTTACACGGCACATCTTGTTTGCAGCTAGAAGAAGTGGCTCCGGCCAAACAACAGATTATTGCCTCGCGTAGTTTTGGTAAGTTAGTGACTAGCCAGGTGGAGCTTGCTGAATCTGTTGCCACCCATGTAGCGCGTGCAGCTGAAAAACTCAGAACCCAAAACAGCACTACGGGCGCGCTTACGGTATTTATTCAGACTAATCCGTTTAAGCAAAATGAACCGCAGCATCACCAAAGCGTCACGATTCCATTGGCAGACCCAACAGACAACACGTTGACCTTAACGAATGCAGCGCTAGCAGGCCTCAAACAGATTTATCAAGCGAACTTCCGTTACAAGAAAGCCGGCGTCATTCTCAATCTGATTAGCGATAAGCCAACAGCCCAGCAATCCTTGTTTGATGATATCGAGACTAAAGGCAAGTCCGCTCATTTAATGAAAGCAGTAGATGAGATCAATACCCGCTTTGGTAATGCGGTGATCAGATCTGCAGCGGCAGGAACCAATGGCGCAAAACAAGAGTGGCAGATGAGATCGAACAATAGATCACCAAATTACACGACGCGCTGGGATGAGCTTCCAGTAGCTAGATAAAGAATTCAGTAATAAACCAATTAATCAGTAAATAACAAGCAACAAC
>NZ_JACVQA010000014.1:0-79699 GCF_018881595.1 Polynucleobacter sp. UK-Gri1-W3 | reverse complement strand
GGGAATAAGGAAATCACGGATTCCTTATTCCCTTGCTCTTTTATAGAGCGTCAAAACATGGATAAAACTATTTAGCCTCTAGAGCTTTGCGCAAAAACTCCGAGACATTATCTTGACGAAGCATCCATTGCTTATAGTCAGTGGGTACTTGGCTAATGGGTTCGCCCTTATGTTTGCCAAAAGGCATGATCGTTGGAATCCTAGCCTTTTCAGACATTTCCCATAGCGCATCCAAGGAGGCTGGGTGCAGCTTATCAATAATTTGCCCAACAATCTTAGAGCAAATCCATACGTCAGCTAATGCGCTATGCGCATTACGCAGTTGATCTCTAGCGGTATCGCGTTCAAAGAAGTAGAGCAGGGCGCTTTGAGTGTGACTATCAAGCTCAGGCCATAGGCTACGTGCAAGAGCAAGGGTGCAGATACGCTTTACTTCAGGTTTACCAATTGCAACCCAGTCAAAATCAATATTGTGCCCAATGAGGTATTTAGTGCCTGCTGGCAATCGAAATGAGCTGCTTTCAGGGCAATTGACCAGCTCTTCATCCATGATGTGATGTGTAGCAAGAGCACCCAAGCTAATAGGCTTGCCGGGGTTGTAACGTTGCACCCAAGGATTACCCACTTCAAATGGCTTCAGTGAGGTGACATCGAGTGAAGCTGCTTCAATAATGACGGCATCGTTCTTATCGGTTGCTTCTACGTCAAAAATAATGGCTTGGGACATAAGGTGTTTATGGGTATTAATTATTTAATAATCCTATTGTGCCTTGAATTAATAATCACAATTGACTTTAAATAAAAAAGTACTCATAAAAGATTTGACTGGAGGTATGCTTCCCTACATTCAATCCATCTCTAATCCCTACCTATTGCTCTCTAAAGTCTCTACGCTGAACCCTTCCATCAAGAGGAGATCAGCTTTGCGAGTTTCTATTGAGTGTTGTCACAAACAGCTTCAGTTGTTTAAGATTCAGCTAGACGCGCGAACCGTCCTGGTTCTAGTGATCATTTGGGGATTATTCAAGATTCTGAAAATCTTCTAGAGCTTAATAAATCCGATCCTGCTTTAGACCATCTTGATCAGCAGCTTCTTTCCGCAGGCATGAGCGTACTTTCGTAAGGTCGAAAACGATGGTGAATGGCTATCACTCCGAATGGATGATTCGAGGCGCGAGATAGCGCTCTTTGTTGTTCCCATAATTTGTGCAACCTGTTCTTGCGTAAGTCCAGCCTCTTTGCGAGCCTGAAATAATTCAGAAAGGGCTGCATATTCTTCTTCTAGAGCATCCCAAGCCTTTTTGAACTGCGGGTTAGCAAATAACTTTTCATCGTCTTGGCGAGAGTGGGGGACAGGTGCATATTTATCTTTTTTCTTAATCATTTTCATTTACCTCTTTTAGTCGCTTGCGCGCCTTCTTTATTTCCTTATCTGGAGTCTCTTGCGTTTTCTTAATAAAGCTATACAAAACAATGATGCGTTTACCAATCATCATTCCGTAGAAAACTCGCCCAATACCTTCGCTACCCCTGCAGCGTATTTCAAATAAGCCATCACCCATTGCCCTAGAGTGGGGCAGTCTTAGATCAGCACCGTATTGCTACATCAAATCTAGTAGGCGCCTGTAATCCGCCAAAACTCCTGCAGGCCAAGAAAAAATCTCAGCCTTAGTGCGCTCATTGAAGTAGTAGATAGTCCAAATACTCAAGATAATGTTCTCATATATGTGAACTTATTACAACTGTAGGATGTAATGCGATGGAAGAAAAGGCCGGTAAATCGAGTTGGGAAGAGGTTTTCTAGCTTATGAACAGAGGAGAGCTTTGTTTATCAGTAACGACTGATTTTTATGTAGGAAGTGCAGCAAATTGACCTACGGCGGGCGCCCCAAAATACTAATTTGGAATATCAGTAAATAAGAGACAAAAGCGCCACGGGAATGATGTTGCAAATCAGGCTGCAAACGTTGCCCAGCAAGCAACAGTTGTGAGGGTGACGTATCTGAATAAATGAAGTGAAGGGTGGATGAGCCAAACCCCCGGCACTGGCAGAAATTGGGTTTGGCTGCTTCGTTCCCGACCTGACCAGGTTATCCAACCCACCATGCGGGGAGGCCCATCCAATTCCATTTTAGCTTGTTAGAATGTAAGACATGACAGCATTGGCATTAGCCCGTTCGTGGCGCCCCAAAACCTTCTCTGAATTAGTCGGCCAAGACCATGTGGTCAAGGCTTTAACGCATGCCTTGGATCAGGGTCGCCTGCACCATGCATGGCTTTTTACGGGTACTCGTGGAGTGGGTAAGACCACAATTGCCCGAATTATGGCTAAAGCTCTCAATTGCACAGGTTCCGATGGTTCCGGCAAGATGACTTCAGAGCCTTGCGGAAAATGCCCTGCATGTATGGAAATCGATGCAGGTCGTTTTGTTGACTATATAGAGATGGATGCTGCGAGTAATCGTGGTGTTGACGATATTGCTTCTCTTCTAGAAAAAGCAGCTTACGCACCAAGTAATGCACGCTACAAGGTCTACATGATTGACGAGGTGCACATGCTCACCAATCATGCTTTTAATGCCATGCTCAAAACTTTGGAAGAGCCTCCAGAGCACGTCAAATTTATTCTGGCAACAACCGACCCACAGAAAATTCCCGTAACCATTCTGTCGCGTTGCTTGCAGTTCAACCTCAAGCAAATGCCAGTGCCACTCATTGTTGAGCATCTAGAAAAAGTACTCGCTGCCGAGAAGGTGGAGTGCGAAGTTAATGCCTTGCGTGTTCTTGCCAAGGCAGCTCAAGGTTCAATGCGCGATGCTTTATCGCTAACCGATCAAGCCATTGCCTACGCAGCTGGCAAAGTAAGTGAAGAATCTGTACGTGGCATGCTCGGCACTCTAGATGACGCTTATCTTATTCGTATTCTGGATTGCCTCATTGCTAAAGATGGTGCAAGTCTTCTGGCGGTTGCAAACGAGATGGGAGAGCGCAGCATGTCTTTCTCATTAGCATTACAAGATCTATCCAGCTTGTTGCAAAAGATTGCAGCAGCGCAAGTTGTTCCAGAGTCTGTATTAGAAGATTGGCCAGAAGCAGGTGAGATTCGTCGCTTAGCTGGTCAACTTGCAAAAGAAGAGGCGCAACTCTTCTATCAAATCACGATTACAAGTCGTCCAGATTTATCACTAGCCCCTGATGAGCAAACAGGCTTTGCCATGACACTGTTGCGTATGTTGGCGTTTCGTCCGGGCAATGGTGGAGGAGGCAATTCTTCTTCGGCACCATCAGCGCCATCAGCCCCACCTGTAAATACTGCTCGTCCAGCACCTTCAATGCCGGCAGCTAGAACAGCTGCTCCTACACCAGCAGCAAAAGCTGCTGCTCCAGATCCAACCCCATCATCCGCTACTACAGCACCTGTTGCTGCTTTAGCTAGCTCAGCTGAGCGTCCAGATTGGCATGCTTTGATGCGTCAGTTGCCCGTTAAAGGGATGGTGCAGCAGTTAGCGTTTCAGACAGAATTAGAGGATTGGAATGATTCAGCGTCTGGAGTACGTGCAACGATTGTGACGCCAATGCCGCAGTTAGCTTCTGATGCATCTGTTGGTCGCCTAGTCGATGCACTTACTGCTCACTTTGGTAAGCCAGTGAAGATCGTGATTGAAAAGGGTGAAGTAGAAGGCAAGACTGTTGCCAAGGTTGATGCCCAGATTCATCAAGAGAAAAGAATGAATGCGGAACAGATGATTGCTGCTGATCCATTTATTCAGCAATTAGAAAAAGAGTTTGGTGCCAAGGTAGTTGGCGGTTCTGTTAAGCCGCTGTAATGCGACCTCTTTAATTCAATATCAATATTCATAAATCATAAGTAATACCACTAAGGAAATAAAGCGATGATGAAAGGTGGACTTGCTGGCCTCATGAAACAGGCTCAGCAGATGCAAGAGAAGATGAAAACTGCGCAAGCCGAATTGGCTGCGTTGGAAGTGACTGGCCAAGCTGCCGGTGGCTTAGTAAAGGTGACCATCTCTGGTAAATACGAACTCAAGCGTGTGCAGATTGATCCAGGTGCCATGGATGATCGTGAGATGTTGGAAGACCTCATCGTGACCGCCTACACAGAAGCATTTAAGCAAGTAGAGGCTGCGAGCGCACAGATGATGTCTGGCGCAACTGCTGGCATGCCTATGCCCCCAGGCTTTAAGTTGCCGTTCTAATTTAATCTTTCTAAATACGAACCTGAATATTTAATGGCGCGCATAGAAGCCCCTCAAGATGCACTCGGTCGTTTGATCGAGGCATTACGCGTTCTGCCTGGAGTAGGCCCAAAGTCTGCTCAACGCATGGCGTTCTATTTACTGCAGCATGATCGCAATGGTGCAGCTGTACTCGCGCAATCATTGGGCGAAGCAGTTGAAACAGTAGGCCACTGCGCGCGTTGCAATACGTTTTCAGAAACTCAAATTTGCGGCACATGCTCTGATGGTCGTCGTGACCCTTCATTGCTTTGCATAGTAGAAACTCCTGCAGACCAAGTCATGGTGGAGCAGACCCTCAGCTTTAAAGGTAATTACTTTGTGTTGATGGGTCGTCTCTCACCGCTCGATGGCATGGGTCCAAACGAAATTGGCTTTGATCGATTGCTCAATCGCATTGAGACTCCCGATACCGGTGTATCGATTCGTGAAGTGGTCCTTGCAACTAATTTCACTAGTGAAGGTGAGGCCACTGCTCATTACATCGGTGAAGTACTCAAAGCTAAAGGCATCAAGGTCACTCGAATCGCAAGGGGCATTCCAGTGGGTGGCGAGCTTGAGTATGTGGATGCTGGCACTTTGGCTCGCGCCTTAATGGATCGCCGCTAATTCTTCTTCGTTCCGGGTGGTGAGTTGTTTTCAGGGCACACCCAAAGACTAATTCGAGCCCAATCTATCAGTGATTGATCCTCGATCTGTCATCTCTGGGACATAAAGACTAGGTAAATTGCCTCTTTTTGGGGATAATTTGGGCTGCACCACCCTTGGGCTTCAATCCCAGGCCGTGAGAGCACAGATTTTTCCTTCAATCTGTTGCCATAACCACTAGGTTTAGCAACCTCATCAGAAATCGTGAATGACCCGCAAGCTTTTGCTCATTCTCTTGTTAAGTTTTGTCACTGCTTCTGTGTACGCACAGCGGGCAGGGTCAGGCGCCGACCAAATTGCGAGTTTTGCAGAAGCAATTCAGGGATTGCCAACAGAAGGTGAGATCCTAGGGTTGCCTGTAAACGTACACGGTCAAACTACCTATATTAATCAGCGCTACAACGCATTCAATTCCCCTTATCAGGGGCAAAACAGTTTGCTACCCGATAAGTCGATGAGTTATACCTGGTCGGGGACGCTATTTTTTGGTGCACGTGTCGCCTCTGATACTGATATTTATTTCAATCCTGAAGTAGTTTCTGGGGTGCCTTTTTCTGGATTGACAGGTTTAGGTGGTCCTACCAATGGCGAGGCAACTCGCGCACAAGGTGCACAAGCCCACTTTTATTCTGCTCGCGCATTCTTGCGTCAAACGATTAACCAAGAGGGCGGTAAGGTCGAGTTAGAAAATGATGCCAACCAGATTAGTCAAACAGTCAGCAGCAATCGATTTGTGATTACTGCAGGACAGTTTTCTACATTAGATATTTTTGATGACAGTAGGTACGCTAAAGATCCCCGCGTGCAATTTATGAACTGGGGCAATATGACTTACCTAGCTTATGACTACGCAGCCGATGCGCGCGGCTATAGCTGGGGCTTGGCGGGTGAGTGGTATCGTGATAATTGGGTCTTTAGAGCCTCACGCATGCTAGCCCCAAAAGACCCAAACGGGCGCGATCTGAACTGGCAAATTTTTAATTCTTACGGTGATCAGATTGAGGTAGAGCGTCAGCATAGTATTGGCAGCTTACCGGGTAAGGTCAGTGTCCTAGGTTACCGTAATCGCATGGTTATGGCACGATTTACTGACGCTACTAATTATTTGTTGGTGAATAATGCTCAGGGCACTCAAGCTATTGTCAATGTTCGCAATAGCGCTCAAGTCAAAACCGGTATTGGTTTAAATGCTGAACAAGCCTTGACCAAGGACATGGGTATATACATGCGGGCATTCACATCCGATGGCCATACAGAAACTATGGCTTTTGCAGAGGCCGACAGCTCTTTATCTGTTGGTATGGGGATTAATGGTGAGCGCTGGGGTAGGGCCAAAGATACGATAGGCCTATCTGCGATGCTCAATGGCATTTCATCTAATCGAAGAGCCTATTTACAAGCAGGAGGAATTTCCAATTTCATTGGTGACACCCCTTATCCTTACGCAGGTCCAAGTCAGTCTATTAGTTATAAGCCTGAACAAATTAGTGAGGTGTACTACAACGCTTTGGTGATTCAAAATGTCCTCTTGGGTCTCAACTATCAGCACATCATGAACCCAGCCTACAATGCTGCTCGCGGTCCTGTAAATGTTGTGTCTTTTAGGATTCATGCCGAGTTCTAAGAATTTTTAGACTCGATCCATAATTATTATCTTTAGAATCAATAACATAGAGAATTTTAATAATTCGACTTTTATCCTTTATCCCCTATAATCCTTAAAACCTCCAGAATCGCGTTTAAATTTGGTCGAAATCTGCATCTGGAGCTATAAAAACAGCATTTTTATTGATTTAGAGGCTGCCGCATTTGTTAATCCTTACACGTAAAATTAGCGCATTCAATGCTGCTCACTGCATCACTTCCTTGGTAGTTGCGACTTTTGCTTGCTCTGTGTTTGCGCAGTCCGCTACCAATGACATCACGCCGGCAAGTGTCAGCGTGCAAACAGGTGATACATCTTTAACTGCGCCTCCCTCAATTAGTGCTCAGCTGAGTGCTAAGGATAAGTCCTCAAAGGCTACGGAACTATTTGCACCAGTTACCAAACAAAATACCCCAAAGATTTATGTCAACAACGCATCAACTGGCTCATCAGAAATGGATTTACGCCAACTTTGGAGTGAGCTCAAACTCAATAATCCCCAGCTTGGCGCATTGCGTGAATCGTATTTATCGGCGAAAGCGACTGTGCCTCAAATTGCAGCACCAGCTAATCCACAGGTTGGTCTAGTGTGGTCCGGTATGCCGGCTAACTCCCCATTTGCATTAGGTGGTGCTAATGCACCATCTCAGCAATACCCCGGTGGAATTAGTAGTAATAACTCAATTTCGATTGCTCAGCCATTTCAGTTTCCAGGTAAAAAGAGTTTAGCTGCTGATATTGCCGATACCAATGCAGAGGCATTGCTAGCTCAATCTGAGGCAGCCTATTTGCAGTTAGGTGCACAGTTATCTACGCTGTATTACAGCGCGCTTGCTGCACAAAAGCAGTTGCAAGTGCTAAAAGAGTCGGTGATTCGTTTGGAGATGATTAAGAATGTTGCGAAGGCTCGCTATGCGAATAATGCTGCTGCTTATGTTGAGTATTTAAATGCTCAAGTTGCTCAAAGTTCTGCAGAAGCAGATCAATTTAATTTAGAGCGCCAGCTACAAGTAGCGTTAAACAACATTAATACTTTAGTGGGGCGCCACTCACGTGAAAAGCTTGTTCTCAAAGGCGATGTCCGCCGTTCGATGAATGCAATGCCAACCTTGATAGAGTTAGAGGATTACGCCGAATCTAGTCACCCAAGTCTAAAAGGATCTGCCCTCCAATTGGAGGCCGCTCGCAAAGGGGTGACCTTGGCGAAGAAGGCCTACTTGCCAGATTTCCAGGTGATTGGTTCTTCCTATACCCCACGCGGACCATTTTCAGCCAATAATGGTGCCTTGTTTTACCAGTTGGAGTTAGACCTCATTATTCCTTTGTATTTTTTCACCAAAGAAAAGTACGGGGTAGAACAAGCGATCCGCAATCAAGCTTCTGCTGAGGCAAGCGATATTTCTAATCGTCAACAGATCGTGTTGGCTGTGAACTCAGCTTACGCTTCTTATGAGCAAGCCAGAACTGCGGCAAACTTTCTCAGGGATAGGCAAGTACCTCAGGCTGATGCCGCATACAAGGTCGGATTAACTCAGTATTCCAATAATGGCCAAGGGTTCAATGATTTGTTAACAGCACAAACGCAATTACGCGGCTTGGAAATTCAGCTGGCTCTTGCGGAGAGTAATTTATTGCAAGCGCAAGCTGTTTTATTGGCTACGGCCGGTAAAGAACCTTTTTAAGGAGTTGTTTTGAAGCATAAACTGATTGCCATTTACCAGCGAGCTCTTGCAGAAGCGCATAAGCTAAAAGATCAATTTGTAGCGCGCATTGATGCGAATACAAATAATATCCATCGCTCCTATTGGGCGCTACCACCGGAGACGCGCGCTCGACTGCGTTTAGTGATCATTTGTATTTCAATTTTGATGCTGGGCATTGTGATAGGGCTATTTGTTAATGTGAACCGTCCAGTCAAGCTTGAAAAAAATGATAAGTCATTAAAGGTAGAGTCGTCTGGTGCGATGGAGTTAAAGCTCCCAGGTCTCAATTTAAATCCAGATGTTTATGTATTTACCGAGGCCATTAAATCGGATGTTCCAGTTGAGTTAGCTATGCCTGGTCGTTTGACGTTTAATGCTGAAAAATCGAAAGTGCTCTCGGCTCGAGCTGCTGGACGGGTTGAGCGGATTGACGCCTTTGATGGTGCGCAAGTAAAAGTGGGCTCTCCTGTTTTGGAGATGTATAGCCCAGATTTTATTTCTGCTCAGCAAGAATATCTACTGTCCTCTAAGACTACGAAGATTCTAGAGAATAATAAAGCGATCGGTGATTTATTGTCGGATTCTCGTATTACACAAGAGGCTGCTGCCAACCGCATTCGTAATTTAGGTGCCGGTGATGGCGACATTCATTTCCTAGAAAAGACTGGTAAAACGCAAACCAACTTAGTAGTGCGATCACCAATTGATGGCGTGGTAGTGAAGCGTGCAGTAGAGCCTGGTGCTTTTGCCAACATTGGCGATGTTTTGGCCACCTTGGCGGATCCGAAGGCCTTATGGTTCTTGGGTAACGTATACGAGCAAGATATTGCCAAGATTCAAAAAGGTCAAACCATTATTTTGCGTACTGAAGCCTATCCAGACAAAGTATTCACTGCTAAAACTAATTTTATTGCGCCCACTATTGATCCGGATACCAGGGCTTTAGTGATTCGTTGTGATGTTGATAATTCCGATGGTTTATTGCGTCCGGATATGTTTGCTTCAGGCAAGCTACAGGTTGGCTCATCGCAGGCTGTCGTTTTGCCACAGACTGCTATTGTGCGGGTTCGCGAGATGCGTTATGTCATTATCAGAACGGCTCCGGATACTTTTAGACGTTTTGTGGTCAAAGGTTTCGATCTTGATGGCAAACAATTTGCGGTGACCGAAGGTGTTGAGCCTGGTATGCAAGTATTAACGGATGGCGCGGTCTTGTTAAATGATCGTTTTGCGAAGCAGGAGGAGTAATTGAGTTTCGCAACGAACTTTCTAAGGAGCGTTTTAGATAAACGTGTTCTCATCCTCTTCGCTTCTTTTGTTTTATTGTGCATGGGCGGATATAGTCTCAAGCAATTGCCTATTCAGCCTTACCCTGGTGTAGCGCCGCTCACCATCCAAGCGATCTCCCAATGGCCTGGAAGAAGTACAACCGAAGTAGAGCAGCAGGTGACTATTCCAGTAGAAAATGCACTCGCTGGCATTCCCGGAGTTAAGGCATTCCGCTCGGTATCTCTCTTTGGTCTTTCTGTTGTCACGCTCAAATTTAATGACAACGCAGATCCTTTTAAAGTACGCCAAATCTTTATTTCCAACTTGGGAAATGTGACTTTCCCCCCGGGCGTGAGTTCAAGTGTGAGTCCTGATTCGGATGCTACTGGCGAGATCTTGCGTTACCAAGTTAAGTCTGACTATGCGTCTCCAACCCGACTAAAGACTTTGCAGAACTATGAGATCTATAAAGAGCTCAAACAAACACCCGGAATCGCAGACGTTTCTTCCTTTGGGGGGAAGGTACGGCAGTACAACGTGATTGTTCGCCCAGAGAGCCTGCAATCTAAAAATATTACTGTGGCGCAGCTAATTGATGCCTTAACAAAGGCTAATGACAATACTGGCGGCGGTGTTTTGCCAAGTGGTGAACAGCAGTTTGTTGTACGCGGTGTCGGCTTGCTAAAGAATTTAGATGATATTAGGCGCGTAGTGATTGCTGTTAATAATGGCGTGCCCGTTCGTATTGGTGATGTAGCAACGGTAGAAATTGGCAATGCACCACGTTTGGGCTTGTTCCAGTTTGACGAAAATCCTGACTCAGTAGAAGGAATCGTCTATTTGCGTCGCGGCGAGAATGCCTCCGAAGTCTTGGCGCGAGTGCGTGAAAAAATTACCACAATCAATGCCCATGTATTGCCTCCTGGCATTGAAGTCAAGCCATTCTATGATCGTCAGGTGCTATTAGATATTACTGTCGGCACAGTAAAGCATACGATGTTCTTTGGCATATCTATGGTCTTGATATTGCTGTATATCTTCTTAGGAAATTTTAGGGCCGCTGCAGTAGTTGCAGTTGTCATTCCGCTGGCACTGTGTTTCTCTTTCATCATGATGTACGTGTTTAACGTACCAGCTAATCTAATTTCTTTAGGGGCCATTGACTTTGGCGTGATTGTAGATGCCGCAGTGATCATCACTGAAAACGTTATGCGCCATCTAGAAGATGGCGGAAAACGCTTAAACCAAAGCATTATTTTGGCCACTGCCGAAGTACAAAGGGCCATGGTGTATTCCACCAGCATCATTATTGTTGCTTATTCCCCCTTATTTTTAATGGGTGGAGTTGAGGGAATTATTTTTAAGCCCATGGCCTTCACCATGGGCTTTGCGTTAATTGCCTCGATTATTTTGAGTCTGACATTCTTGCCGGCGGCGATTTCATATTCGTTTGGTGAAAACTTCCACCATGAGCCACCAAAATTTATCACTTGGATGCTCAGTCGCTATAAGCCATTGCTTAGACGTCTCATGGATCATCCTCGGCATGTAATTACAATATCTATTTTGGTGTTGGGGATTACTTTAATAAGCGCTACCCGTTTGGGTACGGCATTCTTGCCCACTCTTGAGGAAAACAATATTTGGTTGCGGGTTGTCTTGCCCAATACAGTAGATTTGGACTATTCCATTAGCATAGCCAATCAGCTGCGAGAAACCTTTACAAGGCAGCCTGAGATAGACCATGTTGCCGCCCAAATTGGGCGCCCTGATGATGGTACTGACTCTACCGGGGTATTTAATCAAGAGTATGGTTTGTATCTGAAATCCCCAGAAGCGATGCCTAAGGGCACTACAAAAGCCGACCTCTTGAAACGTTTACAGGGTGAGCTCAATCGTATTCCTGGAGTTTCCTTTAGCTTCTCTCAATATATTCAAGACAACGTGAATGAGGCTTTGTCGGGTGTCAAGGGTGAGAACTCGGTCAAGATTTTTGGTACTGATCTAAATATACTGAATACCAAAGCTCATGAAGTTATTGATCAGCTTAAAAAAGTACGCGGTATTGAGGACGAAAGTATTTTGAGGGAGCTTGGTCAGCCAACCTTGAATATTCAAATCGATCGTGAGCGAGCGGCGCGATATGGTGTAAATGTCGGAGATGTTCAGACTGTAGTCGCGAATGCCATTGGTGGGGCACCAGTTAGCAATTTCTTGGAGGATGAAAAAACCTTTGGTATTGCGGTGCGTTTAAATGAGTCAAGCCGAAACGATTTACCCGATATTGCTAATTTACTGATTGATACCCCTTCAGGTGCCAGGGTACCTTTGGGCATGGTTGCCAATGTTGAATTAACTGATGGCCCATTCTTTATTTACCGCGAAGCTGGGAAACGCTATATTGCTGTGATTTTTAGTGTGCGTGATCGTGATCTTGGGAGTGCCGTAGAGGATGCTAAATATTTAGTGGAGAAGAATGTGGCATTACCCGCCAATTACTCTATTGCATGGGATGGCCAATTCAATCAAATGAAGGCTGCGCAGCAAAAGCTGATGGTCATTATTCCATTAACACTGGTGGCAATTTTCTTGCTGCTAGTGACTGCTCTAGGCAACTTCCGTGATGCCATCATTGTTCTGATTAACGTACCTTTTGCGGCTATCGGCGGCATTATCGCATTGCATCTTGGCGGTGAGACTTTAAGCATTTCTGCCTTGTTTGGATTCTTATCGTTATTTGGTATTGCGATTCAGGATGGCGTGATTTTGATTTCTTATATCAATAAAACTGTTGCGCAAGAGCATGGCGCTATGAAAGATGCGATGGTTGATGGGGCTGCCTTGAGAGTGCGCCCTGTTCTGATGACCGCGATGCTAGCTGGCCTTGGTCTCTTGCCGGCAGCGCTGTCACATGCAATTGGTTCGGAAGCGCAGCGTCCATTGGCCCTTGTGATTGTAGGCGGAATGATCACCACAACTATTTTGACTTTACTAGTATTGCCAGTGATCTACGCAGCAATGAGAGCGCGTGGAAAACACAAACCAGGACTCGTTTAATCATGTCTAAGCAACCCCACATCCTGGTCTCTAATGACGATGGCTATTTAGCTCCTGGCTTGCTAGCTTTAGTAGAGGCGGTACGTCCCTTGGGTCGTATTACCGTGATTGCTCCTGAGCAGAACCATAGCGGTGCCTCGAATTCACTCACATTATCTAGACCATTGTCGATTCATCGCGTTGCTGGTGGCGAGCGGGATGGCTTTTTCTTTGTCAATGGCACACCAACCGATTGTGTGCACGTTGCCATGACAGGATTTTTGGATGAGAAACCTGACCTAGTGATCTCTGGCATCAATCAAGGTGAGAATATGGGTGAAGATACGCTTTACTCTGGCACGGTAGCCGCTGCGATTGAAGGTGTGATGTTTGGTGTACCCGGCATTGCTTTCTCGCAAATTGATCGTGGCTGGAATCGCATTGAAGATGCAGCTAAAGCAGCCCATGATGTAGTGGCGCAAATGTTGGTATCAGCTTTAGCTCGTAGCGAAGGCACGGCAACGCTGCTGAACGTCAATATCCCTAATCGTCCTTATGCAGATCTCTATCGCTGGCGCGTTACCCACTTGGGCAATCGCCATCATTCACAGCCGGTAGTGGTGCAGGATAGTCCGCGTGGTGAGAAGATCTACTGGATCGGCGCTGCGGGCGATGTCAAAGAGGGTTCAGAGGGTACGGACTTTCATGCGATCGCTGAAGGATGTATTTCGATTACCCCAATGCAGTTGGATTTAACGCACCATGCTCGTTTAGCAGCAATGCGCTCTAATGGTTGGGATCGCGGTTGAAGGCTCCCACCGAACGTTTTGCTGCCTATCGGCAAGCTTTAGCAGCAAAAGTACATGCTGGTGGTGTCAAACACGGTAAAACTTTAGAGGCCATCGCCACAGTTCCGCGCCACGCTTTTATGGACGCTGGTTTGCATGCGCAAGCCTACGAAGATACTGCGCTCCCCATAGGTCATGAGCAAACGATTTCAAAGCCATCAGTAGTGGCGCGCATGATTGAGTTGCTACATAAGCCAAGACATCCACTAGGAAAAGTATTGGAGATCGGCACAGGCTGTGGTTACCAGGCAGCAGTTCTGAGTTTGTTGGCGCAAGAGGTGTACTCCATCGAGCGTATCCGTCCTTTGCACGATATGGCTAGAGCAAAGTTGCGCCCATTTCGGATTAATAATCTACGCCTGATTTATGGCGACGGTATTTTAGGCTTGCCCCAAGCCGCACCATTTGATGGCATTATTTTGGCCGCAGCAGGATTGGGAATTCCGGATGCCTTACTAGACCAATTGTCGATTGGTGGCCGTTTGGTTGCCCCGGTCGCTAAAAATGAAAAAGAGCAACAACTCGTCATGGTTGAAAGAATGAGTTCCCAGCGCTATCAAAGGACTGTGCTGGACGAGGTCTTTTTTGTACCCTTACAATCAGGGGTAGTATGAGATTTATGATGAATTCACCAATTCAGAACCCAATTTGATGCCACGTACCTTATCGAAGCTTTTCCTCCCTGCATCCATCTCTGCATGCTTCATGCTGATGGTGGGGTGCTCTACGCCACGCACTAAGCCTGCTAACGTTACTGATCGTACTAGTGCATCTGCGACATCATTTGAACCGGCTCCCCCGGGTTACTACCGCGTGAAAAAAGGTGACACCCTGGCACGCATTGCCTTAGATCATGGTCAGGCACCTCGCGATGTGTCGCAATGGAATAGCGCAGCCAATGCGAGCTTTAACCCGAATGTTATTGAAGTGGGTGATTTGATTTTGGTTAAACCTCCAGCAGGCGCTAAGCCTGTTAAAGCGGTTGAGAAAAAAACTCCTCCTGCCTCTGATAAAGCAGACACGCCAACCAGCACTCCAGAGCCAAGCAAGTCTGAAGTCGTAGCTGAGCCCGGTATCCGTTTATCTTGGCCAGCAAAAGGCAAGGTCACTGGTGAATTTAGTGAGACTAATAAAGGCATTGATATTACTGGCAAAGTGGGCGAGCCAGTTCTTGCGGCATCAGATGGCAAAGTGGTATATGCCGGCAATAGTTTGAGAGGTTATGGCAATCTCGTCATCGTGAAACATGACAATACCTACCTCACTGCTTACGCTCATAACAGCAAACTCTTAGTAAAAGAGGGCGACACTGTTCGCAAGGGTCAGCGTATTGCTGAGATGGGCGATACAGATGCCAATGTTGCCAAACTGCATTTTGAACTTCGCGTCAACGGTAAACCGGTAAATCCAACACCGTATTTGCAGTAGTCTAGTGGGAATAGGGTGAGGGGCTATGGCCACTGTTCTGGTATTTGATATTGAAACCATTCCCGATGTAGCGGGTTTGCGACGTCTGGAGGATTTTCCAGACTCTATGAGTGATGCCGAAGTCGCTAGCAAAGTGATGGCTGAGCGCGCAGAGAAGACTGGTAGTGAATTTCTCCCTCTATTTCTACAAAAGATTGTTGCCATCTCTTGTGTGATTCGAAGAACCACTAAAGAAGGTTTGCCACAAATTAAAGTCGGCACCCTAGGCACCCCTCAAGATGATGAGAAAGTATTAATACAAACTTTTTTTGACCTGATTGAAAAATATACCCCTCAATTAGTTTCTTGGAATGGCAGTGGCTTCGATTTGCCGGTGCTGCACTATCGCGCTTTAGCGAATCATGTTCAAGCACCGCGTTACTGGGAGATGGGTGAGAGCCAAGATTCTGATAGTCGAGAATTTAAGTGGAATAACTACATCAGTCGTTATCACATGCGCCATCTCGACATGATGGATCTGCTGGCTAAATTTAACGGCCGCGCTAATGCACCATTGGATGGCTTGGCCAAGCTCTGCGGTTTCCCTGGCAAGATGGGTATGGATGGCAGTCAGGTATGGCCAGCTTATCAAGACGGCAAGATTAATGACATCCGCCGCTACTGCGAAACTGATGTAGTTAATACATATTTGATGTATTGCCGCTTTCAGTTACTACGCGGTGGATTCTCCCTTGAAGAATATCAAGAGGAAATTGATTTTGTAAAAGCCTATCTAGAAACAGAATCCAAAGAACCCAATGGTGGTCAATGGCAAGAGTACCTTCAGGGTTTTGCAGCGGATGCGTAGAGGGGATAAGCCAGTCAATATTGAGGTGACTGAGCCAATTAAAGTCGAAGCCTTAGATTTGGATGCGCAAGGAATTGCACGTCTAGCTCCCAATGAGGAGGAGGTCACCCAAGGTCAAAGCGGTAAGGTGATCTTTATTAAAGGGGCACTACCAACTGAGTTGGTGACTTACACCATTACGAGCAATAAATCCCGCTTTAGCAAAGCCAAAGTACGCGAGATTTTGAAGCCTGCCGTGTTCAGGGCAGAGCCCAAGTGCAAAGCCTTTGGGGTGTGTGGTGGCTGTACGATGCAACATCTCGATATTCGTGCGCAGGTTGCTATGAAGCAGCGCGTACTCGAAGATGACTTGCATCATATTGCCAAAGTAAAGCCAGAAGAAATTCTGCGCCCGATGGGTGGACCTACTTGGGAATATCGTCACCGTGCACGTTTAAGTGCCGTCAATCGATCCATTAAAAAAGGAACGGTACTCATCGGTTTTCACGAAGGTAAGAGCGGTTATGTAGCCGACATGCTGGCGTGCGAGATTTTGCCAAAGCATGTGTCTAATTTATTGCCAGAGATGCGTAAATTGGTCATGGGATTGTCGATTGTTGATCGCATGCCGCAGATTGAGATTGCGGTTGGTGAACCAGAAGATGCTCAATCAGATGATCCCGTAAAGTCCAAGCCCGTCACCGCCTTAGTGTTTCGCAATCTCAAGCCCTTAACTGCGGATGATGAGCAGCTCTTGCGTGACTTTGCGGATCATCATCAGGTATGGATTTGGCTCCAGCCCAAGGGTATAGAAACAGTAGCACCGTTTTACCCCGAGACTGGCAAGCTATGCTATCGCTTGCCCGAATTTGAAATTGAGATGCCCTTTAAGCCTGCTGATTTCACACAAGTAAATCATATGATGAATCGTGCATTGGTAAGCAGGGCGATTCGATTGCTTGAAGTCAAAGAAACAGATCGAGTATTGGATCTCTTTTGCGGAATTGGTAATTTCACATTACCCCTTGCCAGAAAAGCAAAACAAGTTTTAGGTATCGAAGGCTTAGCCACATTAACAACGCGCGCAAAAGAAAATGCAGTGCATAACGATTTGCATGATCAAGTCAGCTTCATGCAAAGTGATTTATTTGAGGTCACAACAGAAACGATTGCATCATGGGGTAAAGCAGAGCGCTGGCTAATGGATCCCCCGCGCGAGGGCGCAATAGAGATTTGTAAAGCGCTTGCAGAATTGCATATTGCGCAAAGTGAATTGTTGCCACAACGCATTGTTTACGTATCCTGTAATCCCAAAACTTTGGCGAGGGATGTGGAGATCTTGTGCCATCAGGCAGGCTACACATTAAGTAGTGCGGGCATTATTAATATGTTTCCCCACACCTCCCACGTTGAGTCTATGGCCGTATTTGATCGTCTATAGCCCCTCAAGCTCCAGATTTAATTCTATTTTCCGTAAGTATTGCCCATATTTAGTGCATTTAGCCTGTTGCTGGTGCGGCGCCCTCAAAATCATGTCTTATAGAAGAGTAGATTGAAATTGTGCGGAGATGTATTGCCGCCAATGAAGGAATCTACCCCCTGGGAGAACGTCATGAAAGCCTCAGATAGTTTTGCAATCTTATTGATTTTGGTTGCGCTATCCTATGCCGTGAGCATGTTTGTAGCGACTTAATTATTTAGCTAAACAAACAGACTAAATAGCAGCAATAAAAAAGGCGCCCGCAGGCGCCTGATGAGAACAACACACTAAAGTTTTAGCGTGTCTTAATCACTCTTAATCTCTATTACCACCAACAATACCCAAGAGGGCAAGTAAGTTGGTGAAGACGTTATAGACATCTAAATAAATAGCCAAAGTAGCCATGATGTAATTTGTTTCGCCACCATTGATTACGCGTTGTACGTCAACCAGAATAAAGACGGAGAAGATTGCAATGGCAAGAACCATCACTGTCAACATTAAGGCTGGTAACTGCAACCAGATATTAGCTAGGGAGGCAAGGATCAAGAGCAATACACCTACCATCAAGAATTTTCCAAGACCGGAGAAATCACTCTTGCTCACCGTAGCAATCGTTGCCATGGTGGCGAAGATTGCAGCCGTACCGCCAAATGACAGCATGATCAATGTCGCACCATTACTATAACTATTGAGCGTGAAGCCAATCAAACGGGACATCATGATGCCCATGAAGAAGGTAAAGCCCAGAAGCAGGAGAACGCCCACGCCGGTATCTTTATTTTTCTCAATTGCCCAGAAGAAACCAAAGGCAACAGCCATAAACACGATGAAGCCAATAAATGGACTGCCCGAGAACAGACTTAGACCCATGGCTACTCCAAGCCAGGCGCCAATAACGGTTGGAACCATCGATAGCGCCAATAGGGCGTAAGTATTGCGGAGTACGCGATTGCGTACCTGGGCGGTGCTAATTGAGCCGGTTTGGCCAAAGCCGTAAGAGTTCAGATCACTCATATTGACTCCTTCTTTTTCATTGTTATTACAAGAGCCCACGAAGGGCTGTTAACACTAAGTATAGACAAAACACCCTAATTTCAAGCCGCCATTGAAAAGACCTACAAATTAAAGGCTTATGCCCTGTAAATTCAAGGGCTTAGCCCTACGGGCATAGGGGTAAATACGGTCAAGCAATGTATAATTTGGGGGTCGCTGGAGTGGGGCGCTTTATTGGGCTTCCCCGGCAAATACCTTTGAAATCACTATTGGAGTCTTGCATGGCAATTGAACGCACCCTTTCTATTATCAAACCTGATGCTGTCGCTAAAAACGTTATCGGCAAAATCTATGACCGTTTTGAGTCTGCTGGTTTGAAGATCATTGCTTCCAGAATGGCGCATTTGTCACAGAATGAAGCTGAGCAGTTCTACGGCGTTCACAAAGATCGTCCTTTCTTCAAAGACTTGGTGAGCTTCATGATCTCTGGTCCTGTAATGATTCAAGTATTGCAAGGCGAAGGTGCTATTGCTAAGAATCGTGACTTGATGGGTGCCACTGATCCGAAGAAGGCAGAAAAAGGCACAATCCGTGCTGACTTTGCTGACAGCATCGATGCAAACGCGGTGCACGGTTCTGATGCTCCTGAAACAGCTGCTGTGGAAGTTGCTTTCTTCTTCCCTGGCATGAATGTTTTCAATCGTTAATCTACGATTGCTAACGAATAACCTATTTAATATATAAGTAGGCGCATTGACCTCCCCGCGCGTAAATCTCTTAGATTTTGACGCTGACCAAATGGCAGCGTATGTCGCGGGGTTGAATGAAAAGCCCTTTAGGGCGAAGCAACTCATGCAGTGGATACACCAACGTGGTGTAGGCAACATCAATGACATGAGTGATTTAGCAAAAAGCTTTAGAGCGACTTTGCTAGATAAGGCAGAAGTACTTTCTCTACCCGTTATCAAAGATGAGCACGCCGCAGACGGTACCCGCAAATGGTTGCTGGACGTTGGTGCTGGTAATGCCGTCGAGTCAGTGTTTATTCCTGAGGACGATAGAGGCACGCTGTGTATCTCTTCTCAGGCAGGCTGCGCAGTCAATTGCCGTTTTTGCTCAACCGGGCATCAAGGCTTCTCCCGCAATCTGACTTCTGGTGAAATCATTGGACAACTTTGGTTTGCTGAACATCTTTTGCGTAATGATCCTCAGGCTATTCGCAGAATTGAAAAGTTTCCAACTCCAGGCTGGGAGCACACAGGTCGCGTCATCTCCAATGTGGTGATGATGGGCATGGGTGAACCGTTACTTAACTACGATAATGTCGTTTCTGCATTGCGCTTAATGCTCGATGACAGAGCCTATGGTTTATCACGCCGTCGTGTGACAGTTTCTACATCAGGCGTAGTGCCGATGATTGATCGTCTTGCGCAAGATTGCCCAGTAGCACTAGCAGTGTCATTGCATGCACCGAACGATGCATTACGCGATCAACTAGTACCACTCAACCAAAAATATCCTTTACGTGAATTGCTCGACGCTTGTGAGCGTTACTTGCCGTTTGCACCAAGAGATTTCTTGACGTTTGAATACTGCATGCTCGATGGCGTCAATGATTCTGATATTCAGGCCAAAGAGTTGGTTCGTTTGCTGAGAAACATTAAGTGCAAAATCAACCTCATTCCATTTAACCCATTTCCAGAATCCGGTCTCAAGCGCTCATCAGCCCAGCGTGTCAACGCTTTCGCTGGTATCTTGTTAGATGCGGGTATGGTGGCGACTGTGCGCAAGACTCGGGGCGATGATATTGCCGCAGCTTGTGGTCAATTGGCAGGCGACGTAGTGGATCGTACGCGTGTACGTGAGCGTGATGTCCATAGTGCCGAAATCGAAATCGAAGAAGCGGAATCCGATGAGCAGTCAAATGAGTACCCAATTGAGTGGCTCAAAAAACTTAATTAAAGATTAGATCCCGATTATTTCAATGAGCTCTAATAATTTATTGCCGCCCCTACCGCTAGGACCATCCCCTAAGCGAGCAACTCGCCAAGCGACCGTTGCTTGGAAGACCAACATCATTACTGTTGGTGGTGATGCGCCAGTACGCGTGCAGTCGATGACTAATACTGATACAGCGGATGCCTTAGGTACCGCGATTCAAGTAAAAGAATTAGCCCGCGCGGGTTCGGAGATGGTGCGTATTACGGTCAATACACCAGAGGCAGCCGCTGCGGTTCCTTATATTCGTGAACAGCTAGATAAGATGGATGTCTTGGTGCCCTTAATTGGCGATTTCCATTACAACGGTCATACCTTATTGAATGATTTTCCAGACTGCGCTAAAGCGCTCTCTAAGTATCGTATCAACCCAGGCAATGTGGGTAAGGGCGCTAAGCGTGACCCACAATTTGCGCAAATGATTGAAGCAGCTTGCAAATATGACAAGCCGATTCGAATTGGTGTGAACTGGGGAAGCTTGGATCAAGAACTCTTGGCTTCCATTATGGATAGCAATGCGGCCTTAGCCGTTCCAAAAACTGCACAAGAAGTGATGATTGAAGCCTTAATTCAGTCAGCATTGCAGTCGGCAGAAAAAGCAGTTGAGTTAGGAATGAATCCTGATCAAATTTTACTTTCTTGCAAAGTGAGTAATGTGCAAGACTTAGTCGCTGTGTATCGCGACCTCTCACGTCGCTCTGACTATCCATTGCACTTAGGTTTAACGGAAGCAGGCATGGGCAGCAAAGGTATCGTGTCTTCAACAGCGGCAATGGGCATCTTGTTGCAAGAAGGCATTGGCGACACGATTCGCGTTTCGTTAACACCTGATCCAGGCGCTCCTCGTGAGAACGAAGTGATCGTTGCTCAAGAAATACTGCAAACCATGGGCTTACGCAATTTCACGCCAATGGTGATTGCTTGCCCTGGTTGCGGCAGAACTACCAGCACAACATTCCAAGAATTAGCAGCCAATATTCAATCGTATTTGCGTCAACAAATGCCGGTTTGGAAGAAAACCCATCCTGGCGTTGAGAATATGAATGTGGCAGTAATGGGGTGTATCGTAAATGGCCCAGGCGAGAGCAAGCACGCCAATATTGGTATTTCATTGCCGGGAACGGGTGAAACCCCAGCTGCACCAGTATTTGTGGATGGAGTGAAGGTAAAAACCCTGCGCGGTGAGAAAATTGCCGAAGAGTTTCAGGTAATTGTTGACGAGTACGTTAAACAAAACTACGCATCTAAGGTTTAAGTAGATTTAAGCAAGGCAATAACAAAACAATAATAAAAATGACTGATCAAAGTAAAGACCAAAAACCCGAAGTCAAGATCCAGAACACCCAAAAAGTGCAGAAGATTAATGGCGTTCGCGGTATGAATGATTTGCTACCAGCAGATGCGGCGCAGTGGGCACATCTTGAGCATGTCCTACGCGATTTAACACGCGCCTATGGTTATGAATTTTTGAGAACGCCAATCGTAGAAGCAACTGCAGTATTTCAGCGTGGTATTGGCGAAGTGACCGACATTGTTGAAAAAGAAATGTATTCTTTTGAGGATCGCTTAAATGGTGAACAGCTCACATTGCGTCCCGAAGGTACTGCTGCGTTAGTACGTTCCGTCATTGAAAATAATTTGATTTACGAAGGCCCTAAGCGCCTTTGGTATACCGGACCGATGTTCCGTCATGAGCGTCCACAGCGTGGTCGTTACCGTCAGTTCCACCAATTTGGTGTTGAAGCTTTAGGCTTTGCTGGTCCCGATATCGATGCAGAAATCATCCTGATGGGTCAACGTCTGTGGGATGAGCTGGGCTTGAAGGGTGTTCGCTTGGAGATCAATTCCCTGGGACAGGCTCCTGAGCGTGCCCAACATCGTGCTGCATTAGTGACCTACTTTGAGAAAAATAAATCACAACTCGACGAAGATTCACAGCGTCGCCTCATTAGCAACCCATTACGTATTCTGGATTCTAAAAATCCAGAGATGCAGGCATTGATCGAAGGTGCACCAAAGTTATTGGATTTTTTGGGAGAAGAGTCGCTCAAACACTTCAATATAGTACAGGCTTTAATCAAAGCAAATAATATCCCTTGCAAAATCAATCCCCGTTTAGTCCGTGGCTTGGATTATTACAACCTTACGGTATTTGAGTGGGTGACTGATGAGTTAGGGGCTCAAGGTACGATTGCTGGCGGTGGACGTTATGACCCTTTAATTGAGCGCATGGGCGGCAAAGCAGCACCTGCTTGTGGCTGGGCAATGGGTATGGAGCGCGTCCTCGAGTTGATGAAGGTCTCTGGATCTTTGCCCGAAGCTCAAGCCCAATGCGATATCTTTGTTTTGCACCAAGGTGGCGAGACTTTAACTGCCGCCATGATCATCGCCGAGCGACTCCGAAGTGCTGGCATTGACACCGTTCTTTTCTGCCCTCCAGACGGTCAATCCGCCAGCTTTAAGTCCCAAATGAAGAAAGCTGATAGCAGTGGGGCAGCCTTTGCAGTCATTATTGGCCCTGATGAATTGGCCAAGAATGAGGCAGCACTGAAGGACTTACGCGGCACGGGGGAGCAGAAATCCGTTCCTTTGGACGATGTCTTGGGGGCGGTAATTGATGCCCTGGTTGGCACCTCAGAATAGAATTAACCAATTACTTATAAATTACCTTTTAATTACCCATTAGTGAGTTTGGATTGAAATGCCTTTAGATCTAGAAGAACAAGAACAATTAGACCAATTCAAAGCGTTTTGGCAAAAGTACCGCAATATTATTACTGGGGTAGTAACGGCTGCCTTATTCGCTTACGCTGCTTACAGCGGATACCAGTGGTGGCGTACTAACCAGTCGCTTGAAGCTTCTAAGCTTTATGAAACGATGGTGGGTGCGATTGCGAAAGGCGATAAAGATCAGACCTTGCGCGCAACTGACGATTTGCAAAAAGATTTTGGGCGGACTCCTTATGCGGCAATGTCTAGTTTGATTGCTGCGCGTATTTCATCAGATGCAGGTGATAGTGCCAAGGCTTTAGATTATTTGCGTTGGGCCGCTAAGAATGCATCAAATGACGGCTACCTTGCTTTGGCAAAATTACGCTTAGTGACTCAATTGATTGAGCTAGGCTCTGAAAAAGATTTTGCAGAGGCCGATCAAATCTTGAATGAGAAGCCTGTTGCTGGTTTTGAATCTTTGTGGCTTGAACGTCGTGGCGATTGGTATTTAGCGCAGAAGAAAAATGAACAAGCTAAAGCTAGCTATCAAGAGGCCTGGAAAAAGTTAGATCAAGCAAAAGAATTTCCTGAAGAGGCTCGTCGTCTCTTAAAAGTTAAATTGGATGCCGTTGGAGGAGTTGCTCAGTGATGACTAAAGAGATGAAGCGTTTGCCGATGCGCATAGGCACTGCCTTAGTGTTGGGTTCCGTGGTAATTGCTTTAGTAGCTTGCTCCGGTAGCTCGAAGGTCAGAAAGCCTGCCGAATTACCGGCGGTTACCAATCAATTTGATCTTCGACCTGTTTGGTCAAACAGCATTGGTTCATCAGAAACCTTTAACTTTCATCCCATTGTTGCTGGCGATGCTGTATACGTAGCTTCCCACGGCGGGAACTTGGCTAGGATCGATTTAGCATCAGGTAATAAAACGTGGGAAGTGTCCGTGCCTGATCGCTTATCTGTTGGCCCTGGCTCTGATGGACGTACTACGGTTGCAGTGAGTACAAAAGGCATGGTCTATGCCTATGACGATGTGGGCAAGCCTATTTGGAATGTGAGTGTTGGCAGTGAAGTCTTAAGCGAACCTATAGTTGCTAGTGGCATCGTGGTCGTGCGCGCACTTGATAATCGTTTCATTGGGTTAGATGCACAAACTGGCAAACGTAAGTGGACTTATCAGCGTCAGCAGTCTGCTTTGTCATTGCGTGTGGGCTATGGCATGTTATCTATTAATAATGAAGTGATTGTTACTGGTTTTGCTGGCGGTCGTTTTGGGATGATTGCAATTGCAAATGGCGGATTAATTTGGGAAACCCCCGTATCTTTTCCTAAAGGCTTCTCTGAAATCGAGCGCTTGAATGATGTCACCGCCAAACCAAGCATGGAAGGGGATATTCTTTGCGCAGTTTCTTATCAGGGCCGTATTGGTTGTGGCCAAGCTCGTACAGGCAGCCTTCTGTGGTTTAAGGACTATTCAAGTTACACCGGCACCTCACAAAGTTCCGATATGGTTTTCTCGGCAAACGACAAATCCTATGTCACTGCTTTTGCAACTAAAGACGGTACTCAAGTTTGGGAAAACACGCAGCTGATATTCCGTGATGTAGGTGAGTCACTTGCAGTTGGAAAAGTTTTGTTGATGGGTGATGCTCAAGGTTATATCCATGCATTTTCACAGGCGAATGGCGAGATGGTTGCGCGCATTCGTCACGACAGTAGTCCAATCTCGGCTGCCCCCATTGCGGTAGGTGGCCTCATCTTGGTTCAATCTCAAGGTGGAAAAATAGCGGCGTACAGTCCAAAATGAATCCAGTTATCACTATTGTCGGCCGTCCCAATGTGGGGAAGTCGACCCTCTTTAATCGCTTAACGCGTTCACGTGATGCTTTGGTGGCTGACTTTTCTGGCCTAACCAGAGATCGTCACTATGGCAAAGGCCGCATCGGCGAGCGTGCATTCATTTGCGTGGACACAGGCGGTTTTGAGCCAGTAGCAAAGACCGGAATCGTTGCCGAAATGGCAAAACAAACCAAGCAGGCTGTTGCTGAATCTGACATTGTGATTTTCTTGGTTGATGGTCGCTTGGGTATGGCGCCGCAAGATCGAGTGATTGCAGATTTCTTGCGTAAGACTGGTCGACCAGTTATTTTGGCAGTGAATAAAACTGAGGGTATGCAGGCTGGCGTTGTCACTGCAGACTTTCATGGGCTTGGCTTAGGCGAGCCTTTCCCAATTTCATCTGCGCATGGCGATGGTGTGCGTGGCCTGATTGATGACGCGTTAGATTCTCTAGGTATTGCAGAACCGGATGAAGATGAATTGGCTAACGATCCTAATCGCCCAATGAAGATTGCGGTAGTAGGTCGTCCAAACGTCGGTAAATCTACGTTGATCAACAAGTTGATCGGCGAAGAGCGTGTGATTGCCTTTGACATGCCGGGCACTACGCGTGATGCGATTGAAGTTCCCTTTGAGCGCAACGGTAAGCCTTATATCTTAGTTGACACTGCAGGCCTGCGTCGCCGCGGCAAAGTATTTGAAGCGATTGAGAAGTTTTCAGTGGTTAAAACATTGCAAGCAATTGCTGACTGTAATGTGGTGATTTTGATGTTAGATGCTCAGCAAGATATTTCTGAGCAAGATGCGCACATCGCTGGATTTATCGTTGAGGCAGGGCGCGCATTAGTGGTTGCTGTGAATAAGTGGGATGGTCTGGATGCTTACGTTAAAGAGCGCGCTCGTTTGGAGATTGCTCAAAAACTGCGCTTTCTGGATTTTGCAAACGTTCACCCAATCTCCGCTAAAAAAGGTACAGGTCTTAAGGATCTCTTTAAGGACGTCGATGCAGCTTATGCCGCAGCGATGGCGAAGTTACCAACTCCTCGTTTAACTCGTATCTTGCAAGAGGCAATCGAGCATCAACAGCCAAAACGGGTTGGTATGGGTCGTCCAAAATTACGCTATGCCCACCAAGGGGGCATGAATCCCCCAATTGTGGTCATCCATGGCACATCCTTGAGTGGAGTGACCGATAGCTACAAGAGATACTTGGAAGGCCGCTTTAGAGATGTCTTTAAATTGCGTGGCACGCCTTTACGGATTCAGATGAATACCGCTAAAAACCCATACGTTGATGACGATAAGGGTAAAAAGGGCAAAAAGCGCTAATTTGGGCTAAGCTTTCAGAATCATGTCAATTGGGCTTGATTTTTTCGAAAATCAGCCCAATATAGAGAACTTGATGAGTCATTGGTTCTAGTAGTTTGTATTTAGAAATGCGCAGTAAAAATTGATAGTTAATAAAAAAAGCAAGACTCCCAAAAAAGTAGTTACCAAAAGATAATTAAGGAGCAGTATGAGCAATAGCAACCCTAACAAAATTCAATTACTTCAGGATCCATTCCTCAATGCTTTACGCAAAGAACATGTTCCTGTTTCGATCTATCTAGTCAATGGCATTAAGTTGCAAGGCAATATTGAGTCATTTGACCAATATGTTGTGCTCTTGCGCAACACGGTGACACAGATGGTTTACAAACACGCAATCTCTACGATCGTTCCTGCTCGTGCGATTGATTTCCGTTTAGAAGAAGCTAGCCCTGTATAAAACCGGAGTAGATGCTGCACGCGCTGTTCTAGTTGGCGTAGACACAGGGCGTGAAGACTTTGCAGATAGCATGGCCGAGCTCAGCCTGTTGGCTGATAGCGCAGGCTCCATTCCCGCAGCCACTGTTATTGCCCGCAAGGGAAGGACTGACCCCGCTTTGTTTATCGGCTCAGGTAAGGCGAATGAGCTCAAGCGGGTGATGGAAGAGCAGGGCGCAGAACTTGCGATCTTCAATCATCCCCTCTCTCCAACTCAGCAACGCAATTTAGAGCGCCACATTGGTTTTCATGTGATGGACCGCACCGGTTTGATTTTGGATATCTTTAGTCAAAGAGCGCAAAGTCATATTGGTAAGACCCAAGTTGAACTTGCGCAAGTGCGTTATCGGATGTCTCGTTTGGTCAGAGCCTGGAGTCACTTAGAGCGACAGCGTGGCGGTATTGGTGTGCGCGGTGGTCCTGGCGAAACTCAGATGGAGTTGGATCGCCGGATGTTGGCTACCAAAGCGAAGCGCTTGGAAAATGAGTTGGAAAAACTCCAGCGCCAACAAAGAACGCAAAGAAGGGCTCGAAATCGCAAAGATGTGTTTTCGGTCTCTTTGGTTGGATATACCAATGCTGGTAAATCGACTTTGTTTAATGCCCTAACCAAAGCAGGGACTTACGCGGCTGACCAGCTTTTTGCCACCTTAGATACCACCTCTAGAAAGGTCCATTTGGACGGAGTTGGGTCAATTGTGGTCTCTGATACCGTGGGATTTATCCGAGATTTACCCCACCAGTTGGTGGAGGCCTTTAGGGCAACTTTGGATGAAACTATCCATGCCGACCTCATATTGCATGTTATTGATGCCTGTAGCCCGGTTGCTAGAGAGCAAAAGGCCGAAGTAGAGGCTGTTTTGGGGGAAATTGGCGCTGATGACATCCCTCGGATCGAGGTGATGAATAAGATCGACCAGATGCCTCAAACCTTCACCCGCGGGGCTGTTTTAGAGCGTGATGGGCAGGGCTTTCCAAGCCAGGTTTTCCTGTCAGCCAAGACGGGCTTAGGCCTTGATTTACTTCGCTCAGCCCTGGCCGAATGCTCTCAAATGACTGATAGAATAAGGGTCGAGCACAACCGTGCCAAGAAGCAATTGGCCCCGGATGAGTTTTTAGAACCTTTACCTGAACGACCAGAAACTTCTGAATTTAATCCTCTTGCCAACCGAAGCTATTTATCTAATGACGCGTAAATTTCTAGACCTTTTTTCGGTGAATGATCCAGGTTGGGGCAATAGCCACAATTCAGGTGGATCCAAAGATGTCAAAGATGGGCAGGCAGAAGGTCAAGCTCCAAAAGCGGATCCAGAAACTAACCAGCCAGTAGATGCAAAACCAACAAATCCTGTAACTAAGCCCGATGGCCCACCAGACTTGGATGAGTTGTGGCGTGATTTCAATGACAGAATTGCCGGTATCTTTGGTGGTAAGAAGAAGCCTGGGGTAACAAGTAACCCCGCTAGCAAGCCAGCGAATAAACCAAGCAGCACTGATATTCCTCCGCCTTCACAGCGCGGCAATGGCGGCGGTAGTGGCGGTGGCAATGGTGGTATCAGCGCCCCTAACTTTAATTTCAGCAATCCATTTGGCTCTAAGGCAAGCTTTCTGATTGCAGGAGCAGTTGTCTTCTTTATGTGGGTTTGCAGTGGCTTCTTCATTATTCAAGAAGGTCAAGCCGGCGTTATTCTTACTTTTGGTAAGTACGATTACACCGCCAAGCCAGGTATTAACTGGCGTATGCCTTGGCCGATTCAGTCTGAAGAGACGGTGAACTTATCTGGTGTGCGTTCAGTTGAAGTAGGGCGCCCTGTTTTGATTAAGGCCACCAATCAAAAAGATTCTTCAATGCTTACTGAAGATGAAAATATCATCGACGTACGCTTTGCTGTGCAATACCGCTTAAAGGACCCTACGGATTATTTATTTAATAACCGCGATCCCGATGCAGCGGTAGTGCAAGCTGCTGAAACAGCTGTGCGTGAAATCGTTGCTCGTAGCAAGATGGATACCGTCTTGTATGAGGGTCGTGAAAAGATTGGCATTGATTTAGCCAACTCCATTCAGAAGATTTTGGACAGCTACAAAACGGGCATTTATGTAACTAGCGTGACCGTGCAAAATGTTCAACCGCCAGAGCAAGTTCAGGCTGCATTTGATGATGCCGTGAAAGCAGGGCAGGACCAAGAGCGACTCAAGAGTGAAGGTCAAGCCTATGCTAATGACATCATTCCGCGCGCCAAAGGTACAGCAGCTCGCCTGATTCAAGAGGCCGAGGGTTATAAAGCTCGGGTAGTAGCTACCGCTGAGGGCGATGCCACACGTTTTAAACAAATTTTGGTTGAATACTCTAAGGCGCCTCAAGTGACTCGTGATCGCATGTATATCGATAGCATGCGCGAGATGTACAACAACGTTACTAAGATCTTGGTTGACACTACCAAGAGCAATAGCCTGCTATATCTCCCGCTCGATAAGATCGTCGCGCAAGTCAGCACAGAAAGTGCTCAAGCAGCTAATACACAAACAAGCTCATCGGGAGCAAGCACTCCAACTGGTAGTGTTACTGTGGGTGGTGCAACTGGTACAAATACAAACCCTATAAGCTCATCCCCCACCTCTGCCTCTACCTCTGCCCCTGTAGCGCCAGTAACGAATAGCACTGCAGATAAACGTGATGGCCTCCGTAGTCGCGATAGGGAGTCCAGATAATGAATGCAAATCGTTTAATTGCAGCCGGTATTGGTTTTATTGCGCTGATCTATGTTTTGTCTTCTAGTGTTTTTGTTGTGGATCAACGTAATTTTGCTGTGGTGTTTTCATTCGGGCAGATTGTTCGCGTGATTGAACAGCCCGGAATTCAGGTGAAATTTCCAGCCCCTTTTGAAAGTGTTCGCTTCTTTGATCGTCGCATTTTGACGATTGATAATCCAGAAGCAGAGCGCTTCATAACCGCTGAAAAGAAAAACTTATTAGTAGATTCTTATGTGAAATGGCGCATTGTCGATCCACGTAAGTTCTTTATTAGCTTCAAAGGTGATGAGCGCTTGGCTCAAGATCGCTTGACCCAGTTAGTTCGTTCGGCTCTAAATGAAGAGTTCACTAAGCGTACTGTTCGTGAGTTGATTTCTGATCAGCGCGAAGAAGTGATGCAAGGTATTCGCAAGAAGGTTGCTGATGATGTATCTGATATTGGCGTAGAAATTGTCGATGTTCGCTTAAAGCGTGTTGACCTCTTGGCAGAAATTAGCGATTCTGTTTATCGCCGTATGGAAGCAGAGCGTAAGCGTGTGGCCAATGAGTTGCGTTCTATGGGCGCTGCAGAGTCAGACAAGATTCGCGCAAATGCAGAGCGTCAACGTGACACGATCTTGGCGGAAGCCTATCGTGATGCCCAAAAAATTAAGGGAGCAGGGGATGCGAAAGCTACTGCACTCTATGCGGAAGCATTCGGGCGTGATCCTCAGTTTGCCCAGTTCTATCAGAGCCTAGAAGCCTATAGAAGCTCTTTCAAGGATAAGAAAGACATCATGGTGGTAGAGCCGAATGGCGAGTTCTTTAAGTTCTTGCACAAAAAATAAGAAAGCAAATAGTTCACATCATGAATCGCTGGTTACTTCCTGAAGATATTGCAGATGTTTTGCCTGCCGAGGCTCGCAAGGTTGAGTCTTTGCGTCGTGCCGTCTTAGACTTGTATCAGTCTTATGGCTATGAATTAGTTGCCCCTCCCATTCTGGAATTCTTAGACTCTTTATTGACTGGCACCGGCTCCGATCTCAACCTACAAACATTCAAGTTGGTAGATCAGCTATCTGGTCGTACATTGGGCCTGCGTGCTGATATCACTCCGCAAGTTGCTCGCATTGATGCACACCTCCTAAATCGCGCTGGCGTCACCCGTCTTTGTTATGCCGGATCTGTAGCGCACGCTCGCACTCCGGTTGGTAGCTCAGCTCGCGAAGAATTGCAGCTCGGTGCAGAGATTTACGGTTGTGCAACCTGGGAAGCCGATCTTGAGGCGATTACCCTATTGCTTAAAACACTTTCTGTTGCTGGAATCAAGAAGGTATATCTAGATTTGTCGCACGCTGGCATTCTGTCAGGGATATTGGATGGTCAGAATCTTAATAAAGAAACAATTGAAGCGTTGTATGGCTTGCTTCAAAGCAAGGACCGTCCTCGCTTAAGTCAATGGGCGGCTTGCTTGCCTGCAAATGTTGCTCAAGCGCTGATGGCGTTGACTGAATTAAATGGCCCTTGTCCTGAAGTTTTAGCAAATGCCAAGAAAGTATTGCCTAAGCATGCGGCGATTGACCAGGCTTTGGCAGATCTTGAGCGTTTGGCTTGTGCTGCAGCGAAGATGTCTAGTCATTTGGAACTCAGTATTGATCTGGCCGATTTGCGTGGCTATCAGTATCACAGCGGTGTGATGTTTGCCGCTTATGTTGACCAATTCCCACAACCAATCGCAAGAGGCGGTCGCTATGACCATGTTGGCCAAGCTTTTGGTCGTCCACGTCCTGCAACGGGCTTTTCTTTAGACCTATTAACTTTAGCCAATTTATCGCCGTTAAGTACGCGCAAGTTGGCCATCTTGGCCCCTTGGATTGAAGATGCAGAGTTAAGTGCGGTTATCGAAACTCTCAGAAGCAAGGGTGAAGTGGTGATACAGATTCCAGTAGGCACTTCATTAGAGGCTGCTGAATATGAATATGATCGAGAGTTAGTTCAGCAAGGTAACTCTTGGGAAGTTAATAAGAAGTAAATAAAAAGTACCCCAGAAATAAAGCAATACATTTGGCATTAAGCAGTTAACTTATTTTGTAATTATCTTTTTGGATTTCACTATGTCTTCAAAGCAGCAAACTAAAGGTCGTAACGTAGTTGTCATTGGTACCCAGTGGGGTGATGAAGGCAAAGGTAAGGTGGTTGATTGGTTAACTGATCATGCGCAAGCAGTGGTCCGCTTCCAGGGTGGTCACAATGCAGGTCATACCCTCATCATTGGCGACAAGAAGACTATTCTGCGTTTGATTCCTTCTGGAATCATGCATAAAAATGTAATTTGCTATATCGGTAATGGCGTTGTGCTCTCACCAGAGGCGCTCTTCAAAGAAATTGGCGAACTTGAATCAGCTGGCTTAGATGTGCAATCTCGCTTGAAGATTTCAGAAGCAACAACATTGATCCTTCCTTATCACGTAGCGATTGACCATGCACGTGAGAAGAAGCGTGGCGAGGCCAAGATTGGTACTACTGGTCGCGGTATTGGGCCGGCTTATGAAGACAAAGTAGCACGCCGTGCATTGCGCGTTCAAGATTTGTTCTACCCAGAAAAATTTGCAGAGCAGTTGCGTGAGAACTTGGAATATCACAATTTCATGCTCACGAATTACTATGGCGCTGAGCCAGTGAACTACGAGAAAACATTGGCTGAAGCGATGTCTTATGCTGAACGCCTGAAACCAATGGTAGTAGATGTCTCTAGCGCTTTATATGCTGCTGAGCAATCTGGTCAGAATTTGTTATTCGAAGGCGCGCAGGGAACGTTACTAGATATCGATCACGGCACTTATCCGTATGTCACTTCCAGTAACTGTGTGGCAGGTAACGCCGCTGCTGGTTCAGGTGTTGGACCAGATTCATTGCAATACATATTGGGCATCACCAAAGCCTATTGCACACGCGTTGGTGCTGGGCCATTTCCAAGTGAACTCTACGATCATGACAATCCTGCTAAGCAAGATCCAGTTGGTGTTCGTTTGGCTGAAGTTGGTAAAGAATTTGGTTCTGTTACTGGACGACCACGCCGTACTGGCTGGTTAGATGCTGCTGCATTGAAGCGCTCCATTCAGATTAACGGTCTATCTGGTCTGTGCATTACTAAACTGGATGTTCTCGACGGTTTCGAAACAATTCGTTTATGTGTTGGCTATAACTTGGATGGTCAGAAGTTAGATGTATTGCCACGCGGCGCAGAATCTGTTGCCCGTTGCCAGCCAATTTATGAGGACTTCCCTGGTTGGAAGGGGACGACTTTCGGTATTCGTGAGTGGAACAAGCTTCCGATCGAGGCACAAAACTTCCTGCGCCGTATTGAGGAAGTTGCAGGTAAGCCAATCGCTATGGTGTCTACCGGCCCAGAGCGCGATGAAACCATTCTCCTCCAGCATCCTTTCCAGGATTAATGGAAAATATTCCAAAACTGACTAATTAACTGATTCATTAATTTAACTAACCCTATTCATTAACTTTTTGCTTAAGAAGATAACAACATGACTGCGCGTACTACCTGTAATAGCCTTCAAGTGGCAACTCCTTTATATCGATTTATCGAAGACAAAGTACTTCCAGGCACTGGTATTAAGAGTGCGGATTTTTGGAAGGGCTTTGATGAAATCGTTAAAGACTTAACTCCTAAAAATGATGCATTGCTTGCCAAGCGTGATCGCATTCAATTGGATTTGGATAAATGGCACCAAGCTAATCCAGGCCCAATCAAAGATATGCCTGCATACCGCAAGTTTTTGAAAGAGATTGATTACTTAGTTGATGTCCCAGGAAAAATTACGGCCACTACCAAGAATGTAGATGATGAGTTGGCACTTCAAGCCGGCCCTCAATTAGTGGTTCCGGTATTGAATGCACGTTATGCCTTAAATGCTGCCAATGCACGTTGGGGTTCTTTGTATGATGCTCTTTACGGTACTGATGTTTTATCCGAAGAGGATGGCGCTACTAAGACTGGTGCATACAACCCCATTCGTGGCGCAAAAGTGGTTGCTTATGCTCGTAACTTCTTGGACCAAGCCGCACCATTGGCTAAAGGTTCACACCGTGATTCAGTGGCTTACACAGTAGACGGTAATAAGTTGTCCATCAAGTTAAAAGACGGCACCTCTACTAGTTTGGCTGACGAGAAGCAGTTCGTTGGCTACCAAGGTGATGCAGCTGCTCCAAGCTCCATCTTGCTCCGCAATAACGGTGTCCATATTGATATTGAAATCAATAAGAGCAAAACGATTGGTGCAAGTGATCCTGCTGGCATCAATGACGTAGTTCTTGAGGCAGCGCTTTCTACAATCTTGGACTTGGAAGACTCTATTGCAGCAGTAGACGGCGATGACAAAGTTCTTGCCTATGAAAACTGGTTGGGAATTCTGAAGGGTACATTAGTTGAGGAAGTGAAGAAGGGCGACAAGACAATTACACGCACTCTTAACCCAGATCGTAAGTACAAAGCTGGTATCGGCGCTGTTGACGCAAAAGATGGCATCGTTACATTGCATGGCCGTTCACTCTTGTTCCTTCGTAACGTTGGCCATTTGATGACTAACCCAGCCATCATTACTGGTGAAGGCAAAGAGATCTACGAAGGTATCTTAGATGCAGTAGTAACAGTATTGATTGCCTTGTATGACATCAATCGTCCAGCAAGCCAAGAGATTGGTAATACTCGCAAGGGTTCTGTATACATCGTGAAGCCAAAAATGCACAGCCCAGAAGAGGTGGCTTTTGCAGGCGAACTGTTTGGCCGCGTTGAGAAATTACTTGGCTTACCAGCCGATACCGTAAAGCTCGGCATCATGGATGAAGAGCGTCGTATGAGTGCCAACATCAAGGCAGCCATTGCTGCTGCAGGTGCACGTGTAGCCTTTATTAATACTGGTTTCTTGGATCGCACTGGCGATGAAATGCACACAGCGATGTATGCAGGTCCAATGATGCGTAAAGGGGATATGAAAACCAGCAAGTGGTTATCCGCTTATGAGCGTCGTAACGTTTTTGCAGGATTGGATTGCGGACTGCGTGGTCGTGCTCAAATTGGTAAAGGGATGTGGGCAATGCCAGACATGATGAAAGCCATGGTTGAGCAGAAGATTGTTCACCCTAAAGCAGGTGCCAATACTGCTTGGGTGCCTTCACCAACAGCGGCTACCTTGCATGCGCTTCACTACCATCAAGTAAACGTGGCTGAGCTCCAAAAAGAAATGGAAAAGCTCGATACCGCTGCTGAAGCTGAAGCATTGATCAATGATTTATTGACTATTCCGGTTGTTGAAAAGGCTAATTGGTCTAAGGAAGAGATTGCGCAAGAGTTGGATAACAACTGCCAAGGTATCTTGGGCTATGTAGTGCGTTGGATTGACCAAGGTGTTGGTTGTTCTAAAGTGCCTGATATTCATAACGTAGGCCTGATGGAAGACCGTGCAACTTTGCGTATTTCTAGTCAGCACATTGCGAACTGGTTGCTTAATGGCATCGTGACCGCTGACCAAGTAAACGAGGCTTTGCAGCGTATGGCTAAAGTGGTTGATGGTCAAAATGCTGGTGATCCTTTGTATCAGCCAATGATGCCTAACTACCAAGACTCGTACGCCTATAAAGCCGCTAGCGATTTGATTTTCAAAGGTCTTGAGCAGCCTAACGGCTACACAGAGCCTTTGCTGCACGCTTGGCGTTTAGAGGTGAAAAAGGCGCACGCTAAGTAATTTAGCTATTGCCCTAATTAGAATGGATTTGCCCACAAAGCAAATCCATTTTTTATTGGTCACAAGCAAATGTTCGGATTTCTAAACCCCTTCTCTAAAGCACATTCCCAGTTTCCGTTTCAATTGAATGATGGCGGTAGGGAAGAGGCTGGCTTTAAAGGTGGTGCAGGAGATTGCGTCGTCAGATCCATCGCAATTGCTGCGAACTTGCCTTATATGCAAGTCTATGAAGACTTAAGGCTGGCAAATGAGCGTTATGCCCAGCGTCGCAACGATCGTCTAGCAAAGAGGCTAAACATAAAAGGGTCGTCCCCCAGAAATGGGAATCACCGCAATGTATTTCATGACTATATATTGGGTCTGGGTTTTGAATGGGTGCCCACCATGAAAGTCGGAGCAGGCTGCCAGGTTCATTTAAGGATAGATGAACTTCCTCCAGGAGTCTTGATTGTGAAGGTTTCTAAGCACTTGACTGCGATAGTGAATGGGGTCATTTACGATACTCATGACCCCTCTAGAGGTGGAAATCGATGTGTTTATGGCTACTACATTAAAACTTAAGGTAGTTCTTAGCTTCTGGAAAACATGCTCTTTTAGCCCAAAATACCCTAAATTAATCCTATAAAGGGCTATTTTTAGGTTATTTATTTAAAGTTATTTCTGGCGACCCAGATATTTAAGATTCCAAGCTTGTCTGTAAAGTCCTGTCATTCCAATCATCGTGGAAGTAGTCCAGGCGATTGAAAAAAGACCCGAAAAGGCAATAAAGAAGGCCATTGTTTTCCATCCATACGGAAGAATGTCGGATATAAAACCCACAGTCGTATAGCAGCTCCCTGCAAAAAGAATGGCATTTACCCCGTTGGGGATTAGGTTTAACCAAAAGAGAATGGCTGCCCAAATGAAGATCTCGCAAATATGAATCAAGGCAATAATAATGAAGGCTACATAGAAGTGAAAAAAGATCCAATCATATTGATTGCGATCCAGATTCGCCTTGGTAAGACGTTCGAAACGCATGGCCATGTGATTTAAGCCGCTGCCATGGAATATGAGAATCAGGATTAAGCCCGTAACCCCAAAAAAGATATCAACAAGAACAAAGGTAAGTGAGATGGTTGTTGTCGTGTCTGACAAGGTTGGCAAGGCCATAATTTCCATTCAGCAATAGGTTGATTGGCGATATAGCAGTAATCCTACCCCAAAGCAGATTCATGCGCTAGAGAGGATAATAGCTTCTTGTCCCCCTTATATGCACTGTTGAGTCTACTTTGAGTTTAGTTCGCACCCCTCAGCAAGAAAGATTCTTTTTGCTTGCCTTGGCTGGCATTCAGTTCACCCACATTCTGGATTTTATGATCATGATGCCGCTTGGGCCTCAGTTCATCAGCGCGTTATCGATCAATACGCATCAATTTGGTCTATTGCTATCTTCTTATACTTTTGCTGCTGCGATCGCTGGGGTATTTGCAACCTACTATATAGACCGCTTTGAGCGTAGACAGCTGTTATTGGGCTTATATGTCTGCTTCATTATTGCCACTGTGGTGTGTGGCTTTGCGCCGAATTATCATGCGCTATTTATTGCTCGTGCATGTGCGGGTGCTTTTGGTGGAATCTTAGGATCATTGGTACAAACTATTGTGGCGGATGCGATTCCGTTTGAGCGAAGGGGTAAGGCCTTAGGGACAGTCATGGCTGCTTTCTCAGTTTCAACAGTTGCAGGTGTCCCATTAAGTTTATTTTTGGCAAACCATGTCACCTCATTGGGCTGGCGTGCGCCATTTATGTTTATTGGCCTGATATCTACCCTGATTCTTTATCTGGCGTATCGTAATATTCCAAAAATTTCTGGCCACTTGCACCACGTTCAGGAGGGAAGTCGCTTCCAGCAAATTTACGAAGTCTTTGTTGCTCATCGTCATCTACGTGCCTTTCTGTTTGTGGGTCTAATTATGTTGACTGGCTTTACTGTCATTCCTTATATTGCCCTCTACCTCACCGCTAACGTTGGAATCGCGAATTCCTACATTTCTCTAATCTATCTTTGTGGCGGGTTGGCGACTTTGATGAGCTCCAGATTTATTGGGCATATGGCCGATAAGTATGGCAAGGTCAAAGTATTTCGCGTGCTAGCCATCATTAGTTTGGTACCGATCCTAGTAACAACCAATTTGATACCGGTTCCTTTGTGGGTGGTGCTGGTTAATCAGACAGCCTTCTTTGTCTTGATTTCAGGACGGATGATTCCGGCCATGGCTATTGTGAGTCAAATGGTAGAGCCCAAAATTCGGGGAACCTTTATGAGCCTAATTGGCTCAGTGCAGATGTTGGCTTCCGGTATAGCATCCGTTGTGGCAGGCCTGGTAGTCACAATTACAGCTGATGGCAGGATGGAGCACTACAACCTCGTTGGTTATGGGGCTGCCATTTGTGGTTTGCTCACTTTTTGGGTTGTGGGATATATTCACTCAGATCACAAGTCTCAATCAGTGGCTTAATTTAGAAGCTGAAAACCAAAATTTATTAAGGAATAAACATGATTCAATACGCACGGCCCGATGGCAAGACAGTAGATGGTTATTTAGTTGAACCCACTGATAAAGCGAATGCTCCAGGTGTTGTTGTGATTCAAGAGTGGTGGGGGCTTGATGATGAGGTGAAGGCAGTAGCTGATCGACTGGCTAAAGCGGGTTATCGCGCGTTAGTCCCAGATTTATATCGTGGTAAGTTAGCCTTAGAAGCAAATGAGGCAGAGCATTTGATGGGCGATCTCAATTTTGGGGATGCCGCTGGTCAAGATATTCGTGGCGCTGTTCAATACTTGAAGGCTACTGGTAGTGCAAAGGTTGCTGTTACTGGATTTTGTATGGGCGGAGCGTTAACTATTCTTGCGGCATGCAATGTGCCAGAGTTAGATGGCTCTGTTGTCTGGTACGGTAATCCTCCGCTGGAGTACGTTAATGCTGGAGCCATTACTAAGCCAATGCTGGGGCATTGGGCCTTGCATGATGAGTTTTTCCCGATCGCAGGAGTTGATCAATTAGAGGAAAAACTAAAAGAAGCGGGCGTCAATTATGAATTTCATCGCTACGATACAAAGCATGCCTTTGCAAACCCAAAGTCTGATTCACGCGGCTTGCCACCTCTGCAGTACAACGCTGAAGCGGCCAAACTGGCTTGGGAACGTACACTCAATTTTCTACAAAAATATATCAATAGCTAGTCTATATGAAGGCTCCTTCCAAAGAAAACCTATTCTTTAATTGGATGTACAGAAGAAGCAATATTCAAATTCTGATACTGCTGATTCTCTTTTTCGTAACCTTATTGGATGTGATGCCACGCTTATTGCAACACATTCCGATTTTTGCTCCCACGCAAGATAGCACTCGATTAGGCCTGGGTCTCTTTGGGTCGATCATTACCTTAAGTGGTTTGTTGATTGGTTTTTTGCTCAATCAAGCGCAATCTAACTTTAGAGAAGTGCATACCTTGGTCTCTCAAGAGGCTGGGCGTATTAATAACTTAGATCGCTTGCTAACCCGTTTTGGAGATCCGTCTATAGCGCCCATTCGTGTTGAGTTATTCGAGTATATGAATTCCATCGTCAATGATGAATGGACTTTGTTAGAAAAGGGTGAGGGATGCTCGAAGACCCATATGCTCTGGCGGGGAATTTCACGAAAATTGATGTCTATAGAGCCTCAGACTAATCGTCAAACAGCGATGTATACCGATATCATTAAAAAATCAGAAGAGGTTGCTGAGAGCAGGGAGGCCCGTATCGAGCGCTCCAACATTCGCTTGCCTGGATTATTCTGGATTGTTATTTTGATTTGTATGTTTGCATTGATGAGCATCAATACACTTTTCTTGCCCTCAGACTCATTCTTTCTAGGCTTGAAGATTTTGCCGATTACGATGGGGGCGTTGATTTCCTTATTGGTTATTACCGATCAGCCATTTAAAGGTCAAAATGCGGTTCAGCCGGATGCCTTCTATAAAATTATCGAATCCATTAAAACTCGTAAAGAGTAATTCTTTCTCTGAATCATCATGCACTTATTTGCCGAAAATCTTGCCGTAGAAATTTCTAGTTATTACCGAAACTTAGCCTTGGGTCATGGCGTCATTCCCAAGGTGTTTACTTTGGTCAATGGCGAAGGTGATCAATACCTTTTCTTTATTGACGATCTTCCCATGCAGAGTGATGAAGAGAGAAACCAGTTTCTTGCATATATAGTGCAAGCGCATGAGTCGGTTTGCTATGCCCGCGGCACCTTGGTGATTGTTGCTAAGAATCAGCAGTTTATTGAATTTGCGGTGATTGACCGCGATGATACGGATGCAATTGTCTGCTCGGCCGAGCTCACAAGGGATATGGACGATAAGCCTATTAGCTTAAGTGAGTTTGACAAGACCCTGGTAAAGAAGAGCTCTATTATTTTTGGCGGTCTACTTGAGTCAGTTCAGTTTTCTGACGATAGGGCTGAGGATTTCGAAAGCCTCTGGCTGGAAATGAAATCCAAAATCTTACACCGCTCAATGGGTCTTTAATTTCTTCCTGAGAAATTTTCGGGAAGTTGCCTCAAGAGCGAAAGAGCCAACTAAAGCGCATCCCAGCGCGATAGCGCTACCCGGTGCACTCTCGATAACATTGAGAAATAGGGTGGCAAACAAACCTAAGTTAATAATAATTGCCGCCCAGAGCGGCCATAGTTTTGCGCCAGTTTGTTTGCGCACCAGGATATGCCCATAGGTAATCGCTGCATATACCAATAAAAAGGCTAGGCTAGCCATCTTCCCAACGACATCTAGCGGGAACGCCAACACTAAAGCAATTACCAAAAATGCAGAGATGGTTAATGCACGTAACTCTGTTTTTAAAACAGACTCACTCAAAGCTTTGGAGACTGAACTCTTCTTGGCCATATCAGCCGCAATATTCGCTGCGGCAAAGATGGTTGCGTTGAGTGCGGCAGCACAGGCCAGTAGTGCTGAAGCACCGATAACAATAAAGCCTGCCTTTCCGGCTACGATTTGGGCTACATCTGCTAATACGTGGCCGTTGTACTGCGCCATTTGAGCAGGGGAAAGCAATAGTGTTACGGCGGTGCCGACCAGTACATAAGCAATCGTTACCAAAATAAGCGCAGAGAACATGGCAAGGGGCAACTCTTTTTGGGGCTCTTGCATGGCGTTTGACGAGTTAGTAACTACTCCAAAGCCTTGATAGTTGATATATAAGATGCCGGTAGCTATCGCAATGCCATTGATAGACCAGATGGAAGGCTGAAATGCACCGACGTTAGCAACATGAATACCTTCAACAGAAAAGAGTAGAAGGGCAATAGTGACAAAACCAATCGCTAACATTTCTGCTTTACCAACAATATTGGTGCCTAATAAGTTGATGCCGGCGCAAAGTATGACAATGCCGGCACCCATAAGCTTGACTTCGTTTGGGGATAAATTTCCACCAAGCAAAGTGTTGGCGTATTCAGAAAAGCCGGCAGCATAGAGTGCGGCAGCAATGAGGTAGCTAAGGTATTGAAATATGTTGAGGCCGCCAGAAATTACCCCTGGGCCAAAGCTCATTACCGTGAATGTGGCAGCGCCCCCACTACTAGGAAAAGTAGCGCCTAATTTGGCATAAGAGTAGACCGAAAAAGAGGCGGCTAGAGCGCCCAGTAAAAAGGCTAGGGGAATATGAGAACCGGCATGCTCGCTGGCAGTTCCCAAAAGAGAAAAGAGTCCGGCACCCATCATCCCCCCAATACCTAGGGCGGTGGCAGAAAAAAGGCTAATTCCTTTGGTTTTCTTGCCTGGGTTTTTAAGTAAGGTGGGAGTCAATTGGCTGGTCAAGGGATGTTTAGGGCTATTGCTAAGTGTCCTATATTAAAGCTAATTAGGGTTATGGAGGGTCATTTAAATAGCTAATAAATGGCATAATTTCTGGAACAATAACTACCTATTGGGACTCTTGTGAGAAAAATCAACCGTACTTTAATTTCTAAATCTATTTCTACCCTAGTGATGTGCTCAGCACCACTATTCGCTTCAGCGGAAGTTGTGGTCTTAAAGGCTGCAAACATTATTACTATGGATGAAAAAAATCCACGCGCCGAAGCAATTGCTTTTGATACGAATACCAAGAAGATCACCGCAGTTGGATCATTGAAAGACGTTAGCGCATCCGCTCCTAATGCAACAGTAAAAGATTTAGGTACAACAGTATTGATGCCGGGTTTTATTGACCCACACAACCATCCCTTCCTCTCGGGTATTACAACTCAGGCGCCTGCATTTTGGATCGCGCCTTATGTGGGTTATAAATCTTGGGCAGATGTTCAGGCCAAGATTTTGAAGGAAGACAAAGCAGCTCCTGCTGGAGTACCATTGATATTTAATGGTGTTGATAAATTGCTACAACAAGCTCCAACACCGACAAAAGATGTGCTTGATAAGTTAACTCCAAGTGGCCGCCCAGTGCTTGTGATCGACAATTCTGGGCATGCGGTGTATTTCAATACTGCATCAATTAAAATGTTGGGTTGGAAAGGTGGCAAACCGCCAGCAAATCCTGTAGGTGGAAGTTTTGGCCGCAACCAAGACGGCACCTCTAACGGAACTGCCAATGAGACTGCTGCCATCATGGCCGTAGCAGGTCCTATCCTCCCTAAGGCTATTCCGCATCTATTGCTCTCAGGAGCAGAGTGGTATGCCTACATGGCCTCTCTCGGAATTACGGCTACTTCAGAGCATACATACAGCACAGGCATGTATAAGGGTTACTTGGCGCTTGCTTCTGTACCTAATAGCCCGCTGAGGATGAGCGTCTATCACATGGCTGTTGATGCTGATGCTGGCGTTAAAGCTACTTGGCCCGATTCAAGTATGGTTCGCAAAAACGGTATCAAACTCTGGGCAGATGGAACCCCTTGGTTAGGAAGTGTTGCTCAAAGCTTTGGATATTTAGATAACGAGCGGACTCGTAATGCCGAAATTATTCTAGGGCCGCTTGGTGAGAAAGGTATGAACTATACCCGCTTGCAGCTTGATGAGTTACTTGATAAATATTCCCCGATGGGTTATCAAATGGCGTTTCACTGTAATGGTGACGTAGGCTTTGACGTAGTCCTTGACGCCTATGAGTATGCACTTAATAAATACAACCTGATCGGTACTGATCACCGTTGGCGTGTTGAGCATTTGGGTGCCGCACGTGCAGACCAATTTAAGCGCGCAGAAAGTCTTGGCGTAACAGTGTCACTAGCACCTTTCCAATATATTTATTGGGGTGATTTGTTGGATGGCACCATGTTTAAGCCTGAGTATGGCGCACAATGGCAGCGTGCTGGAGATTCGTTCAAGTACAACATTCATACTACATTCCATAACGACGGCTCTGTTTCACCGCCAGATACTTTGAGAAATATTCAGCACATGGTGACTCGTACAACTGACGTTGGTACAGTTCACGGCGCCAATCAAGCAGTCACCTTAGATCAGGCACTCAAAGCTTCTACTATTAATGGTGCATATCAGTTAAAGCGTGATACTGAAATTGGATCACTTGAGGTTGGTAAGTATGCGGATTTGGTAGAACTTTCAGCCGATATCACTGCTATTAATCCGAATGAGATTACGGATAAAGTGAAAGTTCAAGGCACTTGGCTTGGTGGTAAAAAAATCGATACTGCTCAATTCTTGAAAGAAATTAAAGCGATTGATCCAAGCGAGCATCAGGCTCTAGGTGAAGCAAGTCTTAAAGGGGTTCATTCCCATTAATAGATTGGCACTCTCACTGAAAACCGCCTTCGGGCGGTTTTTCTTTGGGAGGTCACCAAAGCCTCATTAATTCCGTGGGGAGAGGCTCGGACTCCACGTAAACCATTCTCGCCACCTGTAAGGCTTTCCGCCTTATAGAAGAGGTAATACACAATTTGACCAAGCGCTAGGGTCACCATAGAAAAGTAGATGCCGCGAGTGCGAATGGCAAGGTAGCCCATGATGAGGCCACCTATAGCTGCGCCCAGAATGCCAACCAGAATTGCAGCCCCCCATGGCATCCCATAGTGAACAATGCTAATGCCAGTGATGTAGCTGCCAATACCTAGGAATGCTGCGTGACCAAATGATAGTAGCCCCATGTAACCAAACAGCAAGTTAAAGCCCATAGCGAACAAACCAAAGATCAAAATATTGATCGCTAATGCTTCGTACGGCATGATGAATGGGAAGATTGCCAGGAACAGAGTGCTGGCTAGAACGCGATGACGTGCAATAAGTTGGAAGAATGAAGTAAGCAGTTATGAAGATGTAGACATCTACGGATCAGAAGAGAATTACTCGGTGATCATTGAAATGCTATTTGACTACGGCGACAGCCATGAGTCGATGCGAAGAAGATACTTGGATGCATTGGAGCTGGTTCGGCGACAAGTCTGGCGCAGCTATGGCGAACCCACCTTTCTTGCCTATGAAGATGACATTAAGCATGAATTATTTTTTGAGCTGGTTGAATGTGTAGAGATGAGTACGGATGATGTATTGCGACATCACTGGGATTACGACATGACTCATCGTGAGTTCTTGGAAATGGCCATGCAGCCCTATGGGGCACTCGATTGCTTATTTGAAAACGTAGTGGAGGTCGAGCAACACATACCTGATGATTTATTGAGCGATGACAGGATGCTTCACTAACGTTACGCGCGCGAGGGCCTAAGGTCTATCTTGACCCTAGTTTTTGGGGGCTTGGATCGATTGTTCGCAAGTAGGCACACCGCAGAGAAAGCAATGTTCTTGTTTTGATGCTGGCTCTGCGGTTGTCTTAATCAAACAAAGTTAAGGCGCCAACAAAACTAACCCCAAAAAGAATGGGAAAAGGGTGTAAATCAACTAAATTAAGGATAAAAATGCCAAATAAACGTACTAAAAAACGCAATCTACTGACTACTAATCTTGAGTTAACCGAGCTTGCTTATGTGCTGCACATCAGTGCAATTCGACTTAGGGAAACCTTATCTGCCATCAATGTTCCCAATGCCTACCGCATCCAAATTAGTCGCAGAGTTCAGTGGATGATTCATCAGGCACAAAGCTTGGGCGGAGAGTTGCAACCAAAAAATCCTAGCGCCTTTTTAACCAAGAAGAGCACTGAATCTATTGGGGATCAGTTGGGTCTATTTGACAGTTAAGAGACTCAAGTTATTTACAATTAAGCCGCCAATCGTCTTCTCGCCAATTAGTTTTGCGTTTAAAGCGCACCTAAACCTTGCCGTCAGAGACCTCGACTGGAGACGCCCAAAGAATCTAGGCGTAAATTTGATGATCTAGAATGTTGATGATAATCATAAATAATCCAAACCGAAAATGAATAGAGAGTAACCATGGAATTAATGAATCAACTGCTGTTTGGAATATTCGGACTAATCCTATTTGGAATATTCTTGACCGTGCAAGTTGATAATCAACTCCATAACTCCTTAGAATCCTCTCTATTCTGGCGATATACAGTTTTGCTGAGAAGCATTGCTTATTTTTTTTGGTTTTTGGTTCCGTTTTTTGGTTCCGTTTGTTTACTTCCTGCAAACTATTTATACATAGCATCTGTTGTGTTGCTTGCTCTCTTCTTAAGCAGTTGGAATGCTCCTATTAAGAGGTCGGTGATGTATATCCTAGCTATTGGCTATGTAATATTTTGCTTTGTGTTCCTTCATTTTTTTCTAAAGGAGAATAGCTTTGTTGCTCGCGTAAATACGGTGGCAGGCACACAAATTCCATTGATGATTTGGGAGTTTTTTTCCATTGCATACTACCTACGGAAAAAAAGAGATTACGTTGTTGGCGTATTAATTTTCTTCTTGGCTTTACAAGTTACCGCCTACTCATTCAGAATAATTACGGTTAATCGGAGCCCTCACTTAAATATACAAAATATCGTAAACGCTGATCTATTGTCCAGCATGATGTCATGGACATCAAATGGGATTAACGTGATAGTTTATATATTGATCAACGCTTACCTTTACCGCAGACTGTGGAAAAAAGAGCGTGAATCAACCTATAAGTATGACATTGCATCAAAAGAGCGGACGAGAATACAAGAGCTTTTAGTTGAGCGCGAAAAATTAGTCTCTTATCTACTGAAGTCCAACAAGACTGCTAGCACCGGCGCTTTAGCTGCATCATTAGCGCACGAGTTAAGTCAACCACTTGGCGCATCTCTTTTAAATGCGCAGCATCTTAAATCCCTAATGGACAGAAATGTAGTTAAACTCGATCTAGAAAAGGATATCGTCAATTCTATTGAGGCTGATACAAGAAGAGCGGGACAAATCATTCGCTCACTGCGCGCACTGTTCTCCGGTGATGCGATTACGTTAGAGAGAATTGATTTGATTGGGCTCCTCTATTCAATAGCCCAATTGGTAGGGCCAGAGTGCAGAGGCTCGAATATTGAATTATTAATTGAGATGCCAGAGCGGTGCTACATCAATGCTAATTCGATTGAGATTCATCAGGCCATTCTCAATGTTTTAAATAACGCTATTCAGTCCCTGAAAAGTAAGAACAATATAGAGAAAAAACATATCCTTATTGCCATCAATCTTCAGGGCGAACAAGTCACAATCAATATTAGCGATAACGGTCCGGGTGTTCCTATTGAAAGAGAGCATTCATTATTTGAGTTACTAGACTCACAGAAAGAATCGGGCATGGGCTTGGGCCTTTGGTTGTGCAAACACATCATGACTAGACATGGCGGAGATATTTTTTATAAGCGCGGGTCAAATGCTGGCGCAACTTTTAGCCTCGTCTTCCCCCCCCCAATCCCAGTCGATGATTTGAGGATTTAGCGTATCCCGCGATCGAGGGATATTGATGGGCAGTATGTTTGTCATAATCCGAGAGAGTAATTTTTGGGCAACAAGTAACAATGACCGGTAAAGCTGCAATCCATGATGTTTTGAAACATGTCTTCTTAATAGAGGACGATGCTTCGATGCGAGCTACTTTAACGAGTCTTTTGGAGTTTCTTGGATACCGGGTTTACCCCTTTGCTTCTGCTATAGAGTTTTTAAAGATTCCACTTCACGTTGCGCCAGCAGTAGTTATTACTGATATGCGCATGCCGGATATGACTGGGGTAGAACTACAGGCGGAGTTGATAAAGCGTGGTCGTGAGGTGCCAATTATCTTTATTAGCGCCGAAAGCACTGTTGCACAATCGATTACAGCAATGAAGCAGGGCGCTATTGAATTTTTAGTCAAACCATTTGAGCGAGACGCCCTTTTGGATGCGGTAATCAAGGCTTTAGATATAGATGCTAACAATATGCGCAGCTATGTTGAGCAAAAAGCTTTTGAGGAGCACGTTAAGGCCTTGGCTCCACGGGAGCTTGAGGTGCTTGAATTGCTTGCTTTAGGGTTTAGTAATGCAGAAATTCAAGAAAAACTACAGATTTCACTGTACACAGCCAAGCAGTACAAGGCGCAGGTCATGCGTAAACTGCACTTGCGCTCGCTAGCCCAGCTCATTGCTTTCAAAAAACGAGCTAAATAAGTCGGTCAGTTAGCCGTAAGGCTAACTCTCGTTCGAGGGATTTTCAGCTTCTAGATTTAGCGTTTTAATGTCTGCTCAATTATTAGAGACAACAAGATGCACCCTCACATTCGCCATTCCATTCAATCTGGCACTGCCGTAAAGCATTCACCATTTAGCGCCCCTGCTTCTGCACGTCGTGCAATTGCATTAGCGGCAGGTTTTTTGGTCTTGAGTGGTTCGGCATATTCACAAGTTGGCCCTGATGCTGGTGCATTACAGCAACAATTACAACGTGAAGTTGACCGCGATCGCCAAAATGTTGCGCCGGATAACCTCATTAAGAAGCCCACAAAACCAAGTAGGCCAAAATCAGGTGACAAAACAATTGAGGTGAGCTCCTTTAAGGTGGTTGGTATTACGCTGATTACGCAAGAGCAAGCACAGGAAGCTCTCAAGCCTTTTACTAATCGCCAGTTAACTTTGGATCAAATCAAAGAGGCTGGAGATGCATTAACTAATCTTTACGCTCAGATGGGAAGAATGGCCCAAGCCGTCATCCCACCTCAAGACGTTGTTAATGGCGTTATCACCATCAAGATTATTGAAGGCAAGGTAGGCAATGTCATTATTGAACTCAATAAAGAATCACCAAGTCGCCTCAAGTCTGAAGTTATTCAAAAGTTCATTACCAACAGCAACGAGCCTGGCAACCTTATTGACCTGAAGGGTTTGGAGCGAAGTTTAGCCATCCTCAATGAAACGCCAGGTAATGAAGTTAGCGGAGAGTTAGCGCAGGGTGACGAGGAAGAGACAACGAATATCTTGGTCAATGCCAAAGATACGGGTTTATTTGCAGGTAGGGTAGATCTATCAAACTATGGCGCAGCCAATACAGGGCCTGCACAAGCAACGGCTAGCTTAAGCTTGAACAACCCTAGTGGTAATGGCGACCAAGCCACTTTAGATGTGATTGGCTCACAAGGCTCTGTCTATGGGCAGCTTAGATACGGTTTGCCAGTGGGTTATGATGGCTGGAGAGTATCTGCAGGCGTTAGCGCCTTGGATTACAAAAGCTTATCAAGTTACTCAACAACGATTTCACAAGGTACAGCACAAACCTACGGAATTTACTCAATCTATGCGCTAGAGCGCACTGCACGTTCCACTAAGAATGTGATCATCAACTTTGAAAATAAGAACTACAACAACCAAACTAACGGTATCGAGAGCAGTAACTATCAGCTCAATGATTTAAGTCTTGGCATCAACGGCACTAACTTTATTGGTCAAGCTTATGCAAGCTGGGGCGCTACAGCTACCTTGGGCTCTTTAAGTATTAATAACACCAATCAAGCTAATAACGACGCACAGGGTGCCGCAACAAAAGGTACTTTTGCAAAGCTGGGCTTTAATGGCTCGATTACACAGCCACTGCCGATTGATAAAACCAATTTAGTGGCTTCTATCTACGGTCAATTGGCTAATAAGAACCTCAATAGTGCCGAGCAGATCTATATGGGTGGCCCTTATGGTGTACGTGCTTACCCTGTAGCCCAGGGAGGTGGTGCACAAGGAGCAATTGCTTCTGTAGAAATTAACCATAACTTGATTCAAGACTTGCAAGTTGGTGTTTTTTTTGATGCTGGACTAGTTCAGCAATATGTAAGCACTTATAACAACTGGCAAGGGCAGACCAACGCTAACAATACCTATTCTTTATACGCAACAGGTTTGTCAGCAAAGTATCAGTACGAAAAAGTTCAACTTTCTGGTTCATTGGCATGGCGCGTAGGCAACAATCCGCTCTATACACAAAGTGGCCAACAGTTAAATACAGACAACATGTACAGATCGGTACAAGGTTGGATCAAGGGCACAATCTTTTTTTAAGAATGTATAAGAAATTGCAAAAATATTTACAAACTCCCACGATCGAGGGATTTTTTTATTAGAGAAATTTCGTTAAATTCTCTAGCACTTAAGTGAAATACCAAGTTTGATACCTAAAATTACGCAACCATCGCATAGAAAGAGCTGTGAATCACAGTTCAAAGCCGCTAAGTTATTAGTGGCTTTAGCTATTGCTGGTCTGGCTGGACAGGCGCTAGCTGCCCCTCCCGCCGCTAATGCGTTGCCAACAGGCGGGAAAGTTGTTGCTGGTACAGCAGCCATCTCCCAGGCGGGTAACACTATGAATATCAATCAATCCAGTCAACGTGCTGTGATTAATTGGAATAGTTTTGATGTAGGTTCAAAGGCAACAGTGAACTTTAATCAACCCAATTCCTCTGCATCAACCCTCAATTACGTCAATAGTGCTTCAAAATCGATGATCAATGGCGCAGTCAATGCCAACGGTCAGGTGATTTTTGTAAATAACAATGGCGTGGTGTTCGGTAAGGGTGCTGAGGTGAATGTGGGTGGCATGGTGGCAACCACCATGAACATCTCTGCAACAGAATTTATGTCTGGTAAGGACACCCAGGTTTACGAGGGTGGCACTACTGGCAAAATTATTAATAAAGGCCATATTACTGGCAATAATATTAATAGTTATATTGCATTAATGGCGCCACAAGTAGTTAATACCGGCGTTATTACTGCAACAATGAGTGGTAATAATGCGATTGCATTAGTTGCTGGTCAAAAAGTGACTTTGAAATTTTCTGGCAGTCAATTTGTCAGCGTTTCAGTTGATGCTTCAGTAGTAAATGCATTAATTTCAAATAAATTATTAATTAATGCAGGTAGTGGTCAAGTAATTATTGGCGCAAATGCTGCACAGAATTTAATGGGCTCACTCATTAAAAATACCGGCACTATTTCTGCATCCGATATTAATACTTCTGGTGGAAAAATCTCATTAACTGCCGACACAATCGAGCAAAGTGGTGTGATTGAAGCCAATTCTGCACAAGCAACGGGTGGCAATATTAGCCTTAAAGGTAATAACATTACTTTAGCAAGCGGTTCAAAAACCACTGCCACTGGTGCAGCAGCCGGCGGAACTATTAATGTTGGCGTAAACAACGCAAACAATCAATCAGTTCAAGACGCTATACAAAACAATTCCTTAGCAAACACAGTTTCCGTACAAACTAACGCAACTGTAGATGCATCTGCTACCCAAAACGGTAACGGTGGAACCATCAATATTTGGTCTCAAATCAAGACCTTAATTGCTGGAAACCTCTTCGCAAAGGGTGGGGCACAAGGCGGTAATGGTGGCTTCATCGAGACTAGCTCTAAGGGCAACGTCTCCATTGCAGCTAGCTCAATCATTGATACATCTGCCCCAAAAGGCAAAACCGGCATGTGGACAATAGATCCGCAAGCCTTAATTATTGATAGCGCAGCAGCATCCGCTATCAGCAATGCCTTGAATAGCACCAGCGTGACATTAGATGCAACGGGTAGCGCCTGCGCGTTTGGTTCATGCACGGCCAGTCAATCTGCATTGATTCGTATCATGGCTGGTGCCGATATCTATTCAAGCAATACAGCAACCTCATTGAACTTGATCGCTACTGGCGGTCAGATTGATATCAATAGCAACATTACTGCTGGACAAGTATATGCAGTAGCCCAGGCTATTAATGTGAATGGTTCTATTAATACCAACGGTGGAAATAATTCCAATATTTATTTAGCTGGTGCCATTATTAATATTCTCGGTAATATTAATTCCAATGGCAGCAACAGTAATAATTCGAATAATACCAATTTAAGCAATTTAAATTCTGCAAATACGACTACTGCGAATAATCGTCGCAATGGTCAAAATGGTTTAAATGCAGACAGTAATACTTATACAAGTAACGGCGGTTTAATTAATATTCTGGCAACTGGTGATATCAATATCGGCAGCAATAGTTATATCTCAGCAAATGGTATTAATGGGGGAATAATCACGATTGTTTCAACAGCCGGCAAAACAACGATTAACGGTATTGTCGATTCAATCGGTAAAGCAACTAACGGCGGCAATATCGCCATTGTTGGCAAAACCCAAACTGATATCATTGCAGCCCTCATTGGTTCCGAGGGTGTAAGTCAGGGCGGCGTGATTAATCTTGGCCAAGTAAATAATTTGGGTAATGGCACTATCCTTGCGCCACCAGCAACTGCACCTCCAGCACTCACAAATTTCGTGAACACAGCAGTAGCAGCGGCAGTAGATTCAAACAACAGCATCACTAGCAGCAACATCAATCTTGATAGCCAAACTGGCATCAATGCACCAAACGGCACTATCGTCGTCTTCGGTGACCAGATCCAAATCAACAATTCATCTCTAGCAGCCATCAATGGCGACATTGCTATTGGCCGTCCAAGCTATAGTCAAGGCGCAGTAGCTAGCTTAGTTGCAATTTCTAACTCCACATTGACTGCAAACCGCGTAGAGACCTCTGGTGATTTGTTGGGCACTCAAAATACAGCGGTTGTATCAAATGAGTGGCTGCTTGACCCAACCACCGTCACTATTACCGCTACTGCTTCAACGGGCGGCACACTGGCTAACGCACTTGCAGCCACTGGTACGTCAAATATCAGCACGGCGGATATTGTTGCGGCCATTAATGCCGGCAATACGGTCAACGTAGTAGCAACAGGCGCAATTACTCAGACTGGCGCTTTAGCATTTGCGCCAGCTACAGGCATCACAGGCACCTTGATTTTGGATAACCATTTAACTCAAGGGTCAAGCATTACCTCTTCAGGTGGAATTACTTCTTCAGGCGCAGGTACGGTTAATTTGCAATTCCTTGCTGGCGGTCAATCACTCGTTAGTGGTGCAATTACAGCAAGCAGCGGCCCAATAAATGTGGTCATGCAATCTTATTGGCAGACTAACACTACCAATTCTGGCTCAGGAGCTACCGTTTTAAATACTGCCCCCATAACGACGAGGGGTGGATATGTCATCATGGACGGTACGGGCGGTACTATTGATTTAGTTCATCAAACCATCACAATGGGCACAGTCAATGTTGGCTATCTACAAAACATTTATCCCCAAGCAAGCATCAACACCACCACAAATGCTGGAGTAGTAAGCGCTACTTCAACAGGTGGCAACTTTATTGGTGCCGGTTACGATGCCGTATCCGGAGGAACCATGGGTGCCTATGAGAGTAGTGGCGCCACCTTAAATATTGGCGGCTTCGTTAATATTCAAGCAAAATCTGCAGGTACCAATTCGTACGGTTATGTAATTGCCGGTTACGGGGCTGGACCAATTAATGCGGCTGGCAATATTACTATTACCGCCAATAGCTCCTCAACTGGAATAGTTGGCCAGGATATCTATCTCAGTGCTGGTACAACTTTAACTTCTTATACCGGTAGTGTAAATATAAGCAACACCAGTACCGGCAATGGAAGTGGAATCACAATTAATGCAGCTATTTCTGCGGCCACTGGCATCACTATCAACAATACCAACGTTGGTGCCATAGGCGTACAGAGTTATGCTGCTGGAACCCTCACTACAACAGCCGGCACGATTTCTATTACCAGCATATCTACTGGCTCTGGTGTTTACGCTGAATCGCTGGCTGGTCTAATTACAGCGCCAAAAGTGACTATCACTGGAACTAATAGCACTGCAGGTGGATTGGGTGCGTCTGTTACCGGTGGAGTTACGATAACGAACGTGGCTGACACTTATGCATCAGTAGGGGATGCATTAAATATCACCACTACTGTTGGTACCAACGGAACAACTGGCGGCATCAACGTTACTACAGGTGCCATCACTAATAACTCCAATGGCGGTAATGTCACATTTAAGACCAATGGCGACATTACAGCAACATCTGCGGTCAGCTTTGCAACAGCAAACACTACAAATCACGTACAAACCTTAACTTATGACACCCGTACTGGTAATTTAAATAGTCAGATTACAGCTGGCATATTTACCTTTAACGCAACCGGTGCCACAAGTAAGGTCAACTATCAGATTCTGTCTAATGGTTCTGCATTAACTGTCCCAGCTGTAACCGTGTCTGGAACAATCTTGCTGGACAATACTTGCGCATCAAATGCAAGTTATACCTGTTCAACACCGCTAACTGCTTCATCTGCCACAACAGTTAACACCACCGCATCTGTTGGTATTTCTTTAACAGGTGCGCAGACATCAGGGCAGGGTATTACTATCAACGGCATTAATGCCAGCGCCTCTAATGCTGCCGTTGCATTAGGCGCAAATGGTTTAACCGTTACTAGTGCTGCCTCATTCCTGACTGCAGGTGTAAACGCAATTTCAGTAATCGGATATAAAAACACGGCCAATATCGGTAATCCTGGAATTACTTCAACAGGTGCGCTTGCAGTCCAATCAAGCGGCGGAGATATCTTATTTAAATCCAATGGAGATGTATCTCAGTCTGGGGCCGTTACTCTGGCCGCGAATAATACCGGCCATGCTCAGGCAGTAACATATGACGTAACATCAGCGAATCAGAATGCTTCTATCGTAGCTGGAGTTCTCACATACACAGCTAGCTCTTCTCCTGCAAGCAATCCAGTCAATTTCAGTGAGTTAGCAAGTGGTGGGTATCTATCTGTTAGTGCTACAACTGTTTCGGGATCAATAACGGCTGACAATACCTATGGCTGCACAGGGGCTAGTTGTACTCCAGCGAGCGGATATTTAAACGCAGCTACTATTACTACTAGCAATACAACCACCACTAGTGGTGTTCTCGTTGCGGGCGCATTGAGTGCGGGTACTTATGTAACCCTTAACGGTGCAACCGCCGGCACAAATGCTTCTAATGCAGGGGTTCAATTGGGTGCAAACATAAGTTCGTCAACGCTCATTAGTGGCCAAGGCGTCAATATCACTGCTGCCACTGGTCTCTCCGGTGACGGCATCATGATGAGAACATCTGCCGGAGCTGCTGCTTCAGTCACGATTACATCTGGTACTACTGCCCTGGTTGGTGGGGATGTGAATTTCTTAGCAAATGCAGTCAATAGTGGTTGGATCGCGCTGTATGGTTATTCGACAGGGAATATCAGCATCACCACTTATGGTGCAAACATCAACTTAGGAACTTCCTTAGCCCCTTTGGCTGGTGGCAATGCAATTCTTGCAAATAGTGGTAATTTATTTGGTACGTTACGTGCTACCACTGTTGGCGCAGGGAGTGGGAACATCAACATCTATGGTTTAAGTACCATAAGCGGTGGAGATTCAGCATTTGGTGGAACTATCACAGCTGATTCAGCTGTTACGATCTATGCTAAGAACTCTGCATCAACGTCAACTGTATCTGCGCTTGCTACAAACGCGGTCATTACCTCAAATAATAGTTCGGCGACCATTACGGGCATCAACCAAGGCACTGGTACAAGCGGCACGGCAGTTACTGCAACTGGTTTAATTACAGGCAACTCTATAGCGGTAACCGGAACAAGCGTAGCAGCAGCAACAGTAGTTTCCTTGGGTGCAATGACAATTAATGCCTGTTCGGCAGGGGTTGCGTGTAACTCCAATAATATTTCTGTGACTGGCAACGATACTGCTGCTGGTGGAAATACAGGCATTACCCAGACAGGCGCAATAACCCAAAATGCCAATGGCGGCAGTATCACTTTCACCTCTAACAATGCGATTAGTCAAAGTGGTGCAGTAACGGTAGCTCCCAATACCAGCGGTACCGCTAGCTATATTACTTACAACACTACTAGCGGAAATAAACTATCTACGATTTCAACTAGTGCATTAACCATTGGCGCTGGAACTAGCAGCTCTGCAATTAATTACATAGAAAAATCAAGCGGCTCTGCATTAGCAATTGGCGCAACAACAGTTCCTGGTTATATTTTGGTAGACAATACCTATGGCTGCACAGTGGCTAGTTGTACTCCAGCGAGCGGATATTTAAACATGTCTACCATTAGTACATCAAATGCTTCAACTGGTGTCTATGTGACTGGTTCGTTGAGTGCGGGAAGTTCCATTACGATTAATGGAGCAAGCGCGAGTCAAATTGCAGGTATAAATAGTGGTGCGGTTACTCTGGCTGCTAGCACTATTTCTGGCTCCCAGGTAAGTGCAGGTAACACAATCAATATTAGTGGATTTAGTAATGGCGTAGGACATGGTTTAGCTTTTATGGGTAATGTCACCATTAATTCCGGTACTGGTCCTACTTTGGTAGGTGGCGACATTAATGTGTTAGCTGTTACTAGCTCGTCGTGCTGTAGCGGATTTTTTATGAATACTGCTGTAACTGCAAAAGTATCAGCCAATGCTTATGGTAGTAACATTAACTTCGGCACATCAGCCACCCCTATTAAAGGTGCTTTAGGTATCAATGGCGTCACATCATCCTTCAATACATTGAGGGCAACTACTGTTGGTGGTGTTGGTGGCAATATTAATATTTACGCTCAAGGGTTTGCAGTTGATTATAGCGCTGCATATATTGCTGGCACTATTACTGCAGATGCTAACGTGGTAATTAGCACGTCTAAAACTGATGCAGGTCTTGCTGCAGCACTTAATTTATCTGCAGCCATTACTTCTAACAATGGAACCGTTTCAGTCACGGGAACTACCTCAAGCGCTGCTTACTATGGCGCATATATTACTGGAGTTATCAACGGTTACGCTGGAGTCACTATTTTTGGCGGGCCTAATGGCGCTGCAACTGGTGGGGGTGTATCAGATACGGCAACCATTACCTCTGCAGCTGGACCTGTAAGTATCACCGGAATTTCAACTACTGCTATGGCTGTATCGGATACCGCACTCATTACTGGTAACTCTATTGCTGTTACAGGTACCGGTACTACAGCAGCAACCGTGGTTTCCTTGGGTGCAATGACAATTAATGCCTGTTCGGCAGGGGTTGCGTGTAACTCCAATAATATTTCTGTGACTGGCAACGATACTGCTGCTGGTGGAAATACAGGCATTACCCAGACAGGCGCAATAACCCAAAATGCCAATGGCGGCAGTATCTATTTCATCTCGAACAATCAGATCAGCCAGGCTGGAAACATTTCGATTGCTCAAAATACTAGCGGTATCGATTCCGTCATTAGCTATAACACCACCAATGGCAATAAGTTATCCACTATTAATGCAGGTGCAGTAACCTTCCTAGGCACTTCAACAAGCCACATCAATTACAACAACATCGCTAGCGGTGCTCCAATAATTGTGAATAGTGCGCTTAATGTTCCTGGCTCAATCACCTTTGACAATACCTATTTAGCAGGTGTACAGGGCGGAATTAATGCTACAAATGCTTGGCAGTATGGAACCACCGCATCAAATGGCTTAGCAATTACTTGTGCAACTACAGCAGCCTGCGGTAGCTTAAATGCGAATTTCGGTATTTATTTGCGTGGAGTAGTGGGGGCGTCCACTTCATCCGCTAATCAGCTATTTGATGCTGTATCGATTTATGGTGTAGCACCTCTTACTTTTGTCACTACAGGCACATTTGCAGCTGGACAAGACGCCATTAATATCGTTGGCATCACACCTCAGTTTGTAGTCACCACAAATGCCTTACCCACAAGTACGGTGAAGGGTAATGCCATTGGGATTTCAGGTGCGGTAACGATCACCAATAATGCAAATGGCGGTAATACCAACATCATTGCCTATAATGGCCGCTATAGTGATGCGGTATCAATTACAAATGCATCTACTGCAGGTGCTCTTGAGTTAAGCGCCATTGGAACAAGTGCTGATATCGTAACTGTTGCTGGAACCCTGTTTACCCAAAATTCTAATGCTGGCGTATTCATTGCAACATCCAATAACGGAAACGTAACACCACCGAAAATTGTTAATAACGGCACTGGCCCAGTAGTTATTGAAGCTGGTGCTTACCTTGCGGTTGGCACTGTTTCTACATCATGCGCTGCCACTGCTTGTGGTCAGATCACGGCTGTTTCTGGTAACAACATCACGTCGCCAAACGGTAACGTCTATTTGTATGCCGGTTCGCCTGGAGTTACCGCCGGAACAACTTCCACACAAGCCTCCTTAGGATTGCTTTCTCCTAGCTTGGGTGATTTCACATTCAGCAATACATTGTTTAGCCAGGCTTATGCCGCTGGTAACGTTGCAGCTACATCATTGCCTATCTTTACATTAGGCGGCATTAATACTGCAAACGTAGCAGGTGGTACAGGCGGTACTAGCTGGAATACTGGTGCAATTACTTCTACAAATACTGGCCCAGTAATTCAGTTCCGTATTTCACCAAGTTACACAGCCACGTTATCAGGCAACGTGACTAAGGTTTATGGAACAAACGACCCATTAGCTACTGCGGGTAACCTTACTACTCCAGGCAGTCTTGACTATCAATTACAGGCCCTTTATACAAAAACGACTAATAATTCAGGCTGGGTGTCTAATGGTACGGTAGTAGGAACAGGTTCTTCGGCGATTACCTGTGCAAGTACAGATGGATGTGCGCTGATCACTGTTAATAGCGTGAACTTTGTCGTTCCATTGGGCGCCTTTGTTAACTCTTTGCAGGCTTTGCCCCCAACTCCACGCACAAGTTATGGCACGCTTGCGGGTGAGCAGGTTAATACCAATAGCACAAGCTACACCTACAACATCACAAGCACACACGGCATTAGCGTAAGTTCTGGCGTGACTATCAATAGCTCAAGTTTTGGCAATGTTGGCCTGGTTATTACACCTACACCTCTGACTATTACCGCATCGAATCAGGCTGTGCAGTCAGGAACAGCCTTGCCTTTGGGAACCACCGCTTTCACTAGCACCGGTCTCATAACTACAGTTGATGGAGTAACTTTAGGGGATTCCATTACGAGTTCAACCTTAACATCCAATGGTTTAACCACGGTTCCGACAACCTTGGCGTCTGGAGTTTATGCTCCTCCAAACGTCAATAGCATCACCCCAAGCGCTGCGGTATTTGCCCCGGTTTCTGGATCACGTGGTGCTGCGAATTATGCAATTACTTATGTGGGCGGAACCCTTACATCTTCTTCAAGTGCAATCGTCACCATCACCGCACTTGCTGACACCAAAATTTACGGTAATAGTACAACTACTAACGGCGTAACTTATAACAGTAATGGCTTGGGAGTGGTGACGATTGGCGGAACAAGCTATTCCATCGCTGGCTTACCCAATGGAGATGCTTTAACTGGACTGTCTTTAACTAGCTTGGGTGGAATAGCAACAGCGCCAGTAGGTAGTAGTTACCAAATCACCCCATCTGCAGCAGTGATTACCGGCACTGTTCCTTACACGCTGAACTATGTTTCTGCGCTAATGACAGTTCAACCTCGGCCAATTACGATTGCTGCCGTTGGTATCACCACCACATATGGCACGCCGGTTACAGTTTCACAAAATCAAACAACAGGCTACACAATAGGCGGCTCTGGTTTGGGTGCAAGCGACACATTAACAAGCGTCGCCGTCAATTACTACAATGGCACTACGAATTCCACAACCGTACCCGGTTCCACTGGGGCAGCTACTTATAACGCTGCGATTACTACAAGCGCAGCGACTGGTACCGGCGGATTTAACTCTACCAACTACAACATTACCTATACGCCAGCCAACTTGGTGGTTAATAAATTGGCTGTATCCCTTACTGCCAATTCCCAAAGCACTGTATATGGAACAGCGCTAGCATTAGGAACAACGGCTTACACCAGCAGCCTGTCAAGCTTGCCGAATGGCGACACAATTTCTGGGGTGACATTGCAGTACAACAGCTCCGCAACTGTTCCTGGCACTACTAATGCGCTTACTTATACCGGTGGAATCGTTGCAAGCAGTGCAACAGGTACTGGCGGCTTTGGCGCAACTAACTATGCCATCACTTACAGCCCAGGAAATCTCACCGTTACCCCTGCTAACGTAGTGATTACACCAGCGAACGTTTCCGCATCCGGTCAGACCGTGATGTACAACGGGGCAGCTCAAACATTCAATCCATCTACTGGATTTACCGTAACTGGTATGCAGAATAGCCAAGCCCTAGTATTTAGCACTAATGGCCTGGCATCTGGATTAAATGTTGGAACTTATGCTAATACGATTACTACCTCAGGAAGCAATCCAACCGTTACAGGCGTAACGAACGGCGGGTCACTTAGTAACTACAACATTAGTGTTTCAGCACAAGGCTCACTCACGATTACCCCAGCGCCATTAACTGTTGCAGGCGCTACAAGCAATGTTGCTTATAACGGTAGCTTGCAAAATAACGGCAATCCTGTAGTTTCTGGATTGCTTGGAATTGATACGCAATCCGGTAATGGCGTCACCGTCACTGGTAAATCTTCAGGTACTAATGCTGGCACCTATAACGATGCTTTATCCGTTACAGCAGCTGGCGCAACTCAGCTCTCTAACTACACCATTACCAAGACAAATGGTTCATTGGTGATTTCAAAATTGGCTGCCACTGTTACTGGTGCAACTACGGTTAATCCATATACCGGGCTTCTACAAACCAATACCTACACAACCACCGGTATTTTGAGTGGTGATACCGCCAATGTCACTATTGCCGGAAGCGCTACTGCGACCCACGTATCCCAAGGCACAGTGCCAGACGTATTCTCGGTATCGGGTAGTGCATCAGGAAACTACGCCTTCACCTACGCGCCTGGCTCAATTACCATTACTCCGGTAGCACTTTCTGTTGTTGGCGCTAATACCACTCAGGTCTATAACGCGACTACTCAAACGAATTCTGTAGCAACTGTTACTGGACTAAAAGCTAGCGATACAGCCACTATTGGTGGTTCTTATGGCGCCGGTAAAAATGTAGGTACTTATGCTGATGCCTTAACTGTTGGCCTTAGCAATTCAAGTGACTACACAATCGGTGTAACCAATGGATCGATTACCATTACTCCAGCAACCATTACGATCAGCGGCATTACCGCTAACAACAAGGTCTATAACGCCACAACTGCAGCCACCTTGAACATTGGAACGATTACCTACAGCGGTGTATTTGCTGGTGATACCGTTTCAGTAAACACCTCTAACTTATCCGGTACCTTCGTAAACAAGAATGTTGGAACAGCTAAAACTGTCAATATTAGTGGGGTAGTACTTGGTGGCAGTTCATCAGCGAACTACCAACTGTCTGGTGGTGCTAACACGACGACTACAGCCAATATCACACCTGCACCATTAACGATCACTGGTAGCAACTTAACAACGACCTATAACGGTGCAGCACAATCGTTAACATCACCAACCGTTGCGGGTGTAATTGCAGGCGATAACGTGGTTGTAGCAACAACTGGTGGTGTTGGCGCAAATGCGGGCACTTATGGCGCAAGTTATTCAGCGAGCGGTACTGATGCAACCAACTACACCGTCACCTCCAATACACCGACGCTTACGATTAATAAAGCCAACCTGGTCATTACTGCTAATAATGCCAATACCTTCTACGGTGTTGTACCAGAACCAACTCTGACAGCCTCAGTTGCTGGATTGCAGGGTAGCGATACAGCGCCAAGCTATTCACTAACTCGCGCAGCTGGAAATACGGTAGGGGCATATCCAATTACTGCAGCTGGAGTAAGCAGTAATAGCAACTACAACATTAGTTATGTGCCGGGTGTGTTTACGATTTCACCAACAGGTGTTCTGGTAATTACCATGAATGCTGCTTCGACAACCTATGGCACAGCAGCAACACCAACAACCTCTACGGTTCAGTACGCTACCCCAGCAGGAAGTGGTCCAGTAACAGTTACCACCTTGACTAATTCTTCTGGCAATATCTGGACCGATGGCAGTTATTCCATCACGATTACGCCAACAACTACTAGTGTTGGCGTTGCCCCGGTAGTTAGTGGTTCCAGCACTACTTGGAATGTGGGTTCATATACCAATGCTGTAAGCAATATTAATAACTACACACAGTCAGGCAGCCCGTTCTCCGGCGTATCCACAATTACCAATACATTGACGATTACTCCAGCACCATTGACGCTGACAGTTGCTGATGTATCCAAAACCTACAACGCCAATGCCGTAACTGCGGCCCAAATTACAGCGGCAAGCCTCACTGGCGGAGTGGCTAACGGTGTGACTGTAACTGCCGGTGCTTTAATGAATAGCCAAACTATTGCAGGCTTAGGTGGTGTTGTGTATACCGGCCCAGCAGTTGGCGCTATTAATGCGAGCTCAACACCATATGCAATCAATGGTTCAGTAGGTAGTGGATTCTCAAACTATGCAGTGACTGTTGTTCCAGGTGCGCTGACTGTTAATACCGCTCCGTTGGTAGTGAATGGTGCATTGACAACCCGTACCTACAATGGCACATTACAAACTAATGCAGCAGCTACAATTGCTGGATTGCAGGGTAGCGATACCTTGACGGTAGCTGGCTTAGCTACTGGTACTCATGCTGGAACTACGGCTGATGCATTGGTAGCGACTGGCGCTGCCGCAAGCAACTACAGCATTACCTACAACAATGGTGCATTGACTATTAATCCAGCGGCATTGTTAGTTACTGGTACCAATAATCAATACGCTTATAACGGTGCATTACAAACCAATACTGGCGCATCTGTCAGCGGCCTCAAAGGGTCTGACACAGCAACTGTTGCTGGTTATGCAACTGCTACGCACGTAGCCCAAGGTATTGTTCCTGATGTATTAGTAGCTACCGTGTCTAGTCCAGCTGACTACACCGTAACTTATGTACAGGGCAGCTTGCAAATTACGCCAATCGTGATTACTGCTGCGGTCAATACTGCAACCGTGATGTACAACGCTGCCTCACAAACTACTGGTTTTGTGGTGACAGGCCTCAAAGGTGCTGACACTGCAACTGCAGGCTCTGGTACGGCTACTGGTACTAATGTTGGTACCTACAACAGCAACCTCGTTCTCAATACGTCAAGTGATTACACCGTTGGCGCTATTACAAATGGTACTTTGACTATTACACCAGCGCCTTTGACTATTAGCGCTGGCTTGACTGCTAACAATAAGGTGTATGACACCACCAATGCTGCAACTATCGGGGTGACTGGTAATCAAACGCTTGCTGGCGTACTCGGTACAGATGTGGTTACTGTGTCATCAACTGGCCCATACACTGGCGCTACGTTTACCCAATCTAATGTTGGATCTGGCTTAATAGTGACGCCGGCAACTTCGGTTGTAAATGGTGTAACAACTATGACTGGCGTAACTCTGACAGGCGCTGCAGCAGGTAACTACTACGTAGCTGGAGTAGGGCCGCAAACCTTAACAGCGAACATTACACCGGCACCATTAACAATTAGCTCTGGCTTAACTGCTAACAATAAGGCTTATGACGGCACTACTGCAGCTACTATTAGTTCAGCTACCCAAACCTTGGCAGGCGTATTGGCATCTGATGTTGGTAATGTCGCTATTAGTTCATCTGGCCCATACACTGGTGCGTTTAGCCAATCAAACGTCGGTACAGGCTTAGCAGTAAGCGCAAGTACGACGCCAACTACGATTGCTGGCGGTACTTATAACGCGATGACTGGCGTAACCCTATCTGGTAGCGCGCGAGGAAACTACTATGTTGCTGGCTTAAGCGCACCAATTACTGCCAACATTACGCCATACGTCATTAATTTCGGCAGTGGTTCGGGTCCTAATATTGCTGCTGTGGCAAATAACAAGGTTTACACCTCGACTACTGCAGCAAACGGTAGCTTGAGTATGGTGAACCTGTTTGGTACGGATTCAGTATCAGTAAGTTACACCAGCGCTGCATTTGCAAGCCCGAATGTAGCTACTGGCGCTGCCGTTACTTTTAATGGCGTCACTTTATCGGGTGCATCTGCAGCTAACTACAGCATTGGCTCCACTCCAGTGACAGCGACTGCAAACATTACTCCTGCATTGCTGACCATTACTGCGGTGGATAAGTCTTCTTTCTATAGCCAAGGCTTGGCAACATTAACTCAAGCGCCAGCAATAGGGCTCTTAGGTAGCGATACGGTAACTGGCGCAACGATTACGACTACTGCAACTTCTACAGGTACAAATGCTGCTGTTGGTGCATACCCAATTACGATTAGCGCTGCAACCGGTTCTGGTTTATCGAACTACAGCATTAACTATGTGCCAGCAACTTACACAATCGTAGGGCCTGGCGCCTTAGTGATTACCACTGCTGGTGTTACCACACCATATGGCACGGGTACATCGGGAAATATCCTTGCACCTGCATTGCCAACAGCTAGCTACACATCGTCTCTTGGCGGCGTAATTAGTTCGCTAACTTATGTCAGCTCATCTACAACCCTTAAAGTGACTAGCTATACCTTCCGCGATGCGTCTAACAATGACGTGACTTTTAACTTAGCCCCATCTAACGTTACTACTAGCACTTCAGGCAATATTACTGTTGGCAGCTACGCTTACGCAGCTTCCAACCTCGTATCTTCCACCGGCTTAACTTCAGCTATTCCATCGGGTAATTTCACGGTTACGCCATTGGCTGTAACAATTACGGCCCCTGCAGCTACTCATGCCTATAACGGCGCCGTACAAACTCAACTGGCAGCAACAGCATCGCCTGCAATTTTGACTAATGATCTAGTCACTGTGAGTGGTGCGGCTAGCGGTAAAAACGTGGGTGTTTATGGTTCAAATCTAGCGACAAGCGGATTGGATGCTGGTAACTACAACTTTACCTATGTGAATGCCAACCTCACTATCACGCCATTCATCATCGGCTCTGGTGGTAGTGGCGCTCCAAGCATTGCAGCTACAGCTAACAATAAGGTCTATGACACTACGACTGTTGCCTCTGGCGCACTGGCGATGACGAACTTGTTTGCTGGTGATTCTGTATCGGTTGCCTATACAAGCGCAGCTTTCGCAAGCCCTAACGTGGCTAACGGCCTAACAGTAAGCTTTAGTGGGGTTACCTTATCGGGTGCTGCAGCTGCTAACTATTCAGTTGCAAGTGTGCCTACTGCAACAGCCAATATCACTCCTGCGCCATTAACCATTAGCGCTGGCTTGACTGCTAATAACAAGGTCTACGACACAACCAATGCCGCTACGATTGCCGTAACGGGTACGCAATCTTTAGCTGGGGTGCTGGGTACAGACGTGGTATCAGTAAGTTCTACCGGCCCATACACGGGTGCAACATTTAGCCAGTCCAACGTAGGCTTAGGTTTGACAGTGACACCGGCGACTTCTGTTGTGAATGGCGTAACAACCATGACCGGCGTAACCTTGACAGGCGCAGCAGCAAATAACTACTACGTGGCGGGAGTAGGGCCTCAGACATTAGTGGCTAACATTACACCGGCACCTTTGACCATTAACGCTGGCTTAACTGCAAACAATAAGGCGTACGACGGCACAACTGCAGCTACCATCAGCTCGGCCTCTCAAACGTTAGCGGGTGTATTGGCGGCGGACTTAAATAACGTGGCTGTAAGCTCATCCGGTCCGTACAACGCTACCTTTGCAAGTAAAAATGTGGCTAACGGCATTACCGTTACACCAAATACCACCCAGACAGTGATTGCTGGCGGCACCTATAACGCTATGAGCGGTGTAACACTTACTGGTGGTGCAGCCTCTAACTACTACGTGAGAGGTATTACTAGCCCAATTACTGCCAATATCACCCCGTATATCATCAATTTCGGTGCTGCTGGCACAGGTCCAAACATCACAGCGCTAGCAGATAGCAAGGTCTATACCTCCACCAATACTGCAAACGGCGTATTGTCGATGGTCAATTTATTCCCGGGCGATTCAGTAGCGGTTAGTTACGCGACTGCTACTTTTGCTAGCCCAAATGTGGCTAACGGCATTACCGTGACATTCAACACGCCAACCCTGTCTGGTGCAAGCGCTGCTAATTACTCAATTGGCTCAACTGCAATTACTGCACCAGCCAATATCACTCCAGCCCCTCTAACAATTACCGCAGTAAATAAATCAAGCTTCTATAGCCAATCTTTAGCGACCTTAACTCAAGCCCCAGCAGTAGGGCTCTTAGGTAGCGATACCGTTACAGGCGCAACGATTAGCACAACTGCATCAACTACTGGGGTGAATGCCTCGGCTGGTGCTTACCCAATTGCAATTAGCGCGGCTACTGGCAGCGGCATCGGTAACTATTCGATCACCTATATTCCTGCGACGTATACGATTGTTGCCCCCGGTGCCTTGATGATCACAACTGCTGGTGCCACTACACCATACGGCACCAGCACGTCTGGCAATATCATTACTCCAGCACAACCAGTTGCCTCCTATAGCACTGGCGGCTCTAATATCAGTGCGTTAACATTTGTTAGTGCAGCTACAGTTGGTAATGTCACAAGCTATGTATACCGTGATGCGACTAGCGCTTTAGTGAGCTTTAATCTCATCCCAACCGGTACAACCACCAGCACTTCCGGAAATATTGTGGTGGGTAGCTATGCCTACGCTGCAAGTAATTTGGTATCTGCCAGCTCTGGATTGACCTCTGGATCTGCGATCACCAGCGGTAATCTGACTGTTACTCCGTTGGCTGTAACGATTACTGCGCCAACCACTGCTGCACTGACTTACAACGGTCAAGTTCAGACCCAGGGTCCTGCAGTAGCATCGCCAGCAATTTTGACAAATGACTTGGTAACGGTTTCTGGCGCAGCTAGCGGTAAAAACGTCGGGGTATATGGCTCGAATTTGGCTGTTAGCGGTGTGGATGCCTCTAATTACACCTTCACCTTGGTGAATAAGAACATCACCATTACGCCTTATGTCGTTACACCTGGCTCTACCACCGGCCCTCGTTTGACAACCGCAGCTAATAACAAGGTCTATGACACGACTACTGCTGCCACAGGTAGTTTGGCGATGGCTGGATTGTTCCCGGGAGATTCTGTTGCTGTTAATTACAGTAGCGCTGCCTTTGCTAGTGCCAACGTCAATCTGCCAGCTAGCCCACAAACTGTGACATTTAGTGGTGTGACTTTGTCTGGTGCATCAGCAAGCAACTACAGCATTGCTAGCGGGGCAATTACTGCCACTGCCAACATTACGCCTGCGCCAGTCACCATCAGTGGTTTGGTTGCAAATAATAAGGTGTACACATCTACCACCGCTGATGTCATTTCAGGCACGCCAATTGTGACTGGTTTGTTAGGTTCTGATACCTCTACCGCTACTGGCACAGCAGTCGGAACCTTCGCATCACCAAATGTAGCAAACGGCATTACGGTTTCAGCAAATTTAAGTGGTATGACCTTAAGTAACAGTAACTATGTGATTACAGGCTTGACGGCGCCTTTGGCTGCTAACATCACGCCTGCGCCATTGACGATTAGCTCTGGCTTGGTGGCTCAGAATAAGGTGTACGACACCACAGCTGCAGGAGTTATCGCAGCCATCGGTACACAAACATTGGCTGGCGTCCTTGGCTCTGATGCAGCGAATTTAGCTGTCAGCTCTTCCGGTCCATACACAGGCAGCTTTAGTCAGGCAAGCATTGGCAATGGATTAACAGTTTCTCAAGCTACAGTCACAACCCTCATCAACGGCCAAAGTTATACGACTATGGCAGGCGTAAACCTATCTGGTTCCGCTGCAGGTAATTACTATGTGACCGGCCCAACTACTGCATTAACAGCCAACATCACTAAAGCCCCATTAACGATCACCGCCAATAATCAGGCCTCGTTTGTTACCCAGGCTACTAATCCCTTGTCATATTCATCTATAGGTTTGTTGGGTAGCGATGTGATTTCCGGAGTTACATTGACAACTACAGCATCAAGCTCCATGCCTGCTGGTAGTTACGCTATTGGCGCAGCAAGCGCTACTGGCGCAGCGATTGCTAACTACCAAGTAACCTACATACCAGGTACATACACCATTGTTCCTGCTGGTCAGCTGCTGATTCAGAGTAGCGGGGCGGTGACGCCTTATACAACCGCAGCTACTTTTGCTAATCCAATCGTGGCTTATGCAACCTCTGGCGGCGCCATTATTAACAATCTTTACCTCACAGCAAGTAGCACTGTGAATGGCATTACAACCTACGCCTATTCTGATGGGGCAGGGGCAAGCTTGAGCTTTAACTTTGCACCAACTAATCCAGTAATGAGTGGTTCGAATAATGTGAGCGTAGGGACTTATGGCCTATCGGCTGCTAACTTTGCCATTACAGGTAATAACATTACTAATATTGCTCCAGTGGTTACTGGTGACCTAACGGTAACCCCACGCGCAATCACGATTACTGCAACACCTGCCTCTTATGTATACAACGGTACCGTTAGGGTGTTGGCTAATAACGCCTCAACAGCAGGTATTGTTGCGGGAGATTTGGTAACTATTTCGGATGCAACGGCAGGTAAGAATGTCGGTAATTATTTCTCTGCATTGGCCACGACTGGCACAGATGCTAGAAACTATCAAACAAGCTTTATCAACGCTAATCTGACTATTACTCCATACGTATTGGGATCCGTTGTGGGTGGCCTGGCAATTAGTGCTTCTGCTAATAACAGGGTTTACAACACGACTACTGGCGCAACCGGTAGCTTGGCGATGACTGGTTTATTCCCGGGCGATGTTGTGACAGCTAATTACACAAGCGCATCATTTGCTAGCCCTAATGCCAATAACGGTACAACAGTGACATTTAACGGCATTACCCTGTCTGGTGCTGCTGCGGCAAACTATGTATTAGGAACAGCGCCGGTAACAGCGAATGCCAACATTACTAAAGCGCCCGTGACGATTAGTGGGTTGCTTGCTCAGAACAAGGTATTTGATGGCACTACTGCGGCCATCATCACGGGCAACCCTGTAATAGCGGGGCTATTAGGATCTGATGTTTCTACTTTATCGGGCTCTGTACTTGCTGGTATTTTTGCCAGTGCAAATCCGGCTGATAGAATTTTGGTTAAAGCTATGTTAGATGCTTTAATTTTAGGAAACCCTAACTATTACATTGCCGATGTGACTTTCCCATTGGTTGCGGATATTACATCTCCACCACAAACCATCAACAACATGGCAATTGTGCAGCAGCAGGCTACGCCAGAATTTGTGCCAGAGCGCCCAACTTATCTCATCAATAAGGGCGACTTGATTTATGTCCGCGATAAAGACAACTTGCCTGAGTACTTGCAAGCGATTGAAGTTCCCTCAACTGGTGCTTTCAAATTCCCAGTACCGGATTCGATTATTCAAGACTTGATTAACTTATCAGGTGAGAATGCTGCATTGGCTAAACAGGCTGGTAGCTATAAGTTGCTGTTGCTACCTAAGGGAAGTAAGTTAGTGGTAACCCTGCCAGATGGTGCAGCATTACCGACCGGCATTAAGTACGACGCAGGAACTAACACCTTTGTGGTGCCTAAGCTAGGTAACGTTACATTGCCACTATCGGTAAAAGTAACCTTAATGCGTGGCACTCAGACATTGAGCCAGAAGATTATGGTGGTTACTAAGTAACCATCCTGATTGATTTCATGGTTTCAGTTAACACCCCGAAGCATGTGCGGAATTTAGGTAGGCAACTCAAAGAAGCCCGAGAATCTCAAGGTCATAACTTGGCCATACTTGCTGGGCAATGCGATCTTTCAGTTGTGCAATTAACAGCGATAGAGCGCGGCGACACATTGGCATTTGCGCGCTCACAATCTAATCTTCTTGTGGCAATCCAAACATACGCTAAAGTGCTGGGTGTTAGCTTGAAGGATATTGAGGGGCTTAACAATAACCCCGATGATGATATTTACATTCCAGAATTTCTGAGAAAGAAGTAATGAAGTCTTTCTTGAGAGGACTTTATATTGCCTTTCTACTGGCTTTCTTTAGTGGAAATCTATGGGCAATTGAGAGGGTAGTTATTGGCAATTGGATTGTTCAAGCCTCTCCTGGGTCTATTGAGGCCTCAACAAGTGCGGGCTCAACCTCTTTTGGAATGTACTGTCAGTCAGACCAGTGCATGTTCTACCTTCATGACAGCTTAAGATGCCATCCTGGGAGTAGATCACCTATCTTGATGAGTGGGCTGGGCAATGCGGCATCCCTTAATATGCAGTGCGCCCAAATAAATGGGGTCCTCTTTCAGATTCTTGAGCCATTTAATACGGTACTGGATGAGGTTAGGCGAGGTGGCATGGTGAGCTTTGCAGTACCACTGCAAAACAGTTCCTTTGGAGTTTCCCGCTTTAGTCTGAATGGCGGCTTTGAGGCCGTGAGAAAAGCATTGCAAGAAGCGGGCAACGCTAAAAAGGTGATGCCAAAACCAGTAGCTCCTACGCCAGCTCAGCCTTTCCAGCCCTTACCGGGATCAAGACTTCTTCAAGACATCATGATCTAGGCTACCTGTTTACTGGGTAATTTTGGCGCGTCCACGCAGGTCTTTGACAGTCTCTACCAAGTATTGCTGGATAAAAGCTTGGCGAAGCTGGGGTTTAGATTCTTCAAAAGTAGGTAGTTTGTAGTTGCGCTTGTCATCTAACTTAATAATGGCCCAGCCACCTTGTACCTGGATGGGTGCGCCATAAGTTGCGCCCTTGTTTAACTTGGCAACAAGCGGCTGTAGTTCTGGATTAAGTTGCCCTGGATATAACCAACCCAGTTGACCGCCATTACCCTTAGCGCCCTCAGCGATAGAGTACTGCTGGGCTAATTTTCCAAACAGTTCACCCTTGTTGATGCGATTAATGAGGTCAATAGCATCCGATTCGTTAGCGACAACAATTTCACTCACGCGATACTGAAAACCAGTGGTGGCATCTCCAGTTAGCTTGCGTTGGCGGTCATATTCCTCACGTAGCTGCTTATCCGTAATAGGGGATTGCTTAAGGTGATCTTCCACTAAAGCCTGAATTAAAAGCGTTTGGCGTAGCTGCGTGTATTGATCATCTAAATCAATATTTTTTTCCAAGTCCATGCGCTCAGCCTGTTGGGCTAGTAGCTCGCGATTAATGAGCTCATCTTTTAAGACTTTTTGAAGCTCCGGTGTATTTTTCTGACCTTGCGCTACAGCAGCTTCCACGTTCAGATCTAGCAAGCCCTTTGTCAGCATCGTGTTGTTCACGGTCGCAAAGAAGTTGATGTTTGAGGTGCTAGAGCTGCTAGATTCTGGGGCGGCAATGACGCTGTAGGAGTTGCTTAACAGGGTGGCGCAGACAAGACCAAAAAGATGTTTTTTCATGTGCCCATTATAGAGTTTGATATCAATCCGTTCTGCATTAGGGCGGCAATCTCAACCCCTGGCCAAGGCTTGTATCTCACAACAATTTGCCTGAAAAAATAACTCAACAAGACCGAACCATTAGGCCGTCTTTAAACTTCATGAATGAAAAAATTTTAAAAAAAATTGGCGGGCTTGAGATCTTGCAGGGACCACCGTGACTCCTAAGCAAATCTTAAAAAGGCGGGGTTGCATTCTAAGAAAGCACCCCCATATAGACTTTATGTAGTTTTATGTAGAATCGGCCAGTTTTCTTTATACTGACCATGTAATAACGGGCGTAGAGAGCCGTTAAACCTTGTTTGGTGCCCAGGAAGGGACTCGAACCCCCACAACCTTACGATCGCCAGCACCTGAAGCTGGTGCGTCTACCAATTTCGCCACCTGGGCATACCTTTATTATAGAGGGATGGGCGTTTTGAGGTCATTTCCGCCCCCATTTGGCTTTTTCCCTTCAGACTTGGTGGTTTGATACAGTAGCCTTATTCATAACAAAAATAGATATCACTAGATATATACAGGGCATGTATTGCCGAAGGAATTAAATGCGTAAAGCAAAAGACTTGGTGCCACGTGAGGCTGACCGCTTAGGAACAGTTCAAGGGCATCGAGATGGATTTGGATTTGTTATTCCCGATGATGGTGGCGAAGATATCTTTCTATCAGAAAGAGAAATGTCACGTGTCATGCATGGTGACAGAGTCAATGTCAGAGTATTAGGAACAGATCGACGTGGTCGCCCAGAAGGGCAAATTGTCGAGGTCGTTCTGCACGCCAATAAAGTAGTGATCGGTCGTCTCTTAAATGAAAACGGTGTTTTGATTGTTGCGCCAGAAGATAAGCGCATTGGTCATGACATCTTAATTCCACCTAAAGGGCAGGGAAACGCTAAATTAGGTCAAGTGGTGAGTGTTGAGATTATTGATTACCCAGATAGTTATCGCCAAGCAGTAGGTCGAGTAGTTGAAGTCTTGGGCGAGATTGATGATCCAGGTATGGAAATTGAAATCGCTGTGCGTAAGTATGGCGTCCCCCATGAATTCTCTGCTGCTGCCATGAAAGAAGCGGCAGCATTACCAGATACAGTGCAGCAGTCAGACTTAGAAGGCCGTGTTGATCTGCGTGATATACCTTTAGTCACTATTGATGGTGCTGATGCACGCGACTTTGATGATGCTGTCTATTGTGAGCCCGTCATGTACGGTCAGACTAAAGCTTGGCGTCTGATTGTGGCGATTGCTGACGTATCTCATTATGTGAAGCCAGGTCAGCCATTGGATGATGAAGGTTTATTGCGCGCCACTTCAGTGTATTTCCCAAGACGTGTCATTCCGATGCTCCCTGAGAAGATTTCGAATGGTCTTTGTTCGTTAAATCCCGGCGTAGACCGTCTGTGTATGGTGTGTGATTCTGTTGTGGACAACAACGGTATTGTTTTGGCGTATCAGTTTTATCCAGCGGTAATGCATTCAGCGCAGCGCTTTACTTACGACACTGTTTGGGAGATTCTCTCAAATAGTAAGGGTCCTGAGGCAACGCGCTTTGCACAGTTCCGCCCATTACTAGGCAACCTATATTCACTTTATAAGATTCTGTTGGCTGCACGTGAGAAGCGGGGCGCTATTGAGTTTGAAACGACTGAGACGCAAATCATTAGTAATGAGCTTGGTAAGATTTTGCGTATTGAGCCGCGTCTGCGCAATGATGCTCATCGCTTAATTGAAGAGTGCATGTTGACTGCGAACGTTTGCGCTGCTGACTTTATTGATAAAAATAAGCACCTGAGCCTCTATCGTGTGCACGGCGAACCATCAGAAGAGAAGTTGGTCACCCTGCGCCAGGTTCTCAGAACCTCAGGCTTGTCATTGGGCGGTGGTGAAAAGCCTAAACCACGTGATTTTGCTAAATTGATTCGGGAGATTAAAGATCGCCCTGATGCCAATATGCTCCAGTCGGTTGTTCTGCGTGCTATGCAACAAGCGATGTATCAGCCCGATAACGAAGGCCACTTTGGTTTAGCTTACCCAGCGTATTCCCATTTCACGAGTCCGATTCGTCGCTATCCTGATTTGCTCACGCATCGAGTGATCAAGTCGATTCTCCAGAAAAAACCATACGTTCCAGTATTGCCACCAATGGTTCCACTCAATCTCACCTTGCCGCGTAAAGGCAAAGGTCGTGAGAATGCCGTCAATGCTAAGAAGTCCCAAAGTGATGCCAAAGCAGGAGTGGCCAAGGGTGCAAAAACACCTAAGGGCGCCAATGCCGCATTGCCAATCTGGGGTCAATTAGGTGTGCATTGCTCATCTAATGAGCGTCGTGCTGATGAAGCATCACGTGATGTAGAAGCTTGGTTGAAGTGTTACTACATGCGCGATCATTTAGGCCAAGAATATGCCGGTACAGTCACTGGTGTTGCCAACTTTGGCTTATTCATTCAGTTAGAAAATCTTTTTGTTGAAGGTATGGTGCATGTCACCGAGCTTGGCGGAGATTACTTCCAATATGACGAAGCTCGTCAAGAGTTGCGTGGTGAACGAACTGGTATCCGCTATCGCTTAGGCGATCGAGTGCATGTATTGGTAAGTCGCGTTGACTTAGATGCGCGCAAGATTGAATTTAGTCTTGTTAAATCAGTTGGTGCAGAGCCTGGTGGTTCTTCCAATCGTCGTCAGTTGATATTAGCAACCGACACAGGTAGGCCTAATAAAAAGGCAGCTCCTCAAAGAGGCCGTTCTGACAATAGGGTTCCGCAAAAGCCAAGCGGCATCAATGTCAATGCCGCTAAATCTGCTGGAACTCTAGGGGCTAAGCAGTCAAAGAGTAAGGCCAGTAAAAATAGTAAAAACGGCAAGTCTGCTAACCCAGGCAGGTCTGTTGGCAAGCCGGCAGGCAGCAAGCCTCCGGTTCGCAGCACTAAAGCACGCCGCAAATAAAGATTAATCAGAAAAATAACAAAAAAATAAGATGAAGCAAACGAAATGAAGCAAATACTAGTAGGTTTTCATGCAGTGCAAGCGCGTTTACGAGTTGATCCAGATAGTTTGAAGTCTGTGTACTTTGACTCTGGTCGTCGCGATAGGCGTATGGGGGATTTCTTAAAACAAGCGGAAGAGATTTTAGGTGAACGCTTGCACGCCGCTGATGCTGAGCGTTTGCATAAGCTGACAGGTCATGATCGTCACCAGGGTGTCGTTGCCTTGGCAGACAAAATGACTGTTGCGCGCACTGTTACTGAAGTGGTGGAGGATGCTGAGGGTGCTCAGAAAAAGCCATTGTTCCTAGTGTTAGATGGCATTACTGATCCCCATAACTTTGGCGCCTGTCTGCGTGTAGCGGATGGCGCTGGCGTAGATGCCGTAGTGGTCCCTAAAGATCGCTCTGCATCTATCAATGCCACTGTTAGTAAAGTATCTAGCGGTGCATCAGAGGTGATACCAGTCATTACGGTTACTAACCTCGTGCGCAGTATGAAAGAGATGCAAGAAGCAGGTGTTTGGCTGATCGGCACGGATGATGAGGCCACAAAATCAATTTATGACCTCGACCTCACAGGCCCAATTGCGATTGTGATGGGGGCTGAAGGCGAGGGCATGCGCCGCCTTACAAAAGAAACCTGTGATGAGTTGGTACGTATTCCTATGCAAGGTGCTGTCTCAAGTCTGAATGTATCTGTTGCAAGTGGCGTATGCTTATATGAGGCATTAAGACAGCGCCTAGCTAAAGTAAGCAAATAAGGCAACTGACAAAGCTGCCTAGTAAAAAAAGAGCTTCAAATGAAATGCAATATCGGACATACTGAACGCGTTTTACGAATGACTGTTGGTGTAACGCTAATGGGTTTAGCTGGCTTTGGTATCACTGGCCCTTGGGCTTGGATAGGCATCGTTCCTCTGTTAACGGGAATGATCGGTAATTGCCCAGCTTACTCAATACTGGGTATCAATACCGCCAAGAAGTAAACAATAAATCTATGCCACTCTTCGGAGTGGCTTTTTGTTTAACCCCTTTGGGTGACTTTTGTCCAATCTGTTGCATCGATCGGTTGAATCCAAGGCCAATAAGAAACGCTCTTAGTTCTTAATAATTATTTAATGGTTTTCCCTAAATAGAGATCGATGCCTTGGCATTTTTGAAGTTTTGCAAGGATTTGCTATTAGATATTGATATATTTACAGATTCGATACCTATCGTTTAAACCCAATCTGAGACTAATGTGAAATTTGCACCAAAACTACTTTCCACATTATTAATGGCGCAATGCGCATTGGTATTTGCCAAAGGCAATGCTGACACTATTTTTTATGGTGGCCCCATTGTTACTGTCAATGCTAAGAATGAAGAAGTGCAGGCGCTTGCAGTGCAGAATGGCAAGATTGTTGCAGTTGGCACTAAAGATGCAGTTACAAAAGAATGGCAAGCTGATAACACTAAAGTAATTGATCTCAAGGGTCAAACTCTAATGCCAGGATTTGTTGAGCCGCATGTGCACATTATTGTTACCGCCTTCCTCGAAGGTCTTGGGCTTAATTTAAGTAACTTTACTTTGCCTTATGACACCAAAGAGTCATTGACTCAGAAAATGAAGGCCGCACTCAAAGACGTCTCTGCTGGGGGTTGGCTATTTGGTTTTGGGGTTGATCCATCACGTACCACCCCTTTTATGGCTGAGCTTACTGCAGACGATTTGGATAAAGTTTCTAAGGAAGTTCCAATTTTTATTGTGAACCAATCCGGGCATATCGGTTATGTTAATCATAAGGCCCTAGAACTTGCCGGTGTTACTGATCAAACGCCTAATCCTGCTGGTGGCGGTATTTTTGTGAAGGATGCTAAGGGTAAGCTCACTGGAAAATTGGTAGAGCCACCTTCTTATTTGCCATTTATGGCTAAGATGCCTGCTCCTACTGAAGCTCAGTTAATGGGTGCCATTCAAGGTACCTTGAAAAAGATGGCATCCACAGGGGTGACTACACATGGGGAACGGATTTATTATTCGAGCCTCAAAATATGTACAGGCAAAACACAGAGTTAGTTAACATGAAGCAGTTCATGACTCCAGCCCATGCCCTTAAAATTGTGACCCATGACAATGCCCAGCTTTTTGCATTATCTGGTAAGCGTAACCCCTATACAGAGGGTAAGTTGGGTGTGATTCAAGAAGGTGCTTACGCTGACTTGTTGTTGGTGGATGGCGATCCAACGCAAAACTTGGACATCATTGCCGATCCAGCCAAAAATTTCCGCGTCATTATGAAAGATGGAAAGATCTATAAAAACACTTTGTGAAAGTAAGTGTTTAAACTCTTTAATCAAGACCCGCTTCGGCGGGTTTTGATTTTCGGCCATTCTCCGCTTTGGGTTGTTAGCTACCCGCCAGCTATTCAAGTATTTACCCAAGAATTATCCTGTTTCGAGACGCTCATAGTCCAATCGATTACTTAGCGTAGACCTTCCTGACCGGCAACGACCCTATAGATCAACTTTTGATATTTGGTAGTTGCCATATTTCACCAACCCAGAAAGATAAAACCCCCCACTACTGCTAGTGAGGGTTTCTTGATACTGGTGAGTCAGGCGAGATTGGCAGCGCCAAAAATTTGTTTTTAAACTCGCAACCAGCGAATTAAAAGTTTTCAGTCGCGCAGGAAATCTTGCCTGACTTTATCGCCTTTAAATAAGTGTCGTAGTCTGCCAAATTTTGCTTGCTATATGAAGCTGCAAAGCTCACAAGGGCATCATCTAATGCCTCGCTCTTGCCACAATAGCCTGCCAGTAGCGCTGCATCACCTGACCGAGCGTGTGCATTGGCTAACGCCCATCCAAAGAGTTTTGCAAAGTCAGGAAATACTTTGGCATTGATGCCGTCATCACCAACAGAAATTCCACCCTTCATGTCACGCAATTGACGAACATAAAAATCCATTTCTGTGGTCTTGCCGTAGCCTAGAAAGAGGTCTGGGGCACCTTGAATGAGGGATTGACCTTGAACGACGCGTTCTCCCTCTGATTCGAAATGCGTGTCCGGAAAAAATGAAGACAATACCGACTTTCGGGCTTGTTTTGTTTGGAGAAAAAGTGGGTCATTGGCATTGAGACCTTCAAAATACATTACCCAGCAGGCGTTGCCAACACTTCCTACGCCAACAACTTTTCTAGCCCAGTCAATCAATTGGTAACGCAATAATAAATGCCTGCGATCTGGGTTTAGTGACTGAATGTAAGAATTTAGTCCTTCGTTATTCAATTCCGATATTTTGCTGCCATGAAGCGAAAATTCTAAGTGCTCAATCAATGGAGGTTTATTAACCAATCGCATACCTTCTGGGGTATCTTCAGTAAGCCTTCCAATGAGGCCGTGACCATTATTTTTCCTTGCTTTATCAAGCAATTTTTGTAAGTATTTTTGACTTACCGGATTCGCATATTTTGCCGCAGCTTGCGTTAATACCTTTTCATCAATATAAGCTCGCTTGAGATCGGTATAGGGTAGGGTTGAGTATTGTTGTAGAAGATTACGATAGGATTTCACTATCGTCCTGACAATCATTTCACCAAAGATATGGTCTTTGCCTAATTGCCGAGAGGCAATCATTGCGCTTGCTGTAAGACGTTTCAGATCCCAATCAAAGTTACCGGGAAGTGTTTCATCAAAATCATTAATTCCAAAAACGAGCTGGTGTTCGGTTGTGGAAAAGAACCCGAAGTTGCTGACATGCATATCTCCACATAACTGCACTTTAATAGGTGGGCTTTGGGTGCGGCTTAGGTCATTGGCCATAATTGCAGCCCCACCTCGATAAAACGCAAAGGGATCAACTGCCATGCGTGCATGGCGAATCGGTATATATTCAGGAATTCGTGATTGATCTTGAGAAAGCAAGATATCAACTGAGGTTTGACGTAGAGTTTCGACATTCAATTGCCCGATCGAAGATCGACCAACCTGTTTGCGAATAGATTTTCCTAAATCTAGCCGCTCTTGCAGGCTAGGTTTTTTCTCTAGAAATAAGTCGTATAGTTTATTTGCCATGCTTCTATGATGCCATGTGGGCAGCGATATACAAAAGTCACCCGAAGGTGGCTTTTGTATAGCTGGTAGGTTGGGCGATTCGAGCTCACAACCAGCAGGCCAAAAGGGGGTTTAATGAGCTCAGAAAATGGCCCTCAAAGAGTGGGGCGGCTGCTATAAGCTTCAGCGAATACCTTCGTGGATGAATGCGACGCATTCTTAAGTCTACTCGACACTCCTGGAGTAAATCACTTTGCCATTTTTGATGGTGTTGACCACCTTAATATCTTTGATTGCATCTGGATCAATCGTTAAAGGATTTTGATCTAACTCCACTAAATCTGCCAACATGCCAGGCAGGATCTTACCCTTCGTATTCTCCTCGCGATATACATAAGCAGCATTACATGTGAAAGCCTGCAATGCTAGGTAAGGATCCATCTTTTCCTGAGTACCCAATGTTTTTCCAGACATTGTTTTGCGATTGACTGCACTCCAAATGGTAAATAAGCAATCTGGCCCAGAAGAGGGAACATCATTATGGATTCCTACCACTATCCCTTTGTTATGTGCTGTCACCATGGGACAAAAATGATCGGCGCGTTCTTCGCCAACGATATCTAAATAGATATCCCCATACAGCCATATATGATTGGATAAAGTAATGGCAATAATATGATTGGCTTTGTAGTCGTCAAGCTGATCTTCCCTTGCAAAAAATGAATGGGAGATGGTCGAGCGGCGATCTTCCGTAATCCCAGTTTCCGCAATTGCTTTTTTTATCGCGGCTAAGGCCATATCAATGCCTGCATCACCATTGCTGTAGCAAAAGAACGGGATATTTTTTTCGTAGGCCAGCTTAGTGTAGTGATCAACCTGATCTTGAGTGTAGTAAGCCATACCCCGCCAGCCATCTGGGAAGCCTGTGGTATCGCTGTAGGGTTTAGAGAGGTAGGCCAGCTTGAGCTGCGGCCCTCCATCTGTTGACATCAATATGCCTGCAACCTTAAAGCCTCGATCAACGTTGCTGTAGACACCAAAGGAATAGTTGGGATTCCCTTTTAGTAGGGTGTCTACCGTATCGCTCATTGGGAGGGCAATTAAATCAATTGAAATAACACCGCTATCAGATGCGAGACGCATCAATTGAATGTCTTCAGGACTGGCTTGATAGTGCTGGGCAGTCGTAGTGCCATACGAGGCATAAATTTTCTCTGCGCTTTGATAAGTCTTAAAAGTGAGATCCTGAGAAAATTGGTCATAAGCCGCCGCTACTGCGTTCAGATAGGGTAGCCCAATAATGATGCCCGTCATTTGATGAGTAGTGGGATCAACTACGATCGTGCCAGACTCAACTTTAGTATCTGCAGTAATGCCTAGTTTTTTTAGGCCCGCTGTATTAAATAAGCCCGCTAGTGTGCAAATGTTTTGAACAAGTACCGGCGTATCTGGAAAAGCAGCATCTAAATCAGCAATGGTTAATGGTCCGTCTTTCATTAAGCCATCCATGTACTCGGCTGCGATCAACCATCCATTAAGAAGCTTGCCGTCTTTTTTCAGTTGTGTAATTAACTCAGATCTACTGCGTGGAGGATTGTCGGCGAAGTAACCAACATTCAAGCTTAATGTTTGCTGGGCAAACAAACCAAAGTGCCCCCAAGTGTCAATAAATCCTGGGGTTAGGGTATGTCCTTGAAGGTCATGCCTTTTGACATCTGGACTCGCCAAAGCATTTGCCTCTTGTTTGCTGCCGGCGAAAGCAATTTTTCCATCTGCAACTAACACTGCTTCGACATACTCAGGTTTATCTCCGGCCATAGTCAAAATATTGCCGTTGAAGTAGAGGGTTTGATTTGATGTCATGAGGTTTCTTTAAAAGGTATTAATGTGAAAAAGCATAGGTAATCCCAACGCGCCCACCCCAACCTTGCGCGCCACCTTGGTTGGTGTTGACAGTGTAATAACGAGCACCGACTGTAAAAAGCAGGGGGAGGTCACCCACTTCAATCAATTTGCTGCCCATTAAATTGATTGGATAGGCATGAGCGCCGGTATCAAGATTCGTGACCGATTCACAATCAAGAGTAATGTTCCCATATCTTTTGGTGATGTAGGTGATAAAAGGTTGAAATCCAACATTATTGGCGCTAGGACCATTGATCGGCATTGCTCCAAGGCCAAACGATTGATATGCATAAGCACCCACAATCCAATCCTCGCTTCGATGAATAGCGCCCATGCTGTATCCCACAGCGTTTTGTGAGCTGCCATACATGGTAGGCATATTGGTGCCGATCTGTACCATTGGACCAAAACCAAATGAGTTCTCTAGTCTAGTCGCATTGGATTCGGTAAAAAAACTTTCAATAATGACTGGTTTAAATCCCGAGCTAGAGTAACCATCGAAATTATTGAAGGATTGATAGGTGATCTGGGGATGCACTACATAGCTGTAGTCAGAATTAATACGATAAGGAAGCCAGGGCTCTATTTGGGTGTATTGAGTTGAGCCTTGATGTCCTAGGCCTACTTTTTGGTCAAAGTTGAAATAGATGGGTACAGAGGCAACATTATCTTGAGCTTGTAATTGCCGCTCACTAGAAATAAGCCGTTCTTTTCCCGGGGTGAGTGTGTCGAAAAATGTATTTGCATCTTGAGCGAGCGCAAGCTTGAAGTTAGACAACATCAGGACGGTCAGTAGTGCTTTGAATTGATGCATCTGCATGATGTTTAAGGTAGGGCTTCGCAGACTCAAAGGATCAAAATTATTCCAATAATAAGGGGTGGATTCAACTACGAAGTGCAACTTTGAACAACTAGTTAAGGAGGCTAAGGATGTTTTAGTATCCAAAGCTTCTAGACCTGCAAGTCAAAGTAGCCATGACCTATCAACACCTTAGCCAAACTGAACG
>NZ_JACVQA010000013.1 GCF_018881595.1 Polynucleobacter sp. UK-Gri1-W3 | reverse complement strand
TACAGTAAGCAGTTCAAACTAAAGGTAGTTAAGGAGTTTTTAAAGTCTGGTGGCCTCAAGCGGGTTGCCCATCTATTTAAGATTAGTCATGCTCAGGTCCGTAATTGGGTTTTAGCCCATCGGCTCCATGGCATTGCTGGGCTTAACCCAAAGCCTGTGCGCCATACTGCGTCGTTCAAAATGCAAGTCCTGCAATACATCGACTTGTACCAAGTCTCCCTTCATTACGCAGCTGCCCACTTCAATATCCCTTCTCCAAGCACGGTTTGGATGTGGCAAAAACTCTACAATGAAGGTGGTATTGCAGCCTTGCAATCCAAACCCAAGGGACGACCGCCCATGCCAAAACAAAGTGAGATTGCAGCGCTACTAGCTCGGCCATCTTCTGAGCTGACACATGACGAGTTACTGCGCAAAGCGCAGTATTTAGAAGTGGAGAACGCTTATCTAAAAAAGTTAGAGGCCTTAGCCCAGCAAAAGCACTTGGCAAGCAAGAACAAGTCCAAGTGATTACGGGGTTAAGGCGGAGTTATCCACTACAAGTGATCTTGACAGTAGTTGGAATACCTAGGAGTGTGTATTACTACTGGGTTAATGCCAGCTTTAAACCAGATCCTTATCTCGACACCAAGATGCAGATCAAGACCATCTTCCATGCCCACCAAGGTCGCTATGGCTATCGCCGGGTGCAGACAGCGCTTAGCTCCCAGAGCCATTACCTTAATCACAAGACCGTACAAAAACTGATGGCTCAGCTGGGGATCAAGTCGACTGTCAGACCTAAACGCTATCAGTCTTACAGGGGAGCCCTTGGTAAGGTGGCCCCCAATTTACTAGAGCGTAACTTTGGAGCAAGTAGGCCTAATCAGAAGTGGGTCACTGATGTCACGGAGTTCAATATAAAGGGTGAGAAGGTCTACCTCTCACCAATCTTAGATCTGTATAACCAAGAGATCATCTCTTATACGATCACAGATCGTCCTCAGATCAGCATGGTGATGCAGATGCTCCAAAGCGCATTTAAACAACTGGGACCAAAAGACAAACCTATGTTGCACTCAGACCAGGGCTGGCAATATCAGATGGGGTTTTATCAGGAGGCTTTAAAAGAACAAGGCCTTACCCAAGGCATGTCCAGAAAAGGCAATTGCTTAGATAATGCCGTCATGGAAAACTGGTTTGGGATCATGAAAAGCGAGTTCTTCTACCAAGAGAAGTTTGAGACGATCGAATCATTTAAGCAGGGGCTACATGAATATATCCACTACTACAACCATGATCGAATCAAACAAAAACTAAAGGGATTAAGTCCGGTGCAATACCGAACTCAATCCCTTCTGGTAACCTGACTAAACTGTCCAACTTTTGGGGGTCAGTTCACGCAGGTGGTTTT
>NZ_JACVQA010000012.1 GCF_018881595.1 Polynucleobacter sp. UK-Gri1-W3 | reverse complement strand
TTTGGTCACGCAGCATTCCTAGGTATTGGCAGCTACATCACTGGCATTAGCATTGTTCACTATGGGATGCCATGGGGGGCTGCAATTCTGGTTGGCATTCTGGGCGCAGCTATAGGTGGCCTCATCATGGGCTACCTTGCCATTCGCACTCGCGGCATCTACTTTTCTATGGTGACCCTAGCGCTTGGTCAAATTGTGTATTACCTCTTCTATAAGGCGGAAAGCCTTACAGGTGGCGAGAATGGTTTACGTGGAGTCCGAG
>NZ_JACVQA010000011.1 GCF_018881595.1 Polynucleobacter sp. UK-Gri1-W3 | reverse complement strand
CGTAGATTCAAACACGAAGTGCAACACGGTTTAAGGACTGCATAAATACTTCATTGGGGGTTTTAAATCCTAATCGTTTTCTAGGTCGGTTGTTTAAACGGTCTTGGATCATTCTAAGCTCCTTATCGGTCACAGTAGATAGCGGTCTCTTTTTGGGGATGTATTGCCGCAATAGACCATTGAAGTTTTCATTTGATCCACGTTGCCAACTAGCAAACGGATCCGCAAAGTACGTCGTTGATTGAAGAGCTGTATCAATCCTGGCGTGCTCGGCAAATTCCTTGCCGTTGTCAAAAGTCAGGGTTTTAACGAGTGGGGTCACGGCGTTTAATTTAGTGATGATGGCGCTACTGACTAAATCCGACGTCTTGTTCTTGACCTTAGCCAAAACGGCATAGCCACTCTTGCGCTCAACCAAGGTCACAACAGCTTGCTTGTGGGCCGCTCCAATTACAGTATCGCCTTCCCAGTGGCCGACTTGGGATCTTGTCTCAATGTGCGCTGGGCGCTCACTGATCGGCCGCCTACCTACTATTTGGCCTCTGCGATCACGGCCGCTGGCATAGCGTTTCTTGCGCTTTTTTTGGCAACGCAGCTGCTGGTAAAGATTGCCGCCAGCGGCTTTATCGGCGTAGACATGGCGGTAGATGGTCTCATGACTAATGCCAACCTGATTGGCAATTTGGACGGGGCTCCACTGAGCTAAGAGGCAATCTTCTGTCTGATTCCATTGATCGGCTGTTATTTGGGCGGCATTACGGCAGCCTAATGAGCGTTCTTCTGCCAACAGGCAGGCTTGCTTGGGACGGTAACCTTTGAGCCCCGTATTGCGAGCAAGCTCTCGGCTGATGGTCGACTTATGCCGATCCATCAGTTGGGCTATTTGAGTTTGGGTTTTTCCGTCTTTCATGAGGATATAAATCTGATATCGTTCAGTTTGGCTAAGGTGTTGATAGGTCATGGCTACTTTGACTTGCAGGTCTAGAAGCTTTGGATACTAAAACATCCTTAGCCTCCTTAACTAGTTGTTCAAAGTTGCACTTCGTAGTTGAATCCACC
>NZ_JACVQA010000010.1 GCF_018881595.1 Polynucleobacter sp. UK-Gri1-W3 | reverse complement strand
ACTGAATCGATTCTGATGTCGATGCCACCAGTGGTTCAGTGGTGGTACAACTGGCAGCCAGCTCCTGGCACGCCTGAGGCTAAGTTATATGACCATTACCTCAAGCCACGAGATTGGCTAGCTTGAGCGCTATAAAAAAATCGCCCACATGGGGCGAAAAGTTGGAAAAATAGGGACTTCAAAATTCATTCTAAGATTTATTGGCATAAAGTCAATAACCTTGCATTCAGAGATATGTGCACCCCTTTAATGAGGCCAGCAAAGGCTTGACCTATGCTTTTTTATTGTATGCAGAGCACCAGCCCTTAATAGACACTTGCTTTCCAGGATACAAAGGGCAACCGCCAGTTGCTGCAGCGCCACCTTGGTAAAGAGCGCAGTTTCCACAAGCCTGTGGAGCGGCATACTTTGGAAATTTAGCCTTATCCACCTTAGATGCGTCTGGATTGTAGCCAAGTGCAGCAGCCTGAGGATCAGCAGGAGAGAGCATTGCCTGGGCTTGAGCATGCTTATTTAAAGCTAATGCCGTAACGCCAGCAATAGACATTGTCATAAAAGTACGCCTAGTAGTTTTCATCTTGACTCCTATCGTGTTTAACATGAATATATCACTACGGTTTGATCATATATTAAGTAAATATAAATGCCAATATCGCCAGCTTAGCAATTTAGGCTCAATTAGAAATTTAAACCACGGTAATAAAAAGAATAGATGGCATTAAATTAATCAGTATCTAGTAAGGCTCAAAATGGCACTACAAACATTACATACAATCACAGTTGATGATTTGGCGTTTACTAATCCTGCGCTACATGCTCAGTATGTCATCTTAGTAACGAAGTTAATAGATAAGCTTAGAGAATTGAGTAAGAAAAATAGCTCCATTGCTACATCCTCCAGTCTGACAGAAAAATATGACACAAATTCTAATGAGGCTTATTTGGATTTAATTCTTTCCAATGAGAGCAATAGTTTTAGTGCGCGAATTTATATTCATCAACTGAAATATTTTCTTATTGAAGTAAATGGTATAGGTAAATTAGCGAATACGGCCGAGGATGTTCTAAATATTACTGACGAGGGGATTTCTAAGATATCCTAGATAAAAAAATAATCATTTCTTCGTTGTTAGCTTCAAGTGGTTTCTGTACGAAATCAGAAGTTTGATAGAAATCCCCGAATCTAGAGAATCTAATGCTCTTTTATTTTTTAAATTCTCAGAATAGAATTAATCAAATAGCATAGAAAATTAACAAGATAAATATGTCACCCAAGCCAACAAATAAAAGTTCTAAGCTTGAAATCTCCTTGGAGAAAATCTCTGACCCTATTGGGAATTTATTTGTCTCTTTATTTCATCGTATTGCATTGTTTGGAATTGGAGCTGCAACAGTATGGTCAGGGGTTCATACTTTTTTAGGGATGATCAACAAAGGTGCCGCTTCTATTGAAGATCTTTTATTGCTATTTATTTTTTTAGAAATTGGTGCAATGGTCGGAATTTACTTTAAGACCAATCACATGCCAGTCAGATTCTTAATTTATGTTGCTATAACTGCAGTGACAAGACTGATTATTGATTTAGCAAATACAAAGCATGATGCTGATGTGCAAATCTTAATTCTAGGAGTCACAATCCTAATTTTGGCCCTTGCAAATGCTCTAGTTCGCTATGCCTCCAGCAGATTTCCAGCAAACTCCAGCGATTAATATTATTTTCTAGCTCAAGGGGATTGTGCTCGGCAATTATTTACTGTCACAAACCTCAGCTATTAAGGGACTTTATTTTCAGTCTATTTCTAAAAATTTAGAGCTGAAAAAAATAATGCCAAAATTGATATTGTCAAAAAAATAGCAATAAAAATAGCACCAAATATAAAATATATTTTTGCCAATTTGTCTCTGGCTTCAATTGCCCTGTTGTTCACTGGTTACCCTTGATTTAGTAAAATTTGTCCTTAATAGTTGTATTTAAGCATATCTTTTAAGTATTTGAATGCTTTAGCTAGTGCTTAATGATGGTTAGGTCAATTAAAGTCCTCTAAAGGCTATGGAGGCAAGGGGAATGAAGGCTTATATTGCTGCTGATCCAAAGATAACTATTTAACAAACGTATAGATATTGTTTAAAACAACATCGCAAATACCGACCCTGGATAAACGTCGCTTAAACCGACGCTTGCCTGACTCAAGGATGTCTGTTTGATTTGTCCTTTTAAAGAACATTTATAAATGGGTATATCTGAGACAAATGCCTTCTAAACGTACCAAGTGTTAAATACAGCCATTCATAACCTGAGAATTAAGTAACTCACTTACAGGCCAACACTTCGGGAGATTTATGCTGTGCGGCTCTTTGAGCCATAAATTCAAATCGTCCGCGAATGCTATTTTTCATGAAGTACTCAATAACACTTGATGGAATAACTGATTGAGGCTCTACCAAGGCCTCGTACTTAAATGTAGTGGAATCTTTGTCTGGGATAAGCTTCCAGCTACCTTTATAAAACTTGGTATCCCCACTGATTTGTTCAAAAGATACTTGGCGATTAGACATCTCTGTATATTCAATAGTAGATTTGAGCTCGATTGGGAAAAATAAAATTTGCTCTTCGATGACTCTATAAACACGAACCTTATTACCCTCCTTAGAAATTACCCTCGATTCCAGTATGCCGGGGATATTTTTAGCGCCTTCATAGGCAGTAATAAAAGCAAAGGCATTGCAGATATTAATGGGAACGGTATAGGAAGCGTCTATCTGAATACGGCCATCAATCACTCTAGTGCTCACCCGAACATCATGAGGGTTCATATTTTCTTGAGCATAAACACCGAAGATTGGGGTGGCAAGGGTTAGGAATAAAAGCCATTTCATTCTTTAATTTTATTGGCTTATTGGATTTGTCGCTTTGAACGATACCCCGATTCACCAGTAAAGATGTTATATCCGAGGCCTATGGAGTACAACTTTGCAGACCACAAGAATGAAAAAACCACCCGATGGATTGAACCCTCCTTTTAGATCGTAATGAGCGATTTTTTTGAGCGTAATACGCACTATTTGCGGAAACGATTCACGTTTAGGTGTTTTATAAATCGCCATAAAACCCATGCTGGTGGCGGAGAGGGAGGGATTCGAACCCTCGGTACCTTTGACAGTACGCTTGATTTCGAGTCAAGTACATTCGACCACTCTGCCACCTCTCCGAACCGAGAAATCATTATAGCCAGCGATACATAAAGCCATATAGGCAATGTTGACTTAAAAAATCTGGTCAAAAGGGATAAACCTCTTTAATATAGATATACACTTATGTATATCTATATTAAAGAGGTTAAGACATGAATATTCAAATTTCAAAGTGGGGTAATAGCCTGGCACTTCGCATTCCCGCTGCATTCATTAAAGAAATCCAGCTAAAGGATGGAGATAAGGTTGAAGCAACCTTATCGAAGGATGGCGCACTAATTATTAGACCGCAAAAATTAGATCGCAAGGCAATTGCAGCAGATCTTAGAGCATTTAGAACTACTTTGAAGATGGGTAAATCAGTGATGGATGAAGTTCGCTCAGGGGCGCGCTACTAATGATTTATGTTGACACCAGTATTTTAATTGCCTTATGCACAACAGAAGAAAAGAGTGACGCCGTTGATACATGGCATGAAAACAGTTCTGCAAAAATGATTTCCTCAACTTGGGCATTTACAGAATTCTCTAGCGCACTTAGCCTAAAGGTCAGAACCAATCAAATAACTGAAAAACAGAGTCGTGAAGCTTGGAAAAAATTTGACAGTCTTTGCCAAAATGATATTGAACTAATGCCCATTGAGAGCAAAACGTATTACTCTGCTGGAATTTTAGTTGTTGATAGCAAATCAAATCTCAGGGCTGGTGACGCACTTCATCTTGCCGCCGCAAAGCAGTTCAAATCTAAATCTATGGCAACTCTAGATAAAGTTTTAGCGAAAAATGTTGATAGAGTAAAAATTAAAGCTGTTTTAATTTAATTCGGCTTTAATATCTCTAAACCGCCCAAGTAAGGTTGCAATGCTTTAGGAATAGCAATACTGCCATCTACCTGTTGCTTGTTCTCAAGCAGTGCTACCAATGCCCTACCAACAGCAAGACCTGAACCATTCAAAGTGTGAACCAATTCTGGCTTACCTTGACCTGCTTTAAATCTGGCTTGCATGCGTCTTGCTTGGAAGTCACCCATGCTAGAGCAGGAGCTAATTTCTCTATAGGCGTTTTGTGATGGCACCCAGACTTCTAAGTCATAAGTCTTGGTGCTACCAAAGCCCATATCACCAGTGCAGAGCAATACTTTTCTGTATGGCAATTCCAGTAATTCCAGAATACGTTCAGCGTGACCGGTGAGATCTTCCAAGGCTTGCATGGAGTCTTCGGGCCTAGTAATTTGCACCAACTCTACTTTGTCAAACTGATGCTGACGAATCATGCCACGCACATCACGGCCATAACTACCTGCCTCTGAGCGGAAGCATGGTGTGTGTGCCACAAACTTCATCGGTAAGTTATCGGCGTTCACGATTTCATCGCGCACTAAATTAGTAACTGGTACTTCTGCAGTTGGGATTAGGTAGAAGTTTTCTGTTTTAGCTTCCCCGCCCTCATCCTCGCCACCCATTTGACGTGGAACTTTAAATAGATCCTCTTCAAACTTAGGAAGCTGTCCTGTACCACGCATAGATGCCGCATTAACCATATATGGTGCATACACTTCTTGATAGTCATGCTTTGTAGCATGCGTATCAATCATGAACTGGGCTAAGACGCGGTGCAATCTGGCAATCGACCCCTTGAGAACTACAAAGCGCGAACCGCTAATCTTAGCTGCCACCTCAAAGTCCAAACCGAGTGGACCACCAAGATCAACGTGATCTTTAATCTCAAAATCAAAAATAGGCTCTTCACCCCAACGCTTTACTTCTTTGTTTTCTTTTTCATCCTTGCCTGTTGGCACAGAATCATCTGGAAGATTGGGGATACCCATTAAGAAATCAGAAATCTCTACTTGCAGGACTGCTAAACGTGCAGCGCCAGATTCCATATCGGTATTGACTTGCGCAACTTCAGCCATTTCTACGGCAGCATCCTCACCCTTACCTTTTTTCATACCAATCGCTTTAGACAATTGGTTACGCTTGGCTTGCAATTCTTCAGTACGAGTTTGTAAAGATTTACGTTCAGACTCCAAGGTGTTGAATTTCTCAACATCCAATTGGAACTTACGAGTAGCCAGGCGCGCAGCGACTGCGGCGATATCTTTACGGAGTAATTGCGGATCAATCATATGGAGCTTTGCTTGGTTCTTGTTTGGTTCTGGTTCGGTACTAATTGATAATGTGACTCTAGTTTAAGCGTAAGACTTCTGCCCCTGCTGGGGGAGTAAAGGTAAAGCGATTGGCTGGCAGACTCACATTGAGCTGAATCTTATCTAGGGTCACTAGAACAACGCTTCCTAGTCCATCAGTTAATTCAAGCGCCTTAGGCAAGCCATTGGACATGCCAATCGAGATCTTTGTATAGGGAAGATCATTTTTATTCTTGGCATTAGGATCTTTTTTAGGAGTCAATGCCACCCACTTCATCCCTAGACGCTCTTCACCTTCAATTAAGTCAAAGTGCTGATCTAGTGAGTTTTCACCAAACAGAATCGCTGCTGGTGTAGATGCTAATGCCTGCCCTGCTGGACGAAAGGTTGCTTGATTTAAGTCCTTGTCCCACAAGATCAGTTGCCTGCTATCGGCAATGAGTTTTTGTTCGTATGGCTTTTGCGTATCCCAGATAAAACGACCCGGACGCTGAAACACAAAATGACCCTGTGTCTGGCGCAGAACTTTTAAGCCCTTATCTTGCGGCTCATTCGCCTTAGGTGCGCGCAACTGTTGTTGCACAAAGTCGCCTTCAGCAGTTTTAGAGTTACGCACAAATTGACGTAACTGCTCTGAACCACTTTCGCTTTGGGAATAGGCTACATTTGAAAACAGAATGACTGTTCCAACAATTGCCGCAGAAAAGAATCTTTGCAAAATGAAGCCTTACTCTGAAGGGCGATGGAGGATCTCGCGATTGCCACCATTACCCATTTTGGATACGAGACCTGCTTTTTCCATATCCTCAAGCAGACGCGCGGCACGGTTGTAACCGATACGCAAATGGCGCTGGACTAATGAGATCGATGGGCGTTTATTTTCTAGAACAATGGCAACCGCTTGATCGTAAAGCGGGTCGGCTTCGCCACCGCCCTCGCCAGTCAATGCATCCACATTGGATTCGTCAGCACCTTCGAGCACGCCATCAATATAGTTGGCTTCGCCCTTCTCTTTGAGCCACTCAACCACACGATGGACTTCATCATCAGATACAAATGCACCGTGCACACGTACTGGTAAGCCAGTACCTGGCGCCATGTACAGCATGTCACCCATACCGAGCAATGCTTCTGCACCCTGCTGATCCAAAATCGTGCGACTGTCAATTTTGGAGCTTACTTGGAAAGAGATGCGGGTTGGTACGTTAGCTTTAATCAAGCCAGTAATCACATCGACGCTTGGACGCTGTGTTGCCAATACCAGATGGATACCTGCTGCACGTGCTTTTTGCGCAATACGCGCAATCAACTCTTCGATCTTCTTGCCAGAGACCATCATTAAGTCAGCCAACTCATCGATCACGATGACGATCACTGGCGCTTTGTAAATTGGTTCTGGATCATCCGGAGTTAAGCTAAATGGATTGGTAAGCTTCTCACCTTTTTCTTCCGCTTCCAGAATCTTCTTGTTAAAGCCAGCTAAGTTACGCACACCAAACTTACTCATCAGTTTGTAGCGACGCTCCATCTCATTCACGGCCCAATTGAGTGCGTTATAGGCCTGCTTCATATCGGTGACTACTGGGCATAATAAATGCGGAATCTTGTCGTAGATTGCCATCTCCAGCATCTTTGGATCGATCATGATCAAACGCACTTCATCTGGCTTCGCTTTAAAGAGCAAGGACAAAATCATGGCATTAATACCAACAGACTTACCAGCGCCGGTGGTACCCGCAACTAAGCAGTGCGGCATCTTCGCCAAGTCAGCCACCATTGGGCTACCAGAGATGTCTTTACCCAAAGCGAGAGTCAGCAATGAGTGGTTGTCGTTGTAAACCTGTGAGGTCAAAATCTCTGACAAGTAAACAGACTGACGTGTTGGATTTGGCAATTCCAGAGCCATACAGGTTTTGCCAGGAATCGTTTCGACTACACGCATACTGACTACGCCAAGTGAGCGGGCTAAGTCGCGTGATAGATTAACAATCTGACTACCCTTCACACCAATCGCTGGATCAATCTCATAACGAGTTACCACTGGACCGGGGTAAGCCGCAATTACTTTTACCTGCACATTAAATTCCGCTAACTTACGCTCGATTAAGCGTGAAGTAAATTCCAATACATCTGCAGAAATTGTTTCTTTTGCTTCAGGGACTGGATCAAGTAATGCGAGCGGTGGTAATTCTGAATCTGGGATATCCACAAACAAGGGTTGTTGTTTCTCACGCTCTACACGAGCACTCTTTGGAATCTCAATAGGGGCACGCACGATTTGCACTGGAGCGGCCACTTCAATGCGTCCACGGAACTCTTCCACAAACTCTTCGCGCTCTTCCGCAGCAGCTTCACCCAACTTGCGATCTTCTTCACTGTCGCGACGCTCCCGAATGCGGTGATAGGTAACCTCCAGAAAGCGGCCCACTTTTTCAGCTACATCTAACCAAGAGAAATGAAGGAATAAAGACAGGCCCGCACAAAGGCCAAAGAGCAGAACCAAGGTTGCGCCGGTAAATCCGAGAGACATTTGCAGGGGATCACCAATCAGCTCGCCCAAAATGCCGCCAGGCGGTCTTGGAAGCTCCCAGGATAGGGAATGCATGCGGATAGACTCCAAGCCCATGCTGCAGACTAAAGTCAGGCCAAAGCCCAACCAACGCATCAATAGAGAATCTGGCTTGGCATCTGGATCGGGTGGCAATGGAATGCTCCAAAGCTCACGCCAGCCATTGAGGACACGGCGCCCAAAGAGAGCAACCCACCAAAAGGCTGAAATGCCAAAGATATAGAGCATTAAATCGGCTAAATAGGCCCCAAAACGACCCCCCAAGTTCTTAGGGGTCTCAAAACTGGCATGCGACCAGGCTGGATCTGCCTTAGAATACGTGAGCAAAATAGCAAATAAGCCCAGGCAAAGGCCCAAAGAGATGAACCAGCGGGCCTCCAATAAAAGGCGGGGCATCCTGCCCTGGGGGCCATTCTCTGGGGGCTGGGGGCTCAAAGGAGCCTTGGACTTCGGGTATGCGGTTCTTGCCATGTTCTCCCGATTGTAATCAAGCAAAACTATAATTTGAATATGACTACAAATACCCCAAAACACTCCAAAGTTCTCATCCTCGGATCTGGCCCTGCTGGCTACACCGCAGCAGTCTATGCCGCCCGCGCCAATTTAAACCCCACCCTCATTACTGGCCTGGCTCAAGGCGGTCAATTAATGACCACCACAGACGTGGAAAACTGGCCTGCGGATGCAGATGGCGTTCAAGGCCCGGAACTCATGGAGCGTTTTTTAAAGCACGCTGAACGCTTTAATACTGAAATCATTTTTGATCACATTCATACGGCAGCGCTCACAGAAAAGCCCATTCGCTTGGTGGGTGATTCTGGAACCTATACCTGCGATGCTTTGATTATTTCCACTGGTGCCTCTGCTCAATACATTGGCCTACCAAGTGAAGAAGTATTTATGGGTCGCGGTGTTTCTGGTTGCGCAACTTGTGATGGCTTCTTCTATCGGAATCAAGATGTGTGCGTAGTCGGAGGTGGTAACACTGCAGTTGAAGAAGCGCTCTACCTTACTGGCATTGCTAAAAAAGTCACCGTGATTCATCGTCGCGATAAATTCCGCGCTGAGCCAATCTTGAATGATCGCTTAATGGCGAAAGTTGCCGAAGGCAAAGTGGAGTTGAAATTGAACGCCACTCTTGATGAAGTGCTAGGCGATGAAAAAGGTGTAACTGGCGTTCGCATTAAAAAACAAGATGGCAGCACTGAAGATTTGGCTGTGACTGGCGCCTTTATTGCCATTGGACACAAACCCAACACCGACCTCTTTGTTGGCCAGCTCGACATGAACAATGGCTACCTCAAGACCCATTCAGGACTTGAAGGCAATGCAACTGCCACTAACATCCCTGGCGTATTTGCTGCTGGCGATGTGCAAGACCATATCTACCGTCAAGCGATTACCAGTGCTGGCACAGGCTGTATGGCTGCATTGGATGCGCAACGCTACTTGGAAACATTGGAATAAGTTTCCAAAGTCATTAAAGAAAACGCCTAGCACTGCTAGGCGTTTTTGTTTGTTGCAATTTTATTACTACTACATGTTTTTTATACCGCTTAACGAGAGACCATTGGCAAGAGTGGCACGATGAGCAATGCCACAATGTTGATGATCTTAATGAGTGGATTAACAGCCGGGCCCGCAGCATCTTTGTAAGGGTCGCCAACGGTATCGCCAGTTACTGCAGCTTTGTGAGCTTCGGAACCTTTGCCGCCGAAGTTGCCTTCTTCGATATATTTCTTGGCGTTGTCCCAAGCGCCACCACCAGTACACATCGAGATCGCCACAAACAAGCCAGTCACGATGGTTCCCATAAGCAAGCCACCTAATGCAGCAGGTCCTAACAAGAGACCAACGACGACTGGCGCTACTACTGGCAGGAGTGAGGGAACAATCATCTCTTTAATTGCTGCCGAGGTGAGCATGTCTACTGCTTTGCCGTACTCTGGCTTGGCAGTACCTTCCATGATTCCAGGGATATCACGGAACTGACGGCGCACCTCTTCTACCACCGCACCAGCGCAACGACCTACTGCTTCCATTGCCATCGCACCAAACAAGTAAGGAATCATACCGCCAATAAAGAGACCAATGATGACCATGTGATTCGATAAGTCAAAGGACACTTGTTGGCCCATACCCTCTAAAGCATGGGTGTAGTCAGCAAAGAGTACGAGCGATGCCAAACCAGCTGAACCAATTGCATAGCCTTTAGTAACTGCTTTAGTAGTGTTACCAACCGCATCCAATGGATCGGTAATATCACGAACTGATTGTGGCAAGCCTGCCATCTCCGCAATACCGCCAGCGTTATCAGTAATTGGGCCGTACGCATCGAGTGCAACCACAATACCTGCCATGGACAACATGGCTGTAGCTGCAATCGCAATGCCGTACAAACCAGCCAACCAGTAAGCCGCAAAAATCGCTGCACATACAAATAGAACTGGATAAGCAGTCGACTTCATCGAGATACCTAAACCGGCAATAATGTTGGTACCATGACCTTTGGTTGAAGCTTCAGCAATATGCTGCACTGGCTTGAACTGGGTACCGGTGTAGTACTCGGTAATCCATACCAAACCTGCTGTAAGCAACAAGCCCACTACTGTTGAGCCAAATAAGCGCCATTGACTTCCTGGGATACCCAAGGCGTCATCCGGCATGATGAAGTTCGTTACGAAGTAGAAAGCGATTAGCGACAAGCTACCAGCAATGATTAGGCCTTTATATAAAGCTGGCATTACGTTTCTCATGCCTGGGCTTGCTTTTACAAATGAGCAACCAATGATGGAAGCAATAATAGAAACGCCGCCAAGTACTAATGGATAAATAATCGCAGCGACTGGCGCGCCAGTAACCATCAATGAACCCAAGACCATAGTGGCAATCAAAGTCACCGCATAAGTTTCAAATAAGTCAGCCGCCATACCTGCGCAGTCTCCGACGTTGTCACCAACGTTGTCAGCAATCACCGCAGGGTTGCGTGGATCATCCTCTGGAATACCTGCTTCTACTTTGCCAACCAAGTCAGCTCCAACGTCTGCACCTTTAGTAAAGATGCCACCACCTAAACGGGCAAAGATCGAAATGAGTGAGGAACCGAATGCCAAGCCAATCAATGGATGCAATACAGAAGAGAGATCTTGCCCTGCGCCAATCGACACTAGGAACATAAAGAACAAGCCAACGCCTAAGAGGCCAAGCCCAACCACCAACATTCCAGTAATGGCGCCGCCCTTAAATGCCACATTGAGCGCTTCGTTCATACCCTTGGTAGCCGCTTCTGCAGTACGCACGTTTGCGCGTACAGAGACATTCATGCCAATGAAGCCGCAAGCACCGGAAAGTACTGCCCCGATGACAAAGCCAATTGCCGTTGCAAAATCCAGAAAGAGCGCCATCAGAATGGTTAAAACTACCCCAACTATGGCAATCGTTTTATATTGGCGCGATAAATACGCTGCCGCACCCTGCTGAATCGCCTCAGCAATTTCTTGCATCTTGGCATTACCTGTACTTTGTCTCAAAATCCAGCCGCGCATCACAAAACCGTAAATCACGGCTATGACACCGCACGCCAAGGCAAAATACAAGCCTAAAGTGACATTACTCATGCTTGAACTCCCTAAAGTTAATGATTTGTTAATCATTTGTTAATCTTTATTGTTTGCATAACCTGCACTTAGGTAGACCCGGATCCCGAAAGCTTTAAACTATGGTCTTTAAGCTGTATCAGTATGTAACAGAATCACTCCTGCTCCCCCTTGATAGGATCAGGGTATTTACTAATCATTATTCGGAGTATTTATGAGTCTCGAAAAGGTCAAGCCAGGTAAAAAGATCCCTGAAAGCTTCAACGTCATTATTGAAATCCCAATGAATGCCGATCCAATTAAGTATGAAGTGGATAAAGAGTCTGGCGCAATTTTCGTAGACCGATTTATGGGCACTGCAATGCACTACCCATGCAACTATGGCTACATCAACAAAACGATCGCCGGTGATGGTGACCCTGTTGACGTTCTCGTCATTACTCCATTCCCACTCATTCCAGGTGTAGTTGTTAGCTGCCGTGCAATTGGCGTATTGCAAATGGAAGATGAAGGCGGTGAAGATGCCAAATTATTGGCCGTTCCAGAAGACAAAATTTTGCCTATCTATACACACTGGCAAAAACCTGAAGATATGAATCAATTACGCTTGAATCAAATCCAACACTTCTTCGAGCACTATAAAGATCTAGAGCCGGGCAAGTGGGTAAAAGTCAGAGGTTGGGGTGGCGTTGCAGATGCTCATAAAGAAATTCTTGAGGGCATCGATCGTTACAACAAAGAGCACGCTTAATTTGGTATTTATTTAAATAGTTATTAGTAAAGGCTTTGTGAGTCAGAGTGAGCACACAGAAAATTGCTTTAGCCCAAATCAACCCATTACTGGGTGATTTGGCTGGCAACGCGCAACTCATTCACAAAGCCGCTCTAGACGCCTACTCTCAGGGCGCCAAACTCGTAGTCACCCCCGAGCTTTCGCTCACAGGCTATCCCCCAGAAGACCTATTACTCCGCCCTGCTTTTATTGAGGCGGCGCAATTACAGCTCGAGCTCTTAATGAAAGAGTTAGCTCAGCACTCTGATCTGACAGTTATTGTCGGTCACCCCAAACAAACATCTGCAGGTCTGCAAAACTACGCATCTGTTTTAAGAAATGGCAAACTAATTGCAGGCTATGCCAAACAAGAATTACCCAATCACGAAGTATTTGATGAGGTGCGCTACTTCGTTCCAGGCAATCAAGCTTGCGTATTTGAATGCGAAGGTATTCGTTACGGCTTGATCTTGTGTGAAGATGCCTGGCATGCAGGCCCTGCTAAACAAGCACACGCTGCTGGAGCACAGGTATTGCTGGTTCCGAATGCATCACCCTATCACCTCAAAAAAGAGGCGCTTCGTATTGAAGTATTGCGTGGACATATTGCACAAACCAATATGCCGCTGGTTTACGTTAATGCAGTTGGCGGTCAAGATGAATTGGTGTTTGATGGCGGCTCATTTGCACTGAATAGTCTTGGCGAGGTTGTCATGGCAATGCCGCAATTCGAAACAGGCTTAGGTCTTGTTGCAGCCTCTCCCTCCGGCGAACTGGAAAAAGGTTTAATTACCCCACCCCAATCAGTTGAAGCGCAAGCCTATCAAGCGCTTGTCTTGGGTGTACGTGACTATGTCACCAAAAATCGCTTCCCGGGGGTCATTATTGGGCTATCTGGTGGCGTGGATTCAGCCTTGGTTCTTGCCATTGCCGTGGATGCCTTGGGGGCAGATAAAGTACGTACAGTCATGATGGCATCCCGTTATACCGCTGACATCTCCTGGATTGATGCGCGTGAGATGGCTCAAAACCTCGGTGTGCAATACGATGAGATTCCAATTAGTGGACCAGTGGATGCTTTAGAGGCATCTCTTGCAGAACAATTTAAAGGTCTCAATGTAGACGCTACCGAAGAGAACATCCAGGCACGCGTGCGTGGCACTCTGCTGATGGCCCTCTCTAATAAAACCGGTCGACTGGTCTTAACAACCGGCAACAAGAGCGAAATGGCTGTCGGTTATTGCACTCTATATGGCGACATGGCCGGCGGCTTTGCTGTCATTAAAGATATTGCCAAAACTTTGGTGTATCGCTTATGCGCCTATCGCAATAGTATTGGCGCTGTTATTCCAGAGCGAATTTTGACTCGTGCCCCTTCCGCCGAATTACGTCCTGATCAAAAAGACCAAGATAGCCTTCCATCCTACGAAGTGTTGGACGGGATTGTTGAGCGTTATATGGAGCAAAATCAATCGATTGCCCAGATCATTGCCGCTGGCTTTGATCCTGAAAGCGTGGAAAAGGTGACTCGCTTAATTAAACTTAATGAATACAAGCGTCGCCAAGCGCCTCCGGGAGTCCGTGTAACCACACGCGCCTTTGGTCGTGATTGGCGCTATCCAATCACATCGCAATTTCGAGCCTAGACGCCCAAAGACTGCCGGATTTTTTGGTAAGTCATTCCAGTTCTAGGTATGATTACCCCATCAGGGGGAATAAATGAAATTAATTACATCCATCATTAAGCCGTTCAAGCTCGACGAAGTCCGTGAAGCATTAGCGGAAGTAGGCGTAACAGGTTTGACCGTGACTGAAGTTAAGGGTTTTGGCCGTCAAAAAGGCCATACTGAACTCTATCGTGGCGCTGAATACGTAGTCGATTTTTTACCCAAGGTAAAAGTAGAGGCCGTAGTTGCCGATGACCGCGTTGAATCTGCTATCGAAGCGATAACGAAAGCCGCACGTACTGGCAAGATTGGTGACGGCAAGATTTTTGTTACTGAAGTAGAGCAAGTGATTCGTATTCGCACCGGTGAAACCGATAACGCAGCTGTATAACACTAGCTTTAACCTAACAGCAAATGCAGCGGCTTAAATAGCCGCTGTTTTTATTTAGATTAACGCAACTGAGAGTCTAAAGTTGTTGATGTAGCTGCTGGCTGAATGATTTCAGCCGGCTCCAAAACAATTGTCTTGCCAGTCGTATTGCCGATTCGCACCTTTGCACCCTGGTAGTACAAATCCACCTGATTTAATCCGCCAGTAAGCACCTTTAGTGGCGGCTTACCAAAAACACTCACACCGACACCAGGCTCCAAAGTTTTATTCTGGGTCTTGCCAGCAGCATCGACTACGCACACTGTTTGAGCAGTCCTTGATTGCAGGTAAACCATATCGCCGGCTTTTTTAGGCGCTTCAGGCTTGTAATTGATTACTGAGGCATCTGTGGGTGGGCATTCAGCAGAAACGGCTGCCGTATCAGACTGCACCGCGACTGCAGGCGCTGGCTTAACATCTGCCGCAGGCTCGGCTGGCGCAGGCGCAGGCTCGGGCGCTACCTCTTGAATGATGACCACCTCTTCTTGAACTGGCTCAGGAAAAAATAAAGGGCGTAAGTTCACTACAGCAAAAATAATCGTTGCACCAATTGCCAATAGTAGGAAGAGTTTCTTTTTGGGATCAACCTTGGCTTTCGACTTTACGCTGTAATCAACAATGCTTTCAGATATTTTTCTAGGAGCAGGCTTTTCAGTTGTGGGTTCGGCAACTTTTACTAATGAAACAACTTCGGGTTTTTCTTTTTTCTCTATCGCAGGCGCTTTTATCTCTCCCTGCAATTTCTCTTCGACTTCTGCTGCTTTTGCAGATTGCGGCACAGCACCAAAATCAAATGCCTCTTCTGGAGTGAGCTTTAATAGGCCAGCTACTTTTTTTGCTGCTGTAAATTTAACTTGATCGCCATAGAAACTACTGCTTTCGCCATTTTCAATCTGCTCAATTTGACGAACAGAGAGGCAAGCCATTCCCGATAGATCTTTCGTACTCAAACCAAGACTTTCTCTAGCCTTGGTAAATGCTTCTTTACGAATCTCAGGAAGTTTGGCTGGTTTATTCACTTCGCGGCAACCGTCTCATGTAGAAATAATATGAATAATAGTAATGCCAAACGGGTTGAAGGGTAATTAGCCACTAAGCTAAGTATTTAATGGATGACTTTCAAGGCCAGACTCAAGATACTTCTTCACCAGCACTTGAAGAGAATCGGCATGCATTTTTTCCATCACCCTAGCCTTGTGAACCTTAATCGTGGCATCCGTGGTTCCTAGCTTTACAGCAATATCCTTATTTAAAAGCCCTTTAACCAACCATCCGCAGACTTCACGCTCTCTCGGGGTAAGACTCTCATATGCCTTCTTGGCTTGAACATCCAATGAAACCCGCTTGAGCTGGCGACTATCAAACTCAATCGCATCTACAGCTGCCTTTAAGAGCTCTTCCAAATTAAACGGCTTAAATAAGAAATCCAACGCCCCCTTCTTCAGGCCCTGAACGATTTGGTGGGGGTGACTTTGACCACTGACAAACACAATAGGTGTCTTGCGACCCAACTTTTGCAGCTTATCTTGCAAATCTAGCCCACTCATATCTGGCATTTGCATATCCAACAGAATGACGGCAGGTGAGACTGGTACTGATTTTTCCAAGAAAACAGTGGCGGACGCATAGTCATCTACGAGATAGCCCAATTCACGTAGCATTCTGGATAGAGAAATGCGCATCGACTCGTCATCATCAATTAAGTAAATATGGCCGACTTTAGTCATTGAATTCAAAGGAAAAGTTGTGAACGATTTAATGTACTGCAGCATCTTTTACTAAGCTATTAGCTCTTTAGCTAATATTGAGGTCTAAATGTATGATTTCATTGGTATTTTTATATTGCAGCGCAACATAAAGAATGGATTGGGAGGTCTCTTCCATCTTAGCTACCCTTGAGCTCATCTCACGGCACAATAGAGCCTTTCGACACACACCTTTTCTGGAGTAATAAGCATGAAACGCCTTAATGAACGCTCGCGCATGGTCACCGAAGGGGTCGCTCGCGCACCAAATCGTTCGATGTATTACGCAATGGGTTACGAAGAAAATGATTTCGTAAAGCCAATGGTTGGTGTTGCGAATGGTCACTCCACTATTACCCCCTGCAATAGTGGTTTACAAAAATTGGCCGATGCTGCTGTTAATGCTTTAGAAGCAGCTGGCGCAAAAGCACAAGTATTTGGTACGCCAACAGTTTCCGATGGCATCGGCATGGGCACCGAAGGCATGAAATATTCTCTCGTCTCGCGCGAAGTAATCGCCGACAGTATTGAAGTTTGCGTAAATGGTCTTTGGCAAGATGGCGTTGTCGTCATTGGTGGTTGCGATAAAAATATGCCAGGCGGCATGATGGCTTTAGCGCGTACCAATGTACCAGGCATCTATGTATATGGTGGCACTATTAAGCCAGGCCATTACAAAGGCAAAGAGCTCAATATTGTTTCTGCATTTGAAGCAGTTGGTGAATTTACATCGGGCCGATTGAGCGAAGAGGATTTAAAGGGTGTGGAACAACATGCTTGTCCAGGCAGCGGCTCTTGCGGCGGCATGTACACAGCGAACACCATGAGCTCATCATTTGAGGCTTTAGGTATGAGCTTGCCCTACTCTTCCACAATGGCGAACGTTGACGAAGAGAAAGTAGTGAGCGCTGCAGAATCAGCACGAGTCCTAGTTGAAGCGGTAAAGAATAACCTTCGTCCACGCGACATTATTACCAAGAAATCTATTGAGAATGCTGTAAGTGTGATCATGGCAGTTGGCGGATCAACCAATGCAGTGTTGCATTTCTTGGCCATTACCAGCGCAGCTGAAATCGACTGGACCATTGATGACTTTGAGCGCATTCGTAAGCGTGTTCCAGTAATTGTTGATATGAAACCATCTGGCACATATCTTGCAACTGATTTGCATCAAGCTGGCGGCATTCCACAAGTCATGAAGATTTTGCTTGATGGCGGATTACTCCATGGTGACTGCATGACCATTACCGGCAAGACGATCGCTGAAGTACTAAAAGAAGTTCCGTCAGTACCGCGTGCTGATCAAAAAGTGATTCGCACCTTAGACAATCCTTTGTACAAACAAGGTCACTTGGCAATCTTGAAGGGCAATATTTCTCCAGAGGGTTGCGTGGCTAAGATTACTGGCCTCAAGAATCCATCGATCACTGGTCCAGCTCGTGTGTTTGACTCCGAAGACGATGCCATGGCAGCCATCATGGCGCAGAAGATCAAGGATGGCGACATTGTTGTGATTCGTTATGAAGGCCCTAAAGGCGGCCCTGGAATGCGTGAGATGCTTGCCCCAACCTCCGCTCTGGTAGGGCAAGGCCTAGGTGAGTCTGTAGGCCTCATCACAGACGGTCGCTTCTCTGGTGGCACTTGGGGTATGGTTGTCGGTCACGTAGCTCCTGAAGCCTACGTAGGTGGCACGATTGCCCTCATTCATGAAGGCGACTCGGTAACGATTGACGCCCATCAACTACTGATTCAATTGAACGTTGATGAAGCAGAAATTGAGAAGCGTCGCGCAGCTTGGGTACAACCTAAGCCTCGCTACACTCGTGGCTTATTGGCAAAATACGCTCGCCTTGCCAGCACCGCAAGTAAAGGTGCGGTAACTGACTTGAACTTGGGTGACTAAGCTAATCAAGTAAGAGCCTTAAAAGAAAAAGCCCCCAGGTAAAACTAGGGGCTTTTTTATTGCTACTTCGTAAATTATTTAATGTTTCATTGCACCAGCTGCATTCACAGGAAGCTTCACCTCAACATCACCTGATTTAGCAAACTTGAGTTTGACTGGAATCGTTTCGCCAGCTACAAACGGTCCCTTAAGATCAAGGAACATTAAATGGTAGCCACCCGGCTTAAGCTCAACTGAACCATTTGCTGGCACAGCAATATCCTTCACTTGACGCATTTTCATGACGTTGCCCTCCATTGCCATCTCATGAAGCTGTATGTCACCAGCAGAAGGTGAACTCGCAGAAATTAATTGGTCAGGGGTGTTGCCCTTATTTTGAATTTTTAGGAAACCGCCAGCCACTTTCTGCCCCGGCACTGTTGCCCGTGTATAAGCATCAGAAACACTCACCGCATCCACCTTAACTGCTTGAGCGTATACCTGGGAACTCAAAATCATAGCCAACCCAATACAGGCCGTCGTCACCTTAAATACAAAACCTTTATTACTCTTTATCATTGATTAATCCTTTAATTGATATTCATGAAATACTAGTTGCTATGCGTAAATCTTGTTTTCCCAATTCCTTCACCTACTTAGTGCTGTTGATTTGCTTCATGTCTAGCACGGCATTTGCTGGTCTCGAGCTCGGGCAGCCTGCACCCAATATAGAAGGAACGCTAATCGATGGCAAGCCTTTCTCACTCAATAGCACTAAGGGCAAAGTAGTCTTGGTGAACTTTTGGGCTAGCTGGTGCGAGCCATGCAGGGAGGAAATGCCAGCCATCGAAACCTATCTAAAGAAAAATAAAACCAAAGGATTTGAAGTGCTTGCGATTACGGTAGATAAGCCCACCGACATGGAACAAGCAAAGCAAATCATGCGTAATTACTCTTTTCTCTTTGCTGATAAAAATCAAATGAATTACTCTGGCTATGGCCGAATCTGGCGTATTCCAAGTTCATTCATCATCGATAAGCAGGGAATTCTTCGCAAGAATGGCCTCACTGGTGACCCCAAGGTGGATGCCAAACTTTTAGAAGAAATAGTTACCCCGCTTTTATTAGCTCAGTGATTAAAAGTGCACCCGGACGCCCATTGAAGCAATATATGAGGGCGTTAATTGAATGCCATTCACGTTTTGATATACCGGAAGCTGCAAATTAGCATAGACCTGAGTTTGCTCGGTAAGACGATATAAAACACCAGGGGTTAAATAAGCTAGCGTTCCACCAGTAGCCCAAGTGTCTGCAGCCGTTCCGCTGTCAGCCCTCTTGTTAATCACATTTAATTGCAATGTGGGGACCCATTTTTCAAATGCTTGGTAGTTCACCCCGACGTTCACATTAAGTGAATTACCGGGTCGATAAGAACCTCCAGTGGATACAGTTGGTGCATCACTTGGTCCGCTAGATAGGCCAACCAAGGAGGTTGGCACATTAGTCACTATCACTGCCGCTTGATATTGGGCTTGGGCAAAATACCCCCAATTCTCCAAATCATTTACAAAACCAAACTTATAAATTCCACCAATTAAATCTGTCGATCCTGAGCTACGTTGTAAACCAGGATCTACCGCGACCGTTCCACCTGAATTTGCAACAGCACTTTGAGAATTACTACCAGTTGGCAGTTTCACACCAAACTGTAGACCCCAATCCTTTTGCTCTGAAAACCCAAAGTAGCGCCCAATGAGTTTGATATCTCCAATTCCAGAACCTTTGGAGCTGTAACCATTTTCTCCGGTAGGAAATCCGCCCACACCATCGTCTGAGTTTGAACCATAGGTCATGTGATTACGCACGATGAATGGGACTACCGTTGTAAGACCCCAATTTTCACCATCGTTGTAATCCAATGAAGCGGTAATGTAATTATTTTGGGTATATCCCTCGACCTCAGCAGGTGCGCCCGTTGCGCCATTGGTTGTATTGGCAGCCTGTGATTGTGAAATACCCTTGGTGCCGTAACGCAACTTATTTTGATTCAGAGTGTCATACCTAAGATCTAAGGACCAACCAGAGGTCATACCCATTCCTTGTGTACCAATATCGGTATTTAAGCTACAACCACAACTAGCGCAAGCAAATGCACTTGCCCCAGGAATAGAAAGCGCAACAGCAATAACAATTTTTCTAAACTTCAATTTACTTCTCCACACATATTTACGGTAATGGTTTGTCTTCATTACCCACTACATAGCTAGGCTATGCCCTCAAAAGAATTAGGCTTGTGCTGGGGGTGCCGCTGAAGGTGGAGTTACCCAAACAGCAAGTGGTTTGGGTGATTGATAGAAAAGCTGGGGAAGCAATGCATACGTTTGTGGCGCTGCAAATGTAAGGTTGGTATTAAATGCTGGGGTAATTGCGCTATGCGCCAAACAATAAGGACATGGCTGCACTTGATTGGCACCATCCCGCCCTTCATCCTGAACATCAATTTGCATCTTGCTGCCATCAATAGAACAAATCTCCATTGCAAAACCTTCGCCATGCTTAGCGACTGAAACTGCTTGAGATGCAGCCGGCGCCAGCGCACTCATTGCAATTGCCAAGGCAGCAATCCAGTGAACGAAGCGGTTTTTGGAGGAATTCATGATGATAGGATTTTATCTGACTTTCCCCTACCTCATCTTGGGTTTGCCCTCGTATTGGTGCAGGCAATAAAAAAGGAGTCCGAAGACCCCTTTTGACAAACTTAGACTGCTACTTTAATGACCAGCATTCTTGTTGGCATCATCAATAAAGCGCTTACGAGCCGGCGCCAAAATGAACTTTGCCGCAAAGGCCGCAGTAATTGTCACGATTGCGCCCGCAATGAAAACCGTATTCCAATCCCCGGTTGAGGAAAGAATGGATGCCAAAGGCACCAACAAAGAAGCAGTTCCTTTTGCTGTGTATAAAGTGCCGGCATTACCAGCCGCATTTTTCACACCAAATGTATCCGCACAGATCGCTGGAAAGATCGAGAAAATTTCACCCCAAAACAAGAAGATCAATGCAGCAAAAGTCATAAATGCATATGGGTCTTTACCAAAATGCATCAAACCGAGCATTGATAAACCTTCACCAAGGAAAACGAAGAACATTGTGTTCTCCCGCCCAAAACGATCCGAAATAAATCCACACAGAGGGCGAGTAAAGCCATTGCACAGGTTATCAATTGATAAAGTCATTGTGAGTAGTGGCAAAGTAGTGCCGAATAACACCATTGGCAATTTCGCGAGACCCCAATCTTTAGCAATCGGGCCAATTTGCGCAGTTACCATTAATCCACCAGCAGCTACAACCACGAAGATGACATAGATTAGCCAGAACAAAGGTTTTCTGATCATTTGTCCGGAGGTGTAATCCACTTTAGTTGTAACAATGCGAGGCGCAGCCTGCACCCCCTTTGGTGGGGTTGGCTTAGTCATGAGCAATGCTAAACAAAAAATCAATGCGCCTTGTGCAAGGCCAAAGAACAAGAAAGCATGTTCATATCCATCAGAAAGAATCATGTTGCCGATTGGAATTACGGTAATTGCTGCACCAGCACCGAAGCCAGCAGCAGTTAAGCCCGCGGCAAGACCGCGCTTATCCGGAAACCATTTGAGCGCATTTCCAACGCAAGTTCCATACACGCAGCCAGCACCAATACCCGCTACGACAGCTGCCGCATACAGCATTTCGATTGAGTTGGCATAGCTATCCATCACCCAACCAGCTGCTGCAAACACTGAACCAATTAAAATGACGATGCGTGGACCAAATTTATCCACCATCCAACCCTCAACAGGAACTAACCAAGTCTCCACCACAATGAAGATGGAAAAAGACAATTGAATTGCTGATAAGGCCCAACCAGTTTTGATTTGAATTGGATTAACAAATAAAGTCCATGCGTATTGAAGATTGGCAACCAATCCCATACAGATAATTCCAAATACCAACTGCGCCCAACGGTTATGCCAAGGCTTATTCACTGTCCGTGCTCCTTTTGATTATGTCTCTTATAAATTTCACGCCCTCTTTAGGGGCTCAATGATTCTCAAACATCATCCCCTTTATTATCTTGATGCGAATCAAGAAATTTTCAATTGCGCACTAGTGATTACCCCTAAGCCAAGTGATTGAATTCCAAGAAACTTCTGCTCAATCACAAGAGCCCTTTATTCTCATTGGCCATGAAAAAAGCCACCCGTAGGTGGCTTTTGAACTTCTGCAATTTTTAAAAATTACATACCGCGATAAGCGCCGTCAAAATCATAGTGACGAGCAGCCTTCTCTTGGTTGGTTTTGCTTTCAGTGAAAAGCTGGTTGAACATATTCAATAGTGCAGTCATTTGAATCTCCTTAAGGGTTAATACCTAGATTATAACCCTTATACTTTCTACAAGATGGAAATACATTCCATATTATGAAATTATCGGAAGCGATCCAAGAGTTTTTTGCTCACTTTATCGAGCTCAGTGGAGTCCTTAATTAAGAACTGCAGGCCATTGGAGTCGGCAATGAGCAACGTGTTACCTGCGATTCTGCGAATATCCTCTTCACCCTTAAGACGAATTCGGGTTGGACCACGATCCGTTTCGATATCCCAAATGCTTGGGGTAGCAAACGTTGAGACATTGGTAATTTTTTGGATAACTGGCATGAATTCACGCTCAGCCAACTCTTCCTCGATCAAACCTAACTCTGCTTCAGAGATTGCAGCCATATTTGGGAACCAACAAAGCTCTTTGCCTGATTGATTCATGATGCCAATGCCAGCACCAGGTGCAGTGATTGGAAAAGCGCGTACCGGATGAACGCCAACGTGACGCTCGCCCTTGTTATCAATAAAGACGAGGCGGCCTAGCGCATCACGTTCGAGTTGTTGAGTGGATTGATTGACTTGCGTCATACCCCACCCCCAATTTTCTTAGCAACTTCTTCGAGCTGTTCTTCTTGTTTCTCTGATTGGTCTTCTTCTAAGCTTTCACCAATAGCACCGCCTTCAACGAGTTCCGCAGCATGACGCAGCTGGGCTTGATACAAGGTGTAATAGGCGCCCTGAGCTTCCATTAATTGATCGTGCGAGCCTATTTCCACAATCTCGCCTTTATCCAACACCACTAAGCGATCTGCTTTTCTGAGGGTGGAGAGGCGATGGGCAATTGCAATCGTCGTGCGGCCCTTAACCAAGTTATCCAAGGCACGCTGAATTTCTTTTTCAGTCGTAGTGTCAACCGAGGAAGTTGCCTCATCCAAGATCAGAATGCTTGGATTAATCAGCAGTGCACGGGCGATTGAAATACGTTGACGCTCACCACCGGAGAGGGATTGACCGCGCTCCCCTACTAGCGAGTCGTAACCCAAAGGAAGGCGGAGAATAAATTCGTGAGCATGGGCAGCACGTGCTGCCTCAATAATTTCTTCGCGCGTGGCATCTGGTTTGCCGTAAGCAATGTTTTCTGCAATCGTGCCGAAGAACAAGAACGGCTCTTGCAATACCAAGCCAATGCGCTTGCGATAATCAGCAATGCCGATACTGCGAATATCGCGCCCGTCCAATGAAATCGATCCAGAGCTGACATCATAGAAGCGACAGATCAAGTTCACTAAAGTACTTTTTCCGGATCCGCTATGACCTACCAGACCAATCATTTCGCCTGGAGCAATATCTAAATTAATGCCCTTAGTTACTGCTCGGTTGCCGTAGCGGAAACCCACGCCACGCAGAGCAATCCGGCCTTTCACCTCTCCCAAAGGAGGTGGGTTAATTGGCTCCGGAACACTGGAAACGTGATCCAAAATATCAAAGATTCGCTTAGCGCCAGCAGCTGCTTTTTGTGTATGAGAAACAATCCGACTCATTGAATCTAGGCGAATATAAAAACGGCCGATGTATGCCAAGAAAGCAATCAAAACACCTACTGTCACTTTCTGGTGGGCAACCTGCCAGATACCAAAGCCCCACACTACGAGCAAACCCGTTTCAGTAAGTAAAGTTACCGTTGGTGAGAACAAACCCCACACGCGATTGACGCGATCATTGATTTGTAAATTGTGCTTATTAGAATCTACAAAGCGCTTGAGTTCGCGATCTTCTTGAGCAAATGCCTTGACCACACGAATGCCCGGAATAGTGTCCGCCAAAATGTTGGTGACTTCAGACCAAATACGATCAATCTTTTCAAAACCAAAACGTAGACGATCGCGCACTACATGAATCATCCATACGATAAATGGCAAAGGTGCCAAGGTAACCAAGGCCAGCAAAGGATCAATAGAAACCAGAATGGCTGCGGTCATTGTGATCATCAACACATCGGTAGCAAAATCGAGTGCGTATAAAGACAAGAATACGCAGATACGATCAGTCTCAGCACCAATACGGGCAATCAAATCACCGGTTCTCTTGCCGCCAAAATATTCCAACGAAAGTTTGAGCAAATGCTCAAAAGTGGTATTGCGTAAATCAGCGCCAATCCGCTCACTGACCAATGCAAGAAGGTAAGTTTTCCACCAGCCTAAAGCCCAGGCAACAATTGCTGCACCGAATAAAGCCAAGAGATACATACTGGCCAAATGAAAATCAATTGGATTACCACGCTCATATGGAATCAAAACATGATCCATCAATGGCATTGTTAGATACGGCGGTATTAAAGTCGCACCTGTAGACAGCAGAGTTAATAGAAAACCAAGTAGCAATTGCTTTTTATAGGGACGCGCAAAACGCCAGAGCTTAAACAGCGTCCAAGTGGATGGCGGCGCATCATCTTCAGGATCGCAGGTTGGGCATGAATCAGAATTTGCTGGCTTTGGACTTAAGCAAACAGGGCAAACCTGTTTGTCGTATTCACTAACTTCACCATTGCTGATTTCTTCACCACGAGTCAATTGCTTAAAACTCGATTGCAGACGAAGAACCTGGGGATTCACAGCTAGAGTGAAATTCCAAGATCTCACCAATTTCTCGGGAGTTTCCAGGCGTAAATGCCCTACTCCAGCATGATCGCCATGAACCAAGTGGGTATCTTGGCCTAATTTCCAGGACTCAAATACCTTACCGTCAGTCCAAAACAGACCTTGCTCGCTGAGCAAAAGCAGACTTTTTTCAAAGCGTAGCTCAGCGTCTAGATCGAGCTCAACCCATGCCAGCAGGGCTTCAGAGCTCTTTATGGGGGAGTTTTCATCCACCAAAACGGTCTCCCAGTAGCTTGGCAGCACAGGGGCAAAAGGTAGGATTTGTGGCTTCATTGACCCTAAAAGTATAGTGGAGCTCAATTATTTAGATTTATTACTCATGTCAACTTTAGAAGCCCAAAAGCCGTTAAATTGTCTAACTAGGCCTTTTTATGTATTTTTGCTATTTTTGTGAGTTTTTCAATAACTATTAGAAACAGAAAGACTGTCTGACGCGTCAACGCCAATAACTCTGGCGCTGACCATCGCAATCCTGCATATGCCCCAATTACTAGATAAATCCATTGAGATTCTGAGCGTTAAACATCTCCGTGGCCCCAATATGTGGACCTACCACCCCGTTATAGAGGTATGGCTCGATATTGGGGATTTAGAGGACTACCCCTCTAACCTCATTCCCGGCTTTTATGACCGACTTGTCAAAGCACTCCCAAGTCTTGTTGAGCATCGCTGCAGCTATGGCGAAACTGGCGGATTCTTAAAGCGTGTTGAAGAAGGTACTTGGCCTGCACATATCCTTGAACACCTCACATTAGAGCTGCAAAACTTAGCCGGTATTCCTGGCGGCTTTGGTAAAGCACGTGACGGCGACAGACGCGGCGTTTACAAAGTTATGGTGAGCGCTATAAATGAAGAAGTAACCCTTACCGCCCTCAAATACGCACGTGATTTGTATCTTGCTTTAGCTCAAGACAATAAAGATTGTGTAGCTGAAGCTCAATCCATTATTGAAAATCTACGTGAACTCGGCGACGATCTCTTGCTCGGCCCAAGCACTGCATGCATTGTGAACGCTGCTGAAGAACGCGGCATTCCGTCGATTCGCTTATCTGAAGGTAATCTAGTTCAACTAGGTTATGGCGCTAAGCAACGCCGCATCTGGACTGCAGAGACCGATCAAACTAGTGCGATTGCTGAAACGATTTCTCGCGATAAAGATTTAACCAAAAGTTTGCTACGTAGTGCTGGAGTGCCTACGCCAGAAGGCAGAACTGTTACCAGCCCTGATGATGCTTGGGAAGCTGCACAAGATATTGGTCTACCAGTTGTAGTTAAACCAATCGACGGTAATCATGGTCGCGGCGTCTTTATTAATCTCTATACCCAACAAGAAGTTGAGGCAGCATACGCTGTTGCGATCGATGAAGGTAGTGAAGTCTTGGTTGAGCGCCACATTGTTGGGGATGAACATCGCTTGTTAGTTGTTGGCAATAAAGTAGTTGCCGCAGCAAAAGGTGAAACCGTTTGGGTTAATGGTGATGGTAAGCATACTGTTCACGAACTTATTCAGATTCAGATTAATTCTGATCCACGTCGCGGTACCGCCGAAGAGCACCCTCTTAATCCTGTGCGCATTGATTCTGCAGTGGAACTCGAATTAGCGCGCCAACAATTAACCGGCGATAGCATTCCTGCTGCTGACCACAAAGTCTTAATCCAAAGCAACGGCAACGTTGCCTTTGATGTGACTGACCTAATTCATCCCGATGTAGCTAGCCAAGTAGCCTTAGCTGCTCGTGTCGTTGGTCTTGAAATTGCAGGTGTTGATTTAGTAGCGCAAGATATTAGTAAACCACTTGAAGATCAAAATGCTGCCATTGTTGAAGTCAATGCTGGCCCAGGTCTATTAATGCACTTAAAACCTGCGAGCGGCAAACCACAGCCAGTTGGTGTTGAGATTGCAAATCACCTCTTCCCTCCGGGAGCAGATTTCCGTATTCCCGTAGTCGGCGTCTGTGGTGAGCATGGCAAAACCCCGGTTTCCGAAATGATTGCCCATTTCCTACGCCTAACCAATGTCTATGTTGGGTTATCTTGCAGCAAAGGTCTCTTTTTTGGCAATCGCGCTATTCCTAACTCCAATTCTTCCAACTGGGAGAACGCACGTCGCACATTACTCAATCGCGCAGTAGAGGCTGTAGTCATTGAGAACAATCATTTGTCAATGTTGATTGAAGGTTTAGCCTACGATCGCTGTCAAGTTGGAGTGGTCCTCAACGTTGATCCAAAGGCGAACTTCCCGCAGTACGCCATTTACGATGAAGATCAAGTTTTCAGTGTTGTGCGTACTCAAGTGGATGTGGTGCTGCCGACAGGTGTTGCGGTACTCAATGCTGACGATCCAATGTGCGTACAGATGGCTGAGCTTTGTGATGGACAGGTGATTTTCTTTAGTGCAAATCCCGACTCTGAGATTATTAAAAATCACTTACATGACGGTGGGCGTGCAGTTGCCATCGGCAAACAACAAATTACTCTGAAGTCTGGCAAGTTGGATCAGAAATCGATTCCTGTGCCACGCCACTCAGAAGCGAACAGCACTTCTCCTTGGAAGACTATGAACTTAGGAGCGGCAATAGCTGCAGCCTGGGCTTTAGATATTCCGTTTAATGTTATCGAAGCAGGCGCAGAAACATTTGTGCCTGATGCCACTATTGCTACAGGGGCCTAATTGGAAATCACCCGTATTCGCATGTTGCGCGGCCCAAATTTATGGAGCCGCCATACCGCTTTAGAAGCCATTGTTTCTTGTGACGAGTCAGAACGTTCTATTGACTTAATCCCCCAATTTGAAACCAAGATTCGTGAACGCTTTCCGCAATTGGGCAGCATGCGTCGCGGCGGCCACAATGAAGTGCTTTCACTAGCCCATGCCCTTGAGCACGCAGCACTTGGTCTCCAGGCACAGGCTGGATGTCCAGTGACCTTTAGTCGCACTGTTCAAACCATTGATGATGGCGTCTATCAAGTTGTTGTGGAATACATCGAAGAAGTTGTAGGTCGGATGGCCTTTGACTTTGCCTTTGCCTTAATTCAGGCAACCCTCAATGATGCACCTTTCGATCTTGCTGCCGCACTCTCCGAGTTGGAAGCGCTTTATGAAGATGTTCGTCTTGGGCCTAGTACAGGCTCCATTGTTGATGCCGCTGTTCAACGCAACATCCCCTTCCGTCGAATGACTGAAGGCAGTATGGTGCAATTTGGCTGGGGCAGCAAACAGAAACGGATTCAGGCTGCAGAAACTAGTAATACCAGTGCGATTGCTGAAGCGATTGCCCAGGATAAAGAACTCACCAAGAATTTACTTGCTGCAGCAGGTGTATCGGTACCTATTGGCGAGGTTGTCACTACCGCTGATGACGCTTGGCGTGCCGCTCAAAAAATTGGTGGCCCCATTGTGCTCAAGCCAAAAGATGGCAATCAAGGTAAAGGTGTTGTAGCTAATATTCAAACCGAAGAGGAGGTTCGTGCAGGTTTTATTGTGACCCAAGCCTTTGGTCGTGAAACTATTGTTGAGCGCTATCTTCCTGGTGCGGACTACCGTTTACTCGTAGTTGGTAATCGCCTATCCGCTGCTGCACGCCGTGAACCTGCTCAAGTAGTTGGGGATGGCACTCATACCGTCGCTGAACTGGTAGAAATTGAGAATAAAAATCCATTGCGTGGAGACGGACATGCAACAGCACTCACCAAAATTCGTTTTGATGATATCGCCCTGGCACATTTAGCCAGTAATGGCCTTTCACCGCAGCATGTCCCCAAAACCGGTGAGCGTGTTTTATTGCGTAACAACGCCAACCTTAGCACTGGCGGTACCGCCACTGATGTGACTGACGATGTTCACCCCGACGTAGCAGCAAGTGCGATTGCCGCTGCGCAGATGATTGGTCTTGATATTGCTGGCGTCGATATCCTATGCGAATCAATTTATAAGCCACTAGAGCAACAAGGTGGTGGCATTGTTGAGGTAAATGCTGCGCCTGGATTACGCATGCATTTAAAGCCTTCTTACGGCAAAGGGCGTCCTGTAGGTGAAGACATCATTAATATGATGTTCCCACCCGGGGATGATGGCCGAATTCCTGTAGTTGCAGTGACGGGCACTAATGGCAAAACCACTACCGTGCGCCTGATCTCTCATTTACTCAATGAAACTGGTCTACGCGTTGGTATGACAGGTACCGATGGTGTTTACATCAATCATCGCCTCATCGATACCGGTGATTGCAGCGGACCCAAGAGTGCCCGCAATGTGTTGATGCATCCTGACGTCGATGCCGCTGTTCTAGAAACAGCGCGCGGCGGCATGTTGCGCGAAGGCCTTGGTTTTGATCGGTGTGAAGTTGCAGTGGTAACCAATATTGGCGAAGGTGATCACTTAGGCCTCAATTACATTACTAGCGTTGAAGATTTAGCCATCCTGAAACGTGTCATCGTACAAAATGTAGCCCCTACTGGCGCTGCAGTCTTAAATGCAGCTGACCCGATAGTAGTAAAGATGGGTGATAAATGTTCTGGCCGAGTCATTTTCTTTGCCCAGAATCAACATCATCCCGTGATTGCCGCCCATCGCGCTAAGAATAAAAAAGTTATTTATTTTGACGGTACTTATATCGTGGCTTCTAAGGGAGCGCGCATCATGTATCGCTTTCCTGTGAGTGAGATTCCGTTGACACAAAATGGCGTTCTCGGTTTTCAAATAGAAAATGCGATGGCTGCTATTGGGGCAGCTTGGGCCCTAGGCCTTGATGCTGAAAAGATTGCTCGTGGTCTACACAGCTTTGAAAGTGACGCTAATTCTGTACCGGGCCGCTTTAATCAGTTTCAACATAAGGGCGCCACTGTTATCGCTGACTACGGCCACAATCCTGATGCGATGCGCGCCTTAGCAAGCGCTATTGAAGCAATGAAGCCAAGCAAGAGCCATGTAGTAGTGAGTGGTGCAGGTGATCGTCGCGATGAAGATATTCGTGACTTAACCCGCATCTTAGGCAATTCTTTTGATAACGTCATTCTCTATCAGGACGCTTGCCAACGTGGCCGTGAAGATGGAGAGGTATTAAAACTCTTACAAGAGGGTTTAGTTGGCGCCACCAAGGCAAAGCAAGTCAAAGAAATTCATGGGGAATTCAAGGCAATTGACACTGCCCTTAATGATCTTGCCGCTGGTGATATCTGCCTGATTCTGATTGATCAAGTTGAGGAATCACTCATTTATCTTAAGGAACAGGTAAGACCTTAAAAGCAACTATTTGAGTAACAAAAAACCCAATCAAGCGATTGGGTTTTTTGTTTGAAAAGATACTCTACTTATGCATGGTAGTGCTGAATGCGGTCAATCTCTTCTTTAGACCCGAGCATCACTGAAACACGCTCATGCAAATCTGTTGGCTGCAAATCCATAATGAGATCTGTGCCATTGGTAGATGCGCCGCCTGCCTGCTCCACTAAGAAGCTCATAGGGTTAGCCTCATACATTAGACGTAACTTGCCCGGCTTATGTGGCTCACGCTGATCCCATGGGTACATAAATACTCCGCCACGAGATAAAACACGGTGCACATCTGCCACCATTGAGGCAATCCAGCGCATATTGAAATCTTTGTCGCGCGTACCGCTTGTACCCGCCAAGCATTCATCCACATAGCGACGCACTGGTTCAGCCCAGTGACGCATATTGGACATATTGATTGCAAACTCTTTAGTTGAGTGGGAAATCTTTACCTCATCCTTGATGAGTAAAAATTCGCCAGTCACTTTATTCAAGGTGAACATCACAACGCCATCACCTAAAGTTAGAGCCATAGTAGTTTGTGGACCATAGACCACATAACCTGCTGCAACTTGATGACGTCCGGATAACAAGAAATCAGAAGTTTGCAAAGGTGTATTTGGATCCTGTTTCTTTAAAACAGAAAAAATTGTTCCAATCGAAACGTTCACATCAATATTGGATGAGCCATCGAGTGGATCAAACAACAGTAGGTAATCACCTGTACTTTGAACGGGAACTGGGAGCTCCATTTCTTCTGAAGCTAAACCAGCGAGTGATTTACAACCCTTTACGCCATCGATCAGCAAATCGTTTGCAATGATGTCGAGCTTTTGCTGAACTTCACCCTGTACGTTGCCAGTGCCTGCGGAACCCAATAAGCCAATCAAGGCGCCCTGCGCTACTTCATGACTGAGAGTTGAACAGGTATTAACTACCGCAGTGAGTAATTCTTGCAAACCAGCAGGAATGACGGTACCCGCCGGCTTAGCGGAAGTCAAATATTGCTTGAAATTGATATGAGTACTTGAGGACAAAGGTATTACTCCAAAGCTATATTGAAATTAAGGTCTATTTTGCCTTGTTCCGAATGTCAAACTGAAAATCTGGTCATTTCTCAAATAAAGGGCTCTTTTGGCAGCCGACCCTCTTATATTGATGTTATTTTAGATGTTATAATGCATCATAATTGATGAGGAGTAATTATGAGAACCACTGTGACGATTGATGATGACCTTTATCAGAGAGGGCTGGATCTTGCTGACCCCGGGATGGATAAAGCCGATCTTTTTAGGGAGGCCATTAATGTATTCATACGAGTTCAAGTAGCTAAGAGATTAGCAGCATTAGGCGGCAAATCCCCTCAGATGAAGGCTATTCCTCGCCGCAAACCAAAGGATGGTCAGCAATCATGACCATGGTTTTAGCTGACACATCAGTTTGGGTGGCTCACTTTAGAAAGTCAAATGCATCTTTCAAAGCTTTATTACTAAATGACCAAATACTATGTCACCCCTTAATCCAAATAGAACTAGCCTGCGGAACACCGCCATCGCCACGCTCTAAAACCTTGGAATACATTAAAAAATTACGGCAAGCGGCTATAGCCACCCCTTATGAAATATTGGAGTTTATTGAAAAACATCAACTCCAAGAATCTGGATGTGGAGCGATTGATGTTTCACTTCTTGCATCGACTCTACTTTCAGAAAATGCTCAGCTTTGGACTTTGGATAAGAGTCTAGAAAAACTTGCAATTCGATTAGGCATTTCGTATAGCAATAAGCTCCACTAACTTCTTAATTACCCAAAGCCTTTCCAATCACCTCTTTCACATCGGCAGAGAGTGTTGGGCATGCAGAAACACGCTCTAGAGCAGCTTTCATGCGATCTTGGTAGGGTTGGGCGAATAGACGCCAGCGGTCTAAAGCTCTTGCGAGGCGGGCAGCTACCTGAGGGTTAATTGGATCTAGCGCCAGCACGCTATCAGCCCAAAATTCATAACCACTGCCATCGGCCTGATGAAAGCTAGCTGGGTTATTGGCGCAGAAAGCATGAATAACGCTACGCACTCGGTTTGGATTATTTAGCTTAAATGCGGGATGCTCACGAAGCTTCTTCACTTCAGTAAGTGTGGAATCAAGACCATCAACTGGAGGTCGGCTTGATTGCAAACCAAACCACTTATCTATCACTAGAGCGTCATTTGCAAATCGATTATAAAAATCAATTAAGCAGTCCTTAGCTTGCTTCGAGCCATGTACAACCAATGCTGATAAAGCTGCATAGCGGTCTGTCATATTGTCAGCAATTTGATATTGATTGGTGGCCATTGGTGCCCATACTGCTGGTGCAGCCTCAAGCAACATACTTAAGGCTAGATTTTTGAGAGCACGCTTACCTGCATCTACCCCATCGGACTTAAATGGTCCAGGCGTTTGCATTTGTTGATACAAAGCCGCCCATTCAAGCTGAAGCTGCTTAGCCAGCTCTCTACGAAAAGCACGTCTCGCAGCAAATATCTTCTGAGGATCAACGCTCGTGCATTGCTCATACAAGTAGGACTCTGCTGGCAGGGTTAAGGCCAGATCTTTAAACGCTGGGTCTAAGTTGGGATCCAACAAAATATTACGATAGGCCTCAATCAATTGGGCATCAGGCAGGCGGTTATTCAGAATCATCTGCATGGCTAACTTTTGTCCGGCCTCCCAGCGATTAAATGCATCATCATCACTTGAGAACAAGGTTAGTAGATCAGCCTCAGACTGCTCAAAATCTAAATTAATTGGTGCTGAAAAGTTTCTATTAATTGAGAGAACCGGACGCTCTTCTATATTGTCAAAGGTCCAGGTTTGAGTCTCTTGAGTCAACTCCAACAAATGCTCTACTTGGTCATTCGCTTTCGTCAGCAAACGCATTTTGAGTGGGATATGGAATGGCTTCTTTTCTGCCTGACCAGGGCTTGGCGCGCAACTTTGAGTCAACGTCAGTTGAAACTGTTTTTTAGCTGCATCGTAATGCTCCTGTACCTTCACCCTTGGGGTACCTGCCTGGCTATACCAATTTTTAAACTGAGTGAGGTCCTTGCCATTGGCATCTGCCATAGCCATCAAGAAATCATCACAGGTAACCGCTTGCCCATCATGGCGCTTGAAATACAGATCCATGCCCTTACGGAAACCATCTTTGCCCAATAAGGTTTGGTACATCCTCACAACTTCAGAGCCCTTCTCATACACGGTAACCGTATAGAAGTTATTAATCTCTTGGTACTCGTCAGGACGGATTGGATGAGCCATCGGACCCGCATCTTCCGGGAACTGCAGTTGACGCAGTAAGCGGACATCTTCAATACGTTTTACCGCCCTTCCCGATTCACTACCCATTTGATCGGCAGAGAACTCTTGGTCCCTAAATACGGTTAAGCCTTCTTTGAGTGATAACTGAAACCAGTCCTGACAAGTCACACGGTTACCGGTCCAGTTATGGAAGTACTCATGTGCAACAACACTTTCAATATTGGCAAAGTCAGCATCGGTAGCAGTTTCAGGTTGAGCAAGGACAAACTTAGTATTGAAAATATTCAAACCCTTGTTCTCCATCGCGCCCATATTGAAATCACTGACTGCCACAATCATGAAGCGCTCTAAATCCAACTCTAGCCCAAAACGCTTCTCATCCCAATGAATAGAAGCTATTAAAGAATCCATTGCATGGCGAGTCTTCTTTAGATCATGGGGCTCAACCCAGATCTGCAGTAGCTTCTTGGCACCACTGCTAGTGGTAATGGTCTCTTCAATGCACTCCAACTTACCTGCCACCAAGGCAAACAAGTACGATGGTTTTGGAAATGGATCTTCCCAAGTAGCGCTATGCCAACCATTTGGAAGCTTTTCTGTACCGAGTAAATTGCCGTTAGAAAGCAACACAGGGCATTCAGATTCACGTGCACGCAATGTCACGCGATAGCGCGCCATTACATCAGGACGATCCAAGAAGTAGGTAATTTTTCTAAAGCCTTCAGCCTCACACTGAGTGAAGAAGTTTCCATTTGAGACATACAGACCCATCAAAGTCGTATTTTTCTCAGGAACGCAAACGCAAATAATTTCCACAACAAACTTATCTTTGCCTTCGTTTGGCAAAGAATGAATCGTAAGTGTTTCCGGAGTGAGCTCAAAATGACGATGGGCTTCGCCATTAATGCGCAAGCTCACAAACTCGAGCTCATAGCCAACCAAAACCAATGGAGCCCCTGGCTCAAAACTTTTGCCTGGCAAAACCTCAATACGACTCTTCACAATTGTTCGCGCTGGATCTAAAGCAATATCGAGCTCGACTTGATCGAAGGTATAAATAGGCGGAAGGTACTCGAGCCGACGGAAGCTCTGTGGGAGATCAGTTTTCATGAGCCTATTTTAAGTCTAGGCTGAAAGACTGGGTAACCTTCTAAATCAAGCCCATATCAAGGTGGCTAGACCTATGGCAATAAAGGTGACAGCCGCCACAGCGTGAACCCACTTAATAGGCATGCGTTTCGTGAACTTCTGGCCAATCCAGACTGCAGGGGCATTTGCCAACATCATCCCCAATGTGGTGCCTATAGTTACGGAGACCACATCCTCATAACGAGCCCCTAAGGCGATAGTTGCAATTTGCGTCTTATCGCCCATCTCGGCCAAAAAGAATAAGCCCACTGTCAGCAAAAATACCTGCAGGGCTTTGTCGGCTACCTTTGATCCAGCGGCATCATCAATATGATCGGGCACTAATAGCCACAAACCAATTCCCAAGAAACTCAATCCCAAAATCCAGCGCATGACGTCAGGCGAAACCAAGGTAGTAAGCCAATGTCCAAAGAAGGCAGCGCATGCATGATTTGCAATGGTGGCAATAAAGATGCCTGCAATGATGGCTAATGCCTGCTTGGGGTAACGAGCAGCTAGCATCAAAGAAAGTAATTGGGTTTTATCTCCCATCTCCGCTAAAGCAACTACTCCGGCAGAGAGGGTTAAGGCTGAAAAATCCATGTTTTGGGGGGTCCAGTAATCTAGTAAAGCCGCAATCTCTTGCGTATAAGGGATAGTTTAAATCCCAATACCCCCCAATACTCACCAGACCCATCCATTTTGTAAATATATTGCTATGCCACCAATAACTCCTCTGCAGAGGCAAAGTTGAGTCCTTGCGCTTTCCCAACTGGTTCAGAGGTCAGCACTCCTTTATGGACACTTAGGCCATTACGCAAGTGATGATCAATCGATAGCGCCTTCATCACCCCACGGTTTGCTAAGGCCTCCACAAATGGATAAGTGGCGTTGGTTAGCGCAAAGGTAGATGTTCTCGCTACTGCTCCTGGCATATTGGCAACACAGTAATGAATTACGCCATCCACCACATAGGTTGGGTCTGCATGGGTAGTGGGCTTCGAAGTTTCAAAACATCCGCCCTGATCAATGGCGACATCTACCACCACCGATCCTTGTTTCATTTTTTTGATCATGTCATGCGATACCAATTTAGGGGCTGCAGCACCGGGGAGAAGTACTGCTCCAATCACAACATCTGCCTCACATATCTCTTGCTCAATCAGTAAGGTATCCGAATAAAAAGTTCTCACACGATTGCCATAGAACATGTCGATTTGACGCAAGCGCTCAACATCACGATCAAAGATGCAAACATCAGCGCCCATTCCTACTGCCATTTGCAGGGCATTGCGACCCACTACACCGGCTCCCAAAATAACAATTTTTGCTGGCGAGACTCCAGGAACTCCAGCCATCAGAACGCCCATACCGCCATTCGTCTTTTCTAAATGTGATGCGGCAGCCTGAATTGACATCCGACCGGCGACTTCACTCATGGGTGCCAATAGCGGCAGGGCACCATTGAGAGCGGTGACAGTTTCATAGGCAATGCAAGTCGCCCCCGATTGCAATAAGGCCTTTGTCTGCGCAGGATCTGGAGCTAAATGCAAATAGGTAAAGAGAATTTGATCCTCGCGCAACATCGCACACTCCTGCGCCTGAGGCTCTTTGACCTTCACAATCATCTCCGCCTTTTGAAACACTTCTGCTGCACTATTAATTAGGCTAGCGCCAGCAAGGCGATATGCTTCATCACTTAAACCAATCTGTTCGCCTGCGCCTCGCTGAATCAGAACAGAGTGTCCTTGCCTACAAAGTCCACTGACATTGCCCGGTGTTAATCCTACTCGAAACTCATTATTTTTTACTTCTTGAGGTATGCCAATAATCATTGCTATCTCCTATTATTTAAAATCACACTTGATTGCTGTTTTGCGATGTAAACCCATGACATAAAACATCACGAGATACACCCCCAATAAACACGGGCCCACTATTAAGGCGATCCGTGCATCCTCATGAAAGCCCATCAGCACCACTACAAAACCAATAAATGCCAGAGCAAACCACGACGAATAGGGCCACCAAGGAGCGCGATACCCCAACTGAGCTACTTGGGATTTAGAAAGCGAGTGACGGAATTTGATCTGTGTAATCAAGATGGCAATCCAAACCATCAAACCGATAAAGGTCACTGCAGCCATGATGTATTGAAAGGCCTTATCAGGTACAAAGTAGTTCAGTACTACACCTGACATACAGACCCCGACCGTAGCCACTACAGCCCGATGGGGAACGCCATACTTAGAAAGTTTTGAAAAGGATTTTGGGGCATATCCGTTTGATGATAGGGAGTACAACAAACGACCACCACTAAAGATGCCTGCATTACAAGAAGAGAGGGCCGCTGTGATCACCACAAAGTTAATCAAGCCCGCTGCCTCCCGCAAACCCAATCGCTCGAACATCACCACGAAGGGACTGCCCTGCTGCCCCACTTGATTCCAAGGGAAGATTGCCAGGATGACTAGGATCGCACCCATATAGAAGATCAAAATACGCCAAGCCAAAGAATCAATGGCCATCGGAATCGTTTTGTAGGGGTTCTCTGCTTCACCTGCAGAAAGGCCGATCATTTCTATACCCACATAAGCAAATAAGACCATTTGCAGTGACAGCAACATCCCGCTAATGCCATTTGGAAAAAATCCACCGTGTTGCCATAAATTACTCAGGCCAATCGGCTGCCAATCATTGGTAAAGCCAAACAAAATGACTGAGCCTCCGAGTGCAATCATCGCGACAATAGCAACTACCTTGATCAGAGCAAACCAAAACTCAAACTCACCAAATACCTTTACCGCAATAAGATTGATTAAACCCATCATCACAATAGAAGAAAGTGCCCAGATCCATTGCGGTGTCTCAGGAAACCAAATTCCCATATAAATACCGACAGCGGTAACTTCTGCAATACCAACTACGATCCAGTAGGTCCAATAACCCCAACCCACCATATAGCCCGCCAGGGGACCCACATAGGTATTGGCATATGCCGCAAAAGAACCCGCCACAGGTTCATGCACCGCCATCTCACCAAGGGTGCGCAAGACGATGAAGGCAACAATGCCTGCCAGCAAATAACCCAGCAGAATGGATGGGCCTGCTATTTGAATTGCGCTTGCCGACCCTAAAAATAATCCAACGCCGATCGTTGAGCCTAAGGCCATCAAACGAATATGCCGTACTTTGAGGTGACGTTTTAAGCCAGAGTGTTCAGTCTGCAAGGGAGACCTCCTTTCGATTTGTCATTGGCAACTTGCCAACGGAGCAAAGTCTAGGGAGGACTGGTGATGAGCACTAGGGGAGAAAAATTACTAAAGTGATTAAATGAATAAATCTATGCAGACAAATATTGAAATGTCTTTGAAATCAACGCAGAGTTTGAAATAAATTATTTCTGATTGCAAAAGAATCAGTAATTTCCTACAGGGAATCCCCTTAAGGATTTACAGTATTTTTAAGAAAAATTTACTGCGTGGAGATGAGATTGAGGACTTCTGCAGCAGCAGCCAGTCCACAGGCAGCAGTGACCATCACAGTGGAACCGTATCCCGAGCAGGCTAAACCCCCACTGGAAGCTCCAGCCCGCGGCTCATGTGAATAGACTGCACGAATGCCAATTTTCTTCTTGAGGTTTCTGGAGAAGCCATGATCCTGTCTAAGTCCTTGGCGGACCTTGGCCAACAAGGCATCTTGTTCGGTACGGGATAGATCATCACAACGTACTGATGTTGGATCTGACTTTCCACCAGCGGCACCACACATGACTAAAGAACGATTATTTTTAACAGCCCATACAGATAAGGCAATCTTAGTTTGCACTGAATCTGTAGCATCTAAAACCAGAGCATTTTCAGGAATGAGTTGATCTAGGTTTTCCGGCTCCAAGAATTCGTCGCAAGAAGTCAACTTGATCTCCGGATTAATCTGCAGAATGCGCTCCCTCATCGCTTCGACTTTTGCTTTTCCATACTGCCCTTCTAAGGCATGCACTTGTCGATTGGTATTACTTTCAGCAATATGATCAAAATCAATGAGCACAAGATGTCCAATTCCAGTGCGAGCTAGAGCTTCAGCCGCCCAAGATCCAACCCCACCTAAACCAGCGACGACAACTGTTGCATTTAGAAAGCGTTCGCGCAGCTCTGGCCCATAGAGTCGCGAGACTCCCCCGAAACGTCGATTTTCCAAGCTTTCTTCTACCTTGTCTTCTGCCATAGCTTTTCTTTATACTGAATGAATGGACTCCATTGCACAACTTCGCAAAAACTATACCTTTGGTCAGCTCTCCGAGACCGAGGTTCCTCATGATCCTCTACAACTTTTTAGGCTTTGGTTTGATCAAGCTGTAAAGGCAGAGTGCCCGGAACCCAACTCTATGAGTCTAGCAACTGCGGATCAGGCCGGAAATCCATCAGCCCGTATTGTCTTACTAAAAGGCGCAGACCAAAACGGCTTCACCTTTTTCACTAATTACGAGAGTCAAAAGGGTCGAGATTTGGCGATTCGCCCACAAGCTGCCTTACTCTTTCATTGGCATGAGTTAGAACGTCAGGTACGCATTCAAGGGCTCGTTGAACGGGTAAGCGCCGCTGAGAGTGATGAGTACTTTCATTCTCGTCCAGCAGCCTCCAGAATCGGTGCTTGGGCCTCCCCCCAGAGCGCTGCCATTCCAAATCGTGAATTTTTGGAAGAGGCTGAAAAGCGCTTTAAAGAAGAATTTGGTGATTCACCTCCCCGCCCTGAGCATTGGGGTGGCTATCGCTTACGCCCTACTGAAATTGAATTCTGGCAAGGCCGCCCCTCTAGACTGCATGACCGCATGCATTACAAACTAGAGGGAACTAGCTGGCAGGTTAATCGCCTAGCCCCTTAACACTTTTGAAATGCCTCAGGAATATTGGGGCGCTATCAACGATTTAAATTTCGCTCTAAATTTAGCAAGCTTAGGCGCAACTACTGCCATGCAATACCCTTGATTGGGGTGCTGCTGGAAATAATTCTGGTGATAGTCTTCCGCTGGATAAATAATTGGCGCAGCATCGATCTGTGTCACGACGGGATTAGAGTAGATTTTAGAATCCTCAAGCTCTTGCACTACTTCATGGGCAATCTGAGCTTGCTTTTCGTTATGAGTAAAAATCACCGAGCGATATTGCGTCCCATGATCATTGCCTTGATAGTTCAAGGTGGTTGGATCATGAATCACGAAAAAGATTTCTAGCAAGTCTCGAAATGAAACCACTTGCGGATCAAACATGACATCCACAATCTCTGCGTGGCCAGACACGCCAGTGCAGACCGCCTCATAGGTTGGATTGGGTCTTGCGCCCCCGGCATAGCCAGAAACTACAGACCGAACCCCAGAAATTTGCTGGTAAACGGCTTCAAGACACCAAAAACAGCCCCCACCCAAGGTGGTGCGCTCTAAAACGGGTTCATTTTTTTCTAAATTTGTATCCATGGCTTTATCCTAATGCCTTATTCAAATGCCTGCCAACTATTAATCCACTATGAACCGCTTCACTATCCAGCTCGATGAAATGAAAGCAGCCTACGCTGCTGAACCAAATCCTACACTCGAAGTGAGGTTAGATCGAATTGCTCGCATTGAAAAAATGATTGAAGCAAATGAAGAAAAAATCTCTAAAGCCCTCATGGCGGACTTTGGTGTGCGCCACCCAGTGGAGACGCGGCTTGCGGAATGCCAGATGATTTATCAGGCATGCAAGCACACGCGTAAGCACCTCAAAGAGTGGATGAAGCCGGAGCAAAGAGATGTGCCGTTTCATATGGGCGCCTCACAAGCTTGGGTTGAAAGCCAGTCTCTTGGAGTAATCGGTATTCTGAGCCCCTGGAACTACCCCGTTCAGTTGACCCTCATTCCAGCCATTGCTGCATTTGCTGCTGGTAATCGTGTTTGGCTAAAACCATCTGAACGAAGCTCGCGCACTTCAGGCTTTATCGCCAGCCTAATACAAGAATATTTTCATCCAAGCGAATTCTGTGTCACTACCGGTGGCCCAGAGGTCGCCGAGCAATTTGCCGCCCTGCCCTTTGATCATCTTTTCTTTACTGGCTCAGGCGCTATCGGTAAAAAAGTGATGCGTGCCGCAGCAGAAAATCTCACGCCAGTCACCTTAGAATTAGGCGGCACTACCCCTGTGATTATTGATCAGAGCGCAAAGCTCAAAGATGCTGCCGCCTCGATTGTTTATGGCAAGTTACTCAATAGTGGGCAAACCTGTATCGCTCCAGACTATGTATTGCTTAATCAAAGCATTCAGGAGGAATTCATCCAGGAATTGCAAGCTGCAGCGCAAATTCAATTTAGCAACCCGGAAGAGCTAACCGGACCAATTGATGAAAGACAGCTAGAGTACTGGCAACACTTAGTGAGTGATGCGCTAGACCGCGGTGCAAAAGTGATTCCTTTACTTAACAACCCTGGTGCTGGCGCAAGGCCATTCGAGCCAATTGCATTGATCAATGTTCCACAAGAGGCTCGCGTTCTTCATGAAGAAATCTTTGGGCCTATTTTGCCAATCGTCACCGTTGCAGATACTTCCGCTGCGATTGCATATGTAAATAACAAACCTAGCCCCCTGGCTCTTTATTGGTTTGGTAAAGATAAGAAGAATATGAAGCGGGTCTTAGATGAAACTCGTTCTGGTGGTGTCACTGTTAACGACACACTCTTACATATCACCATTGAAGACTTGCCTTTTGGGGGTGTTGGTCCTAGCGGTATGGGAAGCTATCACGGCAAAGCTGGCTTTGATACTTTTAGCCATCAAAAATCTATTCTAGAGGTACGCGGCTTCTTTGGCTTAAACCTGTTTAAAGGAACCAAAACAGCGCGCCCTCCTTATGGAAAAATGACTGAGTGGCTGCTACGGTATTTGAAGTAAGGATGTCTTACGCAAGCAGTAGACGAAATGCAAAACCAATAAACAAGATTCCAGCAAACATCCATAAGGCTGATGCAAGACGGGGTTGATGCTGAAAGAATTTTAAGAAAATTTGTCCTACGAAAATCAGACTGGCCAAATAAGCCATGCTCATCATCTGCAGAACAATTGCGAGATAGAAAAAGGTATGTGTAGGACTTTCAAAATCCGGACGAATAAACTGCGAAAAAAAGGCAATAAAGAAAAAAATAGCCTTGGGGTTTGTTAACGATAAGGTTAGTGCAGCAAATAGCGGATGTAATTGCATCAAACGCATTTGAATCTCAGGGGGTTTTGCACCCTGCTTCATCAACCAACGCTGTTGCCCGTTTCGCAGCAGCCCAAAACCCATCCAAGCCAAGTAAACAGCGCCTAAGGTGCGCACAAAACTGAAGACCATCGGCGATGACATCAGGAGCGATGCAGCACCCAAAGCCACAGCAATCATGAGTAATGAATCTCCAACAAATACACCAAGCGCTCCCCATGCGCCGAAGCGCCAACCCTTTTCAAGAGCAATGGTTAGAACATAAAGCGAGTTTGGGCCGGGTAATAAAATAACAAATAAGGTCCCCAGTAGATAACTTGAGAAATCTACGATTCCAGCATTAGCTGGCGATAAAAGACCAAATGAAAGCCATTCCATCCCGTTATCATAATTAAGTCGGGAAAACCCTTGTAATCGAGTGCTTAAAATGCCATAATAGGAGGCTTTTTAAAGCAATTTGATTCATCGCCCCCCAGCTCTATTTCAGCGTACCGTTTAGAAGTCATAAACACCGAAGGTAAAAAACGCGCTGCCGCTTGTCTGATGGTCGATGCCCTTGACCATCGCACCCTATAAAAAACCATGGGTGCAACATACGGAGACATCCCTTAAAGGGGATGTGTAATAGCATGACTTTTTCTAAAGAAACTAAACACGAGTCGAAAGACTCAAATAGCGCTGGAACTGAATTCCAGAATTTTGCCTTAGCGGCATCACTCCTCAAAAACGTTGCTGAACTGGGTTATACCCAAGCTACTGCCGTGCAAGCTCAGGTTATTCCTGCAGCCCTAGCTGGTGGTGACTTATTGGTCAGCAGCCAAACCGGTAGCGGTAAAACCGCAGCCTTTTTATTGCCTTTGATTAATCAACTCATCGAAGACAACCCGAACAACTCACCTGTACCAGGTCGCGCACAACCTAAAGTGTTAGTGCTCTGCCCTACTCGTGAATTGGCTCAGCAGGTTGCCGCCGATGCAGTGAACTTAGTTCGCGGCATGAAAGGTATCCGTATCGCAACTGTTATGGGTGGCATGCCATACGGCAAGCAGATCCAGGCATTGAAAGGTGCATTGTTAGTTGTTGCAACTCCAGGTCGTTTGCTCGACTTGTGCGATAGCAAAGCAATTCGCTTGGACGATGTAAAACAACTCGTTATCGACGAAGCCGATCGCATGCTCGACATGGGATTTGCTGATGATCTCGAGGCAATTGATAAGCGTTGTGCAGGCCGTAACCAAACTTTGATGTTCTCTGCAACTTTTGCGCCAAAGATTATGTCTTTAGCAAACGAGTTGACTACAAATGCCAAGCGCGTTGAACTTGCTCATGCAGGTGAAAAGCACGCCAACATTGAACAGAAGTTACATTGGGCTGACAGCATGTCACACAAGCATAAATTGCTTGAGCATATTTTGGCTGATGCCGATTTGGATCAAGCAGTTGTGTTTGCAAGTACTCAAGTTGAAAGCGAAAAAATCGCCGATACATTACGTGCAAATGGCTACGAAGCTACTGCTCTACACGGTGCAATGCCTCAAGCTGTGCGTATGCGTCGTCTCGAGTCATTACGTAAAGGTCATACCAAGATTTTGGTTGCAACTGACGTAGCGGCTCGTGGTATTGATGTGCCACGTATTAGTCACGTGATTAACTTTGGCTTGCCAATGAAACCAGAAGACTATACACATCGCATCGGTCGTACAGGTCGTGCAGGTCGCAATGGTGTTGCTATCACCTTGGTTGAACATCGTGATCGCGCCAAGATCCGTAATATCGAACGCTTTACACAGCAAGATATCGTTGCTTCAGTCATCGCTGGTCTTGAGCCACAAGCCAAGCCAAGCTTTGGTGGTGGCGGTGGTCGCCCTGGTGGTGGTCGCTCTGGTGGTGGTGGCGGTCGTTCCGGTGGTGGCTTTGGTGGAAATCGCTCTGGCGGTGGCGGCGGTGGTCGTTATGGCTCAGGCGCTCGTTCAGAGTCTCGCTTTGGCGGTGGCGGTAATGCTGGTGGCGATCGTTCAGGCGATTCACGTCCTGCACGTTCTGCTGACTCACGCCCTGCACGTTCGGCTGATTCACGTCCGGCACGCTCTGGAGATTCACGTCCTGCAGGTGGCCCACGTTTTGCAAAACCAAAGGCCGGCGGTCAACGTCGTAGCTTTAGCGGTAGCTAAAAATGATTCACCGAAATCGTCTCCGTTCTGCATGGAATCGAGTCGGTTCCGGTGAAATCCATCGGGCGCCACGCGAGTGGCAACCTTGGCTTAGCGATACCGGGTCTCTCACCCAAAAAATTGAGAAAGCAATTGGGCAAAAGCTAGAAGTTCAGGTTTTGCGTGACTGCCCTCATTCACTCAATAGCGACGAAAGTCGCTATTTTCATTTCAAGATCAGACGTTGCAGAGTACGCGAAGTACTGCTCTGCTCAAATGGCATTCCCTTGGTCATGGCGCGCAGCGTTATTCCAACCTTTAGTTCTAGCGGCAGTAACCATCAAATTTTGCGTTTAGGTACAAAACCTTTGGGCGCTGTCTTATTTAGTAAAACACGTAAACACTTTAAGGCAAAGCCGCCGCGCGATATTGCTCGCCTTGATAAAGCTAGTGAGCTCTGGAAAAGATGTTCTAAACACTCTGCCGCCTTGAGCTCACCCTTGTGGGCACGACGCACCCTCTATCGATTAAAGAGTCATCCTATTTTGGTCAATGAGATCTTCTTACCTACTCTGCTGGGCGCTACCAAGACCCAAGAATAAGCTCTAAAGTGTTAACCAGGCTAAGGTTGATTTAACCAAAGCCTCGTCACCGGGTTCGCTGGTAAAGACTTCACCAAACCCAATCATCTCCGCCGCATCGGCAATATTGTGATGCGGGCATAGGGCGCTTGCTGGATTAAGACTTTGCGTGAATTGATCCTTCATGACTTCGCCAAGATAACGAACCGCTTCGGATGAAGTAAGCAGCCAAAGTGATTTACTCAGATCCATTTCTCTCACAAGTTGCCAAGCAGGATCATCAATATCCAATGGTATGCGACTGTAAGTAGAAATCGCCTCTACAGAAGCCCCAGCCTTGATTAAAGTGTCAGCCAACCAATCACGACCACCCTCACCTTTAAAGATGATTACTTTTTTATTCTGCCAATTCCACTGTAAAGATTGGAGCTCTTTCCACAAACCTTCTGAATCCCAGTTTTCATTGGCCTTAGGAATAATGATGGGCGTCGGACTCTCTTCTAATCCGATGCCATGATTTTTTAATGCCAGATGGCTACTGCCACCCATCACACCAATCGGAATAATCGTCTTAGAAAAGTCTTGCCAATCGCGCTCTAATAAACGCATGACGCTCTCAATCGCATTTGGACTAACAAAGATGGCAAGATCAGCACCGCCTAGAACGGTGGCGATATGGTCAGCTAAATTCGCATCGGACTTTGGGGCAATGGTCAACAAAGGCAAGGATAGTATCTCTGGAAGGCTGCGCTTTCCTACTCCACTTGTCTCGATTGCACGAGTAAGCACCTCAATCAGCTGACGGGCCTGACCACTAGGCCTGGTGACAATAATGGTTTTGGTGCTCATACTTAATCGTCGCTCTGAGTTTTCGTTACTTTTTTCTATTTCGGGAGCTTTGGAATTAAATCTGCTGCACCTTGTGAGAGCAAATCTTGTGCAACCACAAGACCTAACGCCTCTGCGTCTTCAATAGATTTCACTTGGGCACTTCCATTCGCCAAGCAAATTGCTTTTCCATCAACACTTGCCACAAAAGAACGAATGCTCATTTGGCTCTGATCCCATACAGCATGGGCAGCTAAAGGCACTTCACAAGAGCCTCCTAGTTGACGAGACACCATACGCTCAGCAGAAACTGCAAATAAGGTTGGCAAATCATTTAAAGGATCAAGCCACTGCTTAATATTGGGATGTTTGCTTAAGGTCTCAATACCTAAAGCGCCTTGACCTGCAGCCGGCGTGTAAGGATCATAGGGCAAGAATGCGCGAATACGTGATTCTAGGCCTAAACGCTTTAAGCCGGCAGCCGCCAAAATGATTGCTTGGTACTCACCGCGATCCAACTTACCCATGCGGGTATCTAAATTACCGCGCAATGGCTGAATTACTAAATGGGGAAATTTTGCACGCAGAACTGACTCACGTCGCAAGCTCGATGTACCTACAATCGCGCCCTCAGGAAGATCTTCAAGAGTGGTGTAATCATTAGAAACAAAGGCATCGCGTGCATCCTCTCTCGCCATGACACAGGCCAGGTCAAAACCCTCAGGCATGACCATCGGAACATCTTTCAGGGAATGCACCGCTAAATCGGCTCGTCCATCCTCAAGCGCTGTTTCTAGCTCTTTTACAAAAAGACCTTTGCCGCCCACTTTAGAGAGGGCTCTATCCAAAATCTGGTCACCGCGGGTAGTCATTCCCAAAATCTGGACATCGCAGTCAGGATAGAGCTTTTTAAGGCAATCTCGGACATGCTCAGCCTGCCACATGGCTAGGCGACTTTCACGGGAAGCGATTACGAGGCGCTTTGGGGCTGCCGAAGAGGAGGAATTCAGAGTTTGGGACATAACATTTAAAATAATCAAAGACCTACACCAATATACTGTGTTTATGAGCTCATCAAATAATTCCTTAGCCAACAAAGCCCAAGCTTGGTCGGCCCGTTTTGCCGAACCCGTCGACGAACTTGTTCAGCGTTATACCGCTTCCATTGGCTTTGATCAACGCTTTGCGATGGTCGACATTGCCGGTTCCCTAGCGCACGCTGAAATGCTAGCCACTCAAAAGATTATTGGTTCACAAGATTTGGCTGATATTCAAAGAGGTATGGCTCAAATTAAGAGTGAAATCGAGTCTGGTCAATTTAATTGGCAACTTGCTCTCGAGGATGTCCATCTGAACATTGAAGCCCGCCTAACTGAATTAGTTGGTGATGCTGGCAAACGTTTGCATACTGGTCGCTCCCGTAATGACCAAGTAGCGACTGATTTGCGACTGTGGTTGCGCGGCAGTGTTGATGATATTGCGGCCACCCTCAAATCCTTACGCGTAGCGCTTTTAGATTTAGCAGAGAAACATGCATCCACCATCATGCCAGGTCATACGCACCTGCAAGTAGCGCAACCGATTACTTTTGGTCACCACTTGATGGCTTACTATGAAATGTTTAGCCGTGATGCAAGTCGTTTGACAGATTTACGCGCTCGCTTTAATCGCCTGCCTTTAGGCGCAGCAGCATTAGCCGGAACTACCTACCCTATTGACCGTGAGCAAGTCGCTAAGATCCTTGGCTTTGATGGCATCTGCAATAACTCACTCGATGCAGTTTCTGACCGTGACTTTGCCATTGAGTTCTGCGCCTTCTCATCCATTTTGATGATGCACATTTCACGCTTATCCGAAGAGCTCATCCTATGGCTAAGCCCCCGCTTTGGCTTTATTGATCTGCCCGATCGCTTCTGCACTGGTAGTTCGATCATGCCGCAAAAGAAAAATCCTGATGTACCAGAATTAGCACGCGGTAAAACTGGTCGCGTTTATGGTGATTTGATATCTTTGTTAACACTCATGAAGGGTCAGCCCCTCGCGTACAACAAAGATAATCAAGAAGATAAAGAACCTTTGTTTGATGCCGTAGATACTGTGCAAGATACTTTGCGTATTTTTGCAGATATGGTCCCACATATTGAAGTAAAGGCTGAAGTCATGAAGAAGGCGGCTGAAGAGGGTTTTGCAACAGCAACTGACTTAGCCGACTACCTTGTTAAAAAAGGTTTAGCCTTCCGCGATGCACATGAGGCTGTAGCGCATGCCGTTAAAGCCTGCGTTGGCAGAAACTGCATGTTGACTGACTTAAGTCTCTCTGAACTACGTTTTGCATGCGGCTTAGATAATCGCCCTGAACTCATTAGTGATGATGTCTTTGTATTGCTCACTGTTGACGGCTCAGTTCAATCACGCCAGCATGCTGGTGGAACAGCTCCTGCCCAAGTGCTCGCCGCTATCAAGCGGGGTCGTGCAGACCTCTAAAGCAAATGGGGTTTTGGTCCAAACTCTCTGCAGGCATTGATTACGTAAATCAGTTTTTGGGCAAGGCGGCCAGCATCATGATTTTGCTGTCCTGCGTGGTATCTGCTGTAAATGCCCTGCTGCGCTATGGCTTAGATATAAGCAACAACTGGCCACTAGAACTTCAGTGGTATCTCTTTGCTGCAGCCGTCATGCTCGGTGCCTCCTACACACTCAAACGTAATGAGCATGTTCGGGTGGACTTAATTTATTCCCAGCTTTCTGCTCGTGGACGTCTATGGGTCGATCTTTTTGGTTTGATCTTCTTTTTAATGCCGGCCTGCCTCTTATTTGCGTGGCTCTCTTGGACCACACTCTTTTATCCATCATGGCTAGTGATGGAGCACTCTTTAAATTCTGGTGGCCTAGCGCGCTACCCTATTAAGTTTGTGGTTCCATTTGGCTTTTTCATGCTGAGCCTCCAGGGTCTTTCGGAAATCATTAAACGTATTGGCGCCTTAAAAGGGAGCGTGACTTTGCCTACCGAAGACCTCCATTACGAAAAGCCCATGCAATGATTCCATTGGAGTGGATGCCGCCCTTGATGTTTGCTGGACTGATCGTCTTTATGTTGATTGGCTTCCCGGTTGCATTCTCTTTAATGGCAGCGGGCTTATTTTTCTCTGCGATTGCTATTGGCGAAGGATACTTTGGGGTTGCCTTTTTACAAGCAATTCCCCAGCGCATCTTTGGCAGCGTCCTTGCGAATGATCTATTACTGGCCATCCCCTTCTTCACCTTCATGGGGGCCATCCTGGAGCGTTGCGGGCTTGCGGAAGAAATGCTTGATTCCATGGGGCAACTCTTTGGTCGCGTTCGTGGAGGCCTTGGTTACTCCGTCATCATCGTGGGATTTATTTTGGGCGCTATTACCGGCACTGTAGCTGCTCAGGTAATCGCCATGGCGATGATTTCCTTGCCGGTGATGATGCGTTACGGCTACAACATGCGCTATGCCACGGGGGTTTTAGCGGCTTCAGGAACGATTACGCAGCTGGTGCCACCTTCTTTAGTTCTCATTGTGCTTGCAGACCAACTAAAGACTCAAAGCGGCAGTGCTGATGTGGGCAGTATGTATTTGGGCGCATGGGGCCCATCACTTTTACAGATTGCCCTCTTTGCCCTCTATACATTCTTCCTAAGTCGCATCCGGCCTGACTATTTGCCACCAGTGCCAGAGAGTGAACTCACCCTTAAGGGCTGGGCGCTTTGGAAGAAGTGTCTGATGGGAATTATTCCATCAGCGGTACTGATCTTTTTAGTGCTCGGCACCATCATGACTGGCATTGCCACACCTACAGAATCCGGAGCTATGGGTGCGATGGGTGCTTTGTTGCTTGCTTGGCTGCGTCGCTCCAGCACTCCGAATCTCAAAGGACTCATACAAGAGGCCTATCAGAACACTATGCGGATTACTGCCATGGTGGTTTTCATCCTCATTGGATCAACTTGCTTTTCTGTTGTATTCCAAGGGGTAGATGGCGGCTTTTGGGTTGAAGAGCTTTTCTCTAATCTTCCTGGTGGTTGGGTTGGCTTTCTGATCATTGTGAATTTATTTGTTTTCTTCCTGGCATTCTTCTTGGACTTTTTTGAAATCGCTTTCATTGTTGTGCCGATGCTTGCGCCGGTGGCAGTAAAACTTCTATCGCCGGTGCTTCTCGATTCTATGAATGGCAATCCTCAAGCAGCAGCTAGCGCTGCTCTAGTGTGGTTTGGCGTGATGCTGTGCGTCAATATGCAAACTTCGTTTATGCATCCACCATTTGGTTTTGCCCTCTTCTACCTTAGAGGCGTTGCCCCCAAAGAAGTGAAGAGTAGCGACATCTACTGGGGTGCTCTGCCTTGGGTCGGCCTGCAGTTGGTGATGGTTGTACTGGTGATGGCGTTCCCCGCACTGGTGACAACACTCCTAGATAAGCCTGCTGCTGCTGTTCAGAGCCAGGACTTTAACTTCACCGGCGAAGAAAGCAAGCCAGACACTCCCACAACCAAAGTTGACGAGGATGCACCAGTCACCTTTCAACTGGATAAGCCAACCAAGTAGCACTCTCCTTCAATTAAAAGAGGGGATTTTCCCCAAATTAGTGCGCAGAGCACTTTCTGCCATTGCCTTATCGGCAGCCCTTAGTGGTTGCGGCTCAACTGGAGCGCCTGACTTTAGTCAGATGTCGGCCAAATACGCCAATATCTTGGAGCAATACCAGATCAATATGATTTTTCAGAATATTTTGCGATCTTCTGAAAATCGTCCTGTTAGCTTTTTAGATATGCCAACCATCAATGGTTCGGGTTCTATTACGACAACCTCTTACGCCAGTGCATTTTTTACAGGTGGCATTCTGCCCTACAACGCTAGTTACCTCCCAATTAATGGAGGATTAAGTAGCGTCACGCCTGGAGTTTCGCTATCAGTTGGCAATACATTTAACTTCACCCAGTCTTCCTTAGATAACGCAGTATTTTGGAAGGGTTACTTAAATGAACTCCCAATAGAGATGGTGAAATATTTTGAACACAATCACATCCCAAGAGAAGTTCTCCTAAGTCTAGTAGTTGATGAAATAGTAATTACCAAGCCAAACGGTGATGTAGTCACCCTCATCAATAACCCTCTCCGACCAGACCATGCGGAATTCCAAAAACATCTCTACAAGCTTATTTCATATGGGCTTGGGGCCTTCATGGTTGATACATCGCTAAAGATAGGTCCCCCTTTAAGTGTTGCCAATCTCAAATCCACCTTTGGCGATAATTCATTTGAGGTAATGAAAAGCTCTGGCATTGTTCTCCAGCGAGTAGGGAAAAATTCCCCACTCATATTTCAGCCGATACAAGTTTCGAAACAATACAAGCTTTGCATCAACACCAATAAATATGAGAATTTTATTCGCCAAGAATATGGTGATGAAATATTTTGCGAAGTAACACTTGCCCAGGAAACTAAGCAGCCAAGCGCTGATAAAAAATCTCAGCCTAAACTCACTATTCGCATTCGATCTACAAATAATATCTTTGAATATCTAGGTCAAGTAGTAAAAGCTCAACTAGGTGAAAAGTCTTATATGGTTACTTTGCCACCCTCAGAAACCACTTTTAGCAACAAAACAAATGGCTCGAATGAATATGCATTGTTTGTAGTCTACAAAAATCAATCCACCCCGAGACCCTTTTCTAGCATAGAGGGTTTGGATGGCAATCTTTATAGCATCCCGAGCGAAAATAATGGCTACTCACCATTAGCCATTAAATTACTCGCGCAGTTTATGTCCTTGCAGAAAATTCCCGGAAGTATTCCAGCGTCACCTTCAGTGCTGCTGAAGTAAGAGACTATGCAGTAGCAAGAAATAAGGCCCCTAAGGGGCCTTATTTCTTTAGAAGCGCTGCTCCTCTTTATTGAGGAACCCACTTTAATCGTAGTGATAACGGCAGGCAATGATGACTAGCCGATCTTTTTCAATTGCATACACAAGACGATGCACATCATCGATTCTTCTAGACCAAAATCCTGAGAGAGACTCTCTCAGCTCTTCCGGCTTACCAATGCCTTTTTTGGGATTTCTTAAAGTATCTTTAATTAAAACGTTAATGCGTTTTAAGGTTTTTTTATCTTGCCCCTGCCAGTAAAGATAGTCAGACCATGCTGCATTTGTCCACACTAGCCTACTTAGCATCCACTAGAGCCTTTGCTTTAGTCTGCCCCTTGCGATATTGCGCCAATGATTTCTCCAAGTGCTTTACGTTAGCCGGAGATTTTAATAAATGGAATGTTTCCATCATGCTGTTATAGGTATTCAAGGACATGACTACGGCATCCTCGGCGTCCCTGCGTGAGATCACAGCAACATCACAGTCAGCCACTACTTGATCAATGACTTGCTTAAACTGATTTCTAGCATCTGAAAAATTAATGACTCTCATGATGTCCTTAGACTTGTTCAATATATTGTACAAGTATACAGAATGTCCATTCATGGCGCAAGCAAAAAGCCCCGCAAAAGCGGGGCTTTAAGATGGAAATCTGAAATAGGTCAGAGGGTTATATCGCGCTCTTGCCTTACGCAATCGACGTAATACTCACTCTTGCCATCGATGCTGGTTTTAACCAGTCCATGGATATCCGTCTCAAATCCCGGGAATTTCTCATTAAAGTCTCTAGCGAAGTAGAGGTAGTCAATGATGCGTTTATTAAAGCGCTCACCAGGAATCAGCAAGGGAATGCCTGGAGGATATGGAGTAACCAACATAGCTGTTACACGCCCTTCCAACTGGTCTAGCGGCACACGATCTACTTCTTTATGCGCCATCTTGGCCCAAGCTTCAGAAGGCATCATGGCTGGAACCATATCTGAGGTATACATCTCAGTAGTCATACGCGCTACATCACGACTCTTATAGAATTCATGAATTTGCTGGCAAATATCTTTTAAGCCAACACGTTCGTAGCGTGGGTGCTTGGCAACAAACTCAGGCAACACCTTCCACAATGGCGCATTTTTATCGAAGTGATCTTTGAACTGCTGCAATTCTGTTACGAGCGTATTCCAACGGCCTTTGGTAATACCGATCGTGAACATGATGAAGAAGGAATAAAGGCCGCACTTCTCAACAATCACTCCGTGCTCGGCAAGATACTTGGTCACAATACTGGCTGGAATACCCATGGAACCGAAGTTGCCTTCAATATCCAATCCAGGCGTAACCACTGTCGCCTTAATAGGATCAAGCATATTGAAGTCTTTGGCCAATTTGCCAAAGTCATGCCAAGCTGCAGATGGCTCCAAGACCCAATCTGAACGCTCACCAATACCTTCTTCGGCCAAATGATCTGGACCCCAAACCTTAAACCACCAGTCAGCGCCAAACTTATCATCCACTTCGCGCATTGCGCGCCGGAAGTCCATTGCTTCAGCAATAGACTCTTCAACCAAAGTTGTACCGCCAGGAGACTCCATCATGGCTGCAGAAACGTCACATGAGGCAATAATCGCGTACTGTGGACTGGTTGAGGTGTGCATCAAATAGGCTTCATTGAAGCAATCCCGGTCAAGCTTAGTATCTTCGGCATCCTGCACTAGCACTTGTGATGCCTGGGATAAACCAGCGAGCAACTTATGGGTTGACTGGGTGGCAAACATCAAACTCTTCTTAGTGCGCTTACGATCCGAGCCAATAGCGTGCATATCTTTATAGAAAGGGTGGAAGGCAGCATGTGGCAACCAAGCTTCATCAAAATGCAATGAATCCACTTTTCCATCCAGCATCTCTTTAATCATTTCAACGTTGTAGACGATGCCGTCATAAGTACTTTGTGTGAGCGTCATGACACGAGGCACTACGTTCTTATCCTTGATGAACGGATTAGCATCAATTTTCTTCTTGATGTTTTTCCACTCAAACTCTTCCTTTGGAATTGGACCAATAATGCCCAAGTGATTACGAGTAGGCATCAAGAAAATTGGGATCGCGCCCATCATCGTGATCGAATGAATCACAGACTTATGACAGTTACGGTCAACCAAAACTACATCGCCTGGGGCAACAGTGGAATGCCAAACAATCTTGTTAGATGTAGAGGTGCCATTAGTTACAAAGAACAAATGGTCAGCATTAAAGATGCGGGCAGCATTGCGCTCGCTCTGCAACACAGGACCCGTATGGTCTAAGAGCTGACCCAATTCCTCAACAGCATTACAGACGTCAGCACGGAGCATATTCTCACCAAAGAATTGGTGGAACATACGGCCCACTGGACTCTTTAAGAAAGCAACGCCGCCAGAGTGCCCAGGGCAATGCCATGAGTAGGAACCTTCAGAAGCGTAATTGGTTAAGGCGCGGAAGAATGGGGGCGCCAGTGAATCTAAATACACCTTGGCTTCACGAATAATATGACGTGCTACAAATTCCGGGGTGTCTTCATTCATATGAATGAAACCGTGCAACTCGCGCAAGATGTCATTTGGCATATGACGAGAAGTACGAGTCTCGCCATACAAAAAGATTGGAATATATTCGTTACGCTTACGCACTTCAGTGATAAAGGCGCGTAAGTTATTTAGAGCCGGAAGATCACTATCTTCAGAGTCAGCGTCAAACTCTTCATCGTCAATCGAGACGATGAATGAGGATGCACGAGAAGCCTGCTGCGCAAACGAAGTCAAGTCACCATAGCTGGTTAAGCCAATAACTTCCATACCCTCATTCTCGATCGCCTCGGCGAGGTCACGAATTCCCGAACCCGAAATATTTTCGGAGCGGAAGTCTTCATCAATAATGATGATTGGAAAACGAAATTTCATAAAAACTCCCCTGCTAATTTATCCGAGACATTCGGAACCCACTTCTCAAAGTTGGCTAAATCTATTATCCGGCCACCATCTGGCGAAACCGTGACTATATCGACAAAAGTCGCATTTTGCTGCACATCTCTTGGTAAGTAAACATGGCGAGCGTAGACTTGATTTGCCAGGCTCTCGTGATACCCCGTAAAGGTAATTAAAAGGTGCCAATTCCCATTTAATTCCGCTTTACCCAAGAAATCTTTTAGAGGGCTTGCCTCATCCACGCTATGCATCGCTGTCCAGGTCATAGAAAAGACCGGACTCTCGGAACGATGGAGTTGCAACTCAACAGATCGACGATAGCGCTCACCCTCACTTGTCATACTTTCTGCAATCAGCCATAGTCGTAGCTGCGCCTCCACAATATGAGAGCTGCGATCATTGGCCACTCGGAACTTCAATGTTTTGATGCCGTTATGATTACCAACCACAGCTACTTTAGAGAAACGTATACCTGCAGTAGGCCGGGTAAAGCGCGCAAAAGCCAAACCAGTAGTCAAGGCTGAATAGACGATTCCAAAGAACGCCTCAAACGTCACAATCGCATTAGGCCAACTACCAACAGGAGTCATTCGACCATAACCGATAGTTGCCATCGTTTGAACACTAAAGAAAAAGACATCTAACAAAGAGCCTGGTCGTGCATTAGTAATGGAGCCATCCCCACATGCGATATACGCAAAAGCAAATAAAAGGTTTGTCCCAAGATACACAAAGACAACTAGCAACATAAAGCCAGTCCAGGTGGTACCTAGCAGCCAATGGTAGAAATTATTCTCTGGTCGCGCCATTTCTGAGCGCGAGAGTGTGGCGCGGTATTCCTCTAAATTAATCCGTGTTGGACGACGATTAAAAAGAAATTTACGCACTACCGTAATGGCTTAGGTCTTAGGCAGGGTAACGCCCCGCTGACCTTGATACTTACCACCGCGATCTTTATAAGATGTACCGCAAACTTCATCACTCTCAAAGAAGAGTACTTGAGCACAACCTTCACCCGCATAAATTTTGGCAGGCAATGGTGTTGTGTTTGAAAACTCTAAGGTGACATACCCTTCCCACTCAGGCTCGAATGGAGTGACGTTCACAATAATTCCGCAGCGTGCGTAGGTGCTCTTACCAACGCAAACCGTTAATACACTACGCGGAATCTTGAAGTACTCAACCGTTCTTGCTAATGCAAAAGAGTTTGGTGGAATGATGCAAACATCACCCTTGAAATCAACGAACGATTGCTCATCGAAATTCTTCGGGTCAACGATAGTGCTGTTGATGTTGGTAAAGATCTTGAATTCGTCCGCACAACGAATGTCATAGCCATAGCTTGAAGTGCCATAACTTACGATTTTATTTCCGGCGGCGTCTTGGCGAACTTGCCCAGGTTCAAATGGGCTGATCATGCCTTGCTCGCCCATGCGGCGGATCCAGTGGTCTGATTTAATAGTCATGGCCGAATTGTAAAACCTTCGCCCTCACCTGCCCACGAATTTATTGGGGATTTTGACTAAAAACGACCCTCTCTGGGGCGTTGTAGATCTCAAAGTGTTTTCCAGAGCAACGGGAAAGGATGGTCAGATTGGTTTTACGTGCCAGTTCAAGACCCATCAAGGTCACCCCTGAGCGGGTTAAGAGGAAAGGAATGCCCATCTGAGCACCCTTGATCACCATCTCCGAGGTTAGGCGCCCAGTAGTAAAGAAAATAAGATCCTTGCCAGGCTTATCAACCAGCCACATCAAGCCAGAAATCGAGTCGACCGCATTATGACGACCCACGTCCTCAATGAAGTGCAGCAGACGTACTCCATCCTCACCATCCCGTTCATATACTGCGCAGGCATGAACTGAGCCGGACTTCTTGTAGATCGTGTCATGTATCCGGATAGAGTCAACTAAAGCAACTATTGCCTCTTGGGACAAAGTTGGACCTTCGGGCAACTTAATCTCGTCCATTTCTTCAATCAAGCCCCCAAACATCGTTCCTTGACCGCAGCCAGTAGTTACCACCCGCTTGCTCGTCAGGGCGTCAATATCGACTGTACTGCGACGGGTTTTCACCGCAGCTGAATCCGTCTCCCAGTCCACCTGAATGCTCTCAATATCATCAGGTGACTCCACAAGGCGCTGATTGCGCAAATAACCCAAGACCAGCGCTTCCGGGGCGCTCCCCAAGGTCATGAGCGTGACAACTTCACGCTTATCTAGGTAAATTGTTAAAGGGCGCTCGCCAGGAATATGGGTCTTTTTAAGACGTCCCATTTCATCCATAACCTCAACTTCATGCACCAAGGGCACGGAGGCATGGGACATCTGAATGGTCGGTTTTACTGCCATAAAATACTCTCTAAGGTCGGGCTGAACTGAAGTTTATCGGGGTTTATGGGCACTTCACGGTGCTTTACTTTAACCGCAGACTAAAATCATTGCATTAGCCAGCATAATTGAGCGCTGTACCCTATTTAACTGTTTACCCTTCTCATTAACCTTCTTATTTAAGTCCGCATTACATGAGCAGTTCCCAACGCCGCCTTCTTGTTACCTCCGCCCTGCCGTATGCCAATGGTCAGATCCATATCGGCCATTTGGTGGAATATGTACAGACCGATATTTGGGTTCGCTTTCAAAGAATGCGTGGTCATGAAGTGCATTACGTTGGCGCTGATGACGCGCACGGCACCCCCATTATGTTGCGCGCTGAAAAAGAAGGTCTTACGCCAAAAGAGCTCATCGCCAACGTCTGGAAAGAGCATAAGCGTGACTTTGATAACTTTCTGATTTCATTTGATAACTACTACACCACAGATAGCCCTGAGAATGAGAGGCTTGCACAAAGTATTTACCTTAAGCTACGCGATGCTGGTTTAATTGAGAAGCGTGCAATTGAGCAAGCCTACGATCCCGTTAAAGAGATGTTCTTACCGGACCGCTTTATCAAAGGCGAATGCCCTAAGTGCGGCGCTAAGGATCAATACGGTGATAACTGTGAAAAATGTGGTGCGACGTATTCACCTACTGATTTAAAAAACCCCTTCTCAGTAGTGAGCGGTGCAACACCCATCAAAAAGATCTCAGACCACTACTTCTTTAAGTTATCCGATCCCCGTTGCGAAGAATTCTTACGTGACTGGACACAGGTAAAAACACCATTGCAGCCCGAAGCTCGCAACAAGATGAAAGAATGGGTTGGCCAGCCAGGCGAAAGCAAGTTAGGCGATTGGGATATCTCCCGCGATGCCCCGTATTTCGGCTTTGAGATCCCCGATGCACCGGGAAAGTACTTCTATGTATGGCTTGATGCCCCAATTGGTTACTACGCTAGTTTTCTCAATTATTGCCAGACTAAAGGCCTTAATTTTGATGAGTGGGTCAAACCAGATACCACTACTGAGCAGTACCATTTCATTGGTAAAGATATTCTCTACTTCCACACTTTATTCTGGCCAGCCACTTTGAAGTTTGCTGGCTATCGCACACCAACCAACGTATTTGCACATGGTTTTTTGACTGTTGATGGTGAGAAGATGAGTAAGTCACGTGGTACTTTAATTTCTGCAAACAGCGTCATTGAGTGTGGATTTAATCCAGAGTGGTTCCGTTACTATTTTGCAACTAAGCTTAATGACAGCATGGAAGATTTGGATTTAAATCTTCAAGACTTTGTTGCACGCGTAAACAGCGATCTACTCGGCAAGTACATCAATATTGCAAGCCGCAGCGCTGGCTTCTTGGTAAAACGATTTGGTGGCGTTGTTTCTGATGAGGCGATGAACGATCCACTCCTCAAAGAAATTGCAGCAAGTAGTGAAAAAATTGCAGAACTCTATGAGGGACGCGAATTCGCAAAAGCACTGCGCACCGTGATGGAGCTTGCGGATAAAGTAAATGGCTTTGTAGATGAGAACAAACCATGGGAAATTGCTAAAGATCCAGAACGTGAGGCTGACTTACAGCGTGTCTGCAGCGTTACGCTGGAAGCATTCCGGATGCTAAGTCTTTATCTCAAGCCGGTTATTCCTCAGGTAGCTGCTGGCGTAGAGGAATTCTTCTGCCTGCCACCCCTTTCCTGGGCAGACATTAATACCCCTCTTTCCAGCAAAAACCCCATCAAGGCCTTCAAGCACCTAATGACCCGTGTGGAAGCCCCTCAAATTGAGGCTTTGCTGGCTGCAAACTTGTAAAAAGCCCCTTAAAAAGCACCTATAATGGCAGTTGTAGTCCCTAGATAACTTTTCGAATTAATTTTATAAGTTATTGAATTTATTGAGTATTTTAGGAAATGCCATGGCAAGATATCAATCGGAAATCACCCAGTTCTTAACTGAACTCAAAACCGAGCATCCACAGCTCGAAGCTGAACAGCAAGCTGGTCGCGCCCTGCTTTGGGACAAAGAGCCATTGAGCGTTGAAGACCAGCGCCGTGCAAAAGCTGCAAAACTCAAGCAACGCGCTTACGTGTATTCGAATGACTGAGCCAAGCACTCAGCCAATATCCGATTTACTAGATAGCACTCCATCAGTTACTGATGGAATGTCGGCTGCTTTCGCCAAGCTCTATGGCGAACCGCTTTTCAAGCTCCCTACTGATCTATATATTCCACCAGACGCACTAGAAGTTTTTCTAGAAGCGTTTGAAGGTCCTCTAGATTTATTGCTGTACCTCATCCGCAAACAGAACTTCAATGTTCTTGATATTCCAATGGCGCAGGTTACACAGCAGTACCTAAGCTACATTGATCAAATTCGTCACCACAATCTTGAGCTGGCTGCCGAGTATTTACTCATGGCCGCAATGTTGATTGAAATTAAGTCACGCATGCTCCTGCCAATGAAGAAGGCAGATAGCGAAGAGGAAGTAGAAGATCCACGCGCAGAATTAGTACGTCGCCTCTTAGAGTACGAGCGTATGAAGCTTGCAGCGCAAGAACTCGATCAAATTCCACAACAAGGTCGCGACTTTCAGGTCGCGCATGGCTATGTAGACACTACCATTGCGATTGCTTGGCCAGATGTCAATGTAGAAGACTTGCAAATGGCCTGGCGCGATGTTTTGCACCGCGCCAAGCTCACTCAGCATCACACTATCACTCGCGAAGAATTATCGGTGCGCGACTTCATGACACGCATCTTACGCCGCTTACAAAGCACTAAATTTGTAGAGTTCGGAGAACTGTTTGAGGATGCAATTAAGTCTGGCAAAGGCATTCCAGTAGTCATTGTGAACTTTATTGCCATGCTCGAACTCTCACGTGAAGCCTTAGTAGAAATTACTCAAGCAGAGCCGTACGCACCGATTTATGTGCGTCTCGCCTACACACCTGTTGCATGAAAATCATCAGTGACATTCAAGAATTACGTGACCACCTAAGAGGTCAAAATCGCGCTTCATTTGTCCCGACAATGGGCAATCTTCACGAAGGCCACCTTTCGCTCATGCGCCTAGCAAGACAACATGGCGACCCTGTAGTAGCCAGTATTTTTGTTAACCGCTTGCAGTTTGGGCCTAACGAAGATTTTGATAGCTACCCCCGCACTATGCAGGCGGATATTGATAAGCTTGAAAAAGAAGGTGTCTACATCTTGTTTGCACCTACCGAGCGGGATCTATATCCACAGCCACAAGAATATCGAGTCGATCCACCTCAACAGTTGGGCGATATCCTTGAGGGCGAGTTCCGTCCTGGCTTCTTTAAGGGTGTTTGCACAGTTGTACTCAAACTTTTTTCTTGCGTACAGCCTAAGGTTGCAGTGTTTGGCAAGAAGGATTACCAACAGTTGATGATTATTCGTCAGATGGCCAAGCAATTTGCCTTGCCAGTCGAGATCATCCCCGGTGAGACTATTCGTGCAGAAGATGGACTGGCCCTCTCCTCTCGCAATGGCTACCTCTCAGCCGAGGAGCGAGCTGAAGCACCCGAGCTAATGAAGGCACTCAAAGAGGTACGCGAGCGCGTCATACAGCTGAAAGATCGTAATAACCAATCCATCTCCGAGATTGAAAAGGCTGCGGTTGCTTCCTTAGCGAAACGCGGATGGCAACCCGATTACATTGCCATTCGTCAGCAAAGCGATTTAGCACCAGCAAGCAATGAGCAATTGCACGCTGGAGAGCCGCTAGTCATTTTGACTGCAGCCAAACTTGGTAAAACGCGCCTAATTGATAACTTAGAGATTTAATCCTCAATCAGCAGCACTTGATTATTCGAGCTTTGCAGAGCTACTGCAGCAATAAATAAACCTACTGAGAATGCCAACACTAGAACCGTGTTGAAAACTGCATTACCTGTATAAAAATTGATGGCGCCATAATCTGGCCCCAAAAATGGCAATGCGAATGGGTAGATCAAGGTATAACAATAGCCCGCCGCCAATCCACCAGCAAACCCAAATAGAGCATCAATACTACCGTAGCCAATTGCCATCTCCAAAGTGCCGGGACAGTATCCCAGCATACCTACGCCAACACCGAATAGTAGGCCACCAACCAAAATGCCTGTTAAATAAAATGGCTTTACATTGATAACGGCATCTCCCAAGCTATATTCAATGAAAAACGCTAGGCTCGAAACAGATAAAGCAAAAAGAAGAATTTGCACCGCCTCAAAATTTTTCAAAACACCAACCGATAAAATTTGGTCAGAACAAAACAGGTTTGATTTATAGGCCAAGAAAGAAAAGATTAATCCTGCAATAAGAGCTTGCAACATATCAGCCCTTTTTATAGAAATATTTTGTGAAAATGAAATACGACAGCGCTACGCAAATAGCAAAAACAAAGCTGCTTACAGCCATCTCCATATTTTCGGACAAAATATGTCCGCTTGCGCATCCGTCTGCAATGCGGGCGCCCAAAATGAGAACAAAACCACCTAAAAATGAATAGGCCAATCTTTTAATGCTGGATTTACCTTGGCACCTTGCCCATAGTTCTGGGACGCTACGAAGCTTAAATTTCTTTGTCCAGATCGCAATACACAAAGAACCGATGAATCCCCCAAGCACAAACCACATCTCCCAAGAGCCTGGTACATCAATCAATTTAAAGTAGGTTGAGCTCTGTAAATCAAATACCAAACCTGAAATATATGGATAAGAAGTTGATGCGCCAATGGGTCTATTGGAAATATCAATATTCGTAATGGCGACATTTAGCAATCCGATGGCGGCACCTATCCATAGAGCGCGCTTAGTAGAGCTATTTAACTTCATTGTTAAACCTAAAGCGTAAAGAACTGCCCTGCTTCTAGATTCAATTCTTTAGCCAACTCAGCACCAGTAACTTTGCCTGCTGCACCTTTAGCCTTGAGAACTTCAATCTGTCCGCCATGGCAAGTAACGAAGAAAGAATCTAAGGTAATTTGAGTGACTTCACCAGGCTTACCTTTAACAGCACTAAAGGTAGCAGCCACATGCTTGTGGCAATCATAGATCTGCACTTTTTGTTCACCAAATTTTGTCCAAGCGCCTGGCGCAGGATTGCACGCACGAATCAAGTTATAAATTTGGCTAATGTGAGTCGCCCAATGAATCTGTGCAGCATTCACATCAAACCAACCTTCATAGTTTGCCTGGGATTCATCTTGAACAATTTCTTGATGCTTGCCGGCGACCACTAAGTCAGCAGCCTCTAACAGTGCTTTTACTCCGACTGGGAATAAATGATCGAAGTAGATTTTCCCTAGAGTGTCGTTAGGTCCAATGGTCACTTCTTTTTGCAAAATTACTTCACCCTCATCCAAACCATCGGACGGACGGAAGATGGTTAAACCCGTTTTCTCTTCACCTAATGCAATAGCCCAGTTAATAGCGCTGGGGCCGCGATATTTAGGCAATAAAGATGGGTGATATTGAATGGTGCCGTGCTTTGGAATCTTGCAGAGCTCTTGCGGCACGAACTGAATAACATACGCCATCACACAGATGTCAGCATTGCTATCAATCATGGCTTGGGCCGCTTCAGGACCCTTTAAAGAGGCAAACTGCAAAGGGGTTAAGCCCCTTGCTAGCGCTGCCTCTTTTAATACTTCGGGTTTGCTGGATTTGGGATTATCGGGTGGGCAGAAAACAGCGACTACTTCATCGCCGCGATCTAAAAAAGCTTCTAAAGCTGCTTTACCAAAATCTGCACTTCCAATCAAAGCAACCCGCATCTTAGATCACCTTATCGTGACGTAATGCAATTAACTCATCAGTTGAGTAGCCCAACTCACTAAGGATCTCATCAGTATGTTCACCTAATAATGGTGAACGAGTGACATCCGTAGGACTATCAGACATCTTGATTGGATTACCAACAGTGAGGTACTTACCACGAATTGGATGATCTACCTCAACAACAGTGCCTGTAGCACGCAATGCAGGCTCTTCAGCAATTTCTTTCATGGACAAGATTGGACCACATGGGATGTCATATTTATTTAGAACATCCATGACTTCAAACTTCGTCATAGTCATAGTCCACTTTTCGATCTCGCCAAAAATTTCCATGAGGTGGGGTAAGCGCGCCATTGGTGATGCAAATCGCACATCCGTAATCCAATCTTCACGACCAATCACTTTACAAATCGCTTCCCATACTGGAGCTTGAACGATGACATACATGTAAGCATTTGGATCAGTTTCCCAACCCTTGCACTTGACGATCCATCCAGGCTGACCACCGCCAGAAGCATTACCAGCACGGGGTACAGCGTCACCAAACTCGCCATTCGGGAACTGTGGATACTCTTGCATTAAACCAACACGCTCCAAGCGCTGTTGATCACGCAATTTCACACGGCACAAGTTCAATACCGCATCTTGCATGGCTGCCAATACTTTCTGACCACGGCCAGAGTGAGTGCGTTGATACAGTGCTGTGACGATACCTAATGCCAAATGCAAACCTGTTCCACTATCGCCGATTTGTGCACCAGTTACCATTGGAGGACCATCATCAAAACCTGTAGTTGATGCAGAACCGCCCGCGCATTGCGCCACGTTCTCATACACTTTGCAATCTTCGTATGGACCAGGACCAAAACCTTTGACAGAAGCCATGATCATCATGGGATTAAGTTCTTGAATACGTTCCCAAGAAAATCCCATACGATCCAGTGCACCGGGTGCAAAGTTCTCGACTAAAACGTCACACTCTTTAATGAGGCGCTCGAGAATTTCTTTACCCTTTTGGGTTTTAGTATTCACAGTGATGGAACGCTTGTTATGGTTGAGCATTGTGAAATACAAACTGTCTGCGTCAGGAATGTCGCGCAGCTGACCGCGAGTTGCATCGCCCTCACCTGATTTTTCTACCTTGATCACATCTGCACCGAACCAAGCCAACAACTGCGTACAAGTCGGCCCAGATTGAACGTGCGTAAAGTCGAGGACTTTGACCCCCTCTAGTGCTTTTGCCATGATTTAGTCCTAATAAGAATGAAATTTTGAATTAAGGCAATTTTACCAGTGGGAAATAAGGAAAATTAAGGTATGCCCATTTTTTGGGCATGAATCCCGTTCAAACCTTTATTTACTCTTGTTGAGGTCTATATACGGCTATCCCTGGGGATTTTCAAGATCAGCAAGGCGCTTTTTAAGAGCCCTCTCTTCTGCAAAACGCTCGCTCTCATCACGAATGGTGGCAACTACCCCGTTAGCCTTCCCAGAGGCATCAAAAAGCATCCCAACAGTAAAGGCAATCGAAAGCATGCTGCCATCTTTGTGCTTGGCGGGCACTTTCAACAATGAGGCGCCATAACGTGTTGTGCCAGTCTCCATTGAATGGCTATAACCCTCGGTATGTCTCTGGCGTTGACGCTCAGGAACAATCAGATCCAAAGTTTTCCCTAGAGCCTCTTGCTCCGAATATCCAAAGATGCGTGTGGCGGCAGGATTCCACAAGACGATCTTTTCATGAGCATCAGCAACAATAATCGCATCGCCTACGCGCTCCACTAACTGGTGTAAATCAACATTGGTGTTCATATGATCAGTCCATAGAGTTTTTGAGAAATAAAAAAGGCGCTCACTAGGAGCGCCTTCAAATTAATGCCAGTGTTACTTGTTATTAAACTGCTTTAGCTGTGTGCAACTTAGCGATGTCATCAGCGCTATAGCCAAGGTCAGCCAATACTTCGTCAGTGTGCTCACCTAATACTGGTGATGGACCAACTTCGATTTCCAAATCAGAGAACTTGATTGGGCTACCGATAGTCAAATACTTACCGCGTACTTTATGGTCCACTTCAACAATAGAACCGCTCTTACGCAGGTCTGGTGAAGCAGCCAATTCTTTCATGGAGAGAACTGGAGCACATGGGATATCGAACTTGCGGAGAATGTCCACAGCTTCGTACTTGGTCTTGTCTTTGAGCCAGTCTTCGATGGTTGCGAAGATGTCGAAAATCTTGTCTTGACGAGCTTCAGCAGTCATGTACGCTGGATCAGTTGCCCACTCTGGCTTACCAATCGCACGAGTAATTGGCTCCCAAGCGTGACCTTGAATAGTGAAGTAGATGTATGCGTTTGGATCTGTTTCCCAACCCTTACACTTCAACACCCAACCTGGCTGACCGCCACCACCAGCGTTACCGCCACGTGGAACTACGTCAGTGAATGAACCGTGTGGGTACTGTGGATACTCTTCCAAGTAACCAATTTTGTCCAAACGCTGTTGGTCGCGCAACTTCACACGGCACAAGTTCAATACTGCATCCTGCATTGAGCAAGATACTTTTTGGCCTTTGCCAGTTTTTTGACGCTGCATCAACGCTGTCAAGATACCGATTGCCAAGTGCATACCAGTATTGGAATCACCCAAAGCAGCAGCAGAAACAGTAGGAGGACCATCCCAGAAACCAGTTGTTGAAGCGGCACCACCAGCACACTGAGCAACGTTCTCATATACCTTTAAGTCTTCGTATGAGTGGCCATCGCTAAAGCCTTTTACGGAAGCCATGATCATTTTTGGGTTCAATTCTTGGATACGCTTCCAAGAGAATCCCATACGATCCAAAGCGCCTGGGCCAAAGTTCTCAACCATGACATCGGAAGTTTTGATCATCTTCTCTAAAACTTCTTTACCTTCTTGAGTCTTAGTATCCAAAGTCAAAGAACGCTTATTGCCGTTGAGCATAGTGAAGTACAAAGCATCTGCGCCTGGAATATCGCGCAATTGGCTACGAGTTACGTCGCCAGAACCTGGACGCTCTACTTTGATAACGTCAGCGCCGTACCAAGCCAACAACTGAGTACATGCAGGGCCTGCTTGTACGTGTGTGAAGTCAATAATGCGAATACCTTCTAATGGTTTAGTCATGTGTGTTTCTCCTTAAGTCTTTCTTGTTTACTTCTGAATGTAGTCTAAAAATATTAACGTTTTATTACTCAGTATTTCTTACTTTTTGGCAGCTGCTGTGGATGGGTTTAAGTTTGTTAAACGTCCACTCTCAGTACCTGCAGTTTCATCAATAACAGCATTGATGAGGGCTGGTTTACCGGCAGCAATCGCTTCTGTTAACGCTGCTTCTAATTCTGCTGGGGTTGTTACGTAGTAACCAACACCACCAAACGCTTCAATCATTTTGTCGTAACGAGCATCTTTGACGAACACGGTCGGTGCAACATCAGCACCACCAGTTGGGTTAACGTCAGTACCGCGGTAAACGCCGTTGTTATTGAATACAACAGTCGTGATTGGCAAGTTGTAACGGCAAACCGTTTCCAATTCCATGCCACTGAAACCAAATGCGCTATCGCCTTCTACGGCAACTGTTGGCAGGCCGCTAGTTACGGAAGCACCAATCGCATAACCCATGCCGATACCCATAATGCCCCATGTACCAGAGTCAAAACGCTTACGTGGCTTGTACATATCAACGATTGCACGGCAATAGTCGAGTGTGTTTGCGCCTTCGTTAACCAAGTTCACATCTGGATTCTTCTTAATCACATCACGAATCACACGCAATGCGCCATGGAAGTTCATTGGGTTAGCTTCTTTGGCCAATGTTTCGGCCATCTTCGCCATATTCTTATCTTTTTTCTCGTTGATTGCTGCAATCCACTCAGCACTTGGCTTAGGAACAGCAGAGATACCCTTCAACAGCTCGCTAACGCAAGAACCGATATCGCCAATCAATGGAGCAGCAATTTGTACGTTGCTATCTACTTCGTTTGCTTGAATATCGATTTGGATAAATTTCTTAGGCTCTTTACCCCAAGTTTTACCCTTACCGTGTGCAAGCAGCCAATTCAAACGCGCACCAACTAACAACACTGCATCGGCCTCAGCCAATACAAATGAACGTGCTGCAGAAGCAGACTGCGGATGATTGTCTGGCAACAAACCTTTAGCCATAGACATTGGCAAATAAGGAATGCCTGATTTTTCAACCAAATCACGAATCTCTTTATCAGCTTGAGCATAAGCAGCGCCCTTACCCAAGAGAATCAATGGACGCTTAGCACCCTTGAGCACATCTAATGCACGAGCAACTGCATCAGCTGCTGGGATTTGACGTGGAACTGGATCGATTACCTTGAAAATAGATTTCTTGGCTTCGTCAGCTGGCATAGTTTGTGCAAGCAACTGAGCTGGCAAGTCTAAATACACACCACCTGGACGACCAGAAACTGCAGCGCGGATCGCACGAGCAAAACCGATGCCGATATCTTCGATGTGATTAATACGATAAGCAGCTTTGCAATATGGCTTAGCTGCATTGAGCTGATCCATCTCTTCGTAATCACCCTGTTGCAAGTCAACGATTTCACGCTCGCTTGAACCAGAGATCAAAATCATTGGGAAACAGTTCACAGTAGCGTTTGCTAATGCTGTTAAACCGTTCAAGAAGCCTGGAGCAGAAACTGTCATGCAAATACCTGGCTTTTGCGTCATGTAACCAGCAATAGCGGCAGCATTACCTGCGTGCTGTTCGTGACGGAAGCCGATAAAACGCAAACCCTCTGCTTGCGCTAAACGACATAAGTCAGTAATTGGAATACCAACGAGACCGAAAATCGTATCGAGATCGTTTGCTTTCAAAGCGTCAATGACGAGATGGAAGCCATCGGTTAATTGTGTGTTTTGATTATCTGTTGTCATAGAAATTTATATAAAAATTGCGGGTCTGCTCTTGTAGAGCTAATGCAATTTAGCTTTCGCTAACGTCTCCAATGTAGTTATAAGTCGCATAATGGGTTTTATATCCCACTTAGGCTGATCTGATAATAGGCCTGGGGCGGAGGTTCATCATTGACTTCGGTCAATTTCCCCCCTAAATCCTGTAATTACCGAGGGTTTTGAAGCCTAGACAAAGAGTTCTTTATGCTTAGTTTTGAGGCGACTCAAAGTCTCAGGAGAGAGATTGAGATAGGCGGCCAGCTCTTTTTTGGGGAGCAGCTCAAACAAATCCTCATATTTGCGCAAGAAACGCTCTACTCGGCCTGGTGCATCGAGCATATGCAAGGTTATGGTGTGAGCCATGATTTCACTCATAAGGCGCATGACCTCAAACTCAAAACTTTCCTTTAAGGGCTTATGTTCCTCAAGGAACTCTGCCCACTTCTTCAGGGGCATCCGAGCTACACGAGCCTTTGTGACACAGGCAATACTGTAAGGGGCGGCCGTTTTCAGGCGCCATGCAGCGTAGCTAGTTTCAATATCTTTTTCGATGGCAAAACGCAAAATCATCTCTTTTGCATCCGCACTAGAAACAATCCGCTTGAGAATGCCATCAAGAACAAAATACTGCTCCATCTGATGGTCGCCTTGGTGGAGCAAAATTTCGGATTTTTTGAGGTCAGCAATTTCTAAATGGCGCTCTAAATCAGCCATTGCTGCGGGATCCAAGCTTTTTAAGACCGAGTTTTGACTCAACTGCAGGCGAATCAGGTTTTTTTCGGGGTGCTTATCTAATGCGGTCATGAATCCTTGCTCCTAGGCCGTCCATTGTAGGCTTTTTTACCTCTAAAAGCCCTGATCCCCAACTTTGAATGATAGAGATCCGCTAGAATGGCAGTGTCGTGGTGCTTTATTGCAGTGCAATAAAGTTAAACGGGAAACACTAAACGTGTGCTGCCCCCGCAACGGTAGGTAAATACGTCTTTTTTAGCTATTTAAGACGTGAGGAATCTGATAAAGCCACTGTGCGCATCAATCGCATGGGAAGGCCAGATTTTGATATTTACTAGCCCGGATACCGGCCAAGACAGGTGGAATTTTGCGGACGGGGACCTTCGCGCGCCGATGAATGCGTTTGGTCCTGCGATCTGACGCCACATTGACGCCTGAACTCCTGCACGGGAAATTCTGTTCGACCCAGCTAACGGGGAAGTTAGCTAGGCAATCGATAACAGAAAGTGAATCATGAAGCAGCTTTTCAGTAGATCAAAGGTCGCCCTCATATTGGGCACGTTTATCAGCATCAATGCCTTTGCACAAAACAACTCAGCAGTAGTTTTAGCAAGTACAAACAATTCCGTTAACCCCATCATCGTCACGGCAACACGGATACCCACAAAAGCCAGTGATGTATTGGCTGACAATGTTTATATCGGACCAGAGGAAATTGAACAGGCCGGACAGACTAGCTTAGTGGAATTACTCCAACGCCAAAAAGGGGTAACTATCTCTAGTTATGGAACGGGGGGATCTAATGCCAGCGTTTTCTTACGAGGCACTACTAACAATCAGACACTGGTATTGATCGATGGTGTTCGCATTGATGATGCGATCAACGGTGGCGTTAACTGGTCAGTAATTCCACTCACCATCATCGACCATATTGAAATCGTATTTGGGCCTCAAAGCAGTCTTTATGGTTCAGATGCTATTGGTGGTGTAGTGCAAATCTTTACCAAAAAAGGAGATGGCCCTGCCAAGATAGGCGCCTCTTTTGGGTATGGTAGCTACGGCACGAGTATTAGTGAAGTCAGTATTAGCGGATCCACGCAAGGCGATCAAAAAATTCGTTATTCGCTCGCAGCAAGTCAAACTCTTTCGATAGGCTTTAATACGATTGCCCCAAATAACAAGGATGGCCTAATAGCATCAGGTAGAACGGGTTACGTTCAAGACAGCATTACTGGCAGGCTTTCACAGGAGTGGAGTAAGGGACAAGAACTTGGATTGCAATTTCTCAATAGCCGTCTCAATAATCAGCTGCCACAGTATGACCCGCAAGAGACTTTATATCAACAAATCCAAAATCAAGTTTCTCAATTGGGAACCTACTCCCTCTACTCCAAAAATCAGGTTATGGAAAACTGGCGCAGCCTCTTGCAAGTTTCAGCGCAAACAGGAACTGCATTAACGCATGCTCCGAACACACCAGATAACCCTGCATATGACAGCACTCTGAATCAAAGACAAAATACTTACACTTGGCAAAATGATTTCGCCATTGGCTCCGATATTTTGCAAGTATTGGCAGAACGTAAAACTCAAAAGGTATCGAGCTATCAGCTTGACTACAACAACGGCGACTTCAATAACCTGACAGCGCCCTATCCATTTCTGGGCTTTAGTCAAACCCGTAACACCAATTCAGGTGCCATCGCCTATCAACTCAAAAGGGATGCACACATTGCTAACTTCTCATTGCGCAATGACAGTATCACTGGATATGGACCGCAAACTACAGGCGCAGCTGCTTACGGCTATTTCTTCACCAAAGAATGGCGCGCAAATATTAATTACGGTACTGGGTTTAGGGCTCCAACATTTAATGACCTCTACTACCCCGGATACGGAAATACAGCAATCCTGCCTGAGAAAAGCAAAAATACAGAAGCAGGGCTGCATTTTGAAAAACCAGGTCTCGATGGACATATCGTGATCTTTAGTAACTCCATCTCAAACTTGATTCAAGTAAGTAATTCCGATACATGCCCAGTAGGAACTGGTATTTTTGGCTGCGCATCCAATGTGGCTAGCGCCAAAATTACCGGGGGAACTTTAAGCGGGTCTGCTCAAATTGCTTCGCTAAACCTAAAAGGCTCTGTCACACAGCAAAACCCAGTTAACGAAAGCACTAATAGCACCCTGATTAAACAAGCCAAGCAGTATGGCAATCTAGCAGCTGAATACCTTTACCTTAAGTTAACTGGCGGCGTTGGGGCGACTTTTTCCGGTCGAAGAGATGATTTTCAGGGTGCAAACACTGGCATGGGCGGCTATACCATCTTTAATCTCTACGCTAACTACGATTTAGAAAAAGACCTCAGCGTATTCGCCCGCTGGAACAATGCCTTAAATAAGACCTATCAACTAAGCTATGGCTATAACACCCCTGGCTCAAACGTATTTGTTGGTCTTCGTTACGCCATGAAATAAGCCCTTTTTTCGGACTACAATGCCAGTATGAATGAGTACCAACCTCTTTCCTCCGGCAACCCAGCCTTCAATATGGATGCGCTATGCGCATCCATTAATCGCGTGGCTGAAAAAATTCAGGCAATCTCTGAAGCAGTAGAAAAACTGAATCAAAATAATATGCAACTTGAGGGCAAGATTGATGATGCTCACAAACGTGTTCAACGTATTTTGAGTCGCTTGCCAGATCAAAGTGATGGTCGCCAACTAAATCTACTTGGCGAAGTCGTTCCACCAAATAATTCAGAGGATGACAATGAGCCAACAACGCATTGAGGTAAGTCTTGCCGGTCAAAAGATTACTCTGGCAACTAGTGCCGAGCATGAGCCCCTTCTCCGTGCGGCGTGTGTCTTGGTGGATGAACAAATTCAAATGGCTATTAATGGCGGTAACCGCAGTATTGAACGTGCCAGCATGATGGCGGCACTCAAAATTGCTGGCGATCTTATTACTTTACAAAAAAATCAATCGCAACAAAGCACCTCCTCCAACGTGAGCTCGGATGAAGTTACTCGCCTACAAGGTGAAATTCGCGCTCTTGAAGATCAAGTAGATGCTTTGATGCAAACCCTTTCCCTGCCTGGTTCGCCAAGGCCAATAGTTCCTTGAACCGATGCGCAAGCATCAGGAACGATCTTTACCTTGCGGGCGTGAGCGTTTTGCAAGTTCACAGTGCCAACTTAGACTTGGTTACTCCCTGAACCTCTTAATGCACCCGAAGCAGAGTAGCCGTTCCACCTTGAACCTTAGGGTTCAGGATGACGGCCTAGCGGCTAAGGCGGGGAATTCATGTTACTAAACGATATCTTGATGTTGATGTTGTGCGGCGCCATCTCTGGCTACTTGGCTGGACTACTAGGCATTGGTGGCGGCATGATTCTGGTGCCCTTCATGATCTTGGTTTTTAATCATCTGGGATTTAACCAAGAAGTCATCGTACATATGGCAATTGCCACCGGAATGGCCACCATTTTATTTACGACAACTTCTGCTATTTGGGCACATCACAAACATAGCTCAATTGATTGGAGGCTGGTTGCATCCTTAAGTCCCGGAATGGTTTTTGGCGGACTGGTTGGTGGAAGTGAATTATTTGAGGCATTAAAAACTTCCTGGCTATCACTCTTCTTTGCGGTCTTCATTGTTTACTCCTCAATCCAAATGCTCCTGAATAAGAAGCCTAAGGCAGGCAGAGACTTGCCTGGGACGCTTGGATTATTTTCGTTTGGCACCTTTGCTGGAGCTCTTGCAAGCTTAGTAGGCGCAGGCGGAGCATTTATTACTGTGCCATTCATGCTCTGGTGTAACGTTAAGCCCCACACAGCAATGGCTACTTCATCAGGCTTAGGCTTTCCCATTGCAGCAGCAGCTACGATTGGCTATATGTATGGAAGCTGGGGCAACCCCAATCTTCCAGCAGGCTCCCTGGGCTTTGTTTATTTACCAGCGGTTGCGTGCATTGTGACGGTCAGTATTTTTACTGCACCTTTAGGTGCAAAGATGGCCAGAAAACTCGATATTGCTCAACTCAAACGGGTTTTTGGCATCATGCTCTTTTTCCTTGCAGCCTTCATGTTTAATGAAAGCCGCAAGGCATTTGGTTTTTAATTAAGCGGTGTACTGCTGACGCAAAATATTCTTTTGCACCTTACCCATAGCGTTACGAGGTAAATCAGCAACAATCTCTACGCGCTTCGGAATTTTAAAGTTTGCAATTTGGGTTTTCAAAGTAGCAATCATTGATTCTGCATTGAGTTTTGCTCCAGCCTTAGGCACAACTACTGCCATCACTGCTTCGCCAAAATCAGGATGCGGAATACCAATCACGGCACTCTCATCAACGCCAGCCATATCATCGATAAAGCTTTCGATCTCTTTCGGATAAACGTTGTAGCCACCAGAAATAATTAAATCCTTACTGCGGCCAACGATGCATAAATATTCCTTAGGGGCCTTACCACCATTGGCATCGCCGCCCCAACGACCAACGTCACCCGTTTTAAACCAGCCGTCTTTGGTAAATTCTTCGGCGGTCTTTTCAGGCATGCGCCAGTAGCCTGCAAATATATTCGGGCCTTTAACCTGAATACTGCCAATTTCATTTACCTTGCAGGGTTTATTATCTTCATCAACTACACGCACCTTAACGCCAGGCAATGGTAGACCTACTGAACCACCTACGCGCTTGCCTTTGTAAGGATTAGAAACCAACATTACCGTCTCACTCATGCCATAACGCTCAAGAATCGGTTGGCCAATCACTTCTTTGAAAGTGTTAAATGTTTCTGTCAGCAAAGGAGCTGAGCCGGAAACAAATAGACGCATATTGCTTGCTACTTTTTTAGTAAATCCTTTGTCAGCCAATAGACGTACATAGAATGTCGGCACACCCATCATCACAGTAGACTGTGGCATGTGCTTAATCAGCTGACCAGTATCTAATCGCGGCAACCAAATCATCTTGCTACCATTAATCAATGCGCCATGCGCCGCCACAAACAATCCATGCACGTGGAAGATAGGCAAAGCGTGCAGCAATACATCACCTTTTTTCCAGCCCCAGAACTTTTGCAACACTTGAGCATTGCTGCCAAGATTCTTATGAGTCAACATTGCGCCCTTGCTGCGTCCTGTTGTACCAGAGGTGTACAGAATTGCTGCAAGATCATCGTCTTTTGCTGGAACGGTCTTAAATTTATCACTCAGGTTTGCAGCGCGGTCTAATAAAGTGCCTGTCCGGTTCTCATCCAAGGTAAGGACATGCTTAGTGCCGGCCTTAGAAGCTACTTTGGATACCCAGGAAAGATTCTTGCTGCTGCAAACAACCACTGCTGGCTCAGCATTCTCTAGGAAGTACTGGATTTCGGCTGACTGATAAGCGGTATTCAGCGGCAAATACACATAGCCTGCACGAATCGTAGCCAAATAAAGGAAAAGAGCCTCAGGTGATTTTTCAACCTGCACAGCAACCCTCGCCCCTTTTGGAAGCTTAAGGCTAGCCAGTAAATTAGCAAGCTTTGCAGTTGCCCCCTCAAGATCACCCCAAGAGTAATAAAGACCGTCGTGCGTCTCGAGAGCGCATGCTTTTTTATCTTTTGGAAAACCTTTTTCCAAGAGTGAATATAAATTCATGAAATTTCCTATAAGACTAAAATTTTTATCAATACTGCAATCAATGCACCTTGGCCACACCCATTACCAAATCAGATAAGCCTGTAGCAATCTCTGGCACAAAACAGAGCAATACAACAGAGAGAATCATGATGATCACAAATGGGAATACGCCCCAGATGATTTCATTTAAAGAAATATCCGGTGCGATGTTTTTGATTACGAAGATATTGAGACCTACCGGTGGATGTATCAAACCCGTCTCCATCACAATGGTCATTACCACTCCAAACCAAACCAAATCGAATCCAGCCGCTCTTAATGGTGGCAAGAAAATCGGCGCAGTCATCAAAATAATGGAGACTGGCGGCAAGAAGAAGCCCAAGATCACCACTAAAACCAAAATAGCCGCCAATAATCCCCAACGTCCAAAGCCGAGGTCAACAATCGCTTGAGCAGCTGACTGACTCAGGTGCAAATGACTCATTACATTGGAAAACAATAAAGACATTCCAATAATGAACATCAGCATTGTGGATTCTTTAATGGTGGCATTGAGCAAAGGAGATAAATCCTTGATACGCCACATTTTGTAAATACCAGCAATCAATGCGAAGGCCAAAATAGCGCCAAGGCCTGCAGTTTCAGAAGGTGTTGCATAGCCGCCGTAAAGCGCAATCATGACACCAATCAATAGAACCAAGAAAGGCAATACCCGAGGCAGAGAACTCATCTTCTGCTGCATGGTGTATGTGTGGCGTTCTAATATCGGGTGACTAGGAGCGCCAACTTCAACAGCCGCTAGTGCTAGGTTGTACTCTTTGCGGAACCGATACACGGTATAGATTGAAAAGAACAATACCAACATCAGACCAGGGCCAATACCAGCAAGGAATAAACGTCCTAATGATTGTTCTGCAGCAACCGAGTACAAAATCATCGTAATAGAAGGTGGCAACAAAATACCAAGCGTTCCACCGGCAGCGATAATGCCTGCTGCTAATCCAGGTGAATAACCACGCTTACGCATCTCTGGAATACCTGCGCTACCAATTGCAGAGCAAGTTGCAGGACTAGATCCCGCCATTGCAGCAAACAGTGCACAAGCTAAAACGTTAGCAACGCCTAAGCCGCCTGGAACCTTACCAAGCCAAACGTGCAGAGCTTCGTACAAATCTTGACCGGCGCGTGAACGTCCGATCGCTGCCCCTTTTAAGATAAATAACGGGATCGAGAGCAAGGTGATGCTCGCCATTTCTTCATAGACGTTCTGAGTCACTGTATCCAATGAGGATGCAGGCATAAAGAACACCATAAATATAACTGCTACTGAGCCCAACGCAAAAGAGATGGGCATCCCTGAAAACATAACCAGCAACGTGACCGCTGCAAACAATAATCCGAGTACTGTGATTGACATGCTTATTCCCCTTCGCCTGGATTAACAACATCTCCAAACGCTTGGAGCAAAATCTGGAACGCCAACAAGGTCATGCCGATAGACATCATGATGTATGGAATCCACAACGGTGGAGCCCATGAAGATGAAGTCACTTGACCATCCACCCACGCTTCATGAAACAAAGTCCATGACTTCCATGCAAAAAATGCACAAAAAGCACAAGAGGCAAGATCAATAATCAATACTCTGAGACGATTAATTGCTTTAGGCAACATAGTGGACACTGCTGAAATGCCTACATGCCCACGGATTTGCTGGACATAAGCACCACACAAAAATGTGGCGCCTACTAAGCAAAATACTGCAGCCTCATCTTGCCAATCAGTCGTTGCTCCGAAAAATGCTCTTGAAGCAACGCTGTAGCTCAAGATGACTGAAGCAGCTACCAATGCCAATGATCCAAACAGCACCATCAGCTTATTGATCCCAGACATTAAGCGGTCTGTCGCTTGTAAAAGTTGAGTCATGATTTAGGTTACTTTTTCTGCTGCTCTTAACAATGCCGCGCAGCTCTCATTCTTCTCTGCGTAGTCTTTCCAAGCACTATCACGAGCAATCGCTTTCCACTTGTCCACAATCGCTGCATCAACGTCGGTGACTTTGCTACCGGCTCTTGCGTATGCTAAGGCTGCGGTTTTGTCATCATCTCTTGCGGCTTCGAATCCAAACTTCTCCATCTCAGCGCCTGCTGCCATCAGAGCGTCACGTTGATCTTTTGGTAAAGAATCAAAGATTTGTTTAGACATCATCAGTGGCTCAAGCATGAACCAATAGGATTTTTGACGTGCACTAGTAAATGCCTTTGCCAACTCTTCCAGCTTGAATGACATAAAGCTTGTAGAAGATGTGTAAGCAGCATCCATAGCACCCGTTTGCATTGCTGCGTAGATTTCGTTAGAAGGCAATGAGATTACTGAGGCACCAGCCGCCTTGAGCATGAGGTCAAATTCACGACTACCGCCACGAATCTTCATCCCTTTAACATCCTCAGGCAGAACAATTGGCTTGCTTCTGCTTGCCACACCACCGGCTTGCCAAACCCAACTTAAGAGAACAATTCCTTTGTCTTCTAAAGTTTTGGTGAGCATTTTGCCCACTTCCGCAGTCTTCCATTTAGCAGCCTGCTCATAACTTGTTACCAAAGCTGGCATTAAACCAATATTGACCTCTGGCACTTCGCCGCCTGCATATGGCAATGGGAATAATGAGATATCCAAAGCGCCTTTACGCATTGCACTGAATTGCGCATTGGTTTTCATCAATGATGAACCTGGGTATACTTGGAACTTCAAAGCCCCTTTAGTGCGTTTTTCAACAGATTCAGCAAATTTACGGCAGAGGCGATCACGGAAATCACCTGACTGAATAGTTCCACCAGGAAACTGATGTGAGATGTTCAAGGTTTTAGTTGCACCTTGAGCGTTTGATACAGGGCTATAGCCGACGACGCCAGCTAAAGGCAACGCTGCAGATCCCGCCAATAATTGGCGACGCAAGGCATTTGGCTTATTAGATTCAGATTTCAATTTATTGCTCATATTGCTCTCCTAGTATTGTTTTATAGACTGCATAATACGGTCAGATCTTAGTGTCTGCTTCCTTGCCACATACTCTAAAGCGAATAATCTATGAATTCTGCTTTTAGAGCCTTTCCTCTAAAAATATATTTCTAGGCCTGCATTAATCGACCAACTGCACGTGAATAATCAATTTCCCCATGGGTAAAGCGCTCATGATTCTCCTCAACAGAGGAAAGATCGTACAAATAATTAACCATGAGAGATGCTGACTGTCTCAAGCCCTTGCGAGAAAGATCTCCGGCCCAGTTAATTTGATGAAGTTTAGCGCCGTTGCCCAAGTGAAACTTGGCAACTGGATTTCCGTTACGACCAGCAGAACCTAAGCCCAAGTAAATACTTGCGAGACATAACAAGGCGGCTTTTTCTTTTTCAGTAGCATTATCTGGATGCCAGCCAGCACTTAAGCGTTCAGACCAGGAGCGATTAGCCAGACCAAGAGCTTCCAAGGATTGCTCGCGAGCCGTGCGAACTGCCGGCTTTAGCTGGGTGCCCGTCTTTTCACCGCCAATATCTGCACCAGCAGCGACCCAGTCAATGAACCCTGGGATTGGCGAAAGGGTTACAAATGTTTTAAGACTTGGGAACTCCGCATGCAATTGTTCTGCAACGCGTTTAATGAGGAAGTTACCCATCGAAACACCACGTAAACCTGGCTCGCAGTTACTAATGGAATAAAAAGCGGCCACTTTATATTGCGAAGTTTGATGAACCGTCTCCGCCTTCTTATCCACTAAGGGGGTAATCACAGCTGGAATCTCTGGCAAAAGTGCCACTTCAACGAAAATCAAAGGCTCATTTGGAAGCTGCGGATGAAAAAACGCAAAGCATCTACGATCAGGCTGCAAGCGGCGGCGTAGGTCATCCCAGCCATCAATTGCATGCACAGCTTCATGCTGAATCAGCTTCTCTAACACCTCCGCAGGTGACTTCCAATCCACCCGATGCATCTTCAGAAAACCTGGGTTAAACCAAGACGACAAGAGGTGACGCAAGTCAAAATCAACCGCAGTTAACTCAGGCTGCTTTTCAAGCAATTGCAAAAGATCGCGGCGCATACCTACCAGCGCAGCAGTTCCATTCGTTGCGCGATTGAGTCGACGAAACAATTCTTGTCTCGGTGGCTCAGTCACGCGCTGTAATTTAATGTAGTTGCGAGCGCTTGCTTCTGCTGAAAAATTTTGCGCGGCGGCCATGACTGAAGCGGCATCAGGATTGAGCTTTTCAAATAGAAAATTAAAAAATTTAGAATGCTGATCTTTGGAGAGCTTGCGATAGTTGTGGAACACATCGTTAGCCATGCTGACGGCATTTGATTCGCCGCGCTCGGAAATGAGTCGATTAACCGCGCCGGTAACGCGGGAAAAGTAACGGGCTTTTGCTAGCTTTTCAAGCATGTGTATCTCTCAAAGAATTCAACCCAAAGAGTGGGGTTGAGTACTAATGTATAGCTGAGCCATACCTGAATCAATTAATGAAAGTATATATTCATTAGCTTTAAGCTAATGAATTAGCAAACGTGTTTGGACGAATTTAGGGATTATTGCGTTGCAACATGCGGGTTTCAGCCGCTAGAGCAAGGATATTGGGGTTTGATTCATTAGCCTGGAGGTACATTAAGGCAATATGTTGGGTTACCTGATATTTTGGCAATAACGGGGTAAATTCAATCGCATCGCCCATTAAAGCCTTCACTCTGCCAGGCAGCAAAGATCTTCCTAGATCCCCTGAGACCATATTCATAAGAGAAAAGATATCCCCCACCTTCATCACAACATTGGGTGCAAAGCCAGCTAACTGGAAAGCTTCATAAAACCCTGACGTGGTAGCAAAACCATCTTGAAGGGTCAAAAATTTCTCTTTCTGATATTCGGATAAATCAATATTGGCTTCGGTTGGCTTATTGTTTTTTGAGGAGGCTAGAAACAACTGGTCCTCAAAAAGAGGGACTACCTGGACACCCTCCGGAAGATCTCTTGTAGGAACTGCCATGACTACGGCATCTACATTTCCCTCGCTAAGCCTTTTCATCAAGTCCTCATTAGATCCCAGATATAAATCAATATCCAAATCAGGTCTACGAATTTTGGTACCCATGATGACTCTAGGAATGATATTAGCTGTCAGAGAGTACATTGCCCCCAGGCGAATTTGCCCGCTTTCAACACCTGCTTTGGCTCTGGTCTTTTTCAGGACACGGTCTACATCCGCTAATAAATCGGCACTTGCTTCAGCTAAGTAAATGGCCGCCGGCAAAGCTTTTAACTGACGTCCATCCTTTACAAATAGAGCGCAGCCTATTCCAGATTCCAGAGAATGCAACGCCTTATGAATGCTGACTGAACTTAAGTGCAACTCTTCTGCGGTTTTAGAAAGGCTACCGGTCCGAATAAACGAGCACAGTACTTCTAATTTTCGAAGTGTTAGCCCTTCATTCAGCATGAGCTAATTATCGACTCTTAGGTTTATATGCAGTCATGAGATAGAGACCAAACAACATCATTGGCACACACAACCACTGACCCATAGATAAGCCTAGGTCTAGAAGGCCCAAGAAGGAATCGGGCTCACGGGCATATTCAGCTAAGAAACGGCAAATGCCATAACCTAACAAGAAGAATCCAGATACCTGACCAATACGCCTTGGCTTACCTGCATAAATCCAAAGTGCAATACCGAGTAGGACACCCTCACCCATGAGTTGATAAATCTGTGATGGATGGCGTGGCACAGAATCTACTAAAGGAAAAATCATTGCCCATGGAAGATCAGTAGGTCTTCCCCATAACTCGCCATTAATAAAGTTCCCTAGTCGACCAAATGCCAATCCAAAGGGAACTAGTGGAGCAACCAAATCACTTACGACAAAAAAAGTGGTCTTATGCTTTTTAGCAAACCAGAAAAGTGCAACGAGCACACCTAACAAGCCACCATGAAAAGACATGCCGCCTTCCCAAATCTTGAAAATACTCAAAGGGTGAGATAGGTAAAAGCCTGGCATGTAAAAGAGGGTGTAGCCTAAGCGACCACCCAACACCACGCCAAGAACGCCTGCAAACAGGAGGTCCTCAAGATCTTTATAAGTCCAACCAAGCACTTGATAGCGTGGAGTACGAATACGCAATCGGCCTAGGAGCAAGAATTGCACAAAGGCCATGAGATACATCAAGCCATACCAATGAATTGCAAAAGAACCAATACGAATTGCTGCAGGGTCAAACTGTGGATGAATCAACATGGATATTAACTTTTGGATTGATCGAAGTTGTGCAACTCATGGCCCAGCTCACGATAGGCTTTGAAGCGTTCGCGACCTGCTAAGCGCTCAGCCTCATTAACTGTGACCACCTCAACAATCCTAGGGAAACGTGCCACTAGGGCTGGCACATCTGCAGGCATGCGCATACCCAGATGAATCATGACATCAGCATGGGGAATATTGTTTAGGGCGGAAGAAGCAAAATCATCGGTCAATACTATGGGTGTTTCCGCTGCAGCCTCATCATCAATAAAGCAGTGTGGCAAAAAATCGGTTTTACTAAATGACCAAAGTAGTTCATTTAATTTTTGTAGATCGGCCTTCTCACCTACCATCACAATGTTGCGCACTGACTCACCCTCGGGGGTAGCACTCCAAATTTTACGCGTGAGGCGACAAGCGTATTCCAGCTTGTCACTCACATTGCTATGAAAATCAATTCGTGCCATTCAGTATTTATCCGAGTTCTTAAGCGTTTACTTGCGCTCAAGCAAGAAGTTCACCAAGAGCGGCACAGGCCGACCGGTAGAGCCTTTAGCAGCACCGCTTTTCCAGGCGGTTCCAGCGATATCTAAGTGAGCCCATTTGTATTTCTCGGTAAAGCGAGACAAGAAACAAGCCGCGGTTACGCTACCAGCTGGACGACCACCAATATTGGCAACGTCTGCAAAGTTGGATTTGAGTTGCTCGTGATAAGCAGCATCTAAAGGCAAGCGCCACACCGTATCCAATGAAGCATGGCCTGCTTTAGTCAGTTCGCTCACTAGATTCTCATCTTCAGAAAACAAACCACTATGAACATGGCCTAAAGCAATAATGCAGGCGCCAGTTAAGGTGGCAATGTCGATGACTGCCGCTGGTTTAAAGCGCTCTACATAAGTAAGTGCATCACACAAAATTAAGCGACCTTCTGCATCAGTATTGAGCACCTCAATCGTTTGTCCAGACATGCTCTTGACAATATCACCAGGACGAGTGGCTTGACCTGATGGCATATTTTCACAAGTTGGAATAACACCAATCACGTTCTTCTTTAGTTTCATCAAGGCAACTGAATACATCGTGCCAATTACAGAAGCCGCACCACACATGTCGTACTTCATTTCATCCATAGCCTCGCCTGGCTTGAGAGAAATGCCGCCGGTATCGAAAGTAATGCCTTTACCAACCAAGACAATAGGCGCTTCGCCTGCTTTGCCACCTTGATGCCTCATCACTATAAATTGTGGCGGTGTATCCGATCCCTTGGCAACAGATAAGAATGAACCCATACCCAAAGCCTCGATTTGCTTACGTCCAAGCACTTCAACTTTGAGACTTGTTTTTTTACTTAAGTCCTGAGCGGCTTTACCAAGGTAAGTCGGCGTACAGATATTTGGAGGAAGATTACCAAGATCCTTTGCCAAGTTCATACCCTCAACCATGGATATGCCCTGCTCGACTGCTAGCTTCAACTCCTTAGAGCAAGCATCATTGCCAGCAAAGACTAAACTTTTAAAAGTGTCGGCCTTATCTTTAGCTTTAAATTTCATAGCAGGTTGGCGTACGCCAAAACGGTAAGCCTGATCGCCAGCATATTGAATGGTGAGGCGTACCTCTTCTGCAATAAAGTCCACTTTGTGGGCAAGTGCAAAGCTAGGCGTAAACCACAGCGCACTCTCAATGGATCCGCCGCTGAGTTCCTTTAGAGCAGACCGAGCAACTTTAGAATAAGTTGTCAGGCTACGTTCACTTGCAAGATGAACATCACCCAAACTCACTAGCAACAATCTTTTGGCTTTAACCCCATTGGTAGACCATGATTTCTCTGCGCGCAACATGCATACCGATGCCTGCTTAGAATCCAAATCTCCCACAACGTTGGCATGAGTAATTGAACCCCCGAGCAACAGATCAAGCTCCGGAAAAAATCCCGTTTTGACTTTTGCGCCCTTAGCACCTGAGAAGCCATCCAAATCCGCCTTGGAATAACCCAGAACCAAACAGTCGGTGCTATGGCCAAGCAAGGTTTTTAGGCTCGTTTTCTGGAGTTTTGGACTCTGAAGGTCTGCTTGAGGGAAAATCTTGGTGCTGAATTGAATTGTCATAATCTATTACAGTGTTTTGGTCGATTCAAAAGGAAGGTAATTGCTAATATGGGACTTTTATCCATTATCCTCCGACATGAGATTAATCTCCCTTATCGCTGACAATATAAGCCATTTGTAACCCCTAATAACCTCACCAATCCAGACCCTTATTTCTCATGATTTTTAAACAGGCTCTTCGCCGCGAACTCAGTTTTACGACTGGCGGGGTCTTTTTGGTCTTAGTCACCATTATGGTGACTACCTTGGTAATCCGAATCCTGGGTTTTGCGGCTAATGGGGCAGTGAATCCAGAAGATGCTCTTGTTTTGATTGCCTTAGCTACCTTGGGCTATCTTGCAGTTCTTTTGACGGTTTCACTATTTGTCGCCACCTTGATTGTTTTAGTGCGCTGGTACAAAGATTCAGAAATGATTGTTTGGTTTGCCAGTGGCTTAAGCATTACAAATCTCATTCGCCCCATTCTGCAATTTGCTATACCCCTCATCATCATCATTGCCCTGCTTGCTCTTTTTGTCTGGCCTTGGGCAAATCGCGAATCAACCTTAATTAGTCAGCGCTTTCAACAACGCGATGATGTATCCATGGTGAGTGCGGGTCAATTTAAAGAATCTGCAAAAGCGGAGCGCGTGTTTTTTATCGAAGAGCTTGATGTTGATAAAAGTGAAGTTAAGAATATCTTTGTGGCGGACTCTAAGAATGGTCGCTTGAGCATTGCAGTGTCCTCAACCGGCTTTATCCAAAACTCTGCAGGGGGCGAGAAATCTATCGTGCTCCATAACGGCAGACGCTATGAGGGGCAACCTACACAGCCTGATTTTAGGATTCTCGAATTTAACGAATACAGCACCAAGATCCGCAGCAAAGATGCGCTAGCCCCTGCGCCGCGTGATCGCGAGAAAACCATCACTGAACTCTTACATGATCCTAGCCCCGCATCCATCAACCCTAATCGTGCCGAGTTACTTTGGCGTATCGGCCTGCCATTGATGGCTTTAGGTCTGGTGCTAATTGCCATACCACTTGCTTATGTAAACCCTCGTCTTGGTAATTACACGGCAATGTTCTATGCAGTCTTAATTTACTTAATTTATAGCAACCTTCTTAACCTGACGCAAAATTTTGTCTCGCAAGGTAAGGTGGGAGTCTTTGTAGCGATTTGGCCAATACATTTGCTTGCGCTCTTGATTGCAGCAGCCTTAATTCGTAATCGTATTAATCCATCTTTGAAGTGGTGGCGCCGTCAGCTACCTGCCTCTATGGCCGCCAAATGAAATTGCTCTTTCCTTACATTTATGAACGCTATTTAGCCAAGCAGATCTATGCCGCTTTTGGTTTTATCTTATTTGCCTTAGTGGCTTTGTTTTTATTCTTTGATATCTTGAGTGAGCTCGGTTCCGTCCAAGGTGCTTACACACTTCCCCTAGCGCTATTGCATGTTCTTTTAAAAGCCCCAAGTCGTATCTCAGAAATTATTCCGATTGCAGGTTTAATTGGCAGCATCTATGTATTTGCCATGCTAGCCAGTCAATCTGAGTTCACGATTTTGCGCATCGCTGGTCTAGACGTTAAGCGTGGGCTCATAACCCTAACCAAGATTTCCCTACCTTTGATTGCACTCACTCTCATCATGAGCGAATGGATCGGACCCTATACTGAAGCCAAGTCTGATCAGATTCGTATGAAAGCTATGGGTTCGGCCTACTCACCCCAGTTTAGAACTGGTGTTTGGGTAAAAGATCGCCTGCGCGATGAAGACGGTAGCGGCCCAGTTCGTCCTGGCGTACGCTACGTCAACGTAGGCAAGGTCGATAAAGCCAATGAAATTAGCAATATCCGCATGTATGAGTTTGATGACAAATATCACCTCCTCTCTATTCGCAGTGCGGCGTCCGGACAGTTTGATGAAACTGGTATCTGGGTCTTAAATGATGTCATAGAAACTCGCTTTAAAGAAACGAAGCAGTCCGATCCACTGAATCCTGTTTTTTCTGCGCAAACTTTTACGCACCCGATAGTGACTTTGGAATCCGAAGTCACGCCGCAAATTTTGAGTGTGCTTTTAATCAGTCCCGAAAAAATGTCAATCGTCAGTTTGGGTCGCTTTATCTCGCATCTGCGCGAGAACAAACAGGATGCGCAGCGGCATTCAATCGCCTTCTGGAAAAAAGTGATTTATCCGTTTACTATTTTTGTGATGCTCGCACTAGCGCTACCCTTTGCTTACTTGAAGGTACGGGCTGGTAGCGTTGGCATTAAGGTGTTTGGTGGAATTATGTTGGGTATGAGCTTTCAGCTATTTAACTCACTCTTCTCCAATGTGGGACTCCTAGGCTCTTGGCCAGCGCTCCTCACGGCCCTAACCCCGCCGCTGCTGTACTTCCTTTTGGCAATCTTTGGATTGCGCTGGGTTTCAAAGGCTTAATAGCCAAAAATCATTTAGAATTTGATTCCTATATCTTTGTAGATATATAGATAGGAATCCACATGAACCTTCACCAATTCCGTTTTGTACGGGAAGCCGTTAGACAAAACTTCAATTTAACTACTGCTGCAAAGGCACTTTTTACCTCTCAGCCAGGCGTATCCAAAGCGATCATTGAGTTGGAAGATGAGTTGGGTGTGGAGATCTTTCGTCGACATGGGAAACGCATTCGCTCCCTCACCGAGCCAGGCAAACGTATTTTGAGTTCAATCGAGCGCATTCTCGATGAGGTTGAAACTCTAAAAAGAGTGGGTAAAGATTTTGCTAGCCAGGATCAAGGAAGCTTCGTGATTGCGACTACTCATACACAGGCACGCTATGCACTACCAAAAGTGCTTACTGAATTTACCAAGCGCTTTCCAAAAGTAAAGGTCAGCATTCAGCAAGGCAGTCCAGGTCAAATCGCTGAATTGCTCACGCATGACCGCGCTGATATTGCAATTGCAACCGAGGGAATTGCTAATACCCCTGGCGTACTGGCTCTACCTGGCTATCAATGGCAACATGTACTGATGGTACCGCTGAGCCATCCACTCTTGAACCAAGCAACGCTTACCCTTGAAGAGATTGCCAAGTATCCAATCATTACCTATGACAAAGCCTTTGCAGGTCGTAGCAAGATTGATGCTGCTTTTGCGCAAAGAAACATTGCGCCAGATATTATTTTGGAAGCAATTGACGCAGACGTCATCAAGACCTATGTGGAAACCGGAATGGGCATTGGAATTGTTGCAGGTCATGCCTACGATCCAGATCGAGATCGCAATCTCAAAGTGATTCCTGCAGGCCATTTATTCGGAAATAATGTGACGCATCTAGGCGTAAAACAAGGTGCCTATCTCAGGTCTTTTGTTTACACCTTCATTGAGCTCTTCTCACCTACGCTCACCAAGAAAATTGTTGAGCAGGCAATGAATAATGAGTCCGAGACTTACGAAATATAGTCCGACTAAGAATTGTCTTGGGAAACTACAAAGACAGAAAAGTCTTTGAGTGGTGCCTCGGGGCGGACTCGAACCGCCACGCCTTGCGGCACCGGATTTTGAGTCCGGCACGTCTACCAATTCCATCACCGAGGCAGGTGTTTGCAGTGGAAATTCTGCTTACTTTGCTACTTTGTTACTACTAAGACATATGAGTGTAACAAAAAATGGTCAGATACCCCCTACCTTGGGTCTAGAACCCCTTAAAATGAGGTCTTCTAGCCAAATTATTAAAAGGACTTACCCGTATGGCCGGCCATTCGAAATGGGCCAATATTCAGCACCGCAAAGGTCGTCAGGACGAAAAACGCGGCAAGATTTGGACCAAACTCATTAAAGAAATTACCGTAGCTGCCAAATTAGGTGGTGGTGATATTGCTACAAACCCACGTTTACGTCTGGCTATTGATAAGGCCAAAGACTCTAATATGCCGAACGATAACGTGCAAAGAGCGATTCAACGCGGCACTGGATCTCTTGAAGGCGTGAACTACGAAGAAATTCGTTATGAGGGTTATGGCATGAATGGCGCCGCCATTATTGTGGATTGCTTAACCGATAACCGCACACGTACCGTTGCAGAGGTTCGTCATGCTTTTAATAAGAATGGCGGCAATATGGGTACAGAAGGTTCTGTTGCCTTCTTATTCAAGCATTGTGGGCAGATGTTATTTGCACCAGGTACTAGCGAAGATCAGTTGATGGAAGTTGCATTAGACGCCGGCGCTGAAGATGTCATTACTCATGATGATGGATCTTTAGAAGTGCTCTCCCCTGTTCCCGATTTTTCTAAAGTGCAAGATGCGATTAGCAAGGCTGGTCTCAAGCCTGAATTAGCAACTGTTGCCATGCGCCCTGAGACAGAGATTGCCTTAGAAGGTGATCAAGCAGAAAGCATGCAGAAGTTATTAGATGCACTTGAGAACTTAGATGACGTTCAAGAAGTATTTACGAACGCTGCGCTTTAATTTTTTGATCAATTACTACAGATAGCTTGTTATGAAAATTCTACTCATCGGATCTGGCGGACGCGAACACGCGCTAGCCTGGAAGTTAGCCCAATCTCCCCAAGTGCAAACGGTTTATGTGGCTCCAGGTAATGGTGGTACGGCCACTGCTAAGCAAACCGCTGCAGGCATTGAGAACTTACCCATCACTGGCTTACAAGAGCTGGCTGACTTTGCTAAGCGCGAGAAGATTCATTTAACGGTTGTCGGTCCAGAGGCTCCACTTGCTGCTGGCATCGTCGATGTATTTCGCAACAATGGCTTACGCATCTTTGGACCAACTCAATTAGCAGCACAATTGGAATCTTCTAAGGACTTCTCTAAAGCCTTTATGAAGCGTCATGGTATTCCAACTGCAGATTACCAAACCTTCTCCAACGCACTCCAGGCGCATGCTTATATTGATGCTAAAGGTGCGCCGATTGTGATTAAGGCTGACGGCCTTGCTGCCGGTAAAGGTGTCGTAGTAGCAATGAGCCTTGAAGAGGCCCATGCTGCCGTTGACATGATGTTGGCGGATAACAAATTGGGTAATGCGGGTGCTCGTGTAGTGATAGAAGAATTCCTCACAGGTGAAGAAGCAAGCTTTATTGTTTTGGTAGATGGCAAGAATGTTCTTGCATTAGCAACTAGCCAAGATCACAAGCGCTTGTTAGACGGTGATCAAGGGCCAAACACTGGTGGCATGGGTGCTTACTCCCCTGCTCCAGTAGTTACTCCGGAAATTCATGTGCGCGCTTTACGTGAAGTGATCATGCCAACTGTTAAGGGCATGAAAGCAGATGGCATTCCTTATACCGGCTTTCTATATGCCGGTCTAATGATCACGCCTGACGGCAAGATCAAAACATTAGAATTTAATTGCCGCATGGGTGATCCAGAGACACAACCCATCATGGCCCGACTACGTAGCGATCTGGTCAATGCACTAGATCATGCGGTAGATGGCACACTTAATGAAGTGGAATTGGAATGGGATCGCCGCACAGCCCTTGGCGTTGTGCTGGCTGCTCATAATTATCCAGACACTCCTCGGGCTGGCGATGTCATTACCGGCATACCCGCTGATACTGAAGATCAAATTACTTTCCATGCTGGCACGAAACTGCAAGATGGCAAGGTGGTGACATCAGGCGGACGCGTGATGTGTGTAGTTGGTCTAGCAGATACCGTTCGTGGCGCCCAACAAAAAGCTTACGATGCGATCAATCACATCAAGTTTGATGGCATGCAATATCGCAAAGATATTGGCTACCGCGCAATTAAGTAACCCTATAAAGTTAGAACGCCTTGTCAGAACAACATACCCAAATTGATATCAATGCCTTAAAAGAATATTTTTTGGGCTTGCAAGATCGCATCACCACTGCCATGAGCGCTTTGGATGGCAAGGTCTTTGTTGCTGACGAATGGCATAAGCCGGAA
>NZ_JACVQA010000009.1 GCF_018881595.1 Polynucleobacter sp. UK-Gri1-W3 | reverse complement strand
TCTTGGCCAGTAATGAATCGTTTCATCTTCATGAACATCCGTTAATTAGTGATACTGAATTAACGTTTGAGGGTGCTTAGGTGTTTACAAAAACAGGGAGATTATTGGGGGTTTTTACACAGCCTCGGCCGAATTGAGACATTTAAGATTGCAACCTAGTGAGCTATCGGCGTCCAAATGAGCTTTAAAAGCAGCCACAGATCCCATTATAGAAAAGTCATACTCTCGCCGCCCCTCAGTCAGGGCGCCTCAGTAAGTGCAGCATTTATCTCTTCTGGGCTAATATCCAGTTTTTTAAGAATCAAAGGTAGTACTGCATGGATCGCCCTCATTCCTTCCAGCAATTCATTCATATAGATATCTGGATGGCTGCGCTGACTTTGAAATATCCACATATCCCGGTCACTAGTGTCATCCCTAATGTTCTCAGGATTCTCGGTTATTAGGTCATTCAATTCGGCTTCAAGCGGAAGGCCTAATTCATATGCCTTCGCCTTAACTTCACCAATTAAATTGCTGAAATCACTCATCGTGATGAACTGAAACTTTCCAAATAAAGGCGCGATTTCTTTATTCACATTGGCCTTTGCTGTAGCAAGCTCAAGCTGACGATGCAAGATCTCTTGCTTGGCTTCCAGATTTTGAAAGTTTGGATGATTTAATCCCAGGTTGGATACATACATTCCAATGAAATGATCAATGCAGGCGTAATTATCAAAAATTGATCTGATTAAATGAATGAGGGGCTGCTCTTCAAATGCATCTATCGTCGCATCAACCTTATCATTGCCCTCGCCATAGTGGTCATACATTTCCTCATATTCCCATTGCAAAATGAACTCTTGCGGAAAAGGTTTTGGAATGTTGACTCCAATGAGGGCTAAGATTCTCATTAGCTCGGCACAAACCGCTTCATCCTCAATCCCATAATCTAGTTCGGCCTCATTGTTATACATTTGGTAAGTGATCAATTTGGCCCATTTTTTAGCGTCGTCCACCGATCCGCAAGAGATTACAAAATCGGGATCAAGGTCTCCAGCCTGGGTTATATCGCGCAGTTTCTTTTCCATAACTGCCGACATTGACTCCCCATTCTTCCACTTGCTGATCTGGGCTTTGGAGACACCCATCTCTATAGCTAATTCTGTTTGATTGCATTTCAATATCTCTAAGGCAATTTGCACCAGCGTTTTTCCGTTTGACATATGGACCTTTTAAAAGTTACTTAATTATTATTAATGTTAAGTAACAATTTACACCTTCATTTGAAGTCATAAAAATTAGTTTTTGAATGCCTGCTATGTATAAGGTCCAAAGTTTTACGTAATTAGTGGGGCTATACAGGGGTTTTGATTGACAACGCCTATATTTCCAAGTAATTTATTAAAATGCAAAATAACTTGGAAATAATAGATCTTCCCGAAGATTCCATCCGGCAATATATTGACGCTAAAAGCGCATTTACCGCTTTAGAGCAGGCTAAATTACGGTCGGCAGAGTTTCGTGGCGGAATGGTTTGGAAAACCGTTAAAGGTAAGGAATATCTGGTGCGCACGACTACTAGGGGCGACCAAACCGGCCTTGGTGCCAAAAGCGCTGAAACAGAAGCCATCTACAACAAATTTACCGCCGGCAAAGCGCGCGCAGCAGAACTCTCGTCAGGGTTAAAGCAAGCCGCCGTAAAGCATCAGCGACTAAATCGTGCGCTCAGGGTGGGCAGAACACCCAACATCATTATTGATATCCTGGTTGGGTTGAGTGATGCTGGCATGTCTGACAAGTTCACCATTATTGGCACTAACGCACTATATGCCTATGAGACTGCCGCTGGGGTCCGCCTTAATGAGGCTCATCTGGCAACTCGGGATGTTGACTTGCTATGGGATAACCGTAAAAAATTAAGCTTGTTTACTCAAGAAAATACCCTTGCTGGCGGTATGCTGGGCTTTCTTCAGAGCATTGATTCAACCTTCACGCTGCGTGATGACCAGCTGTATACCGCTGTTAATAAAGATGGCTATGAGGTTGATATTTTGCGCCGCATGGGTCAGGGCAGTGATGCTGAGCCTGGTCGCTTTAGTGCTCTGGTTGATGATTTTTGGGTAGTAAAAGCGCGTAATGCAGATTGGTTACTCAGTGCACCCAAATTTAGTGAGGTTATCGTTGGCGTTAATGGCAAGATGGCCCGTATGAATACAGTTGATCCCCGTGCTTTTGCTTTATTTAAGCTGTGGATGGCTGATCAACCCGATAGAGATCCGGGCAAGCGCATCCGTGATGCTAGTCAGGCCCGTATTGTGGTTGATTTGATTAACAGTCATTTGCCGCAATATAGCTTTGAGGATATCAAGGTGTTTCCATCAGCCGTTGCCGATAAGATTGCAGTTGATGATATGGGTAACCGGAGAATTGTTAAGCCCCTGAAGTGAAGTTAAACGTTTAATTTGAATTAAGCAACGCATTAAAATTGAGGCATACTCATTCTGTAGGGCGTAAGTGCTGAACAAGACCCCTCATTGAAAATCCGTCAACAAAGTGTCAACCTAAGCTGATAAAAACGTGATCCAATGTGGTTTAATATTAACCAAGCCCAATGACTGTATAGGGGAGGCCTTACTGGCACAGCTGTTAAACTGCTTTGTAATCAGTAGGTGGTCTGTTCGAGTCGGACAAGGGGCACCAAATATCTTTATTTGAATTATTTGAAGGCAACGCTCAAATAGTTTTGGTGAAAACATCCTTTCTTCATCATTAAGCTTCCCAATGAAAAATAATGAGTTCTGGGTATTTTTTGATAGCATCGCTGCTCCTCAATTAGCTCATCGCGAAAAAACATTTCGAAAAATTTTTGAATATCTAGATTCAATTCATGGGCCATTAGTCATAGTTGAAACCGGATGCGCAAGACTCGCAAATAATTGGGCTGGCGATGGTCAAAGTACAGTGATGTTTGACAAATATATTACGACCCGCGATACCGAATCTGTTTGTTTTACGGTGGATATCAACCCGCAGTCGGTTTCAGCATGCAAAAATTTGGTAAGTAAAAGGGTATCTGTAAACCAGGATGATAGCGTTCATTATTTGACTGGGCTTAATAGGCACTTTACTGCTGAGAATAAGACTATTAATTTCCTTTATCTAGACTCTTTCGATTTAGATATGCAGTATTGGTTTCCTTCTGCTGCACATCATTTAAAAGAAATGCTGGCAATTTTCCCGTGTGTGGACGAGAAGACTTTGGTTGTAGTTGATGATTGCCCCCTAAACGTAAATTTTTTACCCGGTGAAAATCAGCAAGTATCATTTTTAACAAGTCCTGAAATTGGGGGTAAAGGTCGTTTAGTGGCTGAGTTTGCTAGTGCCGCAGAAGCTACTTTGTTATTTGCAGAATATCAAGCTGGGTGGGTGGGTTTTAATAAACAATAAGAATTGGCGAGGAATGGATTTAGGAACTCAAATTCTTGTTAAGAATGCTCTGCATCATCTTCAGCTCAGAGAATTTGATAAAGCTCAGAAATTACTGAATCAAGCCTTAGCCTCCTCTCCTGGTGAGGCTGATGTTTTCCGCTTAATGTCTGTAAATTCAGCGCTGCAATTTAATTTTGAGGATGCGCTGAAGCTTATTGATCAAGCAATCGAGCTGGATCCCAGTAATGGGATTTCGTATAGCAATCGTGGAAATATCCTCAAAGAGCTTAGTCGCTATGACGAGGCACTATATGCCCTGGATCTAGCTATCAAAATTGCACCCACTTATGCAGAGGCTTATAGCAATAAAGGTAATGCTCTCCAAGAGTTATATCGTTATGAAAATGCTCTTGAGTTGTACGACAATGCAGTTTCTTTAAACCCTCAATATGCAGAGGCTTATAGCAATAAAGGTAACGCTCTGCTTTTATTGGGCCGCCCCAAAGAAGCCATGCAATGCTTCGATCAAGCTACTGCGATTAATCCTAATTATGTTGATGCTTATTGGCATAAAGGGTTGCTTCAATTAATTTACGGCGACTATGAAAATGGTTGGCAAAATTATGAAGCACGTTGGTTTAAGTCGAATCCAATTCAGTTTCAATTTACTAATACTCCAAGGCTCGAAGGTCTCGATAGTATTGCGGGTAAAAAAATTCTTATTTGGTCCGAACAGGGTCTGGGCGATACCTTACAGTTTTGTCGCTATATAAAACCTCTATTTGAACTTGGTGCGCATGTGACATTTGGGGCGCCCGCTCCGCTTCTCAATGTATTGAGAGGGTTATCAAAATTCTGTAATCTGGTTGCTATTAATGACATCAAGGTTGATGGGTTTGATTTCCAGTCTCCCTTGTTGAGTCTGCCTTTGTTGTTTAAAACAGACCTAGACTCAATTCCCAATCAGATTCCTTATTTAGATGTTAATCAAGCGCAGAGGAGTGCCTATGAACAAGAGATCGTAAGTAAGCAAAACCTTCGCGTGGGACTAATTTGGAATGGTGGCTTTAGGGCAGAGCATCCAGAGTTATGGGCTATTAATAAACGACGAAATATTGAGCTCGATCAAATTGCAAAATTACAGGGTATTCCGGGAGTGGATTTTTATAGTCTTCAAAAAGGCGATCCCGCCGAATCAGAATTAGCCGCCAGAAAAGATCAAGTCTGGCCTGAGCTTATTAATTGCGTTCATTTACTCAATGACTTCTCAGATACTGCTGCGCTGATGGATTGCCTAGATCTGATTATTTCTGTAGATACCTCTTCAGCACATTTGGCTGGGGCACTCGGTAAGCCAGTATGGATTCTCAATCGCTACGATTCTTGTTGGCGATGGTTAAGAGGTAGAGAGGATAGCCCCTGGTATCCAACAGCAAAAATTTATCAACAAAAACAGCCGGGCAATTGGGATGAGGTCATTGTGCGTGTAAGGCTTGATTTAAATGACCTGGCACAAAAGAAGCGCGCAGCACTTTAAGTGTTGAGGTCAACTTTTTTGGTTTCTGGTAAATAAAAGAGAGCAGTTAATCCTGCGCTTGCCAAAAAAATAGTCGGATACCAAAGGCCGGCGGTGGCCGTTCCCCATTGTTGATTTAACCAAGTGACAATAAGGGGGAGTAGACCACCAATCCATCCAGCCGCTAAATTATGAGGAAGTGTTGCAGCGCTATTGCGTGAGTTTGCTGGAAACAATTCTGCTAAAAACGCCGTTTGTGGGCCGACTACTAATGCCAAAGCAAGAGATAGGCATGCAAGAATTGCACTAATGAGCAGAAGAGCCCCATTGCCACTTGTTTGTTGATAAGTATTGCCTAAATATTGAAGCGCATTAAATGCTGGAATCGTAATTGCGGCGCCAAAAATAAGACCACTAACGACAACAGCCTTGCGTCCCACCTTATCAGAGAGCCAACCCGCAAACACAGTGAGCGGCAATAGACAGAGAGTTGAATACAGGCTGAGTTGGTCGACGATTTCGGGTGGTAACTTGACGGATGTTTTTAAAAAGATTGCTGTGTAAACCTGTACACAAAAGAATAGAACAGCACCACCAGATGAAATACAAAAAAACAGTAAAAACATTCTTTTGCGCGTTTGTGGATCGCGAAAATTAGTTATTAATGGATTCTCGATCTTGTTACTGTTTTTGGAGAGCTCTAAAAATACCGGCGTTTCTTCTAAAGCCATTCGTGCTTTAAATGCGATTAACAACAGCACAATGGAAATCCAAAAAGGCACACGCCAACCCCAGGATTGAAATTCTTCTGACGATAGATAATTTCTGAGTAAGGCAATTTGCAGGGTCGAGAACAGAATGCCAAGCGGACCCATGAGTTGTAAGAAGCTCGTTTTAAATCCCCTATGCTCATTACCCGCATGCTCAGTGAGATAAACGGCACTCCCGCCGATCTCCCCGCCAGCAGATAGCCCCTGAAGAAGGCGTAAAGCTACCAAGAGGGTTGGCGCCCAAATTCCTGCTTGGGCATAGGTGGGCAAAAAGCCAACGCTAACAGTCGCAATCCCCATCAGGACAATGGTGATCATGAAGACTGGCTTACGGCCAATTCGATCGCCCATAGAGCCAAAAAGAGCAGCTCCAATAGGCCTAACCACCATTCCAACACCAAAGGTTGCCAAACTCGCTAAAAGGGCTGTATTGGGGTCGGTTGAGGGAAAGAATAGGGGGGCGAAAACTACTGCTAGGGTCGCAAAGGTTAAAAAGTCGTACCACTCCAAAAAGGTTCCAAAGCAGGCTGCAATGGCCACTTTTCGGTAGGTATGATTATTCTGGTTCGACATTAAGTGATTGATTATGCTAAGTTTATTTTATTTAAGGGATATATTTGTTGCAAAGCAGCAAAAACTTCTTGATTTGCCCTATTCCTTCAGTTACAGTTTCATGGTGCAGTGCAATATTTAAGGTATCTACAGTTTTCCATCTCTTAAATCGTGCGCTTAATTGACTAGTTGTACCACTTAATTTCTGGAGAAATACATGAACCAAGATCAAATCACCGCTAAATTGTCCCAAATTAACAGCAAAGGCCTCGAGGCTTCATTTTCTTTGAGCGAAGCTGCTTTGGAAAATGCTCAAAAATTGGCTGAGTTGAATTACGCAGCTTCTAAAGATGTATTGGTAAATGCCCAAGATGGTATTCAGCAAGTTTTGACAGCTAAAGATCCAAAGCAAGTTACTGAAATCTTTACTGCTGATTCTTTGCAAGCCGCTGGTAACCAAGCTGTTGCTTATCAAAAGAAAGTAAGCAAAGTATTGCGTGATGGCAATAAAGAGTTTTCAAACGTAGTTGATGCAAGCATCGACCAGTTGCAAGATGGCTTCCAGGATTGGCTCAATACCGTTACTGCTAATGCGCCTACAGGTTCTGATGCTTTCTTGTCATCATTCAAGACTGTATACGGTAGCGCATTGCAAGGTTTCGAACAGTTCCGCGCTGCTAGTAAGGAAGCTTTTGTGAATGCAGAAAAAACTGCTGATCAAGCGATCGAAACTGTACAAGGTCAAATTGCCCAAGTTAAAAAAGCTGCTACACCTGCATCACGTAGCCGTAAATCTGCTTAAGCTAGAAGACTTAGATTCAGTAGTCAGAATAAACAACCCCGCTTAGTGTGAACTAGGCGGGGTTTTTGTTTGTCTAAATTTTTTCAATATTTATTTAGGCTACTGGCTGCAATTATTCGAAGTCAGAAGAAGATTCAATCAAGGGTGTAGCCAGATTTTTACTGGGCTTAACGCCTAACTCACGTACTTTTTCAGCTGAACGAATGAGATTGCCCTTGCCGGTTTTTAGTTTGCTGAATGCATCGTGGTAGCTCGTTTGCGCTTGATCGAGACGTTGTCCAAGTTTCTCAAGATCATCTACAAAGCCAACAAACTTATCGTAAAGGTTGCCACATTGTTTTGCGATCTCTAGAGCATTTCTATTTTGATGATCCTGTCGCCATAGATGGGCAACTGTTCGCAGGGTAGCCATGAGGGTGCTTGGACATACCAACACAATATTTTTTGCTAGAGCTTCTTGATATAGATTGGGCGCAGTCTTTAAGGCAAGTAAGAACGCCGGCTCAATGGGTACAAACATCAAAACAAAGTCAACTGAACCCACTCCATAAAGCGAGCTATAGTTCTTTCCAGATAGGCCTTGGATGTGTTGACGTAAAGATTGAATATGTGCAGCCAACTCTTGCTCAGCAACTATAGGATCCGTGGTTTCAGCATGACGTGCATAAGCCGTTATAGATACTTTGCTATCAACAACCAGACTTCTACCTTCAGGTAACTTAATTACTACGTCGGGCTGCAGACGCGATCCATCAGTTTGGGTGTGGCTATCTTGAACAAGGTATTCCTCTCCCTTGCGCAGGCCTGAGGATTCCAAAATGGATTCCAACACTAGCTCACCCCAATTACCTTGAACCTTGGAGTCCCCCTTTAGGGCTTGGGTTAAGGAGCGCGTTTCATCTGACATACGAAGATTGAGATTGGCTAAGCGCTCGATTTCGCTTTTGAGGGCATGGCGTTCACGGGCTTCATTGCCATAGGAAGTGCTGACCTGCTCTTTAAATTCTGTCAGCTTAGTTTGCAATGGCTTTAGTAAGGCATCTAGGCTTGCCGTATTTTGTTCGGTAAAGCGCTTGGACTTATCTTCTAAGATTTCATTCGCCAGATTTTTGAACTGATTTATTAGTGCTTCTTTGGCCTCGTTGAGTGACTCAATTCTTCCCAGGCCCTGTTTGCGTTCTGAGTCTAATTCTGCTTCGAGGCGAATCGCATTTTGTAGTGCTTGGTCACGCTCGGCGCGCAAACTAAGCGCCAGAGCAAGTTCTGTTTGGGCTTGCTGCTCAACACGAGCAAGACTAGAGCGCAGATTTAGCGCATAAACCAAAAGGCCTGCACAAACTCCAAATGGTAGGCCAAATAGTAGAAGAGAACTTAAATCAAAAGTCACAGCGTCAAAGATCTTGGCGAAAAGTTTGCTTAAGCTTTAACGAGTTTTTGTAATTCGCCGGACTGAAACATTTCAGTCATGATGTCAGAGCCACCAATAAATTCACCATTAATGTAGAGCTGAGGAATCGTTGGCCAATTTGCAAACTCTTTGATACCTTGACGAATTCCAGCATCTTCCAAGACGTTTACTGTATGGAGGTTTTCAACACCGCTAGCGCGCAAGATGTTGATAGCGTTTCCAGAAAAGCCGCACTGTGGAAACTGTGCAGTTCCCTTCATGAACAAGACTACTGGATGGCTAGTAACGATTTCTTTAATTTGAGCTTGTGAGTCCATAGATTCTTTCTAGTAAGGCGGTCTTCTTGCGAGGACGGTTTGATAATAAGGTTTGATTGATTTTAAGACTTAATGTGAAAAAAGGTTATTTCGCCCTATTTTCTGCCCGAGGCGACACGGTAATGGCCGCCTAAATCCAAATGCGTTTGGATGTCATGAAAATCAGCTTGTTTCATTAGGGCTACAACCGCTTCTGACTGGTCAAAGCCATGCTCAACGGCAAGTAAGCCATTTGGATTCAGATGATGTTTGGCGCCTGAAACAATAATTTCTAAGCAGGTGAGTCCGCTGCCATGATCAGTCAGAGCAGAGACTGGTTCAAAGCGCAGGTCGCCCTGACTTAAATGGCTATCTTGGGAGGCGATATAAGGTGGATTGCTGAGAATGATGTCAAAAGACATACCCTTATCCAATGCTTCATACCAGCTTCCTTGCAAAAACTGTACCCGAGCGGCGATATTCAATAAGACAGCATTTTTTTGGGCAATTTCTAGGGCTTCGAATGATTGATCGGTGGCGGTCAGTTGTGCGCTGAGTGATTCGTGCGCAAGCGCTAAGGCGATGGCTCCAGACCCCGTTCCCAGATCCAGAATTTTCACGGAGCCATTTAAGCGATTGATTTCACCTAAACCAATCTCAACCAAGAGCTCGGTTTCTGGGCGCGGAATCAAAACGCCAGGGGCAACATATAGCTCAATATTATGAAAACCTCTTTTGCCTACTAGGTAGGCAATGGGCTCACCATTAAGTCTTCTAGCTTGAAGATGGTTCCAATCTGCCATTGCTTCTGCATCTAGCGACATCTCATCTCGAGAGAGTAGGGCTGAGCGAGGAAGTTGGTAATGCTTTTCTAGAATATGGGCCATGAGGATTTTTGCCTCAGCTGGCGTCAGGGCTGTATCTCTTAATAAAGAGCGCAGGCTTAAATCTTCACTCACAGTTGTAGTTATCTCGGTTAAGGCTTAGTTATCACCGAGAGCTGCAAGTAACTCTGCTTGATGCTCCGAGGCAAGCGCATTGCAAAGATCATCAATATCACCATCCATCATGGCATCGATTTTATAAAGCGTTAGGTTAATGCGATGGTCGGTGATGCGACCTTGGGGAAAGTTATAAGTGCGGATGCGATCACTACGATCACCAGAGCCAACTAAGGACTTGCGGGTCTGCGCTTCGAGCTGATGTTTCTCGCGTTCCCGGGCATCCATGATGCGAGAAACCAACACCTTCATTGCCTGTTCTCGATTGCGGTGTTGGCTACGATCATCTTGGCATTCAACCACTGTGCCGGTAGGTAAGTGTGTAATGCGCACTGCCGAGTCGGTCTTATTAATATGCTGACCGCCAGCGCCTGAGGCGCGGAAGGTATCGATACGTAATTCAGCAGGATTAATTTTGACCGCTTCGAGCTCATCTGCTTCTGGCATCACGGCTACAGTACAGGCGGAGGTATGAATGCGTCCTTGAGTTTCTGTTTGTGGAACTCGTTGCACACGATGACCACCGGATTCAAACTTGAGACGTGAGTAGACGGATTGACCTACTAAGCGCAGAACAACTTCTTTGTATCCACCTAAATCGGATTCAGCGGCGCTGACCATTTCCACTTTCCAACCTTGGCGCTCAGCAAAGCGGGTATACATTCGGAGAAGATCACCAGCGAAGAGTGCACTTTCATCACCACCAGTACCCGCACGAATTTCTAAGAAAACATTGCGGTCATCATTTTCATCTTTAGGAAGTAAAAGCTTTTGTAATGTGCTCTCAAGCTCTTCCATCGTAGCTAAGGCCTGCTTTTGCTCATCATCGGCAAAGTCCTTCATCTCCGGATCTTTGCGCATGTTTTCCGCCGCTTGGGCATCTGCCTCGGCCTGTTTATAGAGGCCAAACTGCTCAACAACGGTGGCAATGTCAGAATGTTCGCGCGTGAGCTTCCGGTAGGCATCCATATCTTTGGTTGCCTCTTCGGAGGTTAATAGGGAGTTAAGTTCGGCTAAGCGCGTGTCTAGGTGGTCTAGCTTAGCCCGCATGCTGGGCTTCATCTAATGGTCTTCTGGCTTGGAATGCGAGGCGAATAGTTTAGGCAGCAACTTAATCAGGGCGTCACGCTCAGCGCCATTCGAGTGTTGTAGTGCGTGGAGCGAGCCATGCAAAAATTTATTGGTTAAGCCTTGAGCCATAGCATTAAGAACTTCTTGTGGATCCTCGCCGCGCATCAAACGTTTCATTGCGCGCTCAAGTTCGAGTTGTCGCAATCGTTCACCTTGTTGCTGTATATCCTGAATAAGCGGGACTGCATTACGGCCTTGCATCCAATGCATAAAGTTACCAACGCGATCTTCGATGATTGCTTCAGCTTGGCTAACAGCTGCTTGACGCAAATTTACGCCAGTCTGAATCATGACTCCCAGATCATCTACCGTATAAAGATAAATATCATCTAATCGAGAGATTTCAGGTTCAAAGTCTCGTGGTACTGCTAAATCAATCATCACCATAGGCTTGTGGCGACGCTGTTTCAGTGCGCTCTCTACCATGCCAAGACCAATAATAGGCAAGGATGAGGCGGTGCTCGACACAATAATATCGAACTCGTGCAAACGTCCAGGCAGCTCTGAGAGCTTGAAGGATTCGGCCTCTACGTCTTGCTCTGAAATAGAATCTGCTAGCTCCTGGCCGCGCTCAATAGTACGGTTGGCAATAGCCACCTTCTTCGGTTTGCGGGCAACAAAATGGGTAGCGCATAAGGTGATCATTTCACCCGCGCCAATAAATAAAATCTTTTGATCGGAGATCTTTTCAAAGATGCGTTCAGAGAGACGAACAGATGCTGCTGCCATAGAAATCGAGTGCGCGCCAATTTCAGTAGAGCCGCGAACTTCTTTTGCTACCGCAAACGTTTTCTGAAAGAGTTGGTTGAGATAGGTTCCTAAAACACCAGCATCGTTTGCAGTGCGAACAGCATCTTTCATTTGACCCAAAATTTGAGTCTCGCCAATCACCATAGAATCTAAACCGCAAGCAACTCTGAACGCATGTCGAACCGCATCTGATTGTGGCAGCGAATAAATATGCGGCTCAAGACTGCTTGGAGCAAGTTGCTGGGTTTTAGCTAACCAATCAAAAGTAGCTTCATGTAAAAGCCCTGCGGCACTGGCATCATTTGCAGCACAGTAGACTTCAGTTCGGTTGCAGGTTGACAAAATAGTCGCCTCGGGCAGCCCAGCCTGATTCGCGCCAACCAAATGTTGGCGAAGATCGTGTAACGCTTCTTGAAGAAATTCAGGGTCAAAGGCGACTTTTTCCCGAACGGCTAGCGGCGCTGTGTGATGATTGATGCCAAGTGTCAACAACTTCATAATGGCGATTATAGATTTGATGGTAGCATTAATGGGGGTATCAATGGGGTTTTTAGCTTTTCTGGTGATTGGGGGTATCTCTGGGGCATCAGCCTGGATTTTTTACCCTGGCACTTCCTCTGGGCTTAGATCCGGAAGGATCCTCATTGCCTTCTTGCTTGGGTTTATTGCGGCAGCCACCAGCTCGTATTTAGGGCGGTACTGGGATCTTTTCCAGTCTGGGCAAATCCTGGAATGGGCTAGCGCTATTTTTGCTTCTTGTGCAGTGGGTTGCGTTTTTACTGCTTTAGCCAAATAAATCAGTTTGAGTGCTTGCGATCCACACAATGGGTGGGGAATTGTGCTCACTTAGGAGTTGATTGGCTTTGGTGAAGTGGCCACAGCTTCCTTTGCCTCCAGGCTCTAAAAAGGGCCTATCCGTCTTATAAACCCCCAAGCCAGATGGATGAGAGGACTGCAAAATATACTGAGAATTGCCGCCCTCAATTAGCGGCAATTTGGATTGGGCATGGCCTCCCCACAGCATCCAGACGAGATTAGGCTTTTGCTTTGATAGCGCACTAATAAGATGGTCTATAAAACTCTTCCACCCCAAATTGGCATGGCTACCTGCTTCACCCAATTTGACGCTTAAAGCCGAGTTGAGCAGAAGAACTCCTTGTTCAGCCCAGTGATGAAGATCCCCGTTTGGTAAGGATCCGAAACCTTCTAGCGCCAGTGCTTTACTGATATTACGTAGTGAGCTGGGAAATGCTCGTGAGTTCACTGCAATCTCGGCGGGTATCGAAAATGCTAATCCCTGTGCCAAACCGGCTGAATGATATGGATCTTGACCCAAGATCACTACCTTTACTGAATGGACTGGGCTCAGTTTTAGGGCTTTAAAAAAGTTTTGTGGCTCAGGCCTGACAGCACTTAGATCTAAATCTAAAACAGCCTGTAAATTTTTCTCTAAAGCTTGCCAATCTGATGACTCTAAATAACTCCCAAGTAATTCTTGCCAATCATTTGGAATATCGCCTTTTGAAAATAACGCTTTCAATTTTGGTCAAACATCTTTCTTGGGTAGTAATTCGTATTGAACCGGTATTGAGGCGGACTGAAGCGAGACCATGCGCTCATGCTCTAAATCATCACGATAGAAGGTAATGCGGGCATGGGAGTTTTCAGAAAGACTACCTAAGACCCTATCCCAGCGGGCACTCGTGACGCGCTGTCCATCAATACTGGACAGTAAGTCGTCACTTGCTAGGCCTGCCGCTTGCGCAATGCCGCCATCAAAAACGTGGGTCACCTTCAGCCACCCATTGGCATCGGTATGACGCATGCCAAATTGCAACTTTAATTTTTCTAGAGCCGACTGGGATTTGAGTTTTACGCAAATGAGATTTGAGCCTATCCATTTTTGCAGTGGAATATCTTCAACGCCAAAAATATATCGCGCCTTCATCTCATTCCAGATTTTTCCAAAGTCCTCGCCTAGCAATTCAAAAATCAACCCATCTAATCCATCTTCGGCAATACCCTCGCTACCATGCTTATGCCAAAGCAGGCGCATAAGGTCGTCAAGAGATTGTTTGTTTTTGGTAAATGCACGTATTTGTAAATCTAGGCCAAGTGCAAGTAGGGCGCCTTTGCCGTAATAGCTTACAACGGCATTTGGTGTGTTCTCATCAGCCTGGTAATACTTGGTCCATGCATCAAATGAGCTATCAGCCAAACTCTGCTTATGGCGGCCGGGGCCGCGCAAAATACCATTCCAATTGTCGGAAACTAACTTTAGATAAGTTTTGAGATCAATACGTTTACTACGTAATAACTGAAGGTCGTCGTAATAGCTGGTAAAGCCTTCAAATACCCATAGCAGGCGAGTGTGGTTACGCTTAGCGAGATCATAGGGTTGAAACGCTTTAGGTTGAATTCTTTTCACTAGCCATGCATGAAAATACTCATGACTACACAAACCCAGAAATTCTCTATAAGTAGATTCTTCAAACAGAATATTTTCTTGAGGAATCTGATCGCGACGACAGAGTAATGCAGTGCTATTACGATGCTCAAGACCGCCATAGCCATTTAATACTGCGTTGACCAAGAATACATATTCGCCAAAAGGCGCGCGTTTAGTTTTAGGCTCAAAGAGATCAATAGTGCTTGTACAGATGGCTTGTAAATCTTGCGCTAGACGCTTTGCATCAACAATGTGATTGCATCCTTGAATTGCCATGCGATGAGCAACACCATTCGATTTCCAGTGAACCAGTTGGAAATCGCCCATTGCTATCGGATGATCTAGCAGATCATCATAGTTTTCTGCCAGATAAAAACCAAACCCACGATCATCCGTTTTAACTGCTCTTAAGGTGGTTTGCACCGTCCAGTGATCAGCAAAGGCAAGCTCAGGAGGAGTGATGGCAAGTGAGCAAGGCAAGTACTCTTGGCTTTTAACGGCTAAGCATAAGCTAGAGGCGTTAAAGAATGCTCTTTCGGTATCTAAATATGCAGCGCGAACTGAAGAGTCAAAAGCATAAACAGTGGTGAGGATTTCTACCGAGCCATTCAGTGGTGGTAGAAGCCAGTGGTCATTGTCGATACGCTCGAGAGCAATTTTTTTCCTAGTGCCTGTAACTGAATACGCTTCGATTAACTCGATTTGTTTGCTGAAATCACGAATTAAATAACTGCCCGGAATCCAAGCTGGCATTTGCAATACTTGCCCATTTGGATCTGGATTGGCAATGTGTAATTTGACACGAAAGCGATGACCATACAGATCTGCCGGCCAGATCGTATATTGGATTGCAGGTAAGTCGGCATGGTTCATGATGATTATTTCAGCGAGTTAAATTTCTTTTCGATATCGGTGATTTGTACTGCACCAGGGAAGCGGCTACCATCTGTAAAGAATAGCGTCGGCGTACCTGTGATGCCATAGGTCTTGGCAAAAGCCATATTCTTATCTAGCGGTGTAGTGCACTCACCCTTGCCACTAGGAGCTATGCCGTTAATCATCCAATCAATATATGCCTTGTATGGATCAGAAGAGCACCAAATCTGTTTTGATTTTTGCATGGAGTCGGGCGACAGGATTGGAATTAAATAGGTATAGATCGTCACGTTATCGAGTTGTTGCAGGGACTTTTCTAGGCGTTTGCAGTAGCCGCAGTTGGGGTCAGAGAAAATGGCTAGCTGTCGACTGCCATTACCGCGTACATTTTTAATAGCGTTGGCAGGGTTTAAGTCACTCCATTTAATCCGATTTAAATCAGTTTGTCTTTGCTCGGTAAGATTTTTACCCGAAGCAAGCTCAATGATTTCGCCCTGTATAAGGTATTTTCCAGAGGCATCAGTGTAGAAAATATCATTACCAACCAACACTTCATATAAACCAGAAACTGGTGCTGGTGAAACACTTTTTACTTTAGCGTTTGCTCCCAACTTCTTTTGAATCTCGGTTTTTATTTGTTGCTCTGGTTGCGCGTGAAGTGAGCCGGTAAAAAGTAGCGTTGCGCTAATAAAGGTGATCGCAGCTAAGAATTTATTCAAAATCAATTTCTCCCAAAGCGCGTTCAATTAAGCGCTGTTTTATAAAGTGACTCTTATTCACAAGACCTAGGCCCCAGTTGCGGAGTTGGCGTTCAGTGCTGCTACTTGCAGAAAATAATTTCTTGAGGTTATCGGTTACCCATAAAAGTGCGCTGGTATCGCCTTGGCGTTGACGTTCATAACGACGCAATAGCACGATGTCGCTTGGTGATCGAAAGGATTCCCGTTTACCTAAAATATTCAGTAAAACAGCAACATCACGTAAACCTAAATTGAGGCCTTGCCCAGCTAATGGGTGCATGACATGGGCGGCATCGCCGATCAACACTACCTTTGGCGAGGCTTCTGGGCCAATAAATCGTTTGGCACGAATTTTTCTCAAAGGATAGGCGGCGGGAATTGAGTTGAGGGTCAGTTCACCTAACTGCTTAATAATTGCGCCGTTAGCAATGGATGCAAATTGATCCAACCATTGCGCTTGATCGAGTTTTAATAAATCACTGGCATTTTCTGGTGAGGTTGACCAGACCATGGAAACTTGTTTTCCAGGTAAGGGCAGCATGGCAACAATATCGCCACCCGGTAAGAACCACTGAAAAGCAGTTTCTAAATGAGGGTAGGTGCAAAGCCAATTAACAACTACTGCACTTTGTGAATAACTTTCTTCACTTGCACTCATACCTAGTTCATTACGAATGGGTGAGTTAGCACCATCGGCTGCAATAACAAGTTGTGCACGAATGCTGCCACCATTTTTTAAATTCAGAGTGCTCCCATTGGCATCTACATGAATTTTTTCAACAGTATCATTAACACGCTCTAATTTATTTTGAAAACGCGAAGCTTGATCAATGGTGTGTTCAATTAAGTTGGCTTCTCCAATCCAAGCAAGTTGCGGCGTGCCTGCTTCAAATGCAGAAAGATGGAGGGTGTCATTCTTTTCACCCCTATCACCATAGATTCGCATATCTCTTACTGGTTGTAAGCGATCATGATCAAGTGCATCCCAAATTTGTAAATGGGCCAATAATTTTTGAGTGCTTGGGGAAAAAGCGTAAATTCTTTGACCCCATTGAGTGCCTTGCGGATTTGGGACGTTTTGTCCTAAATCGGGAGCAATCTCGATGGTATTGAGGCCAAGCTGGGCTAGGCCTAGGGCGCAAGCCTTTCCTACAATGCCTCCGCCAACCACCACAACATCTACGGTGCGGTTTTGAGAGCTAGGAATCGAGGATTTTGAGAGGTGATTTTGTTGAATTTCTGACATAACTCGATGATATCGAAACCAGCCCCTTTACAATACGACTATGTCTTTGAAATGTGGCATCGTCGGCCTGCCTAACGTCGGCAAATCTACCCTCTTTAATGCGCTTACCAAGGCTGGAATCGCAGCGGAAAACTACCCTTTCTGCACGATTGAGCCTAATGTAGGCGTTGTTGAGGTCCCTGACCCCCGTCTAGCCGCTTTGGCTGAGATCGTGAAGCCTGAGCGCATTCTGCCGGCAGCTGTCGAATTTGTCGATATTGCTGGTTTGGTGGCAGGCGCCTCAAAAGGTGAAGGTCTTGGCAATCAGTTTTTAGCGAATATTCGTGAAACTGATGCTATTACCCATGTCGTACGGTGTTTTGAGGATCCCAACGTTATCCACGTTGCTGGAAAAATTGATCCTATTGCTGATATTGGTGTGATTGATACCGAATTGGCTTTATCGGACTTGGCAACGGTCGAGAAAACCTTGAATCGCTCAAGTAAGGCTGCTAAGTCTGGAAATGATAAAGAGGCTGCAGCTTTAGTTGCTGTTCTCACTAAAGTTCAAGCCCATCTGGATTCTGCTTTACCAGTGCGCAGTTTGAATCTGAGTGATGACGAAAAGTTACTAATTAAACCCTTGTGTCTGATTACCGCTAAACCTGCTATGTACGTTGCAAACGTAAAAGAAGATGGATTCTCAAATAATCCGCATCTTGAGGCAGTTAAGCAGCATGCTGCAAAAGAAAACGCTCCGGTTGTAGCTGTATGCGCTGCAATTGAGGCAGAAATCGCTGACTTGGAAGAGGCTGACAAGATTGAGTTCTTGGCGGACTTAGGCATGGAAGAGCCAGGTTTGGATCGCGTGATTCGTGCGGGTTACTCATTACTCGGTTTACAAACGTATTTCACAGCAGGCGTTAAAGAAGTTCGCGCATGGACTATTCATGTGGGTGATACAGCGCCGCAAGCAGCTGGTGTTATTCATACTGACTTTGAGCGTGGATTTATTCGTGCCCAGACTATCGCTTATGATGATTTTGTGCAGTTCAAAGGCGAGACAGGTGCCAAGGAGGCTGGAAAAATGCGTGCCGAGGGTAAGGAGTATGTTGTAAAAGACGGCGATGTATTGAACTTCTTATTTAACGTCTAAATTATCTTCATCTTTGCCAAATAAAAAAGCCCTTTTCAGGGCTTTTTGTCTATGCAGCACGTAGGTTGAATATTCTTAAGCGGCTTTTGCTGCTTTCTCTAAGCATTTAGAAATTTCTTCATAGCGCTTGAGTGCCATCTTGGTAGGAAGCACTTCTTTTTTGCGACCATCGGCATTCGCTGCCATTTTGATATAGCCCAAGGCGCTGAGATTTTTGAGGCGTCCGTGCAGAGTAGCTTGTGAACCTAGGTCGGAAATCGAAATCAGATCACCAACCAATATTGCCTGCTTTGCATGGGCGCAAGAAACAATCTTATCGAGTAGGCTCTCTTCAGTGCCATCGAGCTTTTTCCCTGGGTTAATGCGATCAATAGCATCAATTAAGTTTAGAAACTTAATGTAGGAGGGAGTTTTTTGTATGGACATGTTGAATATTTAATAAAAGTTTTATAGCCTTAGAGCTAGCATCATTTTATTCCTTGTATCTAACTTTAGCAATTGACGCCAATCAATTAAAAATAACCCATACTATTTGCAATGTTTAAGTTATTTAAAATTTCTTCAGAATGGTTTGTTGAAGTCGCCATTAGTGCGATGGCGTACACATTACTTTTTTATTTGAATGGCTGGCTTACCAATAGCATTACTTTTGGTCTTGGGGTAAGCTGGATTTATTTACCGGCTGGTCTGCGCTTATTTCTTACTTTGATTTTTGGATTGCCGGGAGCCGTCGGTATTGCTTTGGCTTCTTTCTTAATTAGTTACTACGGCGATTTTCCGCACGATTTAACTTTATGTATTGGTGTCGGGCTTATTTCTGGATTTGCCCCTTACTTAGCTAGATATTTTGTCTTCAGCAATATTCATCTTGAGTCAGATTTAAGTAATTTGAATTTCTCAAAACTCATTGCTTGTATTTTGACTTTTTCATTGCTTTCAGCAGGCCTCCACCAGTGGTGGTTCTCCATCATGACATTGGAGGATACGGGCAGCTTAAATCACTTTGTAGTGATGTTTATAGGTGATGTGCTGGGTTCACTGCTGCTAATCTCTTTGATCAAATGCTGCCTAGATCTATTGCGAAAGACTAGGAAAACAGCTCACTAAGGGCTGCCCCTGGATCTGTGGCGCGCATAAATGCCTCCCCAACCAAGAATGCATTGATCTGATTATTACGCATGAGCTCTACGTCAAGGCGATTCAAGATGCCAGACTCAGTCACCAAAATTTTATTATCTGGAACCATGGATAGTAATGATAGGGTGGTTTGCAGCGTAACCTCAAAGGTTTTGAGGTTACGGTTGTTAATTCCAAGTAATGGTGTCTTGAGCTCTAATGCTTGTTCTAATTCTGGGGCATTGTGAACCTCAACTAAAACATCTAGGCCTAATTCATGGGCACAAGCTTCGAGCTCTTTCATTTGATTTAGCTCCAAGCAAGCTACGATTAGCAAGATTGCATCAGCACCAATTGCACGAGCTTCATAAACTTGATATGGGTCTATGGTGAAGTCTTTGCGCAGAACGGGAATGTGACATGCCGTACGCGCCTCTTGCAAGTAGAGATTACTGCCCTGAAAATAATCTTTATCAGTGAGTACTGACAAACAAGCGGCGCCATGCTTTTCATAGGATTGAGCAATAGCTGCCGGTAAGAAGTTTTCACGCAAAACGCCTTTACTTGGACTGGCTTTTTTAATTTCAGTGATAACTCCGGCTTTACCAGCAGAGATTTTGTTCTCAATAGCTTGAATAAAGCCTCTTGGCTTGAGCAGGGGATCTTGATTGTTGGCCTCAGCTTGCTCGCGCTGATTAGCAAGCGATATTTTCTGCAGGCAGTTAGCTACTTCAATCTTTTTGGTAGCAACAATTTTGTCGAGGATATCGCTCATGAATAATGAATTATTTGGATTGTGTTACTGCAACAAAGGCGTCTAATTTTTGACGTGCCGCACCAGAGGTAATAGCCGCTTTAGCTAAAGCAACGCCACTGGCAATATCTTTAGCTACACCAGCCACATAAAGTGTTGCTCCAGCATTGAGGCAAACGATATCGCTAGCTGGACCTGGTTTGCCATCAAGGACATCCAGAACTATTTTCTTGGACTCATCAGCATTGTCAACTTTGAAGCTATTGGTAGAGGCGATATTTAATCCAAAATCTTTTGGATGAATTTCATATTCACGAACCACGCCGTCTTTGAGTTCGCCTACTAAGGTTGGACCCTCTAAGGAAATTTCATCTAGGCCATCGCGTCCATAAACCACCAGTGCGTGCTCCATTCCTAGGGCTTGTAATACACGTGCCTGAATACCAACGAGATCGGCATGAAAGACACCCATTAATATCCGCTTGGCATCAGCAGGGTTGGTCAGGGGGCCTAGGATATTAAAAATGGTGCGTACGCCAAGTTGTTTACGAATTGGCACGACGTTCTTCATTGCTGGATGGTGATTGGGGGCAAACATAAAGCCAGCACCCACTGTAGAGATGCATTGCCCGACTTGATCGGCAGATAAGGCCAGATTAACGCCAAGCGCCTCTAATACGTCTGCACTGCCTGATTTACTACTCACGCTGCGGTTACCATGCTTAGCAATTTTTGCACCCGCTCCTGCTGCCACGAACATCGCTGCTGTGGAGATATTAAAAGTATGTGCACCATCACCACCAGTACCCACTACATCGACTAAATGACTGCGGTCATCAACCTTCACGGAGGTAGCAAACTCACGCATCACTTGTGCGGCTGCAGCGATTTCACCAACAGTTTCTTTTTTAGTACGTAAGGCAACTAGTAATCCAGCAACAAGTTCTGGTGACATTTCACCGCTCATGATGAGGCGCATCATTGCTGTCATCTCATCATGAAAGAGTTCACGATGTTCAATGCAGCGTTGTAAGGCTTCTTGCGGTGTTATTGGCATAGCGCTGTTAATAAACTTTATTTATTTTGCAAAAAATTCTTGAGTAGGGCGTGGCCGTGCTCGGAAAGGATGGATTCTGGATGAAACTGCACACCTTCAACTGCAAGATCTTTATGACGAACGCCCATGATCTCGCCGTCAGATGAAGTTGCGGTTACCTCTAGCATTGCAGGCAAAGAGCTTTTCTCAATAGCTAGCGAGTGGTAGCGGGTCACTTTAAACGGGTCGGGCAAATTTTTAAACACGCCCATTCCGGTGTGGTGGATGCTATCCGTTTTGCCGTGCATTACCTTTTGGGCGCGAATCACTTTGCCACCAAATGCTTCGCCAATAGCTTGGTGACCCAAGCAGACTCCTAGGATCGGAATCTGACCGGCATAACGCTTGATTGTTTCGACGGAGATACCCGCCTCAGATGGACTGCATGGACCAGGTGAGATGCAAATACGCGCGGGATTCAGTTTGGCAATTTCTTCCACGGCAATTTCATCGTTACGAAAGACTTTTACCTCTTCACCGAGTTCTGCAAAGTACTGAACTAGGTTGTAAGTAAATGAATCGTAGTTATCAATCATTAGGAGCATCGAGTCCCCCTTGTACTAAATCTGCTGCAGTTAACACTGCGCGTGCCTTGGCTTCAGTTTCTTTCCATTCGGCGGTTGGGTCTGAGTCAGCTACAACGCCAGCTCCAGCCTGCGAGTGCAGCATGCCGTCACGAATAACGCCCGTGCGAATAGCGATTGCCACATCCATATCACCTGAGAAGGACAAATAACCCACTGCGCCGCCATATACGCCGCGCTTCACAATTTCCATTTCATCAATGATTTCCATTGCCCGAATTTTTGGGGCGCCTGATAAGGTACCCGCAGGGAAGGTGGCGCGTAAGACATCCATATTGCTCATATTGTCTAAAAGATCGCCCTCTACAGAGCTCACAATGTGCTGAACATGGGAGTATTTCTCGATCGACATGGAATCTGTTACTTTGACTGAGCCAGTTTTAGCAATGCGACCCACATCATTACGTGCTAAATCAATCAGCATGACGTGCTCAGCGATTTCCTTGGGATCAGCCAAGAGTTCCTTGGCTAAGCGCTCATCTTCCTCTGGATTGGCTCCGCGAGGGCGGGTGCCTGCTAGTGGGCGTATGGTGACAATTTTCTCAGCGCCCCGTTTTTCTTGGCGGACCAAAATCTCTGGGGATGAGCCAACAATTTGCATATCGCCAAAATCATAGAAATACATATAAGGCGATGGATTCAGTGAGCGCAGAGCTCTGTACAGAGCTAACGGTGAATCTGTAAATGGCTTACTAATGCGTTGACCGATTACCACCTGCATGCAATCACCAGCCAAAATGTATTCTTTGGTTTTAAGTACTGCTTTTTCAAAATCTTCAGCTTTGAATTTACGGATGAGATCAGTTTTGATGCTTGGTAAAGATGCCGGCATATTTGCTGGCTTACCAAGGCATGCAAGTAATTCTTTTAGGCGGGCCTGTGATTTTTCAAAGCTATCTGTAACGCTTGGGTCCGCATAAACAATGAAGTAAATTTTTCCAGCTACGTTATCAATCACAGCTAACTCTTCAGTCAGCATGAGTTGAATATCAGGCACACCTAATTCATCCAGTAAGTGATGCTTAGCTAAACGGTGCTCAATATAACGAACCGTGTCATAGCCAAAGTAACCGGCAAGACCACCACAAAAGCGTGGCATATCAGGCTGTAGTGCTACCTTAAAGCGTTTAAAGTAAGCATCAACAAAGTCGAGTGGATTATCAGTATTGGTCTCGATAACTTGTCCATTGGTTACCACTTCGTTAAATGGTGCAGAAGGGGTTCCAACAGTTCTTACGATTGTCTTGGCAGGCAGACCAATAAAGGAGAAGCGGCCGAAACGCTCACCACCCAATACGGACTCAAGCAAATAAGTATTTGTCTTGCCGAGCGCTTGAGTGAGTTTGACGTAGAGGGATAGCGGGGTCTCTAGATCCGCTAAAACTTCTTTAATTAGAGGGATGCGATTGAAGCCCTGCTTTGCTAGAGCGTTAAATTCTTCGCGATGCATTACGCTTTCCCTGACTTACCTAATTCAGTGCGCATTGCTTCAATTACTTGTGCGTAATTCTCTTTTGCATAAATTGCTGAACCTGCGACAAAAGTATCAGCGCCTGCTCGTGCTACTTCCGCAATATTGTCTACTTTAATTCCGCCATCCACTTCAAGACGAATGTGCCGACCGGTTTCTGCTTGATAGCGATCGAGACGTGCGCGCACTTGAGCAATCTTATTGAGAGTGCTCGGAATAAATGATTGACCACCAAAGCCTGGATTCACAGACATCAGTAATACAAGATCGATTAATTCCAAAGTGTGATCGAGATGATCTAGCGGCGTAGCTGGATTGAATACTAGGCCCGCTTGACATCCTTGATCGCGAATCAAGTTCAGCGTGCGATTGACGTGTGGACTTGCTTCAGGATGAAAGCTAATTAAATTTGCACCGGCTTTAGCAAAGTCAGGAAGGATACGATCCACTGGCTCGATCATGAGATGCACATCAATCACTGCTGGCTTGCCATCTTTGTTTGCATAGGGGCGAATAGCCTCACAAACTAAGGGGCCAATAGTGAGATTCGGTACGTAGTGGTTATCCATCACATCAAAGTGAATCCAGTCCGCGCCTGCCACTAAAACGTCCTGTACTTCCTTGCCTAGGCAGGCGAAGTCAGCCGACAAAATAGACGGTGCAATGACAAATTGACTGTTTGAGGATGATTTTTGGCTTTCCATCCCTAGATTCTAGCTTGCAGTTGGATTCAGGATGAAGCAGAATTCGAGCATGAATCCCCATGAAATGACTGTAACGGTGAAAGCCCAGTACCTTCCAGAGCAATCTGACCCCGATAACCGCCAATTTGCCTTTGCTTATACGGTCACCATTCGCAATACTGGAACAGCTAGTATTCAGCTGATTGCACGCCATTGGTTCATTACCGACGGGGATAACGATGTCCAGGAGGTTCGTGGCTTGGGGGTAGTGGGGCAACAGCCATTATTGCGCTCTGGTGAGCATTTTGAGTACACCAGCTGGGCTACCTTACCCACTCCCGCAGGAACAATGCGTGGGGAATATTTCTGCGTTACTGAGGATGCCCAGTTCTTTCAGGCCCCCATTCCAGAATTTGCCCTAGTGATGCCACGTACCCTGCATTAATACAGGGTGTAGAAAATCCTATTTCTTGCCCTTGCCTGTCCATAAGACAATAAACAGCAAAAGTCCTAAGGCAACAGCGCCCTCAAAAGCGAACAAAAGCATTGGGTATTCATCGAGTAAATTGGCAATCATGATTTCTAAATTTAAATTGGTTTCGTTAAGTGTATTCGCTATCTTCATAGCGAGCTTGATTGCAGGGTGTTCAGCACCCCCTACTCGCAGCACAGGATCCCGTACTGGCGTTTCTGGCGCATCACCAACAAGTTATAGCTCTTCGATCGCCAGCTTCAGTGCAATCTCTTGGCAAGCTTTGCCAGGGTGGCAAGAAGACGATCTATCTCAAGCTTGGCCAGCTTGGTTAAAAAGTTGCGATGCTTTACGTAAGAAAAATAGCGAAGTGAATTGGCGACAGGTCTGTAATCAAGCTAACAATGTACCGAACAGGGATACACAGGCGATTCGCAAATACTTCGAAAGTAATTTTCAAGCTTATGAAATTCGCAATAGCTCAGGTAGTGACACGGGCTTAATTACTGGTTATTACGAGCCGGTGATGAATGGCTCTCAAACCCGTACCAGTACTTATAACGTACCGCTCTATAGCTACCCTAACGCATGGCGCAAATCTAAACCTAACCCAGGCCCAAGCCGCGCCGAACTCATGAGCTCTGGCATATTGCAGGGTTCTGAAATTGTATGGGTACAGGACCCAGTAGCAGCTGCCTTTATGCAAATCCAAGGCTCTGGAAAAATTCGTCTTGAAGATGGTCGCATCTTGCGCCTTGGTTATGCTGGCACCAATGATCAACCATTCAAATCATTTGCTCAGTGGTTGTTAGATCGCAAGGAAATTACTCGCAGCGAAGCCACCATGCAAGGCATCTCTCAATGGGCAAAACGTAATCCCGGCCAAGTGAATGAAATGCTGAACGCGAACCCTCGTTTTGTTTTCTTCAAAGAGTTACCGGGTAATGTGGCGGCAGATCTCGGCCCCAATGGAGCCCTAGGAGTTCCGCTGACTGGTGAACGCAGTATTGCCGTAGACTTACAAGCTTTGCCATTGGGTGCACCTGTCTTTTTAGCGACCACTAAACCATTGAGTAGTCAGCCTTTGCAAAAATTAGTCATGGCTCAAGATACGGGTAAAGCCATTGTGGGTGGCGTAAGAGCAGACTACTATTGGGGGTCTGGAGATTCTGCTGGAGAAATGGCGGGTCGCATGAAACAAAATGGCAAGATGTGGTTATTACTTCCACGTTAATCAAATACATATCACCGAAAGAAGGTCATGAGCTACAAAACAATTCTGACTGAAGTAGAAGGTAAGGTTGCCACCATCACCTTAAATCGTCCCGAAGTACTAAATGCGTTGAATGATCAACTCATGGAAGAGCTTGGTGCTGCATTATTGGCGTTTGATGCAGATGACAATATTGGTTGCATGATTGTTACTGGTAGTGAAAAAGCATTTGCTGCTGGAGCAGATATTGCTTCTATGGCTAAATATGGATTGAAGGATGTCTATCGCGGCGACTTTATTACCCGTAATTGGGAAGAGATTAAAAAAGTTCGTAAACCAGTAATCGCTGCAGTATCTGGTTATGCGCTTGGTGGTGGCTGTGAGTTGGCCATGATGTGCGACACCATTATGGCTGCTGATAACGCTAAATTTGCACAGCCTGAAGTGAAGCTCGGCATTATTCCAGGCGCTGGTGGTACGCAACGTTTACCGCGTGCAGTATCGAAAGCAAAGGCTATGGACCTTGCTCTGACAGGTCGCATGATGGATGCTGCCGAGGCCGAGCGTTCAGGTTTAGTGGCGCGCATCTTTCCGCAAGCAGACTTATTGAAAGAAGTGAAGGCAATTGCTAAAGGCATTGCAGATATGCCTTTACTGACTGCAATGATGGTGAAAGAAAGTATCAATACCGCCTATGAGACTACCTTGTCTGAAGGTATTCATTTTGAACGCCGTCTCTTCCACACTTGCTTTGGAATGAATGACCAAAAAGAAGGTATGGCAGCGTTTATAGAAAAACGCCCAGCCAAATTTACGAACTCTTAACTGCAGTACGTTAAACGAGTTTAGTTTTTTTCTAGGAAGCGTTGAGCTAGTTTGACCCAATAGCTCACGCCAACTGGAATCAAAGAGTCATTGAAATCATATGAGGGGTTATGCAAGTGGCATGGACCCATGCCATGACCCACAGAGCGATGATCGCCATCGCCATTTCCTAAAAATACGTAACAGCCTGGCTTTTCAAGCAACATAAATGCAAAGTCTTCAGCACCCATCGTTGGATCAATAGAGCTATTCACGTTTTGTTCGCCAACCAATTCGCTCATCACCTCTGTTGCAAATTTAACTTCATTTGCATGATTAATAAGGGGTGGGTAATTTCTAGAGAAGGTAATTTCAGCTTGGCAATCAAATGCACCTGCAACACTATGGGCGATTTCTCGGAGCCGTTGTTCTATGAGATCCAATACATCTAGAGTAAAGGTGCGTACTGTGCCGCCAATGAAGGCGCTATCGGGAATGACATTGCTAGTCTCACCCGCATGAAATTGTGTAATCGATAAAACTGCAGCATCTATAGGGCGCTTGTTGCGAGTGATGATGCTTTGCAAGGCAAGCACTACTTGTGCACCAGCAAATACTGGATCTGCACTGTTATGAGGAAGGGCGGCATGCCCACCTTTGCCCGTGATGTTGATTTCAAAAGTATTACTAGATGCCATCATGGGACCAGCAGTAACTCCAAAGTGACCTGCCGCAAAACCAGGCCAGTTATGCAAACCAAATACCGCATCGCATGGAAACTCTTTAAAGAGTCCATCCTTGATCATTTCATTCGCACCAGCACCACCTTCTTCAGCTGGTTGGAAAATAAAAATCACAGTACCTTTAAAGTCGCGATGATTTGATAAATATTGTGCGGCCCCCAAGAGCATTGCCGTATGTCCATCATGTCCACACGCATGCATCTTTCCAGGATTTTTTGAAGCATGAGCAAAGTTATTGTGCTCTTGTAATGGCAGTGCATCCATATCAGCACGAAGGCCAATCATCTTTCCTGGACCTAAGTCACCATCTAGTCGACCAACTACGCCTGTTTTTCCCATGCCGCGGTAAACAGTAATTCCCCAGCTAGAAAGTGCTTTCGCTACGAGATCAGCTGTGCGATTTTCTTCGAAGCGTAATTCAGGATGCGCATGAATATTGCGTCGAATTTCTTGAATGGCTTCCGCGGAGTCAGTAATTTCTGGGATTAAATGCATTCCTTAATCTTATCCGAAAGTCTTTTGATATGCCCTAGGATGGGAGTGAATGCTTGTTATTGCTTAGGCAATTGAATGTGCTTTGCAGCAAAAATCAGGGCCTCAATGGAATATGGGCCATTAATGGCTTTTTGAAGTTCTTTTGGAAGTGTTGGAATGAGGCCCAGAAAAGGGGCATCCATTCTGACTTGTAAGGTCTCTAGGTTTTCTTGAAGAAGTGGCATTTCCGTGGATAGGGAGTTGGCTACCCATCCAGCGATATTTAAATTGCGTGCTTTGAGTGCCTCATAATTGAGGAGGGCGTGATTTATACAGCCTAACTTCATGCCCACTACGAGAATGACTGGTAAATCAATTGCCTGCGCGAAATCACTTAAGTTCTCATTTTCATTTAGTGGAATTAACAAACCGCCAGCGCCTTCGACTACGACCCAGTCTGCATGTTTTTGAACCTCCTCAAATGCCTCAGCAATAACACCCATTTCAAGCTTTAATCCCTGGTGCTTTGCTACGAGATGAGGCGCGGCTGGCTGATCCAATACATAGGGACACAAACTTAATTTAAGGGAGCCGAGGTTAGAGGCAAGTCGAAGGGTTTCAATATCTTCGTTCTGAGTGAGACCCTCTGAATCTAGGTAAGTTCCGGCAACTACTGGCTTAAAGCCGATAGCTTTCACTCCTTGTTCGCGTAATTTCAGAATGAGTGCTCCGCTTACTAAGGTTTTACCAACCTCAGTATCGGTGCCGGTGACAAAGAAGCCGTTGAGCTTGCTTGTGAGCTTGCTTGTGAGCTTGCTTGTGAGCTTACTCATGAGATGCCTTTTCGATCACCTGCTGTTCAATGGCTTTCAAGCTAATGATTAATTGACGTAAATCTGCCTCGCTGTGATTGGCAGAAAAGGTAATACGCAATCTTGCGCTGCCATTGGGCACGGTAGGGGGCCGAATAGCCGGAATCCAATACCCCGCTTCATCCAATAACTGGGCTGCAAGCAAAGCATTGGCATTGCTACCCAAAATCACAGGTTGAATTGCGGTGCAAGAAGGAACTTTTTCCCATTGAGAAAACTGCATCTCATCTTGCCAGATGCGAATGAGTTTATTGAGTTGAGTGCGACGATTACTTCCTTCATCACCGCTAATAATTTCTAGGCTCTTAGATAAAGTATGCGCAATTGCAGGTGGGGTTGCTGTACTGTAAATAAAAGGACGACCCTTTTGAATCAGCCACTCAATGAATGTTGATTGTGCGCAAACAAATGCGCCGCTGACGCCGGCAGCTTTACCAAGAGTGCCGATATAAATCATTCGATCGGAGCAGATATTTCCTTGCTCCAAAATACCGTGACCTAGTTTTCCTAAAACTCCGAAGCCGTGAGCATCATCTACCAACAAAAGTGCATCGTATTGTTCAGCAAGCTTTAATAGTTCTTTTATTGGAGCGAGATCACCATCCATACTAAAGACACCATCAGTAACAATAATCTTTAGAGGATTCTGATCTGTCTTGAGTAGTTCGCTTAATGAGTCAATGTTCGTATGATCAAACAGAGAGACGCTGGCTTGAGTTTGTGCGGCTGCCAAACGAATGCCATCAATTAAAGATGCATGATTTAACTTTGCCGAATATATGCTGGTAGATTTTTGTGGTGCAAGTCTTGCTAGGGCTGTAATGGCAGTGAGATTTGCGAGATAGCCAGTACTAAAAAAGAGTGCACGTGCATTTGGGATATGTTGCTCTTGAAAAGAGGCTAATTGTTTTTCAAGGAGCTCATGAGCGATGCTATGACCACTAATAAGATGGGAGGCTCCGCTACCTACCCCATACTTTTTACCGCCTTCAGCCAGCGCTTCAATCAGTTCTGGATGGTTTGCTAGCCCCAGATAGTCATTGCTACAGAATGCCTTTAATTCCCGCCCTTTAACCAAAGCTTTGGTATCGCAGGGAGATTCTGTGGCCCTGAGTTTACGTTTGAGTAATTGCGACTCAAGGTCAGCAATTTGTTCTTGCGCCAAATTGATGGCTTTGAATGTGTTTGCAGAGTTGGTCATGCCAATGTTTTCTCAAGGGCAATTTGCACAGCTTTGCCTAATTGCATAGTTTGTGCAGGGGACAAAATATAGGGCGGCATGACATAGATAGTATTGCCGATTGGTCTGATCAATACACCTTCATTCAAACTATTTGCAAACATTGTACGTGCAAATATTTTTGGGTCTTTAAGACAATTATTTTTAATATCGAATGCCAAAATCATTCCTTGTTGGCGCCAATGCTCAATTCGAGAATCAGTTTTTGCCCACATAAATGCAGCTGCTAAATCTTGAGAGCGCCCAATATTTTTCTCTAGTACTTTGTCTGTTTCAAATATCTCAAGACAGGCCAGGGCCGCAGCACAGGCTAATGGATTACCGGTATAAGAATGAGAATGCAAAAACCCTTGCTGAGTCTGATCGCCATAAAAAGCTTGATAAATCTGATCAGTGGTTAGGCAAAGTGATAACGGCAAATATCCGCCGCTAATACCTTTTGAAAGTGTTAGAAAGTCTGGCCAGACACCAGCATGCTCACAAGCGAAAAATTTACCACTGCGCCCACAGCCCACTGCAATCTCATCGGCTATCAGATGCACCTCATATCGATCGCATAACTTCCTTACTAAGCGGACATATTCAGAGGAGTGCATGGCCATCTGACCAGCACATTGCACCAAGGGCTCGACAATGATGGCGGCAATATTGTGATGCTCTCTTGTTAATAATTCTTCAAGTTGTTTGGCTGCATGCTTTGCGACATCTTCTGAGCTCTCGCCTGCTTTTGCTTTACGGGCATCTGGCGAGGTAATCGTGAACACGTCTTGCAAGAGTGAGCCATAGGCCTCTCGAAAAATAGCAACGTCGGTGACGGCTAGTGCACCGAGTGTTTCTCCGTGGTAACCATTCTCCAAGCAAACAAACTTTTTCTTTTGCGGCTTGCCATTCAGTTGCCAGTAGTGGTGGCTCATCTTTAATGCAATCTCCACAGCAGATGCGCCATCAGATGCGTAGAAGACATGACCTAAGTGGTGACTGGTGAGTGCAGAAAGTTTTTCTGATAACTCAACGACTGGCTGATGGGTAAATCCTGCGAGCATGACATGCTCGATTTTTTCAAGTTGCGCAGTAATGGCTTGATTGATGCGTGGATTGGAGTGACCAAATAAATTGGTCCACCAAGAGCTGATGGAATCGAGTAGGACTTTTCCATTTTCATCATAGAGCCACGCACCCTTACCCTTTGCAATGGCAACTAGGGGAAAGGACTCATGCTGTTTCATTTGGGTGCATGGGTGCCAAACGGCGGCTAGGCTGCGATCAACGAGGGGGGTTTGATTTAAATCAGAAATAACCTTCATGTTTGATATTTGAACACTAGTTTTTCCAAATTTAGGCTTGTATCTGTTATGTTTATGCCTTGAATCTACCCATTTTCTGGAATTTGCCCATGCAGGACACTCAAACCGTTGAAAAACCCTTGACCCAGTTCAAATCCAAAGCGGATTTGCATCAGGATACAAATATAGGGGTCCCAGTATCTGGCGAGTGGTCAGTGGCTCAAGTTGAGGCCTTATTTGCCCTTCCCTTAAATGAGTTAATGCTTAAGGCTCAAGAGACTCATAAGTCATATTTTCCAGACGGTGATGTGGAATTAGCCACTTTGTTGTCAATCAAGACAGGCGGCTGCCCTGAAGACTGCGCTTACTGCCCTCAAGCTGCCCGTTATGACACCGACCTCAAGGCTGAGAAGTTGATGGGCTTAGAAGAGGTTCTAGAGGCTGCTAAGGCTGCTAAAGCTGCCGGTTCTAACCGTTTCTGTATGGGTGCCGCTTGGCGCGAGCCCAAAGATCGTGATATTGAAAAAGTCACCGCCATGATCAAGGGTGTGAAAGCCCTGGGTTTAGAGACTTGCGCCACCCTAGGCATGCTGGAGGCTGATCAAGCCCTGGCTTTGCAAGAGGCTGGCCTAGATTTTTACAACCATAACTTAGATACCAGCGAAGATTTTTATCGCTCTGTGATCTCTACCCGCGGCTATCAAGATCGCTTGGATACGATTTCTAATGTCCGCGCTGCTGGCATGTCTGTTTGCTGCGGCGGTATTGTTGGAATGGGCGAATCTAGACAGCAACGAGCTGCATTTTTAGCCCGCTTGGCCAATTTGAGTCCTTATCCAGAGTCTGTGCCCATTAATCATTTGGTTCCAGTGGCTGGTACGCCATTGGCAGAGCAAAAGCCTTTGGATCCACTGGAGTTTGTGAGAACCATTGCGGTTGCAAGGATCTCTATGCCTAAGGCCCGAGTCCGTTTATCCGCTGGTCGTCAGGAGCTCGGTAGGGCAGTTCAAGCTATGTGTTTTATGGCTGGCGCCAATTCGATTTTCTATGGTGAGCAACTGCTCACTACAGGTAACCCGGAGGCAGAACAAGACCGTGAGCTCTTGGCAGAGCTTGGTTTGAAGACCAAGCAAAGCTGTAAAGCTGAGGTTTTAGTCTAGTTTTTATGTCCTCGATTGATCGCCTCATTCTGGAGTTTGATTCTGCGCTTCGGTCAGTAGTTGGGGGTGCTAATGCCCATAGACCTATCCCAGAGTCTGATGCAGGGGGTAATTTAGGGTTAGATGCTGCTGAACGTAAACATGCAGCAGGACTCATGCGCGTGAATCACGTTGGTGAAGTTTGTGCGCAAGCGCTCTATCAATCGCAAAAATTAGTCGCACGAAATCCAGAAATTCGGGAGATGCTAGATCACTCTGCGCAAGAGGAGATGGATCATCTTGCGTGGTGTGAAACTCGCCTTCAAGAGCTTGGGTCACACACCAGTTATCTTAATCCACTTTGGTATGCGGGATCCTTTGCAATCGGCTTGGCAGCTGGCTTAGCGGGAGATAAGTGGAGTTTGGGTTTCGTTGCTGAAACAGAAAAACAAGTTGAGAATCATCTAGAAAGTCATCTTGAAAAATTACCTAAAGATGATCAGCGATCTCGAGCAATTGTTGACCAAATGCGCATCGATGAAATTATTCACGGACAGGCCGCAAAAGATGCTGGTGGCGTAAATTTGCCAGAGCCCGTTCAAAAAATAATGCAGGTTATGTCAAAGATAATGACTACTACTGCTTACAAAATTTAAAACTGAAATTGGATTTAATTAACCAAATCAGTTTCTAGTTAATTCCAAATATATTCTTTACCAATTACTGTTTTTAAATACAGTATATTTAGGGATTATCTAGCCAAATAGCTAAGATCTATTCTTAAGTATATTTTCCAAGCCATTGTTTCAAGTAGCTATTTTACTATCACCATTTTCTCAACACATGACGCTAAGTGTTTGTAAACACTAGGGAAATTCCTAAAAAAACTCCCAAAAACACTTGACCCTCTTAGTGCGATCCTCTAAAGTGGGAGGAAGTGTGAAAAAGTGGGGTAAATAGTGTTTCAAGGTGCGTCAGCTCTCAATTTAGATGCAAAAGGCCGCATGTCTGTGCCGGCAAAGCATCGTGACGCCTTGTTGGTACAGGGCGAGGGCCGAATCACGCTCACAAAACACCCTGATGGCTGCCTCCTCCTCTTTCCAAGACCAGAGTGGGAAACCTTCAGAGCAAGAGTTGCACAACTGCCAATGGATGCTCATTGGTGGCGCCGCATTTTCTTAGGTAACGCAGCTGAAATGGATTTAGATAGCGCCGGTCGTGTATTGGTAAGTCCTGAGTTACGTGCAGCAGCAGGTATTGAAAAAGAAGTGATCTTGCTTGGTATGGGTAGTCACTTGGAGTTGTGGGATGCGGCTACATACGCCGCAAAAGAACAGGCTGCGATTGCTCAAGGCATGCCTGAAGCACTCAAGCAATTTAATTTTTGATGACAGGGTGCCATGAACATAACTCATCGCCCAGTATTGCTGGCCGAGGCGGTGACGGCGCTAGTTGGCGGTCCGCTGATTCAAAATCAAAATGTAGAAAAACAAATTTTGGTAATCGATGGAACCTTTGGGCGCGGCGGTCATACGCAGGCATTGCTCAAGGAGCTGAATTCTTCTGCGCGCATGATTTCATTCGACAAGGATTTAGATGCAATTGCAGTAGCACAACAAATCAACGATCCACGACTCAAGATAGTGCACGACAGTTTTGCGCAGATGGATCAGTACGCAGAACCGGAATCGGTCGATGGCATTTTGTTGGATTTAGGAATCAGTTCGCCGCAAGTGGACGAGGCGCATCGGGGATTTTCTTTTCGACGAGAAGGTCCGCTCGATATGCGTATGAATACCGATCACGGTTTGACTGCAGCAGAGTGGTTGGAACAAGCGCCGCCAGAGGAAATCACAAAAGTGATTAAGAATTACGGAGAAGAGCGCTTTGCATTTCAGATTGCGAAGGCCATTGTGGCTAAGCGCGAAGAAGGCTTGTCTCCAAAAACTACGACAGAGTTAGCAAGCCTTGTAGCTAGCGTAGTGCGCACGCGTGAAGCGGGTCAAGATCCCGCAACGAGAACTTTTCAAGCACTGCGTATTTTTATTAATCGTGAGTTAGAAGATTTAGAACTTGGTTTAAAAGCAGCTCTGAAATTATTAAAGCCAGGCGCAAGACTTGCCGTGATTAGTTTTCACTCCCTCGAAGATCGCATCGTGAAGCAATTCATGCAAGCACATGCAAAAGTAGAGGTTCCGCGCGGTCTGCCTGTGCGCGAAAGAGATTTGCCACAAAGTGCGCTTGAAATTATTGGCCGCGTTAAGCCAAGTGATGCCGAGGTGTCTGAGAATCCGCGTGCACGTTCAGCAATCATGCGTGTCGCTGAAAAGCGTATTGGAGCAGTTGCATGAATCGCGCTACTTTAACTTTGCTCGCATTGCTATTGATTTGCGCTCTTTCATTAGTGGCAGCTCAGCAGCGTGCTCGTACATTATTCATTCTTCAAGAGCGTGCACAGATTGAAGAGCGCAAGTTAAATCAAGAGTGGTTACGCTTGGAATATGAGCAGCGCAATCTCTCCAAGTCTGCCCGTATTCGCGACGTTGCTCGCAATCAATTGCATATGTCTCCGATTACTCCTGAGCGTACTCTGTATTTAAAGGAGGCTAAATGAGGCCGGTCGGTTTCTCTACTACGCCAAATTTAGTTTTGCGTCTGCCAATGTGGCGGTCGCGTTTGATGCTATTCCTTTTATTCTTTGTTTTCATGATGTTATTGCTGCGTGCATTTTGGATTCAGGGCCCGGGAAATGCATTCTATGAAGCTAAGGGTGTGCGCGGCACTCAGCGTGAATTAGAGCTGCCAGCTAGTCGCGGGAAAATTTTGGATCGCAACGGCCAAGTTATCGCAACCAGTTTGGAGGCGAAGTCCGTTATCGCCTATAACGATACTGTCCCAGATGATTTATCGGCAGATAAAGTTCAAAAGTTGGCGAGCCTCTTGCAAATGAGTGAAGCAGAGTTGCGTAAGAAGTTAAAAGAAGAACGCAAGCAGATTTTCTTGAAGCGTCAAGTTGATCCCGCTGTTGCACAACAGATTAAGCAGTTGGAAATTCCAGGCATTGGCTTAAATAATGAATATCGCCGCTTCTACCCAGAAGGCGAGGCGATGGCGCATGTGGTTGGTTTTACTAATGTGAACGATAAGGGCCAGGAAGGCATGGAGCTTTCCCGTGAGAATGAGCTTGCTGGTCATCCAGGTCAAAGACGTGTGGTGGTAGATCGCTTGGGCCGCGTTGTTGAAGATGTAGCGATCTTGCAATTGCCACAAAATGGTAAAGATCTCAATCTCTCTATTGATAGCAAGATCCAGTTCCTAGCTTACAACGCAGTTAAAGATGCAGTTGAAAAGCATCACGCTAAAGCGGGGGGCGCTGTAGTGCTCGATACCCAAACGGGTGAGATTTTGGCGTTGGCAAATTACCCAAGCTACAACCCAAATGATCGCAGGTACTTAACTGGTGAGCAATTGCGTAATCGCGTATTGACCGACACCTTTGAGCCTGGCTCAACTATCAAGCCGTTAACAATTTCAATTGCTTTAGAAAAAGGCGCTATCAGGCCAGATACCAATATGGTGATTGGTGCGAGTTATTTAGTAGGTCCTAAGCCCATTACAGATACCCATCCTTATGGAAATCTTACGGTCGCACAAATTATTCAAAAATCTAGCAATATTGGTACTGCAAAGATTGCGATGAATAATCTTTCTACTGAAGAAATGTGGGATTTTTATACGGCAGTTGGTTTGGGTCAGGCGCCGAAAATTGGTTTCCCTGGTGCCGTTGCGGGTACAGTGCATCCTTTCAAAAAATGGATGCCTACTGATCAGGCGCGTATTGCGTTCGGTTACGGCATTTCTGCGTCACTCTTTCAGGTAGCACGCGCATACACAGTCTTTGCACGTGATGGCGAATTAGTTCCCTTGACGATTGAGCGTAGTCCTGAGTTCAAGCCAGGCACTAAAGTACTCTCTCCAAAAACAGCGATTGAAATGCGCAATATGATGGAAGCGGTTACTGAGCCCGGGGGAACTGCAGTCAAAGCGCAGGCTGAAGGTTATCGCGTTGGTGGAAAAACAGGCACTGCCCATAAATTAGTTGGCAAAGGATATGGCAATTCTTATCGCGCTTACTTTGCTGGACTTGCCCCCATTAGTGCGCCACGTATTGTGGTTGCGGTAATGATTGATGAGCCTACTGGTGGAAGTCACTATGGTGGTGATGTTGCAGCACCCGTATTCTCCACAATTGTTGGGGAGACGCTCCGTTCATTGAATGTCTTGCCAGACAGTAAAGTTAAGCAAATGGTATTGCAGGATAAGGCTTCAGAAGAAATTCGGCCGGTAGCTGCACAGGCTCAACATGTGGTCTTGAAGCGATGAGGGTGAACTTGAAAATTGACACCAATCATTTGATGGACCACTTACACACACTAGCGAATGCTTCTGCAAAAGTGTGTGCAGATAGTCGCCAGATTCAGTCTGGTGATATCTTTTTTGCCTACCCTGTAGGTCATGGCAATGCCTTGCGTGATGGTCGTCAATTTATTGAGGCAGCATTAGAGAATGGCGCAGCCGCAGTGGTCTTCGATCCAGCGGGCACAGGTAAGCAATATTTAGATCATCCACAATGTTTTGCTGTTGAACAGCTTGCGACAAAAGCAGGTGAGCTATGCGCACGATGGTATGGCTATCCGAGTAAGGAATTAAAAATCATTGGCGTCACTGGCACCAATGGTAAAACCAGTATCACGCAGTGGTTAGCTCAAGCCTTAGATGCAAGCAATCATCGGACGGCGGTTTTAGGTACCCTGGGAACTGGCTCCCCTGGTGCATTAGTTCGGACTGGATATACGACTCCGGATGCTCCTAAATTGCAGACTCAGTTATCAGAGCTGGCTAAAGCCGGCGCAAAGCAGGTGGCGATGGAAGTTTCTTCACATGCACTACATCAAGATCGAATTGCTGGTACTGAATTGAATTGTGCAGTGTTCACTAATCTGACACAGGATCACTTGGATTACCACGGCAGCATGGCTGATTATGCTGAGGCAAAAGCGAAATTATTTCGCCAAGCTGGGCTTGAACATGCGGTCATTAATTTAGATGATGCTTTTGGTCGCGAGTTAGCGATGAATTTATTGGCAAAAGATAGCTTGAAGGTCTGGGCATATGCATTATCCCCATCTGCATTCAAGGGCTTTGAAAAATTTAGCGATCGTCTGCAACGCATTTATACAAAAGACACGGTATTGAGTGGTTCTGGCTATGACTCTACTTTTGTTTATGAAGGTATGGGCGATGTGCACTTGCACATTCCGCTTTTAGGTGAATTTAATTTAAGTAATGCACTGGCCGTATGGACAGTATTACTTACACAGGATATTCATTGCGAAGTTGCCGGTAAAAAAGTAAGCCAATTGAACCCAGTACTGGGTCGTATGGAGCTCATTCGCCTTAGTAAGCAACAAAAAACAGAGGGCTTATTGGCAATTGTCGATTACGCACACACGCCTGATGCATTAGAGAAAACCTTACAAGCATTGCGCCCTATTGCTGATCAGCGTGGTGGAAAAATTTGGTGTGTATTTGGTTGTGGTGGTGATCGTGATGCTAGTAAACGTTCGTTGATGGGCGCTGTTGCTGAGCGCAATGCTGACCATATCCTCATTACTAGCGATAATCCGCGCTCCGAAGACCCACAAGCCATTATGCAAATGATTCGCAGCGGTATTAAGGCGGATGCACCAAATATTCAAATGATTGCCGATCGTGCGGCAGCCATCATGGCTGCAATTCGTCACGCTGATGCGCGCGATATTGTTTTGGTTGCCGGTAAGGGTCATGAAACTACCCAAGAAATCAATGGTAAGAAATTCGATTTCTCTGACCAAGAACACATTCGCTTAGCTGCGGGAGGAGGAGTCTGATGTCAGTCATGACAACCCTTGCGCAAGCACAGGCTATGTTACCTGGAAGTACATTAATTAATGCGTCTGCAGAAGCTGCGCAAGAATTAGTCATTTCTAGGGTGGGTACAGATAGTCGTCAGATTGATCGTAATGAATTATTTGTTGCCTTGGTTGGCGAGCGTTTCGATGCGCATGACTTTTTATCTGATGTGGCTAAGGCCGGTGCTGGTGCAGCCCTCATTAGCAGTCAAGATAAAGTTCCAGCGGACTTGCCAGCAATTTGCGTTTCAAATACCCGTATTGGATTGGGAAATTTGGCAAAAGCATGGCGTGCCAATCATCCTATCCCTTTGGTATTGGTTACTGGTAGCAATGGCAAGACCACTGTTAAAGAAATGATTGCTTCCATTTTTAAAGCCGCAGTTGGCGAGCAACATACTTTAGTTACTAAAGGTAATCTAAATAACGATATTGGTTTGCCATTAACACTCTTGAAATTGCGTTCAACAGATCGTCTCGCAGTTGTTGAGCTTGGCATGAACCATCCTGGTGAAACAGCGCAGTTAGCTGCAATTGCGCAAGCGAATATTGCATTAATTAATAATGCCCAGCGCGAACATCAGGAATTTATGGCGACGGTTGCGGCAGTGGCAGAAGAGCACGCTGATGCGATTCGTGGTTTGCCAAATGATGGCATTGCCGTATTCCCAGTAGATTCAGAATTTGCAAATGTTTGGCGTCAGGCTGCTAATGGTCGTCAAGTAATTGACTTTGTTCTCTCATCTACGCAGACTAAAACTTCAGCTTCAGTGACTGGAAGTCTATTAAGTAACGGTAGGGTACAAGTTCAAACTGAACAGGGCATCATCGAAGTTCAGTTAAATACTTTAGGCAGTCACAATGTCCGCAATGCCTTGGCTGCATGTGCTGTTGGTATAGCTGCTGGAGTAAGTCTTGCAAAGATTAAGCAGGGTCTTGAGTCTTTCTCACCAGTTAATGGGCGTATGCAAGCAAAGGCGATTGATTCAAATCACACCTTAATTGACGATAGCTATAACGCTAATCCTGACTCTGTAAGAGCTGCAATCGATGCTCTAAATCAATCTGGCAACTTATCTTGGTTGATTTTGGGTGATATGGGTGAAGTTGGCAATCAAGGTCCAGAGTTCCATCGGGAAGTTGGAGCCTATGCGGCGCAACAGGGAGTCTCAAAGTTATTTGCCTTGGGTGAACAATGCGAATTTGCTCTGCAGGGATTTAATGAAATTGCTGACGGCAATGAGATCAAATCTAGCGCAGTACATTTTTCTGATATGGATAGTCTGATTGCGCAATTAAGAGATGCACTGCATGCACAGTCTAGCGGCAGCAATCAACATCTCAATATTTTAGTTAAAGGTTCACGGTTTATGCGCATGGAGCGAGTAGTGCAAGCCTTGTTAGAGGGGGCTAAAACATGCTCTTAATGTTGGCGCAATGGTTGCAAGACGATTTTGGATTCTTTCGAATCTTTAACTACATTACCTTTAGAGCGGTGATGGCGACTGTAACTGCTTTGCTAATTGGATTAGCTGCAGGACCATGGGTCATTCGTAAATTAGCTGCCTTAAAAATGGGTCAAGCTGTCCGCACTGATGGACCACAAACCCATTTAGTGAAATCAGGTACCCCAACGATGGGTGGTGTATTGATTTTGATAGGTATTTTTATCTCATGCATGTTGTGGGCTGACTTAAGCAATCGTTTTATTTGGATTGTGATGATTGTTACTTTTGGATTTGGTCTAGTGGGTTGGGTAGATGACTATCGTAAGGTAGTTTACAAAGACCCTAAGGGCATGGCTTCAAGAGAAAAATTTTTCTGGCAAACCTTTATTGGTTTATTTGCTGCAATTTATTTAGCGTTCTCTGTTTCCGAGGTAAATAATCTCAAGGTGTTGCAATTGTTCTATGAGTGGCTCAGAAGTGGCTTTGCTCTAGACCTACCTGCAAAAACTAATTTATTAATACCCTTCATGAAAGAAGTCAGCTACCCGTTAGGAATAATGGGTTTCATCATTTTGAGTTATCTAGTGATTGTTGGCAGTAGTAATGCTGTCAATCTGACCGATGGTCTTGACGGTCTCGTCATCATGCCGGTAATTCTAGTAGGCGCAGCTTTGGGTGCTTTTGCATATGTAATGGGTAATGCGATTTATGCAAAGTATCTCCTCTTTCCTTATATACCTGGAGCTGGTGAGTTAATGATTTTCTGCGGCGCTATGGGTGGCGCTGGTCTTGCATTCCTTTGGTACAACACCCATCCAGCACAAGTCTTTATGGGTGATGTGGGTGCACTGGCTTTAGGTGGAGCGCTGGGCACTATCGCTGTGATTGTTCGTCAAGAAATTGTGTTGTTTGTAATGGGCGGCATTTTCGTTGCCGAGACTGTCTCAGTCATGCTTCAAGTAACTTGGTTTAAGTTTACAAAAAAACATTTTGGCGAAGGCCGTCGAATTTTCCGGATGGCACCACTGCATCACCATTTTGAATTGGGTGGATGGAAGGAGACGCAAGTAGTAGTTCGTTTCTGGATCATCACCATTCTTTTAGTCTTAATTGGCTTGTCTAGCTTGAAGTTACGGTAATCCAAAAGTAAATATGTTGATCCTAGAAAACACCTTTGCAAATTCAGCTTTCATGGCTGATGAAGGCTATCAAGCACCCCACCGATTCCTTATTTTAGGATTGGGTGAGTCAGGCGTTGCCATGGCAAAGTGGTGCTTGCGTAATGGCGCAGAAGTACGCTTGGCAGATACGCGCGAACAATCAACATTTACTGAGAAGCAAAATGCTTGGCTCGATGAGCTTCGCATTGCAGGTTTAAAAGATGTTTGTTTCGGTCCTTTGGGTGAAGGCCTGCTCAAAAATATTGATGTGATTGGTATCAGCCCGGGTCTTTCTCCGGTGCAGGACCCAACTTATTCTTTCTTGGTCAAGGCCGAGGAAGCTGAAATCGATGTTTGGAGTGAAATTGAATTTTTTGCTCGAGCAATATCTGCTTTAAGTCTTATGGCACAAGCCCAAGAGTCAGGCTATACCGCTGTAGTGTTGGCGGTTACTGGTACCAATGGAAAAACGACCACTACTGCATTAACTGGTCAGTTGTGTGAGCGTGCTGGGAAGAAAGTTGCTGTTGCAGGAAACATTAGCCCTGCAGCCTTAGAGAAGTTGATGAGTTGCTTAGATATAGCAGATCAAATTGTGGATATGCCCGATGTTTGGGTATTGGAGCTCTCGAGTTTCCAATTGGTCTACACGCATACACTGAATGCTACAGCGGCAACCGTGTTGAATATCACGCAAGATCATTTGGATTGGCATGGTGACATGCAGTCATATGCAGAGGCTAAGTCAAAAATATTTGGTACAGATACAGTTTGTATTCTGAATCGCGATGATCCTCTTGTCATGGGATTGCTTTCCGAGAAGCAAAAGGCTGATAACTTTATTGTGACGTTTGGCTCTAATCGCCCAGATGAGCAAGGGGCTTTTGGTATTGAGCATGACTTACGTGCAGGTGGAATTGATTGGTTAGTATGGGCTGAAGTTGACGAGGATGTTGAGCCAAAGCCTAAGCGTCGTCGTAAATCCGCAGCTATAGAAGAAGACGAGCCATTAAGACTTAAGCGCTTGATTCCAGCAGATGCACTAAGAATACGCGGACGTCACAATGCATTAAACGCCTTAGCTGCGCTTGCCTTGGCACGCGCTGTAAATTTACCGATGAATGTTCTATTGCATGGTTTGCGTGATTACCATGGTGAGCCACATCGTGTGCAAAGTATTGCGATCGTTAAAGATGTTGAATATGTTGATGACAGCAAAGGTACGAATGTAGGCGCTACTGTTGCTGCATTAAATGGGCTTGGTAGTAATGAGTCTGGAAGACGTATTTGGTTAATTGCTGGCGGCGAAGGTAAGGGGCAGGATTTCAGTCCATTACGTGAACCAGCATTACGTTTTGTTAAGGGTGCTTTTTTGATCGGCAAGGATGGGGCTGCAATTGCTGAGGCTTTGGGTTCTGATATTCATAGTTCAAATTGTGGTGATCTGAAGTCCGCCGTTCAGGCTGCAGCAGCACAAGCTATATCTGGAGACATAGTGTTACTTTCTCCTGCTTGCGCAAGCTTAGATCAATTCCGCGATTACGTTGAGCGCGCTCATGTATTTGCTGCTGAGGTAGAAGAGTTAGGGATGCAATTTGAGGGAGTTCAGATATGAGCTTAAAGGAGAAATTGTTTCCTGAAAATCGTCTTGGACTAAATCGCTTCTGGAATTTTTCTCGCGGTGGAATTGATAATTTCCGTACTGGTTTGCGTGATGCAGTATCAGGCGTAGAGCAGACCCGTTCACGCATGATGGATTACGACCAGTTGCTTGTATGGGCAGTTCTGTCGCTGATGTTGATTGGGCTAGTAATGGTGTACTCCGCTTCAATTACTTTGGCGGATGGCCCTAAGTATGCGAACTACAGTAGCAACTTCTTCCTTATACGTCATGTCATTTCCTTGGCGATTGCGATTGGCGTCGGAATCTGGACTTTTAAGATTCCTACTAAGATCTGGGATCGTTATTCGCCAGTGATTTTTGGATTCACTGTCTTGCTACTGATCGCCGTATTGATTCCTGGTATTGGTAAAGGTGTCAATGGTGCAAAGCGCTGGATTCCACTGGGTTTAATGAACTTTCAGCCTTCCGAGTTAATGAAATTTGCTGCCGTGATTTTTGCAGCAAGCTATACCGTTCAACGTCAAGAATATCTCCATTCATTTGTTAAGGGCATGCTGCCTATGGGTATTGCAGTTGCCTTAGTGGGTGGTTTGTTGATGGCTGAGCCAGACATGGGTGCGTTTGTAGTGGTCGCTTTGATTGCATTTGGCATCCTCTTTTTAGGTGGCATCAATGCTAAATTATTTGGTGGCTTGATCCTAGTTGGTCTAATGAGTGGTGCAACCATGATTGCGCTCTCTCCGTTTCGTCGTGGACGCATGTTGGCTTTTATGGATCCATGGCAAGTCGACAACGCTGCTAATAAGGGCTATCAGTTGACGCATTCGCTTATGGCATTTGGCCGTGGTGAATGGTTTGGTACTGGACTTGGCGGTAGCGTAGAAAAACTGCATTACTTACCAGAAGCACATACCGATTTCATTATGGCCGTGATTGGTGAGGAGTTAGGCTTTGTTGGTGTGGTGGTCATGATCTTCTTGTTCTATTGGATCGTCCGTCGCGCCTTCTTAATTGGCCGTACAGCTTTGCAATTGGATCGCAGCTTCGCTGGCCTTGCAGCTAAGGGCGTAGCTATCTGGATTGGTTGGCAGGCCTTCATCAATATGGGCGTGAATCTCGGGCTTCTGCCAACGAAAGGCTTAACCTTGCCACTAGTGAGTTATGGCGGCTCTGGAATTTTGATGAATGCTGTAGCTGTTGCGATGTTGTTACGTATTGATTTTGAAAACCGCATACTCATGCGTGGAGGTAAGCTTTGACAAAACCTTCAATTTTGGTGATGGCTGGCGGCACTGGGGGGCATATTTTCCCAGGACTTGCTGTCGCTGAATATTTGCGGATTTGTGGTTGGAATGTTTCTTGGTTAGGTAATCAAGCGGGCATGGAGTATCGCCTTGTGAAGTCTTGTGATTTTCCGTTTGAGGCAGTTGAGTTTGGTGGTTTGCGTGGCAAGGGATTAAAAGCAAAGTTGATGCTACCTATTAATCTCATGCGGGCTTGCATTCAAAGTTGGAAGATCATGCGCCGTGTAAAACCAAATGTTGTATTGGGTATGGGTGGTTACATTACTTTCCCTGGCGGTTTGGTTACTAAGTTTTTAAAGCGACCACTAGTCTTACATGAGGCAAATTCAGTAGCTGGCAGCGCGAATCGCGCATTGAGCAAAATTGCTATGAGGACTCTCACTGGATTTCCTGAAACGATGGCACGCGCAGAGTGGGTGGGAAACCCTATTCGTGAAGAGTTTGATCATATGTTGGCGCCTGCGGCTCGTTACGAGCAGCGTCAGGGGCCTTTGTCTATATTAGTAGTGGGCGGCAGCTTAGGTGCCGCGGCCCTAAATGAAAATATTCCGGCTGCTCTGGCACTAATTCCAAAAGAGTCACGCCCCAAGGTGATACACCAGGCGGGTGATAAACATTTAGCAGATCTGCAAAAAAGATATATAGACTTAGGTGTAATGGCAGATATTCGCCCGTTTATTGACGATATGCCGGCCGCATATTCACAAGCCGATTTAGTGATTTGTCGCTCGGGTGCTATGACAGTCTCTGAAATAGCTGCTTGTGGGGTTGCGTCCTGTCTTATTCCTTTCCCATTTGCTATTGATGATCATCAAACTGCGAATGCGCAGTTTCTATCAAATGTGGATGCAGCAGTTTTGTTGCCCCAGCCATTACTTAATCCACAAGATTTGGCAATGATGATCCAAAACTTCAATCGCACAGAATTGAAAGAGATGGCATTGCGTGCACATGCACTAGCAAAGCCACATGCAACTCAGCGAGTAGCTGAAGTGTGTGCAGATTGTGCGGGGGTGGGCATATGAAGCATATCGTTCAGCAAATTCACTTCATCGGTATCGGTGGTGCCGGCATGAGCGGCATTGCTGAAGTGCTTTTGAACTTGGGTTATCAGGTTTCAGGATCGGATCTTGCTGATGGTGCAGTCACTAAGCGTCTCAGAGAATTAGGCGCGGTCATTCATATCGGCCATGATCCTAAAAATATTGGTACCGCTGAAGCTGTAGTGATATCTACCGCTGTTGCAGGGAATAATCCAGAAGTTTTGGCTGCACGCGCAGCAAAGGTTCCAGTCATACAGCGCGCGGTGATGTTGGGTGAGCTGATGCGCCTAAAGCAAGGTATTGCGATAGCAGGAACGCATGGCAAAACTACTACAACCAGCTTAGTAGCCTCAGTGTTAGCTGAAGGCGGACTTGATCCAACATTTGTGATTGGTGGCAAGCTAAATTCAGCAGGTGCCAATGCTCGTTTGGGGCGTGGTGATTTTATTGTCGTCGAGGCAGATGAATCAGATGCCTCTTTCTTGCAGTTATTCCCTGCAATGGAAGTAGTAACCAATATTGATGCTGATCATATGGACACCTATCAGCATGATATGGCGCGACTAAAGCAGGCATTTGTCCAGTTTATTCAACGTATGCCGTTTTATGGTGTGGCAGTACTTTGTATTGATGATGCCAATGTACGTGACATCATTCCATTTGTGTCTCAGCCGGTGCTACGTTATGGCACATCAGAAGATGCAGATATTCGCGCAAGTAATATCCGTGCAGATGGGACTCAGATGCACTTTACAGTTGATCGTCGTACAGTGCGTAGGCACGGCAATAAGCCGGGACGACTAAATATCACTCTCAATTTACCGGGCTTGCATAACGTTCGTAATGCCTTGGCTGCAATTGGAATTGCGACAGAGTTGGGTGTAGGCGATGAGGCAATTATTAAAGCGCTCTCTGAATTTAGCGGGGTTGGCCGTCGCTTCCAGCGCTATGGAGAAATTTCTCTGGCATCTGGTGGTAGCTTTACCTTGATTGATGATTATGGACATCATCCAGTTGAGATGGCTGCAACGCTTGCAGCAGCCAGAGGTGCTTACCCAGATCGCCGCTTGGTTTTGGCGTTCCAACCGCACCGCTTTACTAGAACGCGTGATTGCTTTGGTGAATTTATTCAGGTACTTAAAAGTTTTGATGCATTGATATTGACTGACGTTTATCCAGCAGGCGAAGCAAAAATTCCAGGAGCTGATAGTAAGAGCTTGATGAAAGCCGCAATCGCAGGGGATAAGAATTCCAAAGCTCTATTAAATACAGATGCTGTTGCCTATGCTGCAAGCATTGCTGAGATGCCAGAAAAATTAGGTCAAGTTTTAAAAGATGGGGATGTATTAATCACAATGGGTGCAGGATCAATTTCTGCTTTGCCACATACGCTTTCGGAGGCAAAGAATGTCTAAGGTAGTTGCTAATTTTGACTCTTGGGGTGATCGCGTAAAGGCTAGTTTGGCTAGCTTGGATCTCAAGTCCTTAGGTCGCGTTGGCGTGTTGCTAGGCGGTAAATCTGGTGAGAGAGAAATCTCTCTCATGTCTGGTAATGGTGTGTTGGAGGCTCTTCGTGCAAAAGGGGTTGATGCTCACCCTTTTGATACTGGTTTGCGTTGCCCCACTGAATTGGCGAAAGAAAATTTTGATCGCATATTTATTTCTCTTCACGGTCGCTTTGGTGAAGATGGAACTATTCAGGGCTTACTTGAATTACTAGGCTTGCCTTATACCGGTAGTGGAGTTTTGGCATCTGCTCTTGCTATAGACAAAATTGTTACCAAGCAAGTTTGGATTAGCAGCGGACTCTCGACTCCTGAATATGAAGAGCTGACAGCTGATAGCGACTGGAATGCAGTTGTGAAGCATTTGGGCTTACCTTTAATTGTGAAGCCTGCGCATGAGGGCTCTTCATTGGGCTTAACAAAAGTCAAGTCGGTAGACGAGTTGCCTGCTGCATATAAGCTTGCCGCTGGATTAGATAAAAAAGTGATTGCTGAGACTTGCATCATTGGTGACGAACTCACTTGCCCATTGGTTGGACAGGGCAATACGGCTGAAGCTTTGCCTGTAATTAAAATTATTCCACCGCAAGCAAATTACGATTTTCATAACAAGTACTTCTCTGATGAGACTCAGTATTTATGTCCAACCGGACTTGCGCCTGAAGTAAATGCCGCTGTCCAAGATTTGGCTTTGGCTGCATATAAAGCTTTGGGCTGCCGTACATGGGGACGTGCAGATGTGATGTTGGAGCAAAAGACTGGCAAGCCTTACTTACTGGAGATGAATACTTCTCCTGGTATGACTTCTCACTCTTTAGTACCTATGGCTGCTAAGGCTGCTGGTATTGAGTATGCCGACTTGGTGCTTTGGTTGTTAAGTCAAACATTACAGCAAAAGGAGAGCGCCTCCATATGAGCAACTTCATGGATCGCTTCGGTGAAATTTTCTCGATGTTGATGGCTCCACTTTGGAATCATTCGCAGCGAATGGAGAAATTGAGCCGTTTCATGATGCGTTGCTTTATCGTAATGCTGGTGATTGGTATTTTGGTTTGGTTAAGTCAACGCCCTGTATTTGCATTGAAGCAAATTCAAATTGAACCAGTTGCCGGCCAAACCTTGAAACACATTAATAAGCCTATTGTGAAACAGCAAGTACTTGAAACTGTGCAAGGTAATTTTTTTAGCGTTCGTTTGGAGGATGTTAAGCGGGGCTTTGAAAGCATGCCTTGGGTAAGACATGCGAATGTTCGTCGCGTCTGGCCAAACGGCTTGGTAGTGAGCATTGAGGAGCAGAAGCCCTTTGGTACCTGGGGCGGGGCTGATAGCCATACCCTCATGAATACTCATGGTGAACTTTTCACGGGTCGGGTTTCTGAGGTGGGTGATGATGCCCGTCTAGTTGACTTCTCCGGCCCTGCGGATGCCGGCAAAGAAGTGATGAGCCTTTATGAAAAAGCCAACAACTGGTTTAAGCCGTGGGGTGCTGAAGTAACCAGTCTTGCACTAACTGAGCGTTATGCCTGGCATGTAAGGCTTTCCAATGGTATGAAGGTCGAATTTGGACGCGATGAAGAAAGCTCCGATAAAAATTTAACGGAAGAGCGTGTGGCGCGCTTATTTAAGTATTGGCCACAAGTTCAAGAGAAGTGGGCGAATCGAGTGGATGCAGTTGATTTGCGATATGCAAATGGTTTTGCAGTTCATCTTGCTGCTGCAAGTTTGAAAAAGAATGAAGTAGATGGCAAAAAAAGTGAGCTGAAGCAATGAGGAATGGTAATGAGTAAAGACAATCGCGATATTTTGGTTGGTTTGGATATTGGAACTTCCAAGGTCGTTGCCTTGGTTGCTGAATTAGCTCCTGATGGTCAATTCAATGTAGTTGGCGTGGGTCAAACTGCATCCAAAGGGCTGAAGAAGGGTGTTGTAGTCAATATTGAGGCAACTGTTCAGTCGATTCAGAAGGCGCTTGAAGAGGCTGAGGTAATGGCTGATCGCCAGATCGTACAGGTATTTACAGGTATTGCAGGTAACCACATTGTGAGCTTTAACTCGAGTGGCATGGTTGCCATTCGCGATAAAGAAGTTGGCTCTGGAGATGTGGAGCGTGTTCTAGAGACGGCAAAAGCAATCAATATTCCAACAGATCAGCAGATTCTACACATTCTTGTTCAAGAATTCATCATTGATGGCCAAGAAGATGTTCGTGAGCCAATTGGTATGAGTGGTTTACGTTTAGAGGTGAAGGTGCATATTGTTACCGGCGCCGTGAGTGCGGCACAAAATATTGTGAAGTGTGTGCGTCGATGTGGTCTCGAAGTAAACGACTTGATATTGCAGCCTTTAGCTTCAAGTTTGGCAGTGTTAACTGAAGATGAAAAAGAGCTTGGCGTCGTATTGGTAGATATTGGTGGCGGTACAACGGATATTGCAATTTATTGTCAGGGCTCTATTCGCCATACAGCGGTTATTCCAATTGCTGGTGATCAAATTACCAATGACATTGCGATGGCATTACGTACTCCAACGATTGATGCTGAGGACTTGAAGATTGCACATGGTATTGCCCGTCAAGAGATGGCTGATCCAACTGCGATGATCGATGTTCCTGGTGTTGGCGATCGTGAGCCGCGTCCTATGTCTAAACAGGCTCTGGCAGCAGTCATTGAACCGCGAGTGGAAGAGTTATTTACTTTAGTAAGAGGTGTAGTTCGTGACTCTGGTTATGAAGACATGGTTTCTTCTGGAATTGTTTTAACTGGCGGCACTGCGCTGATGCCTGGCATGGTCGAGTTAGCCGAGCAAGTTTTCTTGCGGCCAGCGCGTATTGGTACGCCTGAGTACCGTGGACATCTGCATGAAGTTTTACGTAGTCCCAGATATGCGACCAGCATTGGTTTGCTAATGGAAGGCCAGGCGCAGTTATTGCGCGGTCGTCGAGTTTCTCAGTCAGGCGCGCTGCAAGGTGTTATCTCGCGCATGAAGGAATGGTTTGCGGGTAATTTTTAAGTATTTTTTTTAGTTTTTTCTCGTCGTCGTCAACGTAGTACGTATTTACCTAGGAGGGTATATGGAATTTGAAATGTTAGATCAAGAAACAGCTGGCAAAACCATCATTAAAGTGGTTGGAGTCGGTGGCGCTGGTGGTAATGCTGTCCAGCATATGATCCGTCGCGGTGTTAATGGCGTAGAGTTTATTTGCATGAACACCGATGCTGGCGCTTTACAGCGCTCTGAGGCATCTGTGAATTTGCAACTGGGCTCTAGCGGATTAGGTGCAGGAGCAAAACCAGAAATTGGTGCAGCTTCAGCCGAAGAGGCTCGTGCTCGTATTGCCGATACATTACAAGGCGCACATATGGTGTTTATTACTGCTGGTATGGGTGGCGGTACTGGAACTGGTGCAGCTCCAATCGTAGCTCAAGTAGCTAAAGAAATGGGTATCTTGACTGTTGGCGTGATTAGCAAACCATTTGATTTTGAGGGTGTAAAGCGCTTGAAGGTTGCAGAGAATGGCGCTGCTGAACTCGAATCTTATGTAGATTCATTAATTGTTGTGCTGAACGAAAAGCTCTTTGAAGTCATGGGTGAAGACGCTGAGTTTGATAAAGCATTTGCTTGTGCTGATGATGTATTGCATAACGCTGTTTCAGGTATTGCAGAAATCATTAATGTTCAAGGTTTGATTAACGTTGACTTTGAAGACGTAAAGACAGTCATGGGTGAACAAGGCAAGGCCATGATGGGAACAGCAACTGTTTCTGGCATGGATCGTGCTCGTTTGGCTGCTGAAGCTGCAGTTGCTTCACCATTGCTCGAAGGTGTTGATTTATCAGGCGCACGCGGTGTATTGGTGAATATTACTGCTAGTCGTTCGTTAAAGTTGTCCGAGACTCGTGAAGTCATGGCTGCAATTCGTGGTTATGCTGCCGATGATGCAACTGTTATTTTTGGTACTGTGTATGACGAGAGTTTGGGCGATGCACTGCGTGTGACTGTTGTTGCTACTGGTTTGAATAATCCACAAGCTCGTAAAAATAACCAGCCTGAAGTTGTTTGGAGACAGGCAACAGGTACTCATGATGCAATGCCAACAATGGCTGATCTCAATAGCTTTGCTCCTGCTAGCGCATCAGCAGCAATTAGCAGAGTAAGTTTGGATTCTGCTTTAAGTACTAGCGCAGGTTTAGCAATGACAGGTGCTGGAAGTGCTCCAGCAGTGGCAGCGCAATCCGCAAGTACTGGTGTTGATTACAGTCAATATGATTTACCACGTGTTTTTCGTAGCTCTCGTGAAGCGACTCCTGCGCCTACATTAGGCGCAGATAGTTCTCCTCAAGCGAAATCCATGCTGGATAAAGGGGCTGATTATTATGAAATTCCAGCCTTTTTACGTAAGCAAGCAGATTAATTAGCCGCTTAATACAATAGGTGATTGCAAAATGCCAGCGCGGCGCCCCTCCGGACGACGAATCCTGCGCTTGCGTTGGCATGCTTACTAACAATTATTTATTGGAGATGTCATGATTGAAGTTGGACAAAAATTACCTAACGCTACTCTTTATGAGTTTATGAATGAAGAGAGCGAAGGCTGTTCTTTGGGGCCAAATGCTTTTGAAGTTGAAAAGCTAGCTGCAGGAAAAAAGATTGTGTTGTTTGCATTGCCTGGCGCATTTACACCGACTTGTTCTGCAAAACACGTACCTGGTTATGTTGAGCACTACGATGCGATTAAAGCCAAGGGCGTTGATGAAATTTGGTGTGTTTCCGTAAACGACCCATTTGTCATGGGTGCATGGGGACGCGATCTAAATGTGGGTAAAAAGATCCGCATGTTGGGCGATGGTAGTGCTGAGTTCACTAAAAAGCTTGGCTTGGAGTTGGATTTAATTTCACGAGGACTGGGCGTACGCTCTGATCGTTATGCCATGATTATTGAGGATGGTGTAGTGAAGTCATTAGATCGCGAAGCTCCTGGTAAGTTTGAAGTTAGCGATGCGGCTTCGATGCTGAAAAAGCTGTAATTCAAATTTTTATATAACGAATACCCCCTGAATTTAAATACTCAAATATGATGAAGCAACGCACTATCGCCACTCCGGTTAAGACCGTGGGGATTGGCTTGCATTCTGGTCGTAAGGTGACGATTTCTATTAAGCCTGCACCAGTAAATTCAGGGGTTCAGTTTGTTAGGGTGGATACGTCTGAGCAAGCTGTTGTGCCTGCAACTGCTTTAGCTGTATGCGATACCAGGCTTGCCTCGGTTATTCAAAAAGATGGCGTTCGTGTTTCGACGGTGGAGCATCTGCTTTCAGCCTGCGCTGGTCTTGGTCTAGATAATTTATTCATTGAGCTTGATGGCGAAGAAGTACCCATCATGGATGGAAGTGCAGCCTCTTTTTTATTCTTAATTGAATCTGCTGGTATTGCAGAACAAGATGCACCACGTCAATTTGTTGTGATTAAAAAACCAGTAGAGGTTCGTGAGGGTGACAAGCTTGCACGCTTAGAGCCATTCTTTGGATTTAAATTAGATTTCACGATTGATTTCAAGCATCCAGCAGTTGATAAAACCGGTCAACGTTTTGTAGTGGATTTCGCTGAGCAGGGATACCGCAGTGAAATTGGTCGTGCGCGTACTTTTGGTTTTGCGCATGAAGTAGAAGCTTTACGCGAAATGGGTTTAGCGCGTGGCGGCAGTTTAGACAATGCAATTGTTTTAGATGAGCATCGAATTTTGAATAACGAAGAGCTTCGTTATGAAGATGAATTTGTGCGCCACAAAATTTTGGATGCAATCGGCGATCTTTATCTCATTGGGCATCCTATTGTTGGAGCTTATGTAGCTGAGAAGTCAGGACATGCTCTCAACAACGCACTTTTACGTAAGCTTTTGGAAGACCCAAGTTCTTATGAAATCAGCTCTTTTGCTGAAAATAAGGCTCCGGGAGCGTATTCCCAGGAAAGCCAACCCCTCTTTTTCTAAGGGGTGCTGAGCGGGCTGAGGTGCTTTTTAGCTACTTTGGTTTGTTTTTGAGTAGCTTTTCGATAGATGAGCGCAAGCCTGAATCTGGCCCTAACTTCTCCAATAAAGACTCCCAAGATTTTTTAGCAACCTCATTAAGGCCCTTTGGCCTCTCACGTTGAGTGTCTGTGCGGGGCTTTACTTCCCAGGCAGGTGGAGCCGGCTTTAACCGCACTTTTATAGTCTTACAGGGCAGCCCAGATTTAGATAACTCATTGATTAAACTAGGTAATATTTGTTGTAAGCGGGTTGCGATACTGGCGCTATTCACTAGTAAAAAGAGCTCATCTTCCGAGCCAGAGCGCCATCCAGCTTCAATTTTTGAGCTCAGATGGCCTAATTCAAGCTTTGTTAAGGCTGAGTTAATGACCTTTTTGAGTTTGGCCAGATCCTCGGTTTTAGCCAAAATTCCCCCAAGCCCATCAGATTCTCGTAGGTAATCCATCCAGTCGTGGGCTTTGTGCTTGCGAGATGGTTTAGGGGCAAAGTTCATAAAAAATGGGGTTACGGGTGATAAACTCAAGGACTTAATTTTCTTCAATATCCCATGGTAATCGGTCTTCTTAAAACCCTGGTCGGCAGTCGTAACGACCGCCTCTTAAAACAGTATCGCAAAGTCGTTGCTAAGGTTGGCACATTTGAAGCCAGCCTGCAATCTTTGGATGATGACGCTCTTGCTGCAAAAACTGCAGAATTCAAGTCGCGCCTGGCTGCTGGAGAGTCTTTGGACGACATCGCTGCAGAAGCTTTTGCGGTAGTCCGCGAGGCAAGCGCACGCGTTATGAAGATGCGCCACTTTGATGCGCAGATTTTGGGTGGATTAGCCCTACATCAAGGCAAGATTGCCGAGATGGGCACTGGTGAAGGAAAAACATTAACAGCAACCCTTCCGGTCTATTTAAATGCCTTGACCGGTAAAGGTGTGCACGTTGTAACTGTCAATGACTATTTAGCGCAGCGCGATGCCGAATGGATGTCCAAGTTGTATAACTTCTTGGGTATGAAGGTGGGTGTGAATTTATCTCAAATGGATCACACTACCAAGCAAGCGGCTTATGCTGCTGACATTACTTACGGCACCAATAACGAATTTGGTTTTGACTATTTGCGCGACAACATGGTTCAGGATTTGAATCAACGCGTACAACGTGGTTTGGCTTATGCAATCGTTGACGAAGTTGACTCCATTCTGATTGATGAGGCTCGTACACCATTAATCATCTCCGGCCAGGCAGAAGATCACACTGATCTTTACGTCAAGATTAATGCCCTGCCATCCCATTTAGAGCGTCAAATTGGTGAAGAGAAAGCTGATGGCACTGGCGTTGAGAAGCCGGGCGACTACTGGGTGGATGAGAAATCTCAGCAGGTTTATTTGACCGAACAAGGGCATGATAAAGCTGAGGCTATCTTGGTTCAGTTGGGAGCGCTCAATGATGGCGACTCTCTTTATGCGCCACAAAACATTACTTTGATGCACCATGTATATGCAGCATTGCGTGCGCACTGCCTGTATCACCGTGATCAACATTATGTGGTTCAAAATGGCGAAGTCATCATCGTGGATGAATTTACTGGCCGTTTAATGCAAGGTCGTCGTTGGTCTGATGGATTGCATCAAGCTGTAGAAGCAAAAGAAGGCGTGCAGATTCAGAATGAGAATCAGACTTTAGCAACGATCACCTTCCAAAACTACTTCCGTATGTACGGCAAATTAGCCGGCATGACTGGTACTGCCGATACAGAGGCGTATGAATTTAAAGAAATCTACAACTTAGAAACTGTTGTGATTCCCCCAAATCGGATTAGCCAAAGAAAAGATAAGCAAGATCAGATTTATAAGTCTTCTCGCGAACGCTATGACGCAGTAATTAAAGATATCGAGGATTGTTTTGAGCGTGGTCAGCCAGTATTGGTAGGCACCACTTCTATTGAAAACTCTGAGTTGATTGCTGGCTTACTAGATAAACGCAAGTTACCGCACCAAGTCTTAAATGCAAAGCAGCACGAGCGTGAGGCAGAAATCATTGCACAAGCCGGCCGTCCTAAGATGATTACGATTGCTACCAATATGGCGGGTCGCGGTACCGATATTGTTTTGGGTGGCAACGTTGGTAAGCAGTCATCTTTAATTGAGGCTGATAGTTCGTTTTCTGATGCTGAAAAAGCGGTCAAGATTAAGCAACTGCAGGATGAGTGGCAAAGCATTCATGACCAAGTGTTAGTGGCTGGTGGTTTGCATATCATCGGTACAGAGCGTCACGAGAGTCGTCGTATTGATAACCAGTTAAGAGGTCGTTCAGGTCGTCAGGGTGATCCAGGCTCTTCTCGCTTCTATCTTTCGCTAGACGATGCACTCCTACGTATTTTTGCCGGTGACCGTTTGCGCGCTGTGATGGATCGACTCAAGATGCCAGATGGCGAGCCGATTGAAGCTGGAATGGTTACCCGTTCGATTGAATCTGCCCAACGCAAAGTTGAAGGTCGTAACTTTGATATTCGTAAGCAATTGCTTGAATATGACAACGTTGCCAATGATCAGCGCAAAGAGACTTATCGTCTTAGAAATGAAGTACTTGAAAGTGCTGATATTGGTGACTTGATTGCCAATTTGCGTGAAGATGTTCTGCGTTCCGTTTGCTCTGTATATGTTCCCCTGGAATCTATGGAAGAGCAGTGGGACTTAGTTGGGCTAGAAAATGCCCTAGCTAGCGAGTGGGGTCTTACGATTGACCTGAGAGGGTGGGTTGAAAGCGCTGAGACCGTTGACGATGCAGAAATTATTGATCGGGTTCTGCAAGCTGCTAAGGAAGCCTACGACGCTAAAGTCGACCTCTCCGGACGCGAATCTTTTGCTGGCTTTGAGCGCTCAGTACTTTTATATAGTTTAGATAGTCATTGGCGTGAGCACTTGGCTGCCTTGGATCATCTGCGTCAGGGTATCCACTTGCGCGGTTATGCTCAGAAGGATCCTAAGCAAGAGTATCGCCGTGAAGCATTTGAGTTGTATGGTGAATTACTCAACGTTATTAAGAACGATGTTGTGAAAAGCATCATGACTGTTCAGATTCGCAGTGCCAATGAATTAGATCAGGCTTCGGAGTCGATGAACGATGATTTGGCAAAGCTTTCCGATGTTCAGTATCAGCACGCTGATCCTGAGAAAGAAGTAGCTGGGTCAACTGGTGACCGTGGCGCTGCAATTGATATTCAGCCTGCACCCCTGCGTACAGGCCCAAAGGTGGGTCGCAACGATCCATGCACTTGCGGTAGCGGTAAAAAATATAAGAACTGCTGCGGCGCGTTGGCTTAGGGTAAGAGCTTATTTGATAGCGCTTAAATGGCTCAGATCACTCTGGGCCATTTTTCTTGGTGGAATCCCTAATCACGAGAATCCCCTCAGTTTCTGTAAATCTGTCATGATTTGTGGGTATAAAAACAATTAACTTGTTTTCAACATTTCAAATCTAACTAAGGGGGCGTTATGGCCGTGTCTTTTACTCTCAATGGCAAAGCTGTTAATTTTGATGGGGATCCTGAAACACCGATTCTCTGGGTCTTACGAGACCATTTAGATGTAACCAGTCCAAAGTATGGCTGCGGCGCAGGACTATGTGGAGCATGTACCGTTCACTTAGAAGGCGCTGCTATTCGTTCCTGCTCCACCCCTGTGTCTGCTGCAGGCGGCAAGTCGGTGACTACTCTTGAGGGTTTAGCTACAAAAGTTGGAAAAGCACTTCAAGATGCTTGGATCGAGTTTGATGTCCCTCAGTGTGGGTATTGCCAGACTGGGCAAATGATGTCTGCGGCTGATTTATTGGCAAAGAAAAAACAGCCTAGTAGCGATGATATTAAAAATGCCATGAGTGGAAATATTTGCCGTTGCGGAACTTATTCTCGCATCGAAAAAGCAGTCAAACGCGCTGCAGATAAATTGGCATAGGGAATCAAGAAAAATGCAAAATAATTCTTTAAAAAATCTTGGGCGTCGTCAGTTTATTCAGCAAAGTTCTGCTTTGACTGGCGCATTAGTTATTGGGATGCATCTTCCTTTAACAAGCCAAGCTGCTAGTGGTGATGCAGGCAAACCTGCTTTAGCAAATGCCTGGGTACAAATTACCCCAAACAATCAAATTACATTAATTTGTGCGCGCTCAGAAATGGGCCAAGACGTATATACCTCTTTGCCAGCATTGCTAGCTGAGGAATTAAATTTGCCTCTATCAATGATTCAGGTTGAGATTGCTGGAGTAGCCCCTGTTTATATCAATGCGATGTTAGGCGGTCAAATTACTGGCGGCTCAACTTCAGTGCGTGAAGCTTTTGATAAGTTAAGAACTGCTGGTGCTGCAACTCGTGCCGTCCTGGTACAGGCTGCCGCTCAACGTTGGAATGTTGCCGCGGCCGACTGCAAGGCAATGAATGGCAAAGTAACGCATTCGAATGGGAAGTCAGCCACGTATGGTGAATTAGCCGCAGACGCAGCTAAGTTGCCGCTTCCAGAGAAACCAGCATTGAAATCACCTGCGAATTTCATGGTGATTGGCAAGGAAACAATGCGTCGTCTCGATACGCCTAGTAAAGTTGCTGGAAAAGCAGTTTATGGAATTGACGTCAAGATTCCAGGGATGGCGATTGCATCTTTAGCTCAGTGCCCGGTAATCGGAGGTACTCCAACAGCGTTTGATGCTTCAGCCGCACTTAAGGTAGCTGGGGTAATCAAAGTTGTACAAATTTCTGATGGTGTTGCCGTCTTAGCAAAAGATTTTTATGCCGCCCGCAAGGGTAGGGATGCCCTCAAAATTACCTGGAATGAAGGTGCTAATGCGACCCTGAGCAATGCAGTTGTTCGAAAGTCATTGGAAGAGGGTTTATCTAAAAAAGGCGCGGTGATTAAAACTGTAGGTAATCCAAATGCAAACGTAGCTAGCGGAAAGCCGCTGAGTGCCCAATACTTTTTGCCGTATTTAGCGCATTCCACTATGGAGCCTGTGAACTGCTCTGCAGATGTATCTAATGGAAAGTGCAGAATTATTGGGCCCATTCAGTTTCAGCAAGGCGGTCAAGCAGTGGCTGCAGCCGCAGCCGGCGTGAAGCCAGAAGATGTCACAATTGAGACAACATTCCTGGGTGGTGGATTTGGTCGTAAGTTGGAGTTGGACTTTATTCGTCAAGCCGCAGAAATTTCTAAAGCCGCTGGAATGCCTGTCAAGATGCTGTGGACCAAGGAGGATGACATTACTCATGACTTCTATCGTCCAATGAGTATTCATCAAGTGGATGGTGTTTTGGATGCTAATGGTCAGTTAGCTTCTTTGAAGGCCAAAATGGTTTCTCAATCAGTGACTGCACGAGCCTTTCCTGGTTTTGTGAAGGATGGTTTTGATCCATTCATGGTTGAGGGCTCCAACAATATTACTTACCAAATACCCAACCTAGAAATCACCAATGTGATTACAGATACTGGACTTCGAGTAGGTTATTGGCGCTCCGTCAGTAATGCGCTTAATGCATTTGCAATTGAGAGTTTTGTAGATGAGGCTGCTAAAGCTGCCGGCAAAGATCCTGTGGCGTATCGGATGGCATCTTTAGGTAAACACCCGCGCGCAAAAGCTGTCCTGGAGTTGGCAGTGAAAAAGTCTGGATACGTTCCGGGCAGCAAGCGTTTTGGGGTTGCGCAGATGGAGTGCTATGACACCTATTCTGCTTGCATACTTGAGTTAGATCCTACGGCTAAAGATACCAAGGTTAAGAAAATTACCTTCGTTTCTGATTGTGGAATTACTGTGCATCCTGACCAAGCAAGGGCGCAGCTGACTGGCGGTGTTATTTATGGCCTGAGCGCAGCTCTGAGCAATGAGATTACGATTGAGAATGGTCGAGTGCAGCAGAATAACTTCAATAACTACCCTAGCTTGCGACAAAATCAAGTGCCCGTAGTTGAAGTGCATTTGATACCAAGTCAAGAAAAGCCGGGCGGTTTGGGTGAGGTTGGAGTGCCTTTAGTGGCGCCAGCTCTAGCAAATGCAATTGCTGTGTCAACTGGCAAGCGCATTCGGGAACTGCCAATTAAGGTATAGCATTCTGAAATAGGAAGTAATCAAATAAAGCGCGCTCAGAAGGCGCGCTTTATTTTGGAGCCTCATCTACAATTATCGGACTATGACTGTTAATTTACCCCTCCCCCAAAGAGCCGAACTCAAGCCCGTTAAAGGCTTTGAGATGGGCATCGCCGAAGCTGGTATTAAGAAAGCAAACCGCAAGGACTTGTTGGTGATGACTTTAGCTCCCGGATCGCAGGTAGCTGGCGTTTTTACGTTGAATCGTTTTTGCGCTGCCCCCGTGCAAGTCTGTCGTGAGCATTTGGCTCAAGAAGGTCGTAATGGTGAAATCCGGGCCCTGGTGGTGAACACTGGAAACGCCAATGCGGGTACGGGTGAGTCTGGCATGAAGCACGCTTTGGAGACCTGTGCGGCTTTAGCAAAAGATCTCAAGATCAATCCAGAGCAGATCCTACCTTTTTCAACTGGTGTGATTCTTGAACCGCTTCCAATTGAGAAAATTATCAGCGCTATGCCAAAGGCAGTAGCAAATTTAGGTGAAGATAATTGGCTTGATGCAGCTGAAGCGATCATGACCACTGATACTCAGCCGAAGGCTGCATCAGTAACAGTGCAAATGCCCGAAGGACCGGTGACGATTACTGGGATCTGTAAGGGTGCAGGCATGATTCATCCTAATATGGCAACGATGCTCGGCTTCATTGCGACGGATGCTGGGTTTGCACCTGGTCTCTTGGGGAGCCTAACTCGTGAGATTGCCGACCTTTCATTTAATGCCATCACGATTGATGGCGATACCTCTACTAACGACTCTTTCATCATCATGGCAACGGGGCAGTCGGATGTGAAAATTCAATCTACGAATGATTCTAGCTATGCCGTATTGCGAGATGCATTAATTGCTCTGGCCAGAAAGCTAGCGCAAATGATTGTGCGTGATGGTGAGGGCGCTACCAAATTTATGACCATTGATGTTGTTGGGGGCAAGACTCTTGAGGAGTGCCGCTTAGTTGCAAAAGCAGTTGCACATTCACCTTTGGTTAAAACAGCTTTCTTTGCAAGTGATCCTAACTTAGGGCGCATCCTTGCAGCAATTGGTTATGCAGGCATTACAGATTTAGATGTCAATCGTGTGCAAATGTGGTTAGGTGATGTTTGGGTAGCAAAGGATGGTGGGCGCAATCCCGATTATCAAGAGGCTGATGGTCAAAGAGTAATGCAGGCCCCAGAAATCACGATCAAGATTGACTTAGGTCGTGGCAACGCTACCCAGACCATGTGGACTTGTGATTTATCGCACGACTATGTATCCATTAATGCCGATTACCGCTCATAAAAGACTTCTCGCAATATGAATGAAAAATTAGACCGTCTTTTAGACCATCTTGATACCTTTTTACCCAAGCCTCTCACTAACGAGCAGTGGAAATCCTCTACTGCATTTAGATGGCGCCGTCGCGATAGTATTTTTGGCAGCATTGGATTTTTGCAGCCTGTAAAACACGTATCCGATATCACCTTTGAAGATTTGCAGAATATTGACCGTCAACGCGATGCTATTCGCGACAATACAAAAAACTTCATTCAAAAAAAGCCGGCCAATAATATTTTGCTCACAGGCGCCAGAGGGACTGGAAAGTCCTCGCTAATTAAAGCAAGTTTGCATGAGTTCGCAAACCAAGGCTTGCGGCTGGTTGAGGTTGAAAAAGAGAATTTGGCTGATTTGGCTGACATTACTGAACTTTTGGCTGAACGCCCAGAGCGATTCATTATTTTTTGCGATGATTTGTCATTTGAGGATGGTGAGTCTGGCTATAAGGCCATGAAATCAGCCCTAGATGGCTCTGTTTCTGCTCAAGTGGACAATATCTTGATTTATGCTACCTCAAACCGCCGTCATTTATTGCCGGAGTATATGAAAGATAACGAAGGTTATGTTCATGGTGATGATGGAGAAATTCATCCTGGCGAGGTCGTAGAAGAAAAGATTTCTTTATCAGAGCGCTTTGGCCTTTGGCTATCTTTTTATCCGCCAAAACAAGATGAGTATTTGGCAATTGTGGCGCATTGGCTTCAGCATTTCGGTTTGAGTGCTGCACAAATTGAAGCGGCACGTTCCGAAGCCTTGGTCTGGGCACTGGAGCGTGGTTCGCGCTCAGGTAGGGTTGCTTGGCAATTTGCCAAACATTGGGCTGGCTCAAAGTCTTAAGTAATTTAATTCATGAGCGAAATTAAACGTCCTGTTACTGAAGTTGCTGCTGGAATATTGCTTGATGCGGAAGGCCGCTATCTTTTAGGACAGAGGCCTGAAGGCAAGCCCTACTCAGGCTATTGGGAAGTTCCAGGCGGAAAAATCGAAAAAGGAGAAACCGTTTTCGAGGCGCTTCAGCGTGAGTTGCAAGAAGAGCTTGGAATTGATATTCAATCGAGCGAAGAGCTTACTGTCTTAGAGCATGACTACCCACACGCTTATGTTCGTTTGCATGTGAGCGTTATTCGCGATTGGAAGGGGGTTCCCAAGGGTTGCGAGAATCAAGCCTTATCATGGGAATTACTCGCCGCAGAAAAGCCTAGCGTGGAGCCTTTATTGCCGGCCGCCTGGCCAATGCTGGAAAGGCTTAGAAGCCTTTTGCTTTAAAGCTGGCAGAGTGTTAGCTTAAATTGCACATCGGCATTTACCAGCTGTGCTTTTTTATCCCGCTCAGACTTCAAGAAGCGTACAGAAAGCAAGTATTTATTTGCGCTGATCTCTGAAAATAAAGTGTCATCTTCAACAGCGATACGCATTAATTGGTAGACCTTACCAGATGGTGCTTGCTGAAAAGAGCCATTATGTGCAACTACATCCTTAGCTTCGCCAGATTGACGAAGCAACCTTAAAAATAATTGACATGCTTCCTGCCATGGCAAGAGTGGAGAGATATATTTTTCCAGTAACTCACGACGTTCGGAGGTGGGGCTATTTTTCCAGGCATGATAGCTTGGTAAATCAATTGGGCTGGTGCCACCAGGAATATTTAATCGAGTGCGAATAGCATTTAACCATTCGCTTTCAGTGATGACGGAGTTAGGCCTTCCTGCGGATTGATTGATTCCACTAGCAACAGCATCAATCTCGGAAAGAGTTTGTGAAAGGGCCTCTTGATCAACCTTTTGCGACGATTTCAATCCATTGAGCGCATATTTTTGACGCTCAAATTCTTTCAGTAGCAATGACTTGATATCTCCACGAGCGCCAATATCACCAAGATCAAATAGAGTGGAGATAGCATTGTGGTGCAACTCAGGATCATCTGAGCGGACGAAGTGGTTGTAACGGGCGAACAAATACTCCAGCCGAAGCATGCTTCGAACTAATTCATTGAAGGGATATTCGTAAACAATCACAAGCCCATATTCTATGACGAACTGGTGGGATCTTTCTGAATCTGTAAGATTTTTTGGTGCAAGTTCAAAACCTCGGCATGCAAATCCTGTAGGCTCCCTTGGTTTTCAATAACTATATACGCATGTGCAATGCGTTCTTGCCTACTGGCTTGAGCCTTGAGGATGCTTTCCACTTCATTTCGGGGTAATTTGCTGCGGTGCATCACCCGTTCAATTTGAGCCTCTTCTGGACAATCCACCACCACCAGGTAATCCAATAGGGATAACCAGCTTTCTGACTCAATTAATAAAGGCACCACAAAAACCAGGTAGGGAACCTTTGCTTGAATCAGCTGTTTTGCCTGCCGAATGGTTTCTGCCCGAATGAGGGGGTGGGTAATATCCTCTAAGGCTTTTCTTGCATGAGAGTCAGCGAACACTAAGGTACGCATCTTAGCCCTATCCAGCGCTCCGTTAGGGTCAATAAATTCTGATCCAAACTGCTTTTGTATTAGGGGAATTGCTACTCCATTTGGAACGGTGATCTGATGGGCTATGAGATCGGTATCTATAACGCCCGCACCCAATTGAGCCAGTTGATCGCTAACGGCTGTTTTACCTGATCCAATGCCACCAGTAAGGCCAACAAAAGGGGCATACCCTTTTAGTTCGCCTAGATTAGCTTGTTTAGAAGGAGTGTTTGTAGGGTTTGTGGCCATAACAACTCAATGATGCCAGCAATGGCAAGGAAAGGACCAAAAGGAAATGCTGAGCGATGATTTTGCTTATTCCATTGCAGCCAAATGAAGCCGCCTAATAATCCAGATAAGGATGCAATGAGAAGAATGCCAGGCAATGCATACCAACCAAGCCATGCACCTAACGCTGCCAATAGCTTAGCGTCCCCCATGCCAATACCATCTTGCTTTTTAGTCAGTCGATAAAGAAGATTTAAGAGCCAAAGAGAGGTGTACCCAAGAATTGCACCAATGGCTGAGTCTTGAAAAGAGACGAGCCATTGGTTAGAAAAGCCACTCACAAGTAGCCCGGATAGGATCAGTGGGAATGTAATGACGTCGGGCAATCGGAAGGTACGCAAATCAATATAAGCCAAGTACATGAGGGTGACTATTAAAAGAATGCGGACCCAATCGAGAAAAACTAGATTACCCATTAAACAATCTGTCCTAGGTTAAAGATGGGGAGGTATAAGATTATGACCAGACTTCCAATAATGAGTCCGACAATCATAATTAACAAAGGCTCCAGACTTTGACTTAAGGTGTTGAGTCGATTACTTAATTGCGAGCCCATTATCGATGCGCGCCTTTGAAGCATTTCGGCGAGCGCACCACTTTCTGATGCAATACGCAGCAGTTGCAATGTTTCAAGATCAAATAATAAATGCTTGGGATCTGCCTTTACTATCGCTTCCCCAAGAGGCCAACCGCGAGTCAGGTGCTTGAATATTTCAGCACTAAAATCATGACTAAGCCAGTGATTGGATGATTGTGCGGTAACTCTCAGCGCATCCGGCAGGGGTAAGCCAGATTTTAGAAGATGACCTAGGGTCCGGCACCAGCAGGTAAGTGTTGCCAATCTCAATAGCTCTCCAATAATCGGTATGTAAAAGCTCATTCGATCACAATATTTTTGTAGTCTGGGAAGTCTGGACCATGCAAGACTAAACAGGGCAACGAGGCTTATTAGAGATATAGTTGCGACGAAATAGAATTTTTCAAACCAAGACGATATTTGAATCAATGCTTGAGTTGGTGCTGGCAAGTCTGCTTGAAAATGAGCAAACACATCCCTGAAAACAGGTACAACCCAAATCATCATGACGATTACCAGAAGACAAGAGCTACTCAAGGTGATGATGGGATAACTCAGCGCCTGTTGAATTTTCCGGCGTAACTCAATTTGGTCTTCCAGTTGCCGACAAATTGTCTTTAGCGCTAAATTGAAGTCACCAGTCCGCTCACTTACGCGAATGAGATTAATAAACTCCATTGAAAATAGATTTTTTTGGGTGCGCAGACATTGAGAGAAGCTTTCTCCCTTTTTGAGTTGAGCATAAATAGTGTTAACCCAAGAAAGCCAGGCTTTTGGGGCAGTTGAATAAATTAGCTCAATCGCATTTAAGAGGGGCAGACCTGCTTCTAAAAGCGTTAAGAGTTGCTCTGCAAAGTGAAGCTGGTCTTTTTTGCTTAATGCCATGCGCCTACTTCTGCATCTAGAGCCGCTTGATTGATAAGGCCGGCTTGCACGTGAATGAATCCAGCATCCCGCATACTGATAGGTGAAGAAGACGAGTTAAACAGATGCGCCTTGCTCAACACTTCATGGACGCCAATCCTGCCAAAGCAACCACGGCCTTTACAGTTTGGGCATGGGGATTTAGTGACGACATTTTTTCCGAGACAGTGTTGACAAGTCTTGCGCACTAGACGTTGTGAACTGACGCTTAAAAGACAAGACTCAAGAGATTCTTGATCAACCCCTAGATTTTTAAGTCTTTGAACTACCCCATTAGCGTTTCTCGTATGCAGGGTGCTGAGTACGAGATGTCCGGTCTGGGCTGCCTGAATAGCTAATTGAGCGGTAGCAGCATCTCGTATTTCTCCAATCATGATCACATCTGGATCCTGTCTCAGTAGGGCGCGAATGATGGTCGGAAAATCTAAGCCAGATCTAGGGTGATACGCCACCTGATTGACTCCTGCGAGCCGAATTTCAATGGGGTCCTCAATTGAACAAAGGTTGCGATGATCTTGATTGAGTTGACGCAGGCAACTGTAGAGGGTCCGCGTCTTACCAGACCCTGTTGGCCCTGTCACCAGGATGAGCCCATTTGATTGAGAAAGTGCTTTCTGAAGTATCTCCAGTTGGTCTGGCAGAAGACCAATTTCGTGAAGGTCGAGTTCATCGATAGAGCTTGGCAATATGCGAATAACTGCTTTTTCTCCATAAAGGGTTGGCAAAATGGAGACTCGGCAATCTATATTGGGTTTAGAAAAATCATGGCCTATGGAAAGCCGCCCATCTTGCGGAAGCCGTTTTTCTGCGATATCCAAACGGGCAAGAACTTTAATGCGCGTAATTAAGCGCTCATGAAATTCAATAGGGTGATGTGACTGTATTTGCAGAAGACCATCGACCCGAATACGGATGAGTGTGGCTAGTTTTCCAGCCTCAATATGTATATCACTTGCTCTAGCATCTAAGGCATATGCGGTGATTTCATACCAAGTCCGAATGATCAGTGAATCATCAGAAGCAACACTCAATCTTGCTCTTGAACCAGCTTAGCGGGACGATAGAGTTTCACGGTCTTGATACCTTGATCATCAAACTGAATGATTTCCATGACGATACCTGCAATACGAATGCTGACATCATGGTCGGGAATAGCCTCGAGTTTTTCGAGAATGAGACCATTTAATGTGCGTGGCCCATCCAGAGGAAGATTCAGGTTGAGTAATCGATTGAGGTCTCGTAGGGAGGCGCTACCTGTTGCTAGATAAGTGCCATCAGCAAGCCAGCGAGGATCGGTAGAAAGGTTGGAAAACGATGTTGTGAATTCACCAATGAGTTCCTCTACGATATCTTCAAAGGTCACTAAACCCAGAACTTCGCCATACTCATTTACAACCAAACTTAAGCGTTGTTGGTTATCTTGAAAAAATTGCATTTGCTGTAAGACTGGCGTGCCACTTGGGATGAAATAGGGCTCATTCACTAGGGATCTAAAATCTTCATGCTTTAGGTCGGTGTCACCCAATAACGATAGTGCCTTCTTGACAGAGAGAATGCCGATAATGCGTTCAGAATCACCATCACAGACTGGTAATTTATTGTGATAACAGGTTTCTAGTTGTTGTACCACTTCATCAATTGGTCTTGACAGGTCTAGAACCTCAATCTTAGATCTCGGTGTCATCACATCATCAACGGTAATATTTTCTAGGTTAAATAAGTTGAGCAGAATGTTGCGATGATGGTTGGAAACAAAGCGGTTTGATTCCAAAACGAGACTCCGCAATTCTTCTTTACTCATAGCCCTGCTATCAGAGGAGGACTGCAAACCAGATACTTTCATCAGGCTAGATACAAAACTATTAATAAACCAAAGCACAGGCTTGAGGACAAAAGTGAGCGGCAAGATAAACCAACCCACATTAGAGGCAATCTTTTCCGGGAAGGCGGCACCAATGACCTTAGGGGTAATCTCGCTAAAGATAATGATGAGTAATGCAACCACTAAAGTGGCGATGGAAAGTACAAGGCCGCTATCGCCAAAAATATGCAGAGCAATACCGGTTACTAAAATAGGTAAAACCGTATTAATCAGGTTGTTGGAAATCAAGAGTACCGATAACAACGAGTCAATCCGCTTTAATAATCTTTCCGCTAAAGCTGCTCCCGCATTTCCACTATTAGCCATTGCCCTTAGGCGATGACGATTGGAGGACAGCATACTGGTTTCTGCCATCGAGAAAAAGCCTGAAAGCGCTAGTAAAAATAGGACCAGAGCAACTTGGCCATAAAAAGGCCAATCGTCAAAAAAGGTGTCCATTCGGTATGCCTAAAAAAAGTAAGTATGGGTCAATATAGCAAAGTGGCATTTGCTCGGCTATAGCTGAGGAATAAAGGCCTGTCATCCCGCCTGTGTATTTGTGTAAGAATTGCCTGATATGGCTTCCTCAACTTCACCATCAAATTCAAACAGCTCTAGTTACTGCGTTGTTACGGCACCTTTTGGGTGTCTAGGTATTTTGACGGAATTGGTGGAAGGTAGTTTGATGCTTTCCAGGATTGATTACTTGCCTGCTAATACGGCTTTAATCGCGCCAGAGAATCAATTGGCTAAAGAAGTGACGAGACAATGCAAAGCGTACTTTAAAGACCCACATTGGCAATTCGATTTACCAACCAAGCCTGCGGGCACAGAGCATCAGAGAAAAGTGTGGGCCAGTATTCAAGAAATCCCGTCTGGTAAAACAAAAACCTATGGTGAGGTAGCCAAGAAAATTAAAAGTGGAGCGCGAGCCGTAGGTACAGCTTGCGGTGCCAATCCTTACCCTTTAATTGCGCCTTGTCATCGAGTGATATCGGCCCAGGGAATCGGAGGTTTTATGAAAGAAAACTCCCCGGGTTTGTATCGCCAAATTAAGCTCTGGCTTTTAAAGCATGAAGGTGCGATGTAATAGCGCTTATTTAGCTAGAGATCTACTGCTGAAATAGAAAAAAGTCTTCATCAGGGCGTCGCTTTTAACGGCCCACTTTGTATAGCCATAAAAACTCATTACGGCACTCCTAGAAAGCTTTACTTCATTCTTGTTGGAAAATGCATTTCGATTTGCAATCTTCGAGAGAGTCATGACAGCCAGGCCAAATGCTAAAAAACAAAAACGTCGCATACCCTGCTCTTTTTTAGGAATGAGCACAATGTAACTCAGAGAGTCTTGAAGTTTTTGATAGGCAATTTTTAGAAGCTCTCTCTGACTTACGTTGCCTGGCTTCCAGGACACGCCACGCGCCTGATCCTCTGGGGAGTCTTTGAGGATATTAGTCATTTGTAGCGCTTGACCGAATGCTATTGCTAAATCTTCATGCCCTGCTATTTGTTCGTTAAAGGCGGGTGAATAGTTGCCAAAGATAGTTGTAAGCAGTTCGCCAACGACACCAGCAACTACATAGCAATACTCTTCAAATTCAGCGAGGTTTTTTAGACCAGCTTGGTTTTGTTTAGCATGGAAATAAGACATTCCTTCTGACATGATCGAAATGCAGCGACTCACTGCTTCCTGATCATTGCTTGAGCAGGTATGCAAGATGCGTAGAACCGTTGGTGTATGTGCAATTAAATCTAATTCATCTTGATTGTTGTAGTTCTTTAATGCTTCTAGGCATGGCTGCACAAAGGTTTCTACAGGAGCCTTTTCAAGTACCGCGTCTAAAAAGAGCTTAGAAAGTGATTGTTTAGTTTGTGCACTTAAGTCTGCAGCATCCTCAATGGTGTCAACAATGCGGCAGAGTAAATAAGTATTACCAACCACTTTTTCAATACTCGGGGGTAAAAGAGGGATTGTGAGGGCGAAGGTACGTGATACGGACCCCAAAATGGCTTTTTGGTATGCCAGATCAGCAGATGGACTGGATGTCGGGGTTTGCAGGATTTGTTTCGGTGCTCTCACTCCTGAATTATGTCAGACCATCATCTTTCGCGGGGTGCTCCAAAGGGGCGCCTTTTGCTATCTATCAAAAGTGACATAGCCATATAATTTCATCAAATTTCTGAAGGAGCATTTAGGCGTGCTAATTTGGTTCGTCATTATCTATTGGGTTATTTCCGTTGGCATAGGCTTGTGGGCAGCTTTGCGGGTGAAAAATACCGCCGACTTTGCTGCGGCTGGCCATAGCCTTCCTTTGCCAATTGTGACGGCAACGGTATTTGCCACATGGTTTGGCTCTGAAACAGTTTTAGGTATTCCAGCCACTTTTCTTAAAGAGGGTTTGGGAGGAGTTGTTGCTGACCCTTTTGGATCTTCACTTTGCTTGATTTTGGTGGGCTTATTTTTCGCACGCCATCTTTATAACCGTCGCATGTTGACGATTGGCGACTTCTTTCGTGAGAAATATGGTCGAACGGTAGAGGTTTTAGTAACGCTGTGCATTGTGGTTTCTTACTTGGGCTGGGTTGCTGCTCAAATTAAAGCCTTAGGTCTCGTGTTTAACGTAGTCTCTGAAGGCAGCATTTCTCAGACCGGTGGAATGCTGATTGGTGCAGCTAGTGTGCTGATTTACACCTTATTTGGCGGTATGTGGTCGGTTGCGATTACCGACTTCATTCAGATGATCATCATCGTGATTGGCATGCTGTACATCGGCGAAGAAATGACGGTGCAGACTGGCGGTATTGGTGTGGTAATTGAGCATGCTGCTGCGGCAGGTCAATTTAGCAACTTCTGGCCAGATATGAATTTGGCTTCAATCTTAGGGTTTGTAGCTGCTTTGTGCACCATGATGCTGGGATCTATTCCGCAGCAAGACGTCTTCCAGCGCATCACATCATCCAAGAACGTCAACATTGCAGTGCAAGCGGCTTTGCTTGGCGGCGTTCTATATTTTATTTTTGCTTTTGTGCCAATGTATTTAGCTTATTCAGCAACTCTCATTAGTCCTGATTTGGTTGACAAGTATCTCAACACTGATCCACAAATGATTTTGCCTAAGTTAATTCTAAATCACGCTCCACTTATTGCGCAGGTGATGTTCTTCGGCGCCTTGCTATCAGCTATCAAGAGTTGTGCCAGTGCAACCTTGTTAGCGCCATCGGTCACTTTTGCAGAAAATATTGTGCGAGGCTTCTTTAAGCATTTATCTGATCAGGATTTGCTTAAAGTCATGCGGATTACGGTTTTATGTTTTGCAGTGGTAGTGACCTTTTTTGCGGTGAACTCTGAGCTGTCTATTTTTAAGATGGTGGAGAGCGCCTATAAAGTGACTCTGGTCGCTGCATTTGTTCCGCTAGCGTTTGGGGTGTACTGGCCAAGGGCTAACTCCTTAGGGGGATTGCTAGCAGTAGTTTGCGGTTTAACTATCTGGATTAGTTGTGAGGTTTTAGCGCCCAACTCTATTTTGCCGCCCCAATTGGCTGGCTTATTTGCCAGTATTGCAGGCATGATTTTGGGTAGCCTGGTGCCAAAGGACTCGTTAAAAGCCGTTTAGAGTGTGATTCGCTGAAAAATGATGCACCGCAAAATAATCTCCTCTAATATGACAGTAATACAAAATTTTTTGTTCTTATGGAGTTCCTATGAAAATCTGTGTGATCGGCGGAGGTGGTGCTATTGGCGGCTACTTAGCTGTCATGTTGGCACGAGCGGGCAATGAGGTAACTGTTGTTGCGCGTGGTGCAACTTTGGCTGCAATTAAAGAGCGTGGCCTAGCTTTAATCATGGATGATCAACCAGAGCCTTTGGTTGCTCAGGTTAAAGCAGTTGAAAAAATTCGTGATGCCCAGACGCCTGATGTTGTGATCCTTGCGGTGAAGGCTCATCAAGTGGAGCCGATCATTGACGATCTAGCGGCCATCATGGGCCCTGAAACCATTTTGATCCCAATGCAAAACGGAATCCCTTGGTGGTATTTCCAGAAGTTAGGCGGCGAGTATCAAGATCATGCAGTTGAAACTGTGGATGCTGGTGGTGTTGCTAAGAATGCTATTAATCCAAACAACATTATTGGTTGCGTAGTCTATCCAGCAACCTTTACGCAAGCGCCTGGTGTGATTCGCCACGTTGAAGGCAATCGCTTCCCATTGGGTGAGTTAGATGGTCAGACAACTGAGCGCATTCAGAAGATCTCAGAAATGATGAGCGCAGCTGGATTTAAGTCTCCTATTTTGGATGACATCCGCTCAGAGATTTGGCTCAAGCTCTGGGGTAATATGACTTTCAATCCAATTAGCTCGTTGACACATGGCACCTTGGAGGGCATTTGCCAATATCCATTAACCAAAGAGTTGGCTCGTAACATGATGGCCGAAGCTCAGACCATTGCTGAAAAGTTGGGCGTTACTTTCCGTGTTGATATCGAGCGTCGTATCGCTGGCGCTGAAAAAGTTGGCAAGCACAAAACTTCTATGTTGCAAGACTTAGAAGCTGGTCGCAGCTTGGAGATTGATGCTTTGTTGGGATCGGTAATCGAGCTTGGCAAGATTACCCAAACTCCAACACCTTGCTTAAATACTGTATTTGCTTTGACTAAATACTTAGATGAAAACGTACAAGCTTCTAAAGGCAGCTTAGCTTTGCCATCAGTATCTGGTTACTAGGTAATAAAACTTTAGCATTAAAAAATCCTTGCTATGTTCAGTAGCAAGGATTTTTGTTTTAGAAAACCTGAATTACTCGAAACGATTATCAAGACGCCCCACGCCATCAATAATGATGCTCACGTTGCTACCAGGTTTCATGGAGCCAACGCCTACTGAAGTGCCGCAGGCAATGATGTCTCCTGGCGAGAGTGGTACATCTTGAGAAATCAAGCTCACTAGTTTTGCTGGCGAGAAAATCATATCCGCAATCGGATAATTTTGACGTTCTTGATCATTGAGAATGGTCTTGATCGTCAACTTACTTGGATCTACATCGGTGGTGATGTATGGGCCAAATACACCAAAGGTATTAAAACTTTTTGCGCGAGTCCACTGCGCATATCCAGGATCACGATTCAGGATTTCAATAGCGGTCACATCGTTGATACAGGTGTATCCAAAGATGGCTTTAGCTGCTTGAGCCTCATCAACCTCGTGACAGTGTTTGCCAATCACAATACCAAGTTCGCCTTCGTAAACCACCTTTCCAGAGTAGGACTTAGGTGTACGAATCACTTGGTTTGCTGCTAAGAAAGAGTTATTGCCTTTGAGGAAGTACAAAGGCTCAGCAGGTACGGCATGTTCAAGCTTGGTGACCAAAGCATGAAAGTTATCTACCATCGCAACCATCTTGGAAGGGGAGCAAGGAATATCAATGACTACATCAGTCAACTTGATAGTGGCGCCGGTGGCTTTAGGGTGATTAAATAAGTCGCCTTCATACACGGCAATTTGGTCACCTTGCACTTGTCCTAAACCACTTTTTCCTTGATGCTGAAATCTAAGCCACTGAGCCATAATAAGTTCCTATGAAGTTAAATATTTGATATGCAATATCTTACAGGGATGAATTGATGTCTAAGACTTCTGAACTCACATTTGCACCAGAACATGATCAACCAGTTCGCTATATGGAGCGCACCCGAAGTTATTACTTGGGCTTGGGTTATGAGAATCCTTATGTGTGGGCTCACTACATTGATGTGCCGTTTACCCCACTCAGAAAGCCACTTGCTCAGTCTGTATTGGGTTTAATTACAACAGCCGTTCCATATGATCCCGATAAGGGCGCGCAAGGCCAGGGTGCATCTTACAACGCTGCGGCGAAGTTCTATCAGCCTTATCAACAATCTCTCGATGAAAATATCGATTTACGTATTGCGCATGTAGGCATTGATCGTAAGAACGCCAATATGGAAGATAGTCATTGCTGGTTCCCGCTGAGTGCTGCTCAGCGGGCTGTTGTTGCCGGCAGAGTAAAGGCGCTTTCGCCTAATTTTTATGGCTTGCCTACCAATCGAAGTCAGCGCCATACATTAGAGATTGATGCGCCTCAGATTTTAGAGATGTTGAAGGCTGATAGTGTAGATGTGGCGGTATTAATTCCGAATTGTCCAATCTGTCATCAGAGTCAGAGTTTGTTGGCGCGGTACCTGGAGTCTGCAGGCATTCCAACCGTGGTCATGGGCGCTGCTAAAGATATTGTTGAGTATTGCGGAGTGCCGCGATTTTTATTTAGTGATTTTCCATTGGGAAATGCAGCTGCAAGAGCTAATGATCTCGCTTCGCAGGATCTGAATTTCGAGCTAGCCATGAGGCTTCTTGAGTCAGCTCCGGCCCCTCGTACAACAGTTCAATCACCATTGCGATGGTCATTAGACCCATCATGGAAATTAGATTATTCAAATCTAGAAAAAATGTCTTCACAAGAAATCGTACGATTACGTGAAGAGGCAGAGCGGGCGCGGATTACAGCGCGCGAACTCAGAGTTAATAGCCTAGGGGCTTAAGTTTGTCTCGTGAGAGAGTACGCACACAGGGCATGTAGTGCAGCACTAGCTTCGTTTTCTGGGAAGTTTTTTAGACAAGCTAAGGCTAGGTCAGCCTCACGCTTGGCCGCTGCTTGTGTGTAATCTAGAGCACCAGAGTTTTGTACTGCAGCAAGAATTTGTGCAAATACATCATCTGGCAAATCTTGGTTTTGCTCAATCGCTGCGCGAACTAAAAGGCGCTCTTCGCTGCTGCCGTTTTCAAGCAAGTAAATCAGCGGCAACGTAGGCTTGCCTTCGCGTAAATCATCACCAGCGTTTTTACCCATCTGCTCAGCGTTCGCGGTGTAGTCCAGTAAGTCATCCATGAGTTGAAATGCCGTGCCAATATGGCGACCGAATGCAGCAGCTTGTTCGCGCTGTGCATCGGTAGCATTTGCCAGAATGGCGCCTAATTCAGTAGAGGCTTCGAAGAGCTTGGCTGTTTTGTAACGGATTACTTGTAAGTAGCTGGCTTCATCTACTTCTGGATCATTCATATTTAGAAGTTGCAAAACTTCGCCTTCAGCAATCGTATTGGTTGCATCCGACAAGATTTGCATGACTCGGAGGTCATTTGGGCCAACCATCATTTGAAAGGCCCTGGAGTACAAGAAATCACCAACCAAAACGCTAGCGGCATTGCCAAAAGCAGCATTGGCTGTCTCCCGACCCCTTCTTAGGGTGGATTCATCAACCACATCATCATGAAGGAGGGTGGCTGTATGGATAAATTCGACTACAGCGGACATTTCCAGGGTATGGGGCGTTTCTTTGCCGTTAGCCAGGGATTTGGCCACCAGCATCAGTAGGGCGGGCCTGACCCGTTTGCCGCCAGCCTGGATGATATAGCTTGAGATTTGGTCAATTAAGGCGACTTTTGAGGCCAAGCGCTGACGGATGACCTCGTCTAAGGCCTTGAAATCTAAGGCAATTGGGGCCAGGATTTGGCTTAAGTCATTGATTTTGACAGTGGTCGTCATGCAAGATATAATAATGGGCTTAGCTAGTCCAGGGTGGATTAGCTTAAATGTAGATATTAATTGAGGTTTCAAACCATGTACGCGGTCATAAAAACCGGTGGCAAACAATATAAAGTTGCTGCAGGCGAAAAATTGAAAATAGAACAGATACCAGCGGAAATCGGCAGCGAAATCACTCTTGACCAAGTCCTCGCCGTTGGCGAAGGCGCTTCACTGAAATTAGGTGATCCATTGGTTAATGGTGCAGCTGTGATGGCCACTGTCGTCTCCCAAGGACGTCACGATAAAGTGACAATCTTTAAGATGCGCCGTCGCAAGCATTATCAAAAGCACCAAGGCCATCGTCAGAATTTCACTGAAATTTTGATCAACACGATTAAAGCCTAATTCAGGGTAGGAGAAAGATATGGCACAGAAAAAAGGCGGCGGCTCAACACGAAATGGCCGCGACTCAGAATCGAAACGCTTAGGCGTTAAGGTATTTGGCGGCGAGCACATTAATGCTGGCAGCATCATCATTCGTCAACGTGGCACACGTGTTCATCCAGGTGCAAACGTTGGTATTGGTAAGGATCACACTTTGTTCGCCTTAATTGACGGACAAGTGGAATTCGGCGTTAAGGGTGCTTTGAAGAAGGCCCAAGTTTCAGTCTTGCCTCGTTCATAAGGCAGCCTGACTGAGACACGTTTGATTCAGATTTATTCCGAATTTAACTCTTAGGAACAGGCCTCGCTAAGCGAGGCCTTTTTTATTCATGAAATTTATAGACGAAGCACGTATTGAAGTAATTGCCGGGCAAGGTGGCGCCGGAAGTGCCTCTATGCGCCGCGAAAAGTTCATTGAATTTGGCGGTCCTGATGGTGGTGACGGCGGCAAAGGCGGTAGCGTCTGGGCGATAGCCGATCGCAACATCAATACCCTGATTGATTACCGCTACGCAAAAACACACACAGCAAAAAATGGTGAGCCTGGTCGTGGTGCTGATTGTTATGGTCGCGCTGGAGATGACATCGAGTTGCGGATGCCGGTTGGCACCATCATTGCTGACTATGAAACCGGTGAGCCAATTGCTGACTTAACTACCCATGGCGAACGTCTTTGTTTGGCACAGGGCGGCGTTGGTGGTTGGGGCAACATTCACTTTAAGAGCAGTACGAATAGAGCGCCACGTCAAAAAACGAATGGCAAAGATGGCGAACGCCGAAAGCTGAAACTTGAGCTAAAGGTTTTGGCTGACGTAGGTTTGCTGGGCATGCCTAACGCTGGTAAATCTACTTTGATTACTGCTGTGTCGAATGCTCGCCCAAAGATTGCTGACTATCCCTTTACAACACTACATCCTAATTTGGGCGTTGTACGTGTGGGAGCTGAACGAAGCTTTGTCATTGCTGACATCCCTGGTTTGATTGAGGGTGCAGCTGAAGGTGCTGGCCTAGGTCATCGTTTCTTAAGACACCTACAGCGTACTGGCGTACTTTTACATCTGGTGGATGTTGCACCATTTGATGAGAATGTAGATCCAGTAGCTGATGCCAATGCAATTGTGAATGAATTGCGTAAATACGATGAAGCTTTGGTTGAGAAGCCACGTTGGTTAGTCTTGAATAAAGTAGACATGATTCCTGAGGAAGATCGCAAGAAAGTAGTTGCGGACTTTATAAAGCGCTTTAAGTGGAAAGGCCCAGTATTTGAGATCTCGGCCTTAACGGGCTTAGGTTGCGACAAGCTTTGCTATTCTTTACAAGATTATTTGGACTCTGTACGTCGTGATCGTGATGATGCTGATGAGCGTGCTCAAGATCCACGTTATCAAGATCAGCTTGAAGATAAAAAACCAGATTAAACATTTGCTTGCCTTTTGCTATGAACGCTAAAAAAACTCAACGAATTGTTGTCAAAGTAGGTTCTAGTCTTGTTACCAATAATGGTGAAGGCTTAGATCATGCTGCGATTGGGATGTGGGCCGAGCAAATGGCGGGTCTGTTGCAAGCTGGCCATGAGGTCTTGATGGTGAGTTCAGGCGCTATTGCTGAGGGTATGCAGCGTCTGGGTTGGAATAAGCGTCCAAAAGAGATCCATCAATTACAAGCTGCAGCTGCAGTTGGGCAGATGGGTTTGGTACAGGTTTATGAAAGCTGCTTCGCACGTTTTAATTTGCGAAGTGCTCAGATTTTGTTAACCAATGCAGACTTAGCTGATGCAGAACGCAACGCTAATGCAAGAGCGACTTTAGACACCCTTCTGAAGTTGGGTGTCGTTCCTATTATTAATGAGAACGACACGGTGGTAACCGATGAAATTAAGTTCGGTGATAACGATAGCCTTGCTGCTTTGGTAACGAATTTGATCCATGCCGATCTTTTAGTAATTTTGACTGACCAGGGCGGATTGTTTACTGCAGACCCACGTCAAAATCCAGATGCCACACTACTTACAGATGCTATTGCAGGAGATCCTGCCTTAGAAAAAATGGCCGGAGGTGCTGCTAGTGAGCTGAGTAAGGGCGGAATGTTGACCAAGGTATTGGCTGCAAAGATTGCCGTTAAAACTGGTGCAGCCACAGTCATCGCCTCTGGGCGCGAACCCAACGTGCTAACTCGTCTGATTGCTGGCGAGAAAATTGGGACTCGCTTAAGCGCTAATTAGTCGAACTCTTACCGGGGTTTATATAGTTCCGTTTGAATTGGTTGGTTTAGTTCCGCCAGTAAATCCATTGGGGTTGAGTGACTGAAGAATTGTCTTGATACTCTTTTCTTGCGAATCGAGGTTGCAAAATGCACCTTGAGCCAAAGCTGCTTGATATCGATTAGGTACATTGCTTTGGATCGCACGCCAGCTAGCTAGAGGATTTTCTCTCCACACGTTGTTCTCTAAGGTGCCGTATAGGCGCCACTGAAATGAGTCGCAACGAATCCCTTCATATTGAGTTTGAACGCTACCGTTTGGGCTGGTCAGCACCACAATATAGCGAGTCACCCCATCTGCACCTATCAGGATTGAGTCAGTATCTACAGCAAATTTAAAAATGGTATGTTGAGATACGTAAAAAGGTATTAGGGTTGCTTGGTTGGGTGGGTTCAGAGGCATAGTAGTCGTACCCTCCTTGAAAACCATGGGTGCAAAAGGATCTAGCCCGCTTTGCATTGGGTCGCCCGCACAGGCCGATAGTCCCATGCCAACAATGGCGGCGCAAAAGCAAAGGTAAATACGTTTGAGGTAATAGGTCATTTGAAGTTGTCTTTTAGATTTTCATCTTCATCAGGGTGCTCGTGCGAGCCACCGTAAAAAGATTGAATCAGGTCGAGAGGGGAGCCCCAGGCAAGCTGTTGCATGCGCATACCGCGGGATAAGAAGCGAGCCAACTCAGAAAGTGCGAGCTGATAGACTTCGCGTTTAAAGCCAATCACTGCATCCAACTGAATCCAGAAGGGGACCCAGCGCCAAGCATCAAACTCAGGATGTTCGGAGGCGCGCAATTGAATGTCGCTATCTAAGCCTACTAGACGTAGGAGAAACCAAATTTGTTTTTGACCGCGATATGCAGCACGATGCACTCTAGTGGAGTTTTGACGGCGCAAGTATTCCTCAGGGACGTCGTAGCGAAGCCAATCCCTGGTGCGTCCAATAATTTGGACATGCTCCGGCAGTAAGCCAACCTCCTCTTGCAATTCGCGGTACATAGCCTGTTCAGGGCTTTCACCATGCTGAATCCCGCCTTGCGGGAACTGCCACGAATGCTGCCCAACGCGTTTTCCCCAGAAAACCTCGTTACGGCTGTTGAGGAGGACGATGCCGACATTCGGGCGATACCCTTCACGGTCAATCATGATCGTGCCTCAAATCCTTTAAAATCAACGATTTGATTATATCCATACATGAAAGCCTCACAATCATTTCTCGCCACGCTAAAAGAAGCTCCCTCGGACGCTGAGGTGGTTTCGCACAAACTTATGGTGCGTGCAGGTTTAATTCGCAAGCTAAGCGCAGGTATTTATAACTACTTGCCATTAGGTTTGAAGGTCATTCGCAAAGTAGAAAACATCGTTCGCGAGGAAATGAATCGTGCGGGCGCCATTGAATTGCTAATGCCTATGATTCAGCCAGCTGAATTATGGCAAGAGACTGGTCGTTGGGAAAAGATGGGTCCGGAATTGCTCAGAATCAAAGATCGTCATGATCGTGATTTCTTGATCCAGCCAACCTCTGAAGAAGTGATTACCGATTTAGCTCGTAATGAGATTAAGAGTTACAAACAATTGCCAGTGAACTTCTATCAAATTCAGACCAAGTTCCGCGATGAGCGTCGCCCTCGTTTTGGCATCATGCGTGGTCGCGAGTTCAGTATGAAAGATGCGTACTCATTCGACAGAGATGTTGAAGGCCTCAAGAAATCCTATCAAATAATGTTTGATGCTTATACCCGCATCTTTAAGCGTATGGGCCTTGAGTTCCGCGCAGTGACTGCTGATAACGGTGCGATTGGCGGCTCAGGTAGTCAAGAGTTCCATGTGATTGCTGATACTGGCGAAGATGCCATTGTGTATTGTCCAAATTCTGATTACGCAGCCAACCTAGAAGCGGCAGAGTCATTGGCTTTAATTGCTTCCCGAGCTGCAGCCTCTACGGCAATGGTTAAAGTACCCACACCCGATAAGACTCATTGCGCAGATGTTGCGAAGTTCTTAAATGTTCCGCTTGAATCTACTGTGAAGTCATTATTGTTTGCAGCTGATCAAGAAAAGGGTCCAGCCAAATTGTTCATGCTGTTGGTGCGCGGTGATCATGAGCTCAATGAAGTCAAGGCTAGCAAGATTCCTGGCATGGCAGAGTCACGCTTTGCTAGTGAAGCAGAAATTAAGCAGGCTTGTAATGCACCAGCGGGTTATTTAGGCCCTGTTGGAGTGGGCTCTGATGTGACTGTGGTTGCTGATCGCACGGTTGCTAATATGGCTGATTTTGTGTGTGGCGCAAATGATGCTGGACATCATTTGACTGGGGTGAATTGGGGCCGTGATTTGCCTGAGCCCTTGGTGTTGGATATTCGTAATGCAGTCATTGGTGATCCTTCGCCTGATGGCAAAGGCGTTGTCGATATTTGCCGCGGTATTGAAGTTGGGCATGTATTCCAGCTAGGCACACGTTATTCAGAAGCAATGGGTTGTACATACTTGGATCAGCAGGGCAAAGCACAGCCCATGGTGATGGGTTGTTACGGCATTGGTGTAACTCGTTTGCTTGGTGCTGCGATTGAGCAGGGCCATGATGAGAAGGGCATTATTTGGCCAATCTCCATGGCACCATTTGAGGTGGTGATTTGCCCGATGGGTTACGAAAAATCAGAGGCAGTTAAGGCTGCATGTGACCAACTCCATGGCGAGTTGTTAGCTGCTGGCATTGATGTGATATTGGATGACCGCAATGAGCGTCCAGGTGCGATGTTTGCTGATTGGGAGTTGATTGGAGCGCCATTCCGAGTGGTGATTGGCGATCGCGGCTTGGCAGATGCACAAGTGGAATTTAAAGGCCGCACTGATGCTGAGTCTCAGAACATCCCATTAAATGACATCAAAGCAAAAGTGATTGCGGCTGTACAAGCCGCTAAACAATCGATCGCTTAAGTTATCTCTTAAGTTTTACTTTTTAAAGAGTCCGCCAATACCCTTGGCGGCTCCTTTGGCAGCCATACTCGCCATGGTACGCGCCATTTTCCCGCCCTTAAATTGCTTCATCATGGTTTGCATTTGCTCGAATTGAGCTAGTAGGCGATTTACTTCTTGTACTTCTACTCCAGATCCTGAAGCAATACGACGCTTGCGGCTGGCTTTGAGCAATTCAGGTTTTCTGCGCTCTTTGGGTGTCATGCTGTCAATAATTCCGCGCATACGCGTAGTTTGTTTATCAGCATTACTGAGATTTGCTTTGGAGGCTGCTTGCGCCATTTGACTGGGTAATTTGTCCATCAAGCTCGCCATGCCACCCATCTTTTGCATCTGCATGAGTTGATCCCGAAAATCCTCAAGATCAAAGCCGCCTTTAGAAATCTTGCTAGCTAGCTTTTCTGCTTTGGCAACATCAACGTGTTGTTGCGCTTGCTCAACCAAGGCCAGAATATCGCCCATGCCCAGAATGCGATTGGCCATGCGCTCAGCATCAAATGCTTCCAGACCATCCATCTTCTCGGCTACGCCGATAAATTTGAGCGGAACACCGGTTACTTGGCGAACTGAGAGGGCTGCACCACCGCGAGAGTCACCATCTAGCTTAGTTAGGATCACGCCGGTGAGTGGGAGCGCTTCATGGAAGGCTTTAGCAGTATTGACGGCATCTTGACCAAGCATGGCGTCAACTACGAACAAGGTCTCAATTGGATTGAGGCTGGCATGCAAAGTTTTGATTTCTTGCATGAGTACTTCATCAATACCAAGTCGACCAGCGGTATCAACTAACACTACGTCAAAATAATGACGGCGGGCCCAATCAAGAGCGGCCAGAGCAATGTCATTCGGTTTTTGACTAATGTCGCTCGGAAAAAACTCGGCGCCAACCTGCTTAGTAACAGTTTCTAATTGCTCAATCGCAGCTGGACGATAGACGTCACAAGAAACAGTCAGAACCTTCTTTTTCTTTTTCTCTTGCAACCACTTGGCGAGTTTGCCAACGGATGTCGTTTTACCCGCACCTTGTAAGCCGGCCATCAAGATGACTGCGGGAGGTTGGGTAGCGAGATTGAGTTCGCCGCTTTGATTGGTGTCGCCCATCATGACTTGGGCGAGCTCACGTTGAACTACGCCAACCAGAGCTTGTCCAGGACTGAGGCTTCCAACCACTTCCTCGCCAAGGGCTTTAAATTTAATTTGTTCTAGTAAAGACTTCACTACCGGAAGCGCTACGTCGGCCTCCAATAAGGCTAAACGGATTTCCCGCAACATTTCTGCGGTATTGGCTTCGGTGAGGCGGGCTTGGCCTCGCATTGTTTTAACAACGCGAGATAGGCGGTCGGTGAGGTTTTCTAGCATTTATCGATTAGACTTTCCAGATGGATATTTTAGGTTACTCAAGTTACGGATGGCTACCTTCCGCACTTTATTTGGTGCTTTTGCTTGTTTTGAGCTTCAAAGCCAAGAGCGGCGTGGAGTCTGGGCTCTCAAGCGGGCTAGTGCAGGCGGCAATTTTTGTGATTTTGGTGATCCATGGGGTGCAATTGCATGACTCTGTGTTCACTTCCCAGGGCTTTGTATTTGGCTTTGCGCAAGATTTGTCCTTAATTGCTTGGGTTGGACTGGCTTTTTATTGGTTTCAATCTTGGTTTTTGCCGATTTCTAGCTTACGTTGGATGGCCTTAATGTTTGCGTTGATTTGCGCAGCCCTTCCTAATATTTTTCCAGGCACCTTGATTTCACCTAAGGCTGTTTCAGATCCTTGGTTTAAGGGGCACTTTGTAGTTGCTACGGTATCAGTTGGTTTGCTGAGTTTGGCGGCGATGCATGCCATGCTGATGAGTGTTCAGGATCGCGCTTTGCATCAACAATTAGCCATTATTCCTAATGGCCGCCTAGCCCATTGGTTAGAGGACTTACCCCCGCTAATGACAATGGAAAGTCTTTTATTCAACTTGCTTTATGTTGGCTTTGCGCTTTTGAGTTTGACGGTGTTCTCGGGGCTACTCTTCTCGCAGACTTTGTTTGGCAAACCCCTCGTGTTTGACCACAAAACCATCTTTGCTTTGGTCTCCTGGTTTTTGTTTGCAGGCCTATTAATAGGACGCTGGCGAGTGGGACTTCGTGGCAGAGCCGCCATTCGTTGGGTGTTAAGTGCTTACACTGCTTTGCTGCTTGCTTATGTCGGAAGTCGCTTTGTTGTTGAAGTTATTTTGCAGAGGACTTAAGTCTTGTTTAAGTGGCTTTTATTGTTTGCTGGTGTTGGCCTTTTGTATCTTTGGATTAAGGGTAAAAAGCAGGCGGAACTCAATACAGGAAATGCCTCCAAACCCAATCAAAATAAGCCTCACAAGGTAGCTGCTGCGCCCGAGGCAATGGTTCAATGTCAGTGCTGCAAGGTACATCTTCCTGAGTCAGAAGCTCTCATTTTCGAAGACCGTTTTTATTGTTCAAAAGAACATCTACAAGCCCTCGATTCACAAGGCTGGGTTGGCGATGCGAGATGGCGTATTTCGCCTAATCAAGATGTGAGACCAGAACAGGTTCAACCTGACTTAGCAGTCATTCATCACATCAGTCTTCCGCCAGGTGAATTTAGAAATCAATCGTCTAGCCATCATATTGTTGATTTTTTCCAAAACAAGCTTGACCCAAATGGACATCCTTATTTTGCGCAGATTGCTGATCAAAAAGTATCCAGCCATTTTTTAATTACGCGCTCAGGCGAGTTAATCCAGTTTGTATCGACCCACGACAAAGCTTGGCATGCAGGCAAGTCGAATTTTCAGGGCCGCGAAAAGTGCAATGACTTTTCTATCGGTATTGAATTGGAGGGGGATGGCGATACGTCATTCGAAGATGCCCAGTATTTGGTCTTGGCAAAGCTTATTAAAAAACTACTGAGTACATATCCTCTTTTGCAATTTGCTGGGCATAGCGATATTGCACCCGACCGCAAAACAGATCCTGGAATTTCTTTTGATTGGAAAAAGTTCCAAAAAGAGACAGCAATATCGATTGAAAAATTACCTTTTGGCATAAGCGCTCGGTAAGCTCTTTTTGTATGTGAGCGTACGCTTACTTTTTTAGCCTTTGTCTTAAAGGGCTCAAAATTCTGCACCAAAATGACCCCAAAATAAGTATAAAACTTAGTAAAAATACTAATAAATATTTGTCATAAATGGCTTACCAATTTTCAAATATTTCCCTATACTTAGTGCCTAATGCACTTCGAGACACTAGATGTAGTGTTTGAATCCAGCAATACCCCATTGTTTTTTAACGATATTTTGTCCAAATAACTATATATATACGCAGGAGCAACATGACATACGCTAATCCACAGACAGCAGGCCAACCGGCTGGAGCGAATAACCCAGGAATGAGTCCTGCGGGGGCGGTAAATCAAGCCCCTTCTGCCAGCTTTGTGGCTGGTGGTGTTGGTGGCACCCAGGCAACACAATTGTCTGACTACAAAATTATTCGCCGTAATGGTTCCGTTGTGGCATTTGAGCCATCCAAAATTGCCATTGCTGTAACCAAGGCATTTTTAGCGGTTAATGGTGGTCAAGGTGCAGCATCTGCGCGTGTTCGCGAGCAAGTAGAGCAATTGACACATTCTGTTGTGCGCGCATTGTTGCGTAGCCGTCCAAATGGTGGAACTTTCCACATTGAAGACATCCAAGACCAAGTTGAATTGGCTTTGATGCGCAGTGGTGAGCATAACGTTGCTCGCGCTTATGTTCTTTACCGTGAAAAGCGTAACCAAGAGCGTGCAGCACAGCAAGAGGTTTCACAAGATGCTCAAACAGCTAATCAGGCTGGTGAGTCTGGTATCAAGGTAACTGACAATGGTGTTGAGAAGTGGCTTGATATGGCTGCTTTGCGTACAGTAATCGAGGCAGCTTGCGAAGGCCTGGGTACTCACATTGATGCGACCCCAATTATTACTGAAACCATCAAGAATTTGTACGATGGCGTGCCAATGGCGCAAGTGTATGACTCCGCTATCTTGGCTTCACGTACTTTGATTGAAAAAGATCCTGCGTATAGCCAGGTAACAGCGCGCATCTTGATGCACGTGATTCGTAAAGAAATTTTTGGCAAGGAAGTATTGCAAGGCGATACACAAGCTGAGTACGGCACTTATTTTGCTAAGTACATCAATGAGGGTATCTCTGCTGAGTTGTTGGACCCACGTATGCGTGAGTTTGACTTGCCACGCTTGGCTGCTGCATTGAACGCCAGCCGTGACTTGCAGTTCAACTACCTTGGCTTGCAAACTTTGTATGACCGCTACTTCTTGCATATTGAAGAGCGTCGTATTGAAATGCCACAGGCATTCTTCATGCGCGTTGCCATGGGCTTGTCTTTGAATGAGATGGACCGTGAGCGTCGTGCAATTGAGTTCTATGAAATCCTGTCTACATTTGATTTCATGTCCAGCACACCAACATTGTTTAATTCAGCAACGACTCGTCCACAGCTCTCTAGCTGCTACTTGACAACGGTGGATGATGATTTGGATGGCATCTACGAAGCGTTGAAAGAAAATGCTTTGTTATCCAAGTTTGCAGGTGGTCTTGGCAATGACTGGACTAACGTTCGCGCATTGGGCAGCCATATCAAAGGTACCAACGGTAAATCACAAGGTGTTGTGCCATTCTTGAAGGTGGTAAATGACACTGCGGTTGCTGTAAACCAAGGTGGTAAGCGTAAGGGTGCAGTTTGTGCGTACCTAGAAACATGGCACTTGGATATCGAAGAGTTCTTGGAGTTGCGTAAGAACACTGGTGACGATCGTCGCCGTACCCATGATATGAATACTTCCAACTGGATTCCTGACTTGTTCATGAAGCGTGTAATGGAAGGTGGCGATTGGACTTTGTTCTCACCATCTAACACTCCAGATTTGCATGACAAATTCGGTAGAGCGTTTGAAGAGGCTTATGTTGCCTACGAGCAAAAAGCGGATCGTGGTGAATTGAAGCCATTCCGTCGTATTCCAGCGCAGCAATTGTGGCGCAAGATGCTTGGTATGTTGTTTGAAACTGGCCATCCATGGATCACTTTCAAAGATCCTTGCAACATCCGTAGCCCACAGCAGCACATTGGCGTAGTTCACTCATCTAACCTCTGTACTGAGATTACTCTCAATACCAATGAGACTGAGATTGCAGTTTGTAACTTAGGTTCTGTGAACTTAACCGCTCACATGACTACAGATGCCAATGGCAAGATGATCTTGGATCACGAGAAGCTCCAAAGAACTGTGCGCACGGCAATGCGTATGTTGGATAACGTGATTGATATCAACTACTACGCTGTAGCTAAAGCGCGTAATTCGAACTTAAAGCACCGTCCAGTCGGTATGGGCATCATGGGCTTCCAGGATTGCTTGCATATGCAACGTATTCCTTACGCTAGCGATGAGGCTGTGAAGTTTGCTGACTCTTCTATGGAAGCAGTTTGTTATTACGCTTATCAAGCATCTAACGAATTGGCTGAAGAGCGTGGCGTTTACAGCACATACAAAGGTTCTTTATGGGATCGCGGCATTCTCCCGCAGGATTCAGTAGCGATGTTGGCGGCCGAGCGCGGCGGTTATGTAGAGGTAGATAGCTCATCCACTATGGACTGGAGCGGTTTGCGTGCACGTATCAAGCAATACGGCATGCGTAACTCCAATTGCGTGGCGATTGCACCAACAGCAACGATTTCCAATATTATTGGTGTATCAGCTTGTATCGAACCAACTTTCCAAAACTTGTTCGTGAAATCTAACCTTTCTGGCGAATTCACAGTGGTAAATGAGTACTTAGTGCGTGATCTGAAAGACCGCGGCCTCTGGGATGAAGTGATGATTGCCGACTTGAAGTACTTTGACGGTACTTTATCGAAGATCGATCGCATTCCTCAGGATTTGCGTGCTTTGTACGCAACCGCATTTGAGGTTGAGCCAAGCTGGTTGGTTGAAGCGGCTTCCCGTCGTCAAAAGTGGATTGACCAAGCGCAGTCACTCAATATCTACATGGGTGGCGCTTCAGGTAAGAAATTGGATGATACGTACAAGTTAGCTTGGTTACGTGGCTTGAAGACAACTTATTACCTCCGCACGATGGCTGCAACACACGTTGAGAAATCAACAGTTGCTAGCGGCCAGCTAAACGCTGTTTCTAGCGGTGGTGGCGTGAATGGTACTGATGCGGCAGCGGCGCAAGAATTAGATGGCCCAGCCTGCACAATGCGCCCAGGCGATGCCGGCTTTGATGAATGTGAAGCATGCCAATAAGCCATTTGCTTATTGGTCAGATATAAGAAAAGAAGAAATTAGGAGAAAGTTATGTTGAATTGGGAAGAAGAAGTTGCTCCAGCGCTAGCAAAAGTTGGCCTTGCACCACAGCCGACTGCAGTGGAGCCGCAACGCCCACAGGTAGATCAGGTTGCTCAAGTAGCCCCTCAAGCTGTTGCTACTGCCCCAGCGCAAGCTGCTGCAGTTGGTGGCGCAGCTTTGCGTGTAAATGCTGCTGATAAGCGCGTGATTAATGCCAAGACTGACGTAAATCAGTTGGTACCTTTCAAGTACAAATGGGCTTGGGAGAAGTATTTAGCTGGTTGTGCAAACCACTGGATGCCACAAGAGATCAATATGAACCGCGATATCGCGCTTTGGAAAGATCCAAATGGCCTGACAGAAGATGAGCGTCGCATTATTAAGCGCAATCTTGGTTTCTTTACAACTGCAGATTCTTTAGCTGCAAACAACATTGTTTTGGGTACTTATCGCCACATTACCGCTCCAGAATGCCGCCAATACCTATTGCGCCAGGCTTTCGAAGAGGCAATTCATACCCACGCGTACCAATATATTGTTGAATCTTTGGGCTTAGATCAATCCGAAATCTTCAATGCGTACAACGAAATTGAATCTATTCGCGCGAAAGATCAGTTCTTAATTCCGTTTATTGATGTTTTAACTGACCCGAATTTTCAGACTGGCACATTAGAAAACGATCAAAAGTTACTCCGATCACTCATTGTTTTTGCTTGTGTGATGGAAGGTTTGTTCTTTTATGTTGGTTTTACGCAAATACTTGCAATGGGTCGTCAAAACAAAATGACGGGTGCTGCTGAGCAGTATCAATACATCCTTCGCGATGAGTCTATGCACTGCAATTTCGGTATTGATTTGATAAACCAAATCAAGCTGGAGAACCCGCAGCTATGGACTTCCGAGTTCAAAGACGAGATCAAATCCATCTTCGAAAAAGCAGTCGAATTAGAGTACCGTTATGCCGAAGATACGATGCCTCGTGGAGTGCTCGGATTGAACGCTCCGATGTTCAAAGGGTACCTAAGATATATCTGCAATCGCAGATGTTTGCAAATAGGACTTGACGCGATGTTCCCAAATGAAGAGAATCCATTTCCATGGATGTCAGAAATGATTGATCTGAAAAAAGAACGAAACTTTTTTGAGACACGCGTTATTGAGTATCAAACTGGCGGTGCGCTAAGTTGGGAGTAGTAAGCAGTAAGTAAGCGCATAGCCGGCTAAATTGGAGATTAGACGGTTGGATAGTTTTAGAAGTCAGCAAAACCAGACTCAAATCCGAAAACCCTTGCTCAAGGGTGCTTGGGCTATCCTCTCCATTTTTTCCAGCACATTTAAGAAGCCGTTGTCCTTTGGGGCAACGGCTTTTTTTCCAGGATTCATTAGCGTGCAGCGCCTAGTATCAAGCCGCGCGCCGATGAATGGCTCGCTCGTCAGATCCAAAAAGGTTGCAAAACCAGGCGGAAATGAGTGGTCGGGTCTTCTTAATGTAGTTTGTACTAATCCTCACGTGAAGGAGCATTAATATGGCAATCGCCAAGAAAAAACCTGCTGCAAAGAAACCAGCTGCTAAGAAAAAAGTAGCTGCTAAGAAGCCTGCTGCTAAAAAAGCTGCTGCTAAGAAGCCTGCTGCTAAAAAAGTAGCTAAGAAGCGTCCTGCTGCTAAAAAAGCTGCTGCTAAGAAGCCTGCTGCTAAAAAAGTAGCTAAGAAGCGTCCTGCTGCTAAAAAAGCTGCTGCTAAGAAGCCTGCTGCTAAAAAAGTAGCTCGTAAAGTAGCTAAGAAGCCTGCTGCTAAAAAAGTAGCTCGTAAAGTAGCAAAAAAAAAGTAAGTAAGCCTGCTGCGAAGAAAGCGGGCTCTGCTGTAAAAAAGCCCGCGGCTAAGAAAGCTGCACCAGCGACTAGTGCGTTGAATCCTGCTGCTGCTTGGCCCTTCCCAACTGGCACACGTCCTTAATCGGACGGGTGTTACTAGAAGGGGTCTCACACGAGACCCCTTTTTTTATTGGTGCGCCCGGCAGGGTGCACTTACTTGGAGGTGAAAGTCCTCTACACACCCGGTAAGGGGAAGTGTTAGCTAATGGCAAGGGCTTTGTGGGTGACTGCAAGTCTGAAGGAAGCCAAAGG
>NZ_JACVQA010000008.1:228060-501452 GCF_018881595.1 Polynucleobacter sp. UK-Gri1-W3 | reverse complement strand
ACAACTGGGGCTGGTGTCTTTGGTAGTAACCTACCAAAATCTTCAGCGTGCTATTTGAACCGCCGTATGCGGAACCGCACGTACGGTGGTGTGAGAGGGCTGAGGGAGTAATCCCTCACCCTACTCGATTTGACCAACGGTACGCTATCGGCCAATAAGCAACGCTTAGCCTGCTGTTTCGATTGAAAGGAGTGGGCGCTGTTTCTGACAATAGACGTGATTAAGGACTACATTTGAAGGTGTAGCAAAAAATATTGCCCTTTGCCACTGATTTGACCAGACCTATCTTTTTGTTTAATTATTAATTTCATGGATCTGGTGCAGGAGGGGGGGGGTAATACCTACATAAATTATTTATTTAATTTGTAATAATCTATCAGATCATTTCTGATAAGCGCTGTTTGAAAACTAAAAATATCCTTCTTGAGATTTTCATCTCCTTTGCCCTTTATTGGGTATTCATAGCGCCTTTGTATTTTTTCCCGCAGCTCAAAAGCGGCCCCATTACCTATTACATATTTCTACCGGCTGGCTTAAAACTGTTGACGATTTTGATTTTTGGGTGGCGTGGTCTTATTGGGGTGGCATTAGGAACTTTTACTCGACTAATTTTTACCGATCCTACGCAGTCAATGGTTAGCTGGTTTCTCGTTGCATTTTCAGCCAATCTAGCGATTTACGTGGTTGTTGAATTTGGACTCAAGCTATTCAAGGTAGATAGGAATCTATCTAATCTTAACTATTACCAAGTCGTAGGATTAGCAACGTTAGCAAGCATTCTAAATGGCTCTGTTTTTGCCTTTGCAGTGAGTGGTCTGACGACAAGCCAAATGAGCGGAGATTTATTTCATAGTAGTTTTGTGACTATTATGGGTAATTTTGCAGGTAATGCCTTGTTTGTCTGCACGGCGCTATTTATTTTGCAGCACAGAATAAAGATCATAAATTTTGTAAACAGGCTAAAGGCGGGTATAAAATAAATATAGTTAGTGGCCTATAAAATATCCGAAACAAACTACATGAGTAAAAATACAAGTTCTTCTTACATTCGTTTTCTCAATTTCATTAATGCAATGGGGTCTATTGATGGTGCAAAAAAACCTGATGCAATTGAAGGTCAATTGCTAGAAGCTATCATGTTGGCAAATTCTGAAAAACAGGCAATTTTAGTTGGTGATCTGTTAAAAATGAGCCATATTGGCTCGCAAGCTACTTTGCACGGGCGACTTAAAAATTTATCCAAAATTGGTTTTGTTCTCCTGGTGACGGACACCCTAGACGGTAGAAAAAAGAAAGTCATTCCGACAAAGCTAGCAATTAAATATTATGAAAATTTATCTAAGCTCTTAGCCAAGGCTGTAATGGCTTAAAAGCTGTTGGTAGTATGTCGGACGTCGATATTTGCTAATTCTCAGCTCGGATCCATTTAACTTGAGCTGAAACTAAATTCAATAATTCTGTGGGGATAATTCGAAGGTCAGCTTCAGGTCGATAAGCGACTATCTTACTGAAGCCACCTGGATGGCTCAAGATGGCTAGTAGCAGTTGTTAGAGTAGGGCATTAAAAATCCTTGTATCGCCGATTGATTCCGCTCTGGGACACCAAGAAATTCTAAAATCACCTTCGGGTTTTTTATTTATTGGTATGATTAATTTAATTCCTTCAATCCCGATAAATTAAAAGAAAAATTAATCATTCGATGACAAGTTTTTCCGGATTCGATCCAAAAGCATTCAAATTTCTCGAAGAGTTAACGGACAACCAAAATAGAGTTTGGTTTGCTGAGCACCGTTCTGAGTATGAAGAGTTTGTACGTGAACCTATGAAGCGTTTTACAGAGGTCCTGTCTGTAAATTTCGCTAAGAAAGATATTCCATTGTGGGGGGATCCCAAAAGATCTCTCTTTAGAATTAATCGAGATGCCCGATTTTCAAAAGCAAAGCATCCCTACAATATGCATGCCAGCGGCCTGTTTACTCGAACTGGAGATAAGCATTCATCTGGTGTTTTATATTTCCGCTTGGACCCCTTAGGCAGTAGATGCGCCGCAGGCTATTTACAGCCCGAAGCTCATATCCTGAAAAAGCTTCGGCAGGGTATTTTAGAAAATCCAAAAGCTTGGGTGGCATTGGAAAAATCGCTCAAGAAAAAAGACTATGAGCTCGATTACTCCCACACCTTAGCTCGTATTCCAAGAGGATTCGATGATGTCCCTATAGAGGTGGAGAGGGCGATCAAGCTTAAGGGTTGGATTATTAGAAGGCAGTTACCCCGATCAACAATCTGCTCGAAAAATTTAACGAACGAGATTACGGACTTTGCCAAAGATATGCTTCCTTTGCTTAGCTTTGGTTGGCATGCCTTAGCTAAATTTACTGAGTAGAAACAGAGTTGGAAATCTTAATCTTAGGTCATGGTTCGATTTAGCTCTGGGCTGCCAAGAAACTCGATAAATCGCCTATCAGGCTATTAGTTTGGACATCCCCATCAATTTAACATGCTTGTAATGTTGCTTAAAACGACAATATTTTAAAATCGTATCGCCACAAATTCTGACATGTTATAAATGAAGTCTGAAAATCATATTGAGAAATAACCATGACATTACGAATTAACGATCTCTCCCCGAACTTTACTGCAGAATCGACAGCTGGCAGTTTGACTTTGCATGACTGGATTGGAGACAAGTACGCTATTTTGTTTTCTCACCCGAAAGACTTTACGCCGGTCTGCACAACAGAGTTTGGTGCGGTAGCAAAGCTAGCTCCTGAGTTTGCTAAACGAAATACCAAGGTAATGGGTATCTCAGTTGATAGCGTAGAAGACCATCAAAAATGGAAAAACGATATCGCTGCTTTTTCTGGAGTACCTGCTGATTTTCCAATCATTGATGACACTTCACTAACAGTGGCCAAGCTCTATGACATGTTGCCCGCTGATGCCTACTTGCCAGATGGCCGCACTCCGGCCCATAGTGCAACCGTTCGCACGGTTTTCATTATTGGGCCAGACAAAAAGATACGTTTAACGATGTCTTATCCAATGTCTGTTGGCCGCAATTTTGCTGAAATTCTTAGGGCGCTTGATGCTATTCAAATAACGGATGGTGTTCCATTAGCAACGCCAGCTAACTGGGTTCCTGGACAAGATGTAATTGTAGGATTGGCCTTAAACGATGAGCAAGCGAAAGAAAAGTATGGTGAGATTGATATCAAATTGCCATATTTACGCTTCGCTAAGTCGCCTAAGCATTAATAGGGTTTTCCCCGTAACTTAAACCACCTTCGGGTGGCTTTTCTTTAACTGCAAATGACTACTATGGGTTCATAAGAGTAACTCAATGGATAAGCTTAAACTCATCAAGTCATTACATCTCTATATGTGCTCTTAGGCCAAAGAAGTTTACTGGACCTCGGGCAGAGTTATAGGCTGGATTGGCAATGCGCTGGTAGTCAGCCGAAATGAATAACTCTTTATAAACTTTTGCGCTATAAAAAGTTTCAAATATTTGCTCTTTCTTATAGCTAAGCGCACCATCCCCAATAAATGCTGCCATGCCACCTTGTTGTAAGTAGGCAATTTGCGATGAAGAGATTCCATTGATAGCGTAACCTATGCCCACAGTATCTTTGGGACGTGACCAGCTGGAACCTTTAATGCTTACACCGCCTGATAGTGATCTACTGATATCTACAGTCTGCGCTTCGGTTGTACCTGGATTCCAGCTCCATCGACCAAACAATCCAATATCTTCATTAATGGCCTGTTCAATATTGAATCCATAGCCCCATGAACTCTGTGCCGCTTTGCGAACACCAGTTATATCAGGAGTGCTATTGGTTTGTTGTGCTTGGTTAATCGCATTTTGATAGTTGCCCATATAGGCATGTTGTTGGTAATACAGAGCCCTTACTGCGCCCGGCCTTCCCCAGAGCTCGTGTTCATGTGTTAACTCAATTTGATTGCCATAGTCTTGACTCATGCTGTAATCAAGCTGTGCTGTATTTGGAATCGTTGGCATTGCGAGTCTTGCCGCTTTTAAGATCCAATCATCTTGATACCATTCTGCGACCACGCCATAGGTATAGCCCTTACTATCTGCCGCATACCCGTAAGCGCCCATCGAGAAAAGTGCAAAGTTCAGAAACTGTGTGCGAGGGTCATGGCTATAACTATTTTGATCAAAAAAATCTAATGTGGCGAACTTACCGTAGGTAAACACAATTCTATTTTTATCTAGATTGCCAGCAAGCTGATTTGCCCCACCTGCAATATGCTCTTTGCCTCCACCTAGGCCAAATGTCTGACGAATAAACGCACGAGCTGTGTAGTAGATAGGAGGAGCATATGCCCCTTTTTGTAATTCACCATTTTGAAATCCACCAAGACCAACAAGCTGCCCATTAAAAGGTGTTCCTTCGAACATCTCTGGGTTCCAGTAGACTTCAGCGCCTTCCCACAGTCTCGCGCCTAAAAAAGCTGTAGCACTTAAGGTATAGCTTTTCCCACCAGCACCCTCAGATTTGTTTAAAAGACTATTTTGTCCATAGTATGGGGAGTTAAAGTTGTTTTTCTGCTGAACAATATAAGTGGATTGCCCATGAATACTCCATTGCTCAGTTTCGCCTTCTACATAAACTGAGCTATCAACTTTAGGGGAGTCGCCAACAGGTGACTCAGCCAAAATTAAAGGAGCATCACTTACGGGGGATTCGGCATTTACACGTATTGGCATCCCCACCATAAAAAGGGTGCTAATTAGACTGATCGCGCCTATGTGGTTGAGCTTAATTGATAAAAACATCTTAAATGCCAAGTATTATTAATGAGAATCATTCTCATCTTAGCATACAGTTGAGAATGACTCTCAATTGATAAAGCGGCAGATTTGGTTCAATAAGCGACTCTAAGTGCTAATTAAGTCCAATGTCTCCAATCTGCCATTAGCAGTTACATCCAAGATCACACCTAAAAGCATTATTTTTGAGGATTTTTATATGAATCCCCTCAAATCTTTATAACTTTTTTACACGTTTCTTTATAAGATCAAGTCATCTAATTGGATAGAGGTGGATATGAGCTTACTGTTTCTTGGCTGCATTTTTATATTTCTTGCGTTGACCATTGGTCTTGCGAAGGGCTGTGCACGATTGAGGGGTGAAAAATGAACTTTATTCTGATCATTAGTGGCTTAGCCGCTGCATTGCTTTTAATTTATTTAGTTGCTGCACTATTAAATCCAGAGGACTTCTCATGAGCACCCATGCTAGTTTGACAATTGTTCTGTATGTTGGGGTCTTATTGCTTTTAGCGTATCCCCTTGGAGGCTTCATTAATAATGTGATGAGCGGACAAGCAATTGCCTCTAAGAAACCCTTTAGATCAATAGAAGGTTTCATTTACAAACTATGCGGTATTGATCCGGATGTTGAAATGAGCTGGTTAAGCTATGCAATTGGTTTAATTGTCTTCAATATCCTGGGTGTTCTATTTGTCTTTGGATTACAGTTATTTCAGGGAGTCCTGCCGCTAAATCCTCAGGGTTTAGCAAGCGTTTCTCCAGACTCATCCTTTAATACTGCCATTAGTTTTGCCACAAATACTAATTGGCAGGCCTACGTAGGTGAGGGAACGATGAGTTATCTCACCCAAATGCTGGGACTCACAACACAAAACTTCCTTTCTGCTGCAAGTGGCATCGTTGTCGTGATTGCACTTATTCGTGGCTTCGCTAGAAATAGCATTAAGACAATTGGTAATCTTTGGGTGGATTTAACCCGCATTACCTTATACGTGCTGGTCCCTATTTCAGTTGTATACGCAATCTTTCTAGTTGGTCAGGGCTCCATTCAGAACTTTGATGCATACAAAGATGTCAAAACAGTTGAGGTTACTAAGTTTGATGCGCCTAAGCTTGATGCCGATGGTCAGCCACTAAAGGATGAAAAGGGTGTGGCTTTGACTGAGCCGGCCTCAACAGATCAGCAAACTTTACCAATGGGCCCAGTGGCCTCTCAAGAGGCAATTAAGATGCTCGGCACTAATGGTGGTGGATTCTTTAATGCAAACTCAGCGCATCCTTACGAGAACCCAACACCCTTATCTAATTTCATCCAGATTTTGTCTATCTTTTTGATTCCGGCCGCATTGTGTTTTACCTTTGGTCGGATGGTTGGGGATAAGCGCCAAGGTTGGGTAGTTCTAGTGACAATGCTGCTCATTTTCTTGGCAGTGACCTTCACAGCCGTTCATTTTGAGTCACAAGCCAATCCAGTTCTAACAAGCCTGGGGGCAGATGGTTCTATGGGCAATATGGAGGGCAAGGAAACCCGTTTTGGTGTCGATGATTCTAGTATTTTTGCAAGCATTACAACGCTTGCCTCCTGTGGCGCGGTTAATGCAATGCATGACTCCTTTATGCCAATGGGTGGTTTTATCCCTCTTTGGAACATGATGTTAGGTGAAGTTGTATTTGGTGGTGTGGGGACCGGTTTATATGGAATGCTTGTCTTTGCCATACTTGCGGTATTTATTGCTGGTTTGATGATTGGCCGAACACCTGAGTATCTAGGTAAGAAGATTGAGTCTTATGAGATGAAGATGGTAGCGATTGCTATCTTAGTCACGCCGATTCTTGTGCTAGTTGGTACTGCAATCGCAGTGATGAGTGCCGATGGGGTGGCGGGCATTGCAAATCCAGGTGCCCATGGTTTCTCTGAGATTTTGTATGCCTTTACATCAGCAGGCAATAACAACGGCAGTGCCTTTGCAGGTCTCTCAGCAAATACACTTTTCTATAACGGGTTGTTAGCAATTGCGATGTGGTTTGGTCGTTTTGGAGTCATTGTTCCGGTTCTCGCATTGGCTGGGGCATTTGCGGCCAAAAAGAAGATAGCGGTAAATGAGGGAACCATGCCTACACACGGACCACTCTTTGTTGTCCTGTTGGCCGGTACCGTGATCTTGGTTGGAGCATTGAATTACGTACCAGCACTTGCTCTTGGCCCCATTGTTGAGCAGTTAATGCTCCCAGTGATTCATTAATCATTCTCGGAGAAAAAAATGACTAAAAGAAAATTAGGCATGTTTGATGCCGAGTTAGTTAAACCAGCCATTGTGGATAGCTTTAGAAAGCTAAGCCCCTCCATTCAATGGCGAAATCCAGTGATGTTTGTTGTCTATATTGGTAGCATCCTGACTACCTTGCTTTGGATTCAGTCTTTATATGGCGAAGGTGAAGCTTCTTCTGGTTTTATCCTAGGGGTCATGCTTTGGCTTTGGTTCACAGTGCTCTTTGCGAATTTTGCCGAAGCATTAGCAGAAGGTCGCAGCAAAGCACAAGCAGCATCACTGAGGGGTTTAAAGAAAGAGACATGGGCTAAGAAGGTTAAAACTGCCAATATTCCAGAAAATTGGGATAGCCTACCGGCATCAGAACTAGTGTCTGCAACACAGTTACGTAAAGGCGATATTTTTATTGCTGAGGCGAATGATGTGATTGCAGCAGATGGTGAGGTGATTGCAGGGGTTGCTTCTGTTGATGAGTCTGCTATTACTGGAGAATCAGCCCCAGTGATTCGTGAGTCTGGAGGAGATTTTTCTTCAGTAACTGGAGGTACTCGTGTTTTATCTGATTGGATTGTGGTTCGTGTATCTGTTAATCCAGGCGAGACCTTCATTGATCGAATGATCTCGATGGTAGAGAATGCTAAGCGCCAGAAGACTCCGAATGAAATCGCTTTAACAATTTTATTGGTGGCGCTAACAATCGTTTTTTTAGTGGTGGTTGCAACTTTGCTACCGTTTTCTATGTTTAGTGTTGCTGCGAGTGGCAGCGGATCACCAATTCAGATAACAGTTCTGATTGCGTTATTGGTTTGTTTGATTCCTACAACTATCGCCGGTTTGTTATCTGCAATTGGAGTTGCTGGTATGAGCCGTATGATGGCCGCCAATGTCATTGCAACCTCCGGCCGTGCCGTGGAAGCTGCGGGTGACGTTGATGTGCTCTTGCTGGATAAAACGGGCACCATCACTTTGGGCAATCGTCAGGCATCCAATTTTGTAGCCGCATCCGGAGTAACTGAGGCAGAGCTTGCCGATATCGCTCAATTAGCATCATTGGCAGACGAAACTCCAGAGGGTAGAAGTATCGTAATCCTTGCTAAACAAAAATTTAATATTCGGGAGCGAGAAATCAACTCCATTGGGGCGCAGTTTGTCCCATTTACCGCTCAAACTCGTATGAGTGGCGTGGATATGAATGGTGAGCAAATTCGTAAAGGTGCTGCTAGCGCCATTCAAAAACATATTGAGTCTTTGGGTAGCCAATTTCCTCAGGAAGTTCTGAAAGCGGTTGATGACGTATCTCGACGTGGCAGCACACCCTTAGTTGTTTCTCAAGGTACGCGCGTGATGGGTGTAGTTGAACTCAAGGATATTGTTAAAGGCGGCATTAAGGAGCGCTTTAATGAACTGCGTCAGATGGGTATTCGCACCATCATGATTACTGGCGATAATAAATTGACAGCCGCTGCCATTGCTGCTGAAGCAGGGGTGGATGATTTCCTGGCTGAAGCGACGCCTGAAGACAAGCTTGCCTTGATACGTAAGCATCAGTCAGAAGGGCGATTGGTGGCAATGACTGGCGATGGCACTAATGATGCTCCTGCGCTAGCGCAAGCAGACGTAGCTGTAGCCATGAACTCTGGTACCCAAGCTGCTAAAGAAGCGGGCAACATGGTTGATTTAGATTCCAACCCTACCAAGTTGATTGAGGTTGTGGAGACTGGTAAGCAGATGCTCATGACTCGTGGATCATTAACGACATTTAGTATTGCTAACGACGTAGCAAAATACTTTGCCATTATTCCAGCAGCTTTTGTGGCGACATATCCACAGCTTGAGGCATTAAATGTGATGCATCTCTCTAGTCCGTCATCAGCTATTTTGTCAGCGGTGATTTTTAACGCCTTAATCATTATTTTCTTGATTCCATTGGCGCTAAAAGGAGTTACGTATAAGCCCTTGGGCGCAGCTGCACTCTTGCGTAGAAATATGACGATTTATGGCTTAGGCGGTCTTATCGCTCCATTTATCGGCATCAAGATCATTGATTTGATTATTTCAGTCATTTGATCGCCAGACGATATATAAAGGATAGAAAATGAAATCCATCATAAGAAGTTGTTTAGGGTTATTTGTTTTGTTAACTCTGATTACTGGTGTCGTATATCCAGCATTCGTCACAGGATTAGCGAAGACGCTTTTCCCAAACCAGGCTGCAGGAAGTATTGTTTATCAAGGCGACCAAGCCATTGGTTCAGAGTTGATTGGGCAAAACTTTACTGATGCTAAGTACTTTTGGGGTAGGCCGTCAGCAACTGGACCGCAGCCATACAATGCCACTGCATCTAGTGGATCAAATCAAGGCCCACTAAATCTAGCCTTGGCAGATGCTGTTAAAAGCAGGATTGAGGCATTACAGACCGCTGATCCTACTAATAAATTACCAATACCAATGGATTTGGTCACAGCATCAGCTAGCGGCTTGGATCCTGAAATTAGTCCCCAGGCTGCACAATACCAGGCATCTCGAGTAGCAAAGGCTCGCAAAATGAGTCTTGATCATGTCAATCAGCTCATAGCAGCCAATACACAAGATCGCCAATGGGGAATTTTTGGAGAGCCTCGTGTTAATGTATTAAAGCTTAATCTTGCTTTAGATGGAAATTAAACTCAATGCCTGAGTCACGACCAGACCCCGATCAATTACTTGCTCGTATACAGAGCCAAGAAGTTCAGTCTGGTCGCGGTAAACTAAAGATCTTCTTTGGTGCAAATGCTGGCGTAGGTAAAACTTATGCCATGCTGTCTGCCGCTCATGAGCAAAGCAAAAGTAAGCGGGTTATTGCTGGGGTCGTAGAGACACACGGTCGTAAAGATACTATAGCCATGCTTGATGGCATAGAGGTTCTACCTTTAAAAGAAATTGACTATAAGGGCAAGAAACTCAAGGAATTTGATCTTGACCAAGCTCTGATTGAAAAGCCTGATTTAATCCTCATGGATGAGCTTGCGCATTCAAATGCAGCCGGGTCAAGGCATCCGAAGCGCTGGCAGGATGTTGAAGAGCTCCTGGCGGCCGGTATCGACGTCTACTCCACCATCAATGTCCAACATATTGAAACTTTGAACGATATTGTTGGTGGAATTACGGGAGTTAGGGTTTGGGAAACGGTTCCAGATCATATATTTGACTCTGCCGACGAAGTTGTTTTAGTTGACCTTCCTCCCGACGAGCTGCTGCAAAGACTGAGGGATGGCAAGGTTTACCTTCCCCAGCAAGCCGAAAGGGCGACTCAAAACTTTTTCCGCAAAGGAAATTTAATTGCGCTACGAGAATTAGCGCTACGTCGCTCGGCTGATCGCCTAGATGGCGAGATTATTAAATACCGAAAAGATAACTCGGTATCCAATGTTTGGAAAACGCGTGAGTCTATTTTGGCTTGTATCGGCCCTGGAGATGAGGCGGAGAATGTCATTAGAAGTGCAGCAAGAGTGGCTGCACAACTTCAGATTCCTTGGCATGCAATTTATGTTGAAACACCTAAGTTACAAAACCTCTCTCAAAAGTCTAGGGAGCGCATTCTAAAAGCCATCTCTATGGCAGAGGAGATGGGGGCAAAAGCAGTAACTGTTGGTGGGAACGATGCAGTTGAGTCCGTTATTAATTACGCAAGAGAGCACAACCTTTCGAGGGTTATCGTGGGAACGGGCGCTCTTAGTGGATGGCAAATTTGGAGAAGGGCATTTTCAGAGTCAATCTCTAGGCAAGCCCCTGATTTAGATGTGCTCAAAATTGCTCAAGGGACAAATGCAACAAGCACTACGCGTGATAGCTTTGATATTGAATCCTTAGTTTGGCAATTAAAAGCCCCTTGGCAATCCTATGCATTGAGCTTACTAATCTGCGGTATTGCTGGAGTTGTCGCAACACCCCTAAATACCATAGTGGAGTTACCAAATATTGCCATGCTGTTTTTGCTGGCAGTCGTTTTGGTATCCGTTAAATTTGGCTTGGGACCATCTCTGATGGCTTCTGTTGTCAATGTGCTGGTGTTTGACTTCTTTTTTGTACCACCACGTTTTTCATTTGCAGTCACAGATGTCCAGTATTTATTTACTTTTGCAGTAATGTTGGTTGTTGGTTTGATTACAGCAAAACTGACTACTGGATTGACTTATCAGGCTAAAGTTGCCAATCGACGCGAGCAAAGAGTGAAGTCTCTTTATGAGATGTCTAGAGATTTATCGGGCGCCTTGATGCCAGAGCAAGTGGCTGAAATAAGTCAGCACTTTGTTGAGATTGAATTTAAAGCAAAATCAACCTTGTTATTGGCTGACGATGATAATCAGTTATCACAAATTGCTATTGATAAGAAAGCCAATATTCAGGCAGACTTATCAATTGCTCAATGGGCTTTTGATAATTCCAAAGAGGCGGGCAATGGCACTGACTCTTTGCCAGGTGCGCCTTTGTTGTACATTCCTTTGCGAGCACCAATGCGTACTCGTGGAATCTTGGTGATTGATGCTCCAAGCTCCACCCGCTTAAAATCCCCTGAGCAGCGTAGATTACTCGATACATTTGCTCGTTTGCTGGCAATCTCGTTGGAGCGGATACATTATGTTTCAGTCGCCCAAAGCTCGACAGTGCAAATTGAGTCAGAACGCTTGAGAAACTCTCTATTATCTGCAATTTCACATGATTTACGGACGCCACTTACAGCGCTAGTTGGATTGACTGATGCGTTAGAGATGTTAGATGCACCGCTTACTTCTGAACAAAAAGAGATAGCAGTCCTTTTGCGTGAAAAAGCTTTAAAAATGAGCTCACAAGTGAGCAACCTATTAGATATGGCTCGCCTTCAGTCTGGCGCAGTCCAATTAAATAAACAATGGTTTCTAATGGAAGAGGCGATTGGTGCCGCTATCAAGGCCGTTGAGTCGGCGAGCGAAGGTAGGCATGTCACAGTTACATTACCCCCTGATTTACCGCTTTTAAATTTCGATGCAGTTCTAATAGAGCGTGTTTTTATTAATCTTTTAGAAAATGCCTACAAATACACCCCTAAAAATAGTAGCGTATCTATAGGCGCCTCAGTTGCCTCTCCACAATCTGTCGAGATTTGGGTGCAAGATAATGGACCGGGTCTTCCCAGAGGAAAAGAGGAAGATATTTTTAGAAAATTTGAGCGTGGTAATAAAGAAGGTGCAATTTCTGGTGTTGGCCTGGGGCTCACTATTTGCAGGGCAATTATTGAAGCGCACGGCGGCAAGATGACGGGGAAGACAATGGATGGCGGTGGCGCACGCTTTACATTTAGCTTGCCCCGAGGTAATCCCCCCAAGTTTGATCTTGAAGATCAGTAGAAGTTGATAAAGTAACTAGATGTCACAGCCAATTCCAGTCGCAATCGTTATTGAGGATGAGCCCAATATTCGTAGGCTCATCAAAATGGCGCTAGAGGCAGAACAATTTCAGGTATTTGAGGCAGCCACAGTTTCTCGTGGGCTAATAGAGGTAGGCTCGCGTCAACCAGATGTCGTGTTGGTTGATCTAGGTCTGCCTGATGGCACGGGTATTGATTTCATTAGAGATATTAGGACCTGGTCGGATGTGCCAATCATTGTGGTTTCGGCAAGAACCCATGAGGATGACAAAATTGAAGCCCTTAATATTGGTGCTGATGATTACCTTTCAAAGCCATTTAGCCCTGGGGAGTTAATAGCGAGGGTCCGAGCGCAGTTACGTAGGCGTTCTATGGCGTCTGATAAAGGTGAGACGGTTTTCAAGTTTGGGAATATCAGCGTAGATTTGACAACAAGAATCGTCAGACGTGAAGAAGATACTCTTCATTTAACTCCTATTGAATATCGTTTGTTAGCGTTTCTGGTAACGCATCCTAATATTGTTCTGACTCATAGACAGCTATTGCTCGGCGTATGGGGACCTAACGATGTTGAGAATCATCACTACGTGAGGATTTACATGGGAGCACTTCGTAAAAAAATTGAAGATGATCCCGCGCAGCCAAAGCATGTCATTACTGAAACTGGTGTTGGATATCGGTTTCTCTTCTAGGCAGGCTTGCCGTGAGCGTCCGCTTTAGATCGTTGGTAGGCATTGCTGATTTAAGTTCCGCCAAGCACTAAAAAATAATGGGACTCATGGCCCCATTAATAATTCCTAATGTACTGATTGCATGCTCAATTAAATCCATTTACCGCCTGCATGTAGCCTTGGATATATTGTGGCGGCACATAGAGTTCAGTCTTCATACCATTCTTAGCTGAGAGGGTAATGATGAAGCCCTTCTTTATTTTTTCTTTGAGGAATGCCTCAGTCAATTGAATGGATATCACTTCTCTAAAGATACAACCTCGATCACCACAAGCGCCTGCTTCTCTACCAACTACTTTAAATGTTGTGGCAGGGGTATTCTCTAGCATTGCGGAATCGTAGTAGCGCCATTGTGAAAAATAAGTTAACTGTGCATTGAGTTCATAAGTCTTGGCACCTTGCTTAGGCTGCTCGGCTCTTAAGCTAAACATCTCATAAGTATTGGCTTCATCCATCGTATTGATAGGAGGGCCCTGATAGGTTTTTCCACCAGTTACTGCATTTGGAGTAATGATGGTCGAGTGATAGACATCATTGATTTCCCAGCCACCAATTTTTTTATCATTTTGATTGCACGCAAGAAGACCTGCGCTGATGGTTAGCATTAAAACAACTCGATAAATGATGCGATGCATATAAAACCCCCTAAGAATCTTCAAATCATACTATCCCTTGGCTTAGGGCTCTAAATCTAAGGTTTAGGCGTATTTCCCGGTGAGTCCGCCATCTACCACCAGCTCAGTACCCGTAATGTAAGCAGCGGCATCGGAGACTAAAAAGGCGCAAGCATGGGCTACATTCCATGCGGAGCCTGAGTGACCCATCGGGACTTGGCGATCACGGGCAGCACGAGCCTCATCCAGGCCGTTTTCAGAGAACATCTTAGCTACCGTATTGGCAATGCGTGGGGTATCTATTAAGCCAGGGACTACCGTATTGGCACGTATGCCTTTATCTGCATATTGCTGAGCAATCATCCGAATAAATTGCGTATTGGCAGCCTTGGTCACGCTATAGGCTAGGTGAGGGTAGCCTAAGTAACGCATACCCGCCACAGAAGAGATGGCAATAATATTGCCGGTACCGCGCGCCACCATTTCAGGTAAGACGTCTTGGGCTGCAAGTAGGAGGCTGCGCACATTTACCTTATGAATGCGATCAAAGTCTTCGGCACTCGTTTCCATTGGCCCACCAACTTTGCCAATGCCCACGTTGTGATGCAAAACATCAATCGGGCCAAACTGTTTGCGAGCTTCACTAAAGAGTCTTTTAACTTCATCCTCTTCAGAAACATCCCCAACAAAAGTTGCCGCAATACCGCCCTCATCCAGAATAATTCTGGTTGTCTCTTCTGCGGATGCTTGATCGCGATCGACCACACAAACTTTTGCACCCAATCGGGCGTAGGTGACACAAGATGCTCTGCCGATACTCCAGCCAGGACCGGCTGAGCCACCACCAGAAACAAAGATCACGCGATTGGTGAGATCGGTTGGTAAACCAGGAGGTTGCTTATGTTCCACTTACTGACTCAACCCAACCGTCATACCGCCACATACATAAACTGTTTGACCTGTAGTAAAGCCGGCACGCTGATCTAGTAGTGAAGCAACAATATGCGCCACTTCCTCTGGTTGACCAATGCGACCTAGTGGGACGCTATCTAAGATGCGCTGTGTAGCGGGCGCACCCGGAGGATTGGCACCCTGAAAGAGCTCTGTAGCAATGGGGCCAGGCCCAATCGCATTAACCGTGATGCCATCACTAGCGAGCTCTAAAGCCAATGTACGTGTTAAGCCTAGTAAGCCAGCTTTAGTAGTCGCATACACAATACGCTCTTCTTTGCCTAAGGCTGCACGGCTGGCTATATTCACAATTCGACCAAAATGAGCTGCTTTCATGGCGGGAAGGACAGCTTGCACGCAAATAATGGCCGCTGCAACATTGACGCTCATGACAGCCTGAAGATCTGCAATCGTAGTCTTTTCAATTGTGGCAGGACGAACAATACCTGCATTATTTACCAGGCGGGTAATTGAGAATGTCGAAGTCGCTTGCGCTAAGGCAGCACGCAAGGTTTTTTCATTAGAGACATCTACTTCAAAAAAACTTTCATGCTCGGTTACTTTTGCAGGAGACTCTCTGTCAAAATTAATCACATGCATGCCATCGGCAATTAGGCGTTCCAATATTGCACGGCCAATGCCACGGCTAGCGCCGGTAACTAAAACACATTCTCTAGTGGTTTTGACTTCAGAGCCCACGATTAACTGTTAACCAATCTTATTAGCGCCATCCACAAACGGAATGGCATGTTCAATGGTGTCCCAAATAAAGCGGCCGGATGGGCTCTGTTGCTCCTCAACAATGTGGGCCACTAAGCCGGCTGAACGCGAGATAACAGCAAAGCCACGCATCACGGCAGTGGGAATGCCGATTTCACCAAGCAGGGCGGCAACAGCACCAGTAGCGTTGATGGTGATAGGGCGGCCAGCAACTTCATCCACCGCCTTAGATAAAGTCTCAAGCGCACGAATATGGTCACCCTGAAGTTCTTTCTCAGCCCGGCCCATGTCTAATAGCTTGTAAGCACGTGGATCTAGCGGCTTATGCAGGTGATGACCAAAGCCAGGCACTGCGCCTTTTATGCTCTTGTAATGTCGCGCAATCAAAAGGGCTTCAGCATGTTGGTCTTTAGAGGCAATAATCCGATCTAGCAAGGCGGAGCAGTTTTCCATTGTGCCAATAAAGGAACTACCAACAGCCAACAGGCCTGCAGATACAGCGCCTTGTAAATTTTCTGGGGCGCTCATATAGATTAAGCGTGTAGCAATCGCGCTAGGGGTTAAACCATGCTCCATTAAAACAATCAGCACGACATCCGTAATGCGTATATCAACACCACGGGGCTCTCTACCCAGAATTTGCATCAACATCACTTCGGTAAATGTTTTTTTACCCATCAAGTCTTCCACTAAATCCGCATCACGGTAATGCAGGCTAGTGAGAGTATGTGTACAAAGGCTAGTTACAGGAGTTTTCTTGCTTGTCATAGTTGAAAATTCAGAATATTATTTAAGTGGGAGATTGAAGTTTTTGAATCACAGCACTCTTAAGTAACTTACCAACATTAGAGCGAGGCAAGCTCTCATAAAAGTGAACGTGTTTTGGTGTTTGTACAGGACCCAGGAGATTTCGCACAAAGGCAATGAGTTCTGCTTCATCGGCCTGCTTGCCGGGGTGTAATTGCACTGCAGCTTGAACAGTTTCACCCCATTTTTCATCGGGCAGACCAAAGACAAGACACTCATGAACGGCAGGGTGCTGACTTAAAGCATTTTCAACATCAACTGGATAGACATTAAAGCCGCCTGTGATCACGATATCTTTCAGGCGATCCTTAAGATATAAAAATCCACGCTCATCAATTAATCCACGATCGCCTGTATGAAGCCAGCCATCAATAATCGTTTCAGCTGTTTTCTCAGGCATGCGCCAGTAGCCATTCATGAGAAGATCGCCGCGGGCAACCACTTCACCGATTTCACCAGTTGGTAATAGCTTCCCTTCTGGAGACATGATGGCCACATCACTAAACCAAGTAGGTCTACCAACTGCTGCCCAGTTATTTGGATCTTCAAAATCCTCTGGACGCATCACTGTCAAAATTTGTGGTGCTTCAGTTTGACCATAAGTGGTTCCTAATACGGGGCCAAAGAAATCACGTACCTTACGCACTTGTTCTGGAGGCATAGGAGCGCCGCCATAAATGAGTCTACGCAGTTTTGGATAATCATCCCTGGATGCATTGGGCAATGCCATCAACATGTAAACCAGCGTTGGTGGCATGAAGCAAACAGTGCCGCGACGCTCACGAAAAGCAGTTCTCACTACTTCAGCACCAGCGCCATCCAAAATCACATGGCATCCACCTTGCGCCAAGATCGGAACGATATAAGTAGAAGTTCCATGGGTAATTGGTGCTGCCACAACATAGCGCTCATGTTCATTAAATCCCCATACCTGAATTTGATTGCCGATATTAGCCATCCAGGCGCGATAGGGCTGCATCACACCTTTAGGAGCGCCAGTGGTACCACCGGTAAATTTGATGGCCTGTATTGAATCTAAGGGTAATTCAAAAGAAGGTTGCGGTGCATCCTCATGCAGATGAATTAATTCAGCCATGCTGCGGTTAGATGCATCTGAGTCGGTGCCGGTATAAATCCATGAACCCGGAGCGCCTTTGAGCAGATCTTGGTTAGTAGCATCCAAAATCACAATTGAAGGCTCTGTGACTTTAATAATGCGTTGGATCTCGGGATGAGTACTTTTAGGATTGAGTGGAACCCATACCTTGCCACAAGCCAAAATAGCCAGTAGAGCAGTAATGTGATCAGCGCTATTACCTGCACAAATAGCAACGCGACTCTGCAGTGTTGGATCTAATGCAGTAAGCACAGCTGAAAGCGCCTTTACACGATTCGCTAAGGTTACATAGTGAATAGGACCTTGTGGCGTATCAATAGCAATGCGATCAGGCCAACGTTGCGCTGCTCGCCAAAAAAAATCAATCGGGAACATATGTAATTATTCAGCCTTTGCGCCAGATGCTTTGACAACTTCACGCCAGCGCTTTACTTCAACCGCTTCAAATGCCGCCATCTTTTCTGGGGTGCCAGGCTCTGGTGTCGCAGCTAACTCCTGCATACGCTGACGCACTTCAGGTGAGTTGAGCGCTTTATTCAAGGCAGCATTTAATTGCGTGATGATCGATTTTGGGGTTCCAGCTGGAGCAACCAAAGCAAACCAAGACTGGACGTCAAAACCTGGATAGCCTGATTCAGCAATGGTAGGTACGTCTGGCAGAAATGGAGAGCGTTGAGCACTAGTAACTGCTATCGGACGTAGCTTGCCGGCTTTAATATGGGGCAGGGCTGAAGGAGCATTATCAAACATCGACTCCACTTGGCCGCCGAGTAAATCTGTTACGGCAGGAGCGCTACCTTTATATGGGATATGCAGCATTTGGATTTTGGTCTGCATCTTAAACATTTCGCCCGATAGGTGAATAGATGAGCCGCTACCTGATGAGGCAAATGTAACACCATCTTTTGAATCCTTCGCGTAGCGCACATACTCTGCCACGGTCTTTACAGGAAGGCTTGGATTAACCACCAAAATATTTGGAATCTTGGCAATCATGCCAATCGGCTCAAAATCCTTAATAGGGTCATAGCTAAGATTTGGATAGAGAGTAGCGTTGATCGTATTTGCAATCGAAAATGCATACAGGGTGTAACCATCAGCAGGAGAGCGGGCCACAATTTCAGCGCCTACGTTGCTATTGGCGCCAGGACGATTCTCTACCACGATAGATTGGCCCAATGTGTTACCCATGCCAACCGATACCAGGCGGGTCAATACATCAGTTGCACCACCAGCAGAATAGCCAACAATTATCTTGATTGGCTTAGTAGGCCATGTTGGCGTTGTTTGCGCCAATGTTGGGGTTGAAATGGCCGTGATGACGGTCGCAAAAATAGCTAGCAAGCCTTTTTTAGGCATGAAATGCAAAGACATAGATCTCCTTCAATTTGTAGGGTGCCCAAAACGATCTTAATAAAGATGATCTTTATAAGCCCCAGTTTCTTATTTATTCAGTATTTATAACACCAAAGCGGCCGACATGCCCCAATGCCGCCGCATCCATCTGCCTATTCACGCAATCAATTACTAAGGGTATTTCACTAGGTAATTACTATAATTCACAACTTCACAACTTCACAACTTCACAAATTGTGTTAAAGTCATGTGACTGGGAGATGAAATGAAGAGACAGATACCAAAAACACATCAAGCCTTGGACTGGGTAGGGAAGGGCATGACTGCTGCTCAAGCAGCCAGAAAGATGCAGATTTCAGAATCCAGTGTGTATGCCGCCCTCAGAAAGACAAAGGCGAAAGAAGTGGGATGTTGTCCAACGTGTGGTCACAAAATAAGGAATTAAGATGAAAAAGACTCTATTAGCAGCCGTATCCATCTCCGTTGCTGCATTTGCTTATGCAAATACCCAGCCGTCGGATTCTTCTGAGTTGATAAATCAGCAGTGCAAGATATCTGCTGAAGCAGTGTCTACCTTAAAGGGCTTACGTTATGGCAACACTTCAATTCGTAAGGATGTATCAAGCTTGATTAATGCAAGCCTAAAGACTCAAGAGAATCGTGATCTAGCGCAAAAAACCTTGAACTTAATGGTTGACGATAAGACAACCGATACAAGAAGTTTAGAAGGAAAGTACTGCTCTTAAGGAGTTCAGTTCGATTTAATCAGTTGGCACATAACGCTGAATGTCCTGAATGTGGAAATATGCGGGCATTGTTCAATCAATGTCCGCATTGTGGTTCTAAACATTTGCCGATTCTGAGCTCAGATACGATTGAGCTCAATATAAAGCAGGATGGACCATACGTTGAAGAGGCCTTGGATCGGCTAACGGACTATCTACGAAAATCATTGGAGGTAGGAGTTAAAGCTATTGTGCTGATACATGGCTATGGCTCAAGTGGTGAGGGTGGTCGAATCAAATGGGCTATTCACGATGCGCTAGAAAATAACCGCTATTCTGACCGTGTTGATGAATATCATTTTGGCGAAGATGTCGCTTACGGCAGTGCGGCCTATCACGCCTTATTAAGGCGCCGTCCCGGATTAAAGCACTATCTCAAGCGCTTTAAAGAAGGCAATGCTGGCATGACAATTTTATTGCTGGGATCGCAGGCTAGAAGCGCTTAGAATAGGATTGTTAGTACTTAATGCCTTATCAAATAGGGGTATATCGATATGACTGCAAAGAAACTAGACCATTCAGATTTACATGACGACAAGCCAGCCGGTGCAGAAAGCCTCATTGGTGAATTTAAAGCCTTGATGGCTGATGCCGAGGCTTTGATTAAGGCAACAGAAGACCATCCAGGTGCTGCTGTTACATCCATTCGCAATAAAGCATTAGAGACTCTTGCGGGCGCCAAAGAAAGCCTCTCAGGTGTCGAGGGCAAACTCCTTGATAAAGCAAAGGTAGCTGCTGAGGGTACAGATGATTTTGTTCATCGCAATCCTTGGGAGGCCGTTGGCGTTGCTGCTGGCCTAGGTTTGCTGATCGGCTTGTTTATAGGACGTCGCTAGGTCAACATGTCTCAAGAAAATTTACTTTCCTCCATCAAAGGCTTGGCTTCTACTGGAGCATCGATAGCCCAAACGCGCTTAGAGCTGTTATCGCTTGATGTACAAATTGCTAGAAGTAAATTCATCTGCTTGCTGGTGATGATCATCAGTGCACTATTCTTCTTGTTCTTTGGTCTGGTGATGTTGGCATTACTCATCGTGATCTACAGCTGGGAGACTGATCGAATGCTGGCCTTGGGTTTGTTGACCGGAGTCTTTTTGTCTGTAGGCTTGATTTTGGCTCTGCTGATCACTCAATCGCTGCGCAAAATGCCTAGACTATTTGAAGCTTCCATAACTGAGTTAGCAAAAGATCGTGAAGCACTCTCATAATGACTGAGCATTTAAATGCTTTAGAGCGCCATCAGCGCGAACTCATGATTCAGGCGAGTCTAGAGCGTAAGGAGTTTGCTGAACATTTTGAGACTTGGGAAAAGCCGCTCTCCTGGGCTGATAAAGGCCTTGATGCTGTGAGTTTCTTAAGGAGCAACCCGTTCTTATGGACTAGCGCATTTGCAGCGCTAGCGCACTATAAGCCTAAGCTTGCAAGTAAGGCTCTAGCAGTGGGTTGGGGTGCTATGAAAGTAATTAAGGCTACTAGAAAGATACTCTAACTTCTCAATGCAGATTGATGGCGTATGCCGGATTGATTTAAGAGTTCACTGCCGTTTAGGAAAGTAATTTCCAGCAGGGTGATTGCGCCACTGACAGCAAATCCAGCGCTACGTATTAATTTATCGGCAGCAACTAACGTCCCCCCTGTAGCCAATACGTCATCTAATAGCAATATTTTGGCGTCTTTTGGTAGAGCGGATTGTTGAATCTCTAAACAGTCACTGCCGTATTCCAGACCATAAGCCTCACGATGGCTAGCCAATGGCAATTTGTTCGGTTTTCTGGCCAGTGCCAAACCTTTATGTGCATGGTGAGCTAGAGCGGAGCCAAAGATAAAGCCACGAGATTCAATCCCTAGAATATGGGTGTAATCAAACTGCTGAGCAATTTCATTAAGCTGATGTATAGCCTCTTTAAAGGCAGCTGGATTGGCTAATAGTGGGGAGATATCCCTAAATAAAACACCGGGCTTTGGAAAATCTGGAACTCCGGGTAGATAATCTAATAAATTCATTACTAGCCAATATGAAAACAGAACTCCTCATTATTACCGCATTAGAGTCCGAGCTCAAGCGTGAGTCCCTCCCAAGAGGTGTAGAGATTGTGTATTCGGGTGTTGGAAAAATTAATGCTGCCATGACTTGCATCAAAGCAATACACCAATACTCACCAAAGAGAATATTGAACTTTGGTACCGCAGGAAAAATCAAGTCGGAATTGAACGGCTTATTGGAGATAGGTAAAGTTATCCAGCGCGATATGGATGCTGAGCCATTGGCGCCACGCGGCAGCACTCCTTTTTGCGCCCGTCCACAAGAATATCTTTCTACGGGGAATTTTCTGTGCGGCTCTGGGGATAGCTTTGTGACCTCTTATGATTCTTGGTTGCATAGCCAAGGTGTGGATGTAGTAGATATGGAGTTGTTTGCCATTGCTGCAATCGCATATGAGCATCAAATACCTTGGCAGTCATTTAAATACATTACGGATGAGGCTAATGAAGACTCTGGGGAAGACTGGCAGGCAAAAGTTCATCACGGCCAAGAGCTTTTTTTGGCAGCTTTGAGTCAGTCTCTTGCAGACTACTCCTAGTTAGCCGTTTCCTTAATTTGAGCAAAATCTTCCTAATTCACCCTAATTAAGGGTTTTACCCTCATTAGGCTCTTCTTGATTGCGGTGGAGCCGCACGGGGCAAAATAAGCTCTTGTGTTATAAAATTCATTGACTAGTCAATTAGTTTTATGAAAAACACCAGCCCTGCGCCATCATCTTTCTATACCCCAGATAATTACTTCCCGCAGGGCAGTGTTGCATATTTGATGTTGCGTAATAAATCAAGCTATCAACGCCTAGGTGATTTGAAGCTGGCCGATCTTGGGATTACCGCAGCGCAGATGAGCGTGTTGCTCCTCGTTTCACATTCTGAAGCAGCTACGATTTCTTCCGTATCGCAAGCGTTGGGAGTTAATGCTGCAGCAACTGTGCGCGTGGTGCAAAAGCTAGAAAAGATGAAACTCATACAAAAAATGCCTTCCAAAAAGGACGGTCGGGTAATTGGCGTATCTCTCACTGCTGCCGGAAAGAAGGCTGCAATATCGATTCCACCGCTATGGTGCAATCTATTGAATCAGTCATTGAATGGTTTCACGCAAAAAGAATTTGAGCAATTGCGCGATTTCTTATTGCGAATTGAAAAAAATAATTTACAGCAACTTGAGGTGAGCTCATGAGGTGCTTACGTTGGGCGTTTAGCTTAGTCCTAATGACATCTATAGGCTCGCTCCTGTCGGCTTGTGCCTTTTTTCCTAGACAGGCTTTACCTGAGCAAATAGTGAAACCTATTGACGTGCTTGAGCCAAAGCTAGCTTTACAGGACAATATCAATAACAGCAGCGCCAATCCTATTGAAGATGCGTGGTGGACGGCATTCGGTGATCCGCAGTTAAATCGATTAATTCAACTGGGGCTTAAGCAGTCTCCTAGTTTAGATACTTCAGGCGCAAGGATAGCGGCAGCCCAAGCGATGTTAGAAAGTGAAAGGGCGGCATTTATTCCTCAGGTAAGTGTTGGAGGTCAGGTTGATCGACAACAACTTTCACAAAATTATATTTTTGTGCCTGGCATGCCTATTTACACTGGATACGGACTAGCCAATGCTTCGCTGAGTTGGTCTCTGGATATTTGGGGAAAGCAAAAGAAGTATTTTGATGCCGCCAAGAATCAGGTGCTTGTTGCTCAAGCAAATTACAAAGCCTCAGAACTTCTTCTCTCGACAACGATTGTGCGCGTTTATTTTGACTATGACCATATGGTTCAGGCTCGAGCACTTTATGCGAGGGAGCTTGAGGTCAGAAAGAATTTACTGCGCATTGCCATTGACCGTCAACACGCAGGTCTAGTTGATGCGTTGATAGTAAATCAACGCAAAGTAGAGCTAGAGTCCGCTCAGGCTAATTTAAATCAGTCTAATTTGAGTGTGAAGATGATGCAGCATCAACTTGCTGCTTTGGTTCAAGAGGGCCCAACCTGGGGCGAATCGCTCAAGGCCCCCTCTATTCAGGCAAACAATCTTAGTCTCCCCGAAGTTATCCCATCCGATCTATTGGAGCGCAGGCCTGATTTACAGGCATTGTTAAGTCAGATTGATGTAGCAAAGCTACAGCTAGAAGGTGCAAAGTTAGAGTACTTGCCGGACGTGAATCTTGTGGGCTTCATCGGAGTTCAATCATTTGGCTTATCCCAACTTTTTTCTAGCAGAAGTCAGCAATTTAGTATCGGCCCTGCGATAAATCTGCCAATCTTTGATGGCGGCGTAATTGATGCTAACGTAACTGGCAAAGAAGCGAATCGAAACCAAGCAATTGCCTCATATCAGGAGCAGCTTGCACAAGCTTTGCGTGAGGTTGCCGATAGCATTGGATCCGTGAAGAATACACAGGCTAATTATGAGGGCTTCGCTAATGCCGAGATAAGCGCCAGAAGAAATTTTGAAATTACGCGTAGTAGAAGCGAGGTTGGCATCGCCTCCAAAGAAGCGTCTTTAACTGCAGAGCAGGCTTATCTGTTGCAGGGGCAAAACTATGCAGATGCCAAATCCAAAATGTTAACTGCCAATGTGGTGCTCGTTCAGGCCTCAGGTGGATCTTATCTTCAGTCTAAATCTGAATCTAAAACTCAAGCGAAATTAAGCCGACAAACCCAATAAGTATTTCACTCAGAATATCAATGGACACTACTACAAACAATGGCGGTTTTAATCGACCAAAAGCTTTCAAGATCTTTTTCGCGATCCTGATTGGCATCTTTTTTTTAGGGCTGCTGTACTGGCTTATTTTTAGCCGTAATTCAGAATCTACTGATGATGCATATGTAGCAGGTTCTCAGATTCAGGTTGTATCCCAAATAGAAGGAGCGATTGCCACTGTCAATGTTTCTGAAACCCAATCTGTCGAGGAGGGTCAAATACTCTTTAGGATTGACCCTACAGAAGTGCAGATTGTGTCAGAAAAAGCAGATATCGATTTGCGTAATGCGAATGCAGATTATCAAAAGCGTAAGGCCTTACAAGGCGATGCCAGTGTGTCAAAAGAGGAGCTGGAACACTCTCAGTTGGCCTTGCTAAAGGCGATAGCTAATGCCCGCCAAGCCTACATCAATCTGCTTCGAGTTGATGTTCAAAGTCCAGCCAAAGCCACAATAGCAAAGCGGTATGCTCAAGTTGGCCAGCGCGTAGCTCCAGGCACTCAGCTAGCACTGATGGTTGCTGGCGATCAGATTTGGGTGGATGCCAATTTTAAAGAAGATCAGCTCAAAAATATTCGCATTGGACAGCCTGTCAAATTAGAGTCTGATATTTATGGAGGTAAGATGGAATTTCATGGAAAGGTAGTAGGCTTTGCCCCTGGAACAGGTTCCACTTTAGCTCTCTTGCCACCTCAGAATGCCACAGGAAATTGGGTAAAAGTAGTGCAGCGCTTACCTGTGAGAATCGCACTGGATAGTAATGAATTAAATAAATATCCTCTAAATATTGGCTTATCAATGAATGTCAAAGTTGATACCAGCAATCGCGATGGTAGTTCACTACAAGCGATGGATAAAGGCCCGATTAGCGACACTACTATTTATCAAAAGCAACTTGATAAGGCTGAGCGCCATATTCAGTCTTTATTGATGAACGCTAAGAAGTCATAATTAGTCCTCATGAGTGCGCCTGAGCTAGAACCCCTCAAGGGATATAAGCTGGTACTTGGAACCTTGGCTTTTGCCTTGGGTTCCTTTATGAACGTTCTCGATATGTCCATTGCAAACGTTGCTTTACCAACAATTGCAGGAGATTTTGCTATTAGCCCCACTCAAGGGACTTGGGTTATTACTTCCTATGCAGTTAGCGAAGCTATCTTTTTGCCATTAACCGGCTTCCTGGCCAAGAGAATTGGCGAGGTGCGTCAGTTTATCTTCGCGACGATACTTTTTACGATAGCTTCAATGCTATGTGGGTTGGCGCCATCCTTCGAGGTATTGGTCATTTCTCGTATTTTGCAGGGCATTGTTGGCGCTTCAATGATTCCGCTTTCCCAAACCTTGATCATGAAATGTTATCCGCCAGCAAAGCGGGGTATGGCATTGGGTATTTGGGCGACAACTACCATAGTGGCGCCTGTATTGGGGCCCTTAATTGGCGGTTGGCTTACCGATAATTTGGTGTGGCGTTGGGCTTTCTATATCAATTTGCCATTTGGCATTTTGGTTGCTGTGATGGTCTACTGGTTGTATGGTGCTCCAAAGCCTGAGTCCTCTAAAGAGAAAATTGATCTTATTGGTATAGCGCTACTAGTTGCTGCTGTCTCCTCGATGCAAATTGCCTTAGACAAGGGTAGTGAATTAGATTGGTTGTCATCATCATTCATTGCAACTTTAGCAACGATCTCCCTGATCTCTTGGGTTGCCTTTGTTCTCTGGGAGTTAGGCGCAGAGCACCCCATTGTGGATTTACGCTTATTTAAATTGGTCAACTTTCGCACATCTGCCATTTGCTTAGGCCTTGGATCTTTTGCGTTTTACATCTATATTGTGATCGGCCCTTTATGGCTGCAAACCCAATTGGGCTATACCGCATTTAACTCTGGCAAGGTCATGGCAATCACTGGAGTATTGGCTTTATTTTGTGGCCCTTTATTTGGAGCCAATATCCATCGCATTGATGCGAGAATCATTGCCACCATTGGATTTGCCGCCATGGCTATTGGATGCTGGATGGCTGCTGGCTTTACAACGGGCGTCGATGAAAAAACACTAATGTTTGCTCGCCTTATTATGGGTGTAGGTATTGCAGGATTCTTCATGCCGATGTCTGCAATTTCTATGTCGCAATTAAGGGGCAGTCAGATTGCCTCTGGTACTGGTATATCCAACTTCCTAAGAAATGTGGGTGCTAGTGTAGGAACAGCAGTTGCCACTACGCTCTGGCAAGACAATGCGATTAGACAGCATGAGAACCTCATGAGCAATATTCAGACAGGTAATCTTGCATACCGACAATTGATGGATGCCGCCGCCCAACTTGGTATGACGGAAATGCAGCGATATGCCTTGGTTGATAACTTGGTTACCTCTCAGGCATTCATGCTTTCAACCAATCAGCTAATGCTATTGGCAGGCCTCATTCTGGTGGCGCTGATGCCCCTAATTTGGTTATCTAAACCTCCATTCGGATCGGGCCTTATCGGTCACTAATCAGGCTTTAATGGTGCCCCATCATTAGGGATTCTACTGAGATACTTTGAGCATAGCGCCTAAAAAATGCAGACCATCTAATCAAGCAATTTTTTTGTGTAGAGTCTAAGATGTGGTTATGAATGGCATAACTACAATCCAAAATCCAGAGTGGAATGATAAGCGCTGGCTTTGGTTATTTAGCCCAACCATTCCATTTGCTTTTACCGCCTCTATTCTGGCATTCGTATTGACGGGTCATTGGCTCTATTTGCTTTTTGCCCCAGCCATTATTCATAGTGCTCTACCAATCTTAGATCTGACTTTTGGTGAAGACTTTAGTAATCCTCCAGAATCCGCCGTGAACAACTTAAATAAAGATTTCTTTTATCGCGCGCTGGTTTGGCTCTATGTTCCGTTTCAACTCATTGGAACAGTTTATGGAACTTGGCTGGCAGCGACTCAGTCTTTAGATTGGTATGCCTACATCGCTTTAGTATTTACCGTGGGATCAATCAACGGTATTGGCATTGGAACTGCACATGAGTTAGGGCATAAACAAGAGTCTGTAGATCGCTGGCTTTCTAAATTGGCATTAGCTTCCAGTATGTATGGCCACTTCTTTGTGGAACATAACCGCGGCCATCACAAGCGGGTGGCAACACCAGAGGATCCTGCTAGCGCCCGTATGGGAGAAAGTTTTTGGGTATTTCTGCCGCGTACTGTATTGGGCAGCCTAATTTCCGCATGGGAATTAGAGCGAGAACGCTTAAAAAGAAAAGGAAAGGGTGTTTGGAGTATCCAGAATGAAAATCTCCAAGCTTGGTCTTTAACCGTTCTCTTGTATGGTGTTCTCATACTTTGGTTGGGATGGGCAGCCCTGATCTTTCTTGTCCTTCAGGGCATCTACGCTGCCTCGATGTTGGAGGTTGTTAACTATGTAGAACACTACGGACTATTGCGTCAAAAAGATCAAAATGGTGAGTATGTGCGCTGTGCACCAGAGCACTCTTGGAATAGCAACCATATAGTTGGAAACATTTTGTTGTATCACCTACAGCGTCATTCTGATCATCACGCCCATCCAACTAGACGTTATCAAGCGCTGCGACATTTTGATAAAGCACCGCAATTACCGGGTGGGTATGCATCCATGATTACCTTGGCTTACTTTCCACCATTCTGGTTTGCCTTGATGGATCATCGTGTAGTGAAACACTACACTGGTGATCTAAGTAAAATAAATATTCAGCCATCGGCCAGCAGAAAACTATATCAGCGCTGGTGCAATTAAGGAGACAGCATGACTTCACATAGCTATGACTATGTTGTGATTGGCGGAGGATCTGGTGGCTCAGTTGTGGCAGGGCGCCTAAGCGAAGATGCCAGCACCTCAGTAGTGCTACTAGAGGCGGGCGGCAAGGGCGATAGTTGGGTTGTGAAGACTCCGGCTGGCGCTGTTGCTATGCTGCCTACCCCATTAAACAATTACGCTTATGAGACCGTAAGGCAATCGGGCTTAAATGGACGTCGTGGATATCAACCCAGAGGAAAGTGTCTTGGAGGCTCCTCAGCAATTAATGCAATGATTTATATCCGCGGCCATAAATCGGACTATGACCACTGGGCAGCATTAGGAAATGATGGCTGGTCATATCAAGACCTGCTACCTTATTTCAAAAAAAGCGAAAATAACGCCGCTATAGCTGATGAGTTCCACGGAAATGATGGCCCTTTACATGTTTCCAATCTTCAATCCCATAATCCCTTTCAACAATTTTATTTAGAGGCCGCTAAAGAAGCTGGATTTAATATCAACCATGACTTTAATGGCGAGGAACAAGAGGGTCTGGGTATCTATCAAGTGACTCATAAAAATGGTGAGCGTTGGAGTGCTGCGCGCGGCTATATTCATCCATATATGGGCAAGCGCTCTAATTTAAATGTTCAAACTGGCGTTCAAGTCGAGCGCATATTATTCGAAGGTAAGCGTGCAGTTGGTGTGAGCTATAACCAAGGCGGCAAGCGGTATAGCATTCGCGCAAATAAAGAAGTGATCTTGTGTGCCGGCGCCTTTAACTCCCCTCAATTGTTAATGGTTTCTGGAGTGGGGCCTGAAAAAGAACTGCAAAAGTTTGGCATTCCGCTGGTCCATGATTTGCCAGGCGTTGGTCAAAATCTACAAGATCATCCCGACTTTATCTTTGGTTATTCTGCAGATAGTCTTGATCTAATTGGCATTTCACTTGGCGGCACAGTCAAACTTACGGGTGAGATTGTGAAGTATGTTCGCTCTCGCGAAGGCCTGTTGGCGACCAACTTTGCCGAAGGAGGTGGATTCCTGAAAACGGATCCGAGCTTAGAGGCTCCAGATGTGCAGTTGCATTTTGTGGTTAGTCTAGTAGACGATCATGCAAGAAAACTCCATATGGCTCATGGATACTCATGTCACGTATGCGTTCTTAGGCCGAAGAGTCGTGGTCAAGTAACATTAGCTAGCGCAAGTATGAATGAATCACCCTTAATTGATCCTGGCTTCCTAAAAGAAGATGAGGATCTAGAGACTTTAGTTAAAGGCTATAAATTAACTAAAAAATTAATGGATACCCCAACGTTTACTAAGATTCGTAAGAAAGATATTTTTACGCCTTATGTAAAAACAGATGATGATATTCGTCACATTATCAGGCAAAGATCAGATACCGTGTATCACCCAGTGGGTACCTGCAAAATGGGTAATGACCCAATGGCAGTCGTCGACTCTCAATTAAAAGTTCATGGAATTGAGGGTCTAAGGGTGGTTGATGGATCGATCATGCCAACCCTTATTGGGGGCAATACCAATGCGCCCATCATCGCAATCGCTGAAAAAGCAGTTGATCTTATTCGAGCCGAAGCTTAAATAAGTTTCATTCCAAAAGCTAAGCTAATAAAGGTAGCTTTCTGATGCGGTTGCCAGTTAATGCAAATAATGCATTACTGAGGGCTGGGGCAATAGGAGGCACACCTGGCTCACCCACACCTGCTGGCGCCCTCGTGCTGGGCACGATCCAAGTCTCTACTTGGGGTGACTCTGCCATACTCATCATTGGGTAGCTAGTGAAATTCGTTTGCTGAACAACACCATCTTTGATGTCTATCTTGCCATACAAGGCTGCCGTTAATCCAAAATTGACTGCGCTTTGTATTTGCTGGGCAACTGTATTGGGGTTAACTACTGTGCCACAGTCAATTGCACAAACTACTTTATGGACCTTAGGCTTTCCATTCTGAATGGATGCTTCAATGACTTGCGCCACAATCGAGCCGAAGGATTCATGCAGTGCAATTCCTCTGGAATGACCGCTTGGAAGAGGTCCACCCCAATTTGCTTTTTTGGCAGCAAGTTGTAAGACCGCTAAATAGCGCGGCGCATCTGTAAGCAGGGATTCTCTAAAAGCGAGTGGGTCTTGTTGAGTTGCATAAGCCAATTCATCAATGAAGCTTTCTAGGAAGAAGGCGTTTTGTGAATGACCAACAGAACGCCAATAACCAACTGGTACACCCATATGAGTTGATATATGAGAAATGTGCTGATTGGTAAAGGCATATGGAAAGTCAAATAGTCCTTCTGATGCTGTTTTATCTGGGGCATCAATTGGACCAGCCAAAGGAATGGAAACCCGCTCCATCCATCGGGGGGTAATGGCGTCACCAGCAGAGACAATGCGCAAGCTATCTACTTGACCTTTTTCATTGAGGGATGCTTTGAGCTGGGTAGCTTGCATTGGTCGATAAAAATCGTTGGCCATATCTTGTTCTCGAGACCAAGTTAGCTGAACAGGTCTCCCATCAGTAGTCATGGCAACTTGCACAGCTTGGGAGACAAAATCAAGCTCTAGGCGTCGTCCAAATCCACCGCCCAATAGAGTCACATGAAGATTTACTTTCGCAACTGGAACATTGGCGATTTTTGCAGCTAGTGCTCTCGCTAGTCCTGGAATTTGAGTTGGCACCCAAACATCCACTTGACCATTTTTAATTTGCACAGTGCAATTCATTGGCTCGAGAGTTGCATGTGCCAAATAGGGAGCAGAATAGCTGGCTTCGATAACTTTTCTGGCCTTCTTCTCGGCCTCTGTTGTATCACCTGTTTTATAGAAAGTAAATCCGTTATCCGTTTTTATATTTTCTTGGAGTGTCTTTAATATTTGATCGGTATTGATGGCGCCATCTTTTCTCTCGGCCCACTGAACTTTGACTTGTTTTGAGCCTTGCATGGCATCCCAAGTTGTTTTACCAACAACGGCAAAACCATTGGCTGATCCTGCATAGCTCTTGAGCGGAACAATCTTAAGTAACCCAGGTACATTCTGGTTTGTGTCTAGCTCCTTAATGCTGCCACCCATCATTGGAGCTTGAACTATAGTTGCATAAAGCATGTTTGGAAGTCTGATATCTATTCCAAATATTGCTGAACCATCCGTCTTTGATGGGATGTCTACGCGTTTCGTATCCCTGCCAATAACTTCCCATTCTTTGCGATCTTTTAACGCCACTTCATTTGGCGTTAGAGCTGCAGCCTTTTTAGCAAATTCTCCAAAGTTGGCAAAATTTCCACCAGGACCAATAATTTTTCCATTTGCTACCTGTAGATCTTTGGTGGGTACATTCCATTGTTTGGATGCAGCCATTAGCAGGCTAGCTTTTGCTGTGGCTGCAGCATAACGTAAATTGAGCCACGAATCTACTACTGAAGTAGAGCCACCAGTAGCATTGATGCCCAATTCACGAGCAACTTTGCCAACAAGCCATTCACCACTTTTCATAATGAAAGGTTTTTCACCGTCATTGACGACAGGATGGAGCGGTAGGGCTCCCATAAATAGCGCTACATTGCCGTAAATACCGTCATAAGCAGCCTGGTGAAGATAAATACTAGTCATTGGGACGTTTAATTCTTCTGCCACAAGCATCATCAGGGCATTAAAAATACCTTGCCCCATTTCGCTTTTATTCATAGCTAGTCCTACACTGCCATCTGGAGCAATCTGAATCCAACCATTGAGTGAGATGGCCCCCTCATCAGCGTAGAAATTATCAGGCTTACCCAGTCTTGAGCGGGCAGGCAGAGCTCCCCACCCTACAATCAGTGCACCAGCTATGCCCAAAGTGCTGAGGATCATGGTCCGACGTTTCATGATTGCCCCCTTGCTGCAGTATGAATGGCAGCTTTGACTCTTTGGTAGGTTCCACAACGGCAAATATTGGACATCGCTTGATCAATATCAGCATCGGTTGGTTTAGGTTTTCGTGCCAATAAATCTGCCGCTGCTAATAACATCCCACTTTGACAATAGCCACATTGTGGAACTTGTTCTTTAATCCAAGCGGTTTGAAGAGGGTGGGGCTTCTCTGAAGTGCCTAAAAATTCAATGGTGGTAATTTTTGCGCCAGTGACACTTTCCACCGGGGTTACACAGGAACGAGTGGCTCGACCATCAATAAGAACAGTGCAAGCGCCGCAAGCCGCAATTCCGCAACCATATTTCGTGCCGGTCATATTTAAAACATCGCGAATCACCCACAGCAGAGGCATGCTAGGATCCACCGTCAACTGAACTGTTTTACCGTTAATGGTTAATTGCATGTGTTCTCCTTAATAGATAAATCTAGGAATGTTGCATTTTCAAAAAATAGAAAACGCTCTTAATCCAACCCATTAAAATTGGGAGTACGCTTTTCTAAAAAAGAGCTTAGAGCCTCTTTAGCCGCTGGACTATGGAGTCTATCGATAAAAAGTTTGCCTTCAATATCAATTTGATTGAGTATTGCGGTTTTAAGGGCACCATCTTTTAATAAAGACTTTGTGCGTAAAACAGAGCCCAAGGAGAGGGCGGTTAGTTTTTTAGCTTGTTTCTCAGCATAAGGCAGTGCAGATGGCTCTGAAATTACTTTATTAATAAATCCAAGTCCCATGGCTTCATCAGCGCTGATGGGTTCACCAAAAAGCAAAATTTCCGAAGCTCTTTGATGACCAATAAGCCTTGGCAACAATAAAGAGACTGCACCTTCTGGCACCAAACCCAGTGAGACGAAGGGAAAGATAAAGCGCACCTCTTTTTGGGCATATACCAAATCACAATGAAACAATAATGTTGCTCCAATACCAACTGCAACCCCATCAACTGCCGCAATCAAGGGTTTGCTAAGACCTGCAAGTACCTTTAATAAATTAATCGGTGGGGCATCTTCATGGGTGATGGGCGATTTCATGAAATCGGCAATATCATTTCCTGCGGAGAAGGCATTACCAGCGCCAGAAATCAACATCACCTTTACTTGAGGGTTTTGATCTCCATCAGATAGTATCTGCGTAAGCTCACGATACATGGCGTTGGTAAACGCATTCTTTTTTTCGGGGCGGTTCAGCAGTATCTTAAGAACGCCGTCTTCTAGGTGGTGATTAATCATGCGAATTAAGCAGTATCTTTGAGTAATTTTGCTTTCATTAGATCGTATTCAGCCTTTAAGCGACCTATAAATTGCGCTGTAGATGTAACTGCTTTCACAGCCCCAATACCTTGGCCGCAACCCCAGATATCTTTCCAGGCTTTTTGCGCCGCACCACCAAAGTTCATTTTGCTCGGATCACTTTCAGGCAGATTATCTGGATCTAGGCCTGCATTGCGAATAGATGGCGCTAAATAGTTGCCGGATACACCAGTAAATAAGTTGCTCAAGACAATATCATCCGAGTTGCACTCGACCACCGCTTGCTTATAAGCATCGCTTGCCCGCGCTTCTTCGGTGGCGATGAATGCCGAACCAATATAAGCATAGTCAGCGCCCATAGCCTGAGCCGCCAAAACGGCGCCGCCTGTTGCAATTGAGCCGCTCAGTACTAGCGGGCCTTTAAACCATTCCCGAATTTCCTGAATTAATGCAAAAGGACTTTTAATTCCTGCATGTCCACCAGCGCCAGCTGCAACGGCAATTAAGCCATCAGCACCTTTCTCAATTGCCTTTTTGGCAAAGGCATTATTGATGATGTCATGTAATACGATGCCGCCATAACTATGTGCGGCAGTATTAATTTCTTCGCGCGCACCGAGGGAGGTGATGATGATAGGTACCTTGTATTTGACGCATAGCGCCATATCATGCTCAAGACGATCATTGCTCTTATGCACAATTTGGTTGATTGCAAATGGTGCCGCAGGCTTATCCGGGTGCTCGCGGTTATAAGTTTCTAAAGCGGTGGTGATTTCAATCAACCATTCTTCAAGTTGTTCGGCTGGCCTGGCATTAAGGGCTGGCATAGATCCAATGACACCCGCTTTGCACTGGGCAATTACCAATTTAGGATTACTGACAATGAAAAGAGGGGCCGCGATGACGGGTAAATTACCATCCGCCAAATGTTTGCGAAGAACTTCTGGAAGCGGTAAGTGGCTCATATTGATTTCTAATAGTGTGTTGATTACTGTTCGGCCTTGTACCAAACTTGGGTACGACCCAGTAATGGAACGCCAATATAGCCACGGACATCCATTTTCTTACCATCTTCAGTCGTGATTTTGACTCGATAGATTTCGCCTTCTTCTGGATCTAGAATTTTGCCGTCTGACCAAGCCCCTGGTTTATCTCGTTTGAGGTCGGTCATGATCTTCATCCCAAGAATAGGCTTATCTTTGCGATCATCTTTGCACAGCGTGCAATACACCAAAGGCTTTTCATTCGGTTTTGGAAAGGTTTTAATGATGGTGCCTTCAAGTTTGCCATTCACCTCATCAATCTTGATTAAAGAAGAGGGTTCATTTGTTTTGTCATTAATCGTCTTCCAAACCCCGATGGCTGGATCGATGGCTTGAGCGTATGCATTTCCAGCAAGCAGACCCAGAAAGCAGGCCGATAGAATGAATTGTTTTTTTAACATTCTGTTGTCTCCAAATATTGGGTAAGGCTGATTAGCAACGCTCAAATATTCCAGCAGCGCCCATACCAGTACCAACACACATCGTTACCATTGCGTGCTTAAGATTGCGTCTCTGTAATGCATGAATTGCTGTCGCAGCGCGGATTGCGCCAGTTGCACCCAATGGATGTCCAAGTGCAATTGCGCTACCCAAAGGATTGACTTTGCTTTGATCCAAACCAAGATCACGAATGACTGCTAAAGATTGGGCGGCAAACGCCTCATTCAATTCAATCCAATCCAAGTCCTGTAAATTGAGTCCAGCCAGTTTTAACGCAGCCGGAATGGCTTCCTTAGGACCAATACCCATGATTTCAGGTGGCACACCCTTGACAGCAAAGCTAACAAAGCGTGCTAAAGGCGTAAGACCAAAGGTCTTAATTGCTTTTTCACTAGCTAAGATGAGTGCACCAACGCCATCTGAAGTTTGTGAGCTGTTACCAGCAGTAACGCTACCTCCAGCGGCAAATGGTGATTTGAGTCTCGCCAATCCTTCAAGTGATGTATCAATACGCGGACCTTCATCTTTAGAAAATTCACGCCACTGCACATCTACTTGACCTTTACCCAGATCCATAGAGCGATGCGCTACTTTGACCGGGAAAATTTCAGAGTTAAATTCACCAGCTGCTTGCGCGGCCATGGCTTTTTGGTGAGAGTGAAATGCAAAGGCATCTTGATCTTCGCGGCTGATCTTCCATTGCTGCGCAACCTTCTCGGCGGTTAAGCCCATGCCGTAAGCAATACCAATATTTTCATCACCCATAAATATTTCCGGTGACATCGATGGGGAGTTGCCGCCCATGGGAACCATGCTCATAGATTCAACGCCACCCGCAATCATGACATCTGCTTCGCCAACCCGAATACGGTCAGCCGCCATAGCAATGGCATTCAATCCAGAAGAGCAGAAGCGGTTCACAGTAATACCGCCTACGGTATTGGGAAGGCCGCCTAGGAGCAATCCTATGCGAGCCACATTTAAACCTTGCTGAGCTTCTGGCATGGCACACCCAATAATGGCATCCTCAATTGCCTTGGGATCAAGGGTAGGGACTTGCGTCAGAACATGTTGCAAGGCATTGCCAAGCAAATCATCGGGTCGAGTATTTTTTAATGCACCCCGGCCAGACCTGCTAACAGCACTGCGTGTTGCAGCAACGATATATGCGTCTTGAAGATTTTTCATAGTGATATCTCGGTAAATTAGTTTCTAACAGGCTTGCCAGTTTGGAGAATGCCCATAATCCGTTCCATGGATTTAGGGTTGCCAATGAGCTCAACAAATGCTTGGCGCTCAAGTTTGAGTAGCCACTCTTCTGTAACTAGCGTGCCGGCATCGACATCGCCTCCTGTGATGATGTCGATAATCTTCTTGGCAATAAAAGCATCATGCTCAGAAATAAATCCACCATCACGCATATTGACTACCTGACCCATGACTGTGGCGGCAACAGAACGGCCGCCAACCGGAATTAAGGTTGGGATCGGTGGTCTATATCCAGCGTATCGCATTGCTTTGACTTGATTTTGTGCTTGCGCCAGTAATTCATAGACGTTAGCAACAATAATGTCGCCTTTTTGTAAGTAAGCCATCTTCATGGCTTCTTGTGCAGATGAAGAAACCTTAGCCATTGCAGCATTCTCAAAAGACGCTTTAGTGAAATCCAAATAATTGGTATTACCAGCAAGCGCTACACCCTGGGCGGCACGAATAGCTGCCTCTTTAAGTCCGCCGCCTGCAGGCAATAAGCCAACACCAACTTCTACTAAACCAATATAGCTCTCCATAGCAGCAACCCTGCGTGCTGATTGCAGAACTAATTCACAACCACCTCCTAATGCGATGCCAGAGACCGCAGCTACCACTGGCACTTGGGAATATTTGATTTTCATCATCGTGTCTTGAAACTCTTTGACAAATGGCTCAACTCCAGCGGGACCGTCTTTCATGACCATAGGCATAGCGGCTTCCAAGTTAGCGCCCGCAGAGAATGGTCCACCAGGTGTTCCTAGCTTTAATGAAGTGGGTTGCCAGATTACCAATCCCGCATAGTTTGCTTCTGCAATTTCAACTGCTTTTTGTAGGCCGCTTAATACGTCTGGACTAAAGGTATTCATCTTCGAGCGGAACGAAGCAATGAGGACGTCAGGTTGATTGGCATCTACCCAGGCGCGGAAGTCCGTATTTTCATAAATAGTAGTGCCCGCTGTTTTAGGATCTGGAGAGCCGTCTCCTAGTAGGGGTGCTCTAAATACTTGCTTTTGATAAACCGGCAAAGCAGAGCGGGGGATATATTTATTCTCTGAGGCTGACCATGAACCCTCAGGCGTATGGAAGGCTTGCTTATCGGCAACTGGTCCACTAAAGAGCCAAGTTGGTAAAGGTTCTTTGCTTAATGTTTTCCCAGCATCAATATCTTCCTTAATCCAATTGGCTACTTGCGTTACACCAGCAGCTTGCCAGTCCTCAAATGGCCCAAAGTTCCAGCCATAACCCCAGCGCATTGCAAAATCGATCTCGCGAGCAGATTGAGCAATCTCACCAAGATGTATAGCGCAGTAGTGGAAGATATCGCGATAGATAGCCCATAAGAACTGTGCTTGTGGCTCATCCGTTTCTCTGAGGAGGCCAAGGCGATCTGCAATCGGTTTTTTCAGAATGCGCTCAATCAGTGGATCAATCGCTGCTGTAGATGGTTTGTATTCACCAGTAGTAGCATCGAGAACCAGAACATTTTTACCATCTTTGCGATAAAAGCCGGCTTTAGTTTTCTGACCCAGAGCACCTTTTGCTATGAGCTGGCTCAGAACCTCAGGCGTTTTAAAAAGGGCGGAAAAGGAGTCGCCTTGCAGAGCATTTTCCATGGTTTTAATAACATGAGCCATGGTATCCAAGCCCACTACATCACTGGTTCTAAAGGTTGCTGATTTAGCTCGACCTAGCTTGCTCCCTGTAATGGCATCAACCTCATCAAAACCAAGGCCAAACTTTTGCGCTTCAGCAAACACAGCTAAAATTGAGAAAACACCCACACGATTACCAATAAAGTTCGGCGTGTCCTTAGCGCGTACAACTCCCTTACCCATAGTGGAAGTCATAAAGGTTTCTAAAGCATCCAATACAGCAGGATCAGTATCAGCTGCTGGAATGAGTTCTAGCAAATGCATGTATCTAGGTGGATTGAAAAAGTGCACTCCACAGAAACGCTTCTTCAGATCACCTGAAAAACCTTTAGCAAGTTCACCAATAGGAAGGCCTGAGGTATTAGTAGCAAAAAGAGAATGAGCCGGAATATACGGAGCTACTTTTTCATAGAGAGCATGCTTCCAATCTAAACGCTCAGCAATAGCTTCAATGATGAGGTCACAATCTGCCAAGAGACCAAGGTCGTCCTCATAGTTCGCTGGAGTAATAAGATTGGCTTCAGTAGATAATCCCAGTGGAGCAGGTTTTAGCTTTTTGAGGTTCTCAATTGCTTTGAGTGCAATCGCATTTATATTAACGGGTTTGCCATCATCAGACTTGCTTGGCAAGTCAAATAAAACGACCGGTAGGCTGACATTAATACACTGCGCAGCAATCTGAGCGCCCATGACGCCAGCACCCAGGATGGCTACTTTTTTAATGATCTTGTTATCGCTCATATTCAGTCTTTCAGAAAAAATCAGCAGGCATTGCCATTAACGATTTAGAGCCAGCACGCGCTTGACGTATCAGCATAGCTGTCTCAGGAAGGAGTTTGTCAAAGTAGAAGCGGGCGGTAGCCAACTTCGCCTGATAAAAAGGATCGTTACTCGATTTATTGGCCAAAGCAATTTTTGCCATACGTGCAAAGAGGTAGGAGTAAATCAAGTGACCCACAACACGTAGGTAAGGAACTGCAGCAGCACCAACTTCCTCATGATTCATCATGGCCTTCATGCCGATTTCTTTGGTGAGCTTTTCTACCTTGACGGCGATATCTGAAAGGGGGTCGATAAACTCTTGCATTTCTTTACGAACACCTTCCTCCTCAATAAATGCCTCAATGATCTTGCCAAACTTAGTGAGCTTCTTGCCCATATCACCAAGTACCTTACGACCCAAGAGATCAAGAGATTGAATGGTGTTGGTTCCCTCATAAATCATATTGATGCGGGCATCACGAACATATTGCTCCATACCCCATTCGGCAATGTAGCCATGGCCACCAAACACCTGCAAACCTTCATTCGTAGCAGTAAATGCGTTATCCGTTAAGAAGGCTTTGATAATTGGGGTGAGTAGGGCAACCATCTCACCAGTTTCTTTGCGAACCTTTTCATCTGGATGATTGAGTTCTTTATCAATCATGAGGGCTACCCAATATGAGAAGGCTCTACCAGCTTCTGCATAGGCTCTTTGGGTCAGTAGCATTCTGCGGACATCGGGATGAACAATGATTGGATCAGCTGCCTTTTCAGGAGCCTTCGCACCAGTTAAGCTGCGCATCTGTAAACGCTCTTTTGCATAAGCAGCAGAGTTTTGATATGCCACCTCAGTCAAGCCAAGACTTTGCATGCCTACGCCAAGACGCGCAGCATTCATCATGACGAACATCGCGTTCAGACCCTTGTGGGGTTCGCCAACCAGAGTACCAATAGCGCCATCAAAATTCATAACGCAAGTGGCATTTCCATGAATACCCATCTTGTGCTCTAGGGAGCCGCAAGACACTGCATTAGGCGCACCAATGGCACCATCAGCGCCAACCCTAAACTTCGGAACTGCAAATAATGAGATGCCTTTGCTGCCAACTGGTGAGTCAGGTAAACGCGCCAATACAAGGTGCACAATATTTTCTGCAAGATCATGATCTCCACTAGAGATAAAAATCTTGGTTCCATTAATGGCGTATGTGCCATCGGCTTGGGGCTCAGCTTTGGTTTTCAGTAAGCCAAGATCGGTACCACAATGAGGTTCAGTTAAACACATGGTCCCAGTCCATTGACCAGAAACTAATTTTTCTAAGTAGGTTTTTTTCTGATCTTCCGTTCCATGCGCATGCAGGCATTCGTATGCACCATGAGATAAGCCTGGGTACATAGTCCATGATTGATTGGCGGAGTTGAGGGTCTCATAAAGCACTGTATTCAACAGCTGTGGCAATCCTTGTCCACCATATTCAGGATCGCAAGACAGAGCAGGCCAACCGCCAGCAACATACTGCTCATAGGCTTGCTTAAAGCCAGCAGGCGTTGTCACTGATCCATCTTCATGACGCTTGCAACCTTCTTGATCGCCAATTTGATTCAAAGGGAAGGCGATCTCACTGGCAAACTTGCCTGCCTCCTCGATGATCTGATTCATAGTGTCTTTATCAACATCTTGATATGCAGGTAGAGCGGAAAACTCTTTGCCGGCATCGAGCATTTCATGGATAACAAATTGAATATCACGGAGTGGTGGGTTGTATTGAGGCATGGTGTTCTTCTATAAAGGTGTTAGAGAGGAATATTGGCTTACTGTTTAGTGGATTTATTGCTACTTAAAATTTCTTTGATTAACTTATTTGCATTCGCTAGACATTTGGGGTTATCTAAAAAACGGGAATCATGGTGAACACCCAGAGCGATGCTATACAACTGAAAGAGAAGGGCTTCTACATTCACGGATTTCTTAAGGTGACCAGCTGCGATAGATTCCTTAATCCCGCGACGGATTGCAGAGCGCCAATCTTCTACGCTGCGAACTAGTTCATCGCGCACAATACCGGGTTGGTCATCGAACTCAACGGCGCCAGCAATAAAGAAGCAGCTTGAGCTTTCATCACCAGTGCTCATCTTGATCCAGGACTGGATCATTTGATTTAGGCGAGGCAAGCCTTTGGGTTTGAGAAGGGCTGGAGTGAAGACGAGATCCTGAAATCGCTGGTAATACTCCCGTACTACGGCAACTTGCAATTCTTCTCTGGAGCCAAAGTGGGCAAAAACGCCACTCTTGCTCATTTTGACTACCTCTGCAATATTGCCGATAGTCAAGCCCTCTAAGCCTGATTTACTAGCGATTGTCAGAGCGGCCTCAATGATGGAGTTCTTTGTTTGAGCACCTTTTTTAGGCTCAACAAATTCTCTTTGCAAATCTCTTGATTCTTGTAAGGACATTTAAATTTTGCGTAAAATGTTGTAAAAATAATACGATCGTTCGTTTATATTACATCATTAATTAAATCCTGAATCTAGTTTCTAGGCCCTTTAAATATAGATTCCAATACAAAGGCGTAATTAAATTGATGCAGTGCAAAATAAATAGAGGGAAAACCCGAGATACATAAATCGAAGAAATTAAATAAGATTCATGAAGTTGCTTCACACCATTAAAAAAATTAACTCAGGAAGACAAATGAAAACAGTAAAAATTAGCGCGCTTTTATTGGCATTGACTGGTTTTGCATGCTCGACTGCAATGGCTCAGTCTGTAAAAGTCAATGCATGGGAAGGTGCTTATGGGCAAGTAGGCGTTGGTTATGGATTGTTTGTGCCAAAAATTGGTAGCGGTTCAGCGGTAAGCTCAACCGGCAATATACCGGGTACTAGCACACCTGTCACCGCTGTTGGTTATCCTGCAACAGTTACTCAGTCAGCATCAGCAAGTAACGTAAACAATGTCAACACTGGGATTGCGGCATTGGCAGCGGGTTATAACTTCGGCATTAATGAAACTTGGATTTTGGGTCTGGGTGCTTCTTATTATCCAGGCGCAAGTTCTAGTGCAACGGGTCAATTAAGTCTTGCGCCAACCCAGATTTCTAGTCCATTTGGTACAGCAGTTGGATCTCCAAAGGATGTGGCTGGTGCCAGCACCACAGCTACATACAACATTAAAAATCTTTACAGTATTGTCGTCACACCGGGCTATGCGATTGATAAAAACCGTTTGGCTTATGCAAAACTCGGTTACACAGGTGCAACTATTGGCTTGTCAGGCCCAACTCTCGCCTATCAAACTACTAACCTCACTGGTTGGACTTTGGGTCTTGGATATAAGCAGATGGTTACTGAGTCTTTATATGCATTTGGTGAAGTCAACTATGGCTCCTATGGAACTAAAAATATTTCAGCCACTCTTACTAATTCAGCCGGGACAACACTTCAGGGCATGACAATTAGTGGAAATGGCACTGATATCCTAGTTGGTGTTGGATACCGCTTCTAATCGCTGTACATTGTTAAGTCAAAGCCCTCTCATAGCAGAGGGCTTTTTCTTTAGATTCAGTATTGTCGTGTTTAGAATGAGTCATACAGATTTCACAATCTGACTACTAATAAAAATATATCGAGACTGGAAATAACTACATGGTTAATCCCGCAAAGCCTTGGCTAAAACACTATCCTGAGGGCGTACCTCATGAGATAGATATCTCTGGTTATAACTCCTTATTGGACATGTTCGAGGAAGCTTTTGAGCGCTATCCTAATCGTCGTGCCTGTGAGTACCTTGATAAGTTTTTAACTTACAGAGAACTTGATCAGCATTCGAAACATTTTGCTTCTTATTTGCAAAGCCTGGGTTTAGAACCGGGATCTCGTGTGGCAATTATGTTACCTAACGTTTTGCAGTTCCAAATTGCAATGATCGGTATTCTGCGCGCTGGGTTTGTAGTGGTTAATGTCAATCCACTCTATACCGCTCGCGAATTAGAGCATCAACTCAAAGACAGTGGTGCTTCAGCTCTGATTATTTTAGAAAACTTTGCACATGTCTATCAGCATATTGCTGCTGAAGTGCCATTGAAGCAAACCATCGTTACTTCACTTGGCGAAATGATTGGTTTAAAAGGCGCTGTAGTTAATTTTGTTGTGCGTAATATAAAAAAACTCGTTCCCGCATGGGATATCCCCGGCCATATTACGTTCTTAGCGGCTCTAAGCGAGGGCAGTCGTCAACGTTGGAATAAGCCTAATACCTCCCTGAGCGATATCGCTTTCTTGCAATACACCGGCGGTACTACAGGTTTATCAAAAGGCGCCATTCTGTTACATAGCAACATTCTTTCGAACGTCATTCAGACCGAGCTCTGGCTTGAGCCAGGATTAAAGCGTAAACAGGTTGATCAGTTAGTTTTCTTATGTGCTTTGCCGATGTATCACATCTTTGCTTTGACGGCCTGTTCAGTCTTAGGTATGCGCAAAGGGGGCCTATTAGTTTTGGTTCCTAACCCACGTGATTTTGATGGATTTATAAAGTTACTGAAGAAGCATCCAAACATTAATATCTTCCCGGGTGTGAATACTTTATTTAACGCACTGATGCATAAGCCAGAATTTGCCACAGTGAAATTCCCCAATATTTTGGCAACGATTGGTGGCGGTATGGCAATGCAAAAGGTAGTAGCTGACCATTGGCAAGAAATGACTGGCGCTCCTATTGCTGAGGGCTATGGACTCTCTGAAACTTCACCGGTTGCTTGTGTCAATTCTGCTTTGATTGAGAGCTTTACTGGCTATATTGGCTTTCCGGTACCAAGTACAGAAGTAGTGATCTTGGGTGATGACGGCATCGAGGTGCCTTTTGGTACCCCTGGTGAAATTTGTATTCGGGGTCCACAGGTGATGGCTGGTTACTGGAATAAACCAGAAGAAACCAAAAATGTCATGACTGCAGATGGTTATTTCAAATCAGGTGATATCGGCATCATGAATGCGGATGGCCTTACAAAGATTGTCGACCGCAAAAAGGATATGGTTTTAGTTTCCGGATTTAACGTCTATCCAAATGAGGTAGAAGAGGTCTTATCCTTGGTGCCCGGTGTTTTGGAGTGTGCAGTCATTGGTGTGCCTGATGAAGATTCTGGTGAGGCTGTTAAGGCCTTTATCGTGAGACAGGATCCATCATTAACGGAAGAGGCTATCTTGGCATTCTGCAAAGAAAACCTCACTAACTACAAGCGTCCTAAGCATATTGTTTTCCGTAAGGACCTACCTAAGACCAACGTTGGAAAAATCTTGCGACGTGAATTAAGGGATTTATAAGTCTTCTCCCTATCCATCTTGCTAAGGCCAATCATTTAAAATACGTTTTTAGCTCCTTATTAGTAAAAATACTATCGTGATCCTTTGGCTTCGCTCCTTACTGTTTTATATATTTGGTTTTACAACTGTCACCATTGTTGCAAGCGCCATTATTCTGGTCATCCCCTTTACTGATCGAAGTGCGCGTTACAAGATGGGGGTGTTTTGGTGTCAATTAACTCAAAAAGCGCTCTTATTATTTTGTGGAATCAACATCAAAACAAAGGGTTTTGACAATATTCCTCTAGACCCCAAAAAATCATTGATCCTTTTGGGCAAGCATCAGTCGGCATGGGAGACCTTCATCTATCCAGCCTTTTTTCCAAGACAGCTTTGTTTTGTATTCAAACGAGAATTATTATTTGTGCCATTTTTTGGTTGGGCTTTGGCTTCACTGCAAATGATTCACATTAATCGCGGCGATCGTGAGAGGTCACGAGAGGCGGTCAATGAGCAAGGTAAGGCAGTATTGGCTGAGGGTAGCTGGATTGCTATTTATCCAGAAGGAACACGAACCCCACGGGGAACATTTAAGCCTTACAGAAAGGGCGGCGTACGCCTTGCGATCAGCACTCATACGGACATTCTTCCTGTGGCGCAGAACTCTGGAGCCATATGGCCCAGAAATACCTTCTTAAAGCGCCCAGGAGTAATTACGCTTTCGATTGGGCCAGTGATTACAGTTCAAGGAAAGACAGAAGAGCAATTACAGCTAGAGGTTGAGGCTTGGATTGAAGGTGAGATGCGTAAGATTGATGCGCCTGCTTACACCCAGTAATTCTTTAACTTTTCTTTATCTTCTTGCGTATATATAAAGTCTTGGTAATGCGGGCCACGACATCGTCTTCATGATCTTTAATCTCGGCAACAAAGTCTCTTAGTACCTTGTCTCCAGAGTCTGCTGCATGAATGATTTCATCTAGTTGTTCTTGAGTAATTTCAAAAGTGGCGTGAACTTTACCTCTACCAGGCTTCAGAAATTCGATCTTGGCGGCTTGATCCCAAACAACATAGCCTTTGCCGATATTCTGCGACACCATCATCATGAAGAAGGGGTCAGTCATTGCAAAAAGACTGCCACCAAAATGTACTCCCACAATATTGCGGTTTAATAAGCCGTGCTTTAGGCGTACCTTGGCTTGACGAAAGTCTTTAGAAATATATTCAACAGTAATCCCAGCGCCTAAAAACGGGGGCCATATATTCATCCCCCTGCGTAGTAGGTTTGCGCTTATCACGGGATAGACTTCTATTGAGTTTCTATTTAGACTTTGGAGTTTTGCCAACCATCTTGGCTGCCCTTAAGAAATCAAAGTCCACACCTTGATCGGCTTGAGTAACGGTATCCAAAAAGAGCTTCTTATAGCCGCGTTCAGCAGTAGGTGAAGTAATTGGATTGTCTTTCATCCGCTTGGCGAGTTCTTCATCAGATATGAGTAGGCTAATTTCACGATTCTTCACACTCAAACGAATGCGATCACCATTGCGCACCTGCGCTAAGGGACCGCCAATAGCCGATTCAGGAGTAACGTGCAACACAATCGTGCCAAAAGCGGTACCACTCATACGTCCATCAGAGATGCGGACAATATCTTTCACACCGGCGCGGGCTAATTTCATCGGAATGGGAATATAACCAGCCTCTGGCATACCAGGTGCACCCTTAGGCCCAATATTTTTGAGGACCAAAATATCTTCAGCAGTAACATCTAAATCTGGGCTATCGATCCGATTGGCTAAATCAGCAGCATCTTCAAACACCACAGCACGACCTTCATGCTCCATGAGTTTTTCGTTGGCAGCAGATTGTTTAATGATGGCGCCACCAGGAGCTAAATTGCCATGCAGCACCGCAATGCTGCCGCGCGGATAAATCGGGTTATTAAATGGGCGCACTACATCTTGTTTGAAGCTTGGAGGGGCGGCATCAATTTCTTCGCCAAGGGTTCGGCCTGAGACTGTCATTGCATTGAGATTCAATAGAGGCTTGAGCTCACGAAGCAGGGTAGTCATGCCGCCAGCGTCATGGAAGTTCTCCATGTAATGATCACCGGATGGTTTTAAATCAACCAGCACTGGTGTTCCATCACCCATCTTGTCAAGTGCATCTAAATCAATCTCTAGGCCCATACGGCCGGCGATGGCAGCTAAGTGAACAATGCCATTGGTTGACCCACCGATTGCCAATAAAACACGCATCGCATTTTCAAAGGCATCAGCAGTGAGTACCTTATCAATCGTTAAGCCTTCTTTTGCCATCTTCACGGCACAAGTACCTGTTTCTTCTGCTACGCGAATACGATCTGCAGTAACTGCTGGAGGAGTTGCGCCACCAGGAACCGTCATACCCAAAGCCTCTGAGATGCAAGCCATAGTGCTAGCAGTTCCCATTACTGAACAAGTACCAACACTGGCAACCAGTTGATCATTCACCTCATCTTTTTCAGCTTCATCAATTTCACCGGCGCGGAACTTGCCCCAGTAACGGCGACAGTCAGTACAAGCACCAACACGTTCACTACGATGTGAGCCTGTCATCATTGAACCAGTGATGAGCTGAATAGCTGGAATACCCGCAGAAGCTGCGCCCATCATTTGCGCAGGAACTGTTTTATCGCAGCCACCAATCATGACTACCGCATCCATTGGCTGCGCGCGCACCATCTCTTCAGTGTCCATCGACATTAAGTTGCGCAAGTACATACTGGTAGGTGCAGCAAAACTCTCATGAATGGAGATTGTCGGAAATTCCATTGGCAATCCACCTGCCAGCATCACGCCGCGCTTCACTGCCTCGAGCAGTTGCGGCATATTGCCGTGGCAAGGGTTATAGGCGCTGCCAGTATTAATAATGCCAATCACAGGGCGATCTAATGCACTATTGGTATACCCAGCGCCTTTAATAAAGGCCTTACGTAAAAATAAAGAGAAGCCTTTATCACCATAGCTAGTTAAGCCTTTGCGTAAGCCGCTCTCTGCAGGATCTTTTGGTTTATTGCTCATGAATGTATCACATCTCTTATAAGTGTTCTTTTGGTCTTATTGTAGCGATGGAATGGGCAATTTACCTACAGGCCGCCGCCCCAGCGGTATTGCCAGGAGATCCCTAGTGCGCTGTAGTCGGTATTGGTGCTGGAATAAACACCTTTGCTGCCAGTTACGCGGATCGAATTCTGCTTATTGATGGGGTAAGAAAAAGTGCTGCCAAAACGCCAATTTTCCTGCGAACCGCTGATTGCAGTTCCATTGACATATTTCTGACCACCCATGAAGTAGGTTGCATCCGCAGAAATATAGGCCGTATTCTGAAAGTAATAGATCGCATGGGCTTCCGAGGAGTAGATCGGGTTTTGTGAGAGCGTATTGCTTCCCAGAAAACTAGTATTACTGGTGTAGATCGTGGCCATGCCCGCCAGTTCTAAACGCCATGGTCCGATTGCTTGAGATGCTCCAATAGCGGGCTGAATAAGAGAGCGATTGGCTCCCACGTTAAGAATTTGCTCGTTGTTATATTTGCCCCATGGAATGGATGCAGCAAGACTTGCTCCAATAATTAAGTCCTGCTGGTAATTCTTAAACTCTTCCAGCGACAGAGCTGGCGCACCATAAAGATTGGCAGAGATCTTCACTACAGGATCTGATAGACCTTCTGCGGAGGCGTTCATATTTTGGGCCCTAATACTGCCAGTACCTGAAAGTTGGGCATAAGGGACTAAGAGACTAATCCTGCCAGACTGTCCGAAGACGTCGATGATACGAGTCAGGTTTGCAGCCTCGGTAGTGAGGGTATAGGAGCCACTTTTGGCTTGCGCAATACCACCAGTAATAAAGTTAATGCCAATCGGTGCATTGGAATAAGCGCGAGCTTCGATTTCTTGGGCCTGAGCCTGTTGGCAAAAAAACCCAACAGGCAAAGCCAAAAAATTCTCACGCAATACAAGTAAAGCAATTATTTTTTGGAACTAAAGAGGACTGCAAGAGTTTCAGTATTTCCTACAACCTTATTAAATCCCACAAAAATCAAGTAAGGCCAAACAATCAACCAATACACAATCGATATGGCAAGTACTCTTAATGGATCGCCGCTTCCAAAGGCTGTCATTGAGGGGATAAATTCTTTGCCATGTATCAGGCCATCAACTCCAGCCTCAATAAAGTTCAGCGCAATAATGACAATAATATAAACAATAGATTCAAAAAATAGAGAGCCAACGATCCCATTTTTCTTATCTACTTTGATTGGATAAGCTGCCTGAGCAATCAACATAAATTTTGCTGATATGCCTGCTTTAATCAACGCAAAACCAAAGATAGACAAGGGAATGGGGCGCTCTTCAAGAGCGGTTGCAGCCATGAAGGCAATGGCGCAGAACCAAGAGCCAAAGTAAATCGTTAGCTCAAACGCTTTTTTCATTTCATCTTCGACTTTAACTTTCAAGCCAGGCTTATTTGTGTTGTTCTTAGTGCTATTCGTCATGAAAATCTTTAATCAGAAGGGTAAGTATTAATCGCCGCAAGTTGAGCAAGAGCCAGAAGTGGCTACCTCAGCTGGTGCTGGCTCTTGTGTGTAACGGGCAATAAAGGCGTGTTTACTAGACATTGGGATATTGAGCCAAACAAAGTGACCTGAGCCTGGTGCCACATCAATAGAGTCACCATTCATATTCCACATTTCTGACAAAACAACATCTGTATTTCCATTTGGCTCGATGATCTCGATTTTGTCACCAACAGAAAAACGGTTCTTAACGTCTACCTTGACGCGACCTGTTGCTGCATCGATCTCGAGGGTTTCTCCAACATAAAGGCTACGTCCTGACAAGGAATGACCACGCATATAGAGTTGATACTCTTTGTCATGGTGACGCTCATAAAAGCCATCGGTATAGCCACGGTTAGCTAAGCCCTCTAATTGACCTAATAAAGCTGTGTTAAATGGTTTACCTGCTACAGCGTCATTAATTGCTGCTCTATAAGATTGCACAGTACGTGAAACGTAATAGGGTGATTTAGTGCGACCTTCGATCTTGAAGGAATCAACACCCATCTTGGTCAGGCGCTCAATATGTTCAACGGCCCGCAGATCTTTGGAGTTCATGATGTACGTACCATGCTCATCTTCTTCCATCGGCATCAAATCATCCGGACGGCGAGCCTCTTGAAGTAAAACTACATCACCGCTAGTATTTTGTTGGCCAGGCTTGACCTTGTAATCCCAGCGGCAAGCATTAGTACAAGCACCTTGATTGGAGTCTCGATGAGACATATATCCTGATAACAGGCAGCGGCCAGAGTAGGCGATGCAGAGAGCGCCGTGTACAAATACTTCAAGCTCCATTTCTGGACAATCTTGACGCACTTCTTCGATTTCATCAAAGGAGAGTTCGCGAGACAAAATTACGCGGCTGATGCCAACAGAGCGCCAAAACTTAGCAGATGCACCATTCACAGTATTGGCTTGTACCGATAAATGAATTGGCATATCTGGCCATGCTTCACGCGCCATCATGATGAGGCCAGGATCAGACATGATTAAAGCATCAGGCTTTAATGCAATGACTGGATCCATATCTTTAATATAGGTACGTGTCTTACCGCCATGTGGCAATAAGTTAGAAACTAAATAAAACTTCTTACCCATTTCGTGGGCAGTATCAATACCTTGTTTGAGAACTTCAATCTTGCCAAAGTCGTTATTGCGTACCCGAAGGGAATAACGAGGTTGCCCTGCGTAAATGGCATCAGCGCCAAAATCAAAGGCGGTACGCAGCATAGAAAGGCTGCCGGCTGGAGCGAGGAGTTCAGGAATCTTAGTCATAGTGCTTATTTTAGTGAATGCGGCCGATCTTGCCCGATTTGCTGCATTACTGAGCCCTAGAGCCAGCTGCAAGCCGGTTTGCAAGAGCCTGAAAGGCCAGCCGCTGATTAAGGAGAGTATCCTGAAGGGTCTGTGGAGAGCATTTTATAAATGAATGGGGAGCCTTCCCCTTTGACTTTACACCCTATATTGAAGGCAATTATTAAAGAATCCAGAAAGCTTGCAATGTCAAAACTCACATCCAAACCCATCCTAAAAAAAGCCAGCGGCATTTTGGCGCAAGAGTTTGCAATACCCAAAGATATTGCCTGGGCATGGGTTACTTTATTGCTCTCACAAGAAGAGCAGAAGCGCGATAGCGAAGAAAAACGGTATAGCCGTATCGCAGAATTTGAAACCTGGATTACGGAACTAAATCTACCAACTGACCCTAAAAATCCTGAGGGCGGTGCAGTGAGTCCAGAGGCAGTAAAAAATTCCGCAAGAAATGTCTTTGAATGGCCCCATGAATATATCTTTGAGGAGCCTGCAGCGCCAAAGCACCCAGACTCCAAGGTTGTTTATAGCGATACGATTACTCAGCCAATTTTGGATGCTGTGAAAGATGCCGGTGGATCAGATGATCGCGCAGCACTGATTGCCGCATTAGAGGGTTACGCAAAAGAGGGTAGAGAGCCATTCGCCAATGTCACACCAGAAGGAATCGAATGGAAAGGTAGTGCTTGGAAGGAGGGTGATAAATACAATCTTTTGACTATCAAGACTCTGAATAATCGCCTGGCCAATCTCAGAAAGAAGGGCTTGGTCTAGTAGATCAATTTACCCAGCCCTCAAAAGAAAAAGCCCCTAGATTTCTCTAGGGGCTTTACTTATTTGGCTCCTCGACCTGGGCTCGAACCAGGGACCTACGGATTAACAGTCCGGCGCTCTACCGACTGAGCTATCGAGGAATAAGCCGATATTATAGCAAGATGAATTCACTTCTTCCTACTTCTGTGCGGATCCCCAAAGTACTGACCATTGCTGGATCCGATAGTGGCGGCGGGGCGGGGCTGCAAGCCGATCTTAAGGTGATCACGGCTTTAGGTGGATATGGGATGTCTGTCATTACAGCAATAACCGCCCAAAATACCTTGGGTGTCACACGCATTCAGGATGTCGATCTTGAAGTGGTAGAAGCTCAGATTGATGCTGTTTTAATGGATATTGGGGCTGATATTGTCAAAATCGGCATGCTGGCAAGTCCAGAAATAGTCCGCACAGTTGCTAAATCTTTACGCAAGCACGGTGTTAAACGCATTGTTCTTGACCCTGTTTTGCGTGCCACTTCTGGCGCAAGCTTGGGTGGTGACGACACCGCCCAAGCGATGATCGCTGAATTATTTCCTATCGCATCTCTTATTACACCCAACATGGATGAAGTTTCTTTGTTGCTTGGTCGTGAAATTAGCGGCCCCAATGATTTCAAATTAGCTGCAGAAGAATTGCTTGAGATGGGGCCACAAGCAGTGCTCATCAAAGGTGGCCACTTAGATAGCACACATACACAAATTACCGATTACCTAATGTGGCGCACACTCGAAGATGGTCTAGAGGTTATTCAATCAAAAGAGTTCAAACACTATCGAGTAAATACCGTAAATACTCATGGCACCGGATGCTCTTTAGCGTCTGCAATTGCTACTTACCTTGCAGATGGCCATGATCTAGCTCATGCAGTTGCTAAAGCGATCGCCTATGTAGAGGCAGGCTTGGAGGCGGGGCGTTTCTTAAGTATTGGTGAAGGCCCAGGGCCTTTGTGGCATATGCATGATTTTTATCCGACAGCATTGCTGGATGAAAAAGATCAGAATTAAAACTGGTGCTAAAGAGGGAAAGAAGCAAAGATGCAAAGAAGGCTCTAAGCCCGCATTAATTCTTGTAAGTGCTTTACTGCTGCCTTCGGGTCTTTAGACTGAGTAATGGCTCTCACGACGGCCACTGAGCCAACGCCACTCTTAGCTACCGCATGAATGCTATCTTGATCAATGCCACCAATGGCTACCAGTGGATAGTTGCTCATTAACTTAGCGTACTGATATAAGCGACCAAGGCCTTGAGGTGCTGTTGGCATCTTCTTTAAGTTTGTCGGAAAGACTGCACCCATTGCAATGTAGCTTGGACAAAAGCGATCTGCATAAGCAAGCTCTGCATAGCCATGAGTACTTAAACCCAGTCTTAAGCCTGCTACACGGATCTCATCTAGGTTCGCGTCTACCAAATCTTCTTGGCCCAAATGAACGCCATAGGCACCAGCATCAATTGCTTCTTGCCAATAATCATTAATGAAGAGCAGGGTCTTACTATCTGTGACGGCTGCAACAGATTCTTTGATCTGTTTTCTGATCTTGGATTTTTCGTCCGACTTAAAGCGTAGCTGTACGGTTGGCAATTCAGCCTCCACCATACGCTTGACCCAATCAGCATCTGGCATGACGCCGTATAAGCCTAAGCGTTTTGGGCACTCTTTAAAGGCGTTGGGATTCATGTTGCGAGTCCAAGGCAGTAAATCAAAATGCTCTGGTCTGCTGGGCCATTTAAAGGGATTAAAACCGCCATCTTGCAAAGTCATGCGAGACCAAGCCTTACCCAACACTTTTGCATCTGACTCAATAAACCCCATTTCAATACTAGCTAAAGCACCAGCTAGTTCGTAATGATCAACAGCGGCTTCATTGTCAATCAGTGGAGGAGGTAAGTTAAGACTAAATGCCGGAATCGGAAGGCATAAATCTTCATTGCGATGCGCGGCAACGATTTGGTCTGCAAGATCTCGAATTAGGCTCATGAGTTCAGTGTACTTAACTAGGTGTAACTAAGAAACTACGATTGATGCCAAAAAGGTGTGCCTACCAAAGGCGTACTTGCTTGGGCTGACTCTTGGGGTTTCATGGCGCCGGATAAATGGGCTGCACGACCAGCATCAACAGCCTTAGCAAAGGCTTTAGCCATCACCACTGGATCATCTGCCAAGGCTACCGCCGTATTGAGTAGTACGCCATCAAATCCCCATTCCATTACGGTACAAGCGTGCGAAGGCAGACCTAGGCCAGCATCCACCAAAAGCGGAACCTTGAGGCGATCGCGCAAGAGTTTCATGGCATACGGATTTAAAGGGCCTTGCCCTGTTCCAATTGGGGCAGCCCAAGGCATCACCGCTTGACAGCCCACATCAACCAAGCGTTGGCACAAAATCAGATCTTCAGTGCAATACGGCAGCACCTTAAAACCATCCTTAATTAATGTCTCAGCAGTTTGAACTAAGCGCAAGACATCAGGCTGCAAAGTGTAGTCATCACCAATGAGTTCAAGCTTGATCCAATCGGTTTCAAAAACTTCACGTGCCATTTGTGCTGTCGTAATCGCTTCTTGTGGACTATGACAGCCAGCAGTATTTGGCAAAACCGGAACGGCCATCTTTTTAAGTAAATCCCAAAAGCCGCTGTGCGCTTCAGTAGAGGAGCTACCCTGACGTCGCAAGCTCACGGTAATCATGGCAGGATTCGATGTCTGTACTGCGTTCTCTAATATCTGCGGGGAAGGGTAGCGTGAGGTGCCCAATAGCAAACGACTCGCAAAGCTCTCGCCATAGAGGACAAGAGTGTCAGCGTTATTCAGGTTACTTGGTAGGGGTGCGTTCATTTCAACTTCAATGTTATTTTCATTTACATCATCCGCCAGTAACTGGCGCAATCACTTCAATTTGATCGTTCTCATTCAAAACAAAGTCAGCATGCTTTGTCTTAGGTACAAAATTCATATTTACTGCGACAGCGTAGGGCGGCTTTGCATTAATTAAAGTCAATGCATCACTCACCATGCTCTTGCTAGGCAACTCATAAGCAACCTGATTGACGATTACGCGCATACCACCTCAACACGATTATTGTCTTGCGTAAGGCTCATACCTAACTCCAATGCCGTTTTGCTTGTGCCAAATTCCAAAAGCTCTAAGGCGCAATCCATTACTGCTGGAGAAATCATAAAACCATGGCGATACAAGCCATTGATTAGGATCAAATCAGCAAGCCCTGTATCTTTTTGAGATCTAATTTCTGGCAGATTATTTTTTAAAGTCGGACGACACTGCGTAGCCATCTCCAAAATACGAGCCTCTGCAAAGCCGCTATGAACGGTATACACCGCACTAAGCAATTCCATAGCAGAGCGCACACTCATTTCTGATAAGTCATCGGATTCAATTTCAGTGGCGCCCACCACATAGACGTCATTTTCTTTTGGAGCGATATAGATCGGATAGCGTGGATGTATTAAGCGAGTGGGACGATGCAACTTTACCTCTGGCGCATAGAGTCGAATCACCTCACCACGAACGCCACGCAAGCTATTAGGCGATTCGCCAGAAGACCATGATTCCTTAGCGCCTGTACCGCGGCAATCAATTACCGCTTTATAGGTGGTCTGTTTGCGCAACTCAGACGGATCAATTTCGGTATGCCAGTGGCAATTTACTTTCTGTAGTTTTAACTCAACGGCAAGGGCATCCAATAATTGACGATTATCTAATTGCCCTTCATTCGGTAAATAGAGTCCTTGATTAAACCTATCGGTAACACCGGGCTCAAGTTCGCGCAATGCTTCGCTATTAAGCTTTTGTGGCGCACTTAAGTTGGGGTTGGAGCGACAGTTTTTTTCCAGATGCGCAGCAAAGCGCTCTGCATCACTAGCATCTTGGCGATGCCACAAAATCAAGGTGCCTTCTTGCTGAAAGTAAACCGGAGCAGTCAAACTGGCAATAAGCTCTTTCCAGCGAGGCAGGCTATACAAGCCCATGCGAACGACAGAATCTTCAGTAATGGCAGATTCGGCTAAAGGCGCCAGCATGGCTGCAGCAATTCTGGCAGCAGCATGAGCTCCATCAGAACCACCCTTATCAAATAGATCCACTTGAGCGCCACCTTTAGCAAGCGCAAGCGCTAGCAGGCGACCAATCAGGCCGCCGCCAACAATCGCATACTTGCTATTAGAGAAGCTCGCACTAGTCATCATTACCGATTCAACTTATTACTCAAATGGCTTACTGATAAATTTCACTACCGCGCTTACGGAACTCGGCAGACATTTCTTCCATACCCTTAGAAGCATCAGTCACCTCAGTAATTGGAATTACCTTTGCTTTAGGGTTGCCATCGGCATCTAATGTTGCCGCGTAGTCACGAACTTCTTGAGTGATCTTCATGGAGCAGAACTTCGGACCACACATTGAGCAGAAATGGGCAATCTTCGCGCCTTCAGCTGGCAGGGTTGCATCGTGATATTCACGTGCACGCTCAGGGTCTAAGCCAAGATTAAATTGGTCTTCCCAGCGGAACTCGAAACGCGCCTTAGATAGGGCGTTATCGCGCACTTGCGCGCCAGGTAAACCTTTGGCCAAGTCAGCGCCATGGGCAGCAATCTTGTAGGTGATGATGCCTTCGCGTACATCCTCTTTATCCGGCAAACCTAAGTGTTCTTTTGGTGTGACATAGCAAAGCATTGCTGTGCCATACCAACCAATTTGCGCTGCACCAATACCGCTGGTGATGTGATCATAGCCAGGGGCGATGTCAGTAATCAATGGTCCGAGAGTATAGAAGGGGGCTTCTAAGCAATGCTTCAACTCTTCAGTCATATTCTCTTCAATGCGCTGCATTGGCACGTGACCAGGACCTTCAATCATGACTTGCACATCATGTTTCCAGGCCTTGGCAGTCAATTCACCGAGTGTATGGAGTTCACCAAACTGAGCCGCATCGTTAGAGTCGGCAATACAACCAGGACGTAAACCATCACCTAAGCTAAATGACACGTCATAGGCTTTCATGATTTCACAAATCTCATCAAATTTGGTATAAAGGAAGTTCTCTTTATGATGAGCCAAGCACCACTTAGCCATGATCGAGCCGCCACGAGACACAATGCCGGTAATACGATCAGCTGTTAAGGGTACATAGCGCAGTAAAACACCCGCATGAATAGTGAAGTAATCTACACCTTGCTCAGCTTGCTCAACCAAAGTATCGCGGAACATTTCCCAGGTGAGGTCTTCTGCAATGCCACCAGTTTTATCTAGAGCTTGATAGATTGGAACAGTGCCAATCGGAACTGGAGAGTTACGAATAATCCATTCACGCGTTTCATGAATATGCTTACCAGTGGAGAGATCCATGATGGTGTCTGCACCCCAACGAATAGACCAGACCATCTTTTCCACTTCTTCATTAATCGATGAGGTAACCGCAGAGTTGCCCAAGTTACCGTTAATCTTCACGCGGAAGTTACGGCCAATAATCATCGGCTCTAGTTCAGGGTGATTAATGTTGGCGGGAATAATTGCACGGCCCGCAGCAATTTCAGAGCGGACAAACTCGCCAGTAATGATTTCTGGTAAGTTAGCACCGTAGCTTTTGCCTGGGTGCTGCTTAAGGAGTTGCTTGTATGCTGGATCTTTGCGCAGTTGCTCCAGACCCATGGATTCACGCAGTGCGATGTATTCCATTTCAGGGGTTATGATTCCCTGGCGGGCGTAATACATCTGACTCACGTTATGACCAGATTTGGCTACGCGTGGTGCGCTAATGTGAGCAAAGCGTAAATTTTGGGTGGCTTCGTCTTGTGAGCGAGCAACACCATACTCGGAAGTAGGGCCGGAAAGTTGTACTGTGTCGTTACGTTCTGCAATCCATGCATCACGCAGTCTTGGCAAACCTTTTTCAAGATTGATTACAACATCTGGATCGCTATAGGGACCTGAAGTGTCATAGACCGGCACTGGCGGATTGGCAATCATCTCTTCGCCAACGCGAGTAGGTAGCTGCTCAATCATGCGGATTGGCGCTTTGATATCCGATCTAGAGCCTTGAAGGTAAGTTTTTGTCGATGCTGGATAGGCAAACTTTTGCCCGAAGTCGCGCTCCAAACTTTTTAAACTGGGAATCTCGTGTTTAGCGTTTTTAGTTGAGGTGTTACCTGTACTCATGTCCATCTCCTAGCTGTTTTAGATGGACGAAACCGGGTGTCGGTCTGATGTAACTCCCCACGCCAGCATTACCTGGATCGGGTTCTAGGGTCTTTCTCAGCGCCTTCAAGCTAAATCCGCTTTAAAGGGCACCCCTGTTTCATCCTTAAGATCGATTTAACCACGAATTGACTGATTAGGGCATGACTTCAGTCAAGCTGCTTTGAAAGGGCTCATTAAGCCCAAAAGACCCTATTTATTGCGACGCAATATAAAGTCTGCAGTGACAAAAGCAGCATCAGAGGTAAATTCATCGGCCAGGATGCGTGCCGCAGCCTCTGGCAGGGAAATTTCAATAAAACCGCTGACTTCACCATCATGATTGGTTGGAACGAAGTTATCCGCAAGCTCTAAGTCATAAACATAGAGCTGTTCATCATGAAAGCCTCGTCCGATAGATGGTCGGCGCATATGAATACGACCAACAGGCTCAATTTGATCTGCAATTTGTTCGGGCACACCAGCTTCTTCCCAAAGTTCGCGACGCGCGCTCACCCAAGGAGTCTCATCGGCTGTAATGCCGCCGGCAGCTAAGTTATCTAACTTGCCCGGATCGGTAGGCTTAGTTTCACTACGTCTTCCCAGCCAAATGGTATTGCCTTGCGTATAGCCGTTGATATGGGTTGCCATACTGCGAAAGCCAAAGGTACGAAACGCAGCGCGCTCCATACGAAAGTATTTGTGACCATTTTGATCTACCCAAGCAAAGTCTTCGTTACGCCAGCCTGGAATAAATCCACCTAACCTCATGCGATTGGCTAATTGATAAAGGCTATTTGATAAATCCCTGGGTTTACCCAGTTGAATGGGGAGTTTGTCATGCCCCATGGAAATCATTGGGATAGATTCCTTTTGCAAGGACTCATGCAAGTAGGGAGTGAAATCAGGATTCAGGTGGCCAATGAGTTGTTCACCCATTGCACCGCGAGATAAATAAATTGGTAGGTAATCCCCAGGAGCAGAACGCGCCGTGTTTTGGAGCATTTCCTCTAGGGCTGCTAGCGTGCTGGTTGATAGGCTGTTCATGGCCCAAGTGTAAGGGAACTTGGCGTTCTTTGCCCTTATTGATCCATCCCCATAACACAAAAAATTACAGGAACTATATTAAATATCTATAAGCGGATACGCAAAATAGGGCAATACATTCTGCACACAAATTAGGCAAGCTAGGTCATCCTATACAAATCTATGACTTACGAAAACTTTTGAAGATTTATCCACAAGGCCTGTGGATAAGTTTGGAGAATTTTTGGTCCCGCCGACAGGAATCGAACCTGTATCCCACGCTTAGGAGGCATGTGCACTATCCATTGTGCTACGGCGAGTCAGATGTAAAGCTAAAAATATGTTAATGGGAATTCTAATGAATTACTTGTCAAGACCCGTCAAGAACTGCCAAGAACTACCAACCACAAAGAGCCCAAACTTGATTTGTTACTGCCACCATCATATCGGGTGCAAAGTACATTGAAAAAATGAGTAGCAAAACAAACAAAGCAAATCCATAGGAAATGATGTTCCACGGGAATGACCTTTTCTTAAGCATTGGCCACTCGATGTACTGCTTGTTCTTTTACAGGAAGGTTGACTAAGAAAGCAAAGACACCTAATCCAATTGCAATTTCCCACACAATTAAATACGAACCTGTTTGATCAAATAAATAACCACCGAGGAAAGCTCCACAGAAACTTCCTAGCTGATGCGAGAAAAAGATGAGGCCCGAAAGCATTGTTAAATACTTCACGCCAAAAATTTGCGCAACAATGCCATTGGTTAATGGAATAGTAGAGAGCCATAAGAATCCCATGATGGCTGCAAAGATGTAGGTGCTCATCGGTGTTGGTGGCAATAATAAAAATGCTGTAATGGCAATCGAGCGCCCGATATAAATTGCAGAGAGCAAATATCGCTTAGGAAAGCGTTGGCCCAAGATGCCTGAGCTATAGGTTCCAAAAATATTAAAGAGGCCAATCAAGGCCAGGGCGGTAGTGGCAACAACCGGAGCGCCAACAGCCGGATAGCTTGATGAGAGGTCTTTTAGATATGGAGCTAGGTGAACTGCAATAAATACCACCTGAAAGCCGCAAACAAAATAGCCTAAGGTGAGATAACGAAAGCTAGGGTTGCTGATAGCTTCTTTTAAAGCCTGCTTGATCGTTTGGTCACCCAGCTTATGGCTGTAAGTGAAATTCTTCTCACGCAACATAAACGCAGTAGGAATCATCAAGCTAGCCATCAATGCCAATATCAGTAGCGCATCTTGTGTACCAAACATACTGAGCAAACCTTGCTCTGCTGGAATCATGAGGAACTGTCCAAATGAGCCGGCAGCTGCAGTAATGCCCATTGCCCAAATCCGCTTTTCTGCTGAGACATTGCGACCTAAGATTCCGTAGACCACGCTGTAGGTAGTCGCAGTTTGTGCCAGGCCAATGAGTAAGCCGCCAGCCAGAGTGAAGTTCATTACATCGGTAGAGATCGCCATACCGGCTAAACCTAAGACATACAAAATCCCTCCAGCGACCATGATTTTAAATGCGCCATAACGATCAGCCAATGCGCCAGTCACTGGTTGAACTGCGCCCCAAATCAGATTTTGCAGGGCAATAGTTAGTGCAAATGTTTCACGACCCCAGCCATTGGCTGAAGTAATGGGCAAATTAAAGAGTCCAAAGCCATGGCGAATACCCATGGATAGGGTGACCATGAGTCCGCCATAGATAAGGACTTCCTTCATGGAGAGTCCTGCTTTGGAGGTTTGCGTAGTCATAGGCTAGATGATTCCTTTGGTACGCAGTTCTTCTATTGCTTGATCATCAAGCTTTAGGCGCTCATGCAAGATCTCTTGGGTATGTTGGCCAAGCGTTGGCGGAGCCATCCGCACTTCCGTAGGAGTTTTGGATAGACGCATAGGGCTGGCAACCAATTTCATATTTCCAACAGTGGGGTGCGGAACATCAATCTGCACGCCACGATGAATGACTTGCTCGTTTTCAAAAACTTCTTTGAAGTTATTGATTGGGCCGCAAGGAACATTGGCTTTCTCAAGCAAAGTAATCCACTCGCCTTTGGTCATTTTGCGAGTCATCTTCTCCAGAAGGGGAATGAGTTGCTTACGATGCTCAACGCGCAAGGGGTTAGTGACATACAGCGGGTTATCCGCTAAGTGGGCTTCGCCACCAGCAGTTACAAAATGTCGGAATTGACCATCATTACCGGCGCCCACAATCATCCAGCCATCAGAAGTCGGGAAGGTTTGATAGGGAACAATGATCGGAGAGGCATTGCCCCAGCGTTTAGGGACTTCGCCTGAAGTCAGATAAGCGCTCGATACATTGGCCATCACGGCTACTTGCGTATCTAGCAAGGACATATCGATGTATTGACCTTCACCGGTGTGGTCGCGATGGACTATAGCGGCCAATATGGCAGTGCTGGCATACATGCCGGTAAAGATATCTGCAATTGCAACACCAGATTTTTGTGGGCTTGCGCCTTCAAAGTCGTGCGCTTCACCAGTCACGCTCATGAAGCCACCCATGCCTTGGATAATGAAATCATATCCAGGGCGATGGGCATAGGGCCCAGTTTGACCAAAACCTGTAATCGAGCAGTAAACCAAATCCGCTTTGACCTTCCTAAGGCTTTCATAATCAAGGCCATATTTAGCCAGGTCGCCTACTTTGTAATTTTCAATGACGACATCTGACTGAGCAGCAAGCTTGCGGATGAGATCTTGACCCTCAGGTTTGGCGATATCGACTGTAATGGAGCGTTTATTGCGGTTAATACAAATAAAATAGGCAGATTCTTCGGTTTCTTTGCCATTGGCATCTTTGGCGAAGGGAGGGCCCCAATGGCGGGTATCGTCCCCAACCCCAGGCCTTTCCACTTTAATGACATCTGCACCCAAATCCGCTAGGTTTTGAGCGCACCAAGGACCTGCCAAGACACGGCTAAGGTCTAAAACGCGAATATGACTTAAGGCTCCCATTCCCTAATTTTGGCATGGATGACAGGGGATTACCCGAAAAATTCGGTCTAGGCCCCAGACATGACTACAATTTGCGCGCATGGCTACCCGTAAAACTTCCGAATACAGCGAATCGTCGATTCAGGTCCTAAAAGGACTTGAACCAGTCCGTCAACGGCCTGGAATGTACACCCGCACTGATAATCCACTCCACATCATTCAAGAGGTGCTCGATAACGCATCTGATGAGGCTTTGGGTGGGTTTGGCAAGCAAATCATCGTCACTATGCATGCCGACGGCAGCGTGAGCGTAGAAGATGATGGTCGCGGTATTCCAGTGGGCATGCATCCTACTGAGAAATTACCGGTAGTTGAGATTGTATTTACCCAGTTGCATGCTGGCGGTAAGTTTGAAAAAGGCACTGGGGGTGCGTATGCCTTCTCCGGTGGTTTGCACGGAGTAGGTGTTTCGGTAACCAATGCCTTATCGAGAAGATTAGAAGTGACTGTTTGGCGCGATGGCCAAATGTCCACATTAACCTTTGCCGATGGCAAGGTGATTGAAAAGCTTAAAACGATTGCCTCTTCAAAAGAAGATAAGTCACACGGTACTCGTGTACGTGCTTGGCCAGATGGTAAGTATTTTGATAGCTCAGTGATTCCAATGCCTGAGCTTATTCGCCTGTTGCGTTCCAAGGCAGTGTTATTGCCTGGTGTGAAGGTAACTCTGATTCAAGAAAAATCAGGCGACACCCAGACTTGGCAATACGCACAAGGTTTGCGCGGCTACTTAAATGAAGCAATTGCACAAGCAGGCCATGGTGCCGAAGTCATCCCCCCGTTCGAAGGTGAGCAATACGCTACGGGCTCCGGAGATGATGATTCTTTTGCTGAAGGTGAGGGCGCAGCTTGGGTGGTTTGTTGGACTGAAGATGGTGCACCGGTACGTGAGAGTTATGTGAACCTGATTCCAACTCCTGCCGGCGGTACCCATGAAAGTGGTTTGCGTGAAGGCTTATTTAACGCCGTTAAAGGCTTTATTGAGATGCATGCATTGCAACCAAAGGGCGTGAAGCTCATGCCTGAAGATGTATTTGCACGTGCCTCATTCATCTTGTCTGCAAAGGTTTTAGATCCTCAGTTCCAAGGTCAGATTAAAGAGCGTCTTAATTCTCGTGATGCCGTACGTTTGGTCTCTGGTTATGTGAAGTCTGCTTTAGAGCTCTGGCTCAATCAGCACGTTGACTATGGTCGTAAGTTGGCTGATCTGGTAATCAAACAGGCGCAAGCGAGAACACGTGCAGGCCAAAAGGTTGAAAAGAAGAAATCCTCTGGCGTAGCGGTACTTCCTGGAAAGCTCACCGATTGTGAGAGTGAAGATATCGGCATGAACGAAATCTTCCTTGTAGAGGGCGATTCTGCTGGTGGTTCGGCAAAGATGGGTCGCAATAAAGAATATCAAGCCATCTTGCCATTGCGTGGCAAGGTATTAAATACATGGGAAGCTGAGCGTGATCGCTTGTTTGCTAATAATGAAGTACATGACATCGCAGTAGCGATTGGTGTTGATCCCCATGGAGCAAATGACAATCCAGACTTATCCAACCTACGCTACGGCAAGGTTTGCATTTTGTCTGATGCGGACGTTGATGGTGCGCATATTCAGGTATTGCTTTTAACCCTGTTCTATAAGCATTTCCCTAAACTCATTGAGCTAGGGCATATACATATTTCGAGACCGCCTTTGTTTAGGGTTGATGCCCCGGCACGCGGCAAGAAACCAGCGCAAAAGATTTATGCCTTGGATGCCAATGAGCTCCAAGCGATTGAAGATAAGTTGCGTAAAGATGGCGTGAAAGAAACTTCCTGGCAGATCTCACGCTTTAAGGGCTTGGGAGAAATGAGTGCAGAACAGCTTTGGGACACTACTTTGAATCCAGATACCCGCCGTTTACTACCAGTAACTTTAGGCGCATGGACTGAAGACGAAACATTTAAAACAATGGATATGTTGATGGGTAAATCTGAATCTGGTGCTCGTCGTGACTGGTTAGAAGAGCGCGGCAACGAAGTGGAGGCGGATATCTAATGGCAACTAAAAAGACTCCTGGACAAAATACTCTGGCCGAACAGGCGGATTTATTTGCTAGCCCCATTGTGGAAATGGAAGTAGTCGAAGTAACTGAAGCATCTGAGGCTGATCAGGCACCACCAGTTGCTGCTTCCTCTGGTGGATCAGGCAATCATGACCCAAAAACGGTTGATCTAAATGAAGATGGCAAAGACAGCTTAACTCTAGCCGTATATGCAGAGCGTGCGTATTTAGATTACGCCATTAGCGTTGTGAAGGGCCGCGCTCTGCCTGATGTTTCTGATGGCCAGAAGCCTGTGCAGCGCCGCATTTTGTTCTCCATGAGCGAGATGGGCTTGCGCGCTGATGCTAAGCCGGTGAAAAGTGCCCGCGTGGTTGGTGATGTACTTGGTAAGTTCCATCCTCATGGCGACCAATCCGCATACGATGCCTTGGTTCGTTTGGCACAAAGCTTCTCCTTACGCTATCCATTAATTGATGGTCAAGGAAACTTCGGCTCACGTGATGGTGATGGCGCAGCAGCAATGCGTTACACCGAAGCGCGTTTGACAAAGATTGCTGGCTTACTTTTAAGTGAGATTGATGAAGGTACGGTAGATTTTGCGCCGAACTATGACGGCTCATTCCAAGAGCCTAAATTATTACCAGCACGCCTGCCATTTGTTCTTCTGAATGGAGCATCTGGCATTGCCGTTGGTATGGCGACCGAGATCCCTTCGCATAATTTACGTGAAGTTGCTACGGCTGCTGTTGCCCTAATGAAGTCTCCAAAAATGAGCACTTCAGAGTTGTTAGAAATCATGCCTGGCCCTGACTATCCAGGAGGTGGTCAAATTATTTCTTCTGCAGCAGAAATTGCGCAGATTTATGAGGCAGGGCGCGGCAGTATTAAAGTACGTGCACGTTGGTCTGTTGAAGAATTGGCTCGTGGTCAATGGCAAATTGTGGTCAATGAGCTGCCACCAGCAACTTCCTCACAGCGCGTATTACAAGAGATTGAAGAGATCACCAATCCTAAGGTCAAGGTTGGTAAAAAGACCCTTACGCCTGAGCAAAACAATCTCAAATCAACCATTCTGAATGTGCTTGATGGCGTGCGTGATGAATCTAGTAAAGATGCCGCTGTACGCTTGGTATTTGAGCCTAAGAGCAAGAATATTGACGTCAATGAGTTCGTTAATTTGCTGTTAGCACACACCTCATTGGAATCCAATGCGCCAATGAACTTGGTGATGATTGGTAATGACGGTCGCCCACGTCAAAAGGGTTTAAAAGAAATCCTCTCAGAGTGGGTTGCATTTAGGGTTGCTACAGTGACTCGTCGAACTCAGTACCGCTTAGGCAAAGTTAAAGACCGTATGCATATTTTGGAGGGGCGTTTAACCGTTCTTCTGAATATTGATAAGGTCATCAAGATCATTCGCAATAGCGATGAGCCTAAGGCCGATCTGATTAAAGAATTCAAGCTTAGCGATCGTCAGGCTGAAGATATTCTCGATATCCGTTTGCGTCAGTTGGCTCGCTTGGAAGGCATCAAGATTGAGCAAGAGCTCAAAGAGCTCAAAGCAGAACGCGATGATCTAGAGGGTTTATTGCAAAGCGATACAGTACTGCGCAAGCGCATCATCAAAGAAATCGAATCCGATATGAAGGATTTTGGCGATGATCGTCGCACCCTTATTCAGGAAGATAAACGCGCTGTAGCTGAGACCAAAATCATTGATGAACCTGTCACAGTAATTGTTTCTCAAAAAGGTTGGGTACGTGTTCGTCAAGGGCATGAGCATGACGCAACTCAGTTTGCCTTCAAGGCAGGCGATGCTTTATATGCAACCTTTGAAGTGAGAACTGTAGATGTTATTCAGGGCTTTGGTAGTGACGGACGCGTTTATACCGTTCCCGTCAGCGACTTACCTGGTGCGCGTGGCGATGGCTCACCATTGACTAGCTTTGTTAACTTGGCTGCTGGCTCGCAGATGGTTGCGTATTACGCTGGCCAGTCTGATGATCTGGTATTGCTATCTACCAAGGCAGGCTTTGGTTTCTTGGCTAATGTTGCGGATATGACTACTCGTAACAAAGCTGGAAAATCATTCTTGAGCATGGATGCCAAAGTTTCTGGTGATGCACCCTTAGGTGCGGCTAAGGTAAAGGTAGGCATGAAGCAAGTTGCTTGCTTATCAGCAACCTCAAAGTTGTTGGTATTCCCATTGGATGAGCTCAAACGTTTGCCTACAGGCGGTAAGGGCGTAATCCTGATGGGCTTAGATGATGAAGAACACTTGGCTTCAGCTATCGCAGTTGGACCGGCCGGCGCTACTTATTCAGGTGCAGGGCGTGCTGGTAAGCCTACTGAACTAAGTTTGGATGCAAAAACCTTAAAGTCATTTGCCGGTAACCGTGCACGCAAAGGTCACTTTGTTGAGCCACGTTTAAAAGACGGTAAGTTAACAGCGATCTAAGTAAGGCGTTTAGGTTTTCTTTGGAATACTCACGCCATATTTAACGGCAATCACTTCCGCCAGAATCGATACAGCGATTTCTGGTGGGGTGAGGGCGCCAATATACAGTCCAACTGGGCCATGTAACTTTTCAACTTGTTCTTGAGTAACATCAAACTCTAGCAAACGCTCTTTACGTTTCTGGGTATTTTTTCGACTACCCAAAGCGCCGACATAAAACGCCGGTGACTTGAGCGCCTCCATAAGCGCCATGTCATCTAACTTAGGGTCATGCGTTAGTGCTACAACCGCCGTATGAGAATCAACGCCGATCTCTAGCAAGACATCGTCTGGCATGCCCTTAGAGAAAGTAATATCAGATCTATCAAGCCCTTCTGCATATTCTTCACGCGGATCGATCACAATCACTTCAAAGTCAGAGGCTAGTGCAAAATCTGCGGTATATAAGGAGAGCTGACCGGCGCCAATAATGACCATACGCCAACGTGGGCCGTAAGTCGTTTGCATTACTTCCTCTGTACAGGCAAATTCATCACTGCGGTCACCTTGGCTGAGGGTGGATTTTCCAGTAGCTAAATTTACAGAGCGACGGGTAATTTGATGAGAAGAAATATCCGCAAGTAACTTTTCCAGCACCGCTAATTCTGGCCTAGGCTCAACCAGTAAGCGTAAAGTCCCGCCGCAAGGAAGGCCAAAGCGTGCTGCCTCTTGTTGGGTAACACCATAAACGACCATTTCAGGGGTATTGCGCGTGAGTATTTCAGTTTGCACTCGGCGTATAAGATCATCCTCAACGCAGCCGCCAGAAACAGAGCCAGCAACTTGCCCGTCGGCCCGAATAGCAAGCCAAGAGCCTATTGGACGGGGAGCGGAGCCCCAAGTCTGGACAACAGTCGCAATAGCTACGGATTGACCCGATTGGAGCCATTCAACGGCAGATTTGAGGACGCTTAAATCGGTGCTGTTCATGCGTTTTCTTCTTTTACGTTCTATTGTGAATACTTTTATTAATAACTATTTATTATCACTCTAATGACTGTTTCTAGTGAACCCTCCATAAAAGCAAAATTTCGCCTAGCCATCATCATATTGGCTGCGGGTCAGGGGAGTCGTTTGGGTGGATATCCTAAAGCCTTGTTAAAAAAGGATGGGGACAGTTTGTTAACCCGCTTCATTCAAGCAATTCAAAACTGTGACCCCCTCGAGACTTTGTTGGTTACTGGTTTTTACTCAGACAAAATTGAAGCGGAAATTAATTCATTAAAACCGACTATCCATAGTTCAATCACTTTGGTGAAAAACCCCAATCCAGATTTAGGCCAACCTTCTTCTGTGCGGCTTGGTCTTGAGTCACTAAAGTCTGACTATGATGTTTTGTTAATTGCGCTATGTGATCAGCCTAGTATCACCAGTGCTGAGATCGAGGCATTGCTAGAGCAATTTAATCAAAGAACCGCAAACCAAGAAATCATCTTGCCCATAGTCAACGATCAACGCGGTAATCCAGTGCTGTTTTCAAAGCGGGTGATTGAGAAAATCCTAGCAATCCCCGGTATGGTCTGTAGACCCTATATGGATCAGCATCCAGAGCTGGTTAAATTATTTGTGACTGAAAACCAAGCCTATTTAATGGATGTCGATACGCAAGCTGATATCCAGAAACTAGGACTTGATCCCATTTAATTCAATTGAATTAAATCTCAGCGATTAATTCAATTTCAACACAAGCCCCAAGCGGAATCTGTGCCACACCAAATGCGCTACGTGCATGTTTGCCGGCATCACCAAAGACTTCAAACAGTAACTCTGAGCAGCCATTCACAACCAGGTGCTGCTCTGTATAGCTGTCAGTGGAGTTGACTAAGCCCATCACTTTAACGATGCGCTTTACTTTATCTAAAGAGCCTAGATGATTTTGTAAAGTGGCAATCAAATCAATTGCGATGGAGCGTGCAGCTGCTTTACCAGTTTCTGTATCCATATCTTGACCTAGTTTTCCAACCCAAGGTTTGCCGTCGCGTTTAGCAATATGACCAGAAAGAAAAACAGTATTGCCAGTTGTAGCTGCCATGACATAGGCAGCAGCAGGGGGTCCTGGTGGAGGTAAATCAATTCCGAGGGTTTTAAGGCGTTCGCTAATATTTGTAGTCATGGGCATTGTTTGTATAAATTAAAAAAAGATTAAATATGGTTATTCAAATCTTACTTTGAAAGCTGACGCATGGCACTTTCAAGGCCATTTAAGGTAACAGGGTACATGCGATCTCTCATGAGATTTTGCATAATATCGATCGATTGACGATATTGCCAAATGGATTCAGGCTCTGGGTTAAGCCAGGCAAAGTGGGGGAAGTGATCGATGAGTCGATTAATCCAAACAGCGCCCGCTTCTTTATTGTTGTATTCAACAGAGCCATTGGGGCTCAGTATTTCATAAGGAGACATGGTCGCATCCCCAACAAAAATCAACTTATAGTCTGGCCCATATTTGTTGATGATGTCTTGAGTGGGGGTGGCTTGATCTCGCTGGCGGCGATTGCTTTGCCAAAGATTTTCATAAACACAGTTGTGAAAGTAGTAATGCTCTAAATGCTTAAATTCGGCTTTAGCAGCAGAGAATAGCTCTGCAATGCGCTGAATATGATCATCCATCGAGCCACCAACATCCATCAGCAGCAAAACTTTGACTTGATTGTGGCGTTCAGGCCGCATTTGAATATCGAGCATGCCAGCATTTGCAGCAGTTGAATGAATGGTCTTGTCTAAATCAAGCTCCATCGTTGAGCCTTCGCGAGCAAAACGCCGCAAGCGTCGTAAAGCTACTTTGATATTGCGGGTGCCTAAGGCTAAATCGCTGTCATAGTCTTTAAATTCGCGAGCTTCCCAAACTTTGATAGCCGTTCTGTTGCCCGCACTTTCACCACCAATACGAATGCCTTCAGGGTGGTAGCCGCTATGGCCAAAAGGTGAGGAGCCTCCAGCCCCAATCCACTTATTGCCACCTCCATGCCATTCTTTTTGTTCTTTTAAAAGCTCTTCGAGGCGCTTCTTCAAAGCATCTGGACCGCCCAATTTTTGGAGTGCCGCTTTTTCTTCATCAGTCAGGACGCGTTGCAGTTTTTTCTCAAGCCAATCTAGAGGTATGTCTGGTGAGAGGGCAATGATTTGCTCAACACCATTAAAGTAAGCCCCAAAGACTTGGTCAAAGCGATCAAAGTGCTGCTCGTCCTTTACCAGAGTCATGCGTGAGAGTTGATAAAACTCATCAATAGAAGTATTAATAACGCCTGATTTCAAAGCCTCCAAGAGAGTTAAAAATTCTCGCACTGAAACAGGCACCTTGGCCTCTTTCAGATTAAGGAAGAATTGAATCAACATGAAAGCAGTCTTTTGATGGCTGGTTAACGATGATTGCGATTCATCATGACTAAGCGCTCAAACAAATGAATATCTTGTTCATTCTTTAAAAGTGCACCATGCAAAGGCGGGACCACAATCTTTTCATCATTGCTGTAGAGCGCCTCAGGCGGAATGTCTTCGGTCAAGAGGAGCTTGAGCCAGTCAATCAACTCTGAAGTACTCGGCTTCTTCTTAAGACCCGGTAATGATCGTATTTGGTAGAAAGCCTTAAGGGCCGCATCCAGAAGATCTTGCTTGATATTAGGATGATGTACATCCACGATACTTTGCATCGTTTGCGCATCAGGGAAGGTGATGTAATGAAAGAAGCAGCGACGCAAGAAGGCATCGGGTAATTCTTTTTCGTTATTAGAGGTGATGATGACGAGGGGGCGATGTTTTGCTTTAATTAATTCACGAGTTTCATAAACATAGAACTCCATGCGATCAATTTCCCGCAATAAGTCATTTGGAAACTCAATATCGGCTTTATCAATTTCATCAATCAGCAATACCGTAGGTTCATCCGCTTCAAAGGCTTGCCAAAGAACACCCCTAACAATGTAGTTGCGAATATCTTTGACTTTTTCATCGCCTAATTGTGAATCACGCAAGCGGCTCACAGCGTCATATTCATATAGACCTTGTTGTGCTTTTGTAGTGGACTTGATATGCCACTGTAATAGCGGCATGTTCAGCGCAGCCGCCACTTCCTCTGCAAGCATTGTTTTGCCTGTGCCTGGTTCGCCCTTAATTAAGAGGGGGCGTTGTAGCGCAATGGCTGCATTCACTGCTAGCTTGAGATCGTCTGTAGCGACATAGCTTTGGCTTCCGTCAAAGCGGTTTTGGTGTGTAGGGATGTGTTTGCTCATCTTGTCGTCTAAAAAGTGCTGGGTTAAGCATTCCAGTATAGGTAAATGAAGCAAATTTTTCAGTATTTCTCCTGTTTTTGGCCCCTGGAATGGCGAGAAGGGCGTCTGTCCGCTATACTCTTGCCAATTGATCTAAATCAAACTCATTAATAATGATTTCTATGAAAAAACTCTCAATTCTTCCTCATTTGGCTGTTGCTGCAACCTTGGCTTTTGCTGGTTCTGTTGCTCAGGCTGATGAAGTACAAGGTAACGCTGCAGCTGGTAATGCCAAAGTTTGGCTATGTGTTGGCTGCCATTCCATCCCTGATTACCGTGCTGACTACCCTTTGGTATATAAAGTGCCTATGTTGGGCGGCCAGAATGCTGCTTATATCGCTACCGCTTTGTCTGAATACAAAAAGGGTGATCGTAAGCATCCAACGATGCGTGCCATTGCTGCTAGCTTGTCTGATCAAGATATGGCTGATATTGGCGAATACTATGCTGCGCAGACTGCCACCTCACCTAAAAACCCATTGAAGTGATTCATTGATAAAGATACATAGAGATACTTTTATGAAATTCGCACTAATTACAGCAGTTTTGCTTTCAAGCATTGGTTTTGTGAACGTGGCAAATGCTGCTAGCGTCGATAAAGGCATGGCATTGGTAGAGAAGGCTAACTGTGCTTCTTGTCATGGTGCAGGTCTAAATGCTCCAATCTTGCCAGCTTACCCAAAGCTAGCCGGTCAGCATGCTGACTACATTTATTACGCACTGAAGGCTTACAAAGTAGGCAACGGTAACCCACAATATGGTCGTAACAACGCTATCATGGCCTCACAAGTTCAAGTCTTTACCGGTGCGGATCTACAAGACATTGCTGCCTATGTTGCCTCACTCCCAGGTAACTTAGTCGTTAAAAAGTAAACCCTGCTTAAACTGCTTACATCAAAGGCTTAGAATAATCTTCTAAGCCTTTATTTTTTATAGGTATTTCAATATCTAACGAAGCGCCTCTAGGCCTTGGGCCAGGTGTTTTCGCATGGCGGATTCAGCTGCTTGCTCATCCCGTTTCAACAGCGCTCTCAGAATTTCACGATGCTCAACTAGGGAGTTTTGCAATCTTCCAGTGCTCGTTAACGACTCTCTGCGATGAAGTTTGAGAACTTTTCGCAGATCGGCAATTACGCCATTCATCCAGCGATTTCCTGCAATTTCTTGTATTAATTCATGAAATTTGCCATTTATCTCAAAAAACTGCTCAATATCGCGATCTGCAGCTGCTTTTTCCAGTCGGTGGTGCAGGTGATCCAAGAGGTTTAACTCACCCTCAGTTGCCTTAATAGACGCTTCCTTAGCAGCTTGACCCTCTAAAAGTGAGAGGATAGTAAAGATTTGTTCTAAATCCTTCCTGGCAACCTCAGTTACATATGCGCCACGACGCATTTTGATGGTTACAAGGCCTTCAGAGGCTAAAACCTTAATCGCTTCACGCATTGGTGTGCGACTAATACCGAACTGGACAGCCAAAGATTGTTCATCTAGCCAGCTTCCAGGCGCTAGCTGTTTGCTAAAGATCTGCTCCCGTAGTCGGTCGGCAACGTCTTCGTATAGGGGCCTATTATTCAGTTTTGTATTCATAATTATGAATACATTATGTAGACAAATGAATAATTGTCAAGCAGAATGTAAGGACATTACGATGCAACGCAGCAAAAATTAACCAGGAGTTTTTGTGAGTTCTAAAGAAAACAATTCATGGCCATCCTTTCCGGAAACTAATCTGGAGGCTTGGAAAAAGTCAGCGCAAAAATCTGCACCTAATGGTGATGTTGATTCTTTGGGCTGGAAAACGCCAGATGGAATTCATTTAAAAGCGTTGTACACATCGTCGGATGTTGAAGGTCTTAATTACACAAATACATTGCCTGGTTTCGAACCATTTGTTCGTGGTCCGCAAGCCACAATGTATTCAGTACGTCCATGGACTATTCGTCAGTACGCTGGTTTTTCAACCGCTGAAGAATCTAATGCTTTTTATCGCAAAGCGTTGGATGCCGGTGGTCAAGGGGTATCTGTTGCGTTTGACTTAGCTACTCATCGTGGTTACGACTCAGACCATCCTCGCGTTACAGGCGATGTAGGTAAGGCTGGAGTTGCAATTGATTCTGTAGAGGATATGAAGATCCTGTTTGATGGCATTCCATTGGACAAGGTATCTGTTTCGATGACGATGAACGGCGCTGTATTACCGGTACTCGCTGGCTATATCGTTGCCGGTGAAGAGCAAGGCGTAAAGCAGGAGCAGTTATCTGGAACCATTCAGAATGACATTCTGAAAGAGTTCATGGTGCGTAATACCTATATTTACCCACCTGAGCCTTCAATTCGGATCATTGGCGACATTATTGAGTACACCGCCAAACATATGCCCAAGTTCAACTCGATTTCTATTTCGGGTTATCACATGCAAGAGGCAGGCGCCAACCAAGTATTGGAATTGGCTTTCACATTGGCTGACGGTAAAGAGTATGTAAAAACCGCACTTGCCAAAGGCTTAGATGTTGATGGTTTTGCAGGCCGCTTATCTTTCTTCTTTGCAATTGGTATGAACTTCTATCTTGAAGTTGCAAAGTTGCGTGCCGCACGTTTGTTGTGGTGGCGCATTATGAAATCCTTCGAGCCCAAGAACCCAAAATCTTTGATGTTGCGCACACACTGCCAAACATCCGGCTGGTCTTTGACCGAGCAAGACCCTTACAACAATGTTGTGAGAACAACTGTTGAGGCCATGGCAGCTGTATTTGGCGGGACTCAGTCATTGCATACCAATTCCTTGGATGAGGCGATTGCCTTGCCTTCTGAGTTCTCAAGCCGTATTGCACGTAATACCCAATTGATTTTGCAAGAAGAGACGCATATCCCAAGCGTAATTGATCCATGGGCGGGTTCTTACATGATGGAGAACCTTACACAAGAGATGGCTGATAAAGCTTGGGAGATCATCCAGGAAGTGGAAGCCATGGGTGGGATGACGAAAGCCGTTGAAAGCGGCTGGGCTAAGCTCAAAATTGAAGCTGCTGCAGCTGAAAAGCAAGCCAAGATTGACTCTGGCTCAGATGTCATCGTAGGTGTTAATAAATACAAACTAGGCAAAGAAGACCTGGTTGACGTGTTAATGATCGATAACGATAAGGTGCGCGAAGGCCAAGTTGCTCGTTTGAAGGATATTAAGGCTAAGCGTGATTCCAAAAAAGTAGAGGCTGCGTTAGAAGCGTTAACCAAGGCTGCTGAAGATAACTCTGGTAACTTATTGGAGTTGTCGGTAAACGCCATTCGTTTACGTGCGACGGTAGGTGAAGTTTCGGATGCATTAGAAAAAGTTTACGGGCGCCATCGCGCCGATACTCAAAAGGTGACTGGTGTGTATGCAGCTGCTTATGACTCAGCCGAAGGCTGGGCAAAACTCCAAACAGAGATTGCTGACTTTGCAAAAGACTTCGGACGTCGTCCGCGGGTAATGATTGCGAAGCTCGGCCAAGACGGCCACGACCGTGGTGCAAAAGTAGTTGCTACTGCTTTTGCCGACTTAGGTTTTGACGTGGATATCGGGCCTTTATTTCAAACCCCTGAGGAGTGTGCTCGTCAAGCTATCGAGAACGACGTTCACGCATTAGGTGTCTCAACATTGGCGGCTGGACATAAGACCTTGGTGCCAGCCATCATTGCTGAATTAAAGAAGCAGGGCTCAGATGACATCATCGTATTCGTTGGTGGCGTCATTCCGAGACAGGATTATGAATTCCTCTACGAGGCCGGTGTAAAAGGTATTTATGGTCCAGGCACACCAATTCCGGCTTCGGCCAAGGATGTGCTTGAGCAAATTCGCAAGTCTGTGAAACCAGCTTAATACGGATCATAGGCATGCTCGAAGCTGCTGATCAGACTCTGGTGAATGATCTCACTGGTGCGCCTTCGCTTAAACAGCGACGCGCATTAGCAAAGATCATTACTTTGCTTGAATCGACTCGACTAGACCACCGTCATCGTGCAGATGACGTCCTGAATTCTTTATTGCCCAAAACAGGTAAATCATTTCGTTTAGGAATCTCAGGAGTACCCGGAGTTGGTAAATCAACTTTGATTGAAACTCTAGGCCTTTACCTAATCGAAAAAGGTCATCGAGTTGCCGTATTGGCGATTGATCCTTCCTCAAGCATTTCTGGCGGCTCCATCCTGGGTGATAAGACTCGTATGGAGCGCTTATCTGTTTTAGAAAATGCCTTTATTCGTCCCAGCCCTTCGTCTTGCACGCTAGGCGGCGTAGCAGAGAAGACGCGTGAAGCTATGTTGGTTGCAGAGGCTGCAGGTTTTGACGTCATCATTGTTGAAACGGTCGGCGTGGGGCAGAGTGAAATCGCAGTTGCTGGTATGACGGATATGTTTCTGTTGTTGCAGCTACCAAATGCAGGCGATGATTTGCAGGCAATTAAAAAAGGCGTGATGGAAATTGCCGATTTAATCGTGATTAATAAAGCAGATATTGATCCTGATGCCGCTATGCGTGCCCAGCTATTCATCACAAGTTCATTGCGTCTATTAGGTTTTCAGGGCAACCCTGATCATGCCTCCCACGTCAAAGAATCATGGCACCCCCAAGTAATGAGCTTGAGTGCTTTAGAAGGAAAAGGTGTGCCAGAGATGTGGGATAAGGTTTCTCACTTTGCTTCTATTCAAAGGGCAAATGGGAAGTTTGAATCTCGTCGCAAGGAGCAGGCTGGCGCATGGATGTGGGATCGCATAGATGCTGGATTAAAAAACGCATTTCGTAGCAATGAAGTAGTACAAAAACTTCTACCAAGTTTGAGTGCCCAAGTAAACCAAGGAACCATGGCAGCTTCAGTTGCAGCAAGACGACTACTAGAAGCCATGGGGCATGAATTTTTCTAAGGAGTAGGAAATGAAGGACATCATTGAACAGCTTGAGGCCAAGCGTGAGCTTGCCCGATTAGGTGGTGGGCAAAAACGTATTCAAGCCCAGCACGCTAAGGGTAAATTAACCGCTCGTGAGCGTATTGAGCTCTTGCTTGATGCTGGCACCTTTGAAGAGTGGGATATGTTTGTTGAGCACCGCTGTCATGACTTTGGCATGGCTGATCAAACGGTTCCTGGCGATGGTGTGGTTACCGGCTACGGAATGATTAACGGTCGTTTGGTATTTGTTTTTTCACAAGATTTCACCGTTTTAGGTGGCTCCTTGTCAGAAGCCCATGCAGAAAAGATTTGTAAGATCATGGATCAGGCGCTCAAAGTAGGTGCTCCTGTGATTGGCTTAAATGACTCTGGTGGTGCACGTATTCAAGAGGGCGTTGCATCTCTTGGCGGTTATGCAGAAATTTTCCAGCGCAATGTCACTGCATCTGGCGTGATCCCCCAAATTTCATTGATCATGGGTCCTTCAGCTGGGGGTGCTGTTTACTCGCCAGCGTTGACTGATTTCATCTTCATGGTGAAAGATAGCTCTTATATGTTTGTGACTGGTCCTGAAGTCGTTAAGACCGTCACTCATGAAGATGTGACTGCTGAAGAATTGGGTGGTGCAGTAACTCACTCAACAGTATCGGGCGTCTGCGATTTGGCCTTTGATAACGATGTTGATGCAATCATGATGTTGCGTCGTTTCTTTAACTACTTGCCCCTCTCTAACCGCGAAAAACCACCATTGATCAAGGGTGCGAATCGTACAGAAGAGCCTGACTTCTCCTTAGATACATTGGTCCCATCCAATCCAAATCAACCTTACGACATGAAAGAGTTGATTGAGAAAATCGTGGATGATGGTGAGTTCTTTGAATTACAACCTGACTATGCGAAGAATATTGTGATTGGCTTTGCCCGTATGGAGGGCCGCTCAATTGGTATTGTTGCCAATCAACCTTTAATTCTTGCTGGCTGTTTAGATATCAAAGCATCTATTAAAGCGGCGCGCTTTGTACGCTTTTGTGATGCCTTCAATATCCCAGTGGTTACCTTGGTTGATGTCCCGGGCTTTATGCCTGGTACCGCCCAAGAATACGGCGGCATCATTAAGCATGGTGCCAAGTTACTTTATGCGTACGCTGATTGCACTGTACCTAAGGTGACCTTAATTACTCGTAAAGCCTATGGTGGCGCTTACGACGTGATGGCTTCTAAGCATTTACGAGGTGATGTGAACTTTGCATGGCCTTCAGCAGAAATTGCTGTGATGGGGCCTAAAGGTGCTGTAGAAATTATCTTCCGCGAAGAAAAGTCAGATCCACAAAAGATTGCGGCACGTGAAGCTGAATATAAGTCTAAGTTCGCCAACCCCTTTGTAGCAGGACGCCGTGGCTATATTGATGACGTTATTCTTCCGCACGAAACTCGCAAGCGTATTGCTCGTTCACTGGCAATGCTCAAAGACAAAGACTTAAAGAATCCTGCGCGTAAACACGGCAATATTCCTCTGTAAGGCGCTGATAAAAGATGACTACGAAAATGTTTAAGAAAATTCTGATTGCGAATCGCGGTGAGATTGCTTGCCGCGTAATGATGACCGCCAAGAAAATGGGCATCAAAACTGTGGCTGTTTATTCTGAAGCTGATAAAGAGGCGCGTCATGTGCAACTGGCCGATGAAGCAGTTTGCATTGGGCCGGCACCTTCACGCGAATCTTATTTGGTGATGGATCGAACCATCCAAGCTTGCAAGGAAACCGGTGCCGAAGCAGTTCACCCTGGTTATGGCTTTTTATCTGAGAACGAGCAGTTTGCTAAGCGCTGTGAGGAAGAGGGCATTGTTTTCATTGGTCCTAAGCATCAATCTATCGCAGCAATGGGTGACAAGATTGCCTCTAAGAAGCTTGCCTTAGAAGCCAAGGTCAACACCATTCCTGGTTATAACGAGGCGATTGATACCACTGAAGAAGCGGTCAAAATTGCTCAGGGTATTGGTTACCCCGTGATGATTAAGGCATCTGCAGGCGGTGGCGGTAAAGGTTTACGTGTTGCATTTAATGACAAAGAAGCGGCCGAAGGTTTTGCAGCTTGCAAAACTGAAGCCATGAATAGCTTTGGCGATGATCGAATCTTTATTGAGAAGTTCGTTGAAGGTCCACGTCACATTGAGATTCAGGTGTTGGGCGATTCGTATGGCAATGTGGTTTACCTAAACGAGCGTGATTGCTCGATTCAGCGCCGTCATCAAAAGGTTATTGAAGAGGCGCCATCACCATTTATCGATCCTGCAACCCGCAAAGCCATGGGCGAACAAGCAGTTGCTCTAGCTAAGGCTGTGAACTATCAATCTGCTGGCACGGTTGAGTTTGTTGTTGGAAAAGATAAGTCTTTCTACTTCTTGGAAATGAATACTCGCCTACAGGTAGAGCATCCAGTGACAGAAAGCATTACTGGCCTTGACCTAGTTGAGCAAATGATTCGTGTTGCTGCTGGCGAAAAATTGACATTTAAACAAGAAGATGTGAAGTTGGATGGCTGGTCAATGGAGTGCCGTATTAATGCGGATGATCCATTCAGAAACTTCCTGCCTTCAACCGGCCGCCTTGTGAAATACCGTCCTCCAGAGTCTATTAACGGCGTACGTGTTGATACAGGCGTATATGAGGGTGGCGAGATTCCGATGTATTACGACTCGATGATTGCCAAGTTGATTGTGCATGGTAAGGATCGTGCTGAAGCGATTGAGAAAATGCGCGCTGCTTTGAATGATTTTGTGATTCGTGGAATCCATTCAAATATCCCGTTTCAGGCCGCCTTATTGCAGCATCCACGCTTTGTGAATGGCGACTTTACCACTGGCTTCATTGCTGAGGAGTATCCGGAGGGCTTCAAGAAGGGTTCAGTGCAACCATCTGATCCTAAGCGTTTGGCAGCCTTAGCAGCATTTATGCGATATCGCTACCTTCAACATATTCAAATGATTGATGGTCAATTAGCTGGCCATGAAATGATCATTGGCAAGAAGTTTGTTGTCGTTACTGGTAAAAAAACCGGTTCGATGGATGATCCTTATGAAGTTCCTATTCGAGTCGAGCTTAAGGATGGTGTTTATTCCGTCTATATTGATGAAGCAGATGGCGTAAGTCGTTATGACATCGTTAGCGATTGGCGACCAGGACAAATTTGTCTGCATGCCACCATTAATGGTACTCATAAAATCACTGCACAAGTTGAGCGTCGTGGCGTGAGATATGGCCTGATTCTAGATGGCGTTCATTTCGAGTGCATGGTTCTGAGCCCCTTAGGAGCAGAGCTACAGCGTCGTATGCCTGTGAAGTTGCCTCCTGATACCTCTAAATTGGTTATGTCTCCAATGCCTGGACTTCTGACAAAAATCGCTGTAAAGGTTGGCGAGGCAGTCACCGCCGGTCAAAAACTGGCATCGATTGAAGCAATGAAAATGGAAAACACACTATCTGCAATGCAAGATGGTGTTGTTGCTGAAATCTGCGCTAAAGAGGGCGATAGTTTGGCAGTTGATCAATTGATTATTCGCTTCGAGTAATCTGCTTGTAAAAAAGGATTGATATCTATGAGTACTAAGCCATTTAAGATTTTAGGTATTCAGCAAATTGCCATTGGCGGAGAAAATAAAGATCGACTCAAAAAGTTGTGGGTTGATATGCTTGGATTTGAATACAAAAGCACTTTTGTTTCAGAGCGTGAAAACGTTGATGAGGATATCTGCGCCATTGGTCAAGGCGCGCATGAGATTGAGGTTGATTTAATGCAGCCTTTTGATATTGAAAAGAAACCAGCTGTTCACCAGACGCCACTAAACCATATAGGCTTATGGGTAGATGACTTGCCTAAAGCGGTTGAATGGCTCTCGGCAAATGGCCTTCGTTTTGCGCCCGGGGGTATCCGCAAAGGCGCCGCTGGCTACGACATCACCTTCGTTCACCCCAAGGGTAATGATGAGTTTCCCATTAGCGGCGAGGGGGTGTTAATTGAGCTGGTTCAAGCCCCGCCAGAGGTCATTGCAGGATTAAGTCCATAATTTGGACTTGCAATCAACTAAACAAGGCTTACTGTGGCAAATATTTTAGCCATCGATACCTCCTCAGCTTGGTGTTCGGTGGCTTTATCTCTAGGCGATCAAGCGCCAGAGCTTAGACATGAAGCGGTCTCAGCTGGCGCTAGCCAACTCCTATTGCCATGGATTGAATCGCTTTTAAGCGAGGGAAATATTTCTTTAAAGAATCTGGATGCCATTGCGGTAGGCATTGGTCCTGGCGCATTTACTGGTGTTAGGTTGGGGGTGGCCGCAGTTCAAGGGCTGGCTATTTCAAATAATCTTCCAGTGATTTCTGTAATTAGCCAAGATGCAATAGCAGCGCAACTAATCAACACAAGCGCCTTCAAAAAAATCAATCCCCGATATTTTGTCATTGCTATTGATGCACGTATGGAAGAGGTCTACTGGGCTAGATATGAAACTCAGTCCGACTTATTACTAAAACGTATTGGCGATATCCATCTCACTAAGCCTGAGGGCATTAATTTGGATGGTATTGGGTTCTTAGCGGGTAGTGCTTTAAATGCCTACAAAGACCGTTTGCCAAACTTTACCGGTAACTTAGATTCAGAGATTTCTATATCGGCTTTGGGGATCCTGGATTGTGCAAAGCAAATTTTTGCAAAGGGGTTGCAGCATGATGTTCGGCAACTTGAGCCTATGTATATTCGAAATAAAGTCGCATTAACTACTGCTGAGCGCGAAGAGGCATTTAAGTAATGTCAGAACATACATCAGTCGGAGAAGAGGCAGAGCTGTCATTCATGCCAATGCAGGCAGCAGATCTCGACGAGGTTTTGAAAATTGAGTCTGTCTCGCACATTCATCCCTGGACTAAGGGTAATTTTTCTGATTCGCTAGCTGCTGGGCATTGGGCATACTGCATTCGCCCTCAAGCAGATCAAATGGTGAAGGGCTCCTATTTAGATCCAGCAGTTCTGTGGGCTTATTGCATCTTATTTCCTGCGGTAGATGAATTGCATCTGCTCAATATTACGGTATCACCCCATTTGCGTAAACTTGGTCTTGGCAAAAGAATGATGGCTGCTATTGAAGGTGTTGCCGCGCAGCAAAAAATGCCTCGGATCATTTTGGAGGTGAGACCTACTAACACCGCAGCTTTGGCGCTGTATCAATATTTGGGCTACGAGCAAATTGGTGTGCGCAAGAATTACTACCCAGCCAATCTAGGGACTGGTATGCGCGAGGATGCACTGGTGATGGCTAAATCGATTAAGCTAGAGCTATGACCAATACGCATTCAACCTTCTTAAAAGAAATGGGCATTACTGAATGGACCTCTCGAGATGCGGTTCAGCCCTCTATTGAGGTTGCTAATCCCGGGAATTCAGCTGCAGCAGCATCGGATAATAGCTCTTCACAGATTGCCTCACGTGGCATTTGGTGGTTTTTTGGTACAGAACCTCAGGGTGATGCTCAAGTCTTGTTTCAAAATATCATCCGTGTACTAGGCCTTAGCAAGCATGAGTGGTCCTTGAAAAATCCTACAGAAAACTTAAGTCAGCTGATAAGCCCTGAGTCACCAGTGGTAGTCTTTGCGTTTGGCGGGCCAGTTGCCCAGAAGATAACGGGCGAGAGAGATCCATTGCCTCAGCTGCGTGACACAGTATTAGCTCTTAATACAGGTAACGAGGAAGAAATCCCTGTAATTGCTTCTTTTGAGTTGAGTCAAGCCCTTAACAAACCACAAGAGAAAGCTTTGCTTTGGCAGGACTTATTGATGGCCAGATCAGTATTGCAAAACTGCTAACAACCCAGCCCTATTTTATTAGGGCGTATTGTTTTTATTTCGGCAACAAGACTGTTATGCCAAGAAATCCACCAAACCCCTTAGCGCTTGTAGGTGTAGTTGTGACCATATAGGTTGGACCTGCCTGTATCTGAGTATGGTAGCCAAAGAGATTAACTGTTTTGCCGCCACTAAAGGTTAACTGATTCGTAGCTGCCTTTGCATCGTAGTTGTATGTAAGTTGACTACCTAAGTTATAAGTCCAGGCAGTATCCGTTGTATAGGAAATGCTAGGCTGAACATTGATGAGATTGGCCGAACCTCCCAACATATTGTTACCAATTCCCCATGAGTTATACATTGCCGCTCCTATGACCCAATGCTCCGGGGTAAAGAATGCACCTGCTGAAACCCCAAGCCCAGTTTGTTTGGAGCCGTTATTAATATTGGTTGCAGGAAGCTGAAGGTAGGGGCCAATACCTACATAAAAAAGCTTTGCATAAACAGGCGCAATAAATGTGGCAAGCTGCATAGGCTGCGCTTGATTGGTTACTTGTTGATCATTGGTGTTGTGGTTCAGGGTAAACATCGGATTTACGATCAGCTGTAAATCTTCCCCAAGTACTACGGGAATAATGGGATTAAATCCGTATTGATTTTGCTGGGATTGGTTGCTAGCTCCCAACTTTTGGTTGTAATTGTAAGTAATCGGCAACTGAATCTGTGGATACAACCTGTTTTGCATTTTTTGGGCTGATTTAGCCTCTTCGCTCATTGTGCTTTCGGATGTTTGCGAGAAGGCAAAATAAGACAACCCCAAAAGAGCCAAAAAAATACCGAGCTTGAGTGGATTGATCAAAACAAACATCTTGCTATTTTCTTATTTTCTGGAGGCACTTCATTAATGACAACAATTCAAGCGCAACAAGAATAAAACCACCCTTAGGTGGCTTTATTCTTTGCTATCAATACATCTATTTATTTAATACAACAAAGGGATCGGCGCCCGCTTTATCCACATCGTAGCTTGAGATCGACTTGATTTCCTTAATATTAGTTAGTTTATTCATATCAACCACAGCAAAGTTCATGGCATTAATACTGCGTACATAATATTGATTACGATTTAAATCACTCATCGTAGTCCACAAGGTAACTTCACTTGAAAAACCTTTGCCACGTATTCCGTCACCTGAGCCACCAGCCCCATCAATGGTTAAATCATATGGACGATCAAAGTTATTCATGACGTGGGCCAGAAGATTCATTGCTTCATCAGGAGTCTTCCCTTTTCGAACATAATTCGCATAGAAAGCGGCTTTTACAAAACGACCTTGAGACGTCTGCGCGGAGGGCAATGCAGTCAGGGCTATACCAGAATCTTGGGTAGCTAATTGCAGCTTACCCAACTGTCCTGTATTTTTATCTACGTTTGTAAACGTATAGTTGTTCAAGTTTTGTAAATGCCATGGGAAATCAGGACCATTTGTCATCACGCCAACAGGATTGTCATACACATTCATCTTGTTGTTTGTAAACTCCACAACAAGATTATTTCCTGTTTTATCAACAAAATGATAATGCTGAGGCCATGGATTTGGGCTGAAGTCTTTAATTACAGGTAACCAAAATTCTGTCTCTTTGGTTGCGAGAGCTGCTTTTAGTTCAGCCACACTCTTAAAGTTACCTAAAGTCCATGATCCAAAATCAGTAATAGATAACAGCTTAGAGTCTTCGGCTGTAACGGGGATTGCGGTGGTTGAATTTAACCAATTGATCTTGAAGCTAAGTCCATGGTCATTCATACCATCAGCAAAAGTGACCTGCTTGGATGAGGGAAGGGCTTGAGCAGTCATGCCTAAAATTGCATACTTAGTATTAAACGTTTTACCTTGCTTGCCTGCTGGAGTAACAGATTCAATTTTTGTATTAGCTGGAAAATAGGTCATCGCAGTAGGAATCACGGAGCTAAATTCCAAGGTTCGACCATGGTAACCATTGCCATTCAGGTCCATCATCATCAGAGAGGTGCATGCAACTGCATTGCCGATGGATGCCGCAATGAATGATGTAACGGTCAGAAGACTGACTATATTTTTAATTCTCATGTGCTGCTCTCCTTTTGTATAAAAGATCGGGGCTAATCATTACTACAGGTACTGGATGATCAGCATATTTAAAAATGAATAAGGTGGCCATTTCCAGAGTCTATCTATTGAAGAATACCTTATTTATTTGCTGACTTACCCCATACATATTTTCCGCATGATCAGTATTTAAATTGTGACCTTGAACCCCAATTAGAAGAAGCTAGATAGGCATTGCGATTGAGCTTGAGCGGTAAGCTTAGTGCTTGTGTTTGCCGATTAGATGCATGGAGTCATATTCTGCTTGATTTTTGGCATGACGCCTAATAACTAACCACATGATAAGACTCACAGTTACGCCAAAACCAATAATGACAATTTGAATTGGTAAATCTAACCAGATTAGTAGTGAATAGATCAACAACATTATCAAAACAGAAATATTTTCGTTAAAGTTCTGAACCGCAATGGAGTGACCTGCCGACATCAGGACGTGGCCACGATGTTGCAGTAAGGCATTCATTGGCACTACAAAATATCCCGCCAACCAGCCGACCAAAATCAATAAGAAATAAGCAGGCAATAGATTAAGAGTTACCTGCAATTTGCCAATAGAGAAAATGCTGGTATTCGGAAGCATGTCAGAGTTGTAGATAGCCAAGACGCAGACAACTAGGCCCATGGCAATGCCATAAGGCAGAACATTCAAAGACTTACGAAGAGGTATGCGCCAAGCGGCATAGACCGCACCACCAGCAACACCGACTGCAGAAATCGCCTGAAGAATTGCGCCTTGAGATAGATTCATGTGCAGTGCGACTTGCGCCCACTTAATCACAATAAATTGCAAGGTAGCGCCAGCACCCCAGAACAAAGTGGTGACAGCTAGAGAGATTTGACCTAGGCGATCATTCCAAAGTGTCTTAAAGCAAATAGCAAAGTCTTTAACTAGCTCTATTGGATTGGTTTTTTGAGAAACGTAACGAGCGCCAGTATCAGGAATCTTTAAGTTAATTAGGGCTGCGACCACATAAATCATCATGATGATGAGAATGGCTGACTCTGCCGGAGTATCAATACCGGTTTCAAATGCAGGCAAATCTAAAGCCAAAAGACTTTGAGATACAGTGCTGCTAATAAGGATGCCGCCCAATACTGTGCCAAGAATGATTGAGCCAACGGTAAGACCCTCAATCCAACCATTGGCGGCGACTAATTTTTCAGGGGGAAGTAGTTCGGTCAGAATGCCGTACTTCGCAGGAGAGTAAGCTGCAGCGCCAAGACCTACTATGGCGTACGACATGAGTGGGTGACTGCCAAACAACATGGCAATACACCCCACAAACTTAATAGAGTTAGTGATAAACATGACGTTACCCTTAGGCCGGGAGTCGGCAAAGGCTCCTACAAAGGCCGCTAAGAGAACATAGGACAATACAAAGAACAATTTGAGCAATGGGGTCATCCAGGCCGGCGCGTGGAGCTGGGCCAAGAGGGCAATAGCCGCTATCAGGAGAGCATTATCAGCAAGCGACGAAAAAAATTGCGCCGCCATAATGATGTAAAAGCTACGGTTCATTCGTACAATCTAGTCATTAATACAATTAAAACATGAAAGGAGGGGTAAATATGGGTGAATCAGCTAATGACCTAATCAATAGGCCAATTTTGGCATCTATTCATACAGCTGCCTTTCAGCATAATTTAAACCGAGTACGAGAATTGGCCCCTGAATCTAAGATTTGGGCTGTCATCAAAGCTCGAGCTTATGGTCATTGTTTTGGTGCTGCACTGACGGGTTTAGCCTCCACTGACGGATTTGCCTTATTAGACATTCAGGAGGCCGCCTGGTTACGGGAACATGGCTGGCAAGGGCGCATTCTGCTTTTAGAGGGGTTTTTTCATGAAAATGAGCTAGCCCGAGCCGATGATTTGGCCTGCGACCTAGTCGTTCATTGTGACGCTCAAGTGGAGTGGCTGGAGCGCTTTAAGAGCAAAAACCACAAACCTTTTAATGTCTTTCTCAAAATGAATACCGGCATGAACCGCTTAGGATTTAAGCCCGAAGCTTATCGAATAGCCTTTCATCGCTTGCATGCGGCCGGCTATCACATGCACCATATGACCCACTTTGCAAATGCTGATCAGGTTGATCGACTGCCATCGGTTGGGTCTCAGCAAGACTTATTTAATGAAACGATCGTCGGCTTAGAGGGCCCTACATCCTTGGCAAACTCGGCTGCCATCCTATGGCACCGCAATGCCTTGGGTGATTGGGTGCGCCCAGGAATCATGCTCTATGGCGCTTCACCAACTGGGCAATATGCCGATATCGAGCACGCCAATCTTCAGGCGGTCATGCAGCTTCACAGTGAAATTATTGACATTCAGGAACTTAAAAAAGGGGATCGTGTTGGTTATGGCGGACGCTTTGAGGCGCCTAATGCAATGCGCATCGGTATTGTTGCTTGTGGTTACGCCGATGGATATCCTCGTCATGCAAAAGACGGCACTCCAGTATGGGTAGCCTCTGGCGATCATGGCGTTACTTGTCCATTGGTGGGCAGAGTCTCCATGGACATGCTGGCAATAGATTTGAATAACGCCCCTAACGCAGGAGTTGGAAGTGTTGTTCAGCTTTGGGGCGATAAGGTGCCTGTAGATGTTGTAGCGCAAATGAGCGATACGATTGGCTATGAATTGCTTTGTGCTGTTGCACCTAGGGTGCCTGTTGAGATCAAATAAAAAAATAACAAAGCCACGCAACAAAACCATATAACAAAGACAAATAAAAAATCCTCCGACTTGGAGGATTTTTTATTTAACTAGATATGGATCTAGAGAAGATTGCTTCTAGGGGGGGGATTACTTATTCCAGAACTGCCACCATTTGCGTTCCTTTTTAACGCGCTCTCCAGTGAGAAGCATCTCGCTATCAGGAAAGTTTAATTTAAAGACACGCGCGGAGTCATTGCTTAATTGGACCATGCCTAATTTTTCATAGGATTTAGTGAGAATGTAAAGCGCTTCTTCAACTGCAGGTGCTCGGTCATAGTCACGGATTACTAGCTGAGCACGATTGGCCGCAGCCAAATAGGCGCCACGCTGATAATAAAAACGCGCAACGATAACATCAGCTTCTGCAAGGGAGTTCACGATATAGCGCATACGATCTAAGGCATCAGGTGCGTATTTGCTATCAGGGAAGCGCTCTACAACTACCTTGAAGGATTCAAAAGCTTCTTTAGCAGCTTTCGGGTCACGTTCACTTAAATCCTGGCCGGTAAATTTACCTAGCCAACCCAAATCATCATTAAAAGTGATGAGGCCTTTTAAATAGTAGGCGTAATCTAAGCTTGGACTTCCTTGATGTAATTTAATAAAGCGATCAATTGCAACTAGCGCTTGAGTTTGCTCTTGGGCTTTCCAGTAACAATAGGCAGCATTGATTTGAGCTTGTTGTGAGTAAGGACTAAACGGAAAGCGCGCCTCTAATTTTTCAAAGTATTTGCCGCATTTAGCAAAATCAGCATCATTGAGTTTGTCAGTAGCTTCTGAATAGAGTTTTGCCTCAGACCATATATCAGTGTCATCTTTACTACCGTCACTACCTGCGCATCCACTTAAAAGCATTAATGCAATGATCAGAGTAAAAAGTAGTGTGAACGGAACGCTATAAAAGCGGGGGTTCCTTTTTTGTAGGGAAGAATTCCCAGCAAGCCTTAAACTGGCGTCTGATATTACGTCGGACATAACTGAAAGGCTCTCTAAGCGTGGCATTGCCGCAAACTCCTGAATCGAATCCCATTGATTATATCGATGATGAGGATTTCATCTCCCTAGACATTCCTTTGGAGATGGCTGGTGAGCGCTTGGACAAGGTGCTGGCAGGGTCTTTGCCCGATTATTCGCGTAATCGCCTAAAGGCTTGGGTTGAGGCTGGGGCGGTTATGGTCGATGGTAAGGTAACCAAAGCCCGTTATTTGCTCCATGGTGGCGAGAACATTAAGGTATTTCCACAAGAAATGCCTGAGCAATTTGCCTTTAGCCCAGAAGACATCCCTTTAGACGTGGTCTTTGAAGATGACACCATCATCGTGGTGAATAAGGCACCTGGCCTGGTAGTTCATCCTGCGGCTGGAAATTGGTCGGGAACACTATTAAATGGACTCTTATTTCGCTACCCCGAGCTAAAGTTGCTTCCCAGGGCTGGAATCGTTCATCGGCTAGATAAAGATACATCCGGATTAATGGTTGTGGCAAGAACATCTCAGGCTCAGACTTCATTAGTTCGCCAGCTTCAAGAGAGAACGGTGGGGCGTCGTTATTTAGCATGGGTGTGGGGCGATGCCCCAAGTCAGGGCAAAGTTCTTGCATCCGTAGGTCGAGATCAACGAGATCGCCTGAAGATGGCAGCTGGTAGCCCTCAAGGTAAACCTGCTGCCACCTTGTTCCGTCGTCTATCCAAGGGTTTGGTCGGAGAGTCCGCTGTTGCGCTCCTAGAGTGTCGCCTGGAGACAGGGCGCACCCATCAAATCCGCGTTCATTTAGAGTCGCTTGGCTTCCCCTTGGTCGGCGATCCGGTTTATCGCAAAAAAGCACCGGGTGCCGCCAAAAATCTTTCTTTCAACCGCCAAGCCTTACATGCCTTTGCTCTGAGTCTTCAGCATCCAGTTAAACAGGAGTTGATGACTTGGTTCCGCTTGCCTCCACAAGACTTATTGGATTTATTGCCACAACTTGGAATGGATGAAGAGGTTCTTCCTAAGGAGGCGGTTGTATTGGCCTCAATCGAAAATGAACTGCGTGCATGAGCTTTATTACTCCTCAATGGCCGGCACCAAGAGCTATTAATGCCTTGGTAAGCACCCGTTTGGGAGGGGTCAGCAAGGCGCCATTTGATTCTCTCAATCTTGGGGATCATGTGGGTGACAAAGATGGAGATGTTTCACAGAACAGAGCCATCTTTGCTAAAGCGCTGCCATCAGAACCCGTTTGGCTCAAACAAATCCATGGCACTGTAGTTAGCACCCCGCAAAATCGACAAACAAGCCTCAATGGGTATATTCAAGCAGATGCTTCAGTGACCAATATTCCAGGAGAGGTGTTGGCCATCATGACGGCCGATTGTTTGCCAGTGTTAATTACCAATCAAAGCGGTAGCGCAGTTGGCGCCGCTCACGCTGGTTGGCGAGGTCTTTGCGCTGGTGTTTTAGAAAATACGATCACAGCGCTACTCAAAATCTCTGAAGATAAAAATCCGAGTAATTTAATTGCTTGGATGGGTCCGGCGATTGGCCCTGATTCATTTGAGGTTGGGGAAGATGTAGTGATTGCCTTTAAAGATTCAGGCTTAGCCACTCCTTTGAATGCATTTAAAGCTATCCCCCATAAGCCTGGAAAGTTTCTGGCTGATATCTACCAGTTAGCGAGCGCGCGTTTAGAGACTTGTGGTTTACAGATGATTTTTGGTGGCCAATATTGCACCGTCAAAGACCAAGAGCAGTTTTTTTCTTATCGCCGCGATGGTGAAACCGGAAGATTTGCATCAGCTATCTGGATTACAAAATAGTTTTGTAGCAAATATACGGGTTAGTACTAGCTTATCCAAAGGGCTAGGGTATTTGCGTATAACTCTATAGTACTTAAGGGCGGAGAATGTCCCTAACTTATAGAAGAGACTAATATGTTTGCAGGCATGAATACCGGTGCAACGCCATCTTTGGCACCGCACCATATGGCACTAATTCCGCCAGAGCGTTTATCTGAAATCCAAAAAGAATATTTCACAGAGTTAGCGCACATTGCAACCAATCCTGAGGCGATTGAGCTTAAAGACCGTCGTTTCGGAGGTCATGCTTGGCACTCTTCCTGGAGCAAAGTCATTGCTGCTACCTATTTACTCAATTCCAAATATTTAATGGAGTTGGCAAAATCAGTTGAGACGGATGAAAAGTCAAAGCAAAAAATTCTATTTACTACTGAGCAGATGATTGATGCGCTTTCACCATCAAACTTTATTGCCACGAATCCAGAGGTACTAGAAAGCATTATTAGCTCCCAGGGACAATCCATTCAAAAAGGGATTGTGAATTTGTTGGGAGATATGAAAAAAGGCAAGGTCTCACAAACAGATGAGTCTGCATTTGAAGTGGGTAAAAATATTGCCACTACTGAAGGTCATGTAGTGTTTCGTAATGAGTTGTTCGAATTAATTCAATACACACCATTAACTGAGCAAGTGTTCGAGCGCCCATATTTGATGGTACCGCCATGCATCAATAAATATTACATTCTCGATTTGCAGCCTGATAACTCAGTGGTGCGCCATATGGTGAGCCAGGGCCATACTGTGTTTTTAGTTTCTTGGAAGAACCCAGATGCCTCTATGGCTCAAGTGAGTTGGGATGATTATGTCGGCAAAGGTGTAATCAAAGCGATTGATGTAGTTAAAGAGATCGGCGATACCAAGCAAATCAATATCTTGGGATTCTGCGTTGGTGGTACCTTAACTAGTTCAGCGTTAGCGGTATTAGCGGCGCGGGACGAACATCCGGCCGCAAGTTTGACGTTGTTGACTACATTGCTGGATTTTACTGATACCGGTATTTTGGACGTGTTTATCGACGAAGGCATGGTCGAAATGCGCGAGAGCTCCATTGGCGGCAAGGGCGGTAAGTTCGGCATGATGTCGGGCTTAGACTTAGGTAACACCTTTTCATTCTTGCGCCCCAATGACTTGGTTTGGAATTACGTAGTAGAAAACTACCTCAAAGGAAATTCACCGCCACCATTTGATTTGCTCTATTGGAATGGTGACTCCACCAATCTTCCTGGTGCAATGTACTGCTGGTATCTGCGTCACACCTATTTGCAAAATGATTTAGTAAAGCCTGACAAGGTCAAAATTTGCGGCGAAAAGATTGATCTCGGAAAAATTAAATGTCCCGCTTATTTGTATGCTTCGCAGGAAGACCATATTGTTCCTTGGAAGTCTGCTTACGAATCTACCCATCTTCTCAAAGGCAAAAACCGCTTCGTTCTGGGCGCATCTGGACATATTGCTGGCGTTATTAATCCACCCGCTAAAAATAAGCGCTATTACTTTGAAAATAACAAGATTGCACCAACAGCTCAAGAATGGCTAGACGATGCAAAAAAAATTCAAGGTAGCTGGTGGCCTGACTACACCAAGTGGCTAGAACAATTTGGTGGCGAGAAGAGGCAGGCAAGCTCTAATTTTGGTAATGCTAAGTACAAAAAAATGGAAGCTGCACCTGGAGTCTATGTAAAAGAAAAAGCAACACCAGAAATTCAATAACAATTAACGAAGGTTTTTAAAAGGGGAATTCAATGTCTCAAAAAGTCGCATATGTAACTGGTGGTATGGGTGGTATTGGTACCGCTATTTGTCAACGTCTTGCTAAAGACGGCTTTAAAGTGATTGCAGGTTGTGGCCCGAATTCACCACGAAAAGATCGCTGGATTGGCGAACAAAAAGCGCTTGGCTATGACTTTATTGCTTCTGAAGGTAACGTTTCTGATTGGGACAGCACTGTTACTGCCTTTGAGAAGGTCAAGGCTGAAGTAGGGCGCGTAGATGTTTTGGTAAACAATGCAGGCATTACCCGTGATAGCGTATTCCGCAAAATGACGCCAGATGCCTGGAAGGCGGTGATTGATACCAACTTGAACTCCTTGTTTAACGTTACCAAACAAGTGATTGATGGCATGGTTGAAAACAACTGGGGTCGAATCATCAATATCTCTTCTGTGAATGGTCAAAAAGGCCAATTTGGCCAAGCAAACTATTCCACTGCTAAGGCAGGCTTACACGGCTTTACGATGGCTTTAGCCCAAGAAGTTGCTACCAAGGGCGTCACCGTGAATACAGTATCCCCAGGCTACATCGGCACTGATATGGTTAAAGCTATTCGAGAGGATGTTCTTGAGAAGATTGTTTCTGGTATTCCAGTTAAACGCTTAGGTACCCCTGAAGAGATTGCTTCAATCTGCTGCTGGATTGCATCCGATGATGGTGGTTATGCCACTGGTGCAGACTTCTCATTAAACGGTGGTATTCACACTGGTTAATATTGCACTGCAGCAATTAGAGCAGTTCTTGTATTGCGCAACTTGGCGTATTTACCTTTTGGTCAACTTAAGGCTAAACTACGCTGATGTTGCGATGCAGTAAAAAAGTAAGGAAAATAAATGGTTACCCGCGCTAAACGAGCTGGCGAAGATCGGCTCATTAAGAAGTATCCTAATCGTCGTCTTTATGACACACAGACAAGCACGTATGTCACTTTGTCAGATATCAAGAATCTGGTCATGGCGACTGAAGTCTTTAAGGTGGTTGATGCTAAAACCGAAGAGGATTTAACGCGCAATATTTTGCTGCAAATTATTCTTGAGGAAGAAGCTGGTGGCGCCCCGGTGTTCTCCACACAAATGCTCTCGCAAATCATTCGCTTCTATGGAAACTCCATGCAAGGTTTGATGGGTAACTATCTTGAGAAGACCATGCAATCTTTCGTGGATATCCACAACAAACTGGGTGATCAAACCAAGGGATTGGGTACAGGTAGTACTCCAGAAGCCTGGTCTCAGATGATGAATCTGCAAAATCCCCTCATGCAAGGCTTGATGGGTAACTACATGGAACAGAGCAAGGATCTTTTCATCAAGATGCAAGAGCAAGTGCAGGGCTCGCAAAATATCTTTGGAAACTTTCCATTTTCACCACAGCCCAATAAAACTGAAAAAGAATAGTTGTGGCTGGAAAAATTGGATTTGTATCCTTAGGTTGTCCTAAGGCGCTTGTAGACTCTGAGCTTATCCTGACGCAACTCAGTGCTGAAGGATACAAGACTGCCAAAGATTACTCTGGCGCGGATCTCGTAGTCGTTAATACCTGTGGCTTTATCGATTCAGCGGTTGAGGAAAGTCTGTCTGCTATTGGTGAAGCCTTATCTGAAAACGGTAAAGTGATTGTAACTGGCTGTCTAGGTGCCAGAAAAAATGCGGATGGTAGTGACCTTATTACAAGCATTCACCCTAAGGTCCTTGCTGTTACTGGGCCGCATGCCACAGCCGAAGTAATGCAGGCAATTCATTTGCATCTGCCTAAACCGCATGATCCATTCATAGATTTAGTTCCTCCAGCCGGAGTCAAGCTCACACCAAAGCATTACGCATATCTCAAAATTAGTGAGGGATGTAATCATCGCTGTACTTTTTGCATCATCCCCAATATGCGTGGTGATTTAGTTTCACGACCGATTGGTGAAGTGCTGCTTGAAGCTAAGCGCTTATTTGAGTCCGGAGTAAAAGAGTTGTTAGTAGTCTCGCAGGATACGAGTGCTTATGGTGTTGATATTCAATATCGCACCGGCTTTTGGGAAGGCAAACCAGTTAAAACCAAAATGTTTGATTTGGTAAATGCCTTAAATCAAATTGCGCGGGAACATCAGGCTTGGGTTCGATTGCACTATGTCTATCCATACCCACATGTAGATGATGTCTTGCCCTTGATGGCGGAGTTCGCAGAGCATGGCTATGGCGTGTTGCCGTATTTGGATATTCCGCTGCAACATGCCCATCCAGATGTTCTAAAGAGGATGAAGCGACCAGCCAGTGGCGAAAAGAATTTGGAGCGTATCTTGGCATGGCGTGAGGCTTGTCCTGATTTGGTGGTTCGCAGTACCTTTATTGCAGGCTTTCCCGGAGAGACTGAGGAAGAGTTTGAATATCTCCTCAATTTCCTAGATGAAGCGCAAATTGATAGGGCCGGTTGTTTTGCCTATTCGCCTGTTGAGGGTGCTACCGCCAATCAATTAGATAATCCAGTGCCAAGTGAGCTGCGGGAAGATCGTCGGGCTAGATTTATGGCCAAGGCGGAAGATATCTCCATTAAGCGGCTTGCTAAAAAAATAGGCAAGCGTATTCAGGTGATTATTGATCGAGTAGATGATTCTGGTGGAATCGGTAGAACTATTGGTGATGCCCCTGAAATTGATGGTCTGGTTAAGGTTTTGCCCGCAAGTAAGCCCTCTAAACGCTATCGTGCTGGCGACATCATCAAGGTTACTGTCATTAACTCCCAAGGGCATGACCTAATAGCCGAAACTTGACGAATAGAATAAAACTGATGGTTGGAATATTCATTTAGTACTTATTTAGTGCTTATTTAGTGCAGTGTCAGCTCTATAAAGGGGCTTAGCAAAGGGGATTGATATGAGTCGTGATGTCGTTGTCTTAAGTGCAGTTCGTTCTGCAATTGGTACCTTTAACGGCGCTCTCAGCAGTTTTGAGCCGTCTGAGCTCGGCGGTATCGTAATGAAAGAAGCGGTTGCCCGCTCAGGCGTTGATCCTGCATTGATTAATTACATCACTGTAGGCAATACCATTCCAACAGATAGCCGTTACGGTTATGTTGCACGCGTTGCATCGATTCAAGCTGGCCTGCCAATGGAATCAGTGGCTATGGCATTAAATCGTTTATGTAGTTCGGGTTTACAAGCGATCGTTACAACTGCGCAGCAAATTATGTTGGGTGATTGTGATTACGGTATTGGCGGTGGTGTAGAGGTAATGTCCCGCGGTATGTACGGTTCTCCAGCGATGCGCAGTGGCGCACGTATGGGCGATACCAAGATGATTGACTTGATGGTTGGTATTTTGACTGACCCATTTGGTGTTGGTCATATGGGCGTTACAGCAGAAAATCTTGTTGAAAAGTGGAGGCTCACACGCGATGAGCAAGATGCTCTGGCGGTGGAATCTCATCGTCGTGCAGCACATGCCATTAAAGAAGGCCGTTTTAAATCTCAGATCGTGCCAATCACTATTAAAACTCGTAAGGGTGACGTAGTGTTTGATACCGATGAGCATGTTAAGCCTGAAACCACTATGGAAACACTAGCCAAGATGAAGGCTGTTTTCAAAAAAGAGGGTGGCTCTGTTACTGCCGGTAATGCTTCTGGCATTAATGATGGCGCTGCTTTCTTTGTATTGGCCGATGCTGAAACTACCAAGAAAGCAGGTCATAAGCCAATTGCTCGTTTGGTATCTTATGCGGTAGCTGGTGTGCCAAACCACATCATGGGTGAAGGCCCAATACCTGCAACCAATATAGCTCTTGAGCGTGCTGGTCTTAAATTAGATCAAATGGATGTAATTGAATCTAACGAGGCTTTTGCTGCGCAAGCGTTAGCAGTTGCTAAAGGTTTGGGTTTAGATCCAGCCAAGACCAACGTAAATGGCGGTGCAATCGCTTTAGGGCACCCAATTGGTTGTTCAGGTGCAGCGATTGCTACCAAAGCTATTCATGAGCTTCATCGTGTTCAAGGTAAATATGCTTTGGTAACCATGTGTATTGGTGGTGGCCAAGGTATTGCAACTATTTTTGAGCGCTTATAAATCTTTATATAAACGCGTAATGATTACCTCGATCTCTAGGGTAAAAACTTAAGAGATCAGTAGTAAGGCAGCATCTAAGCCGACCCGGTCAAAAGCCGCGTCGGCTTTTTCTTTGACGACAGGTTTGGCTTTATAAGCAACGCTAATGCCTGAGCCGTTCATCATGATGAGGTCGTTTGCACCATCACCCATTGTGATTGCGTTAGCCTTAGTGCATCCAATGCGGGCGCAAGCCTCATCTAGGTGAGCAGCCTTCGCTGCGCCATCGACAATATCGCCAAGCACCTGGCCAGTTAGTTTCCCATCAATGATTTCTAAGGTATTTGCTTGAGTTTGCTTAAAACCTAATTGCTGACGAAGTTTTTCAGTAAAGAAAGTAAACCCACCAGAGACAAGAAGTGTATAAATCCCTCGCTCGTTAGCTCCAGCTAGAAGCTCTGCAGCACCAGGATTGGGGCGAAGGCGTTCACGATAAACTGATTCCAGTGCATCAGCATGTACTCCTTCTAAAAGGGCGACACGTCTTCTTAAGCTCTCTTTAAAGTCTTTGATCTCACCGCGCATAGTGGCTTCGGTAATTTCAGCTACAGCAGATTTCTTTCCTGTGAAATCAGCAATCTCATCAATGCATTCAATATTAATAAGTGTGGAATCCATATCCATGGCCAATACACGAATATCTTGAGGCAATAAATCAGGCTTTATAAAGCAAAGGTCAGCATTGGAGCTAGCAGCAATACTTCGAAGTTGTTCACGTTGGGTAGTATCCAGGTGAAAGTTGGATTCAAAGCGCTCGACATAATAACTTCCATTGCTGGTTTGCCCGCCGATAGAATGCAAGGAGACGCCAAATTTCAGCGCATGATCTTTTAATGAAAAGATTAGCTTTTCCGCGATTGGATCTCTAGATATTGCTACAAGGACTTGGTGTTTGGCCATGACTTAATCATAATCGGATTATTAACTTATTTTTGCCGTGCTTAACACTGCTGAATCATTGAGGCGACGCAAGATATTGCGTATAGCGTCAAGACGTTGTTCTAGCTTCTCAAATTCACGCTCCTTTTGGGGGAGTACTTTGAGCTTATCTTGGCCATTGAGTTGGATAAATTTTGATGACTGAATAAGCTGAATGATCTTCATGGGATCAATTGGTGGGTTTGGGATGAATTGTATTTGTATCGAGGCAGGGGTTGCGTCAATTTTCTTAATACCAAACCCAGTCATTTCCAGTCTCAGGCGATGAGTTTCATAAAACGACTTAGCTTGATCGGGTAAATCACCAAAACGATCCACTAATTCTTCACGCAATCCCATAAGCTCTGAGAAATCATTTGTTCCAGCAAAACGTTTGTAAAGGGATAAGCGCTCATGGACATCAGGGCAGTAATCTTCAGGAAATAACGCGGGTACACCAAGGTTAACGTCGGTGGTTGCTTGGAGTGGCGAAAGCAAATCTGGTTCTTTGCCGCTACGAAGCGATTTGACTGCGCGATTGAGCATCTCGGTATATAGCTGAAAACCAATCTCATGGATTTCACCAGACTGTTTGTCGCCCAACACTTCACCAGCACCACGAATCTCTAAATCATGCATGGCCAAATAGAAGCCCGAGCCAAGCTCCTCCATGGCTTGAATGGCATTGAGACGCAACTGCGCTTGTTTGCTTAAGGCTTCCGGATCAGGAACCAGTAAATAGGCATAAGCCTGATGGTGAGATCGACCCACACGACCTCGTAATTGATGTAGTTGGGCTAAACCAAATTTATCAGCGCGATGCATGATGATGGTGTTAGCTGTTGGTACGTCAATACCAGTTTCAATAATGGTGGTGCATAGCAAAATATTGGTACGTTGCGTTACAAACTCACGCATGACGGATTCCAGCTCACGTTCATGCATTTGTCCATGCGCTACGCTAATACGAGCCTCAGGAATAAGTTCTTGTAATGCATGCTTACGATTCTGAATGGTTTCTACTTCATTGTGCAAGAAGTAGACCTGACCGCCACGTTTAATTTCTCGCAGGATAGCTTCGCGAATGACGCCATCTCCCTCGCGTCTTACAAAAGTTTTAATGGCAAGACGCTTCTGTGGTGCAGTAGCAATGATTGATAGCTCCCGGAGGCCTTCCATAGCCATGCCTAACGTTCTAGGGATAGGGGTAGCGGTCAGTGTCAGGATATCGACCTCCGCACGCAATGCTTTTAGAGCATCTTTTTGCCTAACACCAAAGCGATGTTCTTCATCAACAATCACCAAGCCAAGATTGGCAAATTGAGTTTCTTTGGAAAGAAGCTTATGCGTACCAATAATGATGTCAGCATCGCCTTTGGCAATGGCTTCTAAGGCGGCGTTAATTTCTTTGGTGGTTTTAAAGCGAGAGAGTTCAACTATACGTACTGGCCAATCTGCAAAGCGGTCTTTCCAGGTGGCCACATGTTGTTCAGCAAGAAGGGTGGTGGGAGCCAGAATAGCGACTTGCTTACCACCCATTACAGCAACAAAGCTTGCGCGCAATGCCACCTCTGTTTTTCCAAAGCCAACATCACCGCAAACCAGACGATCCATAGGCGTGCCGCTAGTCATATCGCCAATCACAGCCGCAATTGCGTTGGCTTGATCTGGCGTTTCTTCGAAGCCAAAGCTCTCTGCAAAAGCCGCATAGTCATGAGCTGAAAATTCAAAAGCATGGCCTTTGCGAATGGCTCTAGCCGCATAAAGACTTAATAGTTCTGCAGCGGTATCTCTAATCTGTTGAGCTGCTTTACGTTTCGCTTTATCCCACTGACCTGAGCCTAGTTGGTGCAGTGGCGCTGAGTCAGGGTCAGAACCTGCATAGCGGGTGACCATCTGCAGCTGTTGAACAGGAACATATAAGGTTGCTTCACCCGCATATTGCAGATGAAGAAATTCCTCAAAAATAGGGGCCTCTTTTGGCGGAGCTAAATTGAGTAGTACCAAGCCTTGGTAGCGCCCAATACCATGCTCTGCATGTACTACAGGGTCGCCGATCTTGAGCTCAGAAAGATCCTTAAACAACATGTCAGGATCTGAGCTCTCATTAGCCTTGCCTTTGCGTCGCTGTCTTGCTGTTGTGGTGAACAGCTCGGCTTCTGTGATGACAAGCAGATTTTCTGCTGGCCATGAAAATCCATTGAAGAGTGGAGCGGTTACCAAGCCAAATAAAGAATTACTTTTTATAAACTCCGCAATACTTTCAAAGCCCTCAGGCTTAAGGGGGTAGAGTGGTTTGCCATCCTGCCCAGCGACCGAATTACTCTCTTCAAAGAGTTGACGAATCGATTCTTTGCGTCCGGCGCTATCGCTGCAAACTAAAACACGAACCTTTTCAGATGCGACTACTTTGCGAAGGAGGCTTATCGGGTCGGCATCTCGACGATGAACCGCAATGTCGGGAACTGCTAGAAACTGACCCTTCTCTGCGGCGTCTTTTTCAAGCGTTAGTCGCGCATAGGATTTAGAGCTAGTAAAAAATTCATCAACGTCTAGGAATAGTTCTTTTGGTTGAAGAATAGGTCGATCAAGATCGTGCTTAAGAAATTCATAGCGAGAGAGCGTGTCTTTCCAGAAGCCTTTGATGGTTTCTTCTACATCACCAATAGATACTAGCCAAACAGGGTCGCCTGAGCGAGGGAAATAATCAAAGAGATTGGATTGCTCTTCAAAAAAGAGGGGCAAATAGGATTCGATACCTGCACTGGGTATTCCTAAGTTAGCGTCTTTATAAATCGAGCAACGGGTAGGGTCACCCTCAAAGACCTCTCGCCAACGACCTCTAAAGGCAGTGCGTGAAGCATCATCAAATGGAAACTCATGGCCCGGGAGAAGTCGGACTTCCTTTACAGGGTAGAGGCTGCGTTGGGTATCGGGATCAAACGCCCGAATTTGTTCAATCTCATCGCCAAATAAATCGAGGCGGTAAGGTAGGCTAGATCCCATGGGAAATAAATCAAACAGACCGCCACGAATGCTGTATTCGCCTGGGCGCATCACTGCGCTGACTGGGTCATAGCCTGCTTGTTGTAGCTGCAGCTTTAATGCAGCCTCGTTTAGCTTGTCACCTTGCCTGAAGAAAAAAGTATGTCCGGATAAAAAGTTCGGAGGCCCTAGTCTTTGTAATGCAGTGGTTACTGGAACTAAAACAATGTCGCAGCTGCCGTTGAGTAACTCATAAAGAGTTGCTAGCCGCTCTGAGACTAAATCCTGATGCGGTGAAAAATGGTCGTAGGGGAGAATCTCCCAGTCCGGAAGAAGCCTGGTTTTGAGTTGTGGAGCAAAAGCAGGAATTTCTTCTAAAAGTCGTTGGGCTTCCTGGGCTTGAGCGCAGAAAATGACCATGACTGAAAACTGACTGCGATAGCGTAAGGCGGTCTGAGCAATTAGAGCGGCATCGGCTGAGCCGATTAGCCCTGAAAAAGTAAAGCGCTGCCCAGCCCGGGGTGCGGGTATGGGGGGTGCTAGATTTAATGCGTCAGACATCTGCGCTCATTATAGAATCAGGCATGGGTTCTGGAAAACATTCGAATAGAAAATGTCATGCGCTTTTGCCAACAGCAGGTACAGGCTCGCGCCTAGGCGGGGAGTTGCCTAAGCAGTTTCAGCAGCTAGCCGGAAGGCCTATGGTCTCTTATGCGCTTGAAGCCTTTAAGGAATCTCCACAGATTCAATCTATTTGGATTGGCGTGAGCCCTAGTTTTATTGAAAACCCTATTTTGAGAAGCATCGCTAATATCGGGGCAGATATTCATGCTGTGCCAACTGGTGGCCCAACCCGACAGGAAACCGTCCGTAATACCTTGGCTGCAATGATGCAGTCAGGCATTCCTGGGGATGATTGGATATTGGTCCATGATGCAGCTCGGCCAGGAATCACGCCCACATTAATTACTAAGTTAATTGATTCAGTAAAAGAATCTCATGTTGGCGGCATATTAGCCGTGCCTTTAGCTGATACCCTAAAGCAGGCGGACCTGGATTCAGTTGTTGCCGGAAATATTCCACACGCAGAAAGAACCATTTCACGCGAACATCTTTGGCAAGCGCAAACACCACAAATGTTTGGATTAAAGCAATTGCATGATGCACTTGAAAGTGCAATCCGTCTTGAGGCGGATGTTACGGATGAGGCTAGTGCTGTAGAACTCACCGGTGCCAAGCCTTTATTAATTGAAGGCGCTGCGCGCAATTTCAAGGTGACCCATCCTGCAGATTGGGAATTAATGCAATTGCTCTTATCTACAAGCGCTATTTAATGAGAGATACAAAATGACTCAAAGCAATCCTCATATTCCACAATTTCGTATTGGCCAAGGCTACGATGTCCATGCTTTAGTCGCTGACAGAAAACTCATTTTGGGCGGCGTTCATGTGCCTTTTGATAAGGGCCTTTTAGGTCATTCAGATGCCGATGCTCTTCTTCATGCCTTAACAGATGCCTTACTTGGTGCTGCTGGCTTAAACGATATTGGACAGTTATTTCCAGATACTGACCCTCAATTTAAGGGTATGGATAGTCGAATTTTGCTCAGAGCTGCTCTACAAAAGGTGCAAGCGGCAGGATTTCAGATCGGTAATGTCGATGCAACCATTATTTGCCAAAAGCCTAAATTGGCGGATTTTTTGCCGGAAATGGTCCGCAATATTGCCGTTGATTTGGCTGTAACCCCCAGCCACGTCAACCTCAAGGCTAAGACCAATGAATCTTTGGGTCACTTAGGCAGAGGCGAGGGTATTGCCGTTCACGCAGTAGCTTTGCTCTATAAGGCCTAAAAGATTCTCTAAAACCCTAGGCATTGTAGAATTACGGTCTTTAGAGTGAAGTCTAGGCTTGGCAGTTTGCGGAAATTCGCGAGGATGGCGAAATTGGTAGACGCACCAGGTTTAGGTCCTGACGCCAGAAATGGTGTGGGGGTTCGAGTCCCCCTCCTCGCACCATAGATTGCTACTTGGCTTGGACTTCACATTTCCAGATCTTCAATTAAGAGACGAGAATGGCTGTGCAGATAGAAAATTTAGGTTCACTAGACCGCAAAATGACTTTGGAATTCGCTCGTGCTGATTTAGCAAAAGCGCGTGAAGCCCGTTTGGCAAAAGTAGGTAAGACCATGAAAATGGCAGGCTTTCGCCCAGGTAAAGTTCCGAAGAACCTCGTTGAAAAACAACATGGCATGCAAGTGGATTTTGAGCTCCAGTTTGATAAAGCGGCTGAACTTTTTTATGAGCAAGCTCAAAAAGAAGGCGTTGCATTAGCTGGACAACCACGTCTTGAGCCAAAGAGCGAAATTGATGCTGACAAAGTTGTTTTTGATGCTTTCTTTGAAGTATTGCCGGAAGTAAAGATCGGCGACTTTAGCAAAGCAGAAGTGACTAAGTACGCAACGGATATCGGTGAAGCAGAAATTGATCGTGCTTTAGATGTATTGCGCAAACAGCAAGTTCATTACCACCCTCGTGGTGTGGCTAGCGCCCATGGTGATGGCGGCTCCAATGCGGCAGCTCAAAACGGCGATCAAGTGGTTATCGACTTTGTTGGCAAAATTGATGGTGTTGAATTTGCTGGCGGTAAAGCAGAAAACTTTGAGTACGTATTGGGCGAAGGTCGCATGCTTCCTGAGTTCGAAGCGGCTACTTTAGGCCTTAAAGCGGGTGAGAGCAAATCATTCCCATTAAGCTTCCCAGCCGATTACCACGGTAAAGATGTTGCTGGTAAGACAGCAGAGTTCACTATTACTGTGAAGTCTGTCAATTGGCCGCATTTACCAGCTGTTGATGATGCGTTTGCTCTATCTTTGGGTGTTGCTGAAGGCGGTGTTGCAAAAATGCGTGCTGAAGTAAAAGAGAATTTAGATCGTGAAGTAAAGCGTCGCATCACATCATTGATGAAAAATGAAGTGATGGATAAGCTCAATGATTTGTGTGAGCTTGATGTTCCAAAGTCATTGGTTGCCTCTGAGCAAGATCGCTTAGTTGAAACTGCTCGTCAAGATTTGATGCAGCGCGGTGTTCCTAATGCTAAAGATGCTCCGATTCCTGCTGAGATTTTTGCAGAACAAGCTACCAAGCGCGTACGCCTTGGTTTGATCTTGAGCGAGTTAGTTAAGCAGCAAAACTTGGCTGCTACTGCTGATCAAATCAAAGCTGAAATTGATGAGCAGGCTGCTACTTACGAAGATCCAAAAGAAGTGGTTCGCTGGTTCTATAGCAATCCAAGCCGCTTGAAAGATATCGAAAATGTTGTGCTTGAAGACAATGTGATTCAGTATTTCACATCACAGGCTAAGGTAATCGATAAGGCAGTTACCTTCGAAGAACTCAGCAAGCTAAACTAAGTTATTAACAAAGTCACCCATTTACCCATAAGAGGTTTCAAAATGATCTACAACCATTCTCAGTCTGAAAATTTAGAACCAAAAGGCTTGGGCTTAGTTCCAATGGTGATTGAAACCTCTGGTAGAGGTGAGCGCGCTTATGACATCTACTCCAGATTGTTGCGTGAGCGCGTTGTCTTCTTGGTAGGTGAAGTAAATGATCAAACCGCTAATTTGGTTATTGCGCAGTTACTGTTCCTTGAGAGCGAAAATCCAGATAAAGAAATTTCTCTGTATATCAACTCACCAGGTGGTTCCGTTTCAGCTGGCCTAGCCATTTACGACACTATGCAATTTATCAAGCCTCACGTGAGCACTTTGTGCATGGGTATGGCTGCAAGCATGGGCGCATTTCTACTATGCGCAGGCGAGAAGGGCAAACGTTATGCCTTGCCAAACTCGCGAGTAATGATTCATCAGCCATTAGGCGGTGCTCGCGGTCAAGCATCCGATATTGAGATTCAAGCCCGCGAGATTCTGTACTTACGTGAGCGACTCAACAAAATTTTGGCTGATCGCACTGGTCAATCAATTGAAACCATCGCTAAGGATACAGATCGCGATAACTTCATGTCTGCAGATCAAGCGCGTGACTACGGCCTGATCGACAAGGTTATTGAGAAGCGTCCTTAAATCGTTATAGATATATATTGAGCATACTTTGAGCGATACCAACACCACTAATTCAACAAATAAAGTTCTACATTGTTCTTTTTGCGGCAAGAGCCAGCATGAAGTTAAAAAACTCATTGCTGGACCATCTGTATTTATTTGTGATGAGTGTATTGATCTCTGTACCGACATTATTCAAGAAGAAATTGCCAAGCTTCCGAAGGAAGAGGGCGATGATTCTTTGCCAACGCCCCACCAAATTCGCGAGAATCTAGATCAATATGTGATTGGTCAGGATCACGCAAAGAAAACCCTGGCGGTAGCTGTTTATAACCACTACAAACGCTTACAGTATTTGCCCAAGCCTAAGAAAGAGAAGCTTGACAAAGATGGCAAGCCAGCAGAGGGTGCGGATAAAAAAGAATCTAAGCTTCCAGCTAAAGCAATGGTTGATGGCGTGGAATTGGCAAAGAGTAATATTCTCTTGATCGGCCCTACGGGTTCAGGCAAAACGTTGTTAGCTCAGACTTTGGCTCGTATGTTGGATGTGCCCTTTGTAATGGCTGATGCAACCACGCTCACCGAAGCGGGTTATGTTGGCGAAGATGTGGAAAACATTATTCAGAAGTTATTACAGGCTTGCGACTACAACGTAGAAAAAGCGCAACGCGGTATTGTTTATATTGATGAGATCGATAAGATTTCACGTAAGTCAGATAACCCTTCCATTACTCGTGATGTATCCGGTGAGGGCGTTCAACAAGCATTGTTAAAGCTGGTTGAGGGAACGATGGCAGCCGTACCACCCCAAGGTGGCCGTAAGCATCCAAACCAAGACTTCTTGCAAGTAGATACAACGAATATTTTGTTTATTTGCGGTGGCGCATTTGATGGTCTGGAAAAAGTTATTCAGCAGCGTACTGCCAAAACAGGCATCGGTTTTAATGCAACCGTTCCCGGTAAAGATGATCGCGGTGTAAGTGACCTGTTAATTGAAGTGGAGCCAGAAGACTTAATCAAGTTTGGCTTGATCCCAGAGTTGATTGGCCGCTTGCCAGTTGTTGCAACTTTGGCTCAGTTGGATGAAGCGGCTTTAATCCAGATTCTGACAGAGCCAAAAAATGCCTTAGTTAAGCAATATCAGGCACTCCTCAAGATGGAGGGCTCTGAGCTTGAAGTCCGCCTTGAAGCACTCTCATCTATAGCTAAAAAGGCCATTGCCCGTAAAACTGGTGCGCGTGGTCTTCGATCTATTCTTGAAGGCTCATTAATGGATGTGATGTATGACTTGCCATCTCTCAAGAATGTGCAAAAGGTGGTTATCGATGAAAGCAGTATTGCTGATGGCGGAAAACCACTTTTGGTCTACAAACAAGATGCAGAACAGGTCGATTTAAGCAAAAAAGCCTAATTTCTTAAGGTTTTCGACATTTTTGGGGCATTTTTGCCCCTTTTTTGTCTTTTTACCCCTTGTTTTTCTCTAAAGCCTACCCATATAGGTAGTATGCTACTCATGAATAATGTATCTATTTAGTGGTTGTTGTTTAAATTGCCACTAACTAAGACTTTTTGAGGTTTGATTACTTTGGAGGATTTGCCCCATGCCTGGCCACTTATTACTGCCCTCTGAACCGATTCAACTACCTTTGCTCCCTTTGCGGGACGTAGTTGTATTTCCTCATATGGTGATTCCACTGTTTGTGGGTCGCCCAAAATCAATTAAGGCCCTAGAGGCAGCCATGGAAACTGGCAAGAACGTCCTTTTGGTGGCCCAAAAAACGGCTGCTAAGGATGAGCCTGTCATCGAGGACCTGTACGAGGTCGGCTGTATTGCAAATATCCTACAGATGCTCAAATTGCCGGACGGCACTGTCAAAGTACTGGTTGAGGGTGTACAGCGCGCAGAAGTCAGTCAAATTGAAGATAGCCTTGGTTACTTCAATTGCGAAGCAACGCCGACTGCTATCAATGCAATTGATGCTCATGAAACTGAAGCCTTGCGTCGCGCGATCATGGCGCAGTTTGATCAATACGTAAAACTCAATAAAAAAGTTCCACAGGAAATTTTATCTTCACTAGGCGGCATTGATGATCCAAGTCGTTTAGCCGATACCATCTGCGCGCACTTGCCTGTCAAGCTTGAGCAGAAACAACGTTTACTCGAAATGATGGACGTGGTGCAACGCTTGGAGAGTTTGCTTGCTGATCTCGAAAGTGAGATTGATATTCTGCAAGTGGAGAAGCGTATTCGTGGACGTGTTAAACGTCAAATGGAAAAGAGTCAACGCGAGTACTACCTCAACGAACAGGTAAAAGCAATTCAGAAAGAATTAGGTGAAGGCGAAGAGGGCGCTGATCTCGAGGAACTCGAGAAGCGCATTAAAGCTGCGCGAATGCCTAAGGAGGCTTTAAAGAAAGCAGAATCTGAGCTTAAGAAACTCAAGTTGATGTCACCGATGTCTGCAGAGGCTACGGTCATCCGAAACTTTATCGATACACTGGTTAATCTTCCTTGGAAGAAGAAAACCAAAATCAACAATGACCTTACCAATGCTGAAAAAGTATTGGATGAAGATCACTATGGCTTAGATAAAGTCAAAGAACGTATTTTGGAGTACCTCGCAGTCCAACAACGTGTTGATCGTGTCAAGGCCCCCATTCTTTGTTTAGTAGGCCCTCCCGGTGTTGGTAAGACATCTCTTGGGCAATCTATTGCACGTGCAACCAATAGAAAATTTGTACGCATGGCCTTAGGTGGTGTGCGCGATGAGTCTGAGATTCGTGGTCACCGTCGCACCTATATTGGTTCCATGCCTGGCAAGATTTTGAGCAGCCTCACTAAAGTGGGTGTCCGCAATCCTTTATTCCTCTTGGACGAAGTAGATAAGATGGGTATGGATTTCCGCGGAGATCCAGCTAGCGCCCTGTTAGAGGTTTTAGATCCAGAGCAAAACCACACTTTCCAAGATCACTATGTTGAAGTGGACTTTGATCTTTCAGATGTGATGTTTGTGGCCACCTCGAATTCCTTGAATATCCCTGGCCCATTACTAGATCGTCTTGAGATTATTCGCTTGGCTGGTTACACAGAAGATGAAAAGACCAGTATTGCTGTGAATTATTTGATTCCAAAACAAATCAAAAATAACGGTCTGAAAAAAGACGAACTCAAGATTGAAGACAGTGCTGTGCGCAATATGATTCGTTATTACACGCGTGAAGCCGGGGTGCGTTCTTTAGAGCGTGAAATCAGCAAAATTTGCCGTAAGGTGGTCAAGCTCTTGCTTCTAAAGAAAGAGGCTGCGCCCGTAGTTGTGAATGCAGATAACTTAGAGAAATTTTTATCAGTACGCATGTACGATTTTGGTTTAGCGGGTAAAGAAAACCAAGTTGGTCAAGTAACTGGTTTGGCGTGGACTGAGGTAGGTGGAGATTTGCTCACTATTGAGGCAGCGGTTATGCCGGGCAAAGGTGTAATTACACGTACAGGCTCTATTGGTGATGTGATGAAGGAGTCTGTTGAGGCTGCGCGTACTGTGGTTCGCTCAAGATCCAAGCGACTTGGTATTACTGATGAAGCTTTTGAGAAGAAAGATATTCATATTCACTTCCCAGATGGCGCAACCCCAAAAGATGGCCCATCAGCTGGTATTGCAATAACAACAGCCTTAGTATCCGTCTTTACAGGCATACCAATCCGCTCTGACGTTGCTATGACTGGTGAAATTACTTTACGTGGTGAAGTTCTTCCAATTGGTGGATTAAAAGAAAAGCTTTTAGCGGCCCATCGTGGCGGTATTAAGCTGGCCTTAATTCCGGAGGAGAACGTGAAAGATCTGATTGATATTCCAGATAATGTCAAAAATGCTATTGAGATCATCCCGGTTCGTTGGATTGATAAGGTTCTAGAGTTGGCATTAGAGCGCATGCCAGATGCATTGCCTGATCCGACACCTGAAGAGCTGGCTAAAAAGGCTGCAGAAGCCAGCAAGGTAAACGAAAAGGGTGCAGCAGCAGACGTACTTAAGCACTGAAAATAGGGTGATTTTCCGCTAAATGAACCTCGTCAATTGAGGTCGGTTTAGCGGAAACCCCACCCGAAACCCGCGCTTAGGTTACAATCTCACCTGTAATATTTTGGGGCGCTTAGCTCAGTTGGTAGAGCGTCTGCCTTACACGCAGAATGTCGGGAGTTCGAGCCTCTCAGCGCCCACCAAACTATTACGTTTTGTTCTTTCTTGGCCTACTCAGGCTTTCCAATACCCATCTGCTACACCCCTAGTACACTCGTGGTATTGATATTTTTAATTAGCGAACTTTTACATGTTTGATACCGTCCGTAAGCACCAACGAATTTTGCAGCTTGCCTTAATGCTTTTGATTGTTCCGTCTTTTGCATTTTTTGGAATCTCAAGCTATTCCAGCTTTTTGGATAAAGAGACCGATCTCGTCAAAATTAATGGCAAACCCATTACTGCCCAAGAGGTTGACTCTGCTGCGAAACGTCAAGCAGAACGTGTTGGTGGAAATGCTCAGATTGCACAAAGCCTTCAATTTAGACAGGCAATCTTGAATGAGTTATTGCAACAACGCATTCTTGGATTTGCCGTAAGCAATCTGCGATTGCAGGTTGGTAAAGAAGCCCTAATCAAAAGCTTGCAAAATATTCCACAAATTCGTGCTCTTTATAAACAAGATGGAAGTTTTGATGACGCACGATTTAAACAATTGTTAGCTAGCAATGGATTGAACGAAGAGCAGTTTTATGCAAGCCAAGCATTTGATTTAAAGATCAGTCAACTTGTTAACTCGGTTGCCCGCACTGAAATTGGTAGTCCAAAATTATCTGAAATCGTATCAACCCTTTACGAGACTGAGCGTCAAGTTCAGACTCTATCGTTTGATGCGAAAGATTACTTATCTAAGGTAAACCCATCGCAAGAAGAGCTTCAGACCTTTTATAACGCAAATGCCAAACTCTTTGAAAGTCCTGAATACGTTGACGTTGAGTACATCGTTCTTAAGGCTGATCCAAAGGATGATGCTAAGGTATTTAGTGAAAAAGCAGACCAATTTGCTAATATGACATATGACCAGTCAGATAGTCTTAAGCCGGCTGCAGATAAATTAAAGCTCAACGTACAAACCCAGAAAGGTGTCACTCGCGCTGGCGCAACGGGCGTTGCAAAAGATCATCCATTGGCCAATCCCAAGGTAGTCCAATCTTTATTTGGCGATGAAGCTATTAAGAACAAGCGCAATATTGAGGCAGTACAAACAGCCCCCGGCGTATTTGTTTCAGCGCGTGTAATCACTTTCCACCCAGCACAAACTTTGCCATTTAAAGATGTTGCGGCAGAAGTGAAACGTCAAGTGAGTCAGCGCATGGCCGAAAAGCTTGCTGTAAGCGCTGCCGCAGATCGGTATGCTGCATTGGAGAAAGATCCTAAAAGTGCAACTGGATTTGCAAGCCCTATTTGGGTTTCTCGCAATAAACCTGGTAATTTAGTAGGCGGGGCGCTAGATGATGTAATGTCTGTTAACCCCGATAAATTCCCTGCACTTGTTTCCGTACAAAATCCTGGTGTTGGTACGATCTTGTATCGCGTAGATCAAGTACGCCAACCTACCGGTATCGATGCAAAGGTGCATAAAGCACAAGCTCAACAGATTCAAGCTTTGGCTGCTCAATCTGAATTTGCTGGTTTTATGGCTTATTGGCGCGATGTTGCCGGCGTTAAAGTGATTAATCCACTTAAGCCGCCATCATCTGGTTCGGGTAGCTAAGTTATTTACTCTTCAGTATTGATTGATATGGGGCCATAGCGCCCCATACATTTTTATAAAGAATCGTTTGTGCTTTTTCATTGGGATGCATGCGATCGGCCTGAAATAGTGCTGGGTCCGAGGCTACACCCTGTAAAAAGAAGGGGAGCAGTTGAACTTTCTCCTGTTGAGCTAGCTCTGGAAATAAATTCTGAAATTGCTTTGTGTAAGTTTGCCCATAGTTTGGTGGAATCTGCATGCCAAACAAAAGCACTTTTGCTCCAGATTGTTTGCTCAATCGAATCATCTTGCGCAAATTATTTTCTGACTCTTGAATGGAGAGTCCGCGCAATGCATCATTTGCGCCGAGCTCTAAAAGAACAATACCTGGCTTCTTTTGCTCTAGTAATTTTGGCAATCTAGACAGGCCGCCTGAACTGGTTTCACCGCTAATGCTGGCATTAAAAATATTCCAAGGACTAGATTCTATTTTTAGTTGTTCCTCCAGCAGCCTTACCCAGCCAGTTCCACGCGCTAAACCGTACTCAGCCGATAGGCTATCGCCCAAGACCAAAATAGTAGGGTTCGTTTGACCTTGTGTGCCAAAAGGAATAAACAGGCAAAATAGGGCAGCTGCCAGTGTTATGGCCCTCAGTTTTTTATTCAAGAAGCTCAACCAAACAATTTGATTCATTTATGAGTGTTCCAGAAAAAGTCCTTAGTGCGATACATCTAGGTAAACAAGTTTTATCTAGCGATGGATCGTTAACTATTTTGCACGACATTAGCTTTGATGTCTGCGGGGGTGAAAGTATTGCTATAACGGGCGCATCTGGTTCTGGCAAAAGTACCCTGCTTGGGCTATTGGCTGGGTTAGATACTCCAACAAGCGGGCATGTTGAATTGGCCAATCAAAATCTGAATCTGTTGGATGAGGACGGACGGGCCAAGTTACGGGGTCAAAAAGTAGGCTTTGTTTTTCAATCCTTTCAATTGCTGCCGCATTTAACGGCACTTGAAAACGTGATGCTGCCAGCCGAGCTGAATGGTCTAAAGATGGCCAAAGAAAATGCCCTAATGTGTCTTGAGCAAGTGGGTTTAGGTGAGCGTGCCAACCATTTCCCCAAAACCCTATCTGGTGGAGAGCAGCAACGTGTAGCCTTGGCCAGAGCATTCATCATGAGGCCTGCCATCCTTTTTGCGGATGAGCCTACTGGCAGCCTGGATGAGGTCAGTGGAAACCGGGTTATTGAGCTCCTTTTTGAGCTAAATCGAGCCAACCATTCAACCCTGGTTTTGGTGACCCATGACCAGGCCTTGGCTGATCGGTGCCAGCGGCAATTCCACCTTCAGGGCGGGCGCTTAGTGTAGGCAAAACCTTATAATCTAGGGATGTCTTTCTTCCACTTTTTGCCCGGCGCTGATGCGCTTTCCTCTTTCCGCCAACAGCGACTTTTAGCTACATTGGCGGCACAAGGGGTTGATCTTGAGTCCATCGAAGCTCAGTACCTTCATTTCATTTGGTCGACGGCTGAACCTAGCCCTAAAAACCAAGAGGTCATGGCAAGCTTATTGACCTATGGCCAGCCTTTTAATTCCAAAATAAATCCAGGCAAGTCTTGGTTTGGCAATAGCAAGGCAGATAGCCAAGGCGCGATTGTTATCCCAAGATTTGGAACCGTTTCTCCTTGGGCCAGCAAGGCAACTGATATTGCTCGTCAATGTGGACTGGATGTTTTACGTCTCGAGCGTGGAGTTCAGTTTGCATGGAAGGGAAAAAAAGTGCTAACTCCAGAGCAAACACAATTAGTGCTTGCTGCTGTGCATGACAGAATGACAGAAGCGGTTATTGATTCAACTGATGATGCCAATAACTTATATCAATCATTGGAGGATAAGCCTTTAGCGCGAATCCCTGTAATGACAGAAGGTAGGGCGGCTCTTGATAAAGCCAACCAAGACTTAGGCCTAGCCCTGTCTGACGATGAAGTAGCTTACCTCGCTGAAAACTTTACTAAGCTCAAGCGTAATCCATCCGATGTTGAGTTGATTATGTTTGCTCAGGCGAACAGTGAGCATTGTCGTCATAAAATATTTAACTCCAGTTGGACTATTGATGGTGACGATCAAGAGCGTTCTTTGTTCGCCATGATCCGCAATACTCATCAATTGCAACCAGAAGGCACGATTGTTGCTTACTCAGATAACTCTGCAGTCATGGTTGGTTGCGAAGCCGAAACCTGGGTTCCCCAGGGCGACAATCATCGTTACGAAAAAGATACACGTTTAGTTCACACCTTAATGAAGGTCGAGACACATAATCACCCAACAGCGATTGCGCCATTTCCCGGGGCATCTACAGGCGCTGGTGGTGAGATTCGTGATGAGGGTGCCACCGGTATTGGCGGTCGCCCTAAGGCAGGTCTCACAGGCTTCTCTGTTTCCAATCTCAATATCCCTGGTACAGATCTTCCATGGGAGATTGAGACATATGGCAAGCCTGAGCGTATCGCAACACCTTTGCAAATCATGATTGATGGTCCGCTCGGTGGCGCTGCATTTAATAATGAATTTGGCCGCCCAATATTGGGTGGATACTTCCGCGTCTTTGAGCAAACCCTGGATGGAGTTCGTCGTGGTTATCACAAGCCCATCATGATCGCTGGCGGTATCGGTAGTATTGATTCGATCCATACTGAGAAAAAGGCAATACAAGCAGGTCACCTGTTAATTCAGCTAGGTGGCCCTGGCATGCGCATTGGTATGGGTGGTGCAACTGGTAGCTCTGTTGCAACCGGTACAAATACGGCCGATCTTGATTTTGATTCTGTGCAACGTGGAAACCCAGAAATGGAACGTCGTGCACAAGAAGTGATTAATGCCTGCCGTGCGCTTGGTGAAAACAATCCAATCGTTTCTATTCATGATGTTGGTGCAGGTGGTTTATCAAATGCATTCCCTGAGCTGGCTGATGGTGCTGGTTTAGGAGCTTCATTTAAGCTTCGTAGCGTGCCGCTTGAAGAGAGTGGCATGAGCCCTGCAGAAATTTGGTGCAATGAATCTCAAGAGCGTTATGTATTAGCAATCGATAAAAAGGATTTAGATCTCTTTAAATCGTTTTGCGAACGCGAACGTTGCCCCTTTGCCGTAGTTGGCGAAGCAACAGCAGAGCGCCAACTTAAACTGAGCGATACCAAGCAAGCTGCTGGGGCTGATGCTGCATCACCAATAGATATGCCGATGGAAGTTCTATTGGGCAAGCCTCCTAAAATGCATCGCAATGTCACGAGAGTGGCTCAAGAATTTAAAGAGTTGGATGTTACAGATGCTGATTTAGCGCAATCGATTGCCTGGGTATTGCAACAGCCTACCGTAGCAAGCAAATCATTTCTAATTACGATCGGCGATAGAACTGTTGGCGGTTTAAATGCACGCGACCAATTTGTTGGGCCATGGCAAGTTCCCGTAGCCGACTGTGCGGTCACGATGATGGACTATCAAAGTTATCGCGGCGAAGCTATGTCTATGGGTGAAAGAGCCCCATTGGCAGTAATTGATGCGCCTGCGGCAGCGCGCATGGCGGTTGGTGAGGCGATTACCAATCTATTGGCTGCAGATATCGCGAGCCTCGATAGCGTAAAACTCTCTGCTAACTGGATGGCAGCATGCGGTGCACCCGGTGAAGATGCCAAGTTATACGATTCTGTAAAAGCTGTTAGCATGGAATTGTGTCCTGCGCTCGGAATTTCTATTCCGGTAGGCAAAGATTCGCTGTCTATGTCGACTACATGGAAAGATCACAAGGAAGATAAAAAAGTAGTAGCTCCAGTTTCCTTAATTATTTCTGCTTTTGCCTCAGTACTTGATGCGCGAAAAACGTTAACGCCACTTCTTCAATTAAAAGGCAAAGACGGATCCCCTCAAGAAACTGAATTGATTTTGATTGATTTGGGTCGCGGCAAAAATCGTATGGCTGGCAGTATCTTGGCCCAAGTTTTGGATCAATCAGGAAAAATTGCACCAGATCTTAATCATCCAGAGGATCTAAAGGCGTTGGCTACAGCCATTATTGAGCTTCGCAAGCAAGATAAGCTATTGGCATACCATGACCGATCGGACGGCGGCTTGCTGGCTTGTGTTGCAGAAATGTCATTTGCTTCACATTGCGGCATTTCTCTCAATGTGGATATCATTGCCATGGATGCAGGGCAAGAGCCAGATTATGGCGATGCTAAAAATTGGGCGCAGCAGGTTTCAGGTCGTCGTCACGAACAAACAATGCGAGCATTATTCAACGAAGAGCTTGGCGCCGTTATTCAGGTTCGAAAAGAAGATCGTGATGCCGTCTTTGCAGTATTGAGAAAATTAGGCTTAAGTGCATTTAGTCATGTCATTGGCAAACCTAATGCCAATGGTCGTATCGAGATTTGGCGTGACGCAAAAAACATTTTCGCCGAGCCTCGCGAAGTTCTGCAGAAAATATGGACTAATACTAGCTATCAAATTGCACGCTTGCGTGACAACCCTGCCTGTGCTGATAGTGAATTTGCACTCTTAGAGAATATTTCTGATCCAGGCATGAGTCCAAAGCTCACATTTGATGTGGCTGAAGATATTGCAGCACCTTACATCGCCAAGAATGCTAGACCTAAGGTTGCCATCTTGCGTGAGCAGGGCGTTAATTCTCATGTAGAAATGGCTTACTCGGTGAATTGGGCTGGATTTGATAGTTATGACGTGCATATGTCTGATTTGCTCAGCGGGAAAGCTAAATTAGATGATTTCAGAGGGCTTATTGCCTGCGGTGGTTTTAGTTACGGAGATGTATTGGGTGCTGGTGAAGGTTGGGCCAAAACGATTCTCTTTAATCAACAACTGCGTGATCAATTTTCAACCTTCTTTAATCGTCAAGATAGCTTTGCGCTAGGTGTTTGCAATGGATGTCAAATGATGAGCAATCTCTCGGGAATCATCCCTGGTGCTGAGGCTTGGCCTAAATTTACCCGCAATCAATCAGAGCAATACGAAGCACGTTTGGTTATGGCCGAAGTAATGGCTTCACCATCCATATTCACACAAGGCATGGAGGGTAGTCAGATTCCTATTGCGATTGCGCACGGTGAGGGATTTGCCAATTTCAGTCAGCAAGGCAATCTAGATCAGATCCAAAAGCAGGGTTTAGCTGCTTTCCGTTTTGTTGATCATCAAGGCAATCCTACCGAAATCTATCCAATGAATCCAAATGGATCGCCAGAAGGATTGACTGGGGTAACCACTCCAGATGGTCGCTTTATGGTCATGATGCCTCATCCTGAGCGAGTATTTAGAGCTGCTCAGATGAGCTGGTGTCCACCGGAATGGCTGAATACACCAGATGGCGCGAGCCCTTGGTTACGTCTTTTCCGAAACGCGCGTCGCTGGGCAAATTAAGTTGTCCACTAAGCACTTAGTGGAACCAGTTACTTTTTCAGAAAGTGGCGGCATTCGATACCTTCATTTTGGAACTGAATTGATTCAGGGTGCGATGCGCTTGCGGGATCCCGAAGAGATTTATCTTGAGTACAACCAGCAAATGATGGCATGGTTACTCTTCTTGGAGACTAAGCCGGGAATGCGCGTTGCTCAGCTTGGCTTAGGTACTGGTGCCTTAACTAAATTTCAGCATAGTTATTGTCCAGCAGTTAAAACCACTGTTGTCGAATTCAATCCTGCGGTAATCGTTTCTGCAAGATCGATGTTTTTTACGCCCAATGATGATCGCAGGCTTGAAACACTTCAAATGGATGCTAAAGTTTTCGTTCAAGACAAAAAATACATAGAACAGTTTGATGCAGTGCAGGTTGATCTCTATGATGCAATCTGTGATGGGCCTTCAGCAAGCTCCTTAGATTTCTACAAAGGCTGCTACAACATCCTCAAAGGTCCAGGAGTGATGACGGTTAATCTTTTTTCAAGGCACAAAAGCTTTGACGTAAACCTTCGGAATATCTGTGAGGCTTTTGATAACAGGGTGCTCTTATTTCCAGAGTCCCATGATTGCAATGTCGTGGCGATTGCATTCAAAGGACCCAAACTCGAGGCAGAATGGAAGGATGTATCTAAACGTGCAAAGCTCATTCTTGAGAAGACGGGATTGCCAACTAATAAGTGGGTGTCCGGTATCAGCCGTGAGAATGCAAGGCAAGAATTAAAGCTTTCTATCTAAATATATCCTAGACAATAAAAAAGGCGATCGTTTGATCGCCTTTTTTATTTCTCAGCCTCATTAAAGACTGAGGGTCATGCCCAATTAAACCGTTACTGTATCTGCAACATCGCTAAACGACTTGAGCTTATCAAAACTCATGTATTTATAAACATCACCAGCTTTGGCATCAAGCGCCTTCACTTGCTCTAAATACTCAGCAGGAGTAGGTAGACGACCTAGAAGGGCTGCAACAGATGCCAATTCAGCAGAAGCCAAATACACGCGAGTATCAATACCCAAGCGATTAGGGAAGTTGCGTGTAGAGGTTGAAACGGCTGTTGATCCTTTACGGATTTGAGCTTGGTTACCCATACATAGTGAGCAGCCTGGGCTTTCCATACGCGCACCAGCAGCACCCAACATACCGTAGTAGCCTTCTTCCATTAAAACCATTGCATCCATCTTAGTTGGAGGTGCTACCCATAAGCGGGTTGGCATATCTTTCTTACCCTGCAAAACCTGACCGGCTGCACGGAAGTGGCCAATGTTAGTCATGCATGAGCCAATAAACACCTCATCAATTTTGTCACCAGCTACTTCAGACAATATCTTGACGTCATCTGGATCGTTAGGGCATGCAAGGATAGGTTCTTTGATTTCATCAATATTAATTTCGATAATCTCTGCATAGTCAGCATTTGCATCCGCTTTGAGAAGTTGTGGATTGGCAATCCAAGCTTCCATGGCTTTAATTCGGCGACCAAGAGTACGCTTATCTTCGTAACCGTTAGCAATCATCCATTTCATCAATGTGATGTTTGATGTCATGTACTCGATGATTGGCTCTTTGTTCAGGTGAACCGTACAACCACCAGCAGAACGCTCAGCAGAAGCATCAGACAATTCAAATGCTTGTTCAACTTTAAGGTCAGGTAGACCTTCGATTTCGAGAATGCGGCCAGAGAAAATATTCTTTTTGCCTTGCTTTTCAACGGTGAGCAAACCTTTCTTGATTGCATACAAAGGAATGGCATTCACTAGATCACGCAAAGTAATACCAGGTTGCATCTTGCCCTTGAAGCGAACCAATACAGACTCAGGCATATCCAACGGCATTACACCAGTGGCGGCAGCAAAGGCCACCAAGCCTGAACCTGCAGGGAAGGAGATACCAATTGGAAAGCGTGTATGGCTGTCGCCACCGGTGCCGCATGTGTCTGGGAGGAGTAAGCGGTTTAACCAGCTATGGATCACACCATCGCCTGGACGTAGGGCAACCCCGCCACGATTGGTCATGAATGGTGGCAGTTCATGTTGAGTCCGAATATCTACTGGCTTTGGATAAGCTGAAGTGTGGCAGAAGGACTGCATTACAAGATCAGATGAGAAGCCAAGGCAAGCCAAATCTTTTAGCTCATCACGGGTCATAGGACCAGTAGTGTCCTGTGAGCCAACAGTAGTCATGTGTGGCTCACAGTATGTGCCGGGGCGAACGCCTTGGCCTTCGGGTAAGCCGCATGCGCGACCAACCATCTTTTGCGCCAAGCTGAAACCTTTTTTGTTGTCCACAGGATTAACAGGCAAGCGGAACTCAGTAGAAGCAGGTAATCCAAGGGCAGCACGCGCTTTAGCAGTTAATCCGCGACCAATAATCAAAGGAATACGACCACCTGCACGGACTTCATCCAAGATCACTGGGGATTTCAATGTAAAGCTCGTGATCTCGCTACCATTTTTAAATACTTTGCCTTCGTATGGACGAAGCTCAATCTCATCGCCCATGTTCATTTGGGAGACATCTAATTCAATTGGTAGCGCTCCTGAATCTTCCATAGTATTAAAGAAGATTGGGGCAATATTAGTGCCTAAGCACACACCACCATAACGCTTGTTTGGAACGAATGGAATGTCTTGACCTGTCCACCAGAGAACGGAGTTGGTGGCGGATTTACGTGAAGATCCTGTTCCAACCACGTCTCCAACGTAAGCAATTTGATTGCCTTTTTTCTGGAGTGCAGCAATTTGTTTCATTGGTCCGCGAACACCAGTCTCATCTGGCTCAATGCCAGGACGCGGGTTCTTTAGCATGATCGTTGCATGCAATGGAATATCAGGACGACTCCATGCATCTGGTGCAGGAGAAAGATCGTCGGTGTTTGTTTCACCAGTGACTTTGAATACAGTGAGCTTCATACTTTCTGGTACAGCAGGGCGAGCAGTAAACCACTCTGCATTTGCCCAACTTTGCATGACTGCTTTAGCGTTCGCATTGCCTTTTTCGGCAAGCTCTTGCACGTCATTAAAGTAATCAAACATCAAGAGTGTTTTCTTGAGTGCTTCAGCTGCTGCTGCGCCACATTCCGCGTCAGAAAGTAGCTCTACTAATGGCTTAATGTTGTAACCGCCGAGCATCGTACCCAACAATTCGGTAGCGCGTATGCGGGAAATTAATGGAGATTTTTCTGTGCCTTTGGCAACAGCATCTAAAAATTCAGCTTTTACTTTGGCTGCTTCATCTACGCCAGCAGGAACGCGGTCGGTAATTAATTCAACAAGCTCGGCTTCTTTGCCAGCAGGAGGATTTTTCAGTAACTTCACCAAATCAGCAGTTTGGTCTTTGGTTAGAGGAAGAGCTGGAATTCCAAGGGCTGCACGTTCGGCAACTTGGGCGTTATAGGCTTCTAACATTGTGTTTCCTATGAGGTAAAAGTGGTCAATAGAAAGGCCAAAAGGGAATTTTCTCCCGATTGTCCAAATTATAGTTGCTTATTTAAGTCTTATATAAGAGTTTAAAGCCCTAATTTCGCTCAAAAATGGGCTATTAATAGAAATATTAGGGTTTTTACGTAATTAACCTCAAGATTTGCACTTCAGGCGCAGCCAATCCTAGCTGCTTACAGGGTCTGCTCATCCTTCATTGCCCACACTAGTGCAACAACCCAGCCAATGAGGGACCAGCCCAAAAAGAGATTTAGGGCAAAAATAGCCCCGGAATTAGCCCTTTTCTTACTGAAGGCAATCGCAAAAGGTAGGAAATAAAAGAGGGATAGAAGGGTGAGGAGGACTGCAAATATAAGGCGCATATGGTCTAAATTAGCTCAGATAAATGAATGTTCTTGCCATGTTACCGAATTTGAAATTGATTGCTTACGTCTCTCTGTCGTTATAATTACTTTTTCCAACAGAGCTTAAGCGATGACCAAATACGTTTTTGTCACTGGTGGTGTGGTTTCTTCTTTAGGGAAAGGAATCGCAGCTGCCTCGCTTGCCGCGATTCTCGAATCCCGCGGCCTGAAAGTCACCCTCCTAAAATTAGACCCCTATATCAACGTTGACCCGGGCACCATGAGTCCGCTCCAGCACGGTGAAGTTTTTGTTACCGAAGATGGCGCAGAAACTGATTTGGACTTGGGTCACTATGAGCGCTTCGTCTCGGCGAAGATGCGTAAAAGCAATAACTTCACTACTGGCCAGATTTACGAATCAGTGATTAGTAAAGAACGTCGTGGCGAATATCTTGGTAAGACAGTGCAAGTTATTCCACATATCACTAACGAGATTCAGGCTTTTGTAGAGCGGGGCGCAAAAGCAAGTCATGATGGCAAGGCTGATGTTGCCATTTGCGAAATCGGCGGCACAGTTGGTGATATCGAATCACTTCCGTTTTTAGAGGCTGCAAGACAGATGAGCTTGCGCTTGCCAATACATGATTGTGCCTTTGTTCATTTGACTCTTGTGCCTTACATCAATAGCGCAGGCGAGTTAAAAACTAAGCCTACTCAGCACTCAGTGCAAAAGCTTCGCGAGATTGGCATTATGCCAACCGTCTTACTTTGCCGTGCTGACCGACCCATTCCTGAAGATGAGCGGGCAAAGATTTCTCTCTTCTCAAATGTCCGTGAAGAAGCGGTTATTTCCGTATGGGATGTAGACACAATCTATAAGATTCCTGAGATGCTCCATGCACAGGGCATGGATGATTTAATTAGTCGCGAGCTTGACCTCAAAGCTAAACCAGCAGATTTATCTGTATGGGCTAATTTAGTTTATGAAATGGCAAACCCGCAACATGAAGTGACTATTGGCATGGTCGGAAAGTATGTTGAGTTAACCGAGTCCTACAAGTCACTTATTGAGGCATTGCGACATGCTGGTATTCATACACATACTCGCGTCAATATTAATTACATTGACTCCGAAGTCATCGAAAAAGATGGCGTAGATTGTTTGCAAAACTTAGATGCTATTTTGGTTCCGGGTGGCTTTGGTAAACGCGGAACAGAAGGTAAGATTGCCGCTATTCGCTATGCCCGCGAGAACAACGTTCCATATTTAGGAATTTGTTTGGGTATGCAATTGGCTGTAATTGAATTTGCGCGACATGTAGCTAATCTTACAAATGCAAATAGCACTGAATTTGACCCACAGTCTGAGCAACCTGTTGTGGCCCTCATTACTGAATGGCTCGATAGAGAAGGTAACGTTGAAAAACGTACCAATGATTCTGATTTAGGCGGAACAATGCGTCTTGGCTCGCAGCGTTGTCCGGTTAAGGCGGGTACCTTGGCTCACCGCATCTATGGCGCCGAAGTAAATGAGCGTCATCGCCATCGTTATGAAGTAAACAATACCTACGTGCCACAGCTAGAGCAATCCGGCTTAATTATCTCTGCCAGAACTCCTAATGAAGAGTTGCCAGAAATGATGGAGTTACCAGCTTCAATTCATCCTTGGTTCTTTGGCGTGCAATTTCACCCGGAGTTCACTTCAACACCGCGTGATGGTCATCCCCTGTTCTCCGCGTTTATCAGTGCTGCACTTGAGCATCAAAATGCTGCTGAGAAGCAGGCTGCATAAAGGAAGAATATGAGCACATTCAAACTATGTGGTTTTGATGTTGGTTTAGATCACCGCTTCTTTTTGATTGCCGGTCCTTGTGTTATTGAATCAGAGCAGTCTGCTATTGATATCGCCGGCCAGTTAAAAGAAATCACTACCGCTTTAAAGATTCCATTTATCTACAAGTCTTCGTTTGATAAAGCGAATCGCTCTTCAGGCACGTCTTTTCGTGGTCTTGGAATGGATAAAGGCTTAGAGATTTTGGCTAAAGTCAAAAAGCAAGTCGATGTTCCTGTATTGACCGACGTTCACGATATCAGTGAAATCACTGCTGTCGCTAGCGTTGTGGACGTATTGCAAACCCCAGCATTCTTGTGCAGACAAACCGACTTCATTAGAGCCTGCGCTCAAAGTGGTAAGCCTGTGAATTTTAAAAAAGGTCAGTTTCTTTCACCGCATGAGATGCTCAACGTGATTGAAAAAGCACGTGTAGCCGCCACTGAAAAGGGCCTTGCTGATCAATTTATGGTTTGTGAGCGCGGCGCATCTTTTGGCTATAACAACCTAGTCTCGGACATGCGCAGCTTAGCAATTTTGCGTGAGTCAAAAGCACCGGTTGTTTTTGATGCAACTCATTCTGTTCAGTTGCCAGGGGGCCAAGGTAACTCAAGCGGTGGTCAACGCGAATTTGTACCAGTTCTAGCTCGTGCAGCTGTAGCGGTAGGTATTAGTGGACTCTTTATGGAAACTCATCCAGATCCAGCAAAAGCTTTATCTGATGGTCCTAATGCTGTTCCATTGGATCGCATGAAAGAGCTCCTAGAGTCATTAGTAGCCATAGACAGCGCTGTAAAGTCAGCTGGTTCATTTTTAGAAGATAGCTTTGTGTAACTTGAAGCAAATTAGTTAAACCCCATTTCATATAGTTTTAAGGAGAAGGTGCATGAGCGCCATTGTTGACATCATCGGTAGAGAAGTTCTGGATTCACGCGGCAACCCAACAGTTGAGTGCGATGTTTTGCTTGAGTCTGGCGTTATGGGCCGTGCTGCCGTACCTTCTGGAGCATCCACAGGATCGCGTGAAGCGATTGAGTTGCGTGATGGCGACAAATCTCGTTATCTTGGCAAGGGAGTTCTTAAGGCGGTACAAAATATCAATATTGAAATTGCAGAATCCATTCTAGGATTGGATGCTAGCGAACAAGCCTTTTTAGATCGCACCCTGATTGAATTGGATGGCACGCACAATAAAGCTCGCTTAGGTGCCAATGCCACTTTGGCTGTATCTATGGCGGTTGCTAGAGCGGCTGCTGAAGAAGCTGGTTTGCCTCTGTATCGCTATTTTGGTGGCTCAGGCGGTATGCAGTTGCCAGTACCAATGATGAATATTGTTAATGGCGGCGCACACGCCAATAACAGCCTAGATATACAAGAGTTCATGGTGATGCCTGTAGGCGCACAAAACTTCCGCGATGCATTGCGTTGTGGCGCAGAAATTTTCCATGAATTGAAGAAAATTTTGGGCGCTCAAGGCATGCCAACCACAGTAGGCGATGAGGGAGGTTTTGCTCCAAACTTTAAGAGCAATCACGAGTGCTTGCAGACCATCATGAAGGCCATTGAAGGTGCTGGCTATCAGGCTGGTGAAGATGTAGTGCTGGCCTTAGATTGTGCGGCTAGCGAATTCTACAAAGACGGCAAATATCACTTGTCAGGCGAAGGCTTGCAACTAAGCTCAAGTGAGTTTTCTGATTACCTCGGTAATTTAGCGGATCAATTTCCAATTGTTTCGATTGAGGATGGTATGCACGAAGGCGATTGGGATGGTTGGGCCGACATCACCAAAAAACTTGGTAAGAACATCCAGTTGGTTGGCGATGATTTATTTGTTACTAACACCCGCATCCTTAAAGAAGGAATTGACAAGGGAATAGCTAACTCTATTTTGATCAAGATTAACCAGATTGGTACCTTGACCGAAACGTTTGCTGCTATTGAAATGGCCAAACGTGCAAATTACACCGCGGTAATTTCACATCGCTCAGGCGAAACAGAAGACAGTACTATTGCGGATATTGCCGTTGGTACCAATGCGGGTCAAATTAAGACTGGTTCTTTATCTCGCTCTGATCGAATTGCTAAGTACAACCAACTCTTGCGTATTGAAGAGGATTTAGGCGATGTTGCTACCTACCCAGGCAAGTCTGTTTTTTATAACCTCAAGCGTTCTGTTTGAGATATTTCCGGCTTATTGAATAGCATATGCGAATAGTCATCTACTCCATGCTGGTTTTGCTAATAGCAATCCAGTACCCCCTTTGGCTGGGGAAGGGTGGATGGTTAAAAGTTTATGAGATGGAGCGCCAGGTGGAGCTTCAAGAGGCTAAAAATAGCCTCTTGGCTCTGCGTAATGCCAAGTTATCTGGGGATGTGAAAGATCTCAAGGATGGTACTCGAGCAATTGAAGAGCGTGCTCGTGTTGAGCATGGCTTAATCAAAGAGGGCGAGTTTTTTGTACAAATCTTGCCAGCGGATAAATCATCAGATGCGCAAGCTACAAAGCAATGATTGTCTAATGACCGCTGGATGGCGGTCTTGTAGCATCACTTAATAAATCAGTCTTAAATACTTGCAAGCAATCAACTGCATCAAAGCGATAGGGCTTTGCGCAGAAATCGCAAATGGTCTCAACGGCGCCTTGTTCTGCCAGTATGCTTTGAACCTCTTGCTCACCGAGCATTCGTAAAATATCAGCAACCTTGGTACGAGAACAGCGACATGCAAAGCGAATGGGTATGGCGGGGAAACTTCTCACACCATTCTCGGCGGACTCCTCTAAAAAGAGCCTCCTTAAGATGGTTTCTGGGGGGAGGGTAAGTAATTCTTCATTGGTAATTGTTTCGCCAAGCGTTTGAATGCGCGACCAACCTTCAGTAGCAATCTGTGGGTCCAAATGGGCATGGCCACCTGAATTTGGCAAGCGTTGCAACAACAAGCCACCGACATGGGTGTCACTTGAGGCAAGCCATATACGCGTATCTAGCTGCTCAGAATTTTGCATATATAGCGCTATCGCTTCAGCAGCGCTGGTAACGGGCTTTATTACGGATCCCTGATGGTCCTGAAGGGCGACTATACCTTGATAGGGGGCTTGCCCAGGCTCACGATCAGCAGGGTCGAGGGTAATAACCAATCTTCCGCTGGAGCTTACGTCTAATAGGTCTGCCAGGGATGCATCAAGGGCAATGTCTGAAGGGTCAACCGAGAGCTTAACCGTCGCGCGCATCGATAAATCCGATTTACATTCCACCACAAGCAGTTGGATTGGGCCCTTGCTTTGGGCTTGAATAATCAGAGTTCCATCAAATTTCAGACTAGCGCTTAAAAGGGTGGCTGCACCTACAAAGTCGCCCAGAATGCGGCGGATGGCAGGGGGGTCATTTCGACGCTCTAAAACAGCCTGCCAGGCGCTGCCAATTGACACAATCTCACCGCGTACCGGGGCGCCATCACACATAAAGACAAGTAATTCGTTCATAGCTCAAAGTATCCACTTTTTTTCAGATTTAGTCCCATCATTCACGACCTGAGATAATGTGATTTATGCATATTCGTACACGATTCGCCCCTAGTCCCACGGGCTTTATTCATCTGGGAAACCTTCGCAGCGCTCTTTATCCGTGGGCATTTGCTCGCCACAATAAAGGCGACTTTATTCTCAGAATTGAGGATACCGATTTAGAGCGTTCTACCCAAGAGGCGGTCGACGTCATCATCGAGGGAATGGCATGGCTTGGCCTTGATTTAGATGAGGGCCCAATCTATCAAATGCAACGCATTGATCGATATCGTGAGGTCGTAAAACAAATGCTGGATGCTGGATTAGCCTATCCCTGCTACATGAGTGAGGAAGAGCTCAATCGGCTGCGTGATCAACAAATGGCCAATAAAGAAAAGCCTCGCTATAACGGCCTATGGAGGCCCGAACCTGGAAAGGTATTACCTCCCGTTCCAGAAGGCGTGAGTCCGGTCATTCGTTTTAAGAATCCAATTGGCGGGTCCGTCATTTGGAATGATGCCGTCAAAGGTCAAATAGAAATCAGCAATGATGAGCTTGATGATCTGGTGATTGCCAGACCAGATGGAACGCCTACTTATAACTTTTGCGTAGTGATAGATGACATGGATATGAATATTACCCATGTCATTCGGGGTGATGATCACGTGAACAATACACCTAGGCAAATCAATATCATGAAGGCGCTTGGTGGCATACCGCCTGTATATGCCCATTTGCCAACGGTACTAAATGATTCCGGCGAAAAGATGAGCAAGCGCAATGGGGCGATGAGTGTGCGCGATTACCAAAAAGTAGGATATCTACCTGAGGCCATCCTCAATTATCTGGCACGCCTTGGGTGGTCTCATGGCGATGCTGAAGTGTTTACCAAAGAACAATTTGTGGATTGGTTTGACCTAGAAAGTTTAGGGCGCTCACCAGCGCAACACAATCCGGAAAAATTACTTTGGTTAAATCACCAATACATTCAAAACGCAGATCCAGCTAAATTAGCGATAGCAACAAAACCATTTGCACATCAACTTGGTATGGATACTGAATCTGGTCCAGACTTTGTGCAGGTTGTTGGATTGCTAAAAGATCGCGCCAATACTTTGATTGAAATTGCTGAAGGGGCCAAGTTGTTTTACTCGCCGGCTCCTAATTTAAGTGCAGATCAAATTAAAGAAAATATTGCTGATGCCGTTATTCCTGCATTGAAGGATTTAACCGATGGCATCTCTGCGGCTGAGCCAACTAAAGAGGCATATGCTGCTGTTTTTAAGCAAGTGCTAGCAAAATATCAAATTAAAATGCCTGCTTTAGCAATGCCTGTCAGATACGCATTATTTGCCACCACACAGACGCCAGCCATTGATTCTGTATTGGTAGTTTTGGGTAAGGAAGAGGTTGTAAAGAGGCTCTCCAAGGTAATTCAGTAAGGAATTTGCGCACCTGCACAAAAATAGGATAAAATCTTGGATTGTTTTGAGTGTCTTGTAGTTTTATCGCGAGATTTCGGGGGTATAGCTCAGCTGGGAGAGCGCTTGCATGGCATGCAAGAGGTCAGCGGTTCGATCCCGCTTATCTCCACCAAGCATTTAAAACAATAGTAGTTAGTTTTAGTCCAGGTCCCCATCGTCTAGAGGCCTAGGACATCACCCTTTCACGGTGAGTACGGGGGTTCGAATCCCCCTGGGGACGCCAGATTCTTCTGGTTGCAGTAAAGATGTATGATGTTGCGTTACGCGATGTATTTGGAGCGGTAGTTCAGTTGGTTAGAATATCGGCCTGTCACGCCGAGGGTCGCGGGTTCGAGTCCCGTCCGTTCCGCCAAGACAATTAAAAAGCCCCCTTAATTGGGGGCTTTTTTTATTCAACTTGTTTGCAAGCAAGCATTTCTGCAACCTTCTTTTCTTGGCTTAAATCAAAACCACATTTCACTGGTCGGCTGGAATTCTCATAGGTACCAAACACCATATCCCAGATCGGTAAGCCATAGTTATTGCGATGTTGTTTGCGCTCGTGATGAATGCGATGCATTTCAGGGCGGACTACAAAATATCCCAACCAATGAGGCGTGCGGATGTTTGTATGCTCCCAATATTCAAACACTGCAACCCACAAAGTAGCCCAAGAGGCGGCTTCAATATTCAAACCCAGTATTCCATAGCTCACCAAGCTAATGATTAATACATTGGCAATAAAGTCAGAGGGGTGAGCATAAAAAGCCGTGAAGGCCTGGAGGCGATAAGTGCTGTGATGGATTTGATGAAATACTTTCCATGCAAAATGGTTGTAGTGTCGATAGCGATGCCACCAGTAGACAAAAAAAGTGATCAGTAGATAGGCGTAAAACCCACTTAGCCAGCTAGGTCTGGCATTCAATGATTCTGAGATTCGAGTAAATGGACTTATATCGTGTAGGTAGGGCTCAACTAAAAGGCCAACAAGGGCTGTGGCAGCTATACCAAGAATCGCATAAATCAGAAGGCGTATACGCCAAGCACTATCTGCTTCATATGCATATAGGGGGTATTTACGCTCCCATATACTGAGCGCAAGCAGGACTAGGGGGGAGAGTAAGTAGGGAATGAATGAATCCACTTCAAGTCTCCTAAATGCCTGAGCCCTGCGTGATTGGGCTCAACGATGCTAATTTAATCAATTCTGTTGAGATTTCTCAAAAAACGCTGTAATTCAGGGGCCACAATTTTCTCTTCTTCTGGTATGGGTTTAATTTTTCCATAGATTAAATCCAGAAAATTTTGAGCTTCCGCCGCAACAGTCTCCCTCTCATTATCAACGGTAATCATGTGATAACTGTTTCCCAGGAATACCTGCCTCAATAGTGTTGCGCTTGATAGATCTCCAACCATTTGCGGATTCAGTACATTGGCAATTTCATCATCAATTGCATGAATTGTTAATATGGAGGAGCCAACTTGCGAAAGATTTTCAATCGTATGTTTACAAAGCTTATTGCCCTCATGCATATGTCTCAAAGACATATACGAACCACCAACGGCTGACAGCTCTTGGCTCGAAAGCACTCTTTTAATGTAAGCTCGAATTTGCGGATTTTTAATGCCAAAGGGATCTCGCTCCTTATATTTGAAGCGATCACCCAACCCAAGCATCATTCCCAACGGAATGAGGTGTCGATACCAGGGAACGGCCCAGCCGTTGTATTTCAGAGTGGTTGAGAGGGCCATTACACCCAAAATATCATTGAGCTCTGATGCAACAGCCAGAGCCAATGTGGACCCCAGGGAAATTCCGCCCAGGGATATTGGCTTGGATTCAGTTTTCTGCAATCCTTCTATATGCTTGATTGCTTCGCTAAGCCAAAACTTCCAACTACTCGCCTTGTCGCCAAAGGTATACCCTGGAATAGTTGGGGTATTTACCCTATAGCCTGCTGCGGTAAGCTGGGAGGCTAGGAAATTGAACTCCATAGGAGATGAGGAAAGACCATGGAATAGTACAATCAACGGGCTGCTATTATCATTATGTGCAAGGTCATTCATAACTCATAATTTTAGACCCATTAGAGACAAAGCTAGTCATGATTATCAAAAATGCCAATAATTGGTCATCTCACAGCGCACTTGAGGCGCTGATTTGGGCTTTCTCCTCCTTTGTGATCATTAGCGCGTGGATGCATGTGATGGGCTCTAATTTTTATGGCGCCCATCCTTATAAGTTTTATTTTTTTGCCGCTACTGTACTGGCCTACTTTTTTGGTTATATAACAGCAAGCATTTATATCCTAGTCTCAAGTATTTACGCCAATTTGTATTTTGTACCTCCCTTTGGGGTTTTTTCCCTGACACCAGAAGAAGCGGAAAGATTCGTAATTAATCTTTTATTTGGTGGCGTCGCTATTTTCTTTATTGAAATTTTACAAAGACAGCGTTACAAGACCAAGCTATTACTGCTGGTATCGGAATCACGCTACCTAACATTGCTTCATAGAGATAATCAGCTTTTGCAGGAATTAAAGAGAAAGCAATAATGTCAAACACCCTTAATACGCTTATGGAACTGGTTTCTCAAAAGTTTGATAAAAAAATTGAAGAGTTGGGTCCGGACACCACCCTAGAAAGTCTTGGCGTTGATTCCCTTGGAAAGATTGAACTCATTTTTGATCTAGAGGACCACTTTGATGTACGCATACCCAATGAGGATGCGAAAGTAGATACCTTGGCGGAGGTTGCCGCTTTGCTTGATACTGCGAAGCCAACTCATTGAGCGGGAATGACATTAGAAGAGTCGTTGTAACTGGCCTAGGCGCCGTTTCAGGACTTGGAGTAGGTGCCGGCGTTCAATTTCAGAAAGCTATTGAATGCAAATCCGGCATATCAAGCTTCATTTCACCAACTGCTATCCCTGTTGATCTCCCTTGCGCTTCTGCCATTAAAGAAAGGCTGGATTTTGATCTGGATGCAACCTCTCTGGGCTTGTTCGATAGAACCGCCCATCTGGCATGGCTTGTGGCAAAAGAGGCGCTACAACAGTCGGGCCTAGGAAATCTAAGTGAGGATGATCTAGATAAGAGCGGTATTTTCTGGGGAACAGGTTTTGGCGGCTCCAACACCCTTGATGGCGCCTATCAAGAAATCTATCAGAATGATAAGCAGCGCGTTCGTCCATTTACTGTTATTGGTGTAATGGCTAACGGATCGGCTGGATTGTTGTCGATGCAAACCTGCTTTAGAGGCCCATCCTTAACCTATTCGACTGCATGTGCATCCTCAAGTCACGCTATTGGAGAAGCATTTAGAAGTATTAAGTATGGGATTTGCGATAGGGCGATTGCCGGCGGATCTGAAAGCCTTTTTAATGCCGGACCCATTAAAGCATGGGAGGCTTTACGGACTCTTGCAACGCCTGACCCAGAAAATATTGCCGGCTCCTGCAAACCCTTTTCAAAAAATCGGAGTGGCTTTGTTCTAGGTGAGGGTGCGGCTGCCCTAGTTTTAGAGTCACTAGACAGCGCGCTTAATAGAGGGGCAACCATTCTTGGTGAAATCGTTGGGTATGGCGCAACCACTGATGCGATTCACATTACCAGACCAGACTCAGTAGGCCAGGCCAAAGCCATGAAAGCCGCTATGGCGGAGGCAGAAGTTAATGCATTGGATATTGCTTACATTAACGCTCACGGAACTGCTACAGGCGTAGGCGATATTTCAGAGACAAACTCCATTAAATCTGCATTCGGACTAGATGCCGCACAAAAGACTGCTATCAGCTCCACCAAAGCAATTCATGGCCATACTTTAGGTGCGGCGGGCGCATTAGAGCTGGTTATTACGTTTCAGGCATTGCAGAACAATATTGCTCCAGGGACTGCTTTTTTAGACATTGCAGATCCGGAATGCAATCTTAACTACCTTCCACTTAAGTCGATCGACTTAAATATTCCTCTTGCAATGAGTAATTCATTTGCGTTTGGAGGCTCTAATGCAAGCATCCTAATATCAAAGCTGCGAAAAACTTAAAACGGTTTCTTGAATTTGTTGGTAATTTCGTAGTGCCACAGGACCCCAAGCGTCATTCCGGTGAATAGCACCTCAGTGTCGCTAATTAAACCATGTAGGTTATCCACCTGGTAGTTTTCGGCGGTGACATTAATAATAATTTCGGAAATGATTAGGGTTGCGGTAAATACGAGTCGATAACGTTTTAAATTTGACGAAAGCTGCCCAACTAATCCGCTGTAGTTTTTCAGCAATAAGAGGATGCTGAAAGTATTGAGAAGCCAAAATACAATTACCGGCACACTCAGGGGGAAAGGTGCAGTTAAATAGTACAGCGCCGAAATAGCCGCCTGAATGCCCAGTAATAGCTGTATCAATTTATGACTTACTTCTTAGGGGTGGTGATGGATGCAGCCATAGCGTCATAGTAAATCACTTTAACTTGCTCACCTACGTTGATATCTGCCAAAAGAGCAGGGTTCTTCACAGTCACTGTAGTGATCTTCCCGCTTGGACCCTTAACAGAAACCAATTTCTTTTCACGATTAACTTCCACAATGTCGGCAACAATGGTTGTCTTGTTTGTAATCGATTCAGATGGCTTCTCATCCGCCTTGGATTTGGTTACTGTGTTGGTCTCCACCTTAGAGCGAACACCATCACTCTTGGTCTTAATGAGTTCGATAGCTACGGCTAGCTCGTAATTTACATTTACGCGATCGCCTTTTTTGATTTGGGCAAAGTTAGTGATATCAGGACCTGCAACAAATTTAGATTCACCCTCTTTATTCTTAAAGGTAATGGTGCGAGTCTTTTTGTCAATCTTGACTACTTCACCTTCATAAAGCTGATAACGATTATCGGTGACGGCAGCATCGATCACTGCTGGCTTAGCTGTGCTTGACGATGGCATTGATTGGGCAATGGCTGCGGAAGATCCCGCAAATAGGGCTGTAATAACCAAGGCAATTGGGGCATATTTTGTTTTCATTATTTTCCTTATATAAAAAGCTACTAGATCCAATCTTAGCCTACTTTTAGGGGCGTAAATGGTCTATTGCCCTGATTTTTAATAGCGAGGCTTAATTAGATAACTTTTGTTAAGATCATCGTTCCCAATGTAACGCCTGATTCTGTTTATAAGGATTTGAAATGCCACAATTTGCCGCAAATTTGACCATGCTATTTAATGAGACCTTATTTTTGGATCGATTTGAAAAAGCGGCTAAATCTGGATTTCAGGCCGTTGAGTTTCTTTTTCCTTATGCATTTTCAGCTCAAGAAATTAAGCAAAAATTAGAGCAGCATAATCTTCAGCTAGTTCTCCATAATTTACCAGCTGGCGATTGGGATGCAGGCGAGAGAGGCATAGCATGCCTTCCAGATCGTGTTGCTGAATTTAAGGCTGGCGTTGCAAAGGCAATTGAATATGCAAAAGTGCTTGATGTAAAACAGTTAAATTGTTTAGCGGGAAAGATTCCCGCTAATGTGGATGCTGCCTCGCTTAAAGAAACCTTTGCTTCCAATTTGCGTTACGCAGCAGCCGAGCTTAAAAAAGCGAATATCAAACTTCTTATTGAGCCAATTAATACCTTTGATATTCCAGGTTTCTATTTATCTAAGACACAGCAAGCCATTGATATTCTTGATGAAGTGGGCTCAGATAATTTGTTCATTCAATACGATATTTATCATGCCCAAAGAATGGAAGGTGAGCTCTGCAAAACTATAGAAGCAAATCTTTCAAAAATTGCTCACATTCAATTAGCGGATAACCCGGGTCGCAATGAGCCGGGAACTGGGGAAATTAATTACCCTCATCTCTTTCAGTTTATCGATCAGATTGGCTATAAAGGTTGGATCGGCTGTGAATATAAACCCGCATCAAATACTGAAGCTGGATTAGGTTGGATTAAAGCGCTTAACAGCAATTAAATTAAAAATACGATACGGAGACAAAATGAGTAATCAACTAAAGCTGGGTTTTATTGGTTTGGGAATAATGGGTGGACCTATGGCCGGCCATCTTGCAAATGCTGGACATGAGGTGTTTATCAATACTCGCAGCAAGGTGCCAGAAGCGTTGGCCTCTTCATCTGCTGTGCAATGCGCCTCACCTCAAGAGGTTGCAAGTAAAGCTGACATTATTTTCACCATGGTGCCAGATACACCAGATGTTGAAAAAGTATTGTTTGGTGATAAGGGAATTGCCGCTGGCCTGTCTAAAGGCAAGATCGTAGTTGATATGAGTTCCATATCACCAATTGCCACTAAAGAGTTTGCTCGGAAAATTAATGCTTTGGGCTGCGATTACCTAGATGCTCCGGTATCTGGTGGTGAGTTAGGCGCCCAAAATGCAACCCTTTCTATTATGGTTGGTGGAGATGAGAAGGTCTTTGAGAAAGTGAAGCCTATATTTGATTTGATGGGTAAAAATATTAATCTGGTGGGTGGAAATGGCGATGGCCAAACCGCAAAGGTTGCCAATCAAATTATTGTTGCTTTAAATATTGAGGCAGTAGCTGAGGCTCTTTTATTTGCTTCTAGGGCTGGCGCAGACCCTGCAAAAGTGCGTCAAGCTTTAATGGGTGGTTTTGCAAGCTCTAAGATATTAGAAGTGCATGGCGAAAGAATGGTGAAGCGTACCTTTGATCCAGGTTTCAGAATAGAGTTACACCAGAAAGATCTGAATCTTGCTCTCAGTAGCGCCAGGGCTCTTGGTGTTTCTTTGCCTAACACTGCGACTGCGCAGGAGTTATTTAACTCTTGCGCCGCACATGGCGGTAAAGCCTGGGATCACTCTGCAATGGTTCGAGCCTTAGAGAAGTTAGCGAATTTTGAAATCGGACAAAAGGCCTAAGATAGCCCTATGCCATCGACTTTAATTGTTTATTTGCATGGTTTTCGCTCTTCACCAAGATCAAGCAAGGCCGTTATGACTGGTGAAGCTATTGCGGCCTTATCTACAGTTGAAAATCCAATAGATTGGTATTGCCCCCAACTGGTTGCTTCACCTAAGTCTAGTATGGATAAGGTTATTGAGCATATTGAAGAATCAAAGCATGATCGTCTGGTAGTTATTGGATCTTCTTTGGGCGGCTACTACGCAAATTATTTGGCTGAAAAATATGGTTGCAAGGCTGTAGCACTAAACCCGGCAGTATGGGCGCCTAAGGAATTAGCTTCGCATGTTGGAATGCTAACGTCTTACGATACAAATGAGCCTTATGATTTTCGACCAGAATATATCGAAGAATTGAAGTCACTTCAGGTTGAAGTAATTAGCAATCCCGCACGTTACTTTCTGTTAGCCTCAAAAGGCGATGAACTCTTAGATTGGCAGGAAATGGTTGATTTTTACCAAGGTGCCGAACAATTGGTCCTAGAAGGAAGTGATCATGGTATCGCAGACTATCCAGATCATTTACCCAGGATCTTAAAGTTTATCTCTCAGTAGTAGATTGATTGCCGCTTGCTTCTTCTGTAAGATGGTCTAAACGGCTGCAGCTCATTTGCGCCGTTTAGAAAGGGGAGTTTGTGCTGAGCATCTTGAAATTAGACGCAGGTGGAATACCTCAGGGCTGGGTGAACGCAGAAGAGGCTACCAAACAATATGCTGACAATAGTGTGTTGTGGACTCTAGGCGATCCTATTTTTCAAATGCGAGGCGGCATTTCTCGCTCTACTGGAAAACAATCCCTCATTGAGCTTCACTCCATTATTGCAGTGAAGGGTAGCGCCAAAATAAATTTATTTGATGTTGTGCCCGTTATCACAAAACACAAGCTCTTCAAGCGTGACCGCGGACTTTGCGCTTATTGCGGTGATGCGATTCAAGAAAATCAGGCAGAGGCTGAGCACATCATTCCCAATAGTCGTGGTGGCAAATATAGCTGGATGAATTTGGTTATCTCCTGCAGGCCATGCAATCAAAGAAAAGGTAATTGCACGCCAGAACAGGCTGGCATGACTTTGCTGTATACGCCATATTTACCTAGTCTTTACGAAGATATGATTCTAAAAGGTCGCAATATACTAGCTGATCAGATGGACTTCCTTGCTGCAAATCTTCCGAAAAATAGCCGCCTTTTAGAGAGCTTGCCCTGAGTCTGAGAGTAGGGCGAAAACATTTCTTTCAACCGCCCAAGATCAATTCTCTGAGAATTATTCTCGCAGCTTTGCTGCTGTCTTTAGCGGGTCATCTCTTTTTGTTTTTCGGTTTACCCTTTATTTCATATTCAGTAGCTCCGCCTATCGCAGAAGATTTAATTATCAAAACTGAATTAAAGGCCGAGCCGCCTAAAAAAATTCAGATGGCAAAAGCCGCAAAAAGAGTCCCAAAAAAAACTACATCAAGCAATCTTTCCGAGGAGCTCAAATCCAATATTGATGGAGAGCAGGGTGGATCCAATAATCAATCGGGGGTTGCTTTTAAGCTGCCGGAATCGGGGATTATTTATTACGATGCCTATCTCGACGGGCAAAAGCTCCAAACTGGTGAGATTGATTGGATTGTTGAAGCTAACAACTATCGTCTCTACGTCAACATTCCCTATGCATTTGTAGGCCCATTTGTTTTTGAATCCCGCGGAACCGTAGATTCCTATGGAATTGCTCCCAGCATTTACTGGACGCAACGCGGTACAAAGACACCCCGCTATTCTCGCTTTGATCGTAATGAAAAAGGGGAAGGGCAGATGTTCTTTTCAGAAAAGCCCGAGTTCACTCCTGCGTTACTACGGGGAACTCAGGACCGTTTTAGCCTGATGTTTCAACTGGCTTCGTTATTAAATGGCGATAGCAAAATGGATGAAGCAGGCTCGATAAGGGCAATCCCAGTGGTTGACTACAACACCTTAGAGCTGTGGAACTTCAAAAGTTATGGCGAGACTATATCGGAGGATATTCCTAGTCTTGGTAAAGCCGTTAATCGCCACTATGCCTTAATGCAGCGTGAAAATGATCCATACAAGCGTCAAGTTGATATCTGGCTAGCAAAAGACCTGGAATGGCTTCCTGGACGTATTCGGTCTGTTGAGTCCAGTGGTAGGGTGCTTGAGCTTGTTTTTAAACAGAAGAATCCCGTTCCAGTCGGAACAAAGCCATAGCCCTAAAAGCCAGATCCTGATTTTGGGTTCTGAATTGGTCGATTTAGTAAAGCGCCCATCATTGAGTAAAGAGCTGCACCAGACATGGATACAGCAAAGATCCCTGAGAATGAGATGATGATTGGCAGAATTCTCCAGCGCTCTGAAAGCGTGTAATCCCCATATCCCACAGTTGTGTACATCTCGCCAGCAAAGTAAAAGGTCTGCGGGTTGGTGGCAAATACCTTTAAGGCTACGCAAATATAGGCCCAGGCAATGATCTCAATAAAGTGAGTGGCAATGATCAATAGAATAGCGATGAAATACGACAGAAAATTAGCACCATAGATACGCTTATTTTCTAGTTTCTTATCCAGCCCATGAAATGCACTAGCAATCATCAGAACTGCCACACCATGAAAAGTGAGCATTAGACAGGCTAATATCAATACGATCCAGATTTGGCTATTTCCCATATCCGTGTTGATCTCGGAAAAGAGCGTGTACAAGCTGGGTAAATCCGCATTCTGAAACAGATCAATAACAGGGATATTGTGATCATGGAGAAAGCTAATTGTCATGGGAGCAAGGGGGATTAATTTGACAAAGATATCTTATTTGACATAATAATGATTATACGCAAATAGATATATTAGGACTTAGGCTGGCCAACGCTCTTTGGGACAACATACGGTTTCTTATAAAGCTTTAACCAACGTGCGCTCAAGCCTTCTGCAATCCAAGGCTTCTCATAAATAATGGCGATATCAATTGCAGACAGCCCAAGAGAATTACGTGCTTGAAGATCGGCACCTTTTTCTAGCAATAACTTAACTAACTGTTCATTACCGGATTGAACCGCCATCATCAATGGAGTTGTGTTACTTGGGCTTAACGAATCAATAATTGCCCCATTAGAGATTAAGTATTGGGCAATCTCTAAATTACCCTTAGCGCAGGCGTAATGTAATGGAGTCCAGCCTATATGGTCTATCTTGGCCTTCCTGCCTTGCACTAGCGCTTTGACAACCGGTAAATTGCCATCAATCGATGCAATCATGAGCGGAGTTTCACCAAACTTATTGGAGATATCAACATCAGTAGCGTTATTTGTCAGTAAAAATAAAATAACATCATTGGATTTATCTCTAATAGCCAGATTGAGCATTAATTCGCCCTTTGGATCCATGATATTCGGGCTCACACCCTTGGAAACAAGTGCTTTAACGGTCGAAACATCATTAAATTTGGCTGCTTTAGCAAATTCTGCTACTTGCTCGTCTGATTGCGCTACAGCAAAGCCACTGAAGCTAAATAATATGGCTAAGACAAATGCTTTCTTATTAAACATATTTATCATGAATATTGTCTATCTATTTGAAAACATTCATAAAAATTATTTGATGTCTTGTTTGCAAGGACCTCAACAGAAACCCCTTTAAGATCGGCTACAAATTCACCAACCTTAGAAACCCACGCGGGCTCATTAGTCTTGCCGCGATATGGAATTGGAGCCAAGTAAGGCGAATCTGTCTCAATCAGCATTCGATCCAAAGGTACCTGCCTGCAAGTTTCTTGGAGATCTTTAGCACTCTTGAAGGTAACAATCCCCGAAAAAGAGATGAAAAACCCCATTTCTATCGCCGCCTTTGCAACTTCGTAAGACTCTGTAAAGCAATGCATCACCCCACCAATTTGCTGGGCGCCCTCCTCTTTGAGGATCTTGATCGTGTCTTCAGATGCTGACCGGGTGTGAATGATTAAAGGCTTCTTTGAGGCAATCGAAGCCCGAATATGGGTTCTAAAACGCTCTCGCTGCCATTCCATAGACTCATAGCTGCGATCTCCCATTCGGAAGTAATCAAGCCCTGTTTCGCCAATAGCGACGATTTTGGGGTGCTTGAGAGCCGTTTCCACCAAAAATTCAAATGTTGGCTCTGGGGTGTCTTCATAATCGGGATGGACACCCACTGATGCATACAAATTTGGATGATCCTGCGCCAACTTCAATACATTTGGAAAGTCAGGCAAATCAACCGAGACGCACAAAGCGTGACTTACTTTGGCGGATTGCATATTGCTCAATACCTCTGGTAAGCGGGATTGAAATTCCGGGAAGTCGAGATGGCAATGGGAGTCTATAAACATGACTCGCTATTTTAGACTGCCTAAGCTGGTTTTATGCTCCAAAAATCTGCTGATATTGAGAAAGCAATGCCTCTAACTGGATTCTGTTGGCTAAAGGGTGGTTTTCGTGACGGCGAGCCTGAATAAGCGACTTCCAAAACTGGAGCAATTTTTGGGCATTGACCATTTTTGATAAGCCTTGAAGGGTTGATAAGTGCTTGGGGTAATAACGCGGATTGCCGCCCTGACTTACGGACTGCAAATCAGAAATCCAGCGCTGCATGCTGGCTAATAAAAAGGAATATTGGGCTTTATGGGTCTTCTCGGCCGTTTCGAGCCAATTTATTCTGACACCCTGAGCCATGGATTGGAGTAAGTAACGTGAAGCCTGGATTGATATGGTCAGCTCGTCCTTATCATCCTTGTTGTGCCTAGCAATAAGGGAATCGAGAACTGAAAAGGGAGCCCCACCTTGTTCGTCATAGACAGTCTCAATATCTGCATCGCTCGCTTTTAGTCCGCTGACTTGATTTAATTGGGCCTTCAACCAGATCAGTCCTTGTTCGCGATCTGGGCGAGGAGCGGTCAGGAGGCGGCAGCGTGATCGTATTGTGGGTAAGACACGATCGACCCGATCAGCCAGCAAAATAAAAATAGTATTTGCTGGAGGTTCTTCAAGAGATTTTAATAATGTATTAGCCGAGTCTGGGCGCAACATCTCCAATGGGTAAATCAGAATGACCCTGTTGCCGCCGCGGTGAGATCCAATGGAAAGATTTTCAATAGCGTGACGTGTTTCTTCTATCGAGATATTTTTCTTCTCTTTTTTTTCGCTTGTTTCACCGTCATCCTCGCTCCTAGCCTTTCCTCTCTTGGGTAATTCGTCACCCTCATAGTCGGCATGAGGCAATAGTTTGCGATGCGTTTCAGGTACTAGGGCTACGAAGTCAGGATGATTTCCGGTATCAAACCAGTGACACGCCTCACATTGATTGCACGGCTTTAGCGTAGCGCCAGAGCTTTCGCAAAGCAAGGCCTTTGCAAGCTTTACCGAAAAGGCAAATTTCCCGATCCCAGATTGGCCATGCAACAAAATAGCATTAGGAAAGTTGGCAAAGTCCAATCCCTCCCATAGGGGTTTGAGCCATGGTGCTATTTGATTTTCTTGTTTCACTTAGAGTGCAATCTGAATCAATTTCAAGCCATTCCATATGGACTCAGGGGTTTGAGTGGCATCCACTAAATGAAAGCGCTCTGAATCATTCCGAGCTCGACGCAGGTATTCCTGGCGAACTCTTTCGAAAAAATCTAAATCCATCTTTTCAAATTTGTCTGGAGCGCGTACCTTCGAGCGTCGCGCTTCTGCAATCTCTCCCGGCAAATCGAACAAGATCGTTAAGTTGGGCTGTAAGAGCGAGCCATCGGAGCGGCCCTGTACCCACCGTTCTAAGTCATTCAATTTATCCAAACTTAAACCACGACCCCCGCCCTGATAAGCAAAGCTAGCATCTGTAAAGCGGTCAGAGATCACAATTTTGCCTGAGGCAAGAGCGGGCTCAATTACCTGGGCAATATGCTCACGACGTGCAGCAAACATTAATAATGCCTCTGTCTCTAAATTCATAGGCGCTTCTAAAAGCAGATTACGCAGTTGCTCGCCAAGAGAAGTGCCTCCCGGCTCGCGCGTCATGACCACTTCTTTTTCAGGATAACGCTCTTGCATGAGCTTGCGAAATGCATCCACATGCGTACTTTTGCCAGCGCCATCGATGCCTTCGAAGCTAATGAAATAACCGTTTTTTGTTGATGTCATTTTTAAATGAATTTAGTTGGCGCTATTTTTAGGTGCAATTTTGCGTTGATATCGATCTACTGCTGTTTCATGCTCTTTAAGTGTTTGAGAAAAATGGCTAGTGCCATCTCCTTTAGCCACAAAGAATAAAGCATTGCTTTTGGCGGGATGTGCGGCTGCCAAAATAGATTCTTTACTGGGCATAGCTATGGGGGTGGGAGGCAAACCTTTATGCATATAGGTATTGTATGGAGTGTCTTTGCGCAAATCCGCTTTCCGTAAATTACCATCAAATTTAGGCCCAATTCCATAAATAACCGTAGGATCAGTTTGAAGAGGCATCCCCCTATCAAGACGATTAATAAATACAGCCGCAACCATATCTCGGTCACCAGCCCGCCCGGTTTCTTTTTCAACGATAGAAGATAAGATTAATAAGTCATAAGGCGTTTTGAGAGGAAGCCCCCCTTCCTTTTGCCCCCATATTTGCGATAGCTGCTTTTGCATGCCTTGCGCCGCCCTTCGGTAAATATTGATATCAGGTTCATCTGGATCAAATACGTAGGTATCGGGTAGAAAAATTCCCTCATCACTGGGGTAGCTCAGATTAAGGCTCTGCAATAATTCTTTATTACTCATGCCTTTAGTCAGATGAATAAGCGCTGCATGTGAGTCGATAATGCCTCGAAGCTGCCAAATAGTCATTCCCGGAATAATTGCGATACTCTCCCTTACTCGATCGCCACGAGCAATTTGCAAGAGGATCTTTCCAAGACTTCCTCCAGCCGGAAGTAAATAAGTCCCTGGCTTAAGCTTTGAGCCAACAAACAAGCTTCTGGCTGAAACCTGCATAACTACAGAATTAATTGATACGCCTTGTTCGCTCAGTTGATTAGCTATGCTAGATAGGCTTGATTGCGGATTAATCTTTACCTTGTATAGATTTGGGTTTTCAACACTAGACATGTTGGGGACCACAGGAATTATAAAAATACCCCCATAAACTAGACCTAGAAATACAAACAAGAGGGCTAACCAATACTTCAGATCTCGATCCTTAGACCTCTTCTTGCTAAATAGTGATCTGCTCTGAATTTTTCTGCTCATCGGGCTATGATAAAAGGGTGATGACAAATAATGCCGAAATTCAGCAAAACTGGCTGAATAACCCCTCCTCCCTACCCTGTAATTTGCCACAATGGGGCTTAATCCTCATTGAGGGCCCCGATGCTGCCAGCTTTTTGCAAAATCAACTTACAAATTCTGTTCTTGGGCTCAATCGTATATTCCCGGGGAGTATTGCCCAGGGTAGTAATGCAGTTCGACTGGTGGGCTATTGCAGCCCTAAAGGTAGGCTATTGGCAAGTGCTTGGGCTGGACTATTTCCAGCAAGCGCAGAAGGTGAAGAACGCTATGTCTTATTCATTTCAAAGGATATAGCCGCCAGCATTGCTAAACGTTTGTCGATGTATGTATTGCGTTCAAAAGTAAAGGTTCTTGATCTTTCTTTAGAATGGGCAATTGCTGGACTTTTTGGAACGGATGAGCAAATTTCTGATTTCAAATTTAATGACAATTGCATAGCATTGCGAATGCCAGATGTATTGGTGGGGAATCAGGCCGTTGCTCGACTGCTTATAGCTGGCCCAAAAGATAATACGCTTAACACGATTCATGCCAGTGAAGCTCTTGAAGCTTGGAATGCGCTTGAAGTCTTAAGCGCAATTCCGAGAATTGTGCAGGCAACGCAGGAGCAGTTTGTACCGCAAATGATTAATTTTGAATCTGTTGCTGGTGTTGATTTTAAAAAAGGATGCTACCCGGGTCAGGAAATTATCGCTAGAAGTCAGTATCGTGGTGCCATTAAAAGACGGCTACAACTTGCCCACCTCAATACCAATGAGCTAATCGATAGCTTAGCCGTTCCAGGAGCGGAACTTTTTAACTCTAAAGATCCTAGTCAGCCCGCAGGCATGGTAGTTCTATCGGCAAGAAACCTAAATGAGCTGGAACGAATTGATCTACAAATTGAATGCAAGCTCGATGCGCTTGAGGATGGGGAGATTCATCTTGGTAGCGCCCAAGGACCTGTGTTAAAAATAGATTTATTGCCCTACCCGTTAATTGAAATTTAATTACTCTTATGTGTCTTATCCTTTTCGCCTGGAATTCTCATCCAGACTACTCACTGGTAGTGGCGGCGAATCGCGATGAGTTTTATGAGCGTGATACAGATGGGGTTGCATGGTGGCCAGAGCATCCTCACGTATTAGCGGGCAGAGATCGAGCCGATGTCTTGGGCAGTCCTGGTACCTGGCTTGGATTCTCAAAGACCGGAAAATTTGCAGCCTTAACGAATGTTCGGGCACCTAGTGAAAAAAATCCTGATTCCAGAACCCGTGGTGAGTTATCTTTGATGTATCTCACCGGTAAAGATGGGCCTACTGATTTCATTCAAGAAAACGCTAAACGTTTTCAGCAATACAATGGCTTTAATCTTTTAATGGCAGATCTGAGTAATCCAGAAAACGCTGAAATGCATTGGGTTAGCAACCGCATAGTCATGGGCCAAAGTGTTCGTCCACGTAAAGTCTTTCCAAAGCAGGCGCTAGAACCCGGTGTGTATGGATTATCCAACGCAATGCTAGATACTCCATGGCCAAAAGTAAATCATCGCGTTGCCGCGTTTGCTCAAGCATTGGCAATGGATCAGGGTCAGCTTAAAAATGCGGATCTGTATTTAAAGTTATTGGCAGATAGTCATCATGCCAGTGATAATGAACTTCCCAATACCGGCGTTAGCAAGGAATGGGAGAAAGCACTTTCTCCTGCTTTTATTAAAACTGCTGGGTATGGAACGCGCTCAAGCACCGTTCTCAGAGTTCGCAAGGACGGCCAATTTGAACTTGTAGAGCGTCGATTTGATGCATCAGGAACTGTGGGGCACGATGTAGTGACTGGCGCCCTTAGTTCGGCATCTGGTTCAAATTTATCCGTTTAGCTTTAAACGGTTCGCCCGTCGTCGTTTATGACACGCTCACCATCGGCATTGCGAGTCGCTAAACGCTTTAAATACTTGAAGGTGCCTGTAGCCATGCAGCACACTTCACCCTGATCGTTATAAAGCTTTGCCTCGCAAAAGGCCATTGTTGCTGTTCTACGCACGGTATCCGCCTTAACCCTCAGCACACCAGTCGCAGCCTGCATGAAATTATTTTTCATTTCAATTGTGACAACACTTCGGTCACCAGGATCACCAGATCTGGCTGCTACAGCCATAGCTACATCCATAAGCGTTAATAAAACACCGCCATGTGCAACCTCCCAAGTGTTGTTATGTTCTGGCTTGAGGGCGAGCAAAATTTCACCTTTACCCATTTCGGCACTTAGGCAGCGAACACCTAAAAGCTTTAAAAAAGGAACGTTTAACTCCTCGCCTAAATTGGCTAGTTGGGTTTGCGGATTCATTTGGACTTGTTTGTTCATAGGTCAATTTTAGAGGCATGAACGCAATTTGGGAAATCCCCCTAGAATAGTCCTCATGGCCTTTACTTTAAGCGGTGATGACGTTTGTCAAACCACCCTACCAACACCTATACCTGACCCCTATTGGATCGCATTTTCACCGTCGTCTGCAAAATTAGCAGGCATCCCTCTGGATGAAAACAATCTGCCGACTGATAAAGCTTGGCTAGAAGTTTTGTCTGGAAATCAATTGAATGCTGGCGATCATTACTTTTCAAACCCTATTGCAACTGCCTATAGCGGTCACCAATTTGGTGTGTGGGCAGGACAATTGGGGGATGGACGTGCAATTTTGCTCGGTGATATTGCAGGACAGGAGTTGCAACTGAAAGGCGCAGGTAAAACTCGCTTCTCTAGAATGGGTGATGGAAGAGCCGTTCTCCGCTCTTCCATTCGGGAGTTTTTATGTAGTGAGGCAATGCATGCATTAGGAATTCCGACGACTCGAGCTTTATCAATCGTTGGATCAGATTTACCGGTAAGAAGAGAAACCATGGAGACTGCGGCGGTTTGTGCGCGGTTGGCGCCAAGTTTTATGCGGGTTGGCCATTTTGAGCATTTTGCTTCGCTACAAAATCATGCACGTTTAAAAGAACTTGCCGATTGTTTGATCCAAGCCCACTACCCAGAATGTCTTCAAGCTGAGGACTCATACCTAGAATTGTTCAAAAAAATCTGTGAACGTAATGCCACATTAGTAGCGCAGTGGCAAGCGGTTGGCTTTTGTCACGGCGTTCTCAACAGCGACAATATTAGCGTCCTAGGTTTAACTATTGACTATGGCCCATTTGGATTTTTAGATCATTTTCAAATCGATCATATTTGCAATCATAGTGATCAAGGTGGACGCTATGCCTATCATCGACAACCTCAAATCATGCATTGGAATATGGCATGCCTCGCTAGCGCGATGATTCCATTGGTTGAACTCGGGTGTGAAGAAAAAGAGGCGCAAGATCTACTGCGTATAGCGCTTGAAGAATTTCCAATAATCTATGCTCAAACTTGGCAATCTTTATTTCGTAAAAAGCTTGGATTTACTGTTGAAGAAGATGGAGATATAACGCTAATAGAGCGACTATTGCAGGCCATGCATGACTCAAAAGTAGATTTCACAACCTTCTTTCGACGTCTTGGTGAACTGAAGACGGATGCTCTTGTGGATCAGATTTCATTGCGGAATGACTTTGTTGACCGCGATGTCATTGATCAGTGGTTTTCTGAATACCTTGCGCGCCTAAATAGAGAAGGCAGCAATGATTTATCACGTCACAAATCCATGAATCAAATAAACCCAAAATATGTGTTGCGAAATCATCTGGCACAAAAGGCAATAGAACAGGCTCAGAAAAAGGACTTCTCCGAGGTGACCAAACTTCTCAATATTTTGAGCAAACCTTTTGATGATCAGTTAGAGCACGAGGCCTATGCATTGGCGCCACCTCCACACTTGGACTCTATTGAAGTAAGTTGTTCATCATAAATTGGTGGCATGACAAATCATTTTCCCAGGATAAAGATGAAAAAAACAGATCAAGAATACAAACAATCATTAAGCGATATTGAATATCGCGTTACTCGTGAGGCTGCAACAGAGCGACCTTTCACAGGAAAGTATTGGGATCATTGGGGTCAGGGTCGATATAAATGTATTTGCTGTGACACTCCTCTCTTTCTCTCGGATACCAAGTTTGATGCGGGATGTGGGTGGCCTAGCTATAACGCACCAGAAGTTGAATCCTCCATTAAGGAGATCCGTGATACTACTCATGGCATGATTCGGACAGAAGTCCGATGTGCCAATTGTGATGCTCATCTGGGGCATGTGTTTGAAGACGGTCCAATGCCTACTGGATTGCGCTATTGTATAAACTCCGCATCTCTGAGTTTTGAGCCTGGTACCAACGCCATGCCCACTAAAACAGAGAAATAAGAAAATAGCTGGATAATCCTTTTATGAAATTTTTATTCGACCTATTCCCCATCATTCTATTTTTTATCGCCTTTAAGTTTGGCGATATCTATACCGCGACCATCGTTGCCATGGTCGCTACCATCGGTCAAATCCTCTGGGTTTATTACCGTCATCGCAAAATTGATGCCATGCAATGGGTAAGCCTGGTGATGATTCTGGTTTTTGGCAGTCTCACGATCTTCCTGCATGACAAAACATTCATTCAGCTAAAGCCTACAGCGCTTTATTGGCTTTTCTCAGGCGCTCTTTTTATCAGCGCTCAGTTTTTTCAAAAGAACTGGATACAAGTATTAATGGGTAAACAGGTAACCCTCAAAGAAAAAAATGCCCATTCTGTTTGGCGAAGTCTGAATATGGCTTGGGCAATTTTCTTCTTCCTTATGGGCGCACTCAATCTTTATATTGCATTAGAGTATTCCGAGGAAACCTGGGTCAACTTTAAATTGTTTGGCAGCACAGGGTTGTTATTGGTATTTGTTATTGCCCAAGGCATTTGGCTTACTAAACATATGGAGCATCCAAGCGAATGAGTATTAATCAGCAGCGTATAGCTGCATTTGAAGAAGATCTTCGTAAGGCTTTTGAGGTTGAGGCCTTAAACATTATTGATGAAAGCCATCTTCATGCCGGCCATGTTGGAGCAGCCAGTGGCGGAGGTCACTTTCGATTAGAAATTGTTGCTCCAGAATTTAAGGGCTTAAATCCAGTAGCTCGTCATCGAGCGGTCTATGCCGCATTAAATAGGCATATTCCCGCTGAAATACATGCCCTCACCATTTATGCGCTAGCCCCTGATGAAGTAATCCATTAGGCCTGTCTTAAAATAGCCCTACCTTCTTCACTTAATAACTAAATTACCATGCTCAATACACGTCAAATTTTCTCAATAAGCATTCTTAGCGCCGCCCTTCTCTCCGCAAATGTGATTGCACAAAATGCGGTAATCGTAAATGGCAAATCTATACCTAAAGCTCAATTAGACAAATTAGTGCAACGCTCTGGTCAACCTGATAATCCACAAGTTCGTGATCAGGCTCGTGAAATGTTGGTAACACGTGAATTGGTTTTACAAGAAGCTGACAAGCGTGGCGTTATCCAAAAAGAAGTAGTTCGAGAGCAGCTTGAGCAAGCGCGTATGGGCGTATTGGTTGCTGCTGTATTTGAAGACTATGTTGAAAAAGAAGGTGTTGCAGAGGCCGATTTAAAAGCTGCCTATGAATCCGTTAAAGCGCAATACACAGGCAAGGAATATCACGTAGAGCATATCTTGGTGGAAAAAGAATCTGATGCAAAGGCAATTACTGCTCAATTAAAAGCCGGTGCAAGCTTTGAAGATATTGCGAAAGCCAAATCACTTGATCCAGGCTCGGCTAAAAATGGCGGTGATCTTGGCTGGGTTAGCGATAAAGCTTTAGTCCCTGAGTTCTCTAAGGCAATGGTTCAGCTTAAGAACGGTCAAGTCACTGAAAAGCCTGTGAAATCACAGTTTGGCTGGCACATCATCAAGACGGTTGATACACGAGATGTTAAAGCCCCAAGCATGGAAGAGTTGAAGGATCAATTAAAACAAATGATCATGTCTGATAAGAACTGGCAAAAGGCCAAGTTCTCTGAGATGATGCAAAAACTGCGCTCTAAAGCAAAAATTCAATAAGAGGGCATTAAAAGTATTATCAAGCGGGGTTAGTTCGCGGTCTCAACTTCTGGATTGCCATACCCGCCAGTCCGCATGCAAATGCAGACATTACAAAGACATCTCTTGGTTGGGATGCTTCCCATATCCAGCCGGCACATAATCCTCCAAGCGTGCCACCCAAACCATAAGAAATAGTGGCCATTAAGGCCTGGCCTCTGGCTTGTAAGGGTCCAGTAAACCAGCGCTGTAAAAGTTTTGTAGCAGCACTATGGTGGGCAGCGAATGTTCCAGCATGCAAGAGTTGCGCCATAATCAACACCGAGGTGAGTGGTAAAAAGGCAATCAAAACAAAGCGAACCACTCCGATTCCAAAGGCAGCCTGCAATATCACCTCGGCATCAAGCTTACTCAAAACCTTGCTTTGGAAGTAAAAGAAAATAACTTCTGCCGTGACGCCTAAAGCCCAGAAGAGCCCAATCTGAAATTTATCGTAGCCTAGATCAGCAAGATATAAAGAATAGAAAACGTACAAAGCAGCATGAGCAAAGATCATAAAGAAACCAGACAATAAGAACCACCGTACATCTGGATTAAAGAGAACCACCATAAGTTCGCCCTTCACCATTTTGCGACGCTCCATCTTTGGCTCGTGCAGGCAAAAAGTAATTACGGCTAAGGCTAGCAAAACAATAGTGCCAACAATTGGATACATTGCAATCGACTTACGCTGAAATAACTCGCCTGCAGCAAGCACCATAACAATAAAACCAATAGAGCCCCAAAGACGTAAACGGCCATAGCGTTTATCAAAGGAGTTGTCCTTAAAAAGTGCATGAATCGTAGCTGATTCACCTAGAGGCATTAAGCTACTGAGGATGGTGTGCAGTACAAACATCCAGATAAAAAAGCCAACATAACTTTGCAGAAAATAGATACATAAGAAAACAACTGCAGCAAGACAGGCACAGATTCGAATAATGCCAACCCGATTAGAGAGATAGTCTGATAGCCAACCCCAGGAGAATGGCCCAATAATTCTGGTGATCTGTAGCATAGACATTAATGCTGCAATCTCAATGACGCTAAAACCTCTGTCTAAAAAAAAGAGGCTGGCATATGGAGATACCAATCCAACATAAGCAAAATATAAAAAGAAAAAGGACCCGAAGGCCCAACGAAGTGATGGCGTCATCTAATAAACCGGTTAATCGCGGTAAGCGCCTGGTTGAGCGCCCGGAATAGAGGCGACCTGCGTAACATCAGCACACTGAGCGCGATGACGCAATGCGTGATCCATCAAAACAAGAGCCAGCATCGCTTCTGCAATGGGAGTAGCGCGAATGCCAACACAAGGATCATGTCGACCCTTAGTTTGAACGGTAATTGGATTGCCATTTAAGTCAACGGATTGCTTGGGGCTCATGATGCTGGAAGTTGGTTTAATTGCAATTGAAACGCGCAAATCCTGGCCGCTACTAATGCCGCCCAGGGTGCCGCCCGAGTTATTGCTTGCGAAGCCATCAGGATGAAGCTCATCCCCATGTTCGCTACCGCGCTGTGCTACTGATTTAAAGCCGGAGCCAATCTCAACTCCTTTAACTGCATTGATGCCCATCATGGCATGTGCAATATCGGCATCCAATTTATCAAATAAAGGCTCGCCTAGGCCAGCAGGAACATTGCGAGCACGAACTTCTATACGTGCACCACAAGAGTCCCCTGCCTTACGCAAAGCATCCATATAGCTTTCTAGCTGTGGAATTATTTCCGCGTTGGCGGCAAAGAAAGGGTTTTGCTCAATCTGAGATTCATCTTTAAAAGGAATTTCAAGTTCGCCCAATTGGCTCATGTAGCCATAAAACTCAGTGCCATATTTCTCGTGAAGCCATTTTTTGGCAATCGCTGCAGCTGCAACAACAGGAGCCGTTAAACGAGCAGATGAACGACCGCCACCTCGGGGATCACGAATTCCATATTTATTTTGGTACGCATAGTCTGCATGGCCAGGGCGGAAAGTCTGCAATATATCGCCATAATCTTGACTGCGCTGATCTGTATTACGAATCAACAATGCAATAGGCGTTCCAGTGGTCTTGCCTTCAAATACACCGGAAAGGATTTCAACCTTATCCTCTTCCTTGCGTTGCGTGACATGTCGTGAAGTGCCGGGCTTTCGGCGATCCAAATCGAACTGGATATCGGCTTCAGACAAATTCATACCGGGTGGACAGCCATCGACAACAGCCCCGATTGCGGGACCATGGGATTCGCCAAAAGTGGTAACGGTAAAAAGGAGGCCTAAAGAATTTCCTGACATACCAACATTATGTCATTTGTCAGCAAATGATGGCTGGAAGAGACTAGGATGCTGCTTTTTCGGTATCTTCCGGCCAATCGCGAATGTAGGCCTTGAGCATCGTATTTTCAAAGTCTTGGGCCTCTACTACCGATTTTGCAACGTCGTAGAAAGAAATAACGCCCATGAGCATTTTTTGGTCAACTACCGGTAAATATCGGGCATGGTCAACCAACATCATGCGGCGGACTTCATCGATCTCGGTTTCCATATTGCATGTCAAAGGCTTTTGATTCATTACAGAATTAACCTGGAGCCCTTCTAGCTTGCCGTGATGTTTGGCTAAAGCAGCGATAACTTCCCTGAAAGTCAGGATGCCGACCAGCTTGTCGTATTCCATAACTACTAAAGACCCAATATCGTGTTCGCTCATGACAAGAACTGCAGTTTGCAGCGCAGTATCAGGGGCTACCGTAAAAAGAGTGCTTCCCTTAACGCGTAATATGTCGCGAACTTTCATTTGGTCTCCACAAAAACAATGTACTTAATGCTCAATATAGACTCAAGACCTCTTTGAATCAATAGCTTAGAGCTAACTTTTAGTAACGAATAACCCTAATGACACCGTTACGGATGTCTGGCAAATTTGCAACTAGAACTGCTCCTGTCAGGGTAATCCACCAGGTTAAGTAGATCCACGTTAAACCCAGAGGGAGGATGGCAAAAGCGCCATAAACTGTTTTGTAGAAGGCGGTATGACTTAAGAAAATAGCAAATCCGAATTTCATTAATTCAAATGCAAGCGCAGCAACCAGGGCACCAGCAAAAGCATCGCGCCACAAAATCTTTGCATACGGAAGTATTTTGTACACAACCGCATAAACAAGAATCGCTAAGCAAATTGGGGCAATTGTTGCGACTAACTGAAAGCCAACGGATACGGCGCTAATCCACCCTTCCGAGGCGCTAAATAAAACACCACTTAAATAAATCCCAATACCTAACAGTATTGGGCCCAAGATTGTTGCCGCACTATAAATCGCAATCTTCTTATATAAAGGTCGGCTGGAAGTGACTTTGAAGATTTGGTTAAAGGCACCCTCAATCACAGCCAGTGTCATGATCGTTGTAATAATCAAACCGGCCAAACCTACATAAGTTAAGCCTCTTGCTTGGGAGGAGAATTGATCTAAATATATAAAAACCTGCTGATTAATACCCCCAGGCATATAAGTATCTAAAAGCCATCCCTTAAAAGCATTTTTAACCTGAATTACGCTAGGAAGGTAGCCAATCAAAATGGTGGCAATCGTCAACATAGGAACCATCGATAGAATGGTCGTAAAAGCGAGGCTAGCCGCAATTTGCTTCAAATTTTGGCCACGGTTACGCTCCCAGATCTCTTTAGCCAGGGAGAGCCATAATTGGGGGTTACGAATAAGGCGCATCGCCGTATCATAAGAGATCAATATGAGCCAACACGATATTTTAGTTTTGTACTACTCCCGTTATGGTGCAACCAAGGATCTAGCACGCCTGATTGCCGAGGGCATAGAAAGCGTTCCCGGGGCAAATGCCCGCTTACGAACCGTACCCCCAATATCCACGGTTTGTGAAGCTACGGAAGCTGCCGTACCCCAAGATGGCGCTCCATATGCTGAATATTCAGACCTTCAGCAGTGCATAGGTCTTGCCTTAGGTTCACCTACCCGTTTTGGCAATATGGCCGCCCCTATGAAATATTTTTGGGATGGGAGCTCTTCTGAATGGCTCAATGGCGCCCTCATAGGAAAACCTGCCTGCGTTTTTACTAGCACTGGCAGCATGCATGGAGGTCAAGAAAGCACTCTTCTAACGATGATGATTCCCCTGCTTCATCACGGCATGTTTCTCATGGGTATCCCCTATAGTGAACCGGATCTCATGTCTTCCAATACAGGCGGCAGTCCCTATGGAGTGACTCATCTTGCCCACGCGGACGGACGTGCACCTATAAGCCCTGAAGAGCAGCGTCTAGCAAAAGCACAAGGAAAGCGCTTGGCCGAAACTGCATTAGCACTTCATTTAAATAAAAAGTAAGGCACCAAGTGTTCATCATGTTTAAAAAGATTCTAGAAAAAAATCCTTACCAACTGATAGCTACAGCTGCTTTTATTGATTTATTTATTCTGTGCGTCTGCTGGGAGTGGTTCGTTTCACCCTTACGCCCTGGTGGCTCTTGGTTAATTCTGAAAGGAATACCTTTGCTATTTGCTATTCCGGGGATATGGAAAGGCAAGGTTTACACCATGCAGTGGGCCTCCATGTTGATATTGCTTTACGCGCTTGAAGGGTTGGTTCGAATTTTAGAAACAGGCGCTAACTTTTGGCTCGCAGCACTTGAAACCCTTCTCTCAATAATTGGTTTTGTCTGTTTGCTGATGTATTTGAAGCCAATCAAAAAAGAGGCTAAGGCTCTAAAGAAACTTTCAGCAAAGTAAGCATGCAAAACTTGATTGACCAACTGTCTTCGGTTCTAGGGCAAAAATATATCCTCACTACAGATGAAGATAAAGCGCCCTACTTAACAGACTGGCGCAAACGCTACACCGGAAAGGCTTTAGCAGTTCTATTGCCAGGCAACATTTCGGAGGTATCAAGCATCGTCAAGCTCTGTGCTGAAAATCAAGTTGCTATAGTTCCTCAAGGGGGTAATACCGGCTTTTGTGGTGGCGCTACACCTGATAGCAGTGGTAAACAAGTCATTCTCAATCTAAAACGCATGAACCAAATTCGTGAGATCGATGTAGCCAATCAAACTATTACGCTTGAAGCGGGTTGTATTTTGCAAACGGTACAAGAAAAAGCAGCAGAGCAAGGCTTTTTATTTCCATTGAGTCTTGGTGCTGAAGGTAGTTGCATGATCGGTGGCAACTTAGCAACCAATGCCGGCGGTACAAATGTTCTGCGCTACGGCAATGCACGAGATCTGTGCTTGGGTCTAGAGGTTGTCACAGCCAAAGGCGAAATCTGGAATGGTCTCAAAGGATTGCGCAAAGACAACACTGGTTACGATTTACGTGATTTATTTGTTGGTTCTGAAGGTACGTTAGGCATCATCACTGCAGCTGTCATGAAGTTATATCCCCTGCCGATTTCACAATGGACCACATTAGTTGCATGTGAAACTATTTCCTCTTCAATTGCGCTCTTAAATTTATTTCAAAAACGTGCAACCTCTTTGCTAACTGGTTTTGAAATGATGACTCAAGAGTCTCTTGATTTAAATGAAAAGCACTTTCCCCAAATGGCAAACCCTCTACAGGGAAAGCCGCCTTTTACGATTCTGATAGAACTCTCGGATCATGAAAGCGAGGACCATGTAAGACAACTGCTTGAGACTATCCTTGAGGAAGCTTTTGAGTCTCAGTTCATTAGTGATGCGGTCATTGCAAGTAATTTAAGTCAGGCGAATGCTTTTTGGCACATGCGTGAACACATTACACTTGCCCAGGCCGAAGAAGGCGCCAACCTAAAACATGACATCACCATCCCCTTGTCCTCTCTAGATAGCTTTATCAAAGAAACAGATGCTTTGATGAGAAATAGGTACCCAGGCATCAGAATCATTAATTTTGGCCATTTGGGTGATGGCAACCTTCACTACAACATCGCTCCGCCCATAGGTGTTGATGCCAGGATCTTTAATGAGAACAATGAAAAGCCAATACATGAGCTCATCTACGCACAGGTAGAACGCTGTAATGGGTCCATATCAGCAGAACACGGGGTTGGACAGCTTAAATTGGACGGTCTAAGGGCTCATAAAGGTGAAGTAGCCCACGAGCTCATGATGACGCTAAAAAGAGCCCTAGACCCTCAAAATATCCTCAATCCACATAAAGTTGTCTCGATTTAGAGAAAACAGCAGTTTTTTTACTTAATATTTTGTAATTCATGTCATCTCGACCACATTTTCAGGCGTTGTATGGTCATGGAGGTGACAAATATGTCAACAAGACTCAAACGTTGGGCCCGCGCAATTCAACAGATCGACTTGTCCAAAAGGACGCCTGAAGTAGCTATTGGCTATTTGGATAGCAAATATCGCGATATTGCATGGCGATATATCCGAATCCTAGGCTTTGAGCGCACCATTAGCTTCATGGCTAGCAATAATTTTCACCCAGAGTGATCGTTAAAAAACCCTAAATAATCGATTTATTTAGGGTTTTTTGTTTTATCCGCAATAAATCAGCGGGTCAAGCTAAAGAATTCCTTAGCTTTTGCTATCAGTAGCTCTGGAACCTCTTCGGGGATGTAGTGTCCGCTAGGTACCGCCTTTCCCGAGACCTCGGAAGCCACTTCCTTCCAGTCATCTATTGGCTTAAAGCATTTATTCACTAAGCCATGCTCGCCCCAAAGTACTTTTATGGGCATTTTCAGCTTCTTGTTAGCATCACGATCGGCACGATCATGAATAAGGTCAATGGTAGCCGCAGCACGATAGTCTTCACACATCGCATGCATACTTTGCGGATTACTGGCTCCAGCTAAATATTCCGCCCATCGCTCTGGTGAAAATATTCCCGTTCCCGCATGACGACCCATATGATTTTTGAGCCAAAACTCAGGATTGGCTCCAATCAACGTCTCGGGAACTGGTTCAGGCTGAATCAAGAAGAACCAATGCCAATAGCCTTTAGCAAACTCCATTGTGGTGTTGTCATACATCTTTAACGTAGGAGAAATGTCCAAAACCATTAATCGCAAAACACTTTCCGGAAAATCCATTGCCAACCGATGAGAAACTCTCCCCCCTCTATCGTGGCCGAGCAAGAAGAATTGATCAAATCCTAAACTCTGCATCAATGCATGCTGATCAGCTGCCATAGCTCGTTTTGAGTACGTAGAGTGATCTGCCTCTCTATGGGGCTTGGATGAGGATCCATAACCTCTTAGATCGGCAGCAACCACTGTGAAGTGTTTAGCCAATTCAGGCGCCACTAGACCCCAGATTGCCTTGGTTTGAGGAAAACCATGGAGCAGCAGCAAAGGAGGACCGCTACCGCCGATTAAATAGGAGATTTCAATTGAACCATCTGCCGTAACAGAAGAAAACTTTTTAGATTCAAAACCTGGAAAAGAAACAGCCATCATTTACTCAATAAAGAAGAGCCCCCTAAGAGGCCCTTGTAATTAAAAGATTACCTACTGGCCATAGCCTGAATTTCGGCCACAGTCACATATCCCTTATTTGTAGAATCAATGTAACTAAAGTGATCATAGATCCTAGGCATACATCCCTTGGCCTCTTCCTTGGTCAGTCTGCCATCGTGATTAGTATCACATTTGGCAAAACGCTCAGCAATCTCTTTATCGCGTGAAGCATCATCTGCTTGGGCAATGAGCGGAACAAGCATCAATAAATTTAAGCCAAAAAGGATAACGAGCTTAGAAAGTAATTTCATATGATTTTTTAATTACCAGTTGGTGTTGGCATTGCAGAAGTTTCCATTGCGGATCTAACAACCTTCTTTGCCATGGCAACAAATGAATCAGCAGATCCCGAATTGGTTCTAAATGATTCGCCTTGAACAGTAATGAGGCCTTCACCTAGCAATTGTTTTGATTGGCTATCCGTAATCTTACTTTCCACTAAAAGCGCTGGAGTTTTAGAGTTCACACCACCTGCATAAGCAGCCGCATTCATAGCTAAACCAATTGGTGTGAAATTCCAGGGCTGCAAGCTGTCTGCAGAGCTTTCAGCGCCGGTAATGCCAACCGATACACGTGCAACTCCAGGACCAGGCTGAGTAACGATTCTGATGGTTCCACGTGCATTGACTGCCTCAACCATGGATGCTTGTAATGCGGCCTTCGCTTTATTAATCACATCAATGCTCACATCTTTAGTTGCGCTTTGATTCAGATAAATCGGATCAAGAATTACAGATGTATATGCGCCAGGATTCACGCCTGAGATGCGATATCTCCATATGCGAACATCCTTATCACTAGTTGCCATTGGAACCAAAAGATTGTAGTCGGGCAAAAATCCCGATCTAGGCATTGATTCTGTTGCTAATTTTGGCGCATTGCTACACGCCGCCAAAGTAATTGCGGCAACTAAAGAGGCCAGCAATATGTTCATTTTTTTCATCATTAGTCCGAGTGTTTGGTTGAAATAGTTAAAAGACTAAATTTATTAGAGATCATCATACCCACATCTGATCAATCTGGAGCTGGGCAAGGTAATGTTCCGCCCGTCTTTTTATGGATTTGGGGTTTGCAATCGCCTTGCGATGAAGTCGATTTAGCTGCACTAGTTGCTGCTGGCATTGCAGTGTTTGATGTGGAAGTAACGACAGATGTTGCGCCCACAGCAACTGGAGCAGAAGAAGAGGAAGAGGAAGAAGAAGTATTTGGTGTTGGCGTAGGCTTTGCCGGCGCAAGCCCTACCTCTCTGTAAAACGCTTTATCTGAACCGGGACATGGCATTAAAGTACCAGTTTTTGGGTTCACAACATCTTTACATTGGGGGTTGGCCTCAAGACGGGCCTCTAATTTGGCAACCGAGCATGCAGAAGCTAGAAAAAGAGTCCCAAGAACTAGGAAAGCAACATTAATTATTCTGATATTCATCGGAACATTCTAAGGCAAAGAAGCAGATGAAAATAATTGTGCAGCTATAACTTCACCCAGGCTACCTATGGCAGGCTCAAAACAACCCAAAGCAGACTCTTAGGACAAAAGAGAAAGACGCTTTTACAAACTTCACGCCAAGATTTAGCTTGATGGAAGTGCGTATACCGTGCTTCCATCAAGGCACCAAGTTATTGTGTTACAGAATCTGCTAGGAAGGTAAATGGCTCTGCAGCAACAAATTGACTAGCGGCATTACCTGCATAGTACTTGCCGCCCGCCACTGCTAATTTTTTAACTGGGGCACCATTTGAAAAATCAACATCCTTAAAATCAACCCAAAAAGTATTTGGCGTAGTAGCAGAATCAAAGTAATAAATCATGTTGCTTTGATCTGAGATTGTTCGCCAGATACTAGAAGAAATATTAGGCTTATCGGGAGTAGTAATCCCCAAGGGAACTCCTATTGATCTCAATACTCCCATTAAAGAAGCTACAGCCTGATACTGAAACTTCTCCTCAGGCACTGAAGTAATATAATTTTTATCAACCGCCGTAGGAATGGCTCCAATAAAATAGGATGTCCTCACAAAACGGTCTGCTGCGCTAATGGTGCCAGGTAAGAAGGTGGCACCACCAATTTGCTCCCAGTAAGCATTCAATGCTAGCTGTTGATCGTAAGTCGGGGAATTGGTCATCACCTGAAATGCTTTACTGTGATGAATCACTAATTTTCCACCGATATATTCGCAAATAGCAGAGTCACCACTCGCATCAGATATAGACATGTGTTGACTGCATGGGCGCCCATTAGGCAGTATTGGGGCCAAAATTCTAAAAGGCTCAGATTGAAGGGCCGCTACCGCTTCAGCTACGGTTGCATAGTTATCTAATGTGTATTGGATCCAAGTTGAAATACAAAGCGGAGGCTTGCCTTCAGTAGTTCCGTAATCTGACTCCGCTAGGTATAGCATGTTTGCAACTAATCCTTTTTCATTCATGCCATCTGCGCTTCCCATGTTGTATCCAGCAACGATCACGCTTCCATATTTAGAAATCCACTCTGGAGTACCTGCGCCACCGGCCCCATTACGAGACATCCCTTTAGGAAAAAGCCAAAGATCACTTTGCATATCTTGACCCCAATCCATTGAGCGCCCAGTTAAAACAGTGTTGTTTTCACCTAGGTAAACTACTCTTGTACACATAGCTATCTCCGAAAAGTTAATTACAAAAAAATTATGAAATAAAAAGATAAAGAATTAATGCGCTGAAATCACTTTATTTAAATCTACTGAAAAACCACTAATACCACCTAAAAAAATCTGCACTCCAATAGCTAGCAAGATGAAGGCAAAAAGACGCATTAATACATTGGTGCCATTGATGCCAAATACTCGTTGAATACCAGAAGACTCACGGTAGATAAAATAAATAGTAAGGGACAGTGCAAAAAGTGCCGCTACCGTACCTACGACAGCAGGTAGTTCATTGATAAGATTAAGGCTTTTACCGTCTTGATACGCAGCTACTAAGGCAATTGCGGTTGCAATAGAGCCGGGGCCAACTGTTAGAGGCATTGTTAGCGGGAAAAAGGCGCTCCCTGCAGATGTGTCATCTGTAATACCCGCCGATCCACTGGCGCCCTTATCGGATCCACTTTTCTGATTCAGAAGATTCCAGCCCATTGCAATAACTACTGCTCCCCCAGCTAGCTTGAGTGCTGGAAGTGAAATACCAAAAAACAATAGCAGTTGAGGGCCAATTAACATTGAAGCTAACAACATGAAAAAACAATTAATACTCACGCTTCTCGCTAATTTATTGCGAACGGTCTCAGAGCACCCTTGAACCATATTGAGAAAAATAGGGCCGTCCCCCAAAGGATTGATTACCGGAAAAAGTGCGGCAAATACAGTGACAAAACTAGCAAGGGCGATCGATAACATGTTTATCCGTTGTGTTTGAGGATGGATGACTACAAATAAATCAACATATGAATATCATAACAATAATTCTGGGATAACCGCTGTAATTAATTACACGCCCAATTGCGAATTAAAAGATGAGATTTAATGGTTTATTTATGGCCGATTTGAGACCTTGGTTAAGCATTGAATAATGAAAAACTACCCGAAGGTGATTTAAAGACCCCAGGAAATTAGCAACCCTTAGCTAATAAGTCCACCCCATTAATCGAGGTGAACTACTTACTAAAAGTTACTAATGACCTTGTTTGTAAAATTGAGTGGCACTGTCTTTTACCTCGTCTGATTTAGGGATATCAAGATCAAGCTTAAATACAGTTGCAATTCGACCGGCCATCCAGTAATAGCCAATCACGTCAACAATTTCCACAAGTTCTCGATTTGAGAAATTCGTCAGGCTTAATTGAAATACATCATCGGAAACATTAGGATTACTGAGGACAGCTAATGAAAACTTCATAGCAGCCAACTCCTTAGGATTGAAATTAGTCTCGGTAAACTCCAGCTTTTGAATGGCATCTATTTGGCCCTCTGTGACACCAATCAGCTTGGCGGGAGTGACGTGTTGAACCCATTCATACTGACATTGATTTACTTTGGCAGTAAGTAATATGACTAATTCACGAATATGAGGGGTTAACTCCAATGCGGCATAGTGATCTGCACCAAGACTCATCACATCCTTGATCGTACCTACTGAATGTGACCAAACGTTAAAAAGATTTAAATTAACTTGTTCAGTAAGCTTTGCAATGTCAGCCGGCAAATCACTTGGATTCGGGTTTGGAATTCTGTTCATTCAATACACCCTTCTTAAATTAGTTCGATACACGCTGGAGAAAATGAAATTTTTTTCTGAAAACAGTTCTAATATACACAATGTATATGCTGTTTAAGAGTCCTCATTGGCAACCTCTTAGGAACATCCGCTTTTGGTGCTAAAGGCTGCTCTTGACCGATCTCCGCCCCCCCCTGTACCCCCAATTACCCTGTTTATAACGTCCACAAGCAAGCCAATAGGAGCCATCCAACCGTCACGTAACCGGACATCTCCGAGTCGGGTCAAACCGTCGCCAAATAACAAGGGACAAAATTGATCTGAATTGCCGATAGTCCACCAGGATCCACGACGCTAGACCAAGGTGAGATATGCGCTAGCCAAGCCCTAGCCAGGATTAGGTCAATCGAACACAATTATCCAGCCTACTTTTATATGAAGATTTGGCCTGCCCAGCACGATTCGAACGTGCGACCTACGCCTTAGAAGCTTTAAAAATGAGCTAAATCAATAGCAGAAACAATGACTTAAGCCTTACTAGATCAGGCGTGGCATACGCATCGAGATCATTGGAATCATGTGGAATTCAATAGTTTTGATATGGCATCTACAGAAGTGAAGTCAGTTAAACCGACGCTGGATGGTGTCTTGTTACGTGACAGTCAGTTACTCTGCATCGCCCGACCCACCAGTTATACAAAGGGATCGCAGAAATGTGGTCCCTTTTCTTTTGGCTATTTGGAATGTGTTGGCAACTGTGTGGACTCAATAGAAGATCTATTGGACCGTGATGAGCGGGGATGGTCTACGCTGATTGACCGTGAGCGTCTCGAAACACGACAGTTTGTCGGTTTACCCGACAAACTGGGCAATGCCCCCATTTCGAGTTACTCAAAGCAACATCAATCTATCTTAAGCAGATATTCAAGAGTGATGAGGTTCTGGAAAGGCTTAACTTGATAACAAACCTTTTTTCTCAATAAACTCAATAATTCCTTTAAGCCCATCGCCTGACTTTATGCTACCCATAATAAATGGTCGATCACCACGCATCTTTTTGGCGTCTGACTCCATTATGGGTAAGGAGGCTCCAACATAAGGTGCAAGATCGGTCTTATTGATTACCAATAAATCAGAGCGTGTAATTCCAGGCCCGCCTTTACGAGGAATCTTTTCCCCTCCAGCTACATCAATCACATAAATCGTCAAGTCAGAAAGCTCTGGGCTGAAAGTTGCCGCTAAATTATCACCACCAGACTCAATAAAAATAATATCTACATCTGGATACTGATTCTGCATACGGTCAACGGCTTCTAAATTGATAGAGGCATCCTCTCTAATGGCGGTATGAGGGCAACCACCTGTCTCAACCCCCATGATTCGCTCTGGATCTAAAGCGCCTGCAACAGTAAGTAAACGCTGATCTTCTTTAGTGTATATATCGTTGGTAATCACTACCAAGTCATACTGATCACGCATTGCTTTACAAAGCATCTCGAGCAAAGTTGTCTTGCCTGAACCTACAGGGCCACCAATACCAACTCTTAAAGGGGGATTTTTTTTAGTTCTCATTATTTCTTTTGTCTATGAACGGAATAATCGGGAATACTGAGTCTCGTGCCTGGAAGAAAGGATAGCCAACATTGGTGAAAAATTGTCAACCATCGATAAACCAGATTTAGCTCTTTGTACAGCCTGCTCAACCATTTCAGGAACAAGCAAGCGAAGCTTTGTTAAGGCATGCTGCCCTGCTACTTGACCCAGCGGTATAGCTTTTAAAGAAGCTGCTACTTGGTTTTCTATCCATGAGAATGCATAAGCTGCAAGCCCATTCTTTGACTGTATATTTAGATGAAAACAGGCATAGCTATGGGCCGTCAATAATGACAAAGGTTTGATTGCGGATAATTTAGTAAGGTATTCGCTACCCCAACCCAAAGACTGAGCAATTTGCAATAAAGACCAACCCATCTGCTCAGTTTCTGATCTGAGCTCTGAGGTTTCGCGACTGGCTAAAAAATAGTCGTTCAGACTTTGGGCGGAATCAATATCATTTTTTGCCCATGCCTCATAACTGAGAAGCCAAAGTGGGGCTTCAGATCTGACAAAGACGCCTAAAAATACATCTTTTATCCATGCTTCTGCAGTAAGAGCATCGTTTACCAAGCCAGAATCAATGGCAGCTTCTAAGCCCTGAGAATAGCTATATCCACCGATTGGCAATGCTGGTGATGCCAACTGCATCAATGCAGTGATTTCGTTTAGATCAATGCTCATGTGAATGATCATGATCGCCGTGATGATGGTGAGAGCATCCAGGCCCATGAACATGTGGCTTCTCATGTTCGGCATACACTTTTTGAGCTAAGGCATAGTCACTATCAAATGTCTCAGCATGACTATGGCGATGTCCACCTCCATACGCACCTGTTTCAGGCTCAAACGGGGCAAATTCATGCTTAGACTCCAACCCCAATTGATGAATCATGCCCTCTAACACTGAGTCAGGCTCAATCCTCAAGAATCCCAAGCCCACCTGAACAGGAATATGTCGATTACCTAAGTGGTAAGCAGCCCTCATCAGCTGATGTGCGTCGGTAGAGGCAATTGTTATTACCTCTTGATCCGCCGCGGAGATTCGAATCATGGATCCATCATCTGCAATCAAAATATCATCACTTGCCAGCACATTACCTCTTGGCAGAAAAAAGTGTGCCTCGCGACCATCGGAAAGTATTTCTGAAAAACGGCTTTTATTGCGTACCTCAAATGGCAACTTTAGTTCGAGCGCTCTAGCAATAACTGCTTTGGCTAAGCCCTGTCCTTTGGGGATGATTTTCTCAACGCGAATTGGTTCTGACATAATTTTTCCTAGAACAAGAAATATCGTTGAGCCATTGGTAATGCTTTTGCTGGCTCACAAGTTAATAGTTCGCCATTTGCTATCACTTGGTAGGTTTCTGGATCTACGGAGATATTTGGCTGCCAATCGTTGTGGACCATATCTGCCTTGGTGATAGATCGACAATTCTTTACCACCTCAACTTGCTTCTCTAATCCATAAGCATCGCGAATATTGGCATTCATAGCCGATTGAGAAATGAAAGTTAACGAGCTATGACGTATCCCTTGGCCAATGCCCGCAAACATATTTCGGTAATGAACGGGCTGCGGCGTTGGAATAGATGCGTTTGGATCGCCCATAGCCGCTGCCGCAATAGACCCACCCTTTAATATTAATGAAGGCTTTACGCCGAAAAAGGCAGGCTTCCAAAATACTAAATCCGCATACTTACCCACCTCAATAGACCCAACAACATGAGAAATGCCATGGGTAATGGCAGGATTAATGGTGTACTTAGAGATGTAACGCTTGACTCGGAAGTTATCGTGACGATTTGCATCACCCGGAAGCAAACCACGCTGTACTTTCATCTTGTCAGCAGTTTGCCAGGTACGAATAATTACCTCACCCACACGACCCATCGCTTGAGAATCTGATGAAAGCATCGAGAAGGCGCCTAAGTCATGCAAGATATCCTCCGCAGCGATTGTTTCACGACGAATGCGCGATTCTGCAAAGGCAATATCTTCAGCGATAGATGCATCAAGATGATGGCACACCATCAGCATATCCAAATGCTCATCTAATGTATTTACCGTAAATGGTCTGGTAGGGTTAGTTGAGGATGGCAATACATTTGACTCGCCACACGCACGAATAATGTCGGGGGCATGACCGCCGCCCGCGCCCTCGGTGTGATAAGTGTGAATAGTGCGCCCCTTAAATGCAGCTAAGGTAGTTTCTACAAATCCAGACTCATTTAAAGTATCGGTATGAATTGCCACCTGAGTATCAGTTTCATCAGCAACACCCAAACAACAATCAATCGCTGCTGGCGTAGTCCCCCAGTCTTCATGCAACTTCAATCCAATTGCGCCTGCATCAACTTGCTCTCGTAATCCAGCTGGCAAGCTAGCATTGCCTTTACCCAATAGGCCAATATTCATAGGATATGCATCGATGGATTGCAACATTCTTTGAATATGCCAAGGACCAGGCGTACAAGTAGTTGCAAAAGTACCAGTTGCTGGGCCCGTACCGCCACCAATCATGGTGGTCACTCCAGACATTAGGGCCTCTTCAATTTGCTGCGGACAAATAAAGTGGATATGAGTATCAATACCACCCGCTGTCACTATCATTCCTTCGCCCGCAATAATTTCGGTACCAGGGCCAATGACAGAAGTAATCCCCGGTTGAATATCTGGGTTACCAGCCTTACCAATATTAGATATTCTGCCATTTTTAATAGAGATATCAGCTTTGATAATGCCCCAGTGATCAATGATTACCGCATTGGTGATAACAGTATCGGCACAGTCCTTTGACTCGCGTTGACTTTGGCCCATACCATCACGAATGACTTTACCGCCGCCAAATTTGACTTCTTCGCCATAGATAGTGAGGTCCTTCTCAACCTCAATCATGAGGCCGGTATCCGCCAGTCTTAAACGATCACCTACAGTAGGACCAAACATTTCAGCATAGGCTTGACGACCAATCTTAGCCATTAGAGACTCCCCATAACGCGGCCAGCAAAGCCATAAATCTTCTTCTCACCAGCTACCTCTACAAGCTCAATAGTGCGCTTTTGACCTGGCTCAAAACGCACAGCAGTACCTGCAACAATATTTAATCGCATGCCCTTCGTTTTATCGCGATCAAATAACAGGGCATCATTTACTTCAAAGAAGTGAAAATGGGAACCTATTTGAATAGGACGATCTCCACTATTAGAGACTTCAATTGAAAGTGTTTTTCGGCCAACATTCAATTCAATATCCCCAGACTCCACAAACATCTGCCCCGGAATAAAGCGTTGGCTGTTTGCACTTGATGGTGTACTCATGTCGAAGCTCCACCAAGCAGCGCAAAGGAAAGTTGACTGATTAATACCCAGCCATATATCACACTAGCAAACCCAGTCACTCTTGCAAAGATCGCTGTCTTGTCCCTAAGGAGCTTGACCAATAGAGCACCTGATAAATGCAAGATCCCTGTCGCCAAAATCAAGCCGGCCATATCTTGTGCTACCAAGGAGGCTCCAAGGGAACCATTTGAAAATAATGCAACGTGGGCAAACCCATGAAATATTCCAAAACAACCAATTAAGGCGAGGGTTGCATTACTGGAGTACTGGCGCTGTACAAGCAACAATAATCCCATTGCAATTACAGAAGCAGCGATTCCAAACTCAAAGATATGAAGAGGTAAATTACTTAGGCCAGTAAATACCCCAAGACACATGCCTAATATAAAAACACAAGGTCCAAGCCAGATTTTTTTCAGCATGAAAGCACTCCAAAATCCTACGAGCACAATAACTAACAAATGATCAAAGCCACTAAATGGATGCATCAGACCCGATAGAAAACTAACCGAAGTTTCATGTCCTGGGTGGGCATAAACCAAATTTGAAGATAGAACTCCGATCAATCCAACAAAAGCTAACAATATTTTTTTTATATGAAGACTCATTTGTATTGCTCCTAAACAATCGGGTTATGAACTGTGACTAATTTTGTTCCATCAGGGAATGTTGCCTCAATCTGAATATCTGGAATCATTTCTGGCACCCCTTCCATGACATCCTCACGTCCTAGTATGGTTTGACCTTCGTGCATCAGTTGTGCGACCGTTTTGCCATCGCGAGCACCCTCCATAATCGCAGCGCTAATTAAAGCGACTGATTCCGGATAGTTCAACTTGAGGCCTCGAGCCTTTCTTCGCTCCGCTAAGAGTGCCGCTGTGAATATTAGTAATTTATCTTTTTCGCGTGGAGTTAATTCCATATCTCACCTATAACAATCCTAAGAAGCCCAAAGCCGTAATGGCTGAGCTGGCACACCATGAACTATCGGTCTTAATTTGGACCATACATCAATCATAAAATTTCTAGCTATCTCCATATCATTAGAGACTGCCCTCACCAAAAAGACGCCTTGTGGCATCAACGTCACCCCAGCCCGTAATGAATCAGTCCAAGGCATCATCTCAGCAAAGGTTTCAACTAAATTAGCTGAGCACCTTGGTCCTACGGCCCATAGAGTTGCACAAACAGGCCAAGACCCTAGTTGAGGTAAAGATCTGGAGTATTGATCTTCGGCATCTATATGCCCGTTCTCGATCCAAATTAACTTTCCATCACGCCTTATTTCATTGAGCATATGAATGTGGCCACTAGACCATTCCTCGCCAGAGGCATGGCGTCCTAACATCAGGGCGTCCCAACCAATAAATGAAGCATTCGATGAAAGGCTCATCCTGGTAATAACGTTAGAGTTTGCGCCTTTAAAAAAAAGATTCTCTTGAGGTAGCCAATCTAATTTTGCATTCTCACCCAGCTCAAATTGAATATTTTGAGTAGCAGGATTTTTAAATGATTTGTACCATTTAGTGGCACTTGGAGTAGATAGAACCACATGACTACCCTTACCAACAGCAACCTGGATATCTAAGGTATCTCCGCCTGCGATACCTGCTGGCGGGTGAATGATGACCGTGTGGCAAATATCATCACCTTCGGGATATAAAGCTTTTTGAACTCGCAGTGGCCCCTCATGCAAACTTTTCTTTAATACAGTGCCAATTACAGTGCGCTCATAAGATAGGCTCAGTTTGGCTAGCCAACTAGGACTTAGAGACCTAAATAGCTGTTTTACTGCGTTATCTGGAGCCAAAAACATGTGGATAAACCATTTCAGTGAATTCAGCATCCACTTTAAACCGAAATCATCTCCTGAACACCATTGAGATCCATATCAGCACCTTTGCCTTGCGCGACGACTTCACCGCGGCGCATCACGATATAGTTATCTGAGAGCTCTTTTGCAAAGTCGTAATACTGCTCTACTAATAAAACAGTGATGCCCATCTCATCGACTAATTTACGAAGACAGCGCCCAATGTCCTGAATGATAGATGGCTGGATACCCTCGGTAGGCTCATCCAAAATGATCAACTCTGGCTGAGACATCAATGCACGCCCAATTGCTAACTGCTGTTGTTGGCCACCTGACAAATCACCGCCCCGACGCGCCTTCATATCCGACAGAATTGGAAATAGCTCGTAAATATATCCAGGGATATTTTTTGGGCTTGAGAATTTTGCCGCTCCAATGAGCAAGTTTTCTTCGACTGTGAGTCTTGGGAAAATTTCTCGACCCTGAGGAACATAGGCAAATCCACCGTCCACCCGAGACCACGGGGGTAGATTGGCCAATTCTTTTCCATCCCAAGCAATCGAGCCAGTCTTTACTTTCACCACACCCATAAGCGATTTGAGCAAAGTGGTTTTGCCAACGCCATTTCGCCCAAGCAAACTGGTTAATTGACCTTTGGGGACTTCAAAATTCACATTACGCAAAATATGGCTTCCGCCATAATATTGATTGAGATCTTTGACGATAAGCATGATTAACGCCCTAAATACGATTCGATTACGCGTTCATCACGCTTTACTTCATCCAAAGTGCCCTCGGCTAGAACTGAACCTTCAGCCAATACAGTCACCTTACCTTTTGGACCCGCTAAAGCAGCAACAAATTCCATATCATGCTCAACTACCATCATCGAGCATTGACCACGTAATGAATTTAGAAGCTCAGCTAAGCGCATTGTTTCTTCGTCCGTCATCCCTGCAACGGGCTCATCAAGCAATAACAGCTTGGGCTGCTGCATTAGAAGCATACCAATCTCTAAGCGTTGCTTTTGACCGTGAGAAAGAAGGCCGGCTTCACGATAAGCTTCTGACTCTAACTGTGTAAGGGCAAGCACTGATTCCATCAAACGACGGCCCTCTAGATCTACTTTAGCAATCAAGGAGTGATGCCATGATTTATCTCCAGCCATTGCCAATTCAAGATTTTCCCAAACAGGGTGATGCTCAAATACCGTGGGCTTTTGAAATTTACGGCCAACGCCAATTTGGGCAATTTGTGGCTCGTTCATGGTCATAAGATCAATGGTCGAACCTAAATAAACGGAGCCATCAATATCGGCAATGTTAGAACGAGTTTTACCGGTAATGACATCCATTAAGGTAGTCTTACCGGCGCCATTGGGCCCAATCACACAGCGCAGTTCGCCGACATCAATCGTCAATGACAATTTATTAATGGCCTGAAAACCGTCAAAATTGACCGATAGATCATCCACATAGAGGATTCCAGTATGAGAAGTATCGATTCCCTTCTCAAGAAAGTGAGCGCTCATTTTGACCCACCCTTCTTAACAACCAATTTGTGATAGATACCCAGCAATCCATTCGGTAGAAACAAGGTCACCAATACAAACATCATTCCTAAGAAAAACAGCCAATATTCTGCAAAGTTAGTGGTAAAAAAACTCTTAGCCCCGCTCACCGCAAATGCGCCAATAATTGGACCTAGCAAGGTGCCGCGGCCACCTACTGCTACCCAGATCGCCATCTCAATCGAGTTTGTTGGAGACATCTCTCCAGGATTAATGATGCCCACCTGCGGAACGAATAAAGCTCCAGCAATGGCGCATAGGATGGCAGATAGAACCCAAATAAAGAGTTTGTAACCTAAGGGGTTGTACCCACAAAACATCAAACGAGATTCTGCATCCCGTACCGCTGTAATCACCCTTCCCATTTTTGAGGTCACCAGGGCTCGGCAAAGAATAAAACTGCCCAACAGGACTAAGAAGGTAACAATGAAAAGTGTGACGCGAGTACTTGGCGCGCTGATGGAGTAACCCAATATCCGCTTAAAGTCCGTGAAACCATTGTTGCCACCAAAGCCCGTTTCATTCCTAAAGAAAAGAAGCATAGCGGCATATGTTAAGGCTTGGGTAATGATGGAGAAGTAAACCCCTTTAATTCTGGAGCGAAAAGCAAAGTATCCAAACACCCAAGAAATCGCTCCAGGAACCAGAATCAACATCAAAAGCATCCACCAGAAATGATCGCTCCCCTTCCAGAACCAAGGCAACTCTTTCCAGTCTAAGAAAACCATGAAGTCAGGTAATTCGCTTTTGTATACACCTTCAGTTCCTATCTGGCGCATGAGATACATGCCCATGATGTAACCGCCAATAGCAAAGAACAATCCATGCCCCAAACTCAATATTCCGCAATAACCCCAAACCAAATCAAGCGCTAAGGCCGCAATTGCAAAGCACATAATCTTGCCAATTAAACTAAGCGCATAAGCAGACATGTAGAACATACTAGTCTCGGGAACCAGCAAAGAAAATATTGGCACACCAATTAATACGCACAGTGTCAATGCTGCTAAGGTAATATAGGCACGCTTACTGAGTATGGATTCACGCTCAGGAATTGACAAACTAAAGCTAGACGAAGGGGCAAGCTTTCTAATATCCATATTAATCAATGCTCCTGCCTTTTAATGCGAAGAGGCCTTGAGGACGTCTTTGGATAAAAATAATAATGAACACTAAGATGGCAATCTTGGCTAATACAGCGCCAATAAATGGCTCTAGTAGCTTGCTGGTGATACCCAAGCCAAATGCACCATAAATGGTGCCTGCAAGCTGACCTACGCCACCGAGTACCACCACCATAAATGAATCAACAATATAGCTTTGACCAAGATCAGGGCCCACGTTACCAATCTGGGAGAGGGCTACACCTCCAAGACCGGCAATGCCTGCGCCAAATGCAAAGGCATACATATCCACGCGCACTGTTTTGACACCCACGCATGCAGCCATAGTCCGGTTTTGAGTAACTGCCCTGACGAAAAGCCCTAGACGAGTTTTGTTTAATACTAGCCAAGTCACGATTACTACCGCAATCGCAAAAGCAAAAATAATGATCCGGTTATAGGGCACAACCAAGTTAGGTAGTACCTGCATGGCACCAGACATCCACGTTGGATTAGCCACCTCGACATTTTGAGCGCCAAAAATAGTTCTGGTCATCTGAATCATCAGCAAACTGACGCCAAAGGTGGCTAATAAGGTTTCTAGCGGACGACCATATAAAAATTTAATGACCGTTCTTTCGATCAAAATACCCACTAAGGCGGCAGCAATAAAAGCAACCGGCAAAGCGAATAACAAATACCAATCTAAATAGCCAGGAGCATATTGCCTGAAAAATCCCTGCACAACATAAGTTGCATAGGCACCAACCATCAGGAACTCGCCATGCGCCATATTGATGACGCCAATCAAGCCATAAGTAATCGCCAAGCCCAAAGCGCAAAGTAACAAAATACTTCCATAACTAAACCCAGCGATCACATTACCCAGGATTTCGCCGCTAAACTCAGACTTCTTAATTTTGGCTAAAGCCTTTTCAGCCGCCTCTTGCACTGGGCCACCCTCTTTTGCCAAAGGCGCCAGCAATGCAGCAACTTGTGGATCACCACTATCGCCTAAGAGTTCAATTGCCTTTAGTTTTGATTCTTGATTGTCAGATTGCAAAGCAAGGAGCGCCCAGAGCTTCTGTACTTTTGGCTTGAGCGCAGGATCCTTTTCGGTAGCCAGTAAGTTTTCAACCAATGGGAAGGTGTCTGGCTCGGGATCCTTGATTAAAGAGTCAACTGCCTTAGCGCGAATCTGTGGATCTGCAGAAGCTAGCTGTAAACCTAGCAAGGCATTATCAACTTTACCGCGCAGTTGATTATTCAGAATAACGTCTTGCAGTTCATCCGGCTTGACTGAAACACTTAGTCCGGTTAAGGGATCTAAATATTGATCGCCCTTTTGAACTACAACACCTTGAGGTGACAAGAAAAGGCTTTCTGCACTGAGAGCCTGAAGAATTTCTAAGGCTTCGGGACTACCTTCTTTAGATAAATTTTGGACCACTTTAACTTTGGCATCAAAGTTATCACTAAACAGGGGCTTTAAATCTGCAACATTAATTTTTGCAAAAGTAATCCCACATGCCAATACACAAGCAGCAGAAAGGATTAATTTTGAAAAAATTGGAAATTTCATGGTTATTGTGAAAACCCTCCCCCAATTGAGGGAGGGCATTTCTATTGAAAATTACTGTACTGAATCAGGCTTGCCTGCGTTTCCGTCAATGTACTGACTCCATGGTTTGGCTGGAATAGCTGTTGGAGTTTTGTAGATTACGTTGAATTGTCCGTCTGCCTTGATTTCACCAATCATGACTGGCTTAGACAAATGGTGATTAGCCCCCATCACCTCAAGATATCCACTTGGAGTGTTGAGTTTTTGACCAATCATTGCTTTACGAACAGCATCAACATCGGTTGTGCCCGCTTTTTCAACAGCCGCTTTCCACATCAAGATACCAGTACGACTAGCCTCCATTGGGTCATCTGTCAAAGGCTTGCTAGCCCCTGGCAACTTTTTCTCTACAGAGTAAGCAGCCCACTGTTTTTTCCACTCGTCATTAACTGGGTTCTTAACTGACATGAAGTAATTCCATGCAGCCAATTGACCTACCAACGGCTTGGTATCAACGCCACGCAATTCCTCTTCACCAACAGAGAATGCCACTACTGGAACATCTTTCGCTTTCAAGCCCGCGTTACCCAATTCTTTATAGAAAGGAACGTTTGAGTCGCCATTGATAGTAGAAACAACTGCTGTCTTACCACCTTGAGAGAACTTCTTGATGTTGGCAACGATAGTTTGATAGTCAGAATGACCAAATGGGGTGTATGTTTCTTGAATATCATCATCCTTAACACCTTTAGATTTCAAGAATGCACGCAAGATCTTATTGGTTGTGCGTGGATATACATAGTCAGTACCCAAAAGCACCCAACGCTTAGCCCCGCCACCTTCTTTACTCATCAAGTACTCAACCGCTGGAATAGCCTGTTGATTTGGCGCTGCGCCAGTGTAGAAAACGTTACGAGACATTTCTTCGCCTTCGTACTGCACGGGGTAAAATAGTAAGCCATTGAGCTCTTCAAAAACTGGCAGTACAGATTTACGTGATACGGAAGTCCAGCAGCCAAAAACAACCGAAACCTTATCTTTAGTTAAAAGCTGTCGAGCCTTTTCAGCAAATAATGGCCAATTGGAAGCTGGATCAACTACTACTGGCTCTAATTTACGACCCAATACGCCGCCGCTTTTATTAATCTGGTCAATCACCATCAAATCCATATCTTTAAGTGATGTTTCGGAGATTGCCATTGTTCCGGATAGTGAATGCAAAATACCAACCTTAATTGGCTCCTTGCTTTGAGCCATCGCCAAATGACTTAAACCTGTAAAACTCAAAGCCGCAGCCAAAGCTGACAACTTCAAAATTGATCTACGCTTCATGTCTCACCTCTTGAGTAAATTAATCAGTTGGGCACATATAACCACTGCCATCATTGATTAGAGGATGTTTCATGTTGGTGCCAATTCAAATAATCACCAAAACAGAGCGCCTGCACCAAAACAAAGCGTCATCAAATTAAGAATTGCACTAAGAATAGGAATTTATGCAATTACAAAGGGGATGCCCTATTTTTCACTTTGTCATTTTTGATGGAACCATGGACACTTGAACTAGGACAACTTTTTGTCGGTTATGGGATTGATAGTCTAGCCCTGTTTATGGGGGTTAAATGACTTGTAAGTGTCGCGAAACGCGACACTTAGCCAATAAGGGTCGGGCCTATTGTTTAAATAGCACTTTCCTGACAAGATTATAAAAAACGTAAGGAATTAATATGGCTACCAAAAAAACCACGCCCCTCACAAAAGCTGGTACCAAGAAGATATCAAGCGAAAAACCAGGAGTTTACGATATCAAAAATCAACAAGGTGATTCGGAATACGTCGGCATGGCAAAAAAGGGGCGGATGCAAGGACGAGTGGAAGAGCATTTGCCAACGAGCGCAAAAGATCCAGTAAAAAATGGTAGTAAGGTAAAAATTACAAATACAAAAACTAAAGAAGCGGCCTTAAAGAAGGAAAAGCAGCTCATCAAATCAAAGCAGCCGCCGCAAAATAAAAAAGGTAAATGAAATGAGCGCGATAATCTACGATTTAAATGATGTACCCGTAGCCGTATTTAATGGCAATGACATCTATACATATGATGGTCATGCAGCAACATATGTAGAGGGACAAGTTGTGGTGGGATGGAAGCTTTGGCTAAGAATGACATTCAAATGGATATCATTCGTGAATTGGCTAATGGCGATTTTCCAGCCGATGAGAGTCTGCTGTTTTCTTGGATTGCTCATTACGATCCTCAAACAAAAGTCAATACTGCAGTTAAGGGCTATCTAGTGTATTCACCAGAATCTCATGAGATCTATGTGGATATTGATAGTTCAGAGTTTGGCACTTGCGAGCAATGGGAGCTAAAAGCCCACCCCTGCAAAGCCGTGGGAACAGGGATTCCAGCAGTAGTAGCAAGTACTGCTGACTTAGCCTGCTGGTAAAGCCACCTCAAAATCGCCTTACAAGCATTGGTCTTTCAAGCTCGAATGCTCTTGGAGCTGATATTCCATAAATTGCTTGTAGGGCTGATTTGAAGCATTAGCTAAGGTCGTCGCCTAAAGACGACAGATCTTAGTAAATATTGCTAAATACTTACAGAAAGAAAGAGTCTAAGAATATTCACATATTCTTAGCCCAGTCTTGTAAGTCATTGATTCTTGGAAGGTCTTTTTGTCCTGTTACACGACGCTTAGCAAACAAACTGAGGTCGACCTTTTCCTGTTAAGGAAACATACTTAAAACGCACATTTTATTTATGACAGGAAAACCAAATGGCACAAGCAAAAACCTTATCTCAAGCAGAACTTGATCAAGTTCTAGACTACGTTAGTACCAAAAAATATGCTTTGCGTGATCGCGCAATTATTCTTACCAGCTTTCTCGGAGGACTGAGGGTCGCCGAAATCGCTTCTTTAACTATGGGGGATGTAGTAAACCCTGATGGCACCATTAAAAACGAGATTCGACTATCGGCAGCGCAAACTAAGGGCAAACACCCCAGAACCGTTATCGTATCACAGCGTTTACAAGCGGAATTGGCTAATTACCTCACCACAAGGCATGCCAAAGGCGCTGATACCCCCTTCTTTCACACTGATCACCGCTTACGCTTTAGTCCCAATGGCTTATGCGTTTGGTTTCATCAACTTTATAAGAATGTGGGCATTAGCGGCGGAAGTAGCCACTCGGGAAGAAAATTTTTTATTACGACCTTGGCTAATAAAGGCATCGGCGTTCGAATCTTAGCCAGTCTTGCTGGCCACAGATCGATTGCTGTAACGCAAAGATATATCGATGTAAATGATGAACAAAAGAGAAATGCTGTGGAGCTTATCTAATATAAAGTAAGGCATTACTCTAAATTGAGTGATGCCTTATCTTCGGCAACACGCTGCTTAACCGATTTTTCTTCGAAATCATCCAAGAAAGCGGTTTGACGTAAGCGATATTCAATGGTGGGCATTGAAAGTAAATCAGCTTTTAAGCCCTCTTTAATCCAAATGCGATCCCTAATTTCACCTCGAGCATATTTGGAGATTGCAGCGTCATTTAACTCAAGAAATAACGCCCGCACATTGCCAAAGTCGTGAACCACAAAGCGATCCTCCCAGCCATCAGGCAGCGTTGGTAAGTCCGGACTGGCTGCATCTACGTAATAACCGAATTCATCTTCAAACGCACTACCTTGACCAATAATCGCAGCAATCTCACCTGCGCGAGCGGGATCATCTTTTGGATACATATCTACATCAATAGATCTCACCATCTCATCTGGAGGGGGAACTTCAAGACCCAGGGCGGTCAGGCTACCAATAATGACGTAGTCAGTGTGATTGGTAATCTTTTTAGCTTCAGTTAATACGTGATGAATATGATTCAGGTTCAACGAACTTCTTTCATCAGAAAGCTAAATGGGGAATTTTGTGCAAGCGCATGTGCTTGAGGAGCGTCACCACAAACCTCTTGCTCCATTTCGGACGGGTCGGCATTTATCAATCTTCTCCAGGAGTCGATATAAAAACGACTACATAACTCTTTTTCCTCCCACATCCGAATACGAACTTCAGCTTGATGTACTACATCATTGCGACGATCAGATCGAAGCAATATCAGAGCGTGACGATGCAACCTACCAAGTTTTTCGTACTTCTCGGCATCAGCTTTGCGTGCTAAGACACGCATGGAAAGGGATGGATTAGGTTTAACGCTTTGCATGGCTTAAGTATATATAGGAGCCAAAAGAAGAGCAAGATCGGCTAAAAGACCTAAAAATCCGCTTGTTTTAGCAAAAATCAAGTTATTTCCGCAAAGTAAAAACTAGTTCGCACCCCTGTCGCCGATCTTATAAAGCAACGCCTTATGAATTCTTAATGGATGTTCAAAAAGCCATAACCTCCTAGTAAAAATATTTCTATAACACGGCCGCATTTTCGAGCTAATTTGTTGCTGTCTTCTTAGTCAAATTTCAATATTATTTTTATTAAATTTCTTCAAATAGAGTTTTTTGGGTATTTTTTCTTAAAATAAAAATCACCCTACAAGCCAATATCTAAGTGTCTTTGATTTTTCACAATTTTGTGTCAAGGAAATAAAACAACATCGAAATTTGCGCGAAAAATACGAAAAAAATTAGACTGCTTCTTTCAACACAAAACGCATCACCGGCAATCTCGCCAAAACCGTGTTGATAATTTTTTTAAAAATCAAGGAGCAGCACCATGAGAATCACCGCAAATCAAAAGCAAGAAATCGCTAACGCCATTTTGGTAAAACTCGATGCATTAGCAAACCGTCGTCAAGTATGGCAACGGGACTTTTACGATAAATCCAATAAGGCGCTAATAAATACCGAAGATAAAATAAGCATACCCACATTACTATTAAGTATGTCGTAAATCTTTGCCCATATTTGATGAGAGGAGGTTTCTATATCCTTTTCTACTGTCGTAGCCTCATCACTAATCTTTTTGGCTATTTCGTGGCGATAACGCTCTTCAGCTTCAATAAGGCTTTTTTTACTCTCGTCTAGCATTTATTCCCCGCAATAAAATATAAAAATTAATTTACTTAAGTTTTTAAAATCTCATGCTTAGCACTTTGCATCGTATTTTCTAATAAATTTTCTACATCAGAAATACGGCCATTGAGAATTGCTTTAGCACTATAAGCGGCCATACCAACGACGTTTTCCAAATTTATGGTTGGAGGCATCACAAGCTCTGAGCGATTTGTATGGACATCAAGCAGCGCTGGCCCTGGATAAGCCAAAAATTCCTGCATTGACTTATCTAGGTCAATAGCATTTTTAACTTCAATACCTTTAATACCTACAGCTTCTGCGATCTTGGCAAAACTAGGGTTTTTGAGATCGGTGTAGTTATTTAATAAACCGTCGGCCTTCATTTCTAGCTCTACAAAATCAAGCGCGCCGTTATTTACAACAACAATCTTAATAGGCAAGTTTTCTTGATTAATCGTAAGCAAATCACCCATCAGCATTGCCAAGCCTCCATCGCCACACAGGGCTATCACCTGACGATCGGGATATGCTTTTTTAAGCCCAAGTGCCATGGGCATACTGTTAGCCATGGTACCGTGTCTAAGGCTCATTAAAAATTTCCTCTGGCCGTTTACTTTGATGTGACGCAAGGCCCATACCCATGATGTTCCGGTATCAGCGGTAAATAATGCGTCCTTAGCGGCGTAATCACTTAGGAGGCGAGCCATATATTGGGGGTGAATAACCTTGCCATCTCCCATTTCCTCTTCCGCCTTAAGAGTTTCTTGAGTTTTTTTGGCAACTTCTAGGCAGTGGTTTAAAAATTCATCATCTGCACGTTGGGCTAATAATGGAATAAGCCCCTCCAAAGTAGGAACAACATCTCCTTGAAGCCCAAGAGTAATTGGATGCCTTCTACCTAATCTTGCGGCATCACGATCAATTTGGATAATTTTGGCATGCTTAGGATAAAACTGACCCCAGGCAAAATCAGCGCCAAGCAACAGCAGGGTATCGCATTCCGACATCATATGAAAGCCAGAGTGAATTCCTAATAAGCCTGTCATGCCCACGTTATAGGGATTATCGTAGGCAACGATATCAGTAGCTCTTGAGGTATGTGCAATGGGCGCTTTTAATTTTTTGGCAAGATCAAGCAAGAGATCATGAGCTCCTTGACAACCAATTCCAGCATAAATCCCAACCTTCTTACCCGAAGCTATTATTTCAGCCGCTTTTTCCAGGTCTACTTTAGCGGGAACGCAAATCGATTTTGGAAAATGCACGGAATATTGAATCGCATCTTCCACTTCCGTTTTGCTGATATCAACAGGCAAAATAATGACGGCGGGACCCTGCTTGCTAATAGCGGCCTGGCAAGCTAATACAGCAACATGTCTAGCCTGCTCAGCGTTATAGACTTGCTCACAAAAAACTGAACAGTCTGAAAATACCTTTTGATAGTCGACCTCTTGTGGCATATCCATACCCAGAGTCATGGTATCAATCTGACTAGCGATCACGATTAATGGAATACGAGCGCGATGAGCCTCATATACACCGTTGATTAAATGCAGGGTTCCTGGCCCACACGAGCCTGCACAGCCAGCAAGATTACCGGTCATATAGGATTCTGCGGTTGCTGCAAATGCTCCAACCTCCTCATGCCTGGTGTGAATCCATTCAATACTACTTTTAGATAAAGCATCAGTCACATAATTTAGGGTATCGCCTACAACTCCATATATATGCTTTACTCCAGCAGACTCTAAAACTTCCATAAGCACTTGGGCTGCATTTTTTTTCATTTAAGGTTCCTTATTAGATACATTGCTCAATTACGCTACAGATAGTTTTTAAATTCCTGGGTTAGCTCTGATATTTTTCACCATCGACTGCGTCACATTGGGCGCAGCTGAATTACCCCAGCTGCCACGAACATAATTGCTTAGCTGAGCAATTTCCTCGTCATTTAATCGAGAGGCAAATGAAGGCATTGGAATATATCCATTTCGACTACCAATTCCCCTAATGATGACTTTGACAATATCTGCCCCATTTGGAGCTATCACAGCGGGATTAGAAGCTAACGGCGGTATGACATTTTGAATACCCCGCCCATTTGATTGATGACAGCCGCTACAGTTATCGATATACAGGCGGGCACCTTCACTCTTTGATTTATCAATCGTCTTAACTTGATTATTTAGGCTTGAACTCGCTGGCAAAGTTTTAAGGTAAACGCCCATGGCCAACAAATCACTATCACTTAGCTTGCTTGTGCTGTTATGTACAACCTCCTGCATAGGCCCAAGGGCGGTGCTTTTTCCTGGGTACTTTCCAGATTTAAGATAGTTGGCAATATCTTGGGCAGTCCAAGACCCTAAACCTGTACGTAAGTTAGATGTGAGATTAAGTGCAAACCATCCATCTACCAGCGCACCAGTAAATGCCTTAGATTGCTCAATTGCTCCCATAACATTACGTGGAGAATGGCACTCGCTACAATGCCCCAATCCTTCAACAAGATAAGCTCCGCGATTCCAAGAGGCAGATTGAGAGGAATCAGGCTTAAAGAAGCCTGGAGTAAAAAATAACTCACGCCAAAACACCATTGTTGAACGAATATTGAATGGAAACTCTAGGTGATTTATCGAAATTTCATTTGATACTGGCTTGATGGTCTGTAAATAAGCGTAAATTGCATCGACATCCTCGCGACTAACCTTGGCATAAGATGTAAAAGGCATTGCAGGATACATATCCTGGTCTTTTTTGTTTACACCGTCATGGATTGCTCTAAAAAACTCATCTTTACTCCATGACCCAATGCCAGTCTTCACATCAGGGGTGATATTAGGAGTTAAAAGGTAGCCAAAAGGCGTATTCATTCTGAGTCCACCTGCAAAGGGCTGGCCCCCAGGGGCAGTATGGCAAGATATGCAATCTCCAGCCGTAGCAAGATACTCCCCTCTTTTTTCAGGAGTTTGAGCGAGGGTGAGATTGACTGCAAAAAGCAAAAGTGTCGCAGTGCCATTTAGCAATGCTGGAAGAAACTTTATTTTTTTCATTTAATGACTTTCAGATATCGACTTTTAATGAAAAATGATTGGCAACTTACTTATTTTTATTACGCTCAACCAATAAAATCTGGAGCATATTAAAAAGCCCAGCGCCTGAGATAGAAACTGCAAAAATTCCAGAAAAGGCTATAACTAAGGGTAGGCCACGCCATTCAGGCGATAGTTGATAATTTCCATATCCCACGGTGGTATACATCTCTCCGGCAAAATAGAACGAAGCTAGCGGATCTGAAAAAACGCCCATACCATCTAACATGTAAGCATAAAAGAGCAGATCCATCATGTGAGTGAGCACAATCAGAAACATAACAAAAGCGTAAGGCAGAAAACTTACTCTTGCTTTCCAGCTTACAGAGGTTCCCGTAATGAAGCGCCCGAAACCTCTTGTGATTGAAAGTACTAAAAAGCTATGAATAACAAAAATGAGGATTGCGCTGAGCATAAAAACATCAATACCTCCGCCAAAGATATTCTCAGCATAAAAAGTGAGCAGCTTGAGTGGGTTTTGAAAATTAGTCATGTTCTGTAGTTAAGAGACGTTATTTGAGTGAACTTGCTAAGGGCATTATTTAGCTTCAGCGCCCTTCTTTGAATCGTAGACTTTATTTTGTCTTGCAATTCGACAGGCTCCTGCTGGGCATAGGAGAGATCTAAAAGGAGCGATATCACTCTTTGTTGCAGTCTATTAATCCTATTGGCAGCACGCAGCTCATTACATGGGCCGCCAAGTCCATACCCAGAAGCGGAGAGTAACTCTTCAAAAGATTCTGACTCTGCTTTTAGCGCCATTGCCTGATCGATGCCAGACTTTGCGTCCATACCTGCCAAAGTGCTAAGTTGCAAGAGATTCTTGGAAATACTAGCTGCAATTTTTTGAGTCGACTCTACCAACTCAACTCTGGCATTACGGACTCCATATACATATTTTTGAATAAACAGAAATAAAGCGATGCCCGCTAAAACAGCCATAAAACGTGCAATGAGAAACGATATTGGCTCAAAAGAAGTAAATGGTAGATTCATATATTCAAAATTAAGACAAATCGCCACGGTTACAACCATAATGAAGTAACGATAGTTTTGCTGAACAGCAAACCCCAACACATAAGCCAAAATAATGCCCACAAGAAACACAAGCTGATAGTTATATCTTAGGAATATTTCCAAAACTGTGGCTATTAGCAATCCAGCAATGGTGCCAATAATTCGGTTACGGGACTTTTCTATTGTCAAACTTGCGCTAAAGGGTCCAATGATCGCAGTTACCGATACTGCTACCCATAATCCTTGATCCCACTGCAAAACTTGAGCAACTAGAAGTGAGAGAACAATTAGCCCCACGACCTGCAAAATTCTATTTTTAAAATTTAGGCTAGGCATTTTGAATTCCAATACTCAGCTAGATCTTTTAATGTAGCGGCCAATTTGGCATCTCTCAAAACCTCAGTGCCCTGAGCCAGTTTATCTAGCTCTATTACATGTGATTGGCAGATAGAACGATGAATTACATCAAGCACTTCTAGCGTGGATTTGGCATGTGTTTTTTGAGCAAATGAATTACCCCTGATCTGGAGCTGGAGTGACTTGAAGAATGGCATTAATCCATAGATGGCTGGCTGAACTTGCTCAGCCTGGTTTTGCATCGCCAGAAGGCTCATCAAGGTCTGATTATCAAACTTGTTCAAATTTGAATCGCCCCCAATAAATTGGCGATCAGCCTCTAATAAGCGAAGCGCTGCACTTTTGATAACCCGATCATGAAGATTTGGAAAAAGAAGTAAAGCAAATAATCCCGCAGCAGCATATTCAAAATAGAAAAGAGTGTGATTTATAACGCCATTAAGGTCTGTTGCAACATCTCCTTCAAGAGAAGCAATCCCAATCAAAATCAAAATCCCGACTACATTGGCAGTTAATCCATCTTTAGCGATTAATCTGTAAAGAATGAGCGCCCATGCCCCTACTCCGATCAATAAGCCCCACTTAAAGTATGAAACCAAGCCAAAAATACTGTTGGTAGTTACACAAAGTATGACAATCCCTATGTATCCCAAGATCTTTTTCTTATGGGAATTCATTGGCGGCAATTCAGTTGCCGCTACTGCAACGGCAGTTACTAGCATTTCCAATACTGGAACTGTTGGCGACTTAAAAAATGCATTGACTATAAAAAGCACAACCCCAACATAGGCTACCTTTAGGGCTGACAATCGGCAAACCCAATAAGGATCTGCCCGATCAAATAGGGGGCTACTGACTGCGTATACGAACATACACAGACATTCCATTCTCAAGAGGATACTTAGGATCAGCGTTAGTAATTTCAATAATTACCGGGAGTCTTTGGGGCAGCAACAGCCATTTGTTTTCTGTGGCAATAATCTGATTGCCCGTAAAGGGCTGGGTAATCTGCCTTGTAATACCAAATGGGTTGCTAACAACAACCCCTTCGAACGATTTGCTGCCAAAGTAGATTCTTGGGTATACCGTTACTTTGTCGCCCTGCTTTACGCCAGCTAAATCCGTTTCTTCAATATTTGCTTGGACATATGCATTGCCGCTATTTACTAGAGTAAATAATGTTTCTCCGGGCGCTACATTTTTACCAATACCTAAAAAGACATTTTGGACTTGACCATCCGTAAGAGCCTTAATTGTGGAATCATTTAAAACAATTTCTGCCTGATCTCTGGCGCTCTTTAATACTGTCAAATTATTTTTAGCCATCTCAACTTCGTATTGATCTATTTCCAGCTGATCTGCAAACCCTGCGGTGATATTAGATTGAGCCTCTATCTTATGTTTCAAATCAGAGAGCTCAATTTGTGGAATGCCGCCTTTGACAGAAGGATGATTTTTTTGACGGTACTGATTTTTAAGAATCTCTAAATTTTCTTTTGCTGCCTGTAAGTTGTGCTTTGTAAGATCAACTTTCTTGGATAGAGCTTTAATACTTGTTAGGCCTTTTTCATATTGCGCATCTGCAGCCTCAAAGAGTAATCTGTAGTTATCCGAATTTAGCTTTACTAAAGTATCTCCCGACTTAACTACCTGCCCATTCTTCACTAAAACTTCAGCAACTGATCCAGCCACTTTCGAAGAAACTGGCGTTTGAATACGGACAATGTAAGCATTGTCAGTTAATGTAAATAAAGAAGTTAAAAAGTATCCGATGGCAAGCAATCCACCCAAGGCGAAGATTGCTGTAGCAAAGTTGAGCTTACCCAATTTCTGACGCAAATTGAGCTGGGCAAGTTTACTTTTGAGTAGGTCGTACTTTTCCGTTAGATATTTCAAGATTTTGTTCTTCATAAATTGATCCACCGCCCATGCTTTGATATAACTTAGCCATTGCAATTAACTCAGTAAGCTTTGTCTGCGTTACTGCAGCATCTACCAAGTTATATTGGGCTTTATTTTCAAGAAATTGCGATTCAGAGAGTAAACCCTGCCGATACATTGACTCTGATATTTTCAAATTATTTTTAGCTTTAACAAATGCTTCAGTGTCATGCCCTAGCTTTACTCTTTGAGCCTCATAAGCTGAGAGCGCATCATCCGTTTCACGTAATGCAGAATTAACTACATCAACATAAGCAATGGCAGCCGATCTATAAACCGCATTACTAGAACTAATTGCCCCGATTATTTTAGGATCGAGCACTAATGCAGCGTATGCAGCCTGAAAATTAGCATTTGAGCTAGCGTTAGACCCATTTTGTGTAGTTTTGATGTTGGTTACTAGCGCATTTAAGCTAATAGATGGAAAGAGTGAACTAGCAGTTGCGGTCACCCCATAGTTTGTCGCATCTAATCTTGCCCTTGCAGCAGCAACATCTGGTCTAGTAGACACTACAGATGCCGGCATATTTCCTGGAGAGGGGACATCCGTATTCATTTGATCCAATGATTGCTTAGTTTTAATTCGACCAATTCCTCTGCCCACCAGAATTAAAAGCGCATTTTGTGCTGCTTGTTGATTGGCACTATTTTGTGCGAGCTGCCCTGAAATGACATTTAACTCCAGCTCTAATTGGTTTTGACCGTACTCGGTACCAAGCCCTCTTGCAGATAATGAAGAGGCGATTTGAGCACGCTTTTTTAAAGACTCCTGCATATCCTGCAGTATCTGGGTCTGGCGCTCAGTAACTAATACAGCCACATAAGCAGTTGTCACTTGGGCAATCATTACCGTTCTAACCGCAAGGTAATCCGCCTGTGAAGCTTCAAGTATTTGCCCAGCCTGCATTTGCCTTGCAGGCTGTTGCAGCAAATTCACTACATAAGTGGGCAAGAAGCCTACAAAGCCGCCAACATTAGCTACAGGAACAGATAATCCCTGAAAGAATAAAGTCGTATTGCCGTTTATAGATCCCCCAAAGAAGTTTAGGGAAGGAAGCCAACCTAATTTGACGGTATCAAGTTGAGCCTGAGCTTGCTCAATGCTATTAATAGACTGGAGTATTTGACGATTGTTTTTTAAGCTCTCACTAACTAGCTCATTTAATTCATCACTTTTGAGCTCTTGCCACCATGGATATAGTGGTAGAGGCCTCTCTTGAGCAGAATTTTTAATTGCAGGCCACTGTTCTGGCATCTTGACGTCGGGCGGAGTCCCATCACCATACATCATGCAACCGCCAAGGAGAATGCCGATGGACGAGAGAGAAATTATTCTGTGTTTCGAGATAATTTTAGAGAGCATGCTCGTTTAAAGGCCATCTAAAGCGGATTTATTTGAAATGATTATCAAATACATCCCTTGCTAGCAATACTCTCGATCGTGAGTATTGCTATATATTTAACGGAGATTCTTTAAGACGTAGTAGCTCGGCAAGGGACTTAATACCCAGTTTTTGCATGACTTTGGCTTTGTAGTTTTTTGCCGTATATAAAGTCAAGCCGGTTGCTTGAACTATCTCTTGATTATTAAAGCCTTTTTCCAAGAGCTTGAATACTTCAAGCTCACTTTTTGTCAAAGTTTTTAAAAGAAGCGCAACCTTCTCGTTTCTATTCAAGGCTTGCAACCTCTCTATATCCTGAGCAATTCCCTTAACAACTGCTTTTATCAACTCTTCGCGGCTAAATGGCTTTACCAAAAATTCAAGTGCGCCCTGCTTCATGGCCATAAGTCCTTGATCTAAGGAGCTCTGACCGCTAACAAATATGATTGGGATATTTTGACCTCTTGCCAAAAGTTCAGCCTGCAACTCAATTCCACTCATGCTTAGCATTCTCATGTCCGTAACGACAACTGCCGGAGCCTCAAGGAAATCAATGGCTAAAAACTGTCTTGGGTCTCTAAAAGCATGAACGACGTAACCCAGAAGCTCTAAAGTCACCTGAATGGTGTGACGCATGCCATCATCATCTTCGATAACGAAGACATGCTCCGCCTTAGAACTCTGAGCCTGGCTATTTAAAGCTGTATTTGTGGGCATATTATGTAAAAAGATAATGGGCAGTTAATTTTGCCAAAAGGTGAATTCCATAGAAACTCACGATCGTGAGTTTTAATATAACGGTATTGCCTTATTTTGCAGGGGTACGCTGATATGGCAATCCGCCCTCCTAATCACCCATTAGAAATCATCGGTAAAGCGATATCAAATTGAGCTCCACCATACTGTGATCTTTTGTATGAAATTGTTCCGCCGTGACGCTCAATAATAAATTTAACAAGCCAAAGCCCTAAGCCCATCCCCTCCTTTTTATTGGATGTTTTAATCAATTCAAACATCTCACTAACTTGTGTCTCGGGAACTCCTGGTCCGTTATCTGCAATTGATAATTGTAGGTATTGATCATTTTGAGTCGTTTGAATAACCAATTGAGGCGCTAATGTTTTGCTGCTCTCAAATGCATCAATAGAGTTATTCATCAAATTAACAATAACTTGATGTAATTCAAGACTATTACCATTAATTGGGATTGAGGCAGCTAGTGAATACTGTATTTGTATGCGATCCTCTAAAAACTTCGTTTTATACAACACGCCAACAGAACGCAACAGGTCATCTAGTAGGATCTGTTTTTTTTCAATTCCGCCATCAACAAATATTGAACGTAGAGTTTTTATTAGGTCGGTGGCTCGTTGATTTTCATTTTCAATATCCTGCATGACTTGCTCCGCCATCGGGGAAGTAGCGCTTTTATCAAATAAAGTTTTAAGCAACTGTATTCCCAGCTTTATAGCGCCTAATGGTTGATTGAGTTCATGCGCCAGTGATGCAGACAATGCCCCAGTTATCGCAGTTTTATTGGCTCTTGATAGGGAATTGATTAACTGATCTCGCTCTGAAAGCAACTGAAGAATACGGCTATTTTCACTACCAACCTGAATCTTGCTATGAATCGCTCTTTCAGCCCAGTAACCCAACATAGCAAGGTATGAAAGCACGTTAAAAAACATACTTACTGTTGCTATAACAATATAGGCGAATGGTATTTCATCAAAATTCATGACCGTTGGAGCATCGTTCAAAAAAATTACCCTCCAACTCACAACCGCTAGCCTAATACATGCCAAAATTAATTCTATTGAAGTGAAAATAAGCAATAATCTTAGTTGTGTTGATTTTTCTTTATTTTGACACTTCACTAATAATAAAATTTGTAACGTCTGAAAAGCTGGTATTAGAAAAGCTACTTCAAAAGCTGCTAAAGAAATATAGCCAAGCTGGTGTATTACTAGAAATTGAGCCCCAAATAAAATTAAACTCACTGAAACAATCGCTACTTTTTTTCTTGGAAAAGTAGTAAGTAGCGAATAGCAAAATAAGGTTTGAAAAACTACCGAAGTAATGTGAAATATATTGGAAAAGTCAAAAGCTTTAAGTCCAAAGTTAAAACTTGAGGTGGAGTATTGAGTCGCATATCCTGATATTAAGTATTGCGCGATAGCAAATAAGGCTGATACAGCCCAAAACTTAATCAGATTCGGGATCGGCTTCTCAGCAACAAGAAACGAATACGAGCAAATGACTGAACCCAATAAGATGAGCCCAAAAAGATAAAAATCGGCAGACAGTATGTTTTGCATTGAACTAATATAGTAATTGAGCTTCCATTAGATTTTCGATGTCAGCCGGGGGATTTGTGAGCAACTTAGTGTCTTTCAGTAATTTTTCAAAAAAATTACCTAGCTTGAAGTCTCGGAGTCTTAGAAACGTCCGAATCTTGCCATTCTCTGCCACCACCAATCACCCAAATTCAACGTCAGCAAGCCACCCCATAAGAGCCACCCTGACCGTTGCGCCGAGAGACACTGCATAGTCGGGTCAAACCGACACTAGATCACCAGGGTCAAAATTTTGTCTAAGTTGCCCATAGTTGGCCAGACCCCTAACGCTAGACCAAGGTAAGTCTCTACGCCGGCCAAGCTCATCCATGATTAGCCACAATCGAGCCAATAGATAAGCCTGAAACTTCATTAAATTAGGAGGATTTGGCCTGCCCAGCACGATTCGAACGTGCGACCTACGCCTTAGCTAAATTTGGCGCACAAGGCTTCAACAAATTTATCGGCCTGATTAACTGCCCAAGTGGCATCTTCTTCTGAAATGCAGTCGCCCTTATAGTCCGCCATCAATCGAAGATCCTCAACCTTGTTTAGGGACTTGCCAAGCTCTACGGAAACTTGACCAGATTTAACAAGCTCAAGACTAAATTTTGAGATTAGGCCGCTATGGGTTTTCGTATTGACTGCTGACTCGCCGACACCAGATGCCAAAAGAGCTGCCCTCGCAGCATCAAACATCGCGTAATAAGCACGGTTACAAGCACCATCAACATCCCCAGCATTTAACAAAATTCGAGCTGAAGTTGCTGCGGTTTGAGCTTTAGTAAAAAGTTCTTTCGCCCTCAAAGAACAATACCTTCATTTTGAATATTCCTTAAAAGACTGGGATTGGAGTAATTTTCTGGGTGATCCCACTCCTCTTGCCAAATAGGTAGAGGCTGAATGCGAATGCCGGAGTCCAATAGAACATCATAGGCCAGATCATCCATCGCTAACTTAGTATCCATAAAGCGGCCCGGTTTGCCTCGCAATAAAATAGCAATATCAGCATCACTCTCACTTTGGTGCGTATTGCGAGCACGACTGCCAAACAAAAAAACTTTGCTGACATCGTAATGATGAGCAATTTTTTCCATAAATGCGTGAGCTGCATTTTGGGTGGCTATATCAATCATGGCTACATTCATAATGTTCAATTATGCTAAGAAATAGGTATCTGAGCAACAGATACATAGTAAACAGGGGTATGAACTGAGCTTTTTGGCCTGCCCAGCACGATTCGAACGTGCGACCTACGCCTTAGAAGCTTTAAAAATGAGCTAAAACAATAGCAGAAACAATGACTTAAGCCTTGCTAGATCAGGTGTGGCATACACACCGAGATCTGTGGAATCGTGTGGAACTGACCGTGTGGTGTGTGGCATCTACAGATGCAGGGTCGGTTAAACCGACACTAAATCGGGCGACCCTACAGCAAGACTTGGCAAACCATTTTTACTATGCCTCTCGTCCCCACGAACAGGGAAATTTATAATGCACAAAGATCGGCAAAACCACTGCATTTTGGCGTGATTATGCACATTAGCTATTTTAATTGGGCTTAGCGTAAATCAGGCAGGGGATGAAATCTCGAGCGGCGCAAAAAACTACGCGGCTAGATATTTGCACGAGCAGCTGAAATCTGCTGTTGGGCTCGTTTAATCTTTTGTCGATTACGCTCTGCCTTTAATGCCTTACTAGCAGCGTCTTTCTGATTTTGTAAGCTAGCCACCCTAGCCTGCTCGGGTGTTTGCGGCGGCTTAGCTTTAATTGAAGAAATAACCTCATCAATCATTTGATACCCCCTGCTTTCACGGGTAACAATGGATGGGGTGCTAGCTAGACTATCCATCCCAAATTGGTATTGCAAGATTAATCTAGCGTGAATTGGATTTGTGGCAAAAACAGCGGTATTTACTAGCTGACCCTTGATCCTGACATAGGCTTGATATTTGTTCATACAAGTATTTAGCAGTCTTAATTTGACTGACTAAAACTAAAGGCGCCTAATGCGCCTTTAGAGCGGAATGGGTGTCAGTAATTGAGCTATTCATGCGTTATTAAACCATCACTAGTTATCTCTATAAAACGATGATCTTCAAATGCTTTCGCAACAGCGGACAAGTTCGCTTGTAACAGATTCTCTAAATTGCGATTGGATATATTGCCAGTAGAAATTAACAGTAAAGCAGGTTCGCCGTTTAACAAAAAAGCCTGTACAAAGTCATCGTCTTTGGTGACTACAACTCGAGCTTCTTTAATAGCGCAAGCAATGACATCTTTATCTGGAGTTGCATTTTTGAGAGGTAGATCAGAGGTATGAATAGCATCATGTCCTTGCGCCTCCAACCAACCGACAAATCGCTTTGGCAGTTGGGCGTCTACTAAAAACTTCATGCCACCAAACGCTCAAATCGTTTAACATGACTTAATCTTGCAGCAAAGGCAAGAGACGCCAAAATATCTTCTTTCTTAAGGTCTGGATAGTCAGCCAAAATCTCTTCGGTACTCATGCCGCTAGCCAACCACTCTAAAACATTTTCTACGGGGTAGCGCAAGCCGCGAATACAGGGCTTGCCATGACAAATAGCCGGATCAACAGTGATTAAATTACCCATTTGAATCTCCTTTCGCATCATAATTTGGCTTGTTAAAACATGGGTAGATTTTATACTGCTAGACCAAAAATTAGCATCTTTTCTTTAGAGCAATAGTAGTATTGCTCTAAAGACCCCCTATAGCTGCCTCTTAAAGCCACTACCCAGACTAGAGCTCGCTAACTCAATCTGCAAATCTAAGTCCCCTGCTTCTACAGCAACCTTAACTGTTTCTAGTGCCTTAATTAAGTCCTCAGCACTATCTATTTGAATACTGGGCTTGCCTTTGGCCAATTCAATTGTGCAAGCTCCATATCTAATGGAAACGCAGACCTTCCCTTCTTCAGTCTGAAACCACCACGGCTTAATGCGCTTTGGGACTTCTACATGCTTACGAATCCCCGACTCTTTATCTTTAATGGTGCGAAACTTCATTAGTACAAAAGGCGTTCCTGACATCTGCCCTTTGGCCAATTGGATTTGCTCCCATAATCGGCTCGAAAGCTTGTTCCTGCGAATCACAATCGCTGGTTGATGAACCGGCTTCTTGAGAGCCACTAGTTTTAATGCGTTCAATGCGCTCATATTCCCTCCTATAAATGAAAGAGCCATTTCAATTTATTTTCGGAATACGGAATTGGACAACCTCTTTTTTATTTTGGCTAATTTTGAGCCAGAAATTAATGGGTTTTCTTAACAAGAGCTAAATACTTTTGCGAGTTGCTGTGTTTCAAAGTGCGGTCGCAAATAGATAAAGAAGTTACTGGTAGTGAGTTACTAGTCACTCGAGTGGCAAATGAGTAACTCTGACTAGCAACACGACTTAGTGACTATCTCTTTGAGATCTGCAACTGAACTCAAAGCAACATCTTTTTGGATCTACTCCTCTAGCAACCAAGCTACGAAAGCAACAGCTCGCAACGAGAACTCAATCAATTTGAAAAAGGAGAACGATATGAGAGAAATTGCGGTTAGAGGATTTATGAATGAAAAATTTAATACCACCTTCGGTAAAGGCTTATTTAGAAGGGCTATGTTTAATGGCTCAGTAGAGCTAGGCAGTCCAAATCAAAAATACTTAGTGGATTACTTTATATACAGCAATTGGGAAAATACTGCCAAAACAGATGAGCAGATGGCAACTGTTCGAAAACTCAGCGAGGCTGGTATTGCAGGTCAAGCTGGAGTTTTAATGTCTTGGATCCAACATTACGATCCACTCACTAAGACAAAGCAAGGTGTTGGTGGATTTAGCATCTACTCCCCAGAAACCAAGGAGCTGCATGTAGAGATTGAAGATCTAGCAAACAACACCAAGGATTCCTGGACGCTAGATGTACATCTTTGTAAAAGTACTGGCGTTAATAAGCCGGTGTTTATAGCAACCAATGTGGATTTGAACTAATTGACGCTTTAAATTTATACAAAATTCACCTCAAAAAAGCCCTATACGCAAAGATCTAACAGCTTCGCAATACTGAGTAGCTGGCATTAATAAAAACAGCGTATAGCGCGAATTTGAGGTGTTACTCGAGGATCGCTGGTTTAAGTCCGTTTAGCTGTTGTCTAAATCCCACGAAAAGAAGCGATCTTTTATAAATACTACATAAAGAACAGGTTAAGAAAATTGTACTTTTCTTAACCTGCCTTGTAAGTCATTGATTCTTGGAAGATATTTTTTGATGGCCAAATAAACAAATTTCGGTCGACCTTTTAAGACTTAGAAAACATACTAAATACAGACTTTTTATTTATCTAAGGAGAATTAAATGGCACAAGCAAAAACACTATCTCAAACAGAACTAGATCTAGTTCTTAATTACGTCAGCAGCAAAAAATATGCCTTGCGCGATAGAGCGTTAATACTTACAAGCTTTCTTGGTGGACTTCGCGTTGCCGAAATTGCCAGCTTGAAAATGGGCGATGTATTAAATCTCGATGGGACTATTAAAAATGAAATCCGCCTATCGGCCTCACAAACCAAGGGTAAGCACCCTAGGACTGTATTTGTCTCACAGCGTTTACAGACTGAATTGGCCAACTACTTAACAACAAGATACATAAAAGAAGCTGACATCCCCCTCTTTCATACAGATCATCGTTTGGGATTTAGTGCTAATGGCTTATGTGTGTGGTTCTATCAGCTTTATAAGAATGTTGGCATTAGCGGTGGCAGCAGCCATTCAGGAAGAAAATTCTTTATTACTACCCTCGCTAATAAAGGGATTGGTGTTCGAATCTTAGCCAGCCTTGCAGGTCATAGATCGATTGCAGTGACTCAGAGATATATCGATGTCAATGATGAGCAAAAGAGGAATGCTGTCGAGCTAATTTAAATGACAGTCGGGTAAAACCGACTCTAACAGGCATGCCTAGTCAATTGCGATACTCGATCTTTTGCGCAGTCAAACTCGTGATTACCTAATGAAAATAATCGGCTAGCAAAATTTTCATCTTCAAAATTAAAGCGGGTTTGAAAGCTTTTACCTAATTCTTGTTGTGGGAATATACCAAGTGCAGCCTGCTCTGAGATATTTAAAGCGCTTTCCTTGTGCCTCATGACCATTAAGGTCATATGGCGCCGCATATGATCATCCCCACTTTTGTGCCTTGCTGCCAATGGGTCTAACCTCCCGATAAAGCGATCTACTAGCATTGCCATTGCCCCAGCCCTCCAGAGCTCAGTATCGGGATTTAAAGCCATGGTGTAGATTAGGAGTAAATCTTTCCACATATTCTTTAATTTAGCGCCTTTAAGTACTTGACTATGAATTTGCTTGATTTGAGTATTTGGCCAAATTTGCGATAAAGCATTAACCAGTTGGGATATTGATGGGGGGTCTTGATCGCTACAAAGCTTTAGCAATACGTCGTCATCACAAACAAAAAACCTGTCTTTGCCTTTAATAATTTCAATTACTGGAGGAGACGAATCCATCAGCTGCTTCTTATGACCTTCAAACCAAGTCGTAAATGGACAATCTAAGACACAACCGTACTTGGAGTAACAATCTAATATCTTACGATTATCAAGACTCATTTTCTTAGTTAATCGTTTTGGTCTCACATACTTGCTAGCGGCGGTATAGCTAGGACTTATACGTAAAAAGTTAAAGAAAAGCCTCGCCATCTCCTGATGACAGTCTTGCTGCTCCGCACAAAGTTTTCCGCCCATGCGGATATCTCCAGCCTAAATTTACCTACTTTTTTTAATTCTAAATTTTGTATGTATTCACTACAGGGATGCTGAAGTGAAATCAGATTGTGAATGGAATTCACCATCACATTTTTAACAATTTCAGGAGAAAATCCATGAGTGAAACTACTGTAGTCGAATCAGGCGTTAGCGCCCCTAACGCTGAAAAAACGAATGCCAACCCTTTTGCAGTGGGAATTGGCAATTTATTAACAGGCAGCAATCCAGAAAAAGCCATTGGCGACTCTATTGATCGCCTAGTTGAATATCGCAAAAACTGGGAAAGTAATGAGCTTTCTAGTGCAAATGATGTCTTGTATGGAATATTGCAGCATTGTTACGCCTTAAACAACACAATGCAAGGCTCAGACAGTATTGCCAAAAGCCTTAAAAAAGGTCTAGCGAACTACATCAAGACCCATGAATACAAGTTCAGCGACAGCTCGCCACTAATCACTAAGATCGTGAAATGTGTATTTGGTGTTGATCGTCGTAGGGTTAATGCCTATAGCACAGCTATGAAGGCAGCAATGGCTGAGAGAGTGAGCGTACTTGATCTACCAAAATATTTCCGTGAAAAAGGTGGCGTTGAGGAAGTTAGACGCTCTGCTACTAGCAAAGGCAAATCGATTGCTCAGAAGGTGGAATTAGGGCGTACCGTACTCGATGGCGAAATACTAGCGAAGGTACAAAGTGATTCTCTTAATGCGTCATTCTCAAATGAGCAGCTAGAGGAAGGCGTTGTATTGCTAGCAACACGAGAAGATGACGGCAGTTTTGCAATCCGCAGAGTCATCCAAAGTGGAACAGCAGTTAAATCAGCGTTAGCAGCTTGCTCCAGTGTTGGCGCTGAAAAAGAAAAAGCACAGAAACTATCTGATGAGGCTAAAGCAATTGAAGATGAGCGTTTAGCAGCCCAAGCAAAACTCAAAGCCGCTTGAACTTGTTGTTTGCTATCTGATTGCTGGTATTTACTCCCTAAGATAAATCCAGCAATCATTTCATTATTTTAAGGAGATTGCGATGCATAACCCTAGACCACCCTCTATTGTCATACAAGCACCCGGATGTTTAGATGATTTTGCTTTACAACCTAATAGTCGATTTAAGCTTGAATCCATACTTGATTTAAGTCTGCCTATTCCAGCTAACGGTATTTGTGGGATTGTTCTATATGGTTTATACGGAACTGGTAAAACTACTCTGGCCAACTTATTGCCAGGCTTAATTGAAACGGCCAAAGTCAATCCTGCTTGTGCAGCAATGAATGCTGGATCTATCGTTGATACAGAAGATCCTAATTCAGATTATTTTGCCTGCGCACAAGGTCAGAATGGCGCTCAATTAACTCAATCGATTCAAAATAGAACCACTTATATGTCATTTAATAGTAGTGGTCTGCATTACATCATCATGGATGAGGTTGATGTCTTAACCCCAGCAGCGCAAGCAGGCTTCAAATCAATCATGAATCGTAAAGACGTCATATTCATCATGACTAGCAATAACTTAGATCAAATTGATAAAGGCATTCAGAATCGATCAATTTTGATTGATATGAATGTTCCACCAATTAATGATTGGCGACCAATTTTGCGTCGTGTTTATGAAAATGCAGGTCTACTAGCACCGCCTGATGATGTATTAGATCAAGTGGTTCAGGCTGGTAGAGGATCAGCTCGAAGCATTTTTTCAGATATCGTGATGAGCGTTAACCAAGAGGTGAGAGAAAAGCATGAGACTCACTTAATTACCCTTAAAGCATGCAGTTAAGTGATATGTAGCGTCGGGTAAAACCGACACTACATGATTGCCCCTGCCAATCTTTCCGCACTCATCATTGGTGTTAATTTTGAATAATGACGTTCAATCATCCCTACGCTAGTACCCATTTGTTTTGCCAATGTGTGAATATCAATACCATCTGCCAATCTAAATGTAGCGTAGGTATGTCGCAGGCTATACAAGGTTCTATTCTTACCAGTAGCATCCTTTAATAAATTAGATTCGATCATGAGCCGCTCAAAGACATCATCTAGACTATGCGGGGCATCCCCTTCTGGAAATACAAATACTTTCTTATCCAATTTGGCCTCAATCACAGCCTCTAGGTTCTTATAAGGTAGCTTTTGCCAAGCAATTAACAGCTCTAAAGCCTCAATCACAAAATGCCTTGCTATTAGGTATCTAGGGCCCGTTTTGCCTGATACCCAGACTCTTAGATATCGCTGCTCCCCAATCCAATGCCACTGTAGAGCCTTCCAACGAATTGGCATGCTCTCCGTTCCTTGTCTAATGCCTGTTCCTAACAAGAACTCTACATAGATACGACAAAGCCTTCTCATGTGATTACTGCGTTGATTGCGACCAAAACGCTCCCAGTCCTGCATGTATTCCAGTAAGTAATTGACTTCTTGCTGATTAAAAGCAGGCCTAATTTCTGCCCTATCGGCAGCGACCTCTAATAATGGAATGGTTCGATTTCGATGGATTAAGCCTTGATTCCTGGCTCGCTCAATTACCCGCTTATAAAGCCCAGCATGGCGCCTTTGGGTATAGGTCTTGGGATTCTTACCCATCCTGGATATGCGCCAAGCTACATAGTCATCCACAAGCTCTTGGGTGATGTCATTGATCTGGTAGCTACCAAAAAATGGGATCAAGTACTTGGTGTAGATGTGAATATAGTCAACATGGGTACGTTTATTGGGATTGGCCTGGACTACTCGGGCAGCCATAGCCAGCTCTTGCGTGGCTAATTGCCGAAAGGTACGAGTCTTAATGGCTAGATCACTGGCTAGCTTGACCTTGACTGTTTCATAGATGGCAATGGCTTGGGTTGTGGCTTCGGCCACTTGATCGGATCCAGTACTGGCCGAATGCCAAGCACCAGTAGATAACTTAAAACGGCATTGCCATTGGTGACTCGTGGGTCTTTTATAGAGGGTGATGGCACCATCAAGGAGTTTGATGGGCTCTTCACCAGTGATAGCAGTGGAAAATAATAGCGATAAATTATTCATAACAAGTGTCTCGTTACGCGACACTTGCAAGCTTAATTTCAGATTTAGGTTTGGACGACCTGAATTATTTACTGTCGGTTAAACAGACACCACAGGGTCAGGGCCGCGATGGGCTGTTGCTAATCACAAAGCAGTCATCACACTACTTATTGACGACAGGCTCAAAACGACCCATTTGAGTCATTAAGCCCTTTACATACCAATCGTATAAGTCGCCATCACACTGGTAGTAGACACTGCTTGAAATGGCTCTTGGCGGTAGATGCCATTGATACCTAAACGCTGGTTCTTCTCTATATCGTAATAAGCCCCAATAGTAGCGGTTGGCCTGGTTTTAACGGGATTAGCATTAAAGTTGATTGGCGTTAATCCAGTTACTCCAGTAGCAGAGTAAGTACCATTAGCTGTATTGGTATCTGTTTCTACACCAACACTTCCAAAGACCCCTGCTTGAGGAATAAACCTATAGGAAGCGCCAAGGCCAGCCAAGGCAGTTGTTGCGTTGGTATTAAGCGCTGAGTAAGTTAGTGGTGCTGTAACTGTGGCGCTAGTGCCTTCGGTATAGCCGCCCATATTGTTCTGGGTATAACGAATGCCGACGAATGGAGCAACAATTACGTGTTCTACAACTCCAAAGCCATACTTAGCCGTTACTTGTGCACCTTGGCTGTTTAGCTGCGAAGAACCGGAGCCCGCCTCAGATGTACCGACCACTTGACGATTGATGGTCGTATTCTTTTGGCCGTAAGCTGCGGATACTTTTACTTCTGTACCAGTGCCATCAACACGCTCATTCCAAGCACCGAACAGGCCAATCAATGGCGTGTTGTTGCCAAGGTTAACTGTTGAACCAGCATTATTCACTGACAAGTTTTGGTCAACATAAGCACCCATGCGGTAGTTTGGGTGCGGGCGATAAGCTGCAATCAATAAACCGCTCGTGTTGTTCAGGCCATTGGCAGCAGATACTGCAGTGTTACGACCGCCCACTGAGATACAAACCCCGTTAGCGCCAAACTCATTACAGTCGTAAGAGAAGCTATTTGCTAGAACAGAGTTTTGCAGTGTGTAGATGTTTTGTAATGCTGATGCGGTGTTTACTAAAGATTGCTGGGTGTCAGCTACGTTAGGAGTGAATATCAAATACACATCATTGGCATCGTAGGCTAATCCGTAACCCAACCTTGTGTAAGAAGACAGGTTGGTTGTTAGATTGCCAAATGAACCTGTGACACCGCCATTAGCAGTTAGTAAGGTGTACTTACCCGGAGCATAAGATCCAGAGCTAGCAGCTAGAGATAAACCACCAGCTAATGACGCTACGCCAGCCACATTTAATTTTGGTGTATTGCTTGGTGCTATGCCCATCGCCAAAGTACCAGTAGTACCTTGGGTGTAACTAGCAACACTCACGTTACTAGTCTTTCCAGCGATGTTAAACGTGCCGTTATTGGTAACGTTGCTTGATGCGGCAATTAAACCGGCGCCAGATAAAGCTAAGGTAGAGCCGGCAGTGATACTAGTCAGTCCAGTATATGTATTGGCAGCAGTTAAGGCCAAGATACCGCCACCTTCCACCACCACATCGCCTGCAGTAACCCCATTGGTAATTGGGCTGCTAATGGTTGTCGTTGTGCCAGATGCTACATTAAATACTGGGTCGCCAGACACGGTTAATTGATTATTCAGTGTCATTGAGGCAGTCGTAGTTAAGGTAGCTGGAATGGTGCTGCTACCCACTAAGGCTAAAGTGCCTGAGCCAATATTGTTGGCTGAACTAATAGAAAGATTAGCGCCGGCTTGTACTTCCGTTCCGCCAGAGTAAGTATTGTTGCCAGATAGGGCTACAGAACCGCCAGCCCCACTATTAACAATCGTGAGCTTTCCATTAACGCCTGCTCCACTATTGGTGATGTTGCCGGTAAAGTTTGATGCAACGCTATTTTGGTCAATCACGCCGTTATTGGCAGTAATCGTAAAGGCTTGAGTGACTGATCCTGCAGCGGAGACTTTTAGTGTGCCACCATCAAAGACTGGATTAACTGTAGTGCCAAGATTGGAGGATTGGTAAACATTACCACTCGACATACTTGTGGCCGATAGGGCTACAATTAAATCCCAAGTTGTAGCATTAGCTCCTTGAACTAATTCCCATTTATAAGAGCTATTAAAGTTGTTCCAAGTATTAAATATAGAGCCATAGTTAGCAATACCGAAACTAGTAACGCCTGTTAAAACTGAGCTGTAGGTTGCCGCTGAGAGAACTGAATCAGTGTAAAGGCCAAAGTTCGTAGCTCCAGTAACACTTGTCACAAATAATTGACCAAAATTAGCGGGGCTGTTAATAATAATGCTGTAGTTGGTAGGCAATACGCCGGTATACGTTAAGCCTGCTTGAACATTATTCAGAGTAAGGTTGGTGCTAGCATTTTGAATGCCATAAGAGCCTGTACCACCTGTAATGGTTCCAGTATTGGTAATAGTTGACGTACTACCAGAGGCTACATAAACACCGGATGCACCAGAACCTGCAGCTCCAGCAGTACTAGAGTATCGGGTATTATTAATTCCAGCAGCACCACCTGCACCACCAGCGCCACCTGTGATAGTGCCGGAGTTATTGAGCGCACCGTTGCTTCCAATAGCTACGCCCACTCCACCACTACCGCCATTGCCACCTACAAAAGTATTTGGACCACTACCACCAGAATAGGTGGACGCTACAGCACCACCAGCGCCACCTGCACCACCAGTGATAGCGCCTGAATTGGTAAGCGTGACACCACTAGTATTAACAATTGCGCCATAGCCACCAGCGCCGCCGCCGCCGCCTGATCCAGACATGCAACACATTCCACCAGCACCACCAGCGCCACCTGCACCACCAGAAATTGAAGAAGAGGATGATCCTGTGGTAGTTATCACAACCCCAGCAGCACCTCCTCCTCCACCGGACCCTCCATCAATACCGCCTCCTCCACCTGGATTTCCGGATGCTCCGCTACTTGATCCACCAGTACCACCGCCGCCACTATTTCTGCCACCACCAGCACCACCAGTTACCCCTGCTCCGCCACCGCCACCCGCCCCTTGAAGGCTTGAGGGATTTGATCCTCTCCCGCCAGCACCACTTACTGAATCAGGACCACCAGCGCCACCGGTAAAATTATAGCCTCCTCCACTGGTATTACCCCCAGCACCACCCGCCAATGTTTGCGCTAAGCCATTGTCTGCAAATGCTATTGTAAGTACAGTAATGTGCAGAGAAATAAACCAATAAACCTCTTTGCTGTTAAAGTACGGTTATTAGGCTGTTTAGAAAAAATGATGGCCATAAGTCTAGAGGAACCTAAAAATAATAAGGTAGTTAATAGCTATTAAGCTAATTGACGAAAAGTACCGAAGAACCATACTACACCCTTCAAGTATTGCAGGGCTTGAACCCACCGGAGCAGGGCATTCCTTAAAGATTATTTCTATAAAGATATAGTAGATTATTGATGCCAAGAGAAAAACCGCCTTGTAGGATGGCTTTGGTAAGCATTTTGGTAACAAGGGTGTTGTATTGCCCCCAACCCTTGTAATACCCATTAACTTGGCGGAAGGGACGATAAAGAACTCTAAAGGACTCTTATGGGTCGTTCTCTGCCACCAAGGCACCGCCAATTACCCTGTTTTTAGCGTCCACAGCCACCCTGACCGTCACGTAACCGGACACTTCCGTGTCGGGTCAAACCGACACTAAATCGTCAGGGTCAAAATTCCATCTAGCCCATCCAAGTCGCAGGGTTACACATAGTCAAAAGGATTAACTTACGCCATACCAAAGGCCACTCCAACACTAGCCAAGCCCCAGCCATAATTGAGCCAATAAGACACAATTAACCAGCCTGAAACAATATTAAATAAGGGGATACTTGGCCTGCCCAGCACGATTCGAAAGTGCGACCTACACCTTAGAAGTTGTAAAAATGAGGTTAAACATCAGCAGAAACAATGGCATTAAGGTATTGAGATCAGGTGTGGCCTCGACACCGAGAACCTTGGTTCGGAGTGAAATGGCATGGATATTTCTTGGCATCTGCAGGCGATTGGTTGGTTCTATGTCTAATTTATTGGGTAAACCGACAAACTTGGGATGCAGATGCAATATGAAGCGCATCAGAATTTCTTTAACTATTAAATGCTGCTTGCGTGAGTTTCTCTACCGTAATTTGCCTCTAGCTGGCCAATATAGATATTTTTGACATGGCTAATTTCTCCGGGCTTAAGAGCTCCATCAACAGATACGACACGCTCTTCCTCAAGATTTAACTCAGCTAAGGTCGAGGCAAATATCTCGATTAATTCAGGGTGTAGCCTGAGTAATTTTTGCAGCGATTCTTTAGTGAGCTCATAAATTAGCGCGTCTGCTTCAGCAGTAACCGTTGCAATATGTGGCATGAGTGCAAATAAAGCCTGTCGCCCAAAAAACTCTGTAGCAATAAAGCGTTGCTTTACTAATGAATCGTTTGCATTAATCATCATGCGTGATGCCATACCTTCAGCAATAATAAAGATGGCATCATTACGCTGTCCAGCGTGAACAATGATATCCCCAGGTTTAAAGCGGCGAGGAACCAACTCATTACTGATGCTGACCCATACCTCTTTAGAGCATTGATGAAACAACCTAACCTGCTGGACTAGGTGATACAGATCTAAAGAACGATTGGCAATTTTGATCCTATCCTCAACGTCTACACCAGAAGAGATAGTGATATTTGCTACTCGCATGCTCTCTAAAACGCTCTTAATAATGGCATGCTCCGCAGGTTTTCGATCGCGATAGTCTGTGATGACATATTGAATTTCATACTTAACGCCTGAATCGGTTAATTCCCGGGCATAAACGTATGGAGGAGAAACAAATTTCACTCCAATAGCGCCAAGGGTAGCTGCATATAAAATACGCTCAGCACTTTCAACCGAAACATCGTAATCAATATTAAATGTAAGGCTCTGCTTGGTATTAGCATTGGGTAAATCTAAATTAATAACCACTGCATCTGAAATTTTGATGTTTGGAATATAGATTGCTTCAAGTGAATCTGTCAATAAGACCGTATTACGCCAAGTAATCTGATGGACTCTACCAACATACTCACCGATCTTGACCTTGTCGCCAACCTTGAAGGTATCCTCAAAGTTCAGCATGATGCCGGTAGCTAAAGCAACAGCAAAGTCTTTTAAGGCAAAACCGAGAATTGCTGCAGATCCTGCACCAGTCACAATCAGAGCTGAAATATTTTGCTTAAAAACCAATGAGAGAATGAGACAGCCACCAATAAAGATGACAATGCCAGAGCAAATATCACCGATTAAGTTAGGTACCTTGACGTTCCAAGCACGCTCGATGTACCCGTGAATAAATTCTTGATTAAAGATGCGTGCGGCTAAGAATGTAAGCGAAGCACTAAAAGCGCCTACTACCCATTGCCACACCATTTCATCCGGAAATCCGGTAACTAGCGCTATAGGCCCAATAAAACTATCTCGCATCAGACTTAAAAAGCCCAATGCAATTGTTAGGACAGCTAAGAATCGATAACCTTTTTTCATTGAAAGAATTCCTGTTATTGAATCTTAGGCTGCCGTTGGAAAACGAACTAGGAAACCAGGGGCATCAGCTGAACCAGCCTCTAAGGTGCCTCCAAAATGCTCAATCACAGCCTTAGCCAAAATAATGCCAATCAACTTTTCACGTTTTCCATCAGAGATGAATCCAGTAGATAGCTCAGCCATAAATTGACGAGCCTCATCCAGCAAAGCGGCAGTAGGCGCCAAGGATCCTGCATAAGCTGATCCTGAAAAGTTCAGAATCAATGAATCCTCTCCATTTGAGCGCAAAGAGATATTGAGTAGCCCAGAACCCGATGCATGCGTTGTGTGTGTGATTAATCTAGATATGGCGCCAGCAAGTAATCGGCTATCCCCATAGGTGGATGGCACACCATCTGGGACATCAATATTTACTTGCAAGTTTGGCAAGCGTCTCGAAAGGTCTAGGCTCTTCAAGACATCTACTAGCACGGCTGGAACGGAAAGTGGTTTAGCTTCCGCTCTAACTAAGGTTTGACGAAATAACTCGATCTGCTCATAGTCGGCCACAAGATGCCGAAGGCTATCAATTTCTTGAATCGAAAAGTCAACCCTATTGTCGATATCACCTTTATTTGAGGCACTACCTGCCTCTAGCGCGTGCTTGATTCCGGAGATTTGACCTGAGACAGCTAGCAAGGGGCTATTAATAGCCGCCATCAAATTAGAGAAATAGCGTCGTTTAAGAGTTTCCAGATCTTTGAGCTTCTCAATGGCAGCATCACCCCGTGCCAAGCGATCCTTAAGCGCTCTTCTTTCGGCGCCAATTGAACCCAACATACCGGTACGCAAGTTATCTAATTTTGAATAGGCAGCAACCAATGCTGCAGCCAGTAACAAAAATAAAATGCCACCTTTAATGACTGCAGATTTAAAAGCAGCATTAAATTGATCGGTCAAATCATCTACCATCGCAATGGTGATGGTAGGCTTGCCTACAAAGTTATATATCGGAAATGCTTTGACAAAAATTTTCTGGCCATTATTGTCGACGATCTTGTACTCCTTACTTCTCGGATCAAAATCAATTGCTTTAATAATGTCACGTGTCGCAGGATCAGAATAGTTGATGTAAATATCTTCACCCTTTTCGGCATCTTCTTTTTCATTTCGAGCGCGCTCTACTTGAGCAAAGCGTTCTTTTGTAATGCTAGTTGCCCATTGGAAGTGGGACTCTACTGATGCGCCGTTGAGTGGGAGTGAAAAATCGCCCACAAACTCCACAAGCCCGTAGAACTTATCATCCCAGATGACGGGCACAATGCCACGAATACCAATCACACCGCCCTGCCCAGTTTCTACTGCCATGATGCGCTCTTGTCTGGCATTTGCAGCCACAATCGATGCGCGGAATTTAGAGCCATCAAACTGTCCTAGCTCTGGTGCACCTGCTCTATAAAACATCGTAGCTGGTGGTATCCAAAAGTTCAGTTGATTGACTTCATGCTTCTCTTTTAGGAAGGCAAAGAATGGATCTATCTGCGCTGCTAAAGCTGCTCTATCTCGCTTAATAAAAGGATCTATAGTGACCCTGCTTCGCAATAAAGTGTCTGCACCAATACCCATCGCCCGAAACCTGGCTTGCTTAAGTTCTGTGAATACGACCTCAAATTGTTTAGAGCGGCCATCTGCCAATTCGACTACATGCTCTGTCTGTGTTTTATATGTCGAGGTTGCATAAAAAATAGAAATGAGAGCGGAGCCTAAGACCAAGCTGATCACCAAACCTACACTGAGTTTTTGTTTCGTCTGGGGTGTCTGCACCATACCAATAGTGGCAGCTTTATCAGTCGAAGTTTCTTGATTCTTTTCAGCCATTCCGGCTCCCATTGGTAAATGAACTTAATATTCCTAAATCGCGCAATCAATTGATTGCGCTTGATTATGAGGCAAAAGTGGTAAATTGCCATCCTCCCTATTCACCAATACGGGGTAGTCTGAAGGGGGAAATGGGTAGTTTGGCCTGCCCAGCACGATTCGAACGTGCGACCTACGCCTTAGAAGGGCGTTGCTCTATCCAGCTGAGCTATAGGCAGTAAGTGCTGGGACTGAAAACGTAAAACAAAGAGAAAGTGGTCGGAGTACAAGGATTCGAACCTTGGACCCCCTGCTCCCAAAGCAGGTGCGCTACCAGGCTGCGCTACACTCCGACGGAATCGATATTCTACACCGAGAGGGCTGTTGCAGGCAAATCCTGTAACATTCGTGCCATGAGTGCCTATTTTTCAAGCAAATTTAAGAAGCAGATTCAGACCGCTTTTACAGCGGCTTTGCTTGTATTTTGCTTGCTGGGAACCCATTGGATAGGCCTTTCCCACAGCATTACACATGCGGGGATACAGGGACAGTCCATAGAAGTAAGCAATTCAAGTACTTTAGATAAGAGCTTTGGTCACAGTTCTGATATTTGCCATTTATTTGATGCTCTCTCGCTTGCGGGCTTTATTCCAGATGACCAATCTACTGCTGCAGCGATTCTCCCAAGCGCAATAGAACAATCGAATACAAAAAATCTTTTTTTAAGAAATTCAATAAGCAGCATCTACCAATCACGCGCTCCCCCAACTTTCATCCTTTAAAACATTAGCGCTGCATTGCGCCCTCCCGTTTTAATTAATCACCATCAATTGGTGAATTTGGATGAATATGAATTACCGCCCTAAACAATTTTCTTGCTCACCATTATTGGTAGCCATCACCTTTTTTCTAAACAATCCTGCATGGTCACAAAATCAAGCAGAAGCTTTACCTCAGCTGGATGTCACTGGTGTGCGCGAGGGTGGCCAAGGGTTTTTATCGCCGAATAAAGTATTGGCTGGCGATGAGTTACAAAACAAACTCTCCGGAACGCTTGGAGCAACTTTAGCAAATGAGCTCGGCGTCTCGGCAACAGGCTATGGTGCCGGCTCATCGAGGCCTGTAATTCGTGGCCTTGAAGGTGCGCGGGTTCAGATTCTACAAAATGGTTTGTCCGCTGGTGATGTTTCTAGTATTTCTGCTGATCACGCAGTAGCAAGCCCTATGCAAAACACCCATCAGATCGAAATACTGCGTGGTGCCTCTGCCCTTCAATATGGATCAGGCTCCAGCGGTGGTTTAGTGAACGTAGTAAACGATCGAATTGTTACGACCATGCCCGACACCGTATCTGGTGCAGTCAATACCAATTACGAAACTGTAAATCAAGGCAAGACAGCAAACATAGAACTTGATGCACCAGCCGGACCTTTAGCATTGCATTTTGATTCAGCAATTAGTAATTCGAATAACTATCGTATTCCAGGATTTGCTGAACAGGGCGGACCAAATGCAAATTGGGCTATCAATCCAGGAGAGCCGGTAAATATTCCTTATAGCGGAAAACTACCCTTCTCCTTTAGCAATCAAAATAGCTTAGGTTTGGGAGCAAGTTATGTTCGCTCAGATGGATATACAGGCGTCTCCTTAGAGCGCATGAATCATAACTATGGAATCCCCACGGCAGAGGGTGGTTTTATTCAACAATCACAAAATCGTTACGACATTGCCCACCAAACTAACGACCCTTTCGATGGTTTTAGCTCGGTGAAGATTAGCGCTGCCAATACAAATTATGAACACACTGAATTTACCAATAATGGGGTTGCCTCAACCAAATGGAATAACACTGCTACCGAAGCTAGGCTAGAACTGGCGCACAAAGAATTGCTAGGGTCAAAAGGAATTCTGGGCCTACAAGTCATCGGCTCAACTCTAAATGCAACGGATTTATCGACAAATAATTACGCAATAGTTCCGCAGACAAAATCAAACTCAAGCGCCCTATTCCTGGTTGAAGAGGGTCGTTATGGGCCATTAAAAACGAGTCTCGGAGCTCGATATAACTATATAAGCCAAAACCCAAATTCTGGCACTCAGTTTCCTAGTGCTAGCAGTCAAGATTTTGTTCCAAGCTCTTATGGCCCCCCTTCACTTCAAAATCGTCAATTTAATTTGATGTCTTATTCAGCCGGAGGGCTGCTAGATGTTGCCAAAGGTTATGGTGTAGGGCTTGCCTATACAGTTTCTCAAAGGGCGCCGTCTGCGCAAGAACTCTACTCCTATGGACCCCATGATTCAACCGCAACATTTGATGTTGGAAATTCCAATTTAGGTATTGAAACTTCGCACAACCTTGAGTTGAGCGTTCAAAAGACTCTGGGCTTGATCCGCAGTAAAGCCAGTATTTATAAAAACCAGTTTAATAATTTTATATATGGTTACTACACTGGCGCCTATAGTCAAGCGAACAACAATTTTTCAGTTGTGCAAGCCTCTCAAGCAAATGCATCCATTCAAGGAGCAGAAGCCGAGCTTACTTATAACTGGAATGAAACTGGAGTTGGTGGACGAGTATTTGGCGATATCTCACAGGGAACATTTACCGCTGGAGGAAATCTTCCTTTGCAGCCAGCGCCTCGTTTAGGGACCGAATTAGCATACCAACACAATGGTTGGCTGGCAGGTGCAACTTATATCTACAGCTATCAACAGAATAAGTTAGCTAGCTGGGAAATAGGTCCAACGCCAAGCTATAACCTTGTCAATGCCAACCTGTCTTATACGGAGCGCATTGGAAAAGTGAATTGGACTGGGTACTTAATGCTCAAGAATTTATTGAATGAAGAGATTCGTTATGCAACTTCACCTATGGCAGTAAGACTGTATGCTCCGCAACCAGGAAGAAGCTTGATGGTTGGGGTACGCGCTGCATTTTGATAAAGGTATGCGCTAAAAATATTTCAGCAGAAAATACCCAAGTAATCCAGATCCTAGAATCACAAACACAGGATTGATTTTTGTTCTCAAAATGAGATACAGAGAGATCAAAGCTAATCCAAGGGTTATTGGGCTAACAATAGAAGATTTGGCTACAGCATAGACACCTGATGCCATTAAACCGATTGAAATGGGCTCTAAAGCATTCTGGATACTTCGTCTCCAAGGGCTTTCGCCAAAGCGATTCCATATGCGTCCGACATAAAAACACAAAATACTGGAGGGTAAGAAAAATGAAAGGAGAACAACTCCAGCGCCTAGTAAGCCCGCAACCTGAAACCCGATCACCAATACCATCAACATATTAGGGCCTGGTGCAATTTGACCGATACTATAAATATGTACAAAATGCAGATGATCAATACCAAATTGATGTACTAGTAAGGTTTGCATCTCCGGTAAAACGGCAGTACCACCCCCTACTGCCAAAAGAGACAGCATGCTAAAGCTGAGCGCTAATGACAGTAAATGATTCATGAGCTTACTTTTGGACGATAAATGTAAATTGCAATCGGAGCCATTATTAAGAGGACGATCGGCAGACTAAGCTTTATAAAACTCATCAAAATAAAGGTCGGAACGATAATGAAAAGCGACTTAAGATGCTTCCAATGATCATCGCCTATTCGATAAGTAATTGCTGCCAACAAACCACATGCTGCAGCAGCAACTCCAGACAAAATTAAGTTTGCTAATGGGTGATCAGTATTGGTAGTGTATGCAACGCCAATGATCAATACAAATAGAGATCCAGGAAGTATTAAGCCGATTGTTGCTACGAAAGCACCTAAAGCGCCACGCAAATGATCTCCTGCTAGTACCGCTAAGTTCACGGAATTTAAGCCCGGCATAGTTTGGCTAATCGCGAGATAGCCCATAAATTCATCAGCTGTGAGCCAGCGTTTTTTTTCAATCAAAAGAATACGCTCATAAGCAATGATTCCACCACCAAAGCTTACAGCGCCAATAAGTAAAAACTGGAAAAAGAGGTCATATAAACCAACTGGCACCACTTTTTCGGCCAAGCTTGTGGAGCTCATTCAGGCTTTCCATAGATTAATGCCGTTTTTGTGCTGCCAATTTCTAACCAATCAGCCAATTCAGTTTGAAGCTTTTTGAAAAACTTATCTGCCCTCTTATGGGCTTTGGCTTGTGAGCGATTTTCATCATTTACGCGATACGAAAAAGCGAGCTCGCCTACGATTGGATCGCCAGCAGTCCTAAACCAAATGGCAATCTCACAGTGGGCTTGAACACCATCACCAAAGACTAGGTTACCCAACGGTAAACACGCTTCAAGAATCTTGTTTTTAGGTCCACCAACAATATTCACAGGAGTTTTTTTATCTATCGGGAGATTTGCCATGCCTGGAAAATACTTACATATAGCACTTATGGATCTCTCAAATAAACTATCAATTGGAACCGCGTCCAAAATAGCATTGTTTGAGAAAATTTGACGTTTAGAGCCCAGATCGTCGCCGCGTAAGATTTCCTCTTTGAAGCGAGCTCTGGATTTTATTTTCTTTTGTGGAGTTGGATTGAAGTTGGAAGCATGCTCCATGTCATGAGTTCGACACTTGAGAGTTACTTCTGCATAGTCATCAACCCACACATTCTGTCGTGACTCTCGAACGCGCAAAATAATATTATTTAAACGAAAATCCTCGCCAGGGGTATCGTAAAAGTAAATATTACGTAAGCCCGTATTCGCGTTATCAAGATGAAAGAAATTTACTTTACTTTTCTTGCAGAACTTCACAATCTGTTCGCTAAGAAGCAAAATTTTGCCATGTCGATCAAGGCCTTTAGGCTTAATTAGCAGCTTAAATTCTCTGTTGGTAATAGATGGATGCAGTTTCATACGTTAAATCCTGCTTTCAAGAATTTAAATTAAATGATCAGGTGATGCATGGTTTAGAAAAACGCTTAAGATTGCTTATATAGTTATGCGGTTGGCACTAAATCAGCAATACTTTTAGCAGCACTCATAGCCAGATCAACTTCTTTGGTCTCTACCATCACACGTAGCAAAGGCTCTGTGCCAGAGGCTCGTATTAATAATCTACCTATATTTTTCAGCTCAGACTCAACCTTGGCAATTTGTTTAGCCAGATTTTCGTCAGACTTCCAGTCGTAACCAGGTTTAAATTTCACATTTAAAAGAACCTGTGGGTAGACCTTAACTGAATCTAATAACTGCGCAAGACTTTTCTTATTTTGACTCATTGCCGCTAACACCTGAAGAGCGGCAATTGTCCCATCTCCGGTAGAGTGCTGATCTAGGCAAAGGATATGGCCAGAGCCCTCACCGCCAATAATCCAGCCATTCTGTTTGAGAAGTTCTAAAACATAACGATCACCAACGTTAGCACGCTCAAAACCAATTCCGAGTGCTTTGATAGCATTTTCAACAGCCAGATTAGTCATGAGGGTACCCACTGCACCACCAAGTTGCTGCCCACGATCTAAGCGATCTTTAGTCAACACATATAGCAGTTCATCGCCGTTAAAAAGACGTCCTGAAGCATCAACCATTTGCAGACGGTCAGCATCTCCGTCTAGGGCAATACCTAAATCAGCTCCTACCTCTTTAACTTTAGCAATTAAAGCTGCTGGTGCTGTTGCACCACAGCCTTCATTGATATTTCGACCATCGGGACTCACGCCAATAGAGATAACTTCGGCTCCTAGCTCATGAAAAACGTGAGGTGCAGTGTGATACGCAGCTCCATTCGCACAATCAACTACAAGCTTTAAACCCTTGAGATTGAGTTCCCCGGGGAATGTGGATTTACAGAACTCAATGTAGCGTCCTGCAGCATCATCTAATCGAAATGCCTTACCTAGTTCTTTTGAATTAACACAGCGCATAGGCTTTTCTAATTCAGCCTCAATATCAAGCTCAAATTGATCGGAAAGCTTGTCGCCTTTAGCCGAGAAAAACTTAATGCCGTTATCTTGATACGGATTGTGTGACGCAGAGATTACCAGACCAGCTGAAAGTCGCAAAGCTTTGGTAAGGTAGGCGACCCCTGGCGTCGGAATGGGGCCGCAAAGCATGACATCTACGCCGGCAGCAGCAAAACCTGCTTCCAGCGCAGCCTCCAAAAGGTAACCAGAAACACGAGTATCTTTACCGATCAATATTTTGCAGCGCTCACCGGGTTTTGCATTGCGCGTTAATACTTTGCCTGCCGCATAACCTAAGCGAGTCATAAATTCCGGAACAATCGGAAACTGCCCTACTTCGCCACGAATACCGTCAGTACCAAAATATTGTTTTTTCATAGGTGTCATTATAAAACTTAGATACGTCTCTAAGAATTTACCGCCTCCCAAAGCTTGAGAGCTTCTACAGTCTGGGCTACATCATGAACCCGGACAATCTTAGCGCCCCGATCGGCTGCCATGATGGCTGCAGCAATACTGGCAGCAACACGTTCATTGGTATCTTTTCCCGTGATTTTGCCTAGCATCGACTTTCGAGAGATGCCCGCTAGTACAGGAAGACCTAAGGTTGAGAACTGAGCAAAATTTGTCAGCATATTCAGGTTGTGCTCGAGAGTTTTACCAAATCCAAAGCCAGGATCAATGGCGATTCGATTTCTACCGATACCCTTGGCAATTAATAACTCAACTCGATCGCCAAGAAACTGCTTCACATCAAGAATCACATCCTGATAGGCGGGATTAAATTGCATCGTGACGGGATCGCGTTGCATATGCATGAGAACAATACCGCAATCCTTACTCTCTAAAACAGCATCAATAGAACCATTCTGTCTAAGCGCCCAAACATCATTTACGCAATCTACGCCAAGGCGCAATGCTTGACGCATAGTTTCAGCTTTATAGGTGTCAATTGATAGCGGCACTCCGCAGTCTTTAAGCGCCTCTATTACCGGAAGTACTCTATCCAACTCTTCTTGTAATTGCACAGGCTCTGCCCCGGGCCTCGTAGATTCACCGCCAATATCAATAAGATCAGCGCCATTAGCAATCATATGCTCTGCCTGGGCTACAGCGTCTTTTGGAGTTCTAAATTTTCCTCCATCGGAAAATGAGTCAGGTGTTGCATTAAGAATTCCCATGACGATTGGGCGTTTACATTTGTTAAAGTCAAAAAGAAAACGCCCACAACGCCAAGTTGTGGGCATATCTATGTGACCTTGATTGGGACTCAAAGCAAAGCCATCAAGCGCGCTTATGCAGTAGCAGGGGCGCTACCAGTCGCTGGGCCGGGTGTTCCAGCGGAGTTGCCAAACTGTGTTGCAGATGAAGTTTTTGGCGCTCTAGGTGGTCGACCTTCCATGATGTCATTAATTTGCTCAGCATCAATAGTCTCCCACTCAAGCAATGCAGTTACCATTGCCTCTACCTTATCGCGATTTTGCTCTAGGATCGATCTGGCCAAAGCGTACTGACTATCCACCAATGCACGAATCTCTGCATCCACTTTTTGCTGGGTTAACTCAGAAACAGTTTTAGTGCTGTTGCGACCAAAAATGCTCTCTGACTCAGTATCAACATAAACCATCGTGCCAAGGCTATCACTCATGCCGTAGCGAGTAACCATATCGCGAGCCATCTTGGTGGCACGCTCAAAGTCATTAGAGGCGCCTGTGCTTGAAGAATGTAGAAACAACTCTTCTGCGGCACGTCCACCAAACAAAATGGCCAATTCTTCCATCATGCGATCTTTATACAAATTCACGCGATCAAATTCAGGTAACTGCCACGTTACGCCTAAGGCCATACCGCGCGGCATGATGGTGACCTTATGGACTGGATCAGCCTTAGGCAGCACCTTGGCAACCACTGCATGACCAGACTCGTGATAAGCCGTATTACGACGCTCTTCTTCGCGCATCACAGCAGACTTACGCTCAGGCCCCATAAAGATTTTGTCTTTTGCATCTTCAAAATCTTTCATGTCTACTGCACGCTTATTTCGACGCGCTGCAAACAATGCGGACTCGTTTACTAGGTTAGCCAAATCTGCACCCGAGAAACCTGGATTGCCGCGAGCCAAAACAGCGGCATTTACATCAGGATCAATAGGAACTTTGCGCATATGTACTTGCAAGATTTGCTCGCGACCACGAATGTCGGGCAAGCCTACGTGAACTTGACGATCGAAACGTCCTGGACGCAATAAAGCCTTATCCAGCACATCAGAGCGGTTGGTCGCGGCAACTACAATCACGCCGCTGTTGCTTTCAAAACCATCCATCTCAACCAACATTTGATTGAGAGTTTGTTCGCGCTCATCATTACCGCCGCCCATACCAGCACCGCGGTGACGACCAACAGCATCGATCTCATCAATAAAGATGATGCAAGGGGAATTTTTCTTGGCGTTCTCAAACATATCGCGCACACGAGATGCACCAACACCAACAAACATCTCAACGAAGTCAGAGCCAGAGATTGAAAAGAATGGAACCTTCGCTTCACCAGCAATGGCGCGTGCTAAAAGGGTCTTACCAGTGCCTGGAGGGCCTACAAGTAATACACCATGTGGGATACGGCCACCGAGCTTTTGAAACTTTTGTGGATCCTTCAAGAAGTCAACGATCTCAAAGACCTCTTCTTTTGCTTCATCACATCCAGCGACATCGGCAAAGGTAACTGTGTTGCTATTCTCATCGATTAAACGGGCTTTAGATTTTCCAAAAGAGAATGCCCCGCCTTTTCCGCCGCCTTGCATCTGACGCATCATGAAAAACCAAAAACCAATAATCAATAGTGTTGGCCCAAGGTAGTACAAAGCAGAAACCAGCATATTAGGCTCATCATCAGCCTTACCGGTAACTTGAACTCCGTATTTCATGAGATCGCCAACCATCCAGATATCTCCGGGAGAGATAATCGAATATTTGGTGCCATCAGCAGGTGTGACCTGTAACGTGCGTCCCTGCACATCTACACGTTTAACTTTGCCAGCCTTGGCATCGTCCATAAACTGAGAATAGGTAACTTGTGTTTGATCCTTGGGCTTATCGAACTGTTTAAAAACAGTAAAAAGCACCAGACCCACAATGAGCCACACACCGATTTTTTGGAACATATTGCTGTTCAAAATGAGTCCTTTTCTGGATTGATCCAGGAGTTAAAGCGAATCGCTACCTTAGTATTTGATTCTACTACCAGCCCTTTTCAAGGGCTAATGGCATATTTATTTATTAAAACCCTACTAATTTGGGGTTATTTAGTCTTTTGGGACCTATTTTGTAGATTTTAGGTTTCTACCCAATAAGAAGATCTCTGAAGACTTTGCTCTTGATGCCTTAGGTTTGCGGGAGGCAACTGTCTTGAAGACCTTTTTAAAGGATTCCACGATTTGACTGTAACCACTGCCGTTAAAGCACTTAATCAATAGCGCACCTTCAGGTTTCAGGTGGGCAGTGGCAAAGTCCAGAGCTATCTCAGCTAAAAAGGCCATCCTAGCAGCATCAGCTACGCCAACCCCAGAAAGGTTGGGTGCCATATCGGATAGAACCAAATCCACCTTGCCTTCGGCCTCTTGAGGAAGTAAAGCCTCAAGCGCAGCAAGACCCTCATCTTCACGGAAGTCTCCTTGAATAAAGCTGACATCAGCAATATCTTCCATTGGCAGAATATCAATCGCAATAATCTGACCATCAGGTTTGCCAGACTCGATCTTGGGATTGGTTTTGCCAAGCTCAGTTAAGCGATTACGAGCGTACTGAGACCAGCTCCCAGGGGCGCTTCCCAAGTCCACAATAGTCATGCCTGCTTTGATGAGGTGATCTTGCTCGTCAATTTCACTGAGCTTATAAACCGCCCTCGCCCGATAACCCTCTTTTTGAGCCATCTTTACGTAGGGATCAGTTAGGTGATCCTGTAACCAACTTTTATTAAATTTATTCTTTGCCACAACTTACCCACTTTCGACATCTATTTTCCTATTTTCCGCCCCCTAAAGCAAAAGGAATTAAGCAATATATTGTTAAATTTGCTGTAATGAGCTGAATTACAGGTTGAATGCTCTATCATCAAGGACATGACCGCACTAATCCTTACCCCTGCTCAACGTAAATCCCTCAAAGCCGACGCACATGACCTAAGCCCTGTTGTGATGGTTGGCGGCGATGGTTTAACCTCCGCCGTAGTTAAAGAAGCTAAATTAGCAATTCAGCACCACGGTTTAATCAAGATTCGCGTTTTTGGTGATGATCGTGAAGCGCGTACCGCGATCTTCGAAGAACTCTGCGATAAGTTAGACGCTGCTCCTGTTCAGCACATCGGCAAATTGCTAGTGCTGTGGAAACCAAAAGATGCTGTTGAAGAAGCATTCAGTAATCTTGGACGCTCTAGCAAGCAGACTAAAAAGTCACTGCAAGCACCACGTACCAAACGTCAACCTAATCGTACGGTAACAAAAGCGGGCGTACGCACAAGTACTTCCGAAAGATCTGATCGTCGCTCTGCCGCCAACAAGTCTCCATTTGAGCGAGCTGCAGCAGTCAAGTCAGCAACCCCTAAGAAACGGGTATTGCGTTCAGAGGCAGCTGAGTCAAAAATTGGTTGGTCTTCTCCTGGCTATAGAAAAGCTACAGCTGCACCTGCGCCAATTAAAAAACGTAAGGTAAGAATGAGCAGCACCAAGAAAAAATCATTGGGCTCTTAATAGACTCTAGATAGGGTCTAGATTCAAAGAAAAACGCTGCTAGTCGGCGTTTTTTGTTGACCGCCAAACAAGCACAAGTCCAAGCAAGGCCTGAATCATAAACAGAATGCTAGAGGCGCCATGCAGGCGACCAAATAAAACGGCATCAGCTGATTCACGAACAGATAGGCCTGAATATAAGGCTTGATCTCTTAGGGAGTTCATCCAGGGTATTAGGATAAATGCAGCGCCCACTGCGCAAGCCAACATACCTAGCAATATCCAGCGCATTAGACGGTAATGCGACAACTCATGACGCACTAGAAAGCTTGCCATCACCATTAATAGTGAGGAGATAACCACACCTGAATAGGCGGTTACTTTAAAAAGATTCGCGGCCACCATTCCGGCGACTTGCCTGTCACCTAGGCTTGAAAAAAGAACGGGTACAACTAAAAATCCAATGCTTATAAAGCTACCAACCCAGAGACCTGAAATGAGGCAAAAAATTCTCTGGGTTCGTAGGTAATGCATTACACGTATCGCACGGCCAAGATTTCAACTTCGCGATTACCGCCAGGTGCCTGCACTGCAACAACATCACCCTCTTCTTTGCTGATCAATGCGCGAGCAATAGGAGAGCTTATAGAAATTTTATTGAACTCGATGTCAGCTTCATCGTCGCCTACTATCTGATAGGTCAATTTAGTACCATCTTCTAAATCTTCCAAGTCAACAGTAGCGCCAAAAACAACGCGGCCCGTCACATCAAGTGAAGCAGGATCAATGATTTGTGCTGCCGAAAGTTTGCCTTCCAGCTCTTGAATACGGCCTTCAATAAAGCCTTGTTTTTCTTTGGCGGCATCGTATTCAGCATTCTCTGACAAGTCGCCTTGCGCGCGAGCCTCAGAGATGGCAATAATCACTGAGGGGCGCTCTATATGCTTAAGGCGGTGCAACTCTTCTTTAAGAAGTTCTGCACCGCGCTTGGTAATCGGAATTGTGCTCATGCTACTAACCTAACTTAAATTCGTGCGCAAAATTACGCGTATAAAAGTTAATTTTAGATTAAATAAGCGCCCGATGTAAGTTTTGTAATGAATAGACCTCAAGCGACTCAAGCTTGCCATTTTGTGACGCCAGCAACCCATCCATAACCGCACGTGCTGCGCTAATCGTCGTGTAATACGTCACGCCATTAGCTTGTGCGCTAGTTCGAATGGATCTTGAGTCTGCAATCGCAGTCCGAGTCTCATCCACGGTCGTAAATACCAATGAAATCTCCCCATTTTTGATGAAATCCACAATATGCGGACGACCATCTTTGACCTTGTTCACCACCTTAACTGGTAAACCAGCTGCCTCAATTGCAGCGGCAGTACCTTTGGTAGCAACCATCGGGAAACCGAGTTGATGCAATAACTTTGCAACTTCAATTGCTTTTGGTTTATCGCTGTCTTTAACCGTGAGAAGAACAGTTCCGCTCTTGGGCAACTTAATGCCAGCACCCAATTGAGACTTAAACAAGGCTTCTCCAAAAGTCTTGCCCACACCCATCACTTCACCAGTAGAACGCATCTCTGGCCCAAGAATTGGATCAATTCCTGGGAATTTATTGAACGGGAAGACCGCCTCTTTAACAGAGAAGTATGGAGGCTTGACTTCCGTCTGAATACCTTGCTGAGCTAAAGTTTGACCAACCATGCAACGAGCTGCAATCTTGGCAAGCTGCAAGCCAGTTGCCTTGGAAACAAATGGAACAGTTCGTGATGCGCGTGGATTGACTTCTAGAACGTAAATTACGTCTTTGCCGTCAACATTTTGAATCGCAAATTGCACGTTCATTAAGCCAACAACATTAAGCCCTTTGGCCATTGCAGCAGTCTGACGTTTAATTTCGTCAACTGTTTCTTCTGATAATGAATATGGCGGCAAAGAACAAGCTGAGTCGCCAGAGTGCACACCAGCCTGTTCTATATGTTCCATGACGCCGCCAATGAAAACGGCTTCACCATCACTAATGCAATCCACGTCGCACTCGATGGCATCATTTAAAAAGCGATCTAACAAAACTGGAGAATCATGTGAAACTTTCACGGCTTCACGCATGTAGCGCTCTAGATCACGGCCATCATGAACGATTTCCATTGCGCGACCACCTAAAACATAAGAAGGACGAACTACTAATGGATAGCCAATTTCTTCAGCAAGCTTGAGAGCCTCTTCTTCAGTACGTGCCGTACGGTTAGGTGGCTGACGCAAACCAAGATCCTGAAGTAGCTTTTGGAAGCGTTCGCGATCTTCTGCAGCATCGATCATGTCAGGTGAAGTGCCAATGATTGGGACACCATTACGCTCAAGATCAAGAGCTAATTTCAAAGGAGTTTGACCGCCATACTGAACGATGACGCCTTTTGGCTTTTCTTTGGCAACGATTTCTAATACATCTTCGAGTGTTAATGGCTCAAAGTACAGGCGATCAGAAGTGTCGTAGTCAGTAGAAACTGTTTCAGGATTGCAGTTGACCATAATCGTTTCATAACCATCATCACGCATTGCTAAGGCAGCATGTACACAGCAATAGTCAAACTCAATACCTTGACCAATTCGGTTCGGACCTCCGCCCAAAACCATAATCTTCTCTTTATTAGTCGGTTGTGACTCGCACTCACCATGCTCCGCTTCATATGTTGAATACAAGTAGGCGGTGTTTGTTGAGAATTCTGCAGCACAGGTATCCACACGCTTATAAACAGGAACTACCTTTAAGCGATGACGTGCGGCGCGAACAGAAGCCGCATCAACTTTAAGTAACTTAGCTAAGCGACGATCAGAAAAACCTTTTTGCTTTACAAAACGCAATTCGGGCGCTGTTAGGCTATCAATCTTACGCTGCTTAAGTTCGGTTTCAATCGTGATGAGTTCTTCAATTTGCTCTAAGAACCAAGGATCAACCTTAGTTTCAGCGTAAATCTCATCAAGACCCATTCCCATGCGGAATGCATCCGCCAAATACCATATCCGATCGGGGCCCGGTTCATTGATTTCATTGATGATGTCATCCAGGTCTGTAGAAAACTCGTCAAGACCATCAACACCAACCTCTAAACCACGTAGCGCCTTTTGAAAAGACTCTTGGAAGGTTCTGCCAATCGCCATCACTTCACCAACAGACTTCATCTGGGTTGTTAAACGAGAATCAGCTTGCGGGAATTTTTCAAATGCAAAGCGTGGAATCTTCGTAACAACGTAATCGATGGAAGGCTCAAAAGAAGCTGGTGTAGCACCACCAGTAATGTCATTCTTGAGTTCATCGAGCGTGTAGCCAACAGCCAATTTAGCGGCAATCTTCGCAATCGGAAATCCCGTAGCTTTAGAGGCCAATGCCGATGAGCGTGAAACCCGTGGATTCATCTCAATAACAATCATGCGACCATCAACTGGATTAATCGAGAACTGAACGTTTGAGCCACCAGTATCTACACCGATCTCCCTTAGAACCGCTATCGATGCATTACGCATGATTTGATATTCTTTATCCGTCAAAGTTTGCGCAGGTGCTACGGTAATGGAGTCACCAGTATGAACGCCCATTGGATCTAAGTTTTCAATCGAGCAAACAATGATGCAATTGTCACTGCGATCACGCACGACTTCCATCTCGAACTCTTTCCAACCAAGGAGAGACTCTTCAATCAAGAGCTCACGTGTTGGCGATAAATCAAGACCACGCTTACAAATTTCCTCGAACTCTTCGCGGTTATAAGCAATACCACCACCTGATCCACCCATAGTGAATGATGGACGAATGACTACTGGGAAACCGGAACTACCAGTCTCCTTCATGATTTGTTGCTGAACTTCATGCGCCTCGTCCATTGAGTGCGCAATCCCTGACTTTGCAGAGCCCAGACCAATTTTGGTCATCGCCTCTTTAAACTTCTGACGATCTTCTGCTTTATCAATTGCTTCTGGTGAGGCACCAATTAATTCGCAGCCGTATTTTTCTAATACGCCATGACGATGAAGATCTAATGCGCAATTAAGGGCAGTTTGACCACCCATAGTTGGCAAAATTGCATCAGGCTTTTCGGTGGCAATAATGCGTTCTACGACTTCCCAAGTAATAGGCTCGATGTAAGTCACATCAGCCATCTCGGGGTCGGTCATGATGGTTGCGGGATTGCTGTTTACCAAAATAACTTTGTAGCCTTCGTCTCGCAGGGCCTTACAGGCTTGTGCTCCGGAATAGTCAAACTCACAAGCTTGGCCAATCACAATTGGACCAGCACCAATAATCAGAATGCTCTTTATGTCGCTACGCTTAGGCATTATTTGCCCTCCTTCTTACTGGCAGCATTCATGAGCTCCACAAATCGATCAAATAAATAGGCAATATCATGGGGACCAGGAGAGGCCTCAGGGTGTCCTTGGAAACACAGCGCAGGCTTATCTTTCCAAGCTAAACCTTGCAAAGATCCATCAAATAAAGAAACATGAGTAACGCGAATATTGTCTGGAAGAGTATTGGCATCAACAGCAAAGCCATGATTCTGTGATGTGATCGCAACACGACCGGTATCCAAATCCTTCACTGGATGATTGGCGCCATGGTGACCAAACTTCATCTTCAAAGTTTTGGCACCAGCAGCTGAGCCCATGATTTGATGACCTAAACAAATGCCAAATGTCGGAACACCTTTTTCAATAATTTCTTTTGCAGCAGCAATGGCATAGTCACATGGACCAGGATCGCCAGGGCCATTTGAAAAGAATACACCATCGGGATTCATTGCCAGCACTTCTGCTGCGGTAGTTTGCGCTGGTACGACTGTCAGATGACAGCCACGCTCAGTGAGCATGCGCAGAATATTGCGCTTTACGCCAAAGTCATAAGCAACTACCTTTTTCATTGGCTTGCTAGTATCTAATGTTCTGTATGCTGGTTTACCATCTGGACCATGCAGGTCCCATTCAGCTTCACGCCACTCATAAGACTTCTTAGTAGTAACTACCTTTGCAAGATCTAAGCCTGACATTCCAGGAAAGGCTTTGGCCAGCTCAAGGGCTTTGTTGCCTAAAGTTTCATAGCTATCACCAACTTTGCCAGCAACAATGGCACCCGATTGAGCGCCCTTATCTCGGAGAATTCTGGTGAGCTTACGGGTATCTATTCCTGCAATGCCCAATATGCCGGCTTTAGTGAGATAGTCATCTAAAGAACCTTCTGAGCGGAAGTTGGATACGCGCTTTGGCAGATCCTTAATAACTAGGCCTGCAGCATGAATCTGGTCAGACTCAGCATCTTGGGCATTCACACCAACATTACCAATGTGTGGATAGGTCAATGTCACAATTTGACGTGAGTAACTAGGATCGGTAATGATCTCTTGGTATCCAGTTAATGCGGTATTGAAAACGACTTCGCCGGTATTTTCGCCTGGGGCGCCAATACTAAATCCGGGAAATAAGGTACCGTCGGCTAATGCCAACACGGCTGGGGGAAAAGAAGGAAGCAAGGGTGACAAACCATCTCCAGTCCCTGCTCCATCCGACGCTCAAAACCCTCAAATAGACCAACCCGAGGATGTTTTTGCGGGAGGTGAGTGTCTTTAAGCGCTAGGGTAATTAATAAGTTTCGAACACTGCAATCATACCATTTTTGCTCGTAAACCCTTGGATATCCTGCCAAATGGGGCTTTACAAGGAAAAAGCTCCTCCAGCCTAATAACTGGAGGAGCTTTTTATCCTTAATAAGCAGTTTTTAAGCTTTTGCTCTTTGCTCAATGATGGTCCTAATTTGAGCCAGAACAGACTGATCGTCCATTGTGCTGATGTCACCAGAATCACGACCTTCGGCAACCGCCTGAAGTGCACGACGCACAATCTTGCCCGAGCGTGTCTTAGGTAAGGCCGTGACGATGTAAACACGCCCGGGACGCGCAATTGCCCCCAGGGTGGTATCCACTGTCTTCATGCATTCCGCTTCTAAAGTTGCGGTATTGGATGAATCTTTAGGAATCACAAATGCAATCGCAGCCTGACCTTTGAGTTTGTCCTCAATGCCAACTACAGCAACCTCTGAAACATTCGGATGACTAGAAATGCTTTCTTCAATTTCGCGTGTTCCAAGGCGATGTCCAGCAACGTTAATCACATCATCGGTGCGCCCCAAGATAAAGAAGTAACCATCTTTGTCTTTAATACCCCAGTCAAAGGTTGAATAAATCAGCTTGCCAGGAATGGTTTCCCAATAGGTGCTGATGAAGCGCTTGTCATCACCCCAAACCGTTTGCATGCAGCCTGGAGGTAATGGACCTTCGATGGCAATGACACCCTTCTGATCTGGGCCTAGCTCTTCAGAAGTAGCATCGTCAAGTAACTTCATGTTGTAACCAAATGAAGGTACGCCTGGTGAACCAAACTTATGCGGCATCACTTCAACACCACGTTGAATAGCTAGCATTGGCCAGCCAGTCTCTGTCTGCCAGTAGTTATCCACGATTGGTTTATTAATTGCCCCATGAATCCAGCTTGCAGTAGGTTCATCCAGGGGCTCACCTGCCAAAAACAAGGCGCGTAATTTAGAAAGGTCATACTTTGTTAAGAAGGCAGGATCTTGTTTCTTGAGCACTCGCACAGCAGTAGGCGCAGAGAACATCACAGATACTTTGTACTTATCAACTAGCTCCCACCAAATACCTGCGTCAGGACGCAATGGCGTACCTTCATACATGATGGTTGCCATACCGGAAAGCAAGGGCGCATAAATAATATAGCTGTGACCTACAACCCAACCAATGTCTGATGTACAAAACATCGTCTCACCAGGATTACCAGTAAAGATGTGTTTCATGGAAGCTGCTAGCGCCACAGCATAACCACCGGTATCACGTTGAACACCTTTGGGCTTACCAGTTGTACCAGAGGTATACAAAATATAAGAAGGGTGAGTTGCATCGACCCACTCAACCGGCACTACGTCGTTCAGATGTTTTTGACGCTCGCTTGCGTAATCCAAATCACGGCCCGCTACTGTTGTAAATTCGGTTAGACCGCGATTCACGATCAATACTTTTTCTGGTTTGTATTCAGCTAGAGTGATTGCCTCGTCCAATAACGGCTTATAAGGAACAGCCTTGCCACCACGGGCGCCAGCTTCGGCAGTCACGATCAGTTTTGGTTTTGCATCATCGATACGAGATGCTAGGCTGTGCGATGCAAATCCGCCAAACACTACAGAGTGAATAGCGCCAATGCGTGCGCAAGCGAGCATGGCAAAACAAGCTTCAGCAATCATCGGCATGTAGATGAGTACGCGATCACCCTTTTTAACGCCTGCTGCTTTATAAATTGCCGCCATACGATTTACTTCTTCGTATAACTCTTTAAATGTATAGGCCTTCTCTTGATTGGTTTCCGTGGATACCGCTACTAAGGCGATTTGATCGGGGCGATCTTTTAGGTGGCGGTCAACTGCGTTGTAGCAAAGATTCGTCAAACCACCCTCAAACCATTTTGCAAATGGTGGGTTATCGTAATTTAGAACTTTGTCGAAGGGCTTTTCCCAATGAATCAATTGCGCTTGCTCACCCCAAAACCCGTCTGGGTCTTTAATTGAGCGTTCGTGGTGTGCTTTATAGGACATGGTCAACCTGATTTCTTAAAAAGTTACTTGAATTACTGGCCTTTGTTCGCCCCTTTACTGCTGCTATTAGCGCTAGAGGTGGCTGAACTACCATTTCTCGCAGATTTTGCAAGCCCTGTCGATGCGGATTTATGCTGAGATGCAGCATTTTTGTCTGAAGAATTACCCTTAGAAGCGCCCTTTTCGGCAGTTTTTGAGGCACTCGCTGGAGCACACTTAGCAGGTTTAGTACCTTTAGCCCCCTTAACAGGCTTTGGACACTTTGGCGTGGGTGGTGCTGGTTTTTCCAGACTCAGACTTGCGTTTTCAGCCATGGCAGACGATACATCCCCTGGTCGGCGACTTGTTTTAGGTATCAAAACCGTTGAGCCTGACCGAATGCGCATGCCCCTAGGTATGCCATTTACCTCTCTTAACGTTTCGACATCGACACCTAAGGTTTTTGCTGCCTGGTCAACGCTTTCTGTTTTAGCAACCTGCACGGCCGTCCATGAAGATAGTGGCTTGGTGTATTGCTTTAGATTGTCTTGAAAGATTTCTGCATGGGCGAACGGCAACAGAATTTGCTGATTAGCATTACTCAAAATTACGGGCTTATTAAAAGATGGATTTAGGCTATGAAATTCATCTGTAGGTATTTCGGCTAACTTAATTACCAATGCCACATCAATATCACTACCAACATCCACCGCAACAAAGTATGGGTGATTTTCAAGTTCAGGCAAAACAATTCCGTAAGCCTGAGGATCCAAAACAATTTGTCGATAAGCCATCAACTTAGGAACGTAATTACGGGTCTCGCGCGGCAAGGTCAAACTCTCATAATCCGTTGGCAAGCCTGCAGCAATATTACGCTTTTGAGCCTTGGAAATATTTCCAGCACCCCAGTTATAGGCAGCGAGCGCAAGCTCCCAGCTGCCAAATTGGTTATTAAGGCGCTGCAAGTAATCTAATGCTGCATCAGTCGACTGCACAATATCTCGACGCTCATCCCTAAAAACATTTTGAGTTAAGCGAAAGTCTTTTCCTGTAGCGGGCATAAATTGCCATAGTCCAACTGCCTTAGCACTAGATTTAGCATTCGTTACAAAAGCACTCTCAACAAATGGCAGCAGTGCAATTTCTGTTGGCATATTGCGGGCATTTACTTCCTGAACAATGTAAAACAAGTAGCGAGAAGAGCGCGTCATGGAGCGATTGACGTAATCTGGTCTGGCAGCCAACCAGCGTACCTGCTCTATTTCCAGCGGAGTATTCAGTGGCTCCATTTGAAAACCATCACGTATACGAATCCATAGATTGTCAGAAGGTGCATAAACCTTGCTAACGGATTGATTTTTGAGATTAACTCTTGTAGCCCTGGAAGCCTTTGTATTTGCTTTCGTTGGAGTGTCCGAAGACCAATCTCCAGTGCTCGCACATCCGCTTAAGAAGGCAGCAATGAATATTGCTGCATACATCATTCGCATCAGAAACGATCTTTCCAGGCGCGAATAACCGCTAGTACATGTGCAGGACTCGGCAAAGTAGTTTGACCTGAAACCTCTTTAGCCATTGCAATAACTTCTGGTTGATCGCAACGCATAAAGGGGTTGACTTGAAGCTCCTGACCAATGGTTGTTGGGAGGGTTGGTAGACCTTGCTCACGAAGGGATTTGGCTTGCTCCGACCATGAAATCAGGTTGAGATTATTTGGTTCTACCGCTAGGGCAAAACGAATATTCGACAAGGTGTATTCATGAGTGCAGTAAACCAAGGTATTTTTTGGTAATGCCGCAAACTTTCCGAGCGACTCTGACATTTGTGTTGGAGTGCCCTCAAATAATCTGCCACAGCCCGATGCAAAAAGAGTGTCGCCACAAAAAAGTATAGGTTCAACAACATTAGCCTGCATATTTGCAAAATAGGAAATGTGACTTAAGGTGTGCCCAGGCACTTCAAACACTTTAAAACTTATACGAGGCTCAGGAATTTCTACCTTGTCATCCTGCATAACAACAACAGTTCTACCGGGGATGTTGTCCCCTACTGGACCCCATACGGGAATATCAGTCCCCAGGTTTTGCAACAGATTGAGAATGCCGCCAGTGTGATCGGCGTGGTGATGGGTTATTAAAATTCCCTTGAGAGTCAATTTGCTTGACTTTAAATATTCAAGGACTGGCGCAGAATCGCCTGGATCAACTACTAAAGCAGAAATGCCATCGTGGATGCACCAAATATAGTTATCATCAAAAGCCGGTATTGGCCAGACCTGCAATAAAGTATTCTTATCCATACACCGATGATACCAACCCCACCCATCCCCTCTCAGATGCCTGCACCTCCCTGGAGCTCATGGGAAAAATGGCTTCAATCACCCCCTGGACGCTATGTTCTGGCCTGGGAGCAGCACTGTTTTGACCAAATTGTGGCTGACGTCTTTGGCTTTCATGCTGTCCAAATTGGGCTACCTCAAATAAACACCTTAGTTGAAAATCGGATGCCTTTGCACGCCATCTTGATTCATTCAAACGATAGCCTTACTAACGCCGCTCGTTACAACTGGCACTTGATTGAAGGCAACCCCACTGAACTTCCGTTTGCAAATGAGAGCCTAGATTTAATTGTCTTGCCCCACGTTTTAGAGTTTGCTGCTGACCCACATCAAATATTGCGTGAAGTAGATCGAGTGCTTAGACCTGAGGGCCGCTTAATCATTTCTGGTTTTAATCCTGCAAGTCTATGGGGCGCAAGACAGTACCTCAGTAGATTGATAGGCAATCCCTACCTTCCCAGGGATGGTCAATTCATCAGTCTTATTCGCATTAAAGACTGGCTCGAGTTACTCAACTTTTCTTTAGATCGCGGCCACTTTGGTTGTTATAAATTCCCATTGCAAGGCGAATCTGTCATGGGGAGAATGAACTTTCTCGAAAAGATGGGAAATCGTTGGTGGCCTATATTTGGTGCAGTTTTTTTAGTTTCGGCTATAAAAAGGCAAAAAGGCATGCGCCTCATTGGTCCCGCTTCATTAGTGAGAATTCCAGCTATTCAGCAATTAACTCCTGCCGCTGAGCGAAGCAATATTCAAAAAACCTCAAAAGTAGCAACTCTAAACCCTAAGTAACTACACCAAGCAACCAAGTAAATTATCACCATGTCGCATTCAAAAGCCCACATTAACCAACCAAACCACCCCCACATCGTGATTTATACCGACGGGGCCTGTAAAGGCAATCCTGGGCCTGGGGGTTGGGGGGCTGTTTTGCGATCTGGAGGTCACGAAAAGCATATTCATGGGGGTGAAAAGCTCACCACCAACAACCGTATGGAGATTTGCGCGGTCATTTTTGCCTTAAAAGCCCTAAAACAGCGTAGTACCGTAGAGCTCTGGACTGACTCCCAATATGTTCAAAAAGGCGTAACCGAATGGCTTGAGGGCTGGAAAAAAAGGGGTTGGAAAACGGCCAGCAAAGATCCGGTTAAAAATGCCGATCTTTGGCAAGAGCTAGACGCCCTCCTCCCAGACCATGAAATCTCCTGGCATTGGGTTAGAGGTCATAACGGACACCCCGGCAATGAGCTGGCCGACCAGTTGGCAAATAAGGGTGTTGAGGAGTTTTTGCCATAGGGCGCACGCACGTCGATGCCCTCCTTTTTAGCCATCTTATGAGAGAATGGTTCAGCCCTAAATAGCTTAGAAACATCTAAAACCAACATAAAACCAAGAAAAACGAGACTGTGTCAAAAATAGAATCTTCACTCGACAAGGCCGTTGCAAAACTCGTGCAATTCAAAAGTAGCGGCAAAGCCCGCCTATGTGCACTATGGCAGCAACACTCTCCTCGATTTAATAAGCTTAAGCAGTTGGACTACCCAACCGTTAAATCATTTGTAGTGAAATTTAAGTGGCGCATCTTATTGGTGCTGATTGTTCTTTACACTGGTTCTAAGGCTTACGATTATTTCTTCCCCGCTTCTGAAAAATCAGGCGGTCCAGTAACCATTACCTCCGTTGTAGTTGAGAAGAAAGATATTCCTCTCATCATTGAGGCCACTGGCACGATCGTCTCCAACAGTATTGTTGATATTCGTCCAATGGTTACCAATACCGTAGCCAAGATTGAAGTTAAAGATGGTCAAGAGGTTAAAGCCGGTGACCTACTGTTCACCCTAGATGACCGCAATGACAAAGCGAACTACGAGAAGCTTAAAGCCCTTGCAGATGATGCTCAAAAGCAATATTTGCGTGCCAAAGAATTAGTCTCTAAAAACTTTATTTCTACAGCCGCTCTAGAAACTACATTGGCTAACGCTAAATCAGCACAAGCGGCAGCACGAGCGGCAGAGGTGCAGCTTTCTTTTGATTACATTAAGTCTCCCATTGATGGTCGTGCGGGTATCGTCAATGTGTTCCCTGGTTCATTAGTTCAAGCCAGCAATATTGTTTCCACCGCGACCAGCTCAACTGCAACCTCAAGTGTTGGATCTATGGTGACCATTACTCAATTGAATCCAATTAATGTTCAATTTGTAATTCCAGAAAAAGATATTCCCATCATCTTAGAGAATCAATTGGATGGTGATGCGATGAGCGTTACAGTAACTGTAGGCGACAGCGGCAAAAGAGCTTACGAAGGAAAAGTACTGGTTGTTGATAACCAAGTTGATCCTTCGATTGCAGCAGTGCGCGTAAAAGCACAAATTCCAAATGACTCAAAAACACTCTTGCCAGGTGAATTTGCTCGAGTATCTCTTGTAGCCAATACTCTGAAGGATGCGTTAGCTATTCCATCACAAGCAGTAGTAATTAATCCCCGCGGAAAACTCGTCTATGTCATCGATAAAGATGGCAAAGCAGTCGCCAAACCAGTGAAAGTCGTTTATGACTATCAAGGATCGTCAGTCGTTACCGGTATAGAAGCCGGCGATAGAGTGGTGGTTGAAGGTAAGCAGAATTTGCGTCCGGGAAGCAAAGTCCGGGAAGATAAATCTGCTGCCCCACAAACAAGCGCCGCCTCAACAACTACAACCGCCCCAGAAAAAAAATGACACTCTCCGAATTATGTATTCGGCGCCCTGTAATGACGGTGTTGCTCTCGATAGCAACAGTCATCGCAGGTGCTGTTGCCTACATGAAAATTCCGGTAGCTGCGCTACCCAGTTTTAATACACCCGTTATTTCGGTAAGCGCATCTTTGCCAGGTGCATCACCGGAAAATATGGCAGCCTCGGTGGCCCTGCCGCTTGAAAAAGAATTTTCGACGATTGATGGCATCACTGTTATCAGCTCCACCAATTCCTTGGGAAGCACCAGCATTACACTGGAATTCAATAACGACCGCGATATTGATAAAGCAGCAGTTGATGTACAAGCAGCCTTGTTGAGAGCCCAAAAGCGCTTGCCGATTGAAATGACGGTACCACCGTCCTACCGAAAGATTAATCCAGCAGATACCCCTGTTCTAGTCGTGAGAATGAGTTCGCCATCCATTAGCCTCTCAGACCTCAATCAATACGCAGAAAATTTACTTTCACCAAACCTATCAACTATTAGTGGTGTAGCGCAAGTTCTCGTATATGGTGCAAAGCGCTATGCCGTTCGCGTGCGCGTTCATCCAGATGCCCTTGCTAACCGCAATCTCACAATTGACGATCTCGCGGTTGCGATTAACAAAGCAAATTCCAATAGTCCTGTTGGAGTTTTAGATGGGCCCCGTCAGGCAATTACTATTTATGCCAATCCTCAGCTAGTAAGGCCTGAAGAGTTTGCCAATTTAATTGTTAGTCAAAAAAATGGTCTTCCGATCTATCTTAAGGATGTTGCCGACGTCATTGAAAGTTATGAGGACGTTAAGACATTAGCTAGCTCAAATGGTGAACGCTCTATTGCGATTGCAGTTTTGCGTCAACCAAGTGCAAATACGGTCGATGTAGTGAACTCAGTTAAGGCACTGTTGCCGCAATTGCAAAAACAGATGCCTGAATCGGTCCGCATGCAATTGTTGAATGACCGCTCGCTTTCTATTCTGGAAGCGATACATGACGTTAATCTCACATTGGCTTTAACAATCTTGTTGGTTGTCATGGTGATTTTCTTATTCCTGAAACATGTTTCAGCGACGATTATTCCTTCTATTAGTCTTCCAATCTCCCTGATCGGGGCGTTCTTTTTGCTCTATTTTTTGGGGTATAGCTTAGACAACATCTCCCTTCTAGGCATTACGCTTGCTGTGGGCTTGGTGGTTGATGATGCAATTGTGGTGCTTGAAAATATCATGCGCTATGTTGAAGAAGGCATGGACCCTCTGAAGGCATCCCTTAAAGGCAGTAAAGAAGTTGGCTTTACGATCATCTCCATTTCCATTTCTTTAGTGGCTGTATTTATCCCGCTCTTCTTTATGGCCGGCCCTATTGGTCTTCTCTTTAGAGAATTTGCGGTAGTCGTTTCACTTTCTATTCTGGTGTCAGCAGTTGTATCGCTTACGGTTGTCCCAATGCTTTGTAGTCGCTTCCTGCCAAAACCAGGTCGGCATGCCAAGGAATACGCTATCAATAAGAAGTTTGATCGCATCTTTGATTGGGCACTGAAAACCTATATTCACTATCTTGATCTTGCCCTCAATAATCGCAAAAAGGTGTTATGGGGCGCCCTTTCCACCTTTGTTATTACTGTGTTGATGTTTGTCTATAGTCCAAAGGGTTTCTTTCCTGAAGAAGATATTGGGCAAATTCAAGCAACCACTGAGGCTTCTGAAGATATTTCCTTTAAAGCGATGTTGGCCCTTCAAGATAGAGCTGCAGAGCTGGTGAATAACGATCCGAATGTGGATAGCTCTATTTCAGTCATCGGCGGTGGCGCAAGCTCAGGCTACAACACTGGCAGGATTTTTATCATCCTAAAGCCTAAGGGTGATCGCGCTAAGATGGCTCAGGTGATGGAGGGCTTAAGAAATAAATTCAAAGAGATCCCTGGGCTTCAGGTCTATATGCGTCCCGTTCAAAACTTACAGCTAGGCGGCAAAAATAGTAAAAGTCGCTACCAATTTACATTGCAAAGCGTTGGCTTCGAGGGTGTGAATGAATGGGCGGATAAGCTGATGCAAAAGATGCGAGCTGACCCCCTTTTTCGCGACGTAACAAGCGACTCACAGTTAAAAGGACTTAACGTTGAGATCAATATTGATCGTGAAAAAGCCGCTAGTGCCGGCGTTACGATTGCCGATATTCGTACAGCTCTCTACTCTGCCTATGGTGAGAAGCAGGTATCCACTATCTACACACCGGTTAATACCTATTACGTCATCCTAGAAGCTGCTGAAGAAGATCGTCAATACGAGGCTGATCTCAATAAGATTTTTGTGAGAGGTCGCGCAACGGATAAACTTATTCCACTATCTAGCGTAGCTAGCTTCACTCGTGCAATTGGTCCAACCGCCGTGAACCATCAAGGCCAAATTCCGGCTGTAACCCTGTCATTTAATTTGGCTCCCGATGTTTTTCTTGGTGACGCAACTAAGAAGATAGAGGAATATACAAAAGAAATTAGCTTACCCGCTTCCATCATTACGAGTTACGGCGGGGATGCAGCAGTATTTAAAAGCAACCAATCAGGTCAGTTGATCCTAATTCTTTCGGCTCTGGGTGTAATTTATATATTACTTGGCGTGCTTTACGAGAGTTACATTCATCCACTGACTATTTTGGCCGGCTTGCCATCTGCTGCCATTGGCGCCATCCTTGCTTTGCGCATCTTTGGTTTTGAGCTAACCATCGTCGCCTCGATCGGCATCCTATTATTAATCGGCATTGTTAAGAAAAATGCGATTTTAATGATTGACTTTGCTTTAGATGCTCAACGCAACCATGGCATGTCTCCTGAAAAAGCCATTCGTGAAGCATGCATTTTGCGTTTCCGTCCTATTATGATGACAACCATTGCCGCTTTAATGGGAGCACTACCCATTGCATTCGGACTTGGTGCTGGTGCAGAGTTACGTCAACCATTAGGTATTAGCGTTGCTGGCGGGTTGATCTTTTCACAATTCGTCACGCTGATCATTACTCCAGTAATCTACCTTTATCTCGATAAATACGCCGGTAATGGTCCGATGGAAATTCCACCTTCCGTTCTTGAGGGAACCTAATGCGTCAAGTCATTCTCGATACTGAAACTACTGGTCTAAATCCAGCCACGGGCGACCGCATTATTGAAATTGGTTGCGTCGAAATGGTTGGTCGCCGCTTAACCGATAGAACCTTTCATTACTACATTAATCCAGAGCGTGACATTGATGCAGGCGCTTATGCAGTACACGGATTATCTAGAGAATTTTTATCTGATAAACCAGTTTTTGCCAATATCGTTGAGCAGCTGATTGAGTTTGTAGATGGCGCTGAAATTGTCATTCATAACGCAGCATTTGACTTAGGATTTTTGGATAATGAATTTGCGTTGCTCAAGCGTCCACCCTTTCGCAACCTCGCAGCAAAGGTTACCGATACCTTACTAGATGCGCGCCAAATGTTTCCGGGCAAGAGAAATTCTTTGGATGCACTATGCGAACGTTTTTCTATCAGTAATAAACACCGAACTTTGCACGGCGCTTTATTGGATGCCCAATTATTAGCTGAAGTCTATGTATCAATGACCAGAGGTCAGGAAGATTTATCTATTGATCTCATTGACTATACGGTTGGCACAGACTCTACTGGACACACCAAAGCATTGCCAACTAGCCTCAAGGTATTAACTGCTTCGGATGATGACTTGCAGTGTCATGAAAAAATCTTGGCCGAAATCGCTAAGGCAAGTAAAAAGGACCCCGTATGGAGTCCTTTAAGTGTTGCTGGGTAAAAAGAATTAGCAGTTCATTAGATGGCTGCAGCAATTGCCTTACCTAGATCATCCGTTTTTGCAGTGCCACCTAGATCCGGCGTTAATGGCGCATGCCCTGGGCCAGACGACAATACTTTTTCAATTGCAGTAAAGATCGCTTTACCAGCCTCTGGATAACCGAGATGATCAAGCATCATCGCACCACTCCATATTTGCCCAATCGGATTAGCGATCATTTTGCCAAAGATATCTGGCGCTGAACCATGTACTGGCTCAAATAATGATGGGAATTTGCCCTCGGGATTAATGCTGCCTGATGGCGCTACAGCAATCGTACCGGTACATGCAGGACCCAAGTCAGACAAAATGTCTCCGAATAAATTACTTGCTACAACAACGTCGAAGCGATCAGGATTCATTACGAAATGAGCTGCCAAGATATCAATGTGGTACTTATCTGCTCTCACGTCAGCAAATTTCTTAGACATCGCTTCAACACGTTCATCCCAGTAAGGCATGGTGATGGCAATGCCGTTTGACTTTGTTGCCGAGGTTAAATGTTTCTTAGGGCGGCTTTGCGCTAAATCAAATGCATATTGCAAAATTCGATCAACGCCCTGTCTTGTAAAAATAGACTCTTGAATCACGATTTCACGGTCAGTATCAGGGAACATTTTTCCACCAACACTAGAGTATTCACCTTCGGTATTCTCGCGCACCACGAAGAAGTCAATATCGCCAGGCTTGCGATTAGCTAATGGACAAGGCACCCCAGGAAGTAAACGTACTGGACGTAAATTGACGTATTGATCAAAGCCGCGGCGGAATTGAATCAAGCTACCCCATAAAGAAACATGGTCAGGCAGGATATCTGGCATACCTACGGCGCCAAAGAAAATGGCGTCGTACTTCATGAGCGTATCAAACCAATCATCCGGCATCATCTTGCCGTGCTTAAGGTAGTAATCACAACTTGCAAAGTCAAAATGATCGAACTGCATACCCAAATTAAATTTACGATTGGCAGCCTCTAAAGCGCGAACGCCCTCTGGCATCACTTCTTTACCAATGCCATCACCTGGAATAACAGCAATCTTTGGGTTCTTAAAAATTTTCTTTGCGTTCATAAGTTATGCGTCTCTTTATATTTTTGTTGAAAAAATAATTTTACAAATGTCTAGCTAATTGCGCGACGGATTTCGTCAGGAGCCTTCTTACTACCTTTTTCAACGGATTCACTATCGTAATCGCTTGTATTCTCGATAGTCTCAGGCACATCCTCCAACATCCGAATATTGTCCTTAGGGCAAATTGGTGCACCATAGCTAGCCCATTTTTTGAGCAAGGTCACCTCGTATCCACATTGGCCGCATTTTGCCTTGCTTCTACTGGCGTTACTGGGCCTTGGGGGTGGAAAAACAATCGCTTGATGGGGATATGGGCCAAGCTCCTGGCTGATCATCATTAGCTTCACTACTAACTCCTCGGTGGCATGCGCCATTCGGGCCGGACCTTCCAAACCCACTGTTTGGGCTATTCCCTTGAAATCCTCGCCATGACCACTAAAACAGTCGTCTACCGCATGACAGAGCTCATGAACGAGGGTGTCAAGTAGTTGCACGGGCTCATCCAATTTAGGAGAGATAAATATCTCATTAACCCCGCCGCCTGAGCGTTCACGTGGCCAACATTGGCCAAGGGTTGTTCTAGGGCTACTAGAGGCTGGAAAACCGCATGAAACCCTGACAGGGGGAATGGCATAACCTGCCTTAGAAAAAACGGGCTCTAGGTGTCTTACTGCGTCTTCTAGCCATGCTTCACGTACTGTATGTTGCTTCATCTAGCGTATCTTCTATCGAAATTCTGGAACAAAAAACTGTAAATTGCGATCATACGCCACCATAAGTAGAATGGAAAAATGAAAGACCTAGAAAGCCTTAGCGCCTCCCAAGCCATTAAAGCCCTCTCCAAGAGAGAAATTCGGGCTACCGATTTATTGCTTAGCTGCTTAGACCGCATTGGGCAAAAGGAGAGCGCTGTACGAGCTTGGACTAGCCTTGGTAAGGAAAATGCCCTATCACGTGCCAAACAGCTTGATAAAGGGGCATTTCAGGGCATTCTGCATGGCTTACCTATCGGCGTAAAGGATCTATATGACACCTTTGATCTACCTACCTCCTATGGCTCCCCTATCTACGCCGATCACTATCCCATTACAGATGCCGTTTCCGTAGCCTTGATACGTCAGGCTGGCGGCATTATTTTGGGAAAGACCGTCACAACCGAATTTGCTTCATTTAAGAGCGGTGTCACCACCAATCCCCATCAGTCAAAACATACCCCTGGAGGCTCTTCAAGTGGCTCAGCTGCAGCAGTTGCGGACTTTATGGTGCCGCTAGCTACAGGCAGTCAGACCGCTGGGTCAATCATCCGTCCTGCCTCATTTTGCGGCGTGGTGGGATTTAAGCCCAGTCTAGGCAAAGTCAGTATTGCTGGCGTAAAAAGTCTTTCTGTAACTTTAGATACTTTAGGCTGCTTTGGCAGAACTATTGAAGATGTAGGCCTAGGTGTTGCCGCTATGAGCGGAGATCATCGTCTTGCAAAAATTGAAGCCCTGCACAACAAACCTCGTATTGCAATTTGCAAAACATCGAACTGGTCAGCGGCACAAAAAGAGACAGCTACAGCGCTTGCAGTAGCACGGCATGCAGCAGAAGCTATTTCCAAAGGCACGGTTGGAGACATTAAGTTATCCAAAGATTTTGATGGACTGACACAAGCTCAAAGTCGAATCATGCTCTCTGAGATGTCGCGTAGTTTGTTATTTGAACGCGTTCACTTTGCAAAGAAATTAAGTCCACAGCTAAGTAAGCAACTTAGCGAAGGCGCGGAAATTGGTTACGAGCAATATACAAAAGACCTGCGGCATGCCAGTATGGCAAAAGCATCTGTAGAAGACTTGTTCAGCAATGAAATTGATATCTTAATAGCACCTAGCGCTACTGGAGAAGCCCCCAACATCAAAGACGGAACGGGAGATCCTATTTTCTGCCGTGAATGGACTTTATTAGGCTTACCATGCATCAACATCAATGTCACCAGCGGACCTAATGGATTGCCTGTTGGTATTCAGTTAATTGCTGGGCCGGGAAAAGATCACTTCTTACTCAGTGCTGCACGAGCATTTGCACTGGCATTGCCTGACCCCACATTGCGAGATCAGGCTTAAACACTACTCAGTCAAGGGTAATATTTGATGCCTTAATTGCTTTATTCCAGAAAGGTAACTCTTTCTTCACCAAAGCATCTGTTTGAGTTGGACCCAAGTACCGAAGCTCAACTCCAGCAGCATCAGCGCGTTCCTTGATTTCAGGCAACGCCAAGCTTTGCTTAACAGAATTTGTTAGCTTGGCAACAACAGGGGCTGGCGTCCCTGCCGGAGCGTACAAAGCAACCCAGGACTCTAACTGAAACGATGGTAGACCAGCCTCAGCCGTGGTTGGTACATTGGGCATACCAGGGTGGCGGTATTTACCTGTTACAGCCAGGCCTTTTAGCTTGCCACTTTGAACATGCTGCATTAATGAAGGTGGAGTGCTGATAAAGACCTGTACTTGGCCGGCCAAAACATCCTGAATAGCCGGACCAGAACCTTTATAGGGAACATGGACCATATCTACACCGGTAGTTTGCTTGAAAATTTCTGTACCGATATGGGATACAGAGCCATTGCCCTGTGATGCGTAATTTAATTTACCTGGATTTGCTTTTGCGTACGCAATAAATTCTTTGAGATTATTTACTGGTACTGATGGATGCACTGCGATGACATTAGTTGAAACTGTTAGCAAAGCTATCGGTGAAAAGTCTTTAATAGGATCCCAAGGCAATTTGTCAAATAGAGATGGGTTACCAACGTGATATCCAGAGTAGGAAATTAACAATGTATAGCCGTCAGGTTTTGCTTTAGCAACATATTGATAAGCGGTGTTACCGCTTGCTCCTGGCTTGTTATCAACAATCACTGGTTGACCGATGACACGCGTTAGAGGCTCACTTAATAGACGGGCAGAGGTATCCACTAGACCGCCAGGAGGATTTGGCACCACCAGTGTAATAGGTCGATCAGGAAATGCTTGAGCAAAAACTATACCTGCCATACCAATACCTATAGCCATACTCAAAACGGTAAGCGCACATCGAATAACTGAAATTTTTTTCATTACTGTCTCCAAGCTATTATTTTTTAAAGTTTATCGCTGCCCTACTTTTACATCACCAAAGACTGCCTGAGCCTCTCGCGGCAAGCAACGCCAATAACGTTCATTTGCAGTAACAGTGCCCTTCAATGCTGCCGCAGCTTCCCAGCCCCAACGTGGTTTGTATAAAAATGCTCTCGCTAGAGCAATAAGGTCCGCATCACCAGCCTGCAAAATATCTTCTGCTTGCTGAGGTTCTGTGATCAAACCTACCGTCATTGTTGGCAAGCCAGATTGCTCTTTCACAATCTTTGCAAATGGCACTTGATAATTTGGTCCAATCGCAATCTTCTGTTTAGGCGAGATACCACCAGAAGAGATGTGTACAAAATCACACCCTAATGGTTTGAGTTTTTTTGCGAAATTAGCCGTTTCTTCTGGAGTCCATCCACCCTCTATCCAATCACTTGCCGAAATGCGGATACCAAGCACGCCTTGATAGGCAGCTCGCACGGCTGCAAAAAGCTCTAAAGGAAAGCGAATTCGATTTTCAAATGATCCACCGTATTCATCAGTACGTCGATTGGAGATTGGGGATAAAAATTGATGCAACAAATAACCATGAGCACCATGCAACTCAATACCGTCTATTCCAATACGATCCGCTCTCTTTGCTGCTGCAACGAAATCATCGATCAGGTTTTTCAATTCGGCTTTAGTTAATTCATGGGGAGGCCGCTCGCCGTCCAATTGCGGAATCGCTGAAGGAGCTAAGGTTTCCCAACCGCCCTTATCTTGCGCAAGCAATTGACCGCCATCCCAAGGGGTGGCACTGGAAGCTTTGCGACCGGCATGAGCTAGCTGAATAAAAACAGGTACTGCAGGGGCTAAAGCACGTGCACGACTTAATTTATCTTTTAGTGCCGCCTCTGTACGGTCATCCCAAAGCCCCAAACAGGCTGGCGTAATACGGGCTTCCGGACTTACCCCGGTAGCTTCAATAATGAATAAGGAGGCACCACTATTGAGTAAATTACCCCAGTGCATCAAATGCCAGTCAGTTGCCTCGCCATTATTTGCTGAATATTGGCACATAGGGGCCACCACAATGCGATTGGCCAGCTCCAAAGGCCCCCGTGGGGAGCCAAGGGTGTAGCTTGAAAATAAAAGACTCATGAAATACCTCTAAAAGCCCAAAAATGGGTCAAAAAAATACGAAAATAGCCGTAAAGCGATAGAATACTCAAAAAGCAGAATATGCGAGACAGTGTAGTCGTGCAGGCTATCCAGCCAAGCGACCTTTTATTACCCAAATACTTACTACAAGAGACTATGAACGCACCTCAAGCCTTTGAATCAAAAGAAGATATCGGCCATTTTGTTGACGGCAGTATTGTTACCCCTAAAGACGGTCGTTTTGCTGATGTTTACAACCCAACTAAAGGCTCAGTAGCCCGCCGTGTTGCCCTTGCTAGTCGCAAGGAAGTCGATGCCGCTGTTGCAGTCGCTGAAAAAGCTTTTGAGACCTGGAGCCAAACAAGCCCTCTGCGTCGTTCGCGCATCATGTTTAAGTATTTAGAGCTCTTAAATGCCAATCGCGATGAATTGGCTGCCATCATTACGGCGGAGCACGGCAAGGTGTTTACGGATGCCCAAGGCGAAGTTACACGCGGTATTGAGATCGTTGAATTTGCTACTGGTATTCCTGAGCTACTTAAAGGTGACTACACTGAACAAGTCTCTACAGGTATTGATAACTGGGTAATGCGTCAGCCTCTAGGCGTGGTTACCGGAATTACTCCATTTAATTTCCCAGTAATGGTTCCTATGTGGATGTTCCCGGTTGCGATTGCTTGCGGTAACACTTTCATTCTCAAGCCTAGCCCTACAGATCCTTCCGCATCTTTATTTATGGCCAAGCTCCTTAAAGAGGCTGGCCTTCCTGATGGCGTATTTAACGTAGTTCAAGGCGACAAAGAGGCTGTTGATGCCTTAATTGAAAATCCAGACGTTAAAGCGGTAAGCTTTGTAGGATCAACTCCAATTGCCAATTATATCTATGAGCGTTGCGCTCATTTTGGTAAACGTTCGCAAGCTTTAGGTGGCGCCAAAAACCATATGGTCATCATGCCTGATGCCGATATCGATAAAGCAATTGATGCTTTGGTTGGTGCGGCTTATGGCTCTGCTGGTGAACGTTGTATGGCAATTTCTGTAGCGGTATTGGTTGGTGATGTGGCAGAAAAAATCATGCCTAAGTTGATTGAGCGCACCAAGACTCTAAAAGTTAAAAACGGTATGGAACTCGATGCCGAGATGGGCCCAATCGTTTCTAAAGCAGCCCTTGAGCGCATTACTGGTTATATTGAGAGTGGTGTAGCTTCAGGCGCAAAACTACTCGTTGATGGTCGCGGACATCAAGTTCCTGGCTATGAAAACGGCTTCTTTATCGGCGGCACATTGTTTGACAATGTCACCCCAGATATGAAGATCTATTTAGAAGAAATCTTCGGACCAGTTTTATCTTGCTTGCGTGTAGCCAACTTTACCGAAGCCCTTAATTTGGTTAACTCTTGTGAGTTCGGCAATGGTGTTGCCTGCTTTACAAGTGATGGCAATATCGCCCGTGAATTTGCCCGCCGCGTTCAGGTGGGAATGGTTGGCATTAACGTACCTATTCCGGTGCCAATGGCATGGCATGGTTTTGGTGGCTGGAAGAAGTCAATCTTTGGTGATATGCATGCATATGGCAAAGAAGGTGTTCGCTTCTATACAAAGCAAAAGAGTGTTATGCAGCGCTGGCCTGAAAGTATTGCTAAAGGTGCAGAGTTTGTAATGCCTACTTCCAAGTAATAACTGGATGTAAACAGCAAAAAAGCGATCTTCGGATCGCTTTTTTATTTACTGAATTTAACGAGGATAATTATTGGAGCGTGTTTTTCAAAGCAGGAATCATGGGCATAGACAAGATATCAATGCCCTCTTCTCTTAAAGACTCTGCTTCATCTATGGTGGTCTGACCCCGAATACTTCTCTCTGGAGATTCTTTATAGTGAATCTTACGAGCTTCATCAGCAAAAGAATTGCCTACATCTTCTGAGCGACCCATTATTTCACGCATACCTTTTAAAAAGGCGGCCTGAACTTGCGCCTCTAACTGAGAATGATCACTTCCAGTAAGGGCAACAACACCGCCACTTAAATTTTCAGCTTGAGCCGTGGGTAATGCCAACTCCGTCGAGGAGGATTTACCAATATGCGGAGCTGAAGGCATGCGGGTGATTTCTGTACTGTCGCATACAGGACATGCAAGCATTCCATTGTCTTGCTGAGCAAGGCAATCCTCTTCGGAGGCAAACCAGCCTTCAAATCGATGGTCTAAGGGGCAAGCTAAGTTATAAACTTTCATAAAACGTATATATGGGCAGAAACGATAAATTCAATACCCCCATTTTAATCGGGTTTAAAGATTGCCTATTTGATTGAGATCGGCTTTACTAAGCCCCTACGGTAACGGTCTAGCCAATAGGCGGAAATAGTGGTCTTAACGTCTGTAATCTCGCCACTCTCAACCCAGTCAATTAATTGCTCCAATGGTGCAGCAAATACATCCAAAAACTCTTCATCATCCAGATGGCTTTTCCCAGGCACAAGTTCTTCAGCCAAATAGATGTCAATGAATTCTGTTGAATACGAGATGACTGGATGGATGCGTCTTATATAGCTCCATTTTTTTGCAGTATATCCAGTTTCTTCCTCAAGTTCGCGTTGCGCGCAAACTAAATGATCCTCACTCGGATCTAACTTGCCTGCCGGAATTTCAATGCAAGCTTTTGCAATCGGATAGCGATACTGTCTTTCAAGAAGTATCCTGCCATCATCCAAAATGGCAACAATTGCTACCGCACCTGGATGCGTTAAGTACTCGCGTATAGCCTCCTCTCCATCGGGCAAGGAAACTCTATCTCGCTTCATCTTTAAGAAGATGCCGCCGTAAATGTCTTCACCCGATAGACGCTCTTCACGCAAATGTTTATCACCGGCCGGTAGATCTTTAAATGATTTTTCAGTCATCGTTTTTAATAAGTAATTTATATAGGTTTTATTAAAACATCTTAAGTAGTCCAGATGACATTTTGACTGCTACAAAACAATAAAGGCCCCTTACGGAGCCTTTATCACTTAAGTAATTAGCTTAGGAACCCAAAAGAGTCCTGCGCATCGCATCCAGGCATAGGCTCATCAGACCAGCAGGAACAATGCCGATAACAAGAACCAGAATACTATTGAGGCTGAGAATTCCTTTGGCAAAGCCAGAACCAGAAACAGTAATCTCATGCTCAGGCTCATCAAAGTACATCACCTTCACAACTCTTAGGTAGTAGAAGGCTCCAACCAAAGAGGCCAATACAGCGATCACTGCTAAGAATGTATGCTCCGCATCAACCAAAGCCTCCAATACACCCAACTTGGCAGCAAAGCCTACTGTAGGTGGAATACCAGCCAAGGAGAACATCATCACTAGGCCGATAAATGCAAACCAGGGGTGTTTCTTATTTAAACCCTTAAGACCATCCAAGGTTTCGCAGTCATAACCTTTGCGTGATAGAACCATCAATAAACCGAAAGTACCCAGCGTAGTTAAAACATAAGTAATAGCGTAGAACATGGCTGCACTAAACGCATGATCATCAAATACGGATAACATGCCTAAGAGCACAAAGCCCATCTGCGCAATAGCTGAATATGCCAGCATACGCTTGAGATTAGTTTGTGCAATCGCAGTGACGTTACCAACAACGAGAGATAACACAGCTAGCAATACCAGCATGGGCTGCCAGTCACCAAGCAATGGCAACAAGGTATTAACCAATAAACGGAATAACAACGCAAAGGCAGCCAGTTTTGGAGCTGCAGCAATCATCAATGTCACCGCAGTTGGTGCTCCTTGATAAACATCTGGCACCCACATATGAAACGGCACAACGCCTAATTTAAATGCCAAGCCAGCAACAATGAAAACCAATCCAAAAGCCATGACCAAATGATTCACACGAGGATCGGCAACAGTTTTAAAGATTTCGATCAAATCTAGCGATCCTGTTACGCCGTACAACATCGACATACCGTAAAGCAAGAAACCAGAGGCTAATGCACCTAAGATGAAATACTTAATACCAGCCTCAACACTCTTCTCGCTGCTGTGGCGCATAGCAACCAAAGCATAAGTTGGCAAAGCCATCAGCTCTAGACCCAGGTAAAGAGTTAATAAATTAGCGCCTGAGATCAACACAAACTGACCAAGCAAAGCGAGTAAAGCCAAAACAATAAAGTCTGGGCGGAATAAGGAGCGATCCTTTAAATATTGTTTGGAATAAACAAGGCTCACGAATACAGCGATACAAGAACAAGCTTTGAGTAGATTTGAAAATGGATCAGACTGAAATAAACCATTCATTGCTACCAAAGCTGGATCACCCATACGACCAATGAACATGAAAATGAGATATGCCAACAGGATTAGAGAGAAGAAATACACAAAGCCAACTCCGCGTGGAGTATGGAAGATGTCTTGCTCTACACCAGGGGTAGATGCCACCCTCTCCGGAACATACACGCTAACAACAAGCAATAAGCAGGTTGCTACGAGTAAAACAAGTTCTGGCAGGATGGCGTATAGATCGAATGCTTGCATTTGTGCCTACTCAGAGTTTGCTAACAGCAACATGCTGAAGCAGATTAATCACAGCTGGATGAATGATGTCAGTAAACGGCTTTGGATAAACCCCCATACCGATCACGCAGATAGAAAGTACTGCCATTAGGAAATATTCACGACCGTTCAAGTCTTTTAACTCCTCTACATGAGCATTATTGATGGTGCCAAAAAATACCCGCTTTACCATCCACAAAGAATAGGCAGCACCCAATATCAATGCAGTTGCTGCGAGGATACCAATGACAAAATCATAATCAACAGCAGCCAATATCACCATGAACTCACCAACAAAACCAGAGGTTGCCGGTAAGCCGCAGTTAGCCATCGCCATCAATACTGCAAAAGCAGTAAAGGCTGGCATACGGTGTACTACGCCGCCGTAATCAGCAATCTGACGGGTATGCATGCGGTCATAAAGCACACCAATAGAAAGGAACATAGCACCAGCAACAAAACCATGAGAAATCATTTGCACGATGCCACCCTCGATACCCAATGGGCTAAAGAGGAAGAAGCCCAAGGTTACAAAGCCCATATGCGCTACTGATGAGTACGCAACCAGCTTTTTCATGTCTTTTTGGACTAAAGCAACCGCGCCAACATAAATGACAGCAACTAAGGATAAGAAAATAACAAATGGGCCTAAATACTGGCTTGCATCTGGTGCAATTGGCAATGAGAAACGCAGAAATCCGTAAGCGCCAAGCTTTAGCATGATTGCAGCCAAGACAACTGAACCGCCTGTTGGCGCCTCAACGTGGACGTCTGGCAACCAAGTATGTAATGGCCACATTGGGACCTTCACAGCAAATGCAATAAAGAACGCCGCAAACAACATAATTTGCTCAACAATATCTAAGTGCGCATTTTGCCAAGCCAAGATATCAAAAGTATTTGTTACGTTATAAAGATACAGCATCGCAACTAAAGTCAGCAAAGATCCTAGCAATGTATACAAGAAGAATTTAAATGCTGCGTAAATACGATTATGACCACCCCATACACCAATAATGATGTACATCGGAATCAGTGTTGCCTCAAAGAAGACATAAAACAATAAGGCATCAAGCGCACTAAATACACCAATCATTAATCCAGAAAGAATCATGAAGGATGCAAAGTATTGCGACACTTTGGTTTGAATAACTTCCCATGCTGCGATGACTACAATAATGTTAATAAACGCGGTCAGCACAATAAACCAAACGGAGATACCATCAATACCTAGGTGATAGTTGATGTCGTAGCGCGGGATCCAGCTGACTTTTTCAACAAACTGCATCCCTGGATTGGCGACATCAAAATGAATCACCAATGGAAGAGTTGCAATAAATCCGAGTACCGCACCAACCAAAGCTAACCAGCGAACGCCGGCAGAAGGCTTCTCAGACCCATAAAACAAAATAATGAGTCCAAAGACAATCGGGGTCCAAATGGCGTAAGAAAGGATCATAGTGGCTACTTAAGTAACAAAGGCCTAGCGAACAAAAGGCAGGTAAGCGTACAAAACCCAAGCAAGCAATACCGCTAAGCCTGCGATCATAGCGAAGGCATAGTGATATAGATAACCGGATTGCAAATGACGGATAACTCCAGCAAAGCGCCCTACTGCATGCGCACTGCCATTAACAAAGAAACCATCGATGATCTTTTGATCGCCACGGTGCCACAAAAAGCTACCGATCCAAATAAGGCCCTTAGCAAATACAGCCTGGTTGATTTCATCAAGGTAGTACTTGTTATCAAATAATTTCTTGATAGGCGCGAATGTCTGGGCAACTTTGCCAGGCAACTTAGGAGCCCATAAATATCCAATGGCTGCAGTCAATACACCGAGAACTACTAACAACAGTACCGGGGATGTGAATGCATGAATGGCCATCGCAATTGGGCCATGGAATTCATCTTCCAATTCCTTCATTACAGGATGGCGCGCCAAATCAATAAAGATGGAGTCACCGAAGTATGTTCCAAATAACAATGGAGAAATTGTGTAAAAACCAATGATTACGGATGGAATGGCAAGGAGAATCAAAGGTAATGTAACAACAAATGGAGATTCATGCGGTTTTTGGCCCGGTGCCAAACCATGGTGAGCGTGATCATCACCCTGCTCTGCATGATCATTGTGGTGCTCATGTGCATGCGCATCATCATGACCCCAACGGGCTTTTCCATGAAATACATAAAAGTACAAGCGGAATGAATACAAAGCAGTAACAAATACGCTTGCCATAACGGCAAAGTAAGCAAATCCAGAGCCTGGAATATGGCTGGCAGCAACCGCTTCAATAATGGAATCTTTTGAGTAGAAGCCTGAGAAGAATGGTGTGCCAACTAGAGCAAGATTACCCAATAACATCATGAGGCAAGTAATTGGCATGTATTTCCAGAGGCCGCCCATCTTGCGCATGTCTTGTTCGTGGTGCATACCAAGAATCACACTACCTGCAGCGAGGAACAATAGTGCTTTAAAGAATGCATGGGTCATCAAATGGAAGATGGCAACTGGGTATGCAGAAACGCCCAAAGCTACTGTCATATACCCAAGCTGAGACAAAGTGGAATACGCAACAACTCGCTTGATATCGTTTTGCACAATTCCGAGGAAACCCATGAAGAGTGCCGTGATAGCTCCAATGACTAAAATAAAGCTCAACGCTGTATCTGAAAGCTCAAACAATGGTGACATACGTGACACCATGAAGATGCCTGCGGTAACCATGGTCGCCGCGTGAATCAATGCAGAGATAGGGGTTGGACCTTCCATTGAATCAGGCAACCAAACATGCAGTGGGAATTGTGCGGATTTACCCATGGCACCAATGAATAAACAGATACAAGCTACTGTCATCAAGTTCCAGCTTGTTCCTGGGAGAGTTTGAGCAGCCAATGCTGAGTTCTGCGAAAAGATCACGTCATATTGCATCGAACCTGTGCTCGCTAGCAAGATGCCAATGCCAAGGATGAAGCCAAAGTCACCTACGCGGTTTACCAAGAAAGCCTTCATATTGGCAAATACTGCAGACTGGCGCTCAAAGTAGAAGCCAATCAACAAATAAGAAACCACACCCACTGCTTCCCAGCCGAAGAAGAGCTGCAATAGGTTATTACTCATTACCAACATCAACATGGCAAAAGTAAACAAAGAGATATAGGAGAAGAAGCGGTTGTAACCCTCTTCACCATTCATGTATCCAATGGTGTAGATATGAACCATCAATGACACAAAGGTCACTACACACATCATGGTTGCAGTTAAAGGATCAATTAAGAAGCCAATATCTAAATTGAGCTCACCCAACTGCATCCAACGATACACAGTACCGTTGAAATAGAAACCGTCCATTACTTGGACTAAAACATTGCAAGAAAGCACGAAAGCAATTGTTACGCCCAAGATAGTCACAAACTGACTTGCGCCATGACCAATGCGGTTACCACCTAGCTTTGTACCAAGGAAACCAGCAATGATGGAGCCAACTAATGGCGCCAGTGGAATAGCGCAAAGTACGGGAATATTTAAGGTCAATTGCATGACTAGCCTTTTAGGTGGTCAAGATCTTCGGCATTAATGGTGTCGACCTTACGGAAGAGCACCACCAAAATTGCCAAGCCGATAGCCGCCTCAGCAGCTGCCACAGTCAAAATAAAGAATACGAATACTTGACCTGCCATGTCACCCAAATAATGGGAGAAGGCAACAAAGTTCATATTGACCGAGAGAAGCATCAACTCAATAGCCATGAGCAATACGATGACATTCTTACGGTTTAAGAAAATACCGATAACACTGGCTGCGAACAAAATCGCACCAAGAACCAAGTAATGAGCGAGAGTGATACTCATTTCTTCTCTCCTCTTACATCTTGTTTTGCCGCCATGTCAGAACCCATCTTCACAATACGCATACGATCTGCGGCAACCACATTAACCTGCTCATGGATGTTTTGCGCTTTAGAGTCTTTGCGATTGCGCAATGTCAAAGCAACAGCAGCAATAATTGCCACTAACAAAATCACGCCAGCAACTTCAAACGCATAAACATAATCAACAAAGATCAACATGCCTAAGGCTTGAGTATTATTTGCCATCATTTCTTCAGGCATAGGCTGCACGGGTACATTGGTACCAATGAAGCTACGAATAATCACAATCGATAGTTCAAGAACAATCACTGCGCCCATCAAAAAGGCTACCGGCAAATACTTTTTAAAATCTCTGCGTAAATGCTCTATGTCTAGATCCAACATCATGACCACGAATAGGAACAACACCATTACAGCGCCTACATAAACCAGAATTAGAGCTAAGCTCAAAAATTCAGCCTTGAGCAACATCCAGAGTCCGGATGCACAAAAGAATGCCAACACCAGAAATAGTGCTGCATGAACTGGATTACGAGCTGTGATCACTCGTACTGCAGAGATAACTAACAGGCCTGCAAAGCCGTAAAAGAAAACAGCAAATAAAGTAGATGGATCGAATGTCATATTAGTTCAGCTCGATTCGATTAACGGTAAGGTGCATCAGCTGCACGGTTAGCGGCAATATCTTTTTCGTACTTATCGCCTACAGCCAAAAGCATGTCTTTAGTGAAATACAGATCACCACGCTTATCGCCAAAGTATTCAAAAATATTGGTTTCTACAATGGCATCTACGGGACACGCCTCTTCACAGAAGCCACAGAAAATACATTTTGTAAGGTCGATGTCATAACGGCTAGTACGGCGAGTGCCATCATCGCGCTCAGCAGTTTCAATGGTAATTGCGTATGCTGGGCAGACCGCTTCACACAGTTTGCAGCCAATGCAACGCTCTTCACCGTTCTCATAACGACGTAGTGCATGTAAACCGCGGAAGCGATTCGACAATGGAGTTTTCTCTTCAGGATACTGAACCGTGATCTTAGGCTTAAAGAGGTAGCGTCCAGTAATGGACATACCAGTCAAGATGTCTTTAAGCATCAAGCTATCGAGGAATTGGGAAATTTTCTTAAACATGATTAATCAACTTATTTCCAAATATTCCATGGGGATACAACCCACGCGCCGATAACAACCACCCAGAACACTGAGATGGGAATAAAGATCTTCCAACCTAAACGCATGATTTGGTCATAGCGGTAGCGAGGCAATGTAGCACGCAACCAGATTACGCAGGACAACAGGAAGAAAGTCTTGCCAAATAACCAGAAGAATCCTGGAATATCGCGCAAGATTGGTAAATCAACAATTGGCAACCAACCGCCCAAGAACATGATTGAAGCAACGGCTGCAATCAAAATCATATTGGCGTATTCAGCTAAGAAGAACATAGCAAAAGACATGCCTGAGTACTCAACCATGTGTCCAGCAACAATCTCAGACTCACCCTCAACAACGTCAAATGGATGGCGGTTTGTTTCAGCAACACCGGAGATAAAGTAGATCAAGAACATTGGCAACAATGGGAGCCAATTCCAAGAAAGGAAGTTCAAGCCCATGTTGGCAAAGTAACCCTGCTCTTGCGAGGCAACAATCGTGCTCAGATTTAATGAGCCGGATGTCAATAAGACAGTAACCAATGCAAAGCCCATCGCAATCTCATAAGAGATCATTTGTGCTGATGCACGCATAGCGCCAAGGAATGGATATTTTGAGTTTGAAGACCAACCAGCCAAGATCACACCATAAACGCCGATGGATGAAATTGCCATGATGTACAAAAGTCCAGCGTTCACATCAGCCAAAACCATCTTCGCTTGGAATGGAATAACAGCCCATGCAGCAAATGCAGGCATGATCACCATAATTGGTGCAATGAAGTAGAGAACCTTGCTAGCTTGTGCAGGAGCAATGATCTCCTTCATCAAAAGCTTTAATGCATCAGCAATCGGTTGCAGTAAACCTAAAGGCCCCACGCGATTTGGTCCAAGGCGAATGTGCATCCAGCCAATTAGCTTTCTTTCCCAGAGGGTTAAGTAGGCTACGCAACCAAACATTGGCAACACGATGATGACGATGCGTACTAAAGCCCAAACCAACGGCCATAAAGAACCAAAAATGGCTTCGCCTTGAGTGGTAACGAGGTTCAAGAAATTATCCATCTCTAACCTTATGCCTTACTAACAGTGACTAGACCAAACATAGATCCTAATTTCGCACTAGCCATAGTTCCAGCAGAGATTCTGACAGCACTTGGCGCTAAATTTACTTCTAGTGTTGCCGGCATATCAACGGATTGAGTTCCTTGAGTAACTCGAACGGCATCACCCTCTTTAAGACTCAACTCAGCAAATATACTTTTACTCAAGCCGACCTGATTGCCGCGCTTAGCATCGCGAGTTAATTGCAGTGCTGATGAGCGACGTACGATTTGGTCGCCAGCATAGATATTGACATCAGCTAAACGCTCAAGACCATTCAATGGGGCTTGATTGCCATTAATAGATGTACCAGAGGTCTTGTTATCCAAACGAGTGCAATAACCCTCATCCAATGCCTCACCTAAAACTTCCTCGGGTGCATTAAACAAGAAGCCCTCTAAGCTCAACAGCCCGCCCAAAACACGCAATACTTTCCATGATGGACGTGAATCACCCAAAGGCTTGACTGAAGGCTGAACCGTTTGAACTCTGCCCTCTAGATTGACGAAGGTAGAAACTGATTCTGAGAATGTAGAGATTGGGAGAATGACATCAGCAACTTCCATTAAGTCAGCACTCTTATAGGCGCTTAAAGCAATTACTGTATTTGCTTTTGCCAATGCCTCACGAGCAGCTACTGGATTAGGCAGATCTGAATCAGGCTCGATGTTCATCAAGATTACTGCACGACGATCACCAGAGAGAACTGACTCAACACCAGCACCATTGGCGCTAACCAAGGATGCGCCCACTGCATTACCGCCAACTGGCAGGAATCCTAAGGTAGCACCAGTCTGCTCAGCAATAAATTGCGCCATGACATGCAAGTCTGAAGCATGGTGGTGTGCAATAGCAGCAGAACCGAGCAATACAGATTTTGACTCACCTGAGAGCAGACTATCCGCAATTTTTTGCGCTGCAGGAGAAATAGATAAGTTGGGTGTACCAGCTGGCGCGCTTACTGATTTAGCTTTAGCAACGGCAAGAGCAACTTCACTTAATGCATTGAGCCATGCGCTTGGTGCAGCAACAACACCACTACTTGGAATTAACCAGTCATCACCGCCGGCATCTATACGAGTTACTTGTAAGCCACGCTTATTGGCAGTACGGATACGCGCTGCTAGTACAGGCTGATCTTTGCGTAAGAAGCTACCAATCACTAATACGCGATCTAATTCATTAATCTTTGCAATTGGCATACCCAACCAAGGCGCAGCTGCAGCAGCATTCACATCCGTCTGGCGCAAACGCGTTTCAATCTGCATAGAACCCAAACCACGAACCATCTTTTGCAAGAGGTGTAATTCTTCTGTGCTAGATATTGGGTGCGCTAACGCGCCAATGGACTCCGGGCCACTTTCAGCTGAAATCGTTTTCAGGGAATGTGCAACATAGTCTAATGCTGATTGCCAATCTGTTTCTAGCCATTGACCGCCCTGCTTCACCATTGGCGTTGTTACACGATCAGAGCTATTTAAACCCTCGTAAGAGAAGCGGTCACGATCACTAATCCAACATTCATTAATTGATTCATTTTCCAATGCAACTACGCGCATTACTTTATTGGCTTTAGTCTGAACCGTAGTATTTGCACCTAAGCTATCGTGTGGACTTACTGAACGCTTGCGTCCCAGTTCCCATGTACGCGCAGCATAGCGGAATGGCTTGCTGGTTAATGCACCAACTGGACACAAATCAATCATGTTTCCAGATAACTCTGAATCTACAGTCTGGCCAACAAAGGTGGTAATTTCTGAATGCTCGCCACGGTTGACCATGCCCAGCTCCATAACGCCAGCCACTTCTTGGCCAAAACGTACGCAGCGTGTGCAATGGATACAACGGGTCATCTCTTGCATAGAGATCAATGGACCGACATTCTTATGAAAAACAACACGCTTCTCTTCGTCATAGCGTGAATTAGACTTGCCATAACCAACTGCTAAGTCTTGCAACTGGCACTCGCCACCTTGGTCACAAATTGGGCAATCCAATGGGTGGTTAATTAGCAGGAATTCCATTACTGAACGCTGGGCTTCAACCGCCTTAGCGGAGTGTGTAAATACCTTCATGCCTTGAGTAACAGGAGTTGCACAGGCAGGCAATGGTTTAGGTGCTTTTTCGACTTCAACCAGGCACATACGGCAGTTAGCTGCAATCGATAACTTCTTGTGATAGCAGAAGTGAGGAACGTAGGTGCCGATCTTGTTCGCGGCGTGCATCACCATCGAACCTTGCGGAACTTCTACAGTCTTGCCATCTAATTCGATTTCTACCATGCTCAATTTTAGATATCCCGTGCTCTAAATCTTTATAAAGGTTTCGCAGAATCTAAGCAGCGCTTATGTTCTACGTGATACACAAATTCATCCATGTAATGCTTCAACATGCCACGAACTGGCATTGCTGCTGCATCACCTAAAGCGCAAATCGTGCGACCTTGAATATTGGCAGCTACGTCATTGAGTAAATCCAAATCCTCTGGTTGCCCTTCGCCATGCTCAATACGGTGAACAATGCGCCACAACCAGCCGGTACCTTCACGACATGGAGTGCACTGACCACATGATTCTTCGTGATAGAAATAAGATAAACGCTCTAAGGCACGCACCATGCAACGTGTTTCATTCATCACAATCACTGCACCCGAACCCAACATAGAGCCGGCCTTAGCAATGCTGTCGTAATCCATAGTCAGATCCATCATCTGCGCTCCAGGAATTACTGGTGCAGAAGATCCACCAGGAATCACCGCCTTCAAAGCTATGCCATCACGCATACCACCAGCTAGCTTTAGAAGCTCTGCAAAGGGAGTGCCCAACGGAATTTCGTAATTACCTGGATGTACAACATCACCCGAAACAGAATAAATTTTTGTTCCGCCGTTATTAGGTTTACCAAGCTCTAAATAGGCCTGACCACCAATTGCCAAAATAAATGGCACAGCAGCAAATGTTTCAGTGTTGTTAATCGTGGTTGGTTTGCCATACAAGCCAAAGCTTGCGGGGAATGGCGGCTTAAAGCGGGGTTGACCTTTTTTGCCCTCTAATGACTCAAGTAATGCAGTCTCTTCGCCACAAATATATGCACCCCAACCTGGAGAAGCGTGCAACTGGAAGGAGAAATCACTTCCTAAAATCTTATCGCCTAAATATCCCGCAGCACGCGCTTCTTCAAGAGCTTCTTCAAAACGTGAATATACTTCCCAGATTTCACCGTGGATGTAGTTGTAGCCAGTAGTGATACCCATGGTGTAAGCACCAATAATCATGCCCTCAATCAAGGCATGTGGGTTGTAACGCATGATGTCACGGTCTTTAAATGTACCCGGCTCACCTTCGTCACTATTACAAACTAAATATTTTTGTCCTGGAAATTGGCGTGGCATGAAGCTCCACTTCAAGCCAGTTGGAAAGCCTGCACCACCACGGCCACGTAATGATGAAGCTTTTAATTCTGCGATGATGCTATCGGGTGATACTTTATCGTTAATTAAACGACGAAGCTGTTGATAACCACCACGACTTTCGTAATCTTTTAAACGCCAGTTGTCGCCATTTAATCCAGCAAGAATTAAAGGCTTAATGTGGCGATCGTGCAAGCTGGTCATGCTGCTTTCCCTTCTGCACGTAATTCATTTAACAAAGCATCAATCTTTTCTTTGCTCATAAAGCTACACATACGCTTATCGTTCACAAGCATTACTGGTGAATCACCGCAAGCACCCATACATTCGCCTTCTTTTAAAGTGAAGGTTCCACAAGGCGTTGTTTCGTTGTAACCAATGCCTAGGGTTTCTTTTAAATAGGTTGCGGCTGTTTCACCATGGGTTAACTGGCATGGCAAATTGGTGCAAATTACCAGCTTGTATTTACCAATTTTCTTGGTGTTGTACATGTTGTAAAAAGTTGCCACTTCATCAACAGCAATACTTGGCATCTCTAAAATTTGAGCAATCGTTTCGATCACTTCTGGAGAAACCCAACCTACCTCTGTTTGGGCTGCAATCAAACAGGCCATCACGGCAGACTGCTTGTGCTCTGGCGGGTACTTAGCGATATTGCGATGAATATCAGCCAGTGTTTTATCGGAAAGTTGAAGAGTTGTAGTCATTAAATAATCCTTGGCACGCTCAATTAGCGGTCAATCTCCCCGAACACAATATCTTGGGTACCAATAATAGTTACCGCATCAGCCAACATGTGGCCACGTGACATCTCATCCATTGCTGACAGGTGAACGAATCCTGGCGCACGAATCTTCATGCGGTAGGGTTTGTTAGCACCATCTGAAATTAAGTAAATTCCGAACTCACCTTTTGGATGCTCAACAGCTGAATAAGCCTCGCCATCAGGCACATGAATACCTTCAGTAAAGAGTTTGAAATGGTGAATCAATTCTTCCATATTGGTTTTCATATGCACGCGCTTGGGCGGAGAAACCTTATGGTTGTCACTCATCACAGGGCCTGGGTTTGCCCTTAACCAAGCGACGCACTGCTTGATGATGCGATTGGATTGACGCATCTCTTCCATGCGCACCAAATAACGATCATAAGAATCGCCATTAACGCCAACCGGGATATCAAAATCCAAACGGTCATAGACTTCATATGGTTGCTTCTTACGCAAATCCCATTCAATGCCTGAACCACGCAACATAGGGCCAGTGAAACCGAGCTGCAATGCACGCTCTGGAGTGACGATGCCAATATTGACTAGACGTTGCTTCCAGATACGGTTATCAGTTAAGAGGTTGCAGTACTCGTCTACGTTGGCATCAAAGCCGTTCGTAAATTGCTCAATGAAATCCAATAAAGTACCGCTACGGTTTTCATTCAAGCGCTTGATAGCAGAGTCACTACGAATTTTGTTCTTGCTGTACTGAGCCATGTGATCTGGCAAATCACGATATACGCCACCAGGTCGATAGTAAGCAGCATGCATACGGGCACCTGATACAGCTTCATACATATCAAAGATATCTTCGCGATCGCGGAATGCGTACAAGAAAACAGCCATTGCACCAACGTCTAGACCATGACAGCCAATCCAGAGTAAGTGGTTCAATAAACGAGTTAACTCGTCATACATCACACGGATGTATTGAGCTCGCAGTGGAACATCTACTTGCAATAACTTTTCAATGGCCATGACGTAAGCATGTTCATTGGACATCATGGATACATAATCCAAACGATCCATGTAAGGGACGTTCTGAATCCATGTACGTGTTTCAGCTAATTTTTCTGTGGCGCGATGCAATAGACCAATATGTGGGTCTGCGCGTTGAATCACTTCGCCATCAAGCTCAAGCACTAAACGTAATACGCCATGTGCCGCAGGATGCTGAGGACCAAAGTTGAGTGTGTAGTTCTTAATCTGTGCCATGACTTAAACCGGACCTCCATACTGCTCTTCACGAACAATGCGTGGAGTAATTTCTCGAGCCTCAATCGTGACGGGCTGATAGACAACACGTTTCAACTCTGGGTCATAACGCATCTCGACGTTGCCGCTGATTGGGAAATCTTTTCTGAATGGATGCCCAATGAAGCCGTAATCCGTGAGGATACGACGCAAGTCATCGTGACCGTCAAACAAAATACCGTAGAGGTCAAATGCTTCACGCTCAAACCAGTTAGCACAATTCCAGACTGGAGTAATCGAAGCAACCAATGGGTAGCTATCATCTGGTGCAAATACGCGTACACGCAAACGCCAGTTGTGCTGCAAAGATAACAAGTGGCTTATAACCCCGAAGCGTTGGCCACTCCATGCGCCATCACGAAAGTCCTGGTAATCAACACCGCATAAATCTATTAACTGCTCAAATGCAAGCGATGGATCATCACGCAACAACAAAGCTGATTCAAAATAAGTATCTGCATTTACAACTACAGTCACTTCACCTAATGCAATTTCAATGGACTTCGCGCGCTTACCTAAAACTTTTTCTAAGTTGGCGGCTAACTGATTCAAACGATCTGACATAGCTTAAGCCTTCCGCGCAATCGTGCTGGTGCGAGCGATCTTGGATTGCAACTGAATGATTCCGTAGATCAACGCCTCTGCTGTTGGAGGGCAACCAGGTACATAAATATCAACTGGAACGATGCGGTCACAACCGCGCACTACTGAATAAGAGTTATGGTAGTAGCCACCGCCATTAGCGCAGGAACCCATAGAAATTACCCAGCGTGGCTCGGGCATTTGGTCATAAACCTTGCGTAATGCTGGTGCCATTTTATTGCACAAAGTACCTGCAACAATCATTAAATCTGATTGGCGTGGCGATGGGCGAAAGACCACACCAAATCGGTCTAAGTCATAACGGGAAGCGCCCGCATGCATCATCTCCACGGCACAACAAGCCAGTCCAAAGGTCATAGGCCATAAGGAACCATTACGCGTCCAGTTAATCAACTGATCCGCAGTAGTGGTCACAAAACCTTCTTTAAGTACGCCTTCTAATGCCATATCTATCACTCCCAGTCGAGAGCGCCCTTTTTCCAGATATATACAAAGCCAACAATGAATTCCAAGAGGAATATCACCATAGAGGCGTAACCAAGCCATCCAATATCACGTAATGCCACACCCCATGGAAATAGGAATGCAGTTTCAAGATCAAACAGGATGAAGAGAATGGCGACTAAGTAATAACGCACGTCGAACTTCATACGTGCATCTTCGAAAGCTTCAAAACCGCACTCATAAGGAGAGAGTTTTTCTACGTCAGGCTTCGAGGGAGCCAAAATTTTTCCGAGGAACATGGGGACTAAACCCACCCCAACGCCTACGAGGATAAAAAGCAGAACAGGAAAGTAATTAGCGAGATTCAAAATAGCCCTGATTCGTTTGTCTGATAAATCCTATAAGAAGCAAATTATTCATTGTTCCACTACACAAAGCATTGATTTAGAGCAAAAAAACATATCAATACTTCTTTACTGGTGCCGACGGCGAGACTCGAACTCGCACAGCCTAAGCCACTACCCCCTCAAGATAGCGTGTCTACCAATTTCACCACGTCGGCATCTTGTAAAACCACCTAATTCTACTGCATTGCACAACTACACTACCCCACTTTTGAGGCAGCTTTATCTGTAAAAGCCTACTTTTTTACTTAGGAACTTACTTCGGAACCGCTGGCTTGCTTGGGTCCTGAACTGGCGCCGTTGGAGCAGCCGGCGCTACAGCGGGTGCAACCGTGCCAGAGAGGACTCCAGGGCTAACTTCCTTCTTATTGCCAATCCAGGTAATACCTAAAGTGCAAATGAAGAAAGCAGCAGCAAATACTGCAGTAGCGTGAGACAGAAAGTTTGCTGAACCGCTGGCGCCAAATAGGCTTCCAGAAGCTCCGGAGCCAAAGGCTGCGCCCATATCGGCGCCTTTACCCTGCTGCAAAAGAACCAAAAGAATGACAGCCAAAGCCGAAATTACTTGTAACACGATTAATAAAGTCTTAAACCATTCCACAGCTCATCTCCAAATAAAAATCTATGCCTGACAAATAGCTAGAAAATCTTGGGGACTTAATGAAGCACCCCCAACTAATCCACCATCAATATCAGGCATTGCAAACAATTCAACAGCATTGTCAGGTTTGACACTGCCACCATACAAAATTCCAACGTGAGAAGCTACATCCTCATTAAATTCGGCCAATTGAAGGCGAATAGCACGATGCATATCTTGCGCAACCTGGACGCTGGCAACTTTACCAGTGCCGATGGCCCAAACTGGCTCATAGGCAATTAAGCAGTCCGCAAGACGATCTTGCAATACCCCTACTTGCTTTGCAATCTGAGCGCAAACTATCTCTTCCGCCCTACCTGAATTTCTCTCATCAGCAGTCTCGCCAACACAAATCACCGGAGTCATGCCATTGTCTAGCACCTGAAGGGCTTTAGCAGCGACTAACTCATCCACCTCTTGATGCATTTGACGGCGCTCAGAGTGACCAACGATGACATACGTGCATCCGAGTTCTTTGAGCATGGACGCCGAAACTTCACCGGTATAGGCGCCTGAACTATGGGCCGAAGCATCTTGAGCACCCAGATTCAAAAAGGCCAATGAATGCTCTTTGATTAACTGCGCACATTGAGCTAAATACGGAAAAGGAGGACATACCGCATATTTACGTCCTGATGGCATTCCACTCTCCATGCCACGAGCAACGGTTTTGATCCAGTCTTGATTACTTACAAGACTGCCATTCATTTTCCAGTTGCCGATAACGATGAGTGGTCGCATAGGGGGTAATGAATATTTCTATACAGTTAAAACAATTTTGCCAACATGCTCAGATGACTCCATCAATGCATGAGCATCTGCTGCATGATCTAATGTAAATGTCTTATAGATGACAGGCTTCAGTTTGCCTGCGTAGAGCAAAGGCCAAACATTTTCAAAAAGCTGTTTTGTAATTTGCTTCTTAAATGACACTGGGCGTGGACGTAGTGTAGAGCCGGTAATCGTTAAGCGACGACGCAAAATCTGATTGGTGCTTACCTCTGCTTTTGATCCACCCTGAATTGCAATAATCACAATGCGGCCATCATCAGCCAAGCAATCAATTTCTTTTTGCACATAAGCGCCAGTCACCATATCAAGAATGACGTTAACGCCTTTGCCATCAGTGGCCTTCTTCACCTCTTCTACAAAGTCTTGTGTCTTGTAGTTAATGGCGAGATCAGCACCTAATGCGACACATGCAGCGCATTTTTCATCCGTACCAGCAGTAACAAATACTTTATGACCTAAGGCTTTAGCAATCAAAATCGCTGTAACCCCAATACCACTAGAGCCACCTTGAACCAATAATGTTTCACCTTCAACTAACTGGCCGCGCATGAAGACATTGCTCCATACGGTGTAGAAAGTTTCAGGCAAAGCTGCTGCTTCTTGGTCAGTAAAACCCTTTGGGTATGGCAAGCACTGTGCAACAGGGGCGGTACACAGATCAGCGTAACCACCACCTTGAACCAATGCACAGACTTTATCGCCCACCTTTAAACCAAATACATTGTCAGCATGAGTCAAATCTCCACCAACGATTTTTCCGGCAACTTCAAGACCAGGAATATCCGATGCGCCCGCTGGAACCGGGTAATGTCCTTTACGCTGTAAAACATCTGGACGATTAATTCCGGCAGCTAAAACCTTGATCAAAATTTCGCCAGACCCAGCAGCAGGAGCTACTGGATCAGGACGAGTGGATGGCACCAGCATTTCTGGGGCGCCAAATTCTTTGATCTCGATAACGCGCATAAGAGACTCCTGCAATCTTTAGGCTTAAGCCTGTTCGTCTGTAGCTGGAGTATCAGTAACACCCGCCAAAGGAGCAATCGCGCCACCTTCATCAGCCATTGCAGCTTTCAATGACAAACGTAAACGACCACGCTCATCAGCAGCTAACAATTTCACGCGAACCACTTGGCCCTCTGCCAAATAATCTTTAACTTCTTTTACACGCTCATTAGAGATCTCAGAGATGTGCAAGAGGCCATCTTTACCAGGAAGAATGTTTACCAAAGCGCCGAATTCGAGCAACTTCACAACTGGGCCTTCGTAGATCTTACCTACTTCAGCTTCAGCAGTGATGCCTTCGATGCGCGCTTTAGCTTCAGCCATACCTTCAGCAGAAGTAGACGCGATTGTCACAGTGCCATCATCTTTGATATCAATGCTGCAACCTGTTTCCTTGGTCAAGGCTTGAATAGTTGCGCCACCCTTACCGATTACTTCACGAATCTTGTCTGGGTGAATCTTAAATGAAACCATGCGTGGGGCATGAGCGGACAATTCTGTACGAACTGAACCCATTGCTTCTTGCATCTTGCTCAAAATATGCAAACGACCTTCTTTAGCTTGCGCTAAAGCAACTTGCATAATTTCTTTTGTAATACCTTGAACTTTAATGTCCATCTGGAGTGCAGTGATACCGTTAGCAGTACCTGCTACTTTAAAGTCCATATCGCCTAAGTGATCTTCATCACCCAAGATATCTGTCAGCACAGCAAAACGATTGCCGTCAAGGATCAAACCCATTGCTACGCCAGCAACGTGGGCTTTAACTGGAACACCAGCGTCCATCATTGCTAAACAGCCGCCGCAAACAGAAGCCATTGAAGATGAACCATTGGACTCAGTGATTTCTGAAACAACACGAATGCTGTATGCAAAATCTTCTGCACTTGGCAATACTGGAATCAATGCGCGCTTAGCTAAACGGCCGTGACCAATTTCACGACGCTTTGGGCTACCTACACGGCCAGTTTCGCCAGTAGCGAATGGAGGCATGTTGTAGTGGAACATGAAGCGATCACGGTACTCACCTTCGAGCGCATCAATAATTTGCTCGTCACGTGCAGTACCCAAAGTAGCTACAACAAGAGCTTGCGTTTCACCACGAGTAAACAATGCAGAACCGTGTGTACGTGGCAATACGCCGTTACGAATTTCAATCGGGCGAACAGTACGTGTATCGCGACCATCGATGCGGGGCTCACCGTTCAAAATCTGGCTACGAACAATCTTCGCTTCGATTTCAAACAGGATATCGTTCACAGCAACAGCATCAACATCACCCTCTTCTTGCAACTTAGCCATTACTTCTTTAGTAATTTCTTTGAGCTTGTCTGAACGAGCGCCTTTTTGACGAATCTGATAAGCCTCACGCAATGGTGCTTCAGCCAAAGCAGTAACCTTAGCGATGAATGGCTCATCCTTAGGCGCAGCAGTCCAATCCCACTCCGGCTTGCCAGCCTCAGAAACTAATTCGTTAATTGCGTTAATTGCAGTTTGCATTTGGTCGTGACCATATACAACTGCGCCCAACATAATTTCTTCAGAAAGTTGATTCGCTTCAGATTCAACCATCAACACTGCAGCTTGTGTACCAGCAACGATTAAATCAAGTTCGCTTGTAGCTTGCTCTGTGCGAGTTGGGTTCAATAAATATTGACCGTTAGCGTAACCAACACGTGCTGCGCCAACTGGGCCAGCAAATGGAATGCCTGAAATAGCCAATGCTGCAGAAGCAGCGATCAAAGCAGGAATATCAGAAGGAACGTCTGGGTTGATAGACAACACATGAACAACTACTTGAACTTCGTTCAAGAAACCTTCTGGGAATAAAGGACGTAATGGACGGTCGATCAAACGGGAGATTAATGTCTCGCCTTCTGATGGACGACCTTCGCGGCGAAAGAAGCCACCAGGGATCTTGCCGGCTGCGTAAGTTTTTTCTAAGTAATCAACAGTCAATGGGAAAAAAGATTGGCCTGGCTTTGCAGACTTAGAAGCGACAACTGTACCCATTACTACTGTGTCATCGACGTTAACGATTACGGCACCACCAGATTGACGAGCAATCTCGCCCGTTTCCATAGTTACCTGATGATTACCCCATTGAAAACTCTTTACTGCTTTTTTAAACATAGTCATTCTGATCTTCTCCAAATTGTTCACGCAAAGCTCACATGAGAAATGCGCTTGTCGTGGGATAAAGCAGTGTCACGACAACACTGGAGCGATTTAAGATCACAAGGGATGCCATTCCAGGGAGACTCTGAATCAAGCTTCAGAAGCTCATTGGAATGACACAATCCCCTACACAAATAATCTTGAAGCGCCCAAAAAACATGCCATCTGCTTAAGACTGATTCCGTGAAGAAACAACCCTAAGAAAGATGGCATTGCATACCAATAAGAATTACTTACGGAGACCTAATTTCTCAATCAATGCGCGATAGCGATCCAAATCTTTGCCTTTGAGGTAATCCAAGAGGCGACGGCGACGTGAAACCATCTTCAACAAACCACGACGGCTGTGATGATCTTTAGCGTTAGCCTTGAAATGGGGGGTTAATTCATTGATGCGGGCTGTAAGCAATGAAACTTGAACTTCAGGGCTACCCGTATCGTTTGCGCTGCGCGCGTTTTCTTTGACGATTTCCGCCGTTTTAATATCAGCAACTGCCATTTTTAATACTCCTTACTTGCGAACACTTGAGCTTTTACCCAATCCGTGTCGTGCATGATTAACAAACTAAACAAAAAAGCTTTACAAATCAAAGCCCTCGAATTGTAGCAGAGCCAGCGCCTGTTTATGTAATCGCAAGCTTGAATGGACATCCTGTATTATCAAAATCTAATACATATTTACCATAATCCCTTTAAAAACAAAGACTTACATATTATGCGCCCCATTTGTCACTCCACTATTGCCATTCTTTGCCTCGGATTTGGCCTGTTGCAACCTGCTTATGCTCAGTTTGGCTCTCTTTTTGGCCCAGAAAAAACCATTGCTGAACAACGTCAGGATGTTTTAGCCAAGAATCAAGCCACCTTGAAGCGGCTTTACGAAGCTCAACCTAAGGCCAAGGAGCTGATTGAAAAATCAGTAGGCTATGCCACCTTTAGTAACTTCGGCATGAAAATCCTGATCGCAGGCGGTGGCACGGGCAGCGGTGTTGTGATAGCTAAAGATAAAAAGCCGGTTTACATGAGTATGGCTGAAGTACAGGCTGGACTTGGACTGGGAATTAAATCTTTCCAGAACATATTTGTTTTTCAAACTGAAGCAGCCATGAATGACTTTATTAACTCAGGCTGGACATTTGGCGGGCAAGTAACAGCTGCAGCCAAATATGAGAAAGATGGCGGCGCATTACAAGATGCGACCGTGGTTTCTCCAGGCGTATTAATGTATCAACTCACCGACTCCGGCCTTGCTGCTGAAATCACCGGCAAAGGTACGAAGTACTATAAGAATACTGATTTAAATAAGTAAAGCATCAATAACAATCGCTACAGATGACCCAATGATTAAGGGGTCATCTGTGCATTAAGCTTTGCCTGACTCGGGTCGTGCAATTTATTCAAAGCAGATAAATATGCTTTTGCGGAAGCAGCAATGATGTCTGGATCGGTACCTACGCCATTGACGATACGTCCACCTTTTGCCAAGCGCACAGTAACCTCTCCTTGAGATTGCGTTCCTGAGGTGATTGCATTTACTGAATAGAGTAACTGCTCTGCTCCACTTTTTGCAATTTCCTCGATTGCATTCAAGCTCGCATCTACTGGACCATTACCTTCGGCTTCAGAGCTAATCTCTTTATCCCCCATGCGGAATGTCACACGTGACTTAGGGCGCTCACCAGTTTCTGAATGTTGGCTTAATGAAATAAATTTGTAATGCTCCCCCTCTTCAGCCGCCGCTGAATCAGACATGATGGCGATAATATCTTCATCAAAAATCTCAGACTTTTGATCGGCAAGCGTTTTAAATCGGACAAATGCCTCATTCAAATCAGCCTCAGCTTCAACAGTAATACCCAACTCTTGCAAGCGTTGTTTAAATGCGTTACGACCGGATAATTTACCCAAAACAATCTTATTGGCTGACCAACCCACATCTTCTGCGCGCATGATTTCATAGGTATCGCGGTTCTTCAAAATACCGTCTTGATGAATGCCGGAAGTATGAGCAAATGCATTTGCACCAACCACAGCTTTATTCGGCTGTACTACAAAGCCAGTGATCTGAGAAACCAATTTAGATGCAGGAACGATTTGAGTTGCATCAATGCCGCAAACCATATCAAAATAATCCTTACGTGTACGCAAGGACATCACAATTTCTTCTAATGCAGTGTTGCCGGCGCGCTCACCTAAGCCATTAATCGTGCACTCAATTTGACGTGCTCCGCCGATCTTTACACCAGCCAAAGAGTTTGCAACTGCCATACCCAAGTCATTATGACAATGTACTGACCAAACGGCTTTATCGGAGTTAGGTACACGGGTGCGCAAAGTTTTAATAAATTCACCATACAACTCGGGCGTTGCGTACCCTACTGTATCTGGAATATTAATCGTAGAGGCACCCTCATCAATAACAGCCTCAACGACTCTACACAAAAAATCCATTTCTGAGCGATAACCATCTTCTGCAGAGAACTCAATATCTGATGCCAAGTTGCGTGCAAAACGAATCGAGCGCTTAGCTTGCTCTAACACTTCTTCTGGAGACATACGTAACTTCACAGCCATGTGCAATGGGCTCGTTGCCAAGAAGGCATGAATACGCTTAGCATTGGCTGTCTTCAACGCATCGGCAGCACGCGTGATGTCTTTGTCATTTGCTCTAGCCAATGAACAAACTATCGAGTCTTTGACTGCAGAAGCCACCGCGGAGATTGCTTGAAAGTCACCCTCAGAGCTAGCGGCAAAACCCGCTTCAATCACATCTACCTTGAGGCGCTCCAATTGACGGGCAATACGAACCTTCTCATCCTTAGTCATCGATGCACCAGGGGATTGCTCACCATCACGTAAGGTGGTGTCAAAAATGATTACTTTGTCGCTCATCACTACTCTCCGGTTTTAAATACTTCTGTACTAATTAATTTATTCAATCTGATAAAACAAAAACCCCAGCAATGTGCTGGGGCTGGTATGTGGTGGCTAATGATTTTCTTTATCTCATTAACTCAGGCCTTACCCGCCCCAAGCTTTAGGCTTAGTGCTGGTAGAAGAAGACCAGTTAAAGGTGAAAAGTTCATCAACATGGATTAAATATACCCCAAAATTTGTGAATTAGCTAAAACGCTTACCACCGAGTCTTTCCCAGGCCCAAATGACATAACCGGAGATTGAGTAAACAACGAATAAACCAAATAAGGTTAAGGGTGGGTTAGATGAGATCAAAACAAAGGTCAGAATCATCAATACCATCACCCCAAATGGCACGCGGTAGCGAACATCAAGGGCTTTACCACTATAAAAACGGGCATTGGAAACCATCGTAAGGCCAGCATAAACCGCTATAAAGAAGGTAATCCAAGGAATGGCGGTATCGCGCACTGGAATCTTGTTGTCGTCAGCCAACCAGATAAATCCGGCCATTAACGCACCTGCGGCTGGACTAGGCAGACCTTGAAAAAACTTCTTATCAACAACACTAGTGTTCACGTTAAAGCGCGCTAAACGCAAAGCCGCACCAGCACAGTAAGTAAATGCAGCTAACCAGCCCCACTTACCTAAATCTTTTAAAGCCCATTCGTAAGCAACTAAAGCAGGTGCAACGCCAAAGGAAACCATGTCAGCGAGTGAATCATATTGTTCACCAAAAGCACTTTGCGTATTGGTCATACGCGCTACACGACCGTCCATGCCATCAAGCACCAACGAAGCAAAGATAGCAATTGCTGCAATTTCGAACTGGTGATTCATCGCATTCACGATGGCGAAGAAACCACAAAACAAAGCTGCGGTTGTAAATGCATTAGGTAAAAGGTAAATGCCCTTGCTACGTAAGCGTGGCTTATGAGGATCTAGCTCCTCTACTTCGTAATCAATCCCATCACCCAATTCCTCTGCCCACTGCCGCTCGGTAGATGGAGTGTGACGAGAAGATAGACGGCTACGATCAATACGACCACGACGGCGAAATGTACTCAAAGCGTATCCCGGTAAAAGATTCGAATCAATCCAAGCCAGGCAAACGAGCCAAGGCTGTATTTGTTGCAAATACTTTATCACCAACAGAAACCAAAGGCTCCGCAGTCAAAGGTAAATACACATCAACGCGTGATCCAAAGCGAATAAACCCATAGCGCTCACCCGCTTTAAGACGATCGCCAACATGGATATAACAAAGAATACGACGCGCAATCAGGCCAGCTACTTGCACCAGAGTGACTACTTGGCCATTAGCATCTATTACAACGGCATTACGTTCATTCTCTGTTGATGCCTTATCTAAATCAGCGTTCACAAATTTGCCAGGGAAATACTGAATATCCTTAACCAAGCCGTTGACTGCGCTACGGTTAGAGTGGACGTTAAATACATTCATGAATACGCTAATTTTGAGCGCTTCACGTCCAGCATAGGGATCATTAGTTTTTTCAACCACAACAATGCGACCATCAGCTGGAGATAAAACAAGATCACGACCCATTGCAGCAATACGCTGTGGGTCACGGAAGAACTGCAGAACAAAGATAAAAATGATCCAAAAAGGCCAAGACCAAGCTATGCCACCTAAAAAGTGAACCAGCAAAGTCAAAGCCCCCACTAACGCTAAATACGGCCAGCCTTCTTTCGCAATAATGGGGTGTGGATACATCATCTTTGTTCTGAGCCTTTTAATGAACTGCTATTAATTTGATGCGTACTTCTTAAACCTGCTTAGTTCTTGGTTTGATCCACTAACTTATTCTTCGCAATCCAAGGCATCATCGCGCGCAATTTAGCGCCAACAACTTCGATGTCATGCTCAGCATTCAAACGACGACGAGAAATCAAAGTAGGCGCGCCTGCTTTGTTTTCCAAGATGAAGCTCTTCGCGTATTCACCAGTTTGAATATCTTTCAAGCACTGACGCATTGCATTCTTAGTATCTTCCGTAACAACACGTGGGCCAGTGACATACTCACCGTATTCAGCATTATTGGAGATGGAGTAGTTCATATTGGCAATGCCGCCTTCGTAGATCAAATCAACGATCAACTTAAGTTCATGCAAACACTCAAAGTAAGCCATTTCAGGAGCGTAACCAGCCTCAACCAAAGTTTCAAAACCAGCTTTGATCAACTCAACTGCGCCGCCACAAAGAACAGCTTGCTCACCGAACAAGTCAGTTTCAGTCTCTTCGCGGAAGTTTGTTTCAATGATGCCGGCACGACCACCGCCGTTTGCCGTTGCGTATGACAAAGCAACATCACGTGCGGAGCCGGATTTATCTTGGTAAACAGCGATCAAATGAGGAACACCGCCGCCTTGAGCATATGTGCCACGTACTGTATGGCCAGGAGCTTTAGGAGCGATCATGATTACATCTAAGTCAGCGCGCGGCTGAACTTGACCGTAGTGAACATTAAAGCCGTGAGCAAAAGCCAATGCAGCGCCCTGCTTGATATTGCCGTGAACTTCTTTGCTGTAAACATCAGCGATTTGTTCGTCAGGCAACAACATCATGACTACGTCAGCATCTTTAACTGCTTCGCCAACTTCTTTAACTGTCAAGCCAGCATTTGCTGCCTTGCTCCAGGAAGCGCCGTCTTTACGCAAACCAACAGTAACATTAACACCAGAGTCTTTGAGGTTCAATGCGTGTGCGTGTCCTTGTGAACCATAACCAATGATGGTGACTTTCTTGCCCTTGATGAGGGACAAATCAGCGTCTTTATCGTAAAAAACTTTCATGCTCTTTCCTTGTATTGAAAATGTAATTAATGCAGTAATCAGTTAAAAAATTAAACCTTAAGGATACGTTCGCCACGACCAATTCCAGAGCCGCCCGAACGGACAGTTTCCAGAATCGATGCACGATCGATCGAATCAATAAAGGCATCCAACTTGGTACCATCACCCGTTAACTCAATGGTGTAACTCTTGTCAGTCACATCAATGATGCGACCGCGGAAGATATCAGTAGTGCGTTTGAGCTCTTCGCGCTCTTTACCTACTGCGCGTACTTTAATCATCATGAGCTCACGCTCAATATGAGGTCCTTCGCTTAAATCAAATACTTTAACTACCTCAACCAGGCGGTTTAAGTGTTTAGTAATTTGCTCAATGACATCATCAGAACCAAAGGTCACGATAGTCATACGAGATAGGGATGGATCTTCCGTAGGTGCAACACTCAAAGTATCAATGTTGTAACCGCGTGCAGAAAATAATCCCACAACGCGTGATAAAGCACCCGGCTCGTTCTCAATGAGTACAGAAATAATATGTCGCATCAGAGATCCTCACTACCCAAAAGCATTTCAGTAATACCCTTACCCGCTTGAACCATAGGCCAAACGTTTTCTTCTGGGTCTGTCTGGAAATCCATAAACACCGTACGATCTTTTAAACGAATAGCCTCTTTGAGCGCGCCCTCAACATCTGATTTTTTCTCAATACGCATACCCACGTGGCCATAGGCCTCTGCCAACTTCACAAAGTCAGGCAAGGAATCCATGTACGAACTGGAATAACGTTTGTTGTAGGTTAACTCTTGCCATTGACGGACCATACCTAAGTAACGGTTATTCAAAGACACGATTTTAACTGGGGTGTTGTATTGCTTGCAGGTGGAAAGCTCCTGAATACACATCTGAATGGAGCCTTCACCAGTAATAGCAAATACATCCTTATCAGGGAAAGCCTTCTTGATACCCATGGCATAAGGCAAGCCTACGCCCATGGTACCCAGACCACCGGAGTTAATCCAACGACGTGGCTGATCAAACTTGTAGAACTGAGCAGCCCACATTTGATGCTGACCAACGTCAGATGTGATGAATGCATCACCACCGGTGAGCTCCCACAACTTTTGAACGACATATTGAGGCTTCACAATTTGAGAGGCTTCGTCGTACTTCAAGCAATCTTTTTTGCGCCACTCATTAATTTGATCCCACCAAGCAGCAACTTTGTCGCCATTCTTGCGTGGACCGGCAGCTTTTAATTGCGCAGTCATCTCAACTAATACTTCTTTGAGATTGCCAACGATTGGAACATCTACCTTCACACGTTTTGAAATTACTGAGGGATCAATGTCGATATGAATAATCTTGCGCGGATGGCTTGCAAAGTGGGATGTATTGCCAATCACGCGGTCATCAAAACGAGCGCCAATCGCGATCAATACATCACTGTGCTGCATCGCCATATTAGCTTCATAGGTTCCGTGCATACCCAGCATGCCCAAGAACTGAGGGCTTGTTCCAGGAAATCCACCCAAACCCATCAGAGTATTGGTAACTGGATAACCAAGTAAATCAGCGAACTCTTTAAGCTCTGGGGCGGCATCTGAAAGAATGACGCCACCACCGGTGTAGATATATGGACGCTCAGCCTCTTGCAATAAAGCTACCGCCTTACGAGTCTGACCACTATGACCCTTAACAACAGGGTTATAGGAACGCATCTCCAGGGTTTCTGGATAAACAAATGGGCCTTTAGCCGCTGATACATCCTTCGGAATATCAATCAATACTGGGCCTGGTCGACCTGTTTGCGCAATATGGAAAGCCTTCTTCAGCACCAAAGGAAGATCTTTAACATCCTTAACCAGGAAGTTGTGTTTAACCACTGGGCGAGTAATACCAACCGTATCAGCCTCTTGGAATGCATCTTCACCAATAGCGTATGTTGGAACGTTACCGCTAATAATCACCAATGGAATGGAGTCTGTATACGCAGTTGCGATACCAGTAACGGCATTAGTAACGCCGGGGCCTGAGGTGACTAATGCAACGCCAACCTTACCGGTTGCGCGAGCGTAGCCATCGGCAGCATGAACTGCTGCTTGCTCATGGCGAACCAAGATATGTTCAAACTTATCTTGTTTAAAAATTTCATCATAGATAAAGAGAACGGAGCCGCCTGGGTAACCCCAGACAAATTCAACGCCCTCTTTGTGCAATGCATGCACGAGCATTTCAGCACCAATCATTTCTGGAGGTGCTGCATCATTGTTTGTATTTGTTGAGTCTTTGTTAGCTTTAGTAGCTAAGAATTCGGCGCTGCTTGTATTCATTTTCTTTCGTCCTTTGCAATTTTCGGCAAAAAATTGATTGGTCTGTTCTATCTCCTGCTTATGGCCTGAGTTCGAACGGCGCTGCTACCGGAAAAAACCACTTCTTGAATGAGATTCTAGGTAGTAAGCCCTATATTCTATAGCAATCACCTAAAATGGATCAATTCTTACAGAATCAGGTCTAATCCATTGCATGGCATCAGCCCAAGAACTATCTGACTTTCTGAGTAGTGTCGAACAGCGCGCTTTTAAGCAGGCGGTCTACGCCGTGCGTGATGATGATGCTGCGTTAGATATTGTTCAAGATGCCATGATTAAATTGGCCGAAAAATATGGGGATAGACCCCCTGCAGAGCTCCCGCTAGTATTCACCAGAATTCTGCAAAATCGCATTCACGACTGGTTTAGAAGGCAAAAAGTCCGAAATACCTGGGTCACCCTCTTTTCCAATATGGGCAAAAAGAGTGATGAAAGTGATGATTTTGACCCCTTGGAGTCCCTTGCAGCCCCAGATGACAGTGAAATATACCAAGATGGGGCTTTTAAACTTGAAAAGAGTCAGCTTTTACAGGCTTTAGAGTCAGAAATATCTAAATTACCCGTACGTCAACGAGAAGCCTTCCTGATGCGTTATTGGGATGAGCTAAGCATTGCTGAGACGGCCAAATCAATGGGTTGCAGTGAAGGTAGCGTCAAAACCCATTGTTCTAGAGCCACTCAAACTTTAGCTAAAGCATTGAAATTAAAAGGAATTACGCTGTGAAAAACTTTGATGATCAATTTACCCAGACCCAAGTCGACCAGTTTGGCCAGGCTAGCGCTGCCCTGCTTCGTCAAGGTACACAGAGCATCCCTCAGAATATTAAGGATCGCCTTTATGCAGCGCGCATGAAGGCCCTTTCCGTTAGGAAACCTGAAAAAGTTCGCATTCAGAAGCAGGTTTTAGCTGGAACCGCTCGCAACTGGACTTCAAGCTCCAATGGATTATGGGACACAGTAGGCTGGATTGCGCCTTTGGTTGTTCTTGTTTTTGGTCTGATTGGCATTGCCCAATGGCAAGATGACTCACGCATCAATGACATTGCAGAAGTTGATGCGGCATTGCTCTCTGATGACGTACCTCCAGATGCATACGCCGATAACGGATTTATGGCATTCCTAAAAAATGGCCCCCTTTCCGAATCTGATAGCTCCTCCGATTCCGTTCAAAGTAAATAATTCTCACTCGCTTGATGTCGCCGACAACTAGAACGCAAAAAGCTTGCAGCCTAGCGCTGTTTATCCTTGTTTGCGCAACACAAGTTGGCACAGTGCAAGCACAATCGGCATCAAGCGCTACTCATGGAAAGGCCACAGCCATTCCTGAGAAAAAACCTGACGGCACCTGGGAAGGTCTCAAACCAGCCCAACAACAAATTCTTGCGCCCCTGGAAAGCGATTGGGATTACATGCTTCCGGATAGTCGCAAAAAATGGATTCAGGTTGCCAATATTTATCCTAAGATGAGCGCTCAAGATCAAGAGCGTCTTCAGTCGCGCATGACGAGCTGGTCAAATCTTTCCCAGAAAGATCGTCGCGTTGCTCGCGAAAATTACCTTACTAGCCTCAAATTTCCTGCCGAGAAAAAAGCAGAGGCATGGTATGCGTACCAAAAGCTGAGCGATGAGCAAAAGAAGAGGTTGGCTGAATCTGAGGCGAAGAAAAAACCTACTGCAGCCAATGCTCCAACACTTCAGCAGCACGCCATTTCACCAAAAGCCGCTCTACCAAATACTGTCTTAGCCCCAAGCATGACTGCGCCAGTAGAGAACTCTGGATCTGGCACAGAAAGTAGTCCTGCAAGTAATTCATCCTCCAATTAAGCAGCTCCATGACGCCTGCTGAACTAGATGTATTGCCTTCACCCCATTTTTGGCGGCGAGTGTCATGTTGCCTCTATGAGCAATTAGTATTGCTTGGAGTTATTGCTTTCACCTTTTTAGTCCCCAATCTTGGTCTTGGACTCCTATTTGGAATATCGCTGCCAAGCTGGCTTACTTTTTTGTATCTTTACGCTGTCCTAGGGATTTATTTTGTCTGGTACTGGACCAAGTCTGGTCAAACGCTCGCTATGCAAACTTGGCGCGTTCGCCTTATTGGAAAAGGTGGCTATGACCTATCGAAACGACAAGCCTTTTTGCGTTACATTTATGGCTCTCTCTGGCTAATTCCTTGCGTTCTACTGCAATGGGCTTTTCACCTTGAGAAGTGGCAGATTATTGAAATGCTCTTTACAGTAGCCCTACTCATTTGGCCCTTAAGTATTTATTTAGATCGCCAGAACGTTTTGCACCGACAAAGCGTTCCTGACCGCTTAGCTGGAACCCGCTTAGTTGAGCTACCAAAAAATCGCGTGAAAATATCTTAATAAGCCTGCCCCAGTTGTTTAAGCTAGGCTTCCTTTAGACATTCCACCGCTGTTGCTTTCTGAATCCTTCTTTGGAAGCGATATCCAGAGACAAGACAGGCGCCTACTCCAAATACAACCCCCATGAAGAGTGCCTCGCCAAAAGCATTAAAGGCAATCTCCATCACATAGCGGCCTAAAGCCCAAGCAGCAATACCTGAAGCAAGACCAGCCAAGAGTCCCGCCATTAGGCCAATCAGAACCAATTCGATATTCGCAATCTTTGCCAATGTCAGACGAGAAGCTCCCAATGCTTTTAATAAGGCAGCATTTTTATAGCGCTCATCTTGGGTGGCCGCAATTGCAGACATTAATACCAACATTGCCGCAGCGATCGTAAAGCCCAATAGCAAGCCTAATACTGATGAAAGCTTATTCAAGACTTCCTGTATTTGTTGCAAAGATGCTGAGACATCCACGATAGTCAAATTAGGATACGTTTGGCTTAATTGAAAATCTAAAGATTCTTGCTTGGGAGGCTGATAATAAGAAGTAATCCAAGACTGAGGTAATGATTGCAACTGAGCTGGCGGCATGATGACAAAAAAGTTCACTCGCATAGAGCCCCAATCCAATTTACGCAAGGAAGTAATGGGGGCGGTAATTTTTTCTCCCGCAACTTCGAAACCGAGCTGATCACCTAGTTTCAGTTTCAGGGTTTTAGCTATCCCAGTTTCCATCGAGATTTGAGGTGCATCCCCCTCAATCCATTTGCCTGAAATAATCTGATTACCAGGTGGCAATTGATCTGTGTAGGACAAATTAAACTCACGATCAATTAAACGCTTGGCGCTTTCCTCAGAAAAATCATTGGGCGTTACATCCTTACCATTAATGTCTATCAAGCGGCCACGCACCATCGGATAAAACTCTGGACTTGAAATACCAGCATTCTCAAGTGACTGTGTAAGCCCCCGTTTTTGATCGGCCTGAATATTAATCATGAAGCGATTGGGTGCATCAGTGGGTATATTGCCCTGCCACGCACTTAAAAAGTCTGATCGCAATAGTAGAACGAGTATGAGTGCCATCAGCGCTATGCCAAGAGCTGTAATTTGCACTACCGCTAACCCTGTCCTTCGCCCTTGAGAAAGGATAACAAAGCCAAATGCAAAGCGCTGGGTACGTATCCTACTCAGAATGCGTAGTGCCCCCCAAGATACAAATGCAAAGATTGCAATGGCAGCGCTAAAACTGAGGCAAGTCCACAAAGCCAATTTCCAATCGCGTGCCGCAAACATAATTAAGAATGCTCCAGCACCCAAACCACACAAAGCAGTCCAAAAATTGGAAATACTAATGCCGTCAAATTCTTTTCTAATGAGTCTGATTGGTGAAACTTTGACTAAGCTAAAGATTGCAGGGCCTGCAAAACCAAGTAGTAAGCACCAAGCCACAAGAACACTCCACAACACAGGCCAAAAAGATACTGGTGGTAATTCTGCTAAGACTAAATTACCTAAAAGGAGTGTCAATATGTACTGCCCAAAGTACCCCAAAAGAGATCCCAAGATGGCTGCAATAAGCCCCAGCCCAATTAGGGACTGAGCCTGACGTTTCAAAATCATGCCAGAGCTTGCGCCCAGACATTTAAGCACTGCGCAAGCATCTGACTGCTTGCGTGTGTAGCGATGCGCAGACAACGCTATAGCCACTGCTGCCACCATAGCAGTTAATAAAGCAATTAATGATAAGAATCGATCCGCACGTTCCAATGTTTTGCGCATCATGGGCTGTGCATTTTCTAGGGTCTCGATCCGAATACCTTTAAGGCCATCTTTTTCAATAGATTGATTTGCCCAAGAACCATAAGCACTGATTTGCTCGTCAGTACCAGCCAAAAGAAGACGGTATGTCACTCTGCTGCCAAGACCAATGAGACCTGTATCACTTAAATCTGCAAGCGACATCATGACTCGGGGAGCAAAGTTCATAAATCCAGCGCCGCGGTCTAGCTCTCGCTCAAGGATGCCGCCGATAGTAAAGGTCTTTTTACCTAGCGCAATAGACTCCCCCACTGTCGCATGCAGGCTGGCCAACATGGCCGGATCTAGCCAAACAAAACCTGATTCAGGGCCCGAGGTGAGCGGCATGGCAAGGTCATTTGTTTGAACCCGCAAAGCCCCACGAAGAGGATATTGAGGACTTACCGCTTTTAGTGACGCTAATTTACTATGCGACCCGACAGTTGCCATACTCGGAAATACAACCGTCTGGGCTAGCTGTAAATTTTTGCTCTTTGCTTCATCTAAAAATAGATTAGGCAATGGTTGATCAGAAACAATCAATAAATCTGAAGCTAGAAGTTGGCGGGCATCAAAAGCAAATGCCCTTTGCATGCGGTCCGCTAAAAAACTAACACTAGAAAGCGCTGTAACTGAGAGCGTTAAAGCAACTAGCAACCAAGCCAACTCGCTTGAACGGACGTCGCGCCGCAAAGCCCCCAATAGACGAAGAATGAACTGACTCAAATTGCCTGAATTTGGCCGCCATCAACACGCATGACAGTACCTGTAATGAAAGATGCGTTTTGACTGGCTAGGAATGTTGCAGCATCTCCATACTCCTTAGGATCACCGTATCTTCCCATTGGTATCTGGCTAAGGCTTGCTTTAACTACCGCTTCATAGTCAATACCTTCACGTTTTGCACGTGCCTCGTCTAACTGACGCAGGCGGTCAGTAGCAACTCGACCAGGCATGATGACGTTCACGGTGATTCCCTCTGCAGCCACTTCCGCCGCCAAGGTTTTGGACCAACCAAGCAGTGCTGCACGTAAGGTATTAGAAATGGCTAAATTTTTAATAGGCGCAATAGCGCCTGAGGTGGTGCTAGTAATAATGCGGCCCCATTTACGCTGACGCATGCCAGGCAACACGCGATCCGTAATAGCAATAAGTGAAAGCACCATATCGTTAAAGCTTTTTAGCCAGAGTGCTGGGTCTTGACCGGCCGCTGGTGTTGGCGGTGGTCCACCAGTGTTGTTGATCAGAATATCAATGGGGCCTAATTCTTTTTCAACCCTAGATACCAATCCATCAATCACGGATGCATCGGAAAGATCCCAATTGAGCGCAAGGGCTTGTCCACCAGCAGCTTCGATTAACCGCACAGATTGCTGCAAACCTTCAGCATTGCGGCCGGTGACGGCAACTTTGACGCCTTCTTTAGCCAATGAAACTGCCATTGCTTGCCCCAAGCCGCGACTAGAAGCAATTACTAAGGCCACTTTACCTTTTAATCCTAAATCCATTGTGTCTCCAATTGACTCTAATTATTTATCTTTATTAATCTAACTGTAATTTTTGCTTAGCAACTACTTCTTTATAAACGGTGTACTCAGCCTTAATTTCTTTTGCAAAAGCCTCAGAGCCGTTCACGTTAATAAGTGAGCCTGTATCTTCAATACGCTTTTTAACAGCGGGATCAGTAACTACCTTTTGCAAAGCCGCGGTGTACTTATCCACAATATCCTTAGGCATACCAGCTGGACCTAGCAGACCGTAATAGGCCATTCGATTGACAGGCGCTAAGCCAACTTCAGCAAAAGTTGGCACATTTGGTAATTGCGCTAAACGCTTTGGAGCAGCAATTACGATTGGAACTAATTTTCCATCCTTAATAAAGGGCAACGAAGATGGCAAATTATCAAAGATCATGGAAACTTGTCCGCCTACTGTGTCGGCCAATGCAGGACCGGCACCGCGATACGGGATGTGGACGATAAAAACACCTGTCAAGCTTTTAAACAACTCAGTTTGGAGATGGCCAATGCCACCCGTACCGGAGCTTGAATAAGAATACTTGCCAGGATTAGCCTTTAATACCTCCATGAAGGTCTTAAAGTCCTTAGCCGGGAAAGAAGGATTTACTGCGATGATGTTTGGTGTTGCTGCAATATTACTAATAGCCGTGAAATCCGTTATGGGATCGTAGCCAATTTTAGGATTAATAGCTGGGTTTGCTGCTGTTGTGGAAACCGTAGCCATACCTATGGTGTAACCATCTTTAGGTGCGCGCATGACCTCTAGGGCGCCTACAGAACCTCCACCACCCGCCTTGTTCTCAACAATGACTGGTTGACCTAATTGACGCCCTAAAGCATCGCCTACCGCACGAGCAATAATATCGGTACTGCCTCCTGGCGCAAATGGCACAACCAACCTAATAGGTCTATTTGGAAAGCTTTGCGCACTGACACTTGCAATGCTAATAAAGCTAGCTGCCAAAGAGAGGAATGTTGTAGAGGCAATCTTTCTCAGCACAAATTGAGATATAAACAATTTCATAAAATTACTGTCCTAAAGGTTTTGGTAAATTGCCAGCATATTTGTAGAGCTGTGCCTCGTATTCATTAAAGATCTGGGCCAAAGCTTCTTGCTGACCCAATACCAAAGCCTCTGGTGTGCTGTCTTTAAGGGCGATGCGCTTCGTATATCGATTCGCACCAATCAAGGGGCTTGCTTTTCCAGCGCTAGTGGCACTTAGGAAAAACTCAACACTAACTACAGCCTCAGGTTTATTGCGATAGTCCCCATAAAACTCTTCAACAGTCGCCTGTAAAAAATAGAAAGGGAAAAGGCTATTACCTTGACCTACTGTAGCAGAGAAAATATTTGCCTTATTCATCCACTGACGCTCAGCATTTCCAATCATTTCTGCCGGAATGGTGGTGTAGACGTTATAAAAATCTTTTTCGTAGCGCTGATCCCCAGTACGGTAAACCAAAGATCTACCGTCAAACGGTGGCGTAACAGATACAGAGCCCATCTTTAGCCATATATCAGTCCGAGCTACTCGAGGAGCCGCTGTTCGTTCCGGGGACACCATCCAGGCAGTTGGCCCTACTGGTGGCCTAGTGGGTAATGAGCAAGACACCAAGCCCAACACGGCAATGAAAAATAAAATACGCCTAATCATTTATTCGCTCCCGACTGGCCAGCAGCGCTATTAGGCGTAATTTTTGCTGGTGGATCGCTCCAAATCAGGCTTGAGGGCGACTGGCTAGCAATGCGACTAAATTCATTTAAATTTTCGCTAGCTTGCTTAATGTTTGTCATTGTCAACTCGGTATCACCTTGAACACTAGTGATAGTTTGACGCAATGAGGTGGTGGCAGCCACCAATTCACGCATCAGAATCCCAAGCTCTTCCTCATCGGTCGCCTTAGCAATACGAGCCATGATGAGGTTCAACTGTTTTACAGACTCAATCGCCCCCTCGTTACCCTTGCCATCACCTGCCATGAGTACATTTAGATTACCTAACAATGTATCCAATTTTTTCTGTGTACCATCGATGTTCATATCATTAAGTGCGCTAATTAATTTCTGTATTCCAGAAATAATTTCATCCGCTTGGTTTGGCATAGATGGGATTACTGGGTACTCGGGCTTCCAGGAATAAGAAAGCGCGGGAGTATCAGATGCATGCGCAACGAAATCAAACTCGATGTAATTCACGCCCGTAATACCCATAGACTTTACGCGTGCACGTAAATTATTTTTTACAAACTCACTAATTTGGCCTTCATTAACTTTATCACCAAAAATTTGCATTCGCACGACAACGTACTGGCGACGATCATGAAAAGGTAAGTCCTTTTCATAAATATCCCCAGATAAGCCAATCATCGTTACCTGACCAATCTTCACTCCCCTAAAGCGAACTGCTGCTCCAGTATCTAAACCGGTTACAGACTGTTTTATGTAAGTTTCAACCATGAACGATTTTTGGAAGATTTTGCCTCCACCAAATATGAGAATCACAGCAATCAGTACGCCAATTGCTGCAAGCACAAAAACGCCTAAGCGAAAATAATTGGGATTTGAGTTATTACTCATGCTGCGTCCTTGCTCATAATACGATTGAAGAATTGATGCACTCGTGGATCTTTACTGGTATCGCGCAAAACTTTAGGGTCACCCTGGGCAATGATTCCTTTGGCGCCCTTATCAAGCATGATGACCTTGTCGGCGATAGCATAGATACTCGCCAGCTCATGGGAAACGATGACAAAGGTAATTCCGAGATTTTTTGATAAATCCTGAATGGTGCTATCAAGATCAGCAGAGGTGATTGGATCTAAGCCAGCAGATGGCTCATCTAAGAATAGTATTTTGGGATCAAGTGCCATCGCCCGAGCGATCGCCGCCCTCTTTTGCATACCGCCGCTTATTTCGCTTGGCATATAAGACTCATAAGGCAATAGACCAACAAGATCAAGCTTGCAGCGGGCCAATAAATCCATTTGGACTTGTGTCAGCTGGGTATATTCCTGCATAAACAGGGTAACGTTATCCAGCAAGTTCATGGAACCAAATAAGGCGCCCTGTTGATACATCACGCCAAAGCTTGTCATGATCTTCTGGCGCTGCGCCCCCATTGCGGTCGTAATATTTTGGCCTTCAATCAGAACATTGCCAGACAAAGGCTGGTAAAGACCGAATAAGTTTTTTAACAAGCTGGATTTACCGCAACCCGAACCACCCAGAATCACAAAGATTTCACCGTAATTGACTGAGAAATTCAGATTCTGCATAAGCACATTGGAGCCATAACCTACGGTGAGGTTTTGAACATCGATCGCGTATGGGGATTTTTCTGGCGTATCCATCAGAAACCTGTCTTGTAGGAAACGAAGGCAAAAATACCGTCGACCAACACGATCAATACGATACTGCTTACTACAGCTCGCGTAGCTGAAATACCAACCGCAGCCGCGCCATTTCCGGTTTGCATGCCGCGTAGGCAACCGACTGCAGAAACAACGACTCCAAAAAGAGTAGCTTTAACTAATCCAGACCCAATATCTTCAATATCTACTGCTGAAAGCATGCCGTTATAGAAATTAATAAAAGGGACGCCATATATCAACATCGTCAACATCGAAGAAAAAATACTGACGATATCAGCAAATAAAGTCAAAATCGGCGCAACCAAAATACCTGCAAGAACACGTGGCACAACTAAGAAACGAATTGGACTTAAACCACCAGAAACAAGTGCGTCTACTTCACTATTAACAGTCATCGTGCCAATTTCAGCAGCAAAGGCAGCTGAGGAACGTCCTGCCAACAAAATGGCAGTAATTAATGGGCCCATTTCCCGGACAATTCCTAAGGCCGCCAAGGGACCCACGAAGGATACGGCTCCAAACTGCTGCACACCAATAGCCGCCTGGAAAGAAAGAATGACACCAATCAAAAACGCTACTAGGCCAACAATGGGTAGTGCTGCAATACCCGCCTCTACTGCAGCATTCACAAAATCACCCCAGCGCACTTGATTTGGGTGGCGAATGGACCAAAATAAATCAGAGGCAAGATGTCCAGTAAATGAAATGAGACCAACAGCATCATCAATTAAATTCTGAACAGCCATTCCGGTACTCACCACAAAACTTCTTTTGGGCTTAACAGCGGGAACGGGAAATAAATTACTTATCGGGTTGAATTCGTTCAATAAAGGCTCATAACGCTGATCCAAGCCCACAAGCTCGAACTTTGCACCGACTGTTGTTTGGGCCTCTTGAACTCCAATTAAAAATGCAATGCCTGCACCATCTAAAAAAGTGACTTTGCTTGCATCAAAAGTAAGGGACTTACTTTTGCCTTCACCCTGTTTTAACCATGCATCTTGAGAGTTGCGGATTTGGGTCCATACATTGCCCAAGGAGTAGACGTTGACATTGCCGCTAATAAGCACTTTGGCGCTATCGGCGTCGACCTGTGACCAAACTGCCACTGGAGCGTCAGAAACGGTAGAAATGGCGTCAGAAGTGCTCATATGCAGACTATAAGGTATCTCTATGAAAGCACTGAGAAAAGCCTAAAAAGAGAAAGGGCCCAGTTTTTCAACTAGGCCCTATAAAGGTTGGTGCGGCTGGCAGGAATTGAACCCACGACCCCTTGGTTCGTAGCCCCTACATCGGAGTGGCATAATATCTATATAAATCAATGAGTTACAGACTTGAGATTGTGCAATAGAATTGAGTACTGATCGCTTGTAACCCCTTGTTTATATTGGTTTGGCATATGTTCTATTGCACAAATTTAGAGTCGAATTTTCTCACTGCCTTCGAGTAAGTGATTGCCGGATTTAAGAATAATTTTCAGCTTCAATCTCGCCATTAATCTCTTCGACAAATCACAGGTGTGTTGGACTCCTTTCAGTCTCAAAGCGGTCTGTCGGCCTACTTGATCACGGATGACTGAGTCCGACCCATTGCTGTCGTTCACCCAAAAGTAAAAAAACCACCCGAAGGTGGCTATCTCATTTATCAATATTGAGATTAAGAAGCGGTGATTGCTTTGCGAGCTTTAGTGGCTGTCTGAACAACATGTTCATTCGAATTTAATGCGCCATCTGCACTCTTCTCTAAATTAGCATAAGCAGTATGTACAGATGAGCGAACTTGATCAAAGCCTTGGAGCGCAGCCTCAAATACAGCCTTAAAAGAGGCTGTAAATGCCTCAGAGCCCGTGGGAGCTTTAGCAGAAGCTTCGTCCACCAAGTCATTTAATCGCTCTTTAGCATGCTCAATTGCAGAATCAGTCATTTCAACTAACTCATGATGACTTTTACGCAATACTGAATTCACTTTAGCTTGATATGCAACAACACCAGCGGATGCCTCTTGAAGAGCATGAGCACTAAACATGGTCATAATTTCTTTAGGGTCTTTTAGCTTGAGAATTTCTGCTGATTTTTCTTGAACCATTGCAAGCATTTCTTTAGTTACATCATAGTGAATTTGAGCCAAACTTTGATTATTCTCAAAAGCGTGTTGACTTAAAGCATGAACTGATTCCATTGATTTATGATGGGCTTGAACTAATTTTTCATTTGCTTGATACATAAGACCCTCCTAAGGGGTAGTAAAACCAATCGTTTGTCACGAGAGCTTATATTGGAGTGATATTAAGTCAATAGCAATACAGTCAACTAGTGTGACCACCAGAAGACTTACAGCCCATAGGTAGCCAAACAAAGTAATCTTGGGTAGGTGGATCATGGCCGATTGGAGACGCCTGAGTTAATTTGATCAATTAGGTGCTTCTTGGCCTAATTGAGTCAGTTAAAGAAATCCTATATGGTGGGGTTTGCTGATCCTTGATACTAGAGGACAGAGTAGACCAAAGCTAAGAAATCAATCTTATTTAAAAGAACATGGCCACTTTTTTGTCATTGCATCATAGGCGAGGTGAACTGCTGTCAATTTAGATCCACTACCAAAGAGAGTTTTTCTATAGTAAATCATTGCAGCAACATGGGTTGATTCTGCAATAGTTTGGGTACTTGGGTTTGGGGTGCTGGTGGCCTGTAACCTAAAGCGCTATGGGGCCTGACATGGTTATAGTGCTTGACCCACTTCCCCACGATGATCTGGGCTTCTTTTAGGCTATAAAAGATCTCCCCATCCAAAAGGTTATCTCTAAAGGTGCCGTTAAAGCTTTCACAAAAGCCATTCTCCCAAGGGCTGCCCGGTTCAATGTAGGCTGTCTTTACTCCAATGCCAGATAACCAACTACGCAGCTCTTTAGCAATAAATTCTGGGCCATTATCACTTCGGATGTGCTCGGGGATGCCGTGAGTAATCATGGCGTTGGCCAGTTGTTCAATCACTTGGATCGAGCCAATTCTTCTGGCACAGTGGATCGTTAAGCATTTCCTGGTGAACTCATCAATCAGGGTGAGCATGCGGATCTTGCCACCATAAGCATCTCTGATAAAGACAAAGTCATAACTCCACACATGATTGGGGTGGGTCGCTCGCAGCCTCATACAACTGCAATCGTTAAACCAGAGTCTGCCCCTAGGAGCTTGCTTTTGTGGGATCTTCAGGCCTTCCTCTCGCCAGATGCGAGCAACCCTTGCAGTAGTCGCTTGTCCCCAGCCGCTATTACGCATCATCCCAGCAATCAATCGATAACCATATCTGCCATAGGTGCTCGCCATGCGGATGACCTCAGCTCGTAGGGGCTCTTCATCATCTTTAGGCAGTGGCATATAGCGATACGCTGCTCTGGAGAGCCCTACTAATTCACAAGCTAAGCGCTCTGATGTTGAGTATTTCTGCAGCAACACCTGAGCAGCTGTTTTGCGTTTAGTAGGGCTTAGAAGTTTCCCTTAATAACTTCCTTGAGCATCACCTCTCGTAGCGATAAGTCCGCTACGAGCTTCTTTAAGCGGGTATTTTCCACTTCCAGATCTTTGTACTTCTTTGCCTGATCGACTTTCATACCGCCGTAGATCTTGCGCTAACGGTAATAGCTTTGCTCAACCGTACCCACTTCTTTACAGGCCTGGGCTAGGGTTTTGCCATTCGTTGTAAGAACATCGATTTGACGCAATAAGGTGACGATTTGCTCGGGTTTGAGACGTTGGCCTTTTGCCATATTTAGCACTCCTTTAAGTGAGAGATTATCAAAAATCCTCTCTTTTGGAGTGGTACTAAAAATCAGGTCAGTTCA
>NZ_JACVQA010000008.1:0-227734 GCF_018881595.1 Polynucleobacter sp. UK-Gri1-W3 | reverse complement strand
CAATGACGCGTACGGGGTTTTCTTCGGTGATGTACTCATCAAGCAGCTCAGGTAATAAAGTACTTTGGGTTCGATCTTGGCCAGTAATGAATCGTTTCATCTTCATGAACATCCGTTAATTAGTGATACTTAATTAACGTTTGAGGGTGCTTAGGTGTTTACAAAAACAGGGAGATTATTGGGGGTTTTTACACAGCCTCGACCAATAAGAGGCGGTAGTGTCACCTCTTTTTTACTTCACGGGTAGCGATAATTTATTTAAGATCCCGCAGTGTGCTGAGTCCTGATTCGCATGACATTGTTTTCTGAGCAGCTTTAATTGTCGCTCAAGTTGGCGTAGCTCATTAATTCGATTGCTTACACCTTCAATATGGGCATCAAGCAATTCATTTACTGCATCACAGTTTTCATCGGGCAAATCTTTTAAGCGAAGTAATTGACGAATTTCACTTAAGGTCATGTCCAGCGAGCGGCAGTGGCGAATAAATGTAAGGCGTTGCAGGTGCTGATCCCCGTAGATTCGGAAGTTACCCTCAGATCGAGCCGGTTTTGCTAACAAACCCTCTTGCTCATAAAACCGAATAGTTTCCACTTGAGTGCCTGTGGCTGTTGCTAGTTCACCAATTCTCATTTGACCTCCAAGTTTTTACATTTTTATTCTAATCCCTTGACTCTATAGTTACTATAGGGTGTTAAATGTTCTATGTCTTCATCATTTAGGTTTCCGCTATGAGCGAATGCAATACCTCCTGTAGTTGTTCTACATCAACCCCTGTGACAAAGGCTTCTGAGATACGGAGCAAGAATAAGGCCATCTATCGCATTGAAAATATGGACTGCCCAACTGAAGAGGCGCTTATTCGCAAAAAGCTAGTTAGTGTAAGCGGCATTGAGTCGCTGGACTTTAACTTAATGCAAAGGATACTCACGGTTGGTCACAATCTCAACTCACTTGACGCTATCGAGTCCGCTTTGGGTTCAATTGGAATGCAGGCGGTGCTACAAAGTGGTCAGACTTCTACAAAGGACAGCTCGATTGAGCCTATACCTAAAAAAAATTGGTGGCCATTGGCTGTTGCAGGTATCACTGCAACCTTGGCTGAAATCATGGAATTGCTGCAACTTGGTAATCAGTGGATTGTCATTGCTCTAGTAATCGCCTCAATTGCTTCAGGTGGCCTGACCACCTATAAAAAGGGCTGGATTGCATTAAAGAATGGCAATCTTAATATCAATGCCTTAATGTCAATTGCAGTCACAGGCGCGATGGCGATTGGAAGTTGGCCAGAAGCCGCCATGGTGATGTTCTTATTTACTCTAGCTGAAGTAATTGAAGCCAAGTCATTAGATCGTGCTCGTAATGCGATTCGTGGCTTATTAGACCTCACCCCTGAAACCGCAACCGTTCAGCAAGCCGATGGCTCTTGGGTGCTAACGGATGTAAAGGCTATCGCTTTAGGTGCTTTAGTTCGAGTGCGTCCTGGAGAGCGAATAGCTTTAGACGGCATATTAATAAGTGGTAACTCGGCAGCAAATCAAGCGCCAATCACGGGTGAGAGCCTACCCGTCGATAAGATAGTTGGCGATGAGGTATTTGCAGGAACGATCAATCAGACAGGATCGTTCGAATACAAAGTTACTGCAGAAGCGACTCATTCAACGCTAGCTCGAATTATTCATGCAGTTGAAGCAGCGCAAGGAAGTCGTGCGCCCACCCAGCGTTTTGTTGATCAATTCGCCAAGATCTATACGCCAGCTGTTTTTTTGCTTGCGGTGTTAGTCGCTGTTTTGCCTCCATTGTTAATGGCGCAGTCATGGCAAGAGTGGATCTATAAAGCATTAGTCATGTTAGTGATTGCCTGCCCTTGTGCTTTGGTGATCTCAACACCAGTAACGATTGTGAGTGGCTTAGCAGCCGCTGCAAGAAAAGGCATCTTAATTAAAGGAGGCGCTTTTTTAGAAGCAGGACGGAGCATGAAGGTCTTAGCAGTAGATAAGACAGGGACACTAACCTACGGGAAGCCTGCACAAACGGACTTTTTTGCATTAAGAAGCAATGACAAGCATATTCACGAAATTGCCATTAGTCTTGCAGCGCGATCTGATCATCCCGTATCTCTAGCAATTGCCCATGCTAATCAAGAGCAAAAGAATGATTTAAAGACTGTAGATAGCTTTGAGGCGATTCTGGGTCGCGGTGTCAAAGGCGTTATTGAGGGTAATTTGTATTACCTTGGCAATCATCGACTGATTGAAGAATTGGGTTTGTGCTCTGATGATATTGAGAATCGTTTATTACCACTAGAGCAGCAAGGCAAAACGGCCGTATTGCTTACCAACCAAACAGAGGTTTTAGCCATTATTGCGGTGGCCGATACTGTTAGAGAAATAAGCAAGCAGGCTATTGATGAGCTTCACCAATTAGGCGTGACTACCATCATGCTCACTGGTGACAATCAGCACACCGCAAAGGCAATAGGTAAACAGGTGGGTGTCCATGAGATTATGGGTAATTTATTGCCTGAAGATAAGCTCAAAATAATTGACAGTCGCCTAAAAAAGGATCCCTATGTAAAGGTAGGCATGGTTGGAGATGGCATTAATGATGCCCCCGCTTTAGCAAGAGCAAGTATTGGATTTGCGATGGGGGCGGCTGGAACCGATACTGCGATAGAGACTGCTGATGTTGCGCTAATGGATGATGATTTACGCAAGATTGCTACCTTTATTCGGCTATCCAAATCAACCGCTCTAATTCTGACTCAAAACATTGTTCTTGCTCTTGGCATTAAAGCTATTTTCCTTGTGCTTACCTTTACAGGGCAAGCCATGATGTGGATGGCGGTATTTGCGGATATGGGTGCGAGCTTGCTAGTAGTGGCAAATGGATTGCGGTTATTAAGAAGCTAGGTGTTAGTTCATATCAAGCAGTTAACTCAAGGAGTACTAAAATGAAAAAGCTAGGATGGGTTGCGATTTTAAGTTTAGGTGTTTTACTAAGTGCGCCCGTTTTGGCGCAAACAGCAGGGGCGGGCACTAAAGCCTCACAGACACAACAAAAAAATGTTGATGTAGCGGAGTTTGATAAGCAAGCCGCTCAAATTCAAGAGAACTTTAAAAAGATGCAACAGCAGATGGATCAGATCCGTGCAACTCAAGATCCGCAAGAAAGGCAAAAGCTGATGCAGGCTCACTGGAGCACAATGCAGGGCAACATGAATATGATGCAAGGCATGTGGGGCTCGGGAATGATGGGTTGTTGTGGTGGTAACGGCGGCATGATGGGTGGACACATGATGGGTTGGAATGGTATGGGCCCCTATTACTCTAAATTAACACCTGAGCAGTTAAAGCAACGCCAATACATGATGGATCAATACATGGGTATGCAGCAGAACATGATGAACCAAATGATGCAGCAGAACTATATGTGGATGGATCGGTCAAGGTAGTAACACACTAGGGGGATGAGTTACTGGACTTGTCCTCCAAGGTCTCCCTTGGGTCGGATTGAGCCTATCGGCCAAAGTCCATCTGACTGTCTGCTTATGAGAGAGGGGTAGACTGCGGCGATGGCATTAACGCAGCCTCCCCAATTTCAAACCTCAGTTTGTTCTGCCATCTCCAAAGCATCATCCACTTCAATGCCTAGGTAACGAACTGTACTTTCCAGCTTGGTATGACCCAGCAGCAACTGAATTGCTCGTAGGTTTTTAGTCCGGCGATAGATTAAAGAAACCTTAGTGCGGCGCATGGTGTGCGTTCCATAGTTTGCTGATTCCAAGCCAATAGAGCTAACCCAACTATGCACAATCCTAGCGTACTGCCTAGTCGATAAATGTGGGGATTCTTTAATCCGACTGGGGAATAGATAATCCTCCAGGTGCAAGCCATCCGCCTGAATCCATTGCTCAACTGCAGTCCTTGTTAATTCAGTAATTTCAAACTGAACTGGTCGATAGGTCTTTTGTTGCAATATGTTGGCTCTAGATGAAACATGGTCTCCAGTCGCGATATCTCGAACTTTTAACTTAACTAGGTCACAAGCTCTTAATTTGCTGTCGATAGCCAAATTAAATAAAGCTAAATCCCGCTTGTTGACATTTAGTTGAAGTCGGACCCGAATGGCCCAAATATCTTTTAACTTAAGTGGTGCTTTCTGCCCTGTCAGTTTGCCTTTGTTCCAGGGTTCTTTATGCGTAGTTGCAATAAGCTGTTCCATGACATTCTCCTTATGTGAAAGGGAATACCACTTTGCGCTGAATTAATGGCATCAGCAAGGACTCTAGAAATCTCAAAAGCAGTCATTCAAGCTAGTTAGCTACTGGAGGCAAATATCGACCCAAAGCAGTCATAAAAAGAAAAACCACCCGAAGGTGGTTTAGATTGAATGTAGATACGCCTATGAACTTTTTAACTCGAGATCAGAGGTTGCACAAAAGCAAACCAACCCCCGGTTAAATAAAGCAATAAGCTCAGGCTATAAACGATTAATGAAGCCTTGCGCGTTCTCATGCAGGCATCTCTTAATGTGGGATCAGTTGGGCATGGAGCAAATCTACCGCGCCATTGCATATAACCACTAATAGAGAGCATCACTCCCGCAAAAATAAATACTTCTACCTTGTGCTCGCTAATCCATACAATCTTTGGAAAGATGGAAATAAAGGTGGATAAAGTAGCGCCCGCACCTAATGCCACTAAAAGTGCTGGAATAGCGCAACAGATCAAAGTGCTTGAACTGGCAAAGAGCGTCGCAACACTGGTAAGGAGATTGCTTTTGGGTGCGATCATTTTTTCAGGAATCATTTGTTGGCCACCAGTTCTGCTTTGAGTTCTGCAACACTTTTAGGTACTGACTCTACTTTGACGATGTCATACCCTGCGTCCTTGACTTCCTCAATGATGGCTTTTTGATCTAAAGCCATGCCCTCTTTTGGCTCAACAACAACGGTCTTTTGTTTGAGATCCACATAGACGGCCTTGGTTGATGGCATTTTTGAAATCCGCTTTTCAATGCCTTGCGCACAAAAAGCGCAGACCATGCCATTAACTGTTGCTTTCATGCTAGTTACAGCAAATGCTGGGGATAAAGTGAGGGCTAAGAGCGTTGCTATAAAAATCTTTTTCATTTTGTAATCCTTGTTAGTTCATTTAGTAGACATACATAAAGCTCAGGCGGGGTTGGCCATGAAGGTTCGCCCCTGCCTCTACAAAAAAGCGGTTATGAATCAGCCGAAGCATAGGCGTTACTTCATACTGGGTTGATACCATCGACATTCTTCTAGCTTCCACGATCAACCATGGTTGGGTCTCATCGTAGTTCGCTTCATAGAAAGAAAAGCCAGCTCTTGCCGAAACTACATTATTGGTAATGCCATCAGCCACATAGATGCGAGTATTAGCTGAAGCATACAAACGAGTAGTCTCATAATCAGCCTGAATGCCAGGGGATACCGTAGCTTTAGTTCCGCTAAAGTAATTGCCTGTGGTCTCGCCAACGCCGCCGATAAACCAAATATTGGCTTGTGCTTCTGGCATATTCCAACGCTTAACTAATCGAGTGTAGGTGAGCTCATTATTAAGCTGAGTTTGCGAATAGTTATTCGTTTGCATATAGGTCGAAGTCACACCAATAGCATCTCTAGGAGTCAAGGCGTAGTTAGCTGTTTGCTCTCGAAAGGTTTTACTAAAATCACCCATCGTCATCCAGCTATCCTTAAATCCCATCGGCGCCGCTTGAGCGGTAAGGCTGACTAAAAGACTACCTATGAACACAAGCCATGACCTCATGGCGCCTTCTCCAGGGCAACTACTTCTAGCGCCCCATCACTGATTTTGACCTGAAAGCGTACCTGATCACCCGCTTTATAGCTTTTAAGATTTAACTTGGGCGCAGTATCAAAAAGCATAGTCATAGCATCCATATCAATGCTTTGAATCCGCTCATGTTTGAGCACAATACGATGACGCTCAGGCTCTACTTTGACTACTTGTGCTTTGGTCCAATCAGGCGCCGCCCAAGATAGTGAAGTGATGAGAAATAAAATACCCAATACAAATTTTTTCATGTTTCCCCCAAAGGAAAGTTAATTAGATAAACAACTCCATCCAAATTTTGGACGGACTACTGCTAGGGGGATTACAAAATGGGTGGCTTGATGGGTAGAGCTAAGAGTGCGCCATATACGAATAATGGCTCTTGCTGTACAAATTGATACGAGAGTTGCTTAAAATTCATTGCTATGGATGGCGACGCAAATGCAAATGCCATACACAAGGAGCAGGCATTACAAGTGGGTTTGTCATGTTGCTCAGATTGAGGGTCTTGCTTGCTAGAGCTTTGCATCATCTCGCAATGACTTGCATCGCTATCAGCCATCATTTCCATGGAATGCGTTGGCTGAGCCACACTAAATCCCATGCTCTCAAACGCAAAAGAGCGAATGGGTAATAGGACAACTAACAGGATAAGTAGGCAAACGCGAGGCATTTAGTGATTCTAGCTACTTTTGCAAAAGCCTGCTTTCCCAATGGCACAAATGAAAAACGCTATTTTTTACTAAAAAAGAGATATTTCGTTAAAGCGGCAATTGAAAGGACAAGGACAATCAAAACTAAGATTCCAATCAACCCCATTCCACCCATCATTGAGCCATCCATAAATTGATTCATATCACCCTCCATTAGGCTAAGCACCTAGTTTCATCCTATGCCTATCTAGGCAGCATGTCTAGGTTTCTATAAACTGAACTGCAACTTATCATTTAGAGGCTCAAATGGCTTGGATCATTACCAAATATCTTCTAACCGCAGGAATGGTTGTATTCATTTCTGAAGTTGCCAAACGAAGTGATAGGTTAGGTGGCTTTATTGCGGCATTGCCCGTAATGACTCTTTTAACTCTTTTATGGCTTTATTTAGAAAACCAGCCTGAAGAGAAGATAGCTAATCACGCTTATTACACCTTCTGGTATGTGATTCCAACATTGCCTATGTTTCTATTATTTCCATACTTACTTCCAAAGCTGGGGTTCTGGATAACCATGGGTGTATGCGTAGTGGTAACGGTTATTTGCTTTGGATTATTTGCCCTTGTGATGAAGGGTTTTGGGATCCAACTTCTCTGAGTAAGGGCCGTTACTGGCCGCTCTCTGCCAGTCAGAATCAATAAAGAGAGGCCTTTTGAGTGGCCGCAATAGGCATGTAAGCAGTCAAATGTAATGATGCTTGCAGAGCACAACAACCCAATTAAGTGATGGTGATGTGATTACGAAGAGTCAGACTAATGACAAAAGAACGAATTAACCCTATTGCACAAGCTAAAAATGCAGGCTAAATAGAAGGCCCCTATTTTATATGGCTCTCATGGCGGTAAATCTGGATAAATAACGATAAAAACCTGATTCTATTGCACAAATACAGTTCTATTGCACAAATAGAAAGGGTCTCCCTGACGGGAGACCCTTATGTAGTATGGTGCGGCTGGCAGGAATTGAACCCACGACCCCTTGGTTCGTAGCCAATGTACTTGAGTGACACTTTCTTTATATGAATCAATGACTTACAAGTAGTAATTTGCATAATAGAATTGGCGCTCAGGGGCTCGTAACCCCTTGTTTCTATTGGTTTGCTACTAGTTCTATTATGCAGATTTAGAGTCAAATTTATGCAGATCCTCTCTTTGCTATGGAGCCTTTGATTTACATTTCCCGACATCACCAAATCTCTCATTAGATGACTACACTTAAATATCCAACCTATCCCAAATCAAGTAAAGGCCCACGTCATGGGATTACGATTTCAAAAGCGAATCACCTTATTTAAAGGCTTCATAATGAATCTAAGCAAGACTGGAGCAAGCGTAAGCGTTGGGCCGTGGAGCAAAACTAAACATACGCGGCGATAGAGTTACTGACAGTGTCGGATTACCAGGCTCAGGAATTAGCTATCGACAACGTTTAGATAATTCAGAGAGCAATGAGCATGCCAGCCATGTAGAGCCCATCGAAGAGCAAAATCAATTACCGCTTGAGGAAGATGATTCCAGTAGAGAGTTAAGCTGGAAAGTATTCGGGCTGGTTAGCTTTGCTGGATTTACCTATGTAACTTACCTACTTTTGACGCTAAACCGTTAAATATTCGCAATCTTTGCAATCAACGCCGCCTTTGCTCTATCGATCTTATCTGGATCAGTTTTAATAGATAAATCTGCTCTTAGTTTTTTATCTAAAAAATAAGCTATTCGCTCTGCATTAGCACCAGATGGATGAGGCATCCCATCAAATACACGTGAGGCATCTATCAAACCCTCTGACCCCAGCCAGTTAAGCGCCTCAGATACCTTAGGCCCTAACGGTATATAAATTGCATCTTTAAGCATTCCAGCCTCTTCAGAGAAGTATTCCTTTAGAAGCTTTCTCAGCAGCGGATGTTTTGTCATATTTGGGGTGCCGTTGTAATTTTCATTATTTACAAATACAGGGAACCTCAAAGCCGACGTTGTTTGCACTAAATGACTTGATAAACCGAATAAGTCATCGCAAGTTTTAATTCTAAGCCATTCATTTATCTTTAAGTAATCAAGCATAACCACTAAGTTTGGGCGCATTGGCCCAGAAAATGCCCCGGTCTGTTTAGCTGCTTGAAGCGCAAATTGATTGCTTGCTCCAGCTTTTAATTGCTTTTGCGCTTCAAGGAGAGCATTGTGAGTTTGAGTGAAACCAGGAGTAATTCCAACGAGCACAATTTTAGCTTGTGTATTTACATGCTCGAATGGAATGTAGTAGCTTGATATGGGCCCATCTCTCTCCATCTCGAGACTAGATGGTAGTGACCCAACATCACTGAGCTCTTCAGGACTTAAATTTTTAATGACTGATGCATATTGATCAAATAATGTTGTTGTCATGTAACCCACCGCAATTTAAATTGTTTGGACGCCAAGACTTCGGCCATATTTTCGCAACTCTTAATCAATCAACACAAGCGAAGGTGTAATTTCTCTCCCAGTAACTGCCTTTCGAGGTCATTTGCGCGAATTTCTTAAATTTAGCGCACTCCTGGTCGGCTTGACTCTGAGCCTCTCCCGCATTTAAGGACTGAGATTCGACAACAACGGATCGCGGAGATGAACTAACAACGTGTGTAGCGCACCCAACAACGAGAAGTAGAGGGGTCAGCAATAGGAGTTTACGCATCGGTTAAATCACTTTCAAGGGTGGGATTGGTATGTAAGGCCAATATGTTGGGCAGGATTTTTAATCCTATTCCCTATTGAGTTGATCTGGCCATTTATCAACCCCTATTTTTAGCCAGCCCCATAAATTAGGGATTAGAGCCCTTTTTATGCTATTTTTTGACCCTGTAGAATGCATATAAACCATATAACTAGGTAAAAATGTCAGAAGAACAGCGCCGTCAGCTACAACAGCAACTTTGGAACATCGCAAATACCCTTCGCGGCAAGATGGGTGCAGATGAGTTTCGTGACTATATCCTTGGCTTTATCTTCTACAAATACCTCTCCGAGAAGATTGAACGCTTCGCTGATACCCAGCTAGAACAAGAAAACCTTAAGTTCGCATCACTAGATGAGTCAACGAGCAAAGGCAAAGCCTACATTGAAGCCCTCGACTCTGCTGCCCTGGATGAATTGGGTTACTTTTTAAAGCCTAGCGAGTTATTTCATGCAATTGCGCTTAAAGGCAATAATCAGCTCGATACCAAAAACGAAGGTAGCAGCCATAACTTCATCTTGGGAGATCTAACCCGCATCCTCAAGAATATTGAGCAAAGCACCATGGGGACAGGAAGTGAAGAAGAGTTTGCAAACCTCTTCGAAGATATAGACCTCACCTCAATGAAGCTCGGCAAAACTGAGGCTGAGAAAAATGATCTGATTGCTAAGGTGCTCATTCACTTAGACAAGATCGACTTCAACTTGTCTGATGCTACTGCCGATGTTTTGGGCGATGCCTACGAATACCTAATCGGTGAATTTGCGAGCGGGGCCGGAAAGAAGGCTGGTGAGTTTTATACGCCCCAACCCGTGTCCACGCTCTTAGCTAAGCTGGTTACTGCTAATAACAAGAAACTTAAAAGCGTCTATGACCCAACGTGCGGTAGCGGCTCCCTGCTCTTACGAGTTAAAAGAGAGGCCGAACAAGTAGGCAGGATCTATGGTCAAGAGCTAAACCGCACTACTTATAACCTAGCACGAATGAACATGATTTTGCATGACGTTCATTACTCTGATTTTGATATCAAGCAAGAAGATACCTTAGAGAATCCGCAGCACAGAGATCTACGCTTTGATGCAATCGTAGCAAATCCGCCCTTCTCTGCAAAATGGAGCGCCAGTCCACTCTTTATGAGTGATGATCGCTTTAGTGTCTATGGCAGATTAGCTCCAAGCTCTAAAGCCGATATGGCCTTTGTGCAGCACATGGTCTACCAACTAGCCGAAGAAGGCACGATGGCAGTTGTTCTACCTCATGGTGTCTTATTTAGAGGGGCGGCAGAAGGCCATATTCGCCAATACCTAATCGAAGAGCTCAATTGCTTAGATGCCGTGATCGGCCTGCCAGCCAATATCTTTTATGGCACCTCCATTCCCACTTGTGTCCTCGTCTTTAAGAAATGTCGCAAGAATCCAGACGATATCCTCTTTATTGATGCCAGCAATCACTTTGAGAAGGTCAAGACCACCAATGTGATGCGGCCAGAGCATATTCAAAAGATTGTCGAAACCTATAAAGCCCGAAGCAGTGAAGATAAATACAGCGCCCTAGCCACCATTGAATCAATCAAGGCTAACGACTGGAATCTGAATATTCCAAGATATGTCGATACGTTTGAGGCAGAAGAGTTTATCGATCTGAATGCAATCTCAAAGCAACTCGCTCAACTAGATCAAGAGAGCAAAGCAACCGATCAGATCATCGCAAACTTTTGTAAAGAGCTTGGTATTGAGCCGCCGTTTGCGCCAGCAGGGAAATAAGATGACTACGAAAGTAGTGGCGCCAAAGCTAAGATTTAAAGAATTTCAAAACGATTGGAACCATCGGTTGCTGGGTGCCATTTATTCTTTTAAAAACGGTGTTAATGCCGAGAAGTCGCAATATGGAAGCGGATATAAGTTTATTAATGTATTAGATATTATTAATAATGACTATATTAGCTACGAAAGTATTATTGGCTCTGTAAATATTTCAGATGTTGAATTTTCCAAGAATGAAATTAAATATGGGGACATTCTTTTTCAAAGGAGCTCTGAGACAAGAGAAGATGTCGGCCAATCAAATGTTTATTTGGGTGTACGCCCAGTTACCTTTGGTGGCTTTGTTATCAGAGGACGTGCTGAAGTTGAAATAGATCCGATCTTTTCACACCATCTTTTAAAGACAAGTTCGGTTAGGGATCAGATAACTCAAAGAAGTGGTGGCGCAACAAGATACAACATCGGCCAGGAATCTCTATCAGCAATACCAATTTGCACTCCCGAGCTACCTGAACAAACCAAAATCGCCAACTTCCTCACAACCGTTGACGCCAAGATCTCCCAGCTTACCAAGAAATATGAATTACTCTCCTCCTATAAAAAAGGAGTGATGCAGAAGATTTTCAATCAGGAGTTGCGCTTTAAGGATGATGACAGGCGGGAGTTTCCGGAGTGGGAACTTACAACAATTGGTGAAATATCAAGCAAAATTACTGCTGGCGGTACGCCCAGCACACTAAAAAAGGAATATTGGGGCGGAAGTATTCGATGGATGAATTCTGGCGAACTTAATCTCAAGGTGGTTTTCGAAGTTGAAAATCGCATAACTCAAGCTGGATTAGAAAATTCGAGTACTAAATTAATTCCAAAAAATTGTGTCTTAATTGGTTTAGCTGGCCAAGGTAAAACACGCGGAACTGTAGCGATGAATTTAGTTGAGTTATGTACAAATCAATCAATTGCTGCAATTCTGCCAAATCCAACAATATTTAATACGCGCTACCTTTATCAAAATTTAGAGGCTAGGTATGATGAGCTTAGATCGCTATCAGCTGGTGATGGAGGCAGAGGGGGCTTAAATTTGCAAATTATTAAATCGATGGAAATTAGTCTTCCTTGCCTTGACGAGCAAATCAAAATTGCCAATTTCCTCGCCGCCATTGATGACAAGATCATGAACGTTAAAGCCCAGCTAGAGGCTGCCAAAGAGTACAAGCAAGGTCTTCTACAGCAAATGTTCGTTTAAACCACACAATGTCTACTCAATCTGAATACGCTCTCGAAGAATCCCTAATTAAGCAGTTGGAGGGGATGGAATATTCCCGCGTAACGATTGACGATGAAGGTTGCATGCTTGCTAATCTCAAGCGCCAACTAGAGATTCATAACAAAGTTACCCTCTCAAACGAAGAGTTCGATAAGGTATTAAATCGCCTTAATACAGGCGACGTATTTACTAGAGCTGGCATTCTCAGAGATAAGCCTTTTCCTATTAAGCGCGAGAACGGCGAAGAGATCCGCATTAGTTTTATTAATAGCGAAGATTGGTGCTTGAACGAGTTCCAGGTTACCAATCAGATTTCCATAGAAGGTCGTCGCAAGACCCGCTATGACGTCACCATCTTGATTAATGGGTTGCCGCTAATCCAAATTGAGCTAAAACGGCGTGGGATTGAATTAAAAGAAGCGTTCAATCAGATTCAGCGCTACCACCATACCTCCTACGATGCAGGCTATGGTCTATTTCAGTATGTACAACTATTTATCATTAGTAACGGCGTCAATACTAAGTACTACTCCAACAATAAGAAGGCCCCTTTCGAGCAAACATTCTTTTGGACAGACAAACTTAATAATCGCCTATCCGATTTAAATGAGTTCAGCGCCGAGTTCTTAAAGCCTTGTCATATCGCAAAGATGATCACCCAGTACATGGTGCTCACTCAAGATCAGATTATTAAAGTACTGCGCCCATATCAGTTTTACGCTGCCGAAGCTTTGATTAATCAAGTTAAAGCCAGTAATGCCAATGCTTATATTTGGCACACTACCGGTTCCGGCAAAACGCTCACTTCATTTAAAGCTAGTCAAATTATTGTCAACATGCCAAAGGTTCATAAGGTCATCTTTGTAGTTGACCGCAAGGACTTAGACTATCAAACGGCTCGAGAATTCAACTCATTCGCTAAGGGGAGTATCGACATTACTGGAGATACCAGCACCCTAGTCAAGCAATTAAGTGAAGAAACTCCAAAGCTTGTATTAACTACGATCCAAAAGCTAAACAACGCAATCATGAATGGCAAATATCTTTCAAAGATTGGTCATTTACAGGATAAAAAGATCGTATTTATCTTTGATGAGTGCCACCGAAGCCAGTTTGGCGATACGCACCAGAACATTAAGACCTTCTTTAAGAACGCTCAAATGTTTGGATTTACTGGCACGCCAATCCTTGCAGAGAATGCTACTGGTAGCGAAGGCAATAAGCAGACTACCAAAAGTCTGTTTGGTGAATGCCTACATAAATACGTCATTGTTGATGCAATTAAAGATGAGAATGTTTTACGTTTTGCAGTTGAGTACGTAGGCAAGTACCAGCGGAAAGAGTCTGCCAGCGAACTTGATATTGATGTCGAGGCAATTGATACAAAAGGCCTGCTTGACAGTCCTAAGCGCCTAAGCAAAATTACCGACTACATACTTGAGCATCACAGGCAAAAGACTAAGTCACCTGAATTTACAGCGATGTTTTGCGTTAGCAGTGTAGAGAACCTCATTCAGTACTATCAACTATTTAAACAGAAGCAAGAGGGATTAGCAAAGCCGCTGCGGATTGCGACGATCTTCAGTTATGCCGCTAACGAAGCCGACCCTACCGCCAATGGTCTAGATAACGGCCTAATTAGCGGAATCATTCCAGAAGAAAATCCTCCTACCGAAGGTGCAAAAGTTAATCAATACAGTCGCGATCACCTTGATAGCTTTATTCAGGATTACAACGTGATGTTTGGGACAAAGTACTCGACGAACGATAGTCAGTCCTTCTACAACTACTATCAAGATATCGCTAAGCGTGTGAGACAAGGCGAAATTGACATTCTTCTGGTGGTAAACATGTTCTTGACTGGCTTTGATAGTCCAAGACTCAACACACTTTATGTTGATAAGAATCTAAAGTTCCACGGACTAATTCAGGCACTCTCGCGCACGAACCGAATTCTCAATGAGAAGAAGTCTCAGGGGAATATTGTTTGCTTCCGTAATCTCAAAGAGGCAACTGACGAGGCAATCGCCCTCTTCTCTAATAAGAATGCCAAAGAGACTGTGCTACTTGAGCCCTACGAGGATTATGTAACTCAGTTTAATAAGGCGACCGAACAATTATTAGATATTGCTCCAACCGTGGGTAGCGTTGATTCGTTGCGAGATGAAAAAGAAGAGCTCATCTTTGTAACTAGATTCCGTGAACTGCTGAGGATCAAGAATATCCTCACAACGTTCTCAGACTTTAAGGACGAGGACTTGGGTATTACAGCTCAGACGTTCGAGGACTATAAGAGTAAATACCTTGATATTCACGATAAAGTTAAAAAAGCTACCGAAGAGAATCGAGTGTCAGTACTCGAGGATATTGATTTCGAGCTCAGTCTGATACATAGGGATGAGATCAATGTAGCCTACATCCTAAATCTGCTCGTAAGCCTTAAAAAACTTCCGCCTGATGAGGCTAAGCAGCGTCATAAAGAGATCATTGATCTCGTTGCTGGTGAGGTGCAGTTACGCAGCAAGCGAGAGCTCATTGAGAGATTCATTGAGGAAAATCTACCCAAACTCAACCCCAACGACAATGTTATCGGTGAATTCGAGAGTTTTTGGTCTAACCATAGAGCTCAGGCATTTAAGGACATGTGTGCTGACGAGAAAATCAACCCAGAGCAGATGGAAAAGCTGATTAATGACTATCTCTTTGCCAATAAGTTTCCGCGTAACCAACAGATCAAGCAGGCCCTAGAGTACTCACCTGGTGTGATTGAAAGCAAATCAATCTTAGATCGTATAGCTGAAAAGGTAAGGCACTTTGTGACTACCTATATTGAAGGCATGGGTGGAAGCGTTTAGTTAACTTGGACTATTTAATGAGATATTTAGCTGCCTTACTAATACTTTTTCCGCTTATTGCCAGCGCACAAGCAATCTATGACGCTAACGGAGCCTACAAAGGCTATCAGCAGACCTCGCCGAGCGGAGTAACCACTACATACACCCCCCAAGGACAAAGTATTGGCTCATCACAGGTGGATAACGGGCAGACTAACTACTACTCACCCACTGGCACCTATCAAGGTACTACCACGGCCACCCCGGCCCCCGCTATGCCGAACGCCACGATCAATACTCCCCGCCAAGCTCCACAGGCACCAGTACTAAAAGGCTGGTAATGGATGGTCCAAGCCATACTATTCGCGTTTATTCCTCCAAAAGAAAGAATCTAAAGACAGGCGCGGAGGAACATTCAATCTACTACCGAACTTTGGAAAATATCGAAAAGATAGGCGCAGAAGTCATAAATAACTGGTTTGGAGTGCAAGAATCAGACCTGGACGCAGAAGGAAAAATTCTGGCGACGACATTACACAAAATGATGAACCCCCCTTCCGGAATAATTAAGACGGGCAAACCTACAGTCGATACTCTTAAAGCCCTGGGCTCAGTTATCCCAGCATCAGAACTCAGTAAGCGGGCTGAGGAAAAGGCAATCTCAGAGATTGAGTTCGCAAAAGCGGTAGAAGAACAACAAAGAGAAAACAGGGGCAGAGCACAAGCAATACCAGTCGAAAAAATAGTGCGTCAGCGCTTTAAGCCTTAGAAGTAAGAGCTTTTGTAGCTTGCTCCATACAGCTTGAAAGGGACTCAAGTCTCTTGTACGAGAGTTTTGTTGGCATCACCCTCTTCTTACGAGCATCACTCTGAGCTATGAGGCTGATGTAGCCAAGTGACCGAAGATTCGTTACTCGTTTGTGCAGAGTAGCTTGAGAGCCCAATAATTTTAGATTAATCAGATCCCCGACAAGAATAGAACGGCCGGCCTGATCATCGATCATGATGCTATTTAAAAGTAAGGCCTCAATAGAGTCCAACCTGCGGATGCTACTTTTAGTATTTAATACATCAACCAACTTGAGAAACCGAATATAAGAATTAGGTTTTGTCATGCGTTAATGCTACTCCTATCAGGTTCTGTGTCGTGATTATTACGATAATCACGACAGCATTTGATGGCATTATTCGCAATCTATAGCACTTTACATATCGGTAAAAGCAAAAAAACCGCTCGTAGGCGGCTTTTAAGCAACATTTCTTAATTCTTAGAACTTGTAACCAACACCGATCATCGTGTTGTAAGAGCTGACTTTATTTGTAGTACTGATGTTGTAAGTCGTCACATTTCCTAAGCTGCCGCTAGCATTCTGAGTCTGACTGCCATAAGCCGTGTAATTACCTTCTACGAATCCGTAGAGGCCGCCACTGATAATCTGTTTGTAACCGATTCCGACGAGGTAGCCTTTGTAATTAGCCGATTGAGCTGAGCCGCCGCTCAAGGTAGTCTTAATTTGTGTTCCAGCGTAACCCAACTTTCCATAAACCAGGCTATCGTCATCGATAACATAGCCAGGTGCAACATACAGAGCATAAGCATTGGTTTGCTGAGAAGATGAGCTGATAGAGGACGGCGTAACTGTCTTCGCAACTGGAGCGCAAAAAGTACAAGCAGGCGTAATCGGGGCGCTTGTTGCTAACCCTGTTGAATTACTCAAGGATCCTGTTGCAGCATGTCCAGCGATCGGCTGGTAATCAACGCCCAATCCAACTGTGAATTTTGGTGCCAAGATCCACGTATAGCCACCTGCAAAAGCACTGTTAATTCCACTCGCAGAGTTTGAAGTAGAGCCCATACCGTACTGTGTTGCCCCGGACTGCGCAGTAGTTAGGTTGGAGTTGGAGACGCTTGATGTCACGGATGAATATCCTACGCCGAGTTGACCGTAATAGCCTTCAAACTGGGACTGTGCGGATGCGCTTGAAACTGCTAGAACTAATGCTGCGCTGAGAATGACTGATAACTTGTTCATATTTAATTTCCTAAAATTTAGTTAAGTGAAGCTTCAGTTGATATGCGCGAAGCGACGCTAAATTTATTAAATTTGGAAATCTATTAAGCAGGCGAACAATAACATCTTTGTTCAATACTTTTTACTTGAATATTGTGTTACAGTATTCAGATAAATAATAAAGGGCTCAAGAAATGGAAAAGAAAGCAAATGGTCACGGCGGTGCCCGAGCAAATGCTGGAGGATTTAGAGAAGGCGCTGGTCGAAAGTCATTTGCAGACAAAGGAACCGGTGAAATTGCCAAAACAAGCGTAGTAAACGTTCGACTTACTGACGATGAAAAAGAGCACGCGGTAATGATCGGTGATGGCAGTGCTAGTGCTGGCATACGACTTGCATTAAGCGCATATAAACTGAAAAAATAAATTACTCATCTGAAGATCGAATTTGACGCTGAGCAGCACCTTGGAAGACGATGGCTCAATCGTATTGAGCTGAGATACTCAAAGCCGTTGAGTTTGCAGGCTTTTGAATGTAAAAATCAATATCAAGACTGCCATGAAATAAGCCTGCTGGATGAGGATAATCAGCCGAAGTAAGCCGTATAGATTCCTTGCCGCTTCCAACCCAATTAACAACTAAGGTGGGATATTCAGAAGTTCTGCCGTTAGTAGAGAGGGTTAAAAATACTCTAGCGGTAGTTGAATGAAATTGAGTCTGGAAATTGCTAATTGAAATATCATCAATATTAGCTACTTGCTGAATTGCCTGGGCAGTCTGCGGCATCCTACCGATAATACTCACGGTTTTCCAAATCAAGAATGAAGCGAACAACAGAATCACCAGGGTAGAAAAGCCTTTTTTAGTGCAGGCGTATGCAACTAGGCGTAACAGCACTCTTCCGAATGAAAATTTCTCGTGGAGTATTCCTGTCTTGAGGTCAATGTAGTCAACATCAGATATAGCCTGAATTTTATAGTTCTGTCGAGTTGTTAGATAATTCATGGTTTATTGTTCTTATTAAATGTGGATGGACAGCTTGTTAACTGTTTCTTTTGCCAAATACTTATCGTTTACTTTATTTACAGAAGACACTGGTGAAAAATTCACCGCCAAAAGTTCTTCTATCGTCATGTTCCAAACACTTAATTCACTACCCTTATAACCCGCATCAGTGTGTAGCTTTGTATAGACAGAAGTCATTAGAGATTTGTGGTTTGAATTAGTCATTTGTCGTCTTTTTAAGAAAGTATGAAGGCAGCCTTATTTAGTAAGGTAGTTAAGTAAATTTGCAGGAGATTCAATGGCTGGAGCGGTATCATGTGCAACAGTTGCAATTTCCGGTAGATACATCTCAAGCCCATCTACCTTTGCTGACTCAGGTGAAAATATTGCTACTGCTAATGTCCCCAGATAAACAATGGCTAATAGTGAAAATATCGCTGCGATTGTTGTTTTAAGATTTAAAGTCATTTGATTCTTTCTTTTTATTGGTTAATGGCTTTCTGTGCCTATGTATCTATTGTAATACAATAATCAGCAAGATACTAGTTATTAATTAATTATTTGTAGTTATCTTACAATGTGAAACCCTCTAAGAGCTATATAGAATATGGGCTTTCGGGAATCATGAAAAGAAAAAAACCACACGAATGCGGCTTTCTACTTAGAAGGTTAAATGGACTCCTTGCGATTTGAGACTATTGAACGCATTCATTGATTGATTAGGTTTTAGTGCTCCTGATACCTATTAATCTGAGGATAGTTTAGGTATTGAACAAGCTCACTCTTGTTATATGAATGTTGCTCACCAGAACTATTGTTAAAGCCCTCATCCCTGCTCTCAAAATTCCAGCTTCTAATATTTAACTGATGACTTAAATTGCTGCGTTCTAGATTTGCTTTCAACATGATTTTTCCTATTAGTATCGGTACATAGGTATAAACATCGCTGCGCTATCTTGTGAAGTCTGGTTTCTTGGCTTCTTTTTGCTCTGGGGCCTTTTCTCTGTCTTTAGTTGTTTCACGCTTAAAGCTCTGCTCTTTGACACGGGGTGCATCAAGAGCGGTAGTTTTATCGCTCATCTCGATTGCATTTCTTATTACTGCATCTTTAGCAGTAGTGACAACTGTTACCGACTCTTTAGCCCTCGTTAGCGCTACATATGCCGACTCTTTATTAACTAGTCCAGCGCTACCCTCGCTAATAGCAACAATCGCTTTATCAACAGTTCTACCTTGATTTCCGTGAGCCGTTCTAGCGTAAGCATGATCAACCTTTGCCATATTTTCCGCAGAAACTTTAATCACCCTTCCATCATCGAATTTGATTTCTGCTCCACGTACTGAAATTGACTCAATCTTGCCATTTGCTCCGTTCGACAGATAATCAGGGCTCTTCACTTTATCCCCAGTTTGCTCATTCAAAACTGGCTTTCCATCTTTCATTTGGTATTCACTACCAATGATTGCTCTAACGTCGACAAGATCACTTTTAGAGAAGTCGCGGGTTTGTTTGCTGTCCATCGGGTCCAATCCCTTGATCTCAGCTGGATTAATTGTCGCCCTCACGCCCTTGTCACTAATTACAGTCAACTCATTCTTATCTGTATTCCAGCTAACAATCCTTAACTCTTCACCTTTTTTTATACTTATGCCGCCGGGCGTTTTGAGAGAAATATTTTGATTGGCCTGTAAGTGCGTTACACCCTTATCTTTCAAAATCGATACATTCTTTTTCTCTGCATCAGTCATCTTTGTCGACTCCCGATGCCCGAATTTAAAATCCTTTTCGCCAATTTTTCCAGCAGCCTTAAGCTCAACTCGCACCGCCTCATTGCAACCAATTCGATCTGCATTTGATGTAACAACAACCCCGACCGAAGCGTTTGCACTGCCCTTGATCTTGGTGTCGATCTCTTTCAGATACTCTTTAGCTGTTTCTGCATATAAAAGTGCGTTGTTAGCATCTTTTGAGTAATTAGCATCGTCTTTTTTCAAGCCGACCTCTTTAATACTGCACTTCTCAATTGCTTGGTCGTATTGTCCCTTATTTAAAGAGTCATTAATAGATTTAGTCTGCTCAGTCTTAAACCGAACTGCTTCTACTAAGTTATGCGTTGCAAGCTGGGTTTGCTTTAACTGGTCGAATGCTCTTCCGCCGCTGACGGAGCCAAGTTGCTTTGAATCGCCCTGAATAATTAGCTTAGTTTCTGTTTTTTTGCAGTAATCGATGATCTTAGCCACTTCTTTCGTGCCGATCATAGACGCTTCGTCAAGAACCATCAGCTGACGCTTTCCGTCCACATTCCCTGTTTTATTAAAGTTATCAAGTTGAGTCCTTAGAGTACTAATCTCGACTTGGGCCGCAATCTTTTCAATTGCAATTTTTGAGATAGCTAATGCGGTTGCGGCAGCATGCTCTACCCCTCCCATCAAGACAGGTCTAAAGCTATCCGGACCTGGCTTAATAATCGCCTCGGCAACTCTGACCGTAGCAGACATGATTAAATTGCTAGCTTTTCCGGTCAAGGTGTCAGCCTTGGACATTGTTTTAAGACTTTGATAGCCTACTTTATTGGCTGCTGCCTCAACAAAATAAAGCGCAGTCTTTAAAGGAGTACTCAATCCACCAGTACTATTTGAGCGGTAAACGGTCATATCGTTGAGGTTAACTACATATTTATCTGCAAATAGTCCGATACCTAAAGTTCGAATGTTGGCATCAACGCTTACTTTCCCGATCGATAAGTTAGCTTGCCTTGCTTCTGCAATCTCTATCTTTCGTTGCAATTCACGAGGAATCGAATTTAGGTCGGCTAAAAACTTTGCGGCATTTTTGGACTCAATGCCTGCGGATATGATTTCGTTGGTTGCCTTAGATGAGACCGCCGTACCTATAACTTTATAGCCCTGAGATTGAGCTATCTCGTTAATAACTTTGAGTGCTGACGTTTTTCCCGTTCCTGCTGAGCCTTGAACCAAAGTAACACCGTCTTTAGAATTCAAAATACCTAGAATCTCCGCTTTCTGCTCGCCAGATAATGCATACGTTGATTTTTCAAGCTGAGCCTCATCCGCTTTTTTAAGAAGTTCCTCTGCTCTATCATGGCCTTTGACGATTGGTGTGAATTTATCAATGGTCGATGTCGCGGTTTCAAGCATCTTTAACTCTTCTTGCTGGAGTTCACGAGTAGTTATAAATCTGTTAGCTCCCTCGTGTTGTACGATATTTCCGTCCGTCTTCATGTCTGCAATAGCGGCAGTTATTTGAGCGTTAGTTGCTGTATGCCCACTAAATCTACCCACCTCCTTAATTAAGTCAATCTCCCTAAAACTGCTTTCAGTTGCTGATAAATGAGAAATTGCTTGTCCAACGGCTTTATCCATTTTTTCTTGTGAAATAAATGTCTTGTCGGTCTCGACGGTCATAACCCTTTGAATTCCACCCCCTTCTTTAGCAAAAGCAATATCTCCAGTCTCAGCTTTCCACCTAGCGACATTCTCTTCGCGACTTGTCTCAACTTTATCTTGGCGCGTATTGAGAGATGCTGCGCGTTTTTGTTCAAAACTTGCCTTATCTGGATTAATGCCCATTGACTTAAGATGCTCTTTAATTCCCTCTGACCTTTTTGACATAGAGGCAATCGTCCTGGCGCTGATTTCGGCGAGCTCAAAGTTACCTTTCGCATCTTTAACTACTGTGTACCCCAAATCCGAGCACCGGCGGGCGAAATCATGCTGCTGCATTTCACCGATCTTTAGGTAGGCTTTGTGCTGAATCAACTCATCATTCGTTAGGGAGTGAAATTTGCCCTGTGAATCGACAGTGATTGACGCAATAACTGCGTGAATATGCAATTGCGGGTCGCCATCACGCGATGTTTCGTGTTCAAACGTTACATAAGCTAGTGAATTAGACGCGTAGGTCACCGGCTGGCCGCCTTCTCTCTGCCGATATTGAGCCCCCAAATCTTCCATCTGAGCTAGCGCAGTTTTAACAGACTCACGATAAGCGTCCGCAATCCTCGTGTCACCGTAAACTAGCGCTGCAATGCTCGCGCTTTTCGGTGCAGAAAACGTCATATCGTATCCAGACCGACGTTCTTTTGAGTTAATTCCTAAGTCTTGAAATTGCCCCGTCTGCTGATTTGTCAATTTTCCTTCAAGAGTATTTATAAAATCTTCGCGAGTGGCAGATGTGCCTTCCAGCCCCATAATTTCAGCAGCTCTGCCGCCCCATTCACCATTTGAAGCTTCGTTCGCGTAATCAAAGAAGTATTTAGCGGCTCCTTCGCCGGAGGTAATCGGAGTGCATCGAATCATTATTTACTTTCAATAAGTTAGGGGCCTGTGTCTATATGCTTAGCAAACCTTCTTTACCTTGCGACACAAGCCCCTCATCTTTTTGACCACCCTATTAGATAACGCCCCACTCCGGCGTGGAGAGCTTAACAATCTCCTTTTCTGGCTCTACTTGATTAATATCTTCATCCAACTCGACCTCATCTTTAATTTCGCCACCATCAATCAACTCTTGCATCGCCTCTTTCTTGCGGAAAATTTGAGCTTTGATCGCCTCTATCGCTTTAGCTTGACTTAGATTACCCTGGCGCAATTCCAACTTAACAATCTGTTGACCTAGAATGTTAATTGCCAGATTGCGCTTATAGTCGTCGCCAACTTGACGAACAATGTCGAATCTAGAGTCAGTCGCCGGTAGATCTGCAACTTGCAACTGAAGCTCATCTGCAAATGAATGGCCATCTGCATCTTTTTTTAGCCAAGACATGTAGTCAACCTTAGCCGCAGGGTAAGTTCTTGTATCGCCGGAGAGCTTTAAGTAGCCTGTTAGCGGTGGCAACATTCCGAACTCGGTTCCCATGATAATTGGCTTATCTTGTTGCGCTTTACTGATGCCGATTGAGTCGCGAGCCTCCGTTACCGATAACTGTTGGGATGTAGATACAACCTCTTGTAGCTGCATTCCAAAGCGACCTGATGCTTTATCTTGAGCATCCTTTCCGTTGATTTTGAGCTGGAGGTAGTTACCAAACAGTCCTAATGTAGCAGCGGCGCGGCTCTCACCCATGACATTTACAAGCTGAGTTTCTGATTGCATCCCGACAACTACTGCAACGCCAAACTTAGCAAGGGCTGATAACATTTTGTCTACCTTGCAATCTCCCAGAAGCTGATATTCGTCCAAAAGAAACAAAAACTTAGGCTCGTGAGTCTTAATTGCAGCCTTGGCAATGGTTGCAGTTAAAGCCATTACAAGCATCCGCTTGACTGGTGATAACTCTGAATCGTCGCCGAGAATGTAAAGGTTACCTTCGGGTTGGGCTAAGAAATCGCGCAAAGTCCAAGCGCCAGGCTGGATGCTTAAAATTCCATTTAAATAGATGCCAGCGCTCGCTTTGATTGAATCTGTCATTCCTTTTGCGTTATCTGAGACTAAGAATGCAGCATTGGTTCCTTTGACAAACTCAACCATTTCCTCATGCGTAGCGGAAAAGAATGCTCTTGCCAACTCACTTGAGTCAGTAACGCCACGTTTGGCTAATGAAATAATTAATGCGCTTAATAGTGATCTGGCTGCATCATCAAAGAAGGCATTTGCACCAGCATTTGCCGTTACAGGGATAGCGGCTTGAGCAAGTTCACGAGCATCGTTTTCGGTTAACAACTCTAAAAATATTGACCAAGGAATGCTGCCGATCATTGCTGGATTAAAGAAACAATCGATACCGGGACGGAAATTAGCCTCATAAAATTCTGCTTGTGGGTCATGAATAAACAGGCGAACCTTCTTGTTGGATGCTTGTTTAATTAAATCGTGCATGACCAAAGATTTACCTGAGCGCTGTTGACCCGAAATTCCTGTGCCGTATTTAAAGGCGTTATCAGGGAACGCTACATCGCAAATTGTCCAGTCGCCACCGCCATCTTCTCGTACTAATGCATCGAGTTCTTTAGAGGTTACAACGTCCAAAGCACCTTTTAATCGTTTATTCGTTATCGTCTTTTGACCGAGTTCAAAGAAGAGTTTGTGCGCTCTTTTTGTTATTGGCCAGAACAGCCCCATAGCAATGAATAGCAGGACATTGATTGTCCAGACCGGATTAATCCAGTAGTTTTCCGACACAAAACCACTAATAGCATCCGAATATTCTTCGCTGGTTAACTTGTCTTTAGTAACACCGGAAGCATCCTGAATTTGAATTCGATGAGCTTTTCCGGCAACATCCTTTACCCGCCAAGTAATCGGCGTATCAGAGCTGACATAGCTATTCGACACCACCGAAAAGGTCATTGGAGATATAAGAATTAGCCAAATTAGTAAGATGAGAACTGTTGGGGCTAATCCCGCAGCGCCAGCATACATCCAGCCACGGGCAATAAACTTACCCTTTGTTCTAAGCGTTTCCAACGCTGTACCAGCAATCATATTTGCATTTTTAATATCAAGCATGATCACCTCCCGTGATTTCAATAACATCACCCACTTCATCCGCCACAAGGATGTAATTCTCGAGACTTGGGAAGAAATCAATAAAGCACGGCTTTACGTCTCCGCTTGAGTTTCTCCATTCGCCTGTCGGTAACTTAATAAAATCGGCGAACAAAATATCGTTACCTACGCTCGACTTGATGACGTCAACAACGCTGAAATCGTCAATAGTGTTCGTATAAAAGAACCTGAAGATAATGTCGTGATTGCGACTTGGTTCACGCAAAGTAAGGCGCTGTTCTTGATAAATGCCATTAACTAAATCCTCAAGGCATGAGGTAAATGAGTCTTCTAGTGGATCGTGATTAAGGTTTGTGAACATAATTAAGCTCTGCTTTCTAATAGTTTTGCTGCAATATTTGTACCAATTGAGATGATTTCTTCTGTCTTTTCACGGGACGGGTTTGACTGGGCATCAAGGTTTCTGTATGCAACAGTGTGATAAAGAGTGCCGAGGACAGTATCAGTAATCAGCTTTAATTGACTGCTTAGCTGATCAATCTTTGCTGATTCAGCGTCAAAATGATCGCCCATCGAATTTTGCTTATCCAAGCCTGAAACAACAAATTCACGGATTAATGCAGATGGAGCTACGCCCCGTGCTTTCGATAACTCGCTTAATTCATTAGTAATCCAATCATCCAGTCGAATGCTGATATTGGGTTTTGCCATCATTTACTCCTCAAAATTGTCAGATATGTTGCTTACCTATCTATGCGCTCACCTGCGCAATATGTGCAATTTGAAGGTGAAAACTAACAATTTTGGAGTTTTGCGTAATACGAAGTAATACGGACTAGACCATTGAATTCATTGAGGTTTAAAAAGTCGTATTACAAACGTATTACGAAGGAGCGCGAAACTTTAACTGCGGTAATTCGCCGTAAGACGACAGGAGAGGCTTTTAGCTGTTGAGGTTGACGCTTTACGGGAGATTTCCAAGGCGGCGAAGCCGACGTGCGTAATGTCTGTCTATAAAATTAACGATTGAACACTCTTAACCAATACGCATAGCTAAGTAAAGATGCCTCCCGCCCACAAAAATGCATTTGAATTCTTGTAAGCGGGATTTAACTCGTATTAATTTACATGTCGCAATAAATTTTCGATTACGTTACCTATTAAAACTAACGTAATCAGCAGCCAGTCCACCTAGTGCCTTTTGCATGCAATTTCAATTCCACCGAATATATCTCGAGCCGTAGGATTTGCAATATTCATTTTGATATCCATCCCCTCACGCAAGAGTCCCGATAGATTAATCCCATTCAGCCCTGGCTCGCTCTTAAGTTGCTGCCACGTCTCTGTTTGCTCCGGACGCATACGTCTTTGGTCTGCCTCAACAATTACGCGTGTAATCTGCTGGGCAGCATACGCGCATGGTGAATTTTCAGGGAGCTGGTAACGAGATTGGGCTGCGCCAACTCCTGAAATGAAGATGGTGGATAGCGCTAGAGCATTAAGTAACTTTTTCATAATTACTCCCCACGCTTCTGTGAGGTTGAGGAACCCTTATCGCTGGAACCTGCGATGCTTAACTTTTCGCCCTTAATACCGGATTCAGAAAACCAAGGTCTGCCACGATTTAATAAATCGACCTGACCATAATTTGACTTGAGGACTACTCCGTCATCCCAAATTGCTGACCATTCATTAAACCCACCAATCACTACGTTATTATTTGCAACCATTAAGTACCCATGGCCATCGACTGGGAAACATTGCACTGCGCCACACCTTGGAGCGATGCCAGACTCTGCGCCTTGAGTTGAAGTAGAAGGCCCGGATGAAGTCATTCTAGGGTTATATACCTCGATATTATTTTGCATAATTAAATCTGATAACTCCGAGTCAATGCGCTGAGATAAATATTTAATTGCTGCCTGCCTATTCATTTTTTTACTACGAATAACTGGGAAGGATTTTTCAGCTATATCTGAAAATGATAGATAAACAACACGTTGATATGCTGCCGTTTTATTAAACTCACTTAATGTAAGCGCGGAATCTTCAATTAACGATGCATCATATTTATTACTATACCCATCCTTCTTCCACTTTGTTATCTCAATTAAATTGTCGGAGCTTCCAGTTTTGAATGAAGTAATTTGTCCGTTCGGGAGAATTAGAACCTGCCGCCCAACGCCGAAACTTGTTATATCGATAACGTCATGAACAATCTTGGCCTGCCGTGTTTGTGGATTGAGGTAATACTGGCTTTTCCTGAATGCCTCTAAAGTCAACTGATACATCCCCATGTCATTACTTGCAGCTTGACGTTCGCTACCCGTAGCGTTATAAGTCTGAGCCTGTGCAAAAGTTGTAATCAAGCAAGCTGAAATCATTGAGGAGATAAGTAATTTTTTCATTATTTAGCGCCGTCCAATAAGCCATTTGTCTTAGCCCACGCTGTTTTGTTAGTCACCTCATCACTAATTGCATGTGATGCAAGTTTGAAGATGTCACAATCTTTTCCTGGCGAACATTCACTTACTAGCTTTGAAAATGTGATTTTGCAAGCTTGCATCTCCTTTTTAGTCGCCACCTGACCATTTGAAGCGCAAAACTGGGTAAGATCATGTAAGAGGTTCTCGTTTGATGCTTGGGCAAAACCTGAGGCTAATGTCATTCCAACTACCGCTAAGCTTAATAATGTCTTTTTCATGGTTTTCTTTCTGTATTTGGTTAAATGCTTCTTATAGTTATGTTCTGATCGACGCTAAGTGCTTCGTAATAGTTCGCGTAATTGTCAGCAGAGTTTTAATAGAGCCTGGGTGCCTGTTATCTCGATACCACTTGAAAAGAGTTGTATGGCCTACACCAAGGATCTTTGACAACTTACGACTGCTAGATCCAGCCTCGAAATTCAAAACTCGATACCAGGAGTCGATAAGATCGCGCATTGAGACGCTCAATAATTTCTTATAGACAACCCCGTACTTCTGCTCTAGTTTTTGAAATTCGTTATAAATGTGGCTTACATGGTCTCCGTCAGGCGGACAACGATCAACGGCTGACCAGTTCCTGTTATCTGTACCCAGTACATTTCCCTGCATATAACTCGAAAGTGACGATGCTGAGATGTGAAATCCCTCAATCGCCAATAATTCAACAATGTTCTTATTAGTCAAGCAATGTGCATCTTTGAAATGATTCATTGCAAGCGTTTTCTGAACTGTCGTAAGCGAAGCGCATTTCTCTGGCATTGACAATTTTTTGAGCGCGGATGTATTTGCTTTGGTTTTCATAGTGTCTCTTTCTGTGTTCAAAAAATTGGCCACCTCGGGAGCGAGGCGGCCAATTTATTTATCGACCGAACAGTCCTCCTTTCTTCTCTTCGACTGCTTTTACTGCTTCAACAGTTGGAGTTGGGACAGGAGCGGCTGCAATAACGGGCTCAAATGGGTTTGCCGGCTCAGGCGTAGCTACGGCCTTAACTTCTGTAACTGAAGGGGCTGGCTGCGGTTTTGCTCCATTCAACTTAGAAATATCAGCGAATGCCTTACGGAGGACTGCGTCCGGAAGATTCAAAATGCCAAACTCTTCAGCCAGCTTTCCAATCTTGAGTTGCAGGCCACGAATATCAGCTTCAGCCGCGCTTGTTACTGCTCGCTTTAATTCTGCGACTTTGTTGTTGAATGCGGCTTGCTTCGCCAAAGCTACTGCTAGCTTCATAGATGCTGTTGCGCGGGGTTTTACTGTTTTCATACTTTGCTTCCTTTTTAGTTAAGTTCAATTAGTGATAATGTGAAGCGCTGGGCTATTTCTTAATTACGAGCGGCTCGTTGCTGTCTGCTGCGGCTTCACTGACTTGCTTATTGAGAGCATTTACAAGCGGAGCTCTTGCTGCTGCATTAGCCTCTTGCACTGTTTTTCGCTCTTCTTCTGTCATAGCTGCAAGCTCTTTTAAGCGCTTTGCTTCGAGTTCTAGCGCAGATACCTTCTCGCTTGATGCGCCACGAGCAGATGCCCACTCAACCTCGAACTGAGCCTCACTTGCCTGGTTATTTGAGCGATTAGCATTTTTAGTGGCTGAGAAGTCGCTGTAAAACTGGAGCACGAGGAATAGAGCTGCTGCACCACTCAAAACAAGCCCCAGGAGTTTGGTTTCTATCAAAAACAGGGCTACAACGCCGAGGACGAGCAAGGGAGCAGCTATCCAATAGAAATTCATTTGGACTCTCCGGCGGCGGCAATAAGCGCATCGTTGAAGAACTTCTCAGCAGCCTTCACATCAATATTTTTAGCATCGACTGCCAAAATCTTCGTTACATCGTCGTATCTAGATAGCAATCCAATAGTGCCGAGCTGCTTAAAGCCTTCGACTACTTCTGAGCTGGGGTCGATCATTACTGAGAGTTTTCGCTCTGTATCAATCGCAATCAGTGAGTACTCTTCACATCCTGTGCCGATGAATTGGGTGTTTCCAGCGCGAAATGTCGTAAGACATTGATTTTTTAAACCTTGCTCAATTGCATCTGCGTTGTTAGCGCTTGCGGCATTTGCGGGCGGGATGAGGGCTAAAGCGGTTAGTGATGCCAAAGCGATGACTGTTACGTATAACGCGAGTTTCTTGATGATGATTTCCATGATTTTCTTTCTGTTTTAGTTAAATTGACTTACTAGTTAAATGTGAACGCCTGCGCTTTAATGCTTAATGTCCGCTGAAATCTTTGCTGTCTCGCTTGAGCCCGAGGATTCTTTTGTATTCAAGTCGAGTCTTTGATTAAGTGCAGTCGAGAGAGAAGATGACATTGAGATGTCATATGACTTACCAGAGAGAGCGCCGCCTCCGAACCACGTAAGACCGTTCTTCGCGACTTGAAATCCGTTTGAGCCTGCGCTCACTGCGCTGTCGCCAATTTTGTATTCGATAGGGGATGAACTGCCAGCTAGATTTTGTGTGAGTTGAGATGCTTTCGCGCCGGCTAAAGCTTTTGAATAAATTGCTTCGAGAGTGGCGGATGGGATTTTGCCTAGCTCTAGTATGATTTTGGCTTTTGCATCGTCAGGGTTTTGAAGCGCCTGGGAGCTGATTTTTGATACGATTTCTGTAGAGATGGAGTTTGCAAAATCACTCATTGCAGCACCGCGAATCATGAAGTCGTGGTCATTGATAAATGAAGGCCAGGCGAGAGCTGGCTCATAGCTTGCTGAAATTGCGAGCGCAGCAGCTACGTAAGCCGGATTCAGGGTTGATGTCGACACTTTTCCAGAGAGCGTTGCTGAGCCTGAGCCAATGAATGCTTTTCTAAATGGTGGCTTGATGCCCTGCTGAGCTAGAAAATCACGCATTGACTCTGCAATCAGAGCTGCCGCTGGCATTTTTACTGAAAATTGGTTTGAGTCGCTGACTCCGATCGAACGGTCTTTTGTAATCGACTTTGACTGATCACTTGAAGTGGACTCAGTTTTATCTAAGCTAAAGCCAAATGAGCCGAGTTTGTCGCAAGCGCTCAGAGTAAAGATTGCAGCTATACAAAGCGGGATTAATTTGAGATTCATATTCAATGTTCCTTTGGTGGTTACATTGAATGTGCTAAGTGAACCTAGTTGCTACTGACTTACCAAAGCAGAAAAGGGGATTGAACCCTCCCCTTTGGTTACTTACGGATTGCTATTACCTGCTGGTAATCCGTGTACACGGTATTACGCGTAGTTAGGACCTGGAGCACAAGTCTGGCGGAGTGAAGCGTAGCTTCTCTGCTTTGGGTAAAGGTTTATACGTGTACACGCAACGATGTTAGGGATTGGGTTTATTTAAAAACATTGTCTTCATAAAGACTAATTATCAATCTAAATAGTTGGGTACCTCGAAGAGGTAAATGCTCTCTTCTCTTCTCTTCTCTTCTCTTCTCTTCTCTTCTCTTCAGCAGTCTTGAGTAAGTCTTAAGTCTGACTTAAGCCCGTCTTAAGTCCATAAGCCCGCCCAAGTCTACTCGTCATATCGGTTATTTAACAAGATCAGGCAAAAGCACATCTAATTCGGGCTCGTAACTAATTTTTCCAGTACCACTGACAAAGGCAATGTAGTCAAATGCTGCATCTAATCCAGACTGATATTTGTTAAAGCGCTCTGATCTCACATCAATCTTAATAAGCTTGCCGGCCCTTGTCGATGCAATTACGTCGAACTTAGCGTGACTGTTTGATACAGATCTATAAACCTCAAAACCCCTCGATACCAAATTATGGACAACTGCCATCTCAGCAATTAAATTTGTATCTAGAGCCGAATCGGGGGATCTTTTAAAAGTTACTCTAGTTTCTAATCCCATTTCTGCTAGCAACTGACTCACGCGAGCACGCGTTATTCCCCCCCCTATTTCCCTAGCTATAGCCGCCGCGGTTGCATTTGGATTCCGATTGCGTGCCGCAAGAATTAGTAAAGGAGCGTTCGGGTGTCGCGTTTTTTTTGATTCTTCCATCTTTAGAGTTCTTTCCTTAATGTTTGCTTTGGTAAATGCGTGTACACGACTTATTTGTAGATAGTAACACTCAAATTTAGTATGTCAAATATAAATAAATATGAAAAAATAATGATAATTGGTCTTAAATCCATTATTTATATGACTTTTAAGCTATCTCCCCTAAAATATATATTTGACAATTTGATTGACAACAATTGAAATTGATGTATTATTGATCAATGAACACTTACACACCAATACTCCAGCCCCACAATAATTTGACAATCTGCAAGGGAAACTCGTAATGCCACAACGAGTAATTAGAGAGGAACTCCTGACTTCAGAGGCGTATTGGAACGTTTGTGACGAAGCAAAGATATTGTTCGTTCACCTTTTGCTCTGCGCTGATGACACAGCAAGATATACCGGGAATAACTGGAGTTTGCGGGCTCGCTGTTTTTCTGGCAGGTCGATGGAAGCCAATAGGATGGAAGTTTTACTCTCAGAACTTGCCGATCAAGACCTAGTCCGACTCTATGACTCTGCCGGAGTGCGATTTATTTTTATTCCAAGGTTTCAGCAAAGGCTCCGCTACCCAAAAAGCAAGTTTCCAGCGCCGCCAGCTGGAATAAGTGATCTACCAATAGAAAAATCAAATCAAGCAAGCCAGCAATATGATGAAAAAGAAGGCGTCGCTACCTCCTCTAAAGAATTCAAAACGCCTGCTTCAACGCAATCCAAAGGTACACGATTTAGTGTCGAGGAAGAAATTGGCGAAGAATGGATAGCATATTGCAAGTCAAAAAGGCCAGATCTACACCCTCACGATGTTTTTGAAGTATTCAAAAATTACTGGGCTGGTACTGCGGGATCAAAAGGTCTAAAGGCAGATTGGTTTGCGACATGGAGAAACTGGGTTATTAAGCAAGATGCATCACGTAGCAAGGCGGCCTCAAGTGGATCAATGGCTTCAGGCTACGCAAATATATGATCGGCCATCTCCAGATAATTAAGTGTCGCATGGGAGGCCTTACTCCGGCCGAAGCATTTGTTCGCATTAAGCATGCTCCACCAGGCGACCATGAGAATCAAATTGAGTGCGGCAGCAACTCTATAGATATATGGACCGAAGGTTCTTCACCATCACGTGCAGACCTTAGGTGGGCCACCAACATAACTATTCACCTAATACCTGGATTAGATACAACTATCGAGCATTACACCAAGTGGTGGCTCGCTTTTATTGCAGTAGATCCGCAACAACTCATTGGAATAGACACAACCGGAGAATTAAATACATGGCAAGCATCTTAAGAACAGACAATATTGATTTTCAAAAATACTATGCAGAGACTGAACCGTCAAGAGCAGTTTTTGAAAAGTCAGATTATGAAGAAGATGTAGCCGAATTCATTGCGAATCCTGGTATCCGCAAGGGTAAACATACACCCTGGGATTTGGCTGGCGAATACATTGGCCTTCGCGAAGGTGAGACGTCCTGCTGGGCTGGGGTGAATGGTCACGGTAAGAGTCTGCTGGTGGGTCAGGTAATGCTAACTCTTGCAGAGCAAGGTGAAAAGATATTGATTTGTAGTTTCGAAATGGCTCCAAAAAGAACTCTTTTGCGCATGATGATGCAAGCGATTGGCGGCGACACACTTACTACAGTAAATCAAAAGAAATTTTGGGATTGGAAGAGAGATCAAGTTTATGTACTCGATCATCATGGAATGATTGACCCCAGCACAATTATTGCAATCTGTCGTTATGCAATTAAAGAGAAAGGTGTAAAGCATATCGTTATCGATAATCTTATGCGCTGCATACCAAAAGAAACAGATTACGACCAGCAAAAAGACTTTGTGACAAAAATATGCGCACTTTCACATGACACTGGCGTTCATATGCACCTAGTACACCATCTGCGTAAAGGCGAAAAGGAGTCATCTGAGCCCGATAAAAGCGATATTAAAGGGACTGGGTCAATTGCAGATCAAGTAGACAATATTTTCATGGTCTGGAGAAACAAAGATAAGGAGAATGAAACGGCAAACAATCGTCTTCCCGACAACTCGATACCTGACGCAGCACTGTTATGTAGGAAACAAAGAAACGGCGAATGGGAAGGCAAGATAGCGCTGTGGTTTGATCCAAAAAGTTCTCAATTTTTAGATTCATCATTTGCGGATCCACACAAATATTTAGGCGATCTTGAAATGTAAATGGACAACAAATAAATAAAAATAATTGTTGTATCTTGATGATTACTGTATTACAATGGATTCAACGAAACAAAATTACTTACGGAAGCTAAAAAAATGAACAATATGAAATTCGAAAGCACAGTAAACGTACTAAACAAGTACAGCAAGACCATAAAAAAGCTCGCATCTATCAAAGGGCTGGATGTAAAAGAAGTTGAAAGTGAAGCTTGGCTACTTTTAGCTGAATTTGATACCTCGATCGTAGTTACCGATCAACTATTTGAAAAGAAGCTTTTGCAAAAAGTCACTGATTTAACTAAGTCATGTGGCCTTGGCCGTGGCTCAAAAGGTGGCTGTGTAAACTCAAATACCGACAAAGAAAGAAATGAGCTTGAGATCGGTTATGCCGAATCCGCAGAAGATGCGCTTGAGCTTAAGCTTGATATGTTGCAAAGAGAAGTTGACCTCGACGCCGCTATTGCTGAATTGCCGAGTCGTACCCAAGCACTCATTTTGGCACTTGAGACTTCCTTAACTGGACGCGAAATCATGAGCAAATACGGAGATCAGATGGGTGTTTCCTGCCTAAGCGTTATGAATAGACGATTGGCAAGCGAATCAAAAAGAGCTTGTGAGCCAACAACACAAATTGATTTATTTTGAGTCAAAGCTATTTATATTCAGCTAAGCATCGAAGTATTAGTGCGCGAAAGATGGGATGGAGTAATGATGTATGGGCCCGACTTTCACGTATCGGATTAAATAATTTTGATCTAACAGACATAGTCACCTACGAATTTAAAACCATAGAAGAAGCTCATCGGCACGAAAGGTCATTTCAACACAAGCTCCACGGGATGAATCGTAAGGATACGCATAGGTTCCCTGGTGACGGTAAAACTGAATGGTATGCGGTCGAGTCTTTATCAATTATTGACGCGTTAATGACTGCATCAAAACCATTTTTGCAGGTCGTGCGCTCGCCGGTCCTGCTTTCTAGCTCCAGTTTGTGGCCACATCGCACCGATCTAATAAAGATACGAACCGATGTTGATGGTCTCGTTATAGCTGTCGAAGCATTCAACGAATTTATAGACAATGCTGCGATAAGTAATCCACATATGAGAATTAGTTACTTACCCGGTCATAAAATTTACTTTCAAGCCTGCGACTCATTTTTTATGAAGTCAATTGGCATGATGATGCGCGAACAACCAACATATTTAATTTCTGGTCGACTGACAGACTCCTACATTTATGAACCTACACAGCTTGTAATCTCTATTGAGAAAAAAGTTGGTCGAAAAGATTTTTTCTTACATCTTAGCCAAGTAATCGTTAAAGAAAAATGTATCTCGACGGCTCATAACGTTTTAATTGAATTCAACAATCGCTTTCCAGAGCTTGATTGCATAGCTTTGTATCAATGCGATTAATAGCAATTTCTTCTTTGATTTGGGTATCCGCCAAGCTATCAAAGCGTCGCTTTGTACATGTATTAAATAGCCCGGCAATCATGCCCCGCTTTTAGAAAAGGAATTGATATGCCTGAATTCGGAGATGTAAAACAAGCCCACCTTCCGCCAGAAGCAAAGCCGCCTGGCAATGAGACCCGATTTATTCGTGAAGGTGGTGGCGGGTCTGGGGATTGGATGACTCAGTTAGGCAACGCGATCGGTAACTTTTTGGAACAAGGCGTCAAAGATATTCTGAGACTGCCAGTCGATTTGGTCGCTGGCACAGTAAAAGGTGTTGGCGATGGTCTCGCAGCAGGTGGAAAGTCGATCATTGAAGGCCTCAAAGACGCGGTGAAGGAGATTAAGCAAGATTCGAGGGAGCCGTCTTCAAATAAAAATGAAGCCAGATCATCACCTCAGTCTGCGCGACCCAGCGAAGGTTCAGCACGTAATGCTGAACATCAAGCAAGAGCTCAGGAACCAAAAAAATCTCGCGAACGTGATTCAAGTCAAAACAACTCGCCTATATATGGTCAAGTTCGTCCCAATGGCCCCTCTTCGAGCATGGAGCCTGCTCAACACAGGACTTGGGCTGATGCGCCGAGTCATGCAACGACAACTATAAAGGTTCAAGAGCACAAAGAGCCTACCGTTCGCAAATATGGCGAGCCCGCACAAGATGCTGCTGCTCGAACTGCCTCCCCACCCGATCAAGCGCAAACTGTCAAAAAAGAGACTGAAGCTCCTCCGATCGTTCGTAAAGATCATGCGCCGATAGAAACCCCAGAGCAGAAGAAATGGGAAGCCTCTGATTACAAAGTTAGCGCAGAAAAAACTAGCGTGAAAACTGTTGACTCGGTGCTACAAGAAATCAGGGCTGCAGGAGAAATTGAGCGCGAGAAAGCAAAGGAAAGCGAAAGAGTTCCAGAGAAATCACCTGAGCGGACAAGATAAGTGTCGGTTACGGTCGTAAAGTGCCGGTATGTACACTTTATGACCGTTATTCGGCAGACCAAAATGCATCAAACACTGATTTAATGACTACATAGATGCACAACTTATAACTACAGAAACCGCGGAAAAACAAATTATGTTCTTAACCCTTGCTGAGCTCCATGAGCTAACTGGAAAAATTCAAAGAAAAGCACAGGCATGCGCATTGCGCTCCATGGGGATAGAGCATAAGTTAAGACCGGACGGCAGCGTAGCCGTACTGAGGTCATATATCGAGCAGACGCTAGGTTTGAGTGAGCCTAGAACACGAAATAAAAAACCAATCGAACCAAACTGGAGCGCTATTTAAATGCCTAAGCCAAGAAAATCAGAAAACAAGGGACTACCTGAACGCTGGCGCTCATATCACGGAGCATATTATTTTTCAGTCCCCGTAGGCTTAGAACATCTATGGGAAGGAAAAAAACAATTCCGCTTAGGCAAAACATTGCCGCAAGCATACGCAAAGTGGGCTGAGCGCATAGGAGCGCAAAATAACGCACAAAATATTTCAGAACTACTTGACCGCTATTTAATTGAAGTTGTCCCAACTAAAGCCATTTCAAGTCGCGAATCCAATTTAATCTGGATCAAACAAATTAGATCCGTTTTCGGCACTCTAAAGCTGAGCGCAATCCAACCTCAGCATATTTACAAATATGTTGATATGAGAACCACAAAAAAGCTGAATGAAAATGGAAATATGTCCGGCGGCAAAACTACGGCGCATCGTGAAATGGAGGTGCTTTCTCACTGCTTTACTAAGGCCGTGGAGTGGGGCTACATTCATCGCCACCCGTTTAAAAACGAAGTTCGTCTAAAAGGGGAGAAATCACGCGATAGATATATTGAGGATTGGGAAATTTTAGAGATGCTTTCAATGAAAGCTCAACGTATTAAAGGCAGTGTTCGCGCAATTCAAGCCTATATTCGACTCAAAATTATCACCGGAATGGCTAGGTCGGACTTATTGCGACTCACTATGTCCAATTTAAAAGAGGACGGAATTCACATCCAACGCCATAAAACTGCTAAATCGACTGGTAAGCGCACGATCTACTTATGGGACCCTGAGCTTAGGGATTGTGTTGAAAAGGCCAAGGCAGCCCGTCCTGCGCTCTCTACGTTCCTTTTTTGCAAGAAAGATGGTCATGGGTACTTCAATGAGGAGACTGGTAAGGCAAATGGCTGGGATTCTATGTGGCAGCGCTTTTGTGCAAGAGTGCTCAAAGAAACGAAGGTTGATCTTGGCTTTACGGAGCATGATTTACGAGCTAAATGCGCCTCTGACGCTGAGACTTTAGAGCACGCTAGAGCCCTACTAAGTCACGCCGATGGTAGAACTACTGACAAAATCTACCGTCGCAAGCCCGAAAAAATCGCATCTTTAGGTATGAAAAAGGCCTCTTAGAGGGCTATTTCTATTGCACAAAAGCAGTTCTATTGCACAAAAGGTAAGGGCCCCCGACAGGAGGCCCTTATAGTTGGTGCGGCTGGCAGGAATTGAACCCACGACCCCTTGGTTCGTAGCCAAGTACTCTATCCAGCTGAGCTACAGCCGCAACAGCCATAATTATGCCATGGAAGAGAAGAACTACATCACCCCCGCTGGTCACGAACGCATCAAGACCGAGCTCCTACAGCTCCTAAACCTTGATAGACCGGAGGTTGTGAAGGTAGTCCACTGGGCTGCCAGCAATGGTGACCGGTCTGAAAATGGGGACTACATCTACGGAAAAAAGCGTCTTAGGGAGATAGATCGGCGAATCCGCTTCCTGAACAAACGTCTTGAATTTGCGGTAGTTGTCGATAATGCCGCCCGAAAATCTGGTGAAAATGACTCCGAACAGGTTTTCTTTGGCGCTACTGTGACTTACTCAACCCTAGAGGGCGACCAGGCCGGGAAAGAAACCACCATCACGATTGTTGGCGTGGACGAGGTGGACTTAGATAAGGGGCACGTCAGCTGGGTATCACCTATAGCAAAAGCCTTGATCAAATCCCGGATCGGAGATTGCGTCTTTATACAAACACCAACAGGCCCTGCTGAAATTGAAATCTTAGACGTTCAGTATTTATAGAGTCAAAGGAGTCTATGTCGCGCGAGTACGAGTGACTCGCATGACATCAGGATTGGCGCGTAGGCTGCGCATCACTTTAGAGAGATGCAGACGATCGTAAACCTGGATCGTAAAGCGGATAGTGACTGAATCTTCTTTAAAGCGATCTTCCATAGATACATTCATGATGTTTGAATCTGCAGAAGTAACACTGCTCGCCACTCTGGCTAAAACACCTTTACCTTGTAGTGTATCAATGGCTAGATCCAATTCAAACTCACGATTGAGTTCTTTACCCCACTCCACCTCAACCCACTTGTCGCTATCCTTAGAAAGCATGCGCAATGCCACTGGACAATCATTAGTGTGAACTTGCAATCCTTCGCCTTTGCCAAGGTAACCAATGATGTTGTCGCCTGGTATAGGATGGCAGCAGGTTTGAAAGTGAATAGAGTTGCCCTCACGCCCATCGACCAAGATAGCTTGACGTTGGTGGTGATGCCCCATTTCTTGATTTGGCGCAACCCAGTCCGCAACACCTAAACGCATCTGCTCAGCACCGCCCTCATCATCAATAATAATTTTGAGACGAATAGCGAGCTCCTGCGGGGAACGTCTACCCAAGGCGATATTGACGCAAGCTTCTTCGCGGGTTTTATCACCAGTCCAATGCGTCAGCTTTTCCCAAATCTCAGGACTGAGTAAAGCAGCATCTACACCTTGCTGACGCAAAGCATTTGCCAATAGACGCTCGCCCAGCTGAAGCGATTCAGAATAGTGTTTTGTTTTGAGAGAGTGGCGAATGGATGCGCGGGCCTTACCGGTTCGCACAAATGCTAACCAACCTGGGTTAGGCTGCGAGTTTGCAGAAGTAATCACTTCAACGATATCGCTATTTTTTAGTTCGCTACGCAAAGGCAATTGCAGGCCATTAATCTTCACAGCCACGCAAGTATTGCCCAGATCACTATGAATCGAATAGGCAAAGTCTAGGGCTGTCGCCCCTCTTGGTAATGCCCTGATCTGTCCAGTTGGCGTGAACACATAAACTGCATCAGGGAATAAATCAATTTTGACGTGCTCTAAGAATTCTTGAGAGTCACCACTACTATCCTGAATATCAATTAAAGACTGTAACCATTGGTGCGCGCGGTTCTGCACCTCACTCATATCTGGAGAGCCATCTTTATAAGCCCAGTGTGCTGCCACGCCAGCTTCAGCAACCGCATGCATTTCAGTGGTGCGAATCTGAAACTCTACCGGCACACCAGATGGACCCAATAAAGTCGTATGTAAGGATTGATAGCCATTTAATTTAGGAATAGCAATGTAATCCTTAAACTTACCGGGCATGGGCTTATATAGCGCATGCAAGATACCAAGAGCGCGATAGCATTCATCAATCGAATTCACCGTTACGCGGAATGCATAAACATCCAATACTTGTGAAAAGCTTAGATGCTTCGAGCGCATCTTGTGATAAATACTAAAGAGGGTCTTTTCACGACCGCGTAGATCAACCTCTAAGTTGGCCTTCGCAAAAGCCATACGAGAGGATTGCAAAATCTTTTCAACCATCTCCTTGCGATTGCCACGCGCCCGCTTTACTGCGCCCTCAATAACCCGAAAGCGCATAGGCATGGAGTAGCGAAAACTCAAATCCTGAAGGTCGCGATAAATGACATTTAATCCAAGACGATGTGCAATAGGTGCGTAGATTTCGATTGTTTCAGCAGCTACACGACGACGCTTCTCCATCGGCACCGCATCTAGGGTGCGCATATTGTGAGTACGGTCAGCAAGCTTTACTAAGATGACGCGGACATCGCGCGCCATTGCCATAAACATTTTGCGAAAGCTCTCTGCTTGAGCTTCTGCATGACTTTGAAACTCTAATTTATCGAGCTTCGTTAAACCCTCAACTAGCTCAGCTACTTTATTGCCGAACTTTTCAACTAAGTCTGCTTTTGTACAGCCAGTATCTTCAATCACATCATGCATTAAGGCGGCCATGATGGATGGCGCATCTAAACGCCACGTCGCACAAAGCTCTGCTACAGCAACTGGGTGGGTAATGTATGGTTCGCCGCTATGACGGTATTGCCCTAAATGGGCGGCATCAGAAAACTGAAATGCCTTTTTGATTTGCACAATCTCTTCAGGCTTGAGGTAAGAGAGTTTTGCAAGCAAGCCCTCTATCGAAACCACCTGATGCTTTAGTGGAAGACTGGGTGCAGAAGTTGGGCCAAATAAATGACGGCTCGATTGAGCCAACAAACTGGCAATAATTGATTTTTTACCGCTTTGAATTGGGGTGTCAGATTCTTCATCTAACAACTGTGCTTGAGCTGAGCCAAGCGAAGCATCTTTAGGCAAGATGCTTCCTACTTTTTCCGATGTTTTGACCAATCCTAAAGGAAGCTCCACACCGGAACTCCTTAATTACAGAGGTACTTTGGTCAACATGTCACGGTCAGTCACACCAGCGGCTACTTCGCGCAAAGCAACTACAGTAGCTTTATCTCTGGACTCAACACGTGGGGAGTGACCTTGTACCAATTGGCGAGCGCGATAAGTCGCGGCCAAAACCAATTCAAAACGATTGGGGATAGTTTTAAGGCAATCTTCTACAGTAATACGTGCCATGCTGGACTCACTTAATTTAGCTTCAATACCTATAGGATAACTGATTAGACCCCAAGGCGCTTTAAAAGAGCTGGATTTCTGGCCATGCTGGGACCGGAACGTAGGCGGCTTGAAGCCAAAATATGCTTTAAATCGACCAATGCCTGACCAAAAGAATCGTTTACCACGATGTAATCTGCCTCAGGAGCATGCTGAAGCTCTACGTGAGCGGCTGCTAGGCGGCGCTGGATAGTTGCCTCATCATCTTGACCACGCTTACGTAGACGCTCTTCCAAAGCCTCTATTGAGGGCGGGAAGATGAAGATCCACTGGACTGAGGGAATTAGCTTCCGAATTTGTTGAGCTCCCTGCCAATCAATCTCCAACATGACATCGCTACCCGCCTGCATTTGAGATTCAATCCATAGTTTTGAAGTGCCATAAAAATGCCCGTGAACTTCTGCCCATTCTAAAAAATGACCCTTGTCACGCTCTTGCAGAAAATCCTCTTTAGCCAGAAATCGATAATCCTTGCCATCGACTTCACCGGGTCTTGGCGTACGAGTAGTTGTTGATAAAGATAATTTAAGTCCAGCATCTTCTTTTAGCAAGGCATTCACTAATGAAGATTTGCCTGCACCTGAAGGCGCAACAATCATCAGCATGCTGCCTTGATACGATGGAGTCAGATTAAGGTTAGTCATAAATCAATCAATAGATTACTCGAGATTTTGAACTTGCTCACGCATTTGCTCAATCATCAGCTTGAGCTCCAGAGCAGCCTGCGTGCATTCTTCAGATACAGACTTCGAACTTAAGGTATTGGCTTCGCGATTGAGTTCTTGCATCAGAAAATCCAAGCGCTTGCCGACTGGGCCTTTGCCTGCAAGTGCATTATCAACCGCCTGAAGATGGGTCTTTAAGCGCGCGAATTCTTCAGCTACATCAATGCGGACTGCGTATAGGACAACCTCTTGACGAATGCGCTCCATCAACTCAGTGCCAGCCTTTGCTTGCTCTTGCGTTGCTAGCGCTTCTGCTAAACGCTCGGTGAGCTTTTCTTGATATTGCGCTACATATTCAGGAATCTTAGGCTCTATGGCCTTAACGATGTCACGCATCTTCCCGGTAATGCTGGTTAATACACCAACCAAGGCTTTACCTTCAGCATGACGACTTTCCATGAGAACGGCTAGGGCTGCGCGCCCGGCTTCGACCGCGGCAGTAATCCAGCTATCTTCTTCACCCCGCGGTTCAGAGACAACGCCAGGCCAACGCAGGACTTCAGCAATGCTGAGCTCTTGTGCTTTTGGGAAAGATTCTTGGGCTTGTTCTTGGAGGGTATATAAAGCATCAAGGCGATCTCGATTAATGGCCCCCAAGGCATGTGGATTACTTTTGGCGGCGCCCGCAGCAGCGCTATTGACTCGCCATGCCGCCCTAAACTCCACCTTGCCTCGAGAAAGGCTTTGGGTGGCCATTTCTCGCAAGGCAGGCTCCGCCCCGCGGCATTCGTCCGGAAGACGAAATCCAAGATCCAGAAAGCGGCTATTAACAGCCCGACATTCCACCTGCAGATCAGCAACTACACCAGCTCCTAAGGAGACTTGGCGAGAAGCGCTGCCATAACCAGTCATGCTCGATATCATATGGACATTGTAGATTCATTATTAATCTAGACACCAACCTCACAGGACCCTCTTTATGAGCACTGCTAACCCAGCCAATATTGCCCGCCCTAGCGGACGTAAGCCAACCGATTTACGCCCAGTAACCATCTCCAGGGCCTTTACTAAGCATGCTGAAGGATCCGTTTTGATCGCTTTTGGGGATACCAAGGTTCTGTGTACTGCCAGCATCCTAGAAAAGGTGCCTCCTCATAAGAAGGGCTCAGGCGAAGGCTGGGTTACGGCCGAGTACGGCATGCTGCCCCGCTCTACCCATACCCGCAGCGACCGTGAAGCAGCCCGCGGCAAACAATCCGGTCGTACTCAAGAAATTCAGCGCTTGATTGGCCGCGCTATGCGTAGCGTCTTTGACTTAAAAGTTCTCGGTGAAAGAACAATTCACCTCGATTGCGATGTATTGCAAGCAGACGGCGGCACACGCACAGCTTCCATTACTGGCGCCTATGTTGCTGCTCGCGATGCAGTAAATCAACTATTGAAAAGTGGCGCACTCACTAAGGACCCCATCATTGATAGCGTTGCTGCAATTTCAGTTGGTATTTATCAAGGGGTAGCAGTGCTAGATTTAGATTACCCGGAAGATTCTTCTTGCGATACCGATATGAATGTCGTCATGACTGGTAAAGGCGGAATGATTGAGGTGCAAGGTACCGCTGAAGGTGTTTCCTTTTCGAGATCTGAACTGAATGCTTTATTGGATTTAGCTGAGCAAGGCATTCAAGAGCTCACGCAATTGCAAATTGACTCGCTTAAATAAACTGATATTTACTTAATTAATGCAAAAGCTCGTTCTCGCATCCAACAATGCTGGCAAGGTAAAAGAATTTCAGGCGCTTTTAGCACCCCTGAACTTTCAAGTCATCCCGCAAGGTGAATTAGGCATTCCTTCCGCAGAAGAGCCGCACCACACATTTGTTGAAAACGCCCTTGCTAAAGCACGGCATGCTAGCGCTCTATCTGGCTTGCCTGCCTTAGCTGATGATTCCGGTATTTGCGCCCATGCTTTGGATGGCATGCCAGGCGTATTGTCGGCTCGCTATGCGGGAGATCAAGGCAATGATGCAGCCAACAATCAAAAACTCATCCAAGAATTAAAGGGTCAGGCAGATCGAGGCGCTCATTATGTTTGCGCTCTAGTGTTCGTCAACGGCGTCAATGATCCGGAACCCATCATTGTGCAAACCCGTTGGTATGGCCAAATTATTGAACAGGCAACAGGTTCTAATGGCTTTGGTTACGACCCCCACTTCTTTTTACCTGAGCAAAAACTCACTGCAGCACAACTAGATCCTGCGCAAAAGAATTTAATCAGTCACCGTGGCCAAGCTTTGCGTGAGCTCATTGCCCAACTCAAATCTCGTGCTTAGTTCAAATCCCAATAAAGTTAGTCTTACTGCATTGCCACCTCTGGCTTTGTACATTCACTTTCCTTGGTGCGAAAAAAAATGCCCCTATTGCGATTTCAACTCCCATCAAATTAAAAATGGCGTATCTAAAGCAGGCTTTGATGAGGATCGTTATATCAATGTACTCATCGCCGATTTAGAAACTGAACTAGCCAATACGTGGGGGCGTCAGGTTCATAGTATTTTTATTGGTGGCGGCACACCTAGCCTTTTGTCTGCAGAAGGTATGGATCGATTACTCTGCGCTGTACGTGCTCGCGTTAACCTAGAGCCTGATGCTGAGATCACCATGGAGGCCAACCCAGGATCTATCGAAGCCGATAAATTTGCAGGATTTGCAAAGGCAGGCATTAATCGGGTGTCGATAGGAGTTCAGAGCTTTCAGGATGAACAGCTTAAAGCCTTGGGGCGCATTCACAATGGTGAGGAAGCTAGGCGCGCAATTGAGATTGCGCTGAAACATTTCAAATCGGTGAATCTTGATCTCATGTATGGCCTCCCTAAGCAGACATTAGAGTTAGCCAAGGCAGATGTAGAGACAGCACTTTCTTTTAAAACACCCCATCTATCCTTTTATAACCTCACGCTAGAGCCTAATACCTACTTCGCAAACTTTCCACCGCAATTACCAAGCGATGATGAAGTCGATGCCATCTTTGAACAGAATGTGGATTTACTTACAAAGGCAGGTTACAAACGCTATGAGGTTTCTGCTTACGCCCAGAAGAACCAAGAGTGCAAACATAATCTGAACTACTGGCGCTTTGGCGATTACATTGGTATTGGCGCCGGCGCTCATGGAAAGATTTCCTACCCGGACAAGATTACACGTCAAGTACGTGAACGCCACCCTGAAACCTATATGCAGGCAATGGAATCCAAGGGCAACGCCTTAATTGAAAACAAAGTTATTGAACCCCAGGATCTCCCTTTTGAATTTATGCTTAACGTCTTAAGATTGAAGGACGGGGTTGATACCAGCACCTTTAGCGAGCGTACCGGACTTCCGTTAAATGTGATTAGCAAAGATTTAGATGTGGCAAGTAAAAAAGGCTTGCTGGATCAAAACCCTTCGAAACTAAAGGCTACTGATCAGGGTTTACGCTATCTCAATAATCTTCAAGAGCTGTTTCTCAGTTAAAGTAATTAACTTAATAAATATAAAAATCCGATTCGGAGACAAGCAATGATTCAAAGTAAGTTAGCTGGCAGTGCGTATGCACGGGTTCTGTTTTTATGCGCGTTTGCCATTAGCGCAATTTCTATCTCTACCAACACCTTTGCGCAAGCCAAATCATGGCCAGATAAGCCAATTAAATTAATCGTTGGATTTCCGCCAGGTGGAGGCTCAGATGCGATTGCCCGCATTATCTCCATCAATCTATCCCAAATGTGGGGTCAACAGGTCATCGTTGATAACCGCGGCGGTGCCGCCGGAACAATTGCTGCCGATCTTGTTGCCAAATCTCCAGCTGATGGATACACCCTTGGTCTTGCGCATGTCAATGCGCTCTCGATCATTCCAGCGCTAGGTCAAAAGATGGCATATAACGCCACTACTGACTTTACGCCAATTGTTTTGCTCGGCGTTACACCAAACATTCTGATTGCCAACGTTGATGCTCCAGCCAAGAACGTCAAAGATTTGGTTGCCTATATGAAACAAAACCCTGGCAAGGTTAGTTTTGGATCAGCCGGAAATGGAAGCACTCAACATCTGGCCTTTGAATTATTGATGCATATGTCTGGCACACAAGCACTCCATATTCCATACAAAGGCAGCGGACCTGTTTTGGTTGATCTAATGGCTGGACATATTACTTATGCATTTGAAACTATGGGGGCAGCAACGCCGCATATTCAAAGCGGCAAAGTTATCGCTCTCGCGCAAACCCGCACTAAGCGCTCAGCCGCCTACCCTAGCCTGCCGACTATGGAACAACTTGGTTATGCAGGATTTGAAGCAACAGCTTGGTACGGTCTCATGGGCCCAGCAAAGCTTGATCCAAAGATCGTGGATAAGATTAATGCTGATGTGAATACCATATTACGCAAACCTGAAGTACAGGCCAAGTTAGCCGAGGTCGGTGCAGAAGATGGTGGCGGTTCACCAGCAGCTTTTAGCAAGTTTATTGTTAAAGACAGAAATCAATGGGCTAAGCTAGTAAAAGACGCCAAACTACAAGTGGATCTCAATTAATCATTAAATCAAATGACCAAAAGGACCCATCAGGGTCCTTTTGTTATCAGTCTCGATAAGAAAGGCAGCCTACTCTCCAGCTGTAATCGCCATCTCTTGCGCTGCAAATGGATCTTTGGCTGGAGCTGCGGATTTGGGAGCAGCCTTTCCTTTTGTCCCTGGCATTAATTCAAAATCAGGCACAAAGACAGTCAAGGTGCTCCTAAGCTGATCAAAAGGCTTGCGATCACCATCAAACTTTACCTTGCCTTCGGCTAAGAGTTTGTCAAAAGTCGTTTGGCCGCCCATTACTTGCTCAAGATCACTTCGATTCAGCGTAATAGTCAGATTGGGGTTCTTGGCTTGCTGACCTTTAATGTTGGTCAATGCAGAGTTACTCATTTCAATCACAAACTTTTCGCCATTGTCTGGAGTAGAAAGATTGATGACGAAATTCATACCTGCTGCTTTTTTACTATCCATGCTGATGGCTAAGGCATTGAGCCAGAGTTCGGTTGTCATGCCTTTGATCATGTCTGGGCCATTAGACTTTGGCGAGGCACCTGATGGCATGCCATGACGAAGTTCATAAGCAGCTCCCAAGAAGCTATTACGCATACTTGGGCTTTCTTTTTGGTAGCCGATTTGCTCAAAGATGTCAGCAAGCAAGTCTTTCGCGGCAGTATTGTTCGGCTGTGCGTAGACTAATTTATTTACGATCTCCATTGCCTCGCGGTACTTGCCCTGCTTATAGAGCTCTTTACCCTTTGCCATGATCTTGGCTGAACCACCCATCATCTCTACATAGAGTGGCGCAGAATCTTTTGGCGATAATGGCGCTAGCGTTGCTGGATTGGCATCCCAATAGCCCAAATAACGATTAATAACGGCACGGCTATTGTGCTCTTCAGATCCGTGATAGCTATGAGCGGCCCATTGCTTCTTCAAGCTCTCAGGCTGTTTATAGACATTCTGGATTTCATTAATGGTGACACCATTGTTTGCTAGGTGAAGGACTTCGTTATGCAAGTGTGCATAACTATCGCGCTGCGTACGCATCACTTCCTGAATACGTTCATTACCCCAACGCGGCCATGTATGTGATGCAAACATGACTTCACTTTCATTGCCATAGCGATATAAGGCGTTGTTGATATTCTTAGACCATGCCAAGGAGTCACGAACTAAAGCACCCCGCAAGGTGTAAATATTGTGAATCGTACCGGTGATATTTTCTGCCGCCCAGAAGGCTTTAAATTGCGGGAAGTAGGTATTCATCTCGGCAGGAGCTTCAGTGCCTGGAGTGTTTTGGAATTCCATTTCCACGCCATCAACCGTCATTTTTTCGTATGGCTGATTGATATAGACGTTAGGCTCAATAAGACCTAAATTGCCTGCTGCAGTATTTTTGCCGATCGATTGATCCACATGTCCAAAGGGACTTCTTGGCAATAACACTCCGTATTGGAAGTACATTCTGCGGGTCATGGCATTACCGGCATAGACGTTCTCAGCAATCGCATGATCCATAAAGCCAGCCGGGGCAATGATCTTTACCTTGCCACTCTTGACATCCGCCTCATCCACTACCCCTCTCACACCACCGAAGTGATCTCCGTGTGAATGGGAATACACCACCGCTACCACTGGAAGCTTACCAAGCTTTTCATTTACCAACTCTAGAGCAGCACGCGCTGTTTCTTTGGCAGTCAATGGATCAAACACAATCCAGCCGCTATTGGTTTTAACAAAACTAATATTGGCCAAATCAAAGCCGCGAACTTGATAGATTTTTCCTGGCACTACTTCATACAAGCCATAACTCATATTCAGAATGGCTTGGCGTTGTAACGAAGGATGGACACTATCAAAGTCTTTACCTTGCAATAAGAAGTCATAGCTTCCCATGTCCCAGGCAACATTACCCGCATCGGCCATGATGGTCTTATAGGGAGGCGCGGCGATAAAACCTCTCTTTGACTCTTCAAAATCTCGCCTATCTTCAAATGGCAGAGTCTTGCGAAGCCCGTTTTGTAGCTCAACAGTGTAACTAGATGGTGCTTTACCCTTCTCATCAAAGTGCTTGCCTTGCATAGCACCTGGATCGGCAACAACTCCACCGCCACCAGCAGCGAGAACTAAGCCAGAGGTCAGCATGCCAACTGCAAAAGAAATTTTGGTAAGTTTGATTTTCATAAGAGCCTAAAGAAGAGATGTTTTATTACTTTAATGATATGTTTGAGCAAATCCATAGCAATTAGCCCTACAGCCAATAACAAAGATGGAAGGATTAAATTGAATACTGCGCAACCAAAGGCAAACGTACAAAAAAGGTGGTTCCTTTACCGGCAAAAGACTCAAACCAAATAGAGCCACCATGCCTAGAAATAATATGCTTACATAACCACAGACCAATGCCCATTCCCGAGCTTTTGGTAGTCGAGAGGAGTTCAAACATATGGGTCTGGACATCCTGGTCAATCCCTAAACCACTATCTGTGATCGATATTTGAATCTCAGATCCAATATGCTTACCCAAAATGGTGATTGTCTTATCTGCTTTATCCGAGGACTTCAAGGCATCAATGGCGTTGTTCAATAGATTCAAAAGAACCTGTTGTAGCTCGCTCTTATTTGCCGTTATAAATAAATCTTTTTCTAACTTCAATACTATTTGAATATTTTGCTTAGCAATCTCAGGGCTAGCGATAGTAAGCACTAAGTCTATTAAATCAGCGACATCCACTTTGGATGTCAGGATTTTTTCATCAGCAAAAACAGATCTGAGGGATCGAATGATGTTTGCTGCTCGCTGGTTATCCGATAGCAATGAATCTAAAATTTCTTTTTGCAACTCAGGATCTACACTTCCTTCAGTTAATTTTTTTTGTAGGAATTGTATATTTAGGTTTGAAGCACCTAAAGGTTGATTCAGCTCATGCGCAATGGATGCTGATAAAGCCCCAGTGCTAGCGGTCTTGTTAGCCTTTAATAATGAGGCAATCAAAAGGTCTCGCTCTTGCAATAGTTTTTTAGTTGTCTCATTTTCGGCTATCACATTGATGTTGGCGACAACGACTTGCTCAGCCCAATAACTACCAATGGCTATATAAGAGAGCGTATTCATAACCAACTGAGAGATAGTAAAGATAATCAGTATTTGCGGAATTTGCTCAACACGCGTAATCGCAACAGCAGATGTAACTAATATTAAAAAACGGCCTATCGCAAAAAATATTTCTGCAAAGCTTGCACATTGCATATAAAGCAACTGTTTTGAGGGTGAAGTTTTTCTTTTGACGGCCAACTCATAAATTTGCCAGCAATAAAAAATACTGGCAATGGCAGCCATTACAGCAGTTCGAATCTCAAAAGTACCGTGTAGGCGCATGTATTCGAATGTAAGAATGAAAATGAGGACTGAAGCTAAGGCATAGATCTTTGTTTGCTTTGAGACCTCTCGATTAAGCGACTGACAAAATAAGACTTGCAATAACGCAGCGATATAAAAAAGGCTATTAGCTACCGTGAAATTAAATTCAGGGTTCACAATATTTTGTAGAGTGACAGCTCCAGCGCCAAAAGTTAATAAGCCCGCCACGCTAACTATTATTGAGAACATCCAATAGAAACTAGGTTTAAGAAGGCTTTGGGAGCGGTAATAATGATAAATACCCAAAAATAAGCCCATCTGAATGATGGCGAGAATAAAGAAGTAGATAGAAATTAGAACCTTCATGTTCGCTATAGTACATCCACTGAATTGAATCGCTAAAATCGAATAATGCGGCTTTTTAGTAGAACCCAGCTCCTTTTCTTTGTCACCCTATTTGCCGCTGGGATTAGCTTTGCACATGCCCAATCCGCCCTCTATAACGCCGCAAATAATTACCTTAAAAAGCGTGCTGATGCCTTTATGACAATTACCGGCTACTCTCTCACGCCAGATATCACTACAGGCTCCTTATCTATTCGCAACAACGGTGGCGATAATGCTGACTTACAAATGATCTCTTTAGGTGGCGGTGACCGTATTAGCGCTAATTTTCCACTCTACTTAGAGGGTACTCTGGCAGTAAATCGTTACAACCCTACTTTTACCGATGGGATTGGGAACAGCTCTATTACTGTGCCAGTTCACTGGAATAGCGTGACTGGCACTGGAGGTGTTGGCTGGGATTTTCCGATTACAAATGAACTGCGCTTTCGCCCTATTGCCAATGTCATGCTGGGGCACCTAGAGAGCGATCTCTCTATTGCTTCTCGAGTCATTCAAAATCAGAAAGGGATTGATTTGCAATTCCTGAACGGTGGTCGCATGAACTCTTATGGTTTAGGTGGCTCAGTCATGCTCGATTATGAAAATTACAAACCCGATCAAGAGATTGATGTGGAGTTGCGTTACACCAATATTCCGGTCCAAACATTTGCGACATCTACCGCGGTTCAGGGATCAGCAGACTCGCAAAGTCTGGCACTTTGGGCCCGCAGTCGCATTCCAACACCGATAACACTATTAGATAGACCCTTAAGAGCTGTATTTGAGTTGGCACATACGGAGTTTCTAGGAGACCTACGGGGAGCGCTCGGGTTCAATTCCCTATCCTCAGTTGGCACCGGTATAGAATTGGATCGAAGTGCCTCTGACCCTATATTTACTAGGGTTAGGGTTGTATTTCGCTACCAATTTGGACAAAAAGTGCATGGCACCTCTATCGGGCTAGCGGCAAGCTTCTAGCAATACAATAGAAGCAAGTACTAAATTACTAGTATTTAGACATTTCCGCATCGCCATCTAATGGTGATGTACTTCAAATATCTTAAGGATCAAACCATTATGAAAAAAATTATCATTGCTGTCGTTATTGCTGCAATCGCAGTTGGCAGTTACTTTTACCTTACTAAACCAAAAGCACCTATTGCTGGAGTAGCCGCTCAAGAAGCCGCACTTATTTATGACGGTGAAGTAACTAAAGTTGATGCTGCAACACGCACAGTTACTCTAAAAAACAAAGATGGCGAGACTTCTATCGTTGCCGGCCCTGAAGTGAAGAACTTTGCTGAAATTAAAGTAGGCGACCATTTTGATGTTGTTTATGAAATGGCTGTAGCGATTGAATTGGTTAAGGTTAAAAATCCAGGCGTAACTAGCGAGCAAGTTACTACTAGCACAGCAACTGCCCCAAAAGGCGACAAGCCAGGCATGATCACTACTAATACCGTTACTGCAACTGCTAATGTTGAAGCAATTGACACAGCTAAGAATGTTGTTACTTTAAAAGGTCCGCAAGGAAACATCTTCAAGGTGAAGGTTCAGAACCCTGACTTGATGAAAGATATCGCTGTAAACGATCAAGTAAAAGTGGTTTACACAGAAGCAATTGCCGCAGTAGTAAGCGCACCAGCTGCTAAGAAGTAATCCAGAAATGCAGTAGCTCTTTTTAGTAGCTGAAAAGATAAAAGCCCAGCAAGTAGTTGCTGGGCTTTTTACATTTAACTTGGTGGAAGAGGTGTCTGCAAATCTATAGAACCATAAGACTCCATGAAATTCCTAAAATAGCCTTGTAAGCACTTAAACGTATGTATTTTTTCAATGATGTTACCAAAAGATATCACTAGGAGACTCATAACATCCCCTGTAAAATGGTACACATAAAGGTACACAGAAGAAGTATCTTAACAAGGGGATACCCTTGAATGTCATTGCAAAACCCCTTGCAGAAGCTTGTCAAAAAGGCTTGCTGGACCCCAACCCCTCTTTACTCAGGCCCACGGAACAAGGTTTGCGCTATTTAAACAATTTGCAAGAGATTTTCTTGGCTTGAGAACCCAAGGGCTTATGATGTTGCCTGAGGCTTAAAGCACTAAAACCACCACTCCAATTTGCACTTTTTCCTAATGTAGCCCCATGAAACCTTTCCTGCACAAAATTGGTCAAGCACTCTACCGTTTAGCCCTGCGCATTCGGGATAATCCAATTTGGCCAAAATGGTGGCGCTTTTCTCAAAAAAAGTATGCGTTGGGACGTCTGCGACTGGTGGAATTCAATCAGCGCATGACCGATTATGTACAGCCCCGTTTGGAAAAACTCGCGCGGTTCATTACTAGAAAACCTGAATTCAAGATCAGTAGAAGATTCACACAGATTCTCTTTTATATTGCCGTCTACCTAGTCCTGAGTTTTGTATGGAATTTCATCAGCGGCTTTCTGTCAGATTCTAAAGCGCGCGATGCCCGTAACAGGCCCGTATCAGTTGTGACCTCACCTATTGAACGTGGCGACATTACCGTGATCCAAACTGCTTTGGGTACAGTTACTCCTCGTAATGTGGTCACTGTGCGCACCCAAGTCAGTGGCATTCTAAGTAAGCTCTACTTTAGAGAGGGTGATTTAGTAAAGGCTGGCCAATTACTAGCCCAAGTTGATCCGCGTCCTTTTGAGGCTGCACTGAAGCAGGCACAGGGCACACTCGACAAGGATCAGGCTTTACTCAGCAATGCTGAAACTGACTTGAAGCGCTACGATATCTTGCTCAAACAAGACTCTATTTCTAAGCAGGTCTACGCAACTCAAAAGGCCTTGGTTCAGCAATACAAGGGTAATGTTTTAACTGATGAAGGCTCTGTCAGTGCCGCTAAATTACAGCTCGAGTTTTCGCATATCACCTCACCGATCAATGGTCGCATTGGTTTGCGTTTTGTTGACCCTGGTAACTTAGTTCAGCCTAGTGACGCTAGTGGGTTGTTCGTGATTACACAACTTCAACCCACTACCGTCCTATTTTCGGTGCCTCAAGAAGTAATTCCAGCATTTAAGAAATTCCTAGAAGAGCCACCTCCTCCTGAGAATGCTCCCGCTCCGGCTCCGGCTTCAGCTCCTACAGCTAGCAATGGCACTCAAACGAGCGCATCACCCCTAGCTGAAAAGATACTAATCCCAGTGGAGGCTTGGAGTAGTGATAACAAAGTGAAATTAGCCACTGGGTTTTTGGAAAGTATCGACAATGAAATCGATATCACCACCGGTACCGTCAAATTACGCGGTATTTTTGCCAATGAGAATCTCAATCTCTTCCCGAATCAATTTGTTAATGTACGGGTCGTCCTTGAAACCCTCAAAAATACACTCGTGATTCCTGTGCCCGCTATTCAGCGCGGAACTCCGGGTACTTTTGTTTACCGCTTAAATAACAACAACACTGTCTCGGTCGTGCCAGTGAAGTTGGGGCCGATAGATGGCTACAACCAGCAAGTGCTGGATGGTCTTTCTGCAGGCAATATTGTGGTGGTGGATGGCACGGATAAGTTGCGCAATGGTTCCAAGGTCATGGTTGGCAAAGCTTCCAGTGCAGTGAACCCGGACTCAAAATCTGGCTGGGGTAGCTCAAAAAAATCTAAACGTGCTGCTCAGGGTAATTAAGGTAGCTATCCAGTTGCATCGACTTTTCAGTTATTGATGAACCCCTCACGAATATTTATCCTCCGCCCAATTGCCACCTCGCTCCTGATGGTGGCAATTTTGCTTGGGGGGCTTTTAGCCTATCGTGGCTTACCAATTTCCTCTTTACCCCAGGTTGACTATCCCACCATTCAGGTAGTTACTTTATATCCCGGTGGTAGCCCAGATGTGATGGCTTCTCTAGTCACCGCTCCACTTGAGCGCCAGTTTGGTCAAATGCCTGGACTCAATCAAATGTCTTCAGTGAGCTCGGGAGGCGCATCCGTCATTGTCCTGCAATTTGGCCTAGAAATGAGTTTGGATGTTGCTGAGCAAGAAGTGCAAGCCGCAATTAATGCAGCAAATTCGTTGTTACCGGGAGATCTGCCTGCGCCACCGATTTATAACAAAGTCAATCCGGCTGACACCCCCATCCTCACGCTGGCAATTACTTCTGCCACGCTGCCATTAACGCGGGTCGAAGATTTAGTAGACACTCGCCTAGCGCAAAAGATTTCTCAAATTCCTGGCGTCGGTCTCGTGAGCGTCTCAGGAGGGCAAAGACCCGCTGTACGCATCATTGCCAACCCAGGAGCGCTGGCCAGCAAAGGCTTAAGTCTTGATGATGTCCGCGTAGCGATTGGTAACGCCAATATCAATTCAGCTAAAGGTAGCTTTGATGGTCCTTATCAGTCCTCCACGATTGATGCCAATGATCAAATCAAATCGGCTGAAGGCTACAAAGATCTCATCATCACTTACAACAATGGCGCTCCGGTACGTATTTCCGATGTCGCACGGGTTATTAATGGCCCCGAGAATGTTCGTCTTGGGGCATGGGCCAATCAGCAACCCGCCATCATCCTCAATATCCAACGCCAACCTGGCGCCAATGTAATTGAGGTAGTGGATCAAATCAAAACGCTATTGCCCCAACTCTCAGCTAGTCTGCCGCAAGCACTGGAAGTCAAAATATTAACTGACCGTACGAGCACCATCCGCGCTTCAGTACATGACGTGCAAGTTGAACTGCTGTTTTCGATTCTGTTAGTGGTGCTGGTAATTTATGTTTTCCTGCGCAGTGTGCCGGCCACCATTATTCCCGGCATTGCCGTACCCCTCTCACTCATCGGCACCTTCGGCATCATGCAATGGGTTGGCTTTTCATTAAATAATTTATCGCTCATGGCCTTAACAATTGCCACTGGTTTTGTCGTGGATGATGCCATTGTGATGATTGAGAATATCTCACGCTATATCGAGGAAGGTGATAATCCGCTTGAAGCAGCCTTAAAGGGCTCAAAGCAAATTGGCTTTACGATCATCTCCTTAACCGTATCGCTTCTGGCAGTACTCATCCCCCTGCTCTTTATGGGAGATGTGGTGGGCAGACTCTTTAGGGAATTTGCGGTCACATTAGCAGTCGCGATCGTTATCTCTGCAGTGGTATCTCTGACTCTAACGCCAATGATGTGCGCCCTGCTATTGCATCACATTCCAGAAAGTCAGCAATCAAAGTTTTATCACTGGAGCGGCCAACAATTCGATCGCCTCATTCACCAATATAGTCTTGGCCTCAATTGGGTTTTGGATCGTGAAAAAGCAACCCTAGCAGTTGCTTTCTTGACCTTAGTACTCACCATCTTGCTTTATATTTTTATACCAAAGGGATTCTTCCCGAGCCAAGATACTGGCATGATTCAAGGTATTTCCGAGGCGCCGCAATCGATTTCTTATGCAGCGATGGCGCAGCGTCAACAAGCTTTAGCAGACATCATCCTCAAAGATCCTGATGTGGATAGCTTGTCCTCATTTATCGGGGTGGATGGTACAAACGCCACGCTCAATAGTGGGCGGATGCTGATTAATCTTAAGCCCCATGCTGACCGGGATAGCGTCAAAACAGTTTTAGCCAGAATCCAAAATCAGGTGGATCGACTCACTGATATCAAACTCTTCTTGCAGCCAGTGCAAGATCTCACCATCGAGGATCGGGTGAGTCGGACGCAATATCAATTCACGCTAGAAGACGCCAGCCCAACCGAGTTAAATGAGTGGACCCCAAAGATTATTGAAAAGCTCAATACCGTCCCCGAACTCAGTAGCGTCACAAGCGATCTTCAAAACAAAGGTTTGCAATCCTACATTGCGATTGATCGCGATGTTGCGGCGCGCTTGGGTGTGACGATCGCGGCGATCGATAACGCTTTATACAATGCCTATGGTCAACGTCTGATCTCCACCATCTTTACCCAAACCAACCAATATCGTGTGGTCTTGCAAGCGGCGCAGAGTGAGGAGCCTGGCCTCAACGCTTTAGATGCGATCTATGTACCTAGCACCTCTGGCAAACAAATTCAGTTAAGCGTACTCGCTCAAATTGAAGAACGCTATGGCCCACTCAATATCAATCATCAAGGGCAATTTCCGGCCACAACGATATCGTTTAACTTAAGTCGTACTGCCTCATTGGGAGATGCAGTTGCCGCGATCACCGCAGCGCAAGCAGAAATTCAAGTGCCGGCGAGTTTAATCACTCGCTTTCAAGGCGCTTCCAAAGCCTTTAATGCTTCTTTAAGTAATACAGTCGTACTCATTGTGGCAGCCATTATCTGTATGTATATTGTGCTGGGCATTTTGTACGAAAGCTATATTCACCCGATCACGATTCTATCCACCCTTCCCTCAGCCGGAGTAGGCGCCTTACTCTCGCTCATGATCACGGGTAATGATCTGGATATTATTGGCGTGATTGGCATTATCTTGCTCATTGGTATCGTCAAGAAAAATGCCATCATGATGATTGACTTTGCTTTAGAGGCAGAGCGCACCCAAGGTAAGTCGCCTCGGGAAGCCATTTATGAGGCTTGCCTCTTGCGCTTACGCCCCATTTTAATGACTACCTTTGCAGCCCTTCTAGGCGCCCTTCCTCTCATGCTGGGTACAGGTACCGGCTCTGAGTTGCGCCACCCACTCGGCATCACGATGGTCGGCGGTTTATTGTTCAGTCAAGTACTGACTCTGTTTACAACACCAGTCATTTATTTGGCATTTGATCGCCTATCGCTGCGCCTAAAAGCCTACCAAGCCAGCCGCAAAGGATAACTATGGGAATCTCATTGAGTCGATGAATTTCTCCGCCCCATTTATCCACCGACCTGTTGCTACCACCCTCATGATGTTGGCCATCATGCTGGCCGGTGCTACTGCCTTTCAATTACTGCCAGTATCGCCCTTACCGCAAATCGACTTCCCTACCATCTCTGTTTCAGCCAACCTTCCTGGCGCAAGCCCAGAAACCATGGCGGCAACTGTTGCCACTCCCTTGGAGCGATCTCTAGGCCGGATTGCAGGTGTTTCAGAAATGACCTCATCAAGTTCATTGGGATCCACTCGTATCACATTGCAATTTGATCTCAGCCGTAATATTGATGGCGCTGCGAATGATGTTCAGGCGGCAATTAATGCAGCGCGTAGCTTGCTACCGACGGGATTGCCAAGCAACCCAACCTATCGCAAAGTCAATCCAGCAGATGCGCCCATCATGATTGTGAGTTTGACATCGGAGACGATGCCAAGAGCGCAGCTGTATGATGCTGCCGCAACTATTTTGGCGCAAAAAATTGCCCAATCTAAAGGAGTCGGTCAGGTCTCTGTCGGGGGGAGTTCATTACCGGCAGTGCGAGTAGAAATTAATCCTACCGTCATGTCTGCCTTGGGGATTGGCTTCGAGGATGTGCGTAGCGCGATTGCGGCATCTAATACGGTGCGGCCTAAGGGGCAGATAGAGAGCGGTGAAAGAGCCTGGCAAATCACTGCGAACGATACCTCTTCAACGGCGCAAGACTACATTCCCGTAATTATTGGTTACCACAATGGTTCTCCGGTTCGTATTGGCGATATTGCACAAGTAGTGGACTCCGTTGAAGATTTACGCAACGGCGGTCTTGCCAACGGTAAGCCAGCAGTGTTACTAGTAATTTGGCGTCAACCAGGCGCTAATATTATTGAAACAGTGGATGGTGTTAGAGCCCTGCTTCCCCAATTAGAAGCCTCCATTCCTGCGGCAATCCACATGGAAGTGCCGCTGGATAGAACGCCCACTATTCGGGCCTCGCTGAAAGAGGTGGAGCGCACGCTCATGATTTCCGTAATGTTGGTGGTGATGGTGGTCTTTATTTTCCTAGGGAATGTACGTGCCACTATCATTCCGAGTATTGCAGTGCCAGTCTCGCTAGTAGGTACGTTTGCCGCGATGTATTTATGCGGCTTCTCTTTGAATAATCTCTCTCTGATGGCCCTCACAATTGCTACTGGTTTCGTCGTGGACGATGCCATTGTCGTGTTGGAGGTCATTGCACGTCGCATTGAGAATGGTGAGTCACCACTAAGCGCCGCCCTCAAGGGCTCACGTGAAATCGGCTTCACCGTACTCTCTATAACGGTGTCTTTAGTAGCGGTATTTATTCCTATTCTCTTAATGGGTGGCATCGTCGGCAGACTCTTCCGTGAATTTGCCATCACTTTATCCGTTGCGATTACCGTCTCGCTCCTGATCTCTTTAACTGCTACCCCGATGCTCTGCGCACGCTTATTGAAGCCTCATGTGCATTCTGAACCTACGGGTTTCATGCTCAAGATTGATCTCTTCTTCAAGAAACTCAACCAACGCTATGCAAGCTCTTTAGAGTATGCCTTGTCCCATCAACGACTGACCATGCTGATCTTGTTTGCCGTCATTGGTCTGAACGTGTATTTATATATCGCCATTCCCAAGGGCTTCTTTCCACAACAAGATACCGGCAGGGTAATTGGCAACATTCAAGCAGATCAAGCTATCTCCTTTCAGGCAATGCAACAGAAGATGGCGCAGTTTATGAACATCGTGATGCAAGATCCCGCAGTCGATAAAGTAGTGAGTTTCAATGGTGGAGGTCAAACCAATACAGGCAGTTTATTTATGTCTCTCAAGCCTCTGAGTGAGCGCAAGATCAATGTTGATGAGGTGATCAGCAGGATGCGCCGCAAACTCAACGCAGTAGCGGGAGCAACCCTCTATTTACAGGCCGTCCAAGATATTCGCATGGGGGGCAGACCGAGTAATGCACTTTATCAATTTACCCTACTGGGCGATAACTTAGAGGACCTGAGGATATGGGGTCCTAAAATTCGATTTGCGATGATGGATTTACCCGAAATCGTGGATGTGAATACCGATGCTCAAGATAAAGGGATTCAGACCACCTTGACCATTAATCATGATGATGCTGCCAAGTTGGGTCTAACAACTAATTTGATTGACACCACCCTGAATGACGCCTTTGGTCAACGTCAAGTGTCGACCATTTTTAATCCCCTCAATCAGTATCACGTAGTCATGGAAGTCGCACCCCAGTACTGGCAGAACCCAGCTACCTTGAAGGATATCTATATTAGTACAGGAGCGCCTCGCCCAAATTCGTATTCAGTGGGCGCAGCGCAGTCGATTACGGCCGCGACGACCCCGATCGGTGCGATTCATACGCCGGGGAGCAAAGTGACTTCCGCACAAGTCCCCCTCTCCGCCATCGCCACGTATGCGCCAACGAATACCCCTTTAGTAGTCAATCATCAGAGCCAATTCACTGCCACGACGATCTCCTTTAACCTTGCGCCGAATGTGTCCTTGGGTCAAGCCTCGGAGGCCATCATGGCGACCATGGATAAATTGAACGTACCCAATACTGTACGAGGCAACTTCCAAGGGACTGCCAAAGCCTTTAAGGATTCCCTTTCAAGTCAGCCCTGGCTGATTCTGGCAGCGTTTATCACGGTCTACATTGTTCTAGGCATCTTGTATGAAAGCCTCATTCATCCCATTACGATTCTCTCAACCTTGCCCTCGGCTGGTGTCGGAGCACTTTTAGCCCTAATGCTCTTTAATACGGAATTTAGCATCATCGCTTTGATTGGCGTCATTTTGCTAATCGGTATCGTGAAAAAGAATGCGATCATGATGATTGACTACGCGATTCATGCGCAGCGTACGGATGGCTTGTCGCCGCATGATGCAATTTATAAGGCCTGCCTATTACGCTTTCGGCCAATCATGATGACGACTATGGCGGCAATTTTAGGGGCCATTCCCTTAGCGATTGGTTCGGGTGATGGCGCTGAATTTCATCGCCCCCTGGGCATCTCCATTGTGGGCGGCTTAATTGTGAGTCAACTTTTAACGCTTTACACCACACCAGTGGTGTACCTCTACATGGAACGCTTACGTCAATGGCGGTGGGGGCGTCAATAAATGAGTAAGATTGGTAGCATGAATTCACAGCAACTCAAGCCCATTCTCATCGGAGCCATTTTTTCGGCGCTGATGGCTGGGTGTATGGTCGGGCCAGATTATGTGAAGCCCACAAGTCCGGTTGCACCGGCTTATAAAGAGTTAGACAGTAGTCAATCAGGTGACGGCTGGAAGCTTGCCGAGCCAAACGAAGCGGGCATGGATACCCAATGGTGGAGGGTGTATCACGACCCCGTGCTTGATGAGCTGATGACTAACATCGCCATTAACAATCAAAATGTGATTGCGGCCGAAGCACAGTATCGACAAGCCACCGCTCTATTGACCCAAGCACGTGCGGGTCTCTTTCCTACCTTAACAGGCAATGCCGGCGGCACCCGGGGCACTGCAAGCAATAATGGCAATACCTCAAGTTCAGTAGTGCAAAGCTCCAATGCCAATATTGGAGCCAGTTGGATTCCGGATATTTGGGGTCAAGTCAGGCGCAATGTTGAGGCGGGCGGTGCAAATGCTCAGGCCAGCGCTGCTCAGATTGCAGCCATCACCCTCTCAACCCAGGCTACCTTAGCGCAAACCTACTTCGCCTTGCGCATTGCTGATATGCAAACGCAAATGTATGACTTCACGATCGACGCTTATCAAAAATCGCTCACGATTAGCCAAAATCAATATGACGCAGGGATCGTTACACAACTTGACGTTGCCCAAGCGCAAACTTTATTGGAATCGACTAAGGCGCTTGCGATTGATCTGAAATTGACGCGTGCGCAGCTTGAGCATGCCCTCGCCGTTTTAGTTGGTCAAACACCCTCCTCTTTTTCATTGCCGGCGCAAGTAAATGCGATTGACCCCCAAACTGGCTTAGTAGTTAGTCCTGTGACCAAGTTAGTCGCCTCGCTTCCAGATGTTCCCATCGGCATACCATCCCAATTGTTAGAGCGTAGACCCGATATTGCCTCTGCTGAGCGTCAAATGGCGGCAGCCAATGCCAAGATTGGCGTGGCAACCGCGGCTTTCTTTCCCACACTAACTATTTCGGCTGCGGGTGGCTTTCAAGGGGTGGAACTACCGAACCTAATCAGTATGCCCCTTAGGTATTGGTCATGGGGGCCCGCCTTAGCCCAGCCCTTATTTGATGGCGGTTTACGCGTGGGCGCCTTACGTCAAGCCGATGCCGCATATGACCAAAATGTGGCTACTTATCGCCAGACAGTACTGAGTGCCTTTCAAAATGTCGAAGACAATTTAGTTGCGTTACGCTTACTCCAAAGCGAAAGTAAGGCACAAGCAAGTGCTGTGAAATATGCACAAGCTGCGGTACGGATTAGTTTGAACCAATATAAGTCGGGGATCGTGAATTACCTGAACGTCTCTACCGCCCAAGCCACTGAGCTCTCGAATGAGCGTACGCTCATGTCCTTATTAAATCGGCAAATTTCAGCCCATGTAGGCCTGATTACCTCCTTAGGCGGCGGCTGGGATGCCAGCCTGCTTGCAAACAAGTAAATAGTAAACTCTATAAATCTTACAAGGAATTGAATATGAAACGCAGTCTCTTTTTAGCTACCCTCTTCTGCGCCGTCATCGCTGGAGTAACTGGGTGCTCCCATCCCGATAAGCTCGTGAACGAGCAAGAGTCTCAATCGGTATACATGTCCACCCGCCTAGTGTCCAATACACCAATGGGTATCAAAAGCTATATCGGGCCCCATATTAATACGATGGGAGATCAAAATACCTATCAAATGTATAGCCTAGAGAGCACCACCAATCCTCAGGGTGTGATCTCCTACCGCGTGATCGTCATGCTGACTTACTTTACAAAATGGCGCTATTACGATTCAGCAAATCTAGAAAACGTACCAAACAAAACCTTCAGCGTGATTTCGCGCGAAGCTGGAATCTGTGGAGAGCAAGGTTGCATCTTTAAAGAGCTAATGGCGATCGAACTCGATCCAAAATTCTTGGCAAGTCATAGCAAGACTGGCTTTCAGCTCGAGATTAAGTCCCAGACTGGCAATAGCAATGTGATTTATGTTCCTGCGCCCTACATACAAGGCTTTATGGGGGCGGTAACCGGGAAGCAGATCTGAGGATCTGTCGTAACGAATATTGATGGCGGAAGAGGTGAGATTCGAACTCACGGAGGACTTTCATCCTCGCCAGTTTTCAAGACTGGTGCATTCAACCGCTCTGCCACTCTTCCTTTGCGATTTCAGCACTAGATTATAAGGAATTCGGTGAGCCACTACTTAAAAATGCAATAAGCCCCCTTCTAAAGATTGCTTCCATTGGCTTAAATACTCTATGTGCACCAACCGATATAGCCTTTTCTCTGATAAACTAGTCAGATAACTAGTCAGGAGTACGGGTGATGAATAAGCACTGGGCAGTTCAAGATGCCAAAGCAAAATTTAGCGAGTTACTAAACGCCTGCCTTGAAGAAGGTCCACAAGTGGTTACTAAGCGGGGGCATGAAGCAGCCGTATTAATCACCATCCAGGAGTGGAATACATTGAAAAAGTTAGCTAAACCTTCTCTTAAATCGCTTTTGCTTTCAGAGCAAGCCAAGGGTGACCTAGTGCTGCCAAAGCGTGGCCAAGGTGTATTTCGAAAATCCATCAAACTGTAAGACTGCTCATGTACTTACTAGACACCAATATTATTTCAGAACTACGTAAACCAAAACCGCATGGAGCAGTATTAGAGTGGTATGAGAACATTTCAGATAATGATCTTTATATTTCCGCAGTCTCGATCGGTGAAATTCAAGCAGGCATTGAGTTGACTCGTGAGCAAGATAAAAATAAAGCAGAGTCTTTGGAGAGTTGGTTGCAACAAGTTTCAAATGCACATCATGTCTTACCGATGACGGGATCAACCTTTAGATTGTGGGCAAAGCTCATGCATAAAGAAAGTAATACCGTTTGGGAAGATGCCATGATCGCAGCGACAGCTATTGATCAGAAACTCATTGTGGTCAGTAGAAATATAAAAGACTTCAAACGATTTAAAATTAATTTACTGAACCCATTCGAATATCGAGCTCAAGTAGATTAAGACCTCTTAATTAAACCTTCTAAATGCTTGGCAATAGCTAGGCTGGAGGTTAATCCTGGGGACTCAAAGCCATATAGATTAAAGAGTCCTTCCAGGCCATGGTCCTTGGGCGCATTGAAGCAAAAGTCCCCTGCAGGCGCGTTTGGCGGAACTATCTTTGCCCTCACCCCAGAGTAATCAGGTTGCAATGCATTGTCCTTAAGGCCTGGCCAATAGCGTCTTACGGCCTCATAGAAACCTTCACCTCGCTTTGGATTTACGGTGTAATCAATTTGGCTTTCTTCATCGATTTCAAGCCATTCGACGTCGGGCCCAAACTTGGCCTGCCCACCCATATCCAAAGTGAGATGTACGCCTAGACCACCAGGTTCAGGGACGGGATAAATCAAATGTTTGAATGGTGATTTTCCAGAAAGGGAAAAGTAATTACCTTTAGCAAAATACGCTTTGGGGATTTGTTCCTGTGAGAGTCCTTCTATCTTTCTCGCAATGGCTGGTGCACTCATACCAGCACAATTGATCAGAAGCTTGGTTTGAATCTTCATTCCATCAGCGCCACCAATTTCTAATTCAAAGCCATCTTTGGCGTTTTCACCGATAGGCTTTGCACTCATCAGCGGTGACTGATAAGCCACCATGCCACCCGCATCCTCAAAGCCACCAAGAAGAGAAAGCATGAATCCATGGCTATCAACAATGCCTGTTGAAGCAGAGAGAACTGCTGCCGCACAATTAAGTTCGGGTTCCATTGCTTTAGCCTGATCACCAGTAATCATTTTGATTTCTGGGACTTCGTTTTGCTGTGCTTTGTACAGAATTGCATGGAGATCATCTAATTGAGAGTCATCACTGGCTACGATCAATTTTCCATAAGGTTGAGTGGCAACATGGTGAGTGCGGCAATACTCGTAGAGCATGCGATTGCCTTCAACGCAAAGTTTGGCTTTGAGTGAATCTTTTGGATAGTAGATACCAGCGTGGATTACTTCGCTATTACGCGCACTGCTAATCGTGCCAAAAGCACTTTCCCGCTCAAGCAAAATCGTTTCGCGGCCCTGCAGGGCCATTTCCCTCGCAACGGCCAGGCCAACGACCCCGGCACCGATGACGACACAGTCGACTTGATCCATTTATCTGCCTAAGCCCTGAATTATTGTTATTTGCATCCTGAAATCGTAACATTTTCAGTGTTTTAGTGGGTTTTGGGGTACTTCTTGATAAAATCTTTAGATGTCTTCAAAACCAGCTGCAGATAACCTGAAAACCCTATTCAGCGCCCAAGATATCGTTTTAGATAGCGCGTATCAAGGCATTGATGCTGCCAGCTGGAAATCTCTCTTTAAACAGGCTAAAGATGCTCATTTAGAGCAGTTTATTGCCGACCTATTTGCCGGTAAGCCAGTCAATAACTCTGAGAATCGCCCCGCCCTTCACTCTGCTCTACGCAACCTGGACAAAACTCCAGTTTTAATCAACGGTAAAGATGTCATGCCCGAGGTTGCTCAAGTGTGGCATCGCATTGAGGCGCTCTGCAATAAATGGGTTGGCGTTACTGATGTGATTCACATTGGTATTGGTGGGTCTGACTTTGGTCCCCGTTTAGCCATTGAAGCTTTAGCCCATGTTCCGGATATTGAAAGCCGCGGGATGCGCATGCATTTCTTGGCCAATATCGATACCGCCGAACTCAATCGCATATTGCAACGCGCTTTACCCCATAGCACCAAGGTAATCATTGTTTCCAAGTCCTTTACAACACTGGAAACCACCATGAATGCGGAAGCTGTGGTGAAGTGGCTTAAAAATAATGGTCTTACCGACAGCCAAGTGAGCAAATCTCTCTTTGCTGTTACAGCCAATATTCCTGCAGCTGAAGAATTTGGTATCAATCAAGACCACATCTATCCGTTTTGGGACTGGGTCGGCGGCCGTTACTCCGTATGGTCTGCCGTAGGTTTACCAATTGCCCTGCAGTATGGCTTTGATAACTTTAAGCAGTTCCTAGCTGGTGCCCAGGCAATGGATCAGCACTTTACGTCTGCGCCTCTCGAAGAAAATCTGCCAGTGATCATGGCGCTCAGCCTGCTCTATCAGCAAGAAAAGCACAACATTAAATCGTATGCTGTTATTCCGTATGCAGATGCTTTGGATTGGTTTCCGAAGTGGTTGCAACAGCTAGATATGGAAAGTAATGGCAAGAGCGTTGATCGTGATGGTAAGCCGGTGAAGTTTTCTTGCCCAGTTGTATTTGGTAGCTCAGGAAGCAATGCACAGCATTCTTACTTTCAGTTATTACATCAAGGCACCGAAGTCATTCCCATTGATTTCATTGCGGTACGCGAACCCATGAGCAAGCTGCCTGAGGCAAAAGCGCATCACCGCATTCTATTGTCGAACTGCCTGGCGCAAGCCCAAGCACTTGCTAATGGCAAGAAGACTGATAACCCGAACAATACTTACCCTGGTAAACGCCCTAGCAACCTACTCATTCTGCCCAAGCTCAATGCCTTTTACTTAGGCGCACTCTTGGCGCTTTATGAGAATCGTACGGCTGCATTAGGTGCCCTATGGAATATCAATAGCTTTGACCAACCAGGCGTAGAGCTTGGCAAAGTGCTGGCTAAGCCAATTGAGGCCGCATTAAAGAATGGTGGCACGGTACAAGCTGATGCCGGTATTGATGCTGTAACGGCTGCTCGTATTAATTTATTTAATCAATAGTTTATTAATAGCTATATAGATCTAGCTTCAGTCTAGACATCGAAAGAACACTCATGCAACTCTCTCCATCCATTTTCAAAGCTTATGACATTCGCGGCATTATTGATGAGACTGTAGATCCATCAATTGCCAAGCTGATTGGTCAAGCATTTGGTACGGAGATGCGCGAACTTGGCGAAACCGAAATCGTAATCGGACGCGATGGTCGTTTATCAGGCCCAAGCCTAATTGAGGCTTTGACCGAAGGCTTACTTTCTACTGGTATCAATGTGATTGATCTGGGAATGGTTGCGACACCAATGGTGTACTTTGGCGCCAACCAGATACTTAATGGCAGGAAACCGAAATCCGGCATCATGATTACTGGCAGCCATAATCCACCCAACTACAACGGCTTTAAGATGGTTCTGGGTGGAGCAGCGATTTATGGCGATCAAATCCAGGCATTACGTAAACGTATTGAGGCAAAGCAGTTTGCTACGGGCCAAGGAACTAGATCTACCTTTGATATCTTCCCAATGTACTTAGAGCGCATTGTGAGCGACGTGAAGTTGGCTCGTCCTATGAAGATTGTCGTGGATTGCGGTAATGGTGTTGGTGGTGCATTTGCTGGCAAACTATTTAGAGCTTTAGGTTGCGAAGTGCAAGAACTCTTTTGCGAAGTTGATGGTCATTTTCCGAATCACCATCCAGATCCAGCGCATATTGAGAACTTGCAAGATCTTATTAAGAACTTACAAACTACCGATAATGAATTGGGCCTTGCTTTTGATGGCGATGCCGATCGTTTGGGCGTAGTGACGAAAGATGGACAGGTTATTTTCCCAGACCGTCAAATGATGCTGTTTGCAAAGGATGTACTCTCACGCAATCCTGGCGGTCAGATTATTTATGACGTTAAATGCACACGCAACCTAGCTACTTATGTGAAAAAACATGGTGGCGAGCCTTTGATGTGGAAAACAGGCCACTCTTTAGTGAAAGCTAAGCTCAAAGAGACTGGTGCACCATTAGCCGGCGAAATGTCTGGCCATATATTCTTTAAAGACCGTTGGTTTGGTTTTGATGATGGCTTGTATACCGGCGCACGTTTATTAGAGATCCTCTCCAAAGAGAAAGATCCAAATCAAACGCTTAATGACTTGCCAAATGCTATTTGCACGCCTGAATTGCAATTGGCTTGTGCTGAGGGAGAACCATTCGCCCTGCTGGAAACCATTAAAGCGAATGCCAAGTTCCCCACTTCTGAATCAATCAACACGATTGATGGTGTGCGCGTGGAATATGCCGATGGCTTTGGTCTGGCTAGACCTTCAAATACAACACCAGTAGTGGTGATGCGCTTTGAGGCTGATAGTGAAGAAGCAATTGCCAGAATTCAGGCAGAGTTTAAGGCGGTATTGTTAGCAGCCAAGCCGGGCGCAAAGCTGCCGTTTTAGCCTCTAATTGCAATATCCACATAATTTATGCACATATTGACTGCGTATAAATTACCCCATAATAGTGCCATGTTCAATCATGACACTTTACGCAGCAACATAAAAGAAAAAGAGCGGCTCTGGAAATTGGAGAATGCAAAATTTATCAGTGAATACAATCAAATCACTGATGAAGAAGGGCTTCCACTTGATAAGTGGAGAACTTTTTAAAGTTAAGACTTAGCATTTATCAAAATAGCGATGATTACACTAAAACAACCCCTTACATTCTTGGTGTACTAACAGATCTTGAGCGGGTTAAATATCCGTATCGTCATTCCGCTTCGGAACAGTGAGCGATATCAAAACTTAAGCGCTTCGCAGGATTTGATGCCAAGGCTAGCGATAAAGGGCAAAGAATTTGTTCTTGATACACCCAGAATGGCAGCAATACCTTCAAAACACCTTAAAAAAGAAATTGGGAATTTAAGAGATCAACAACAGATTGTTATAGCCGCTATTGACAGGTTATTCCACGGGTTCTAGTGAAATAGCGGCTTGTCAGGCGCATCAACCTCCCCTGCTCCAAGAACAACATCTTGAACTTGGGGTACCTCACCCCAAGAAGCGTGTTCACGCAATTGATTGAGCAATAAACACATTGCTTGTAAGGTAGGTCCAGCCATCTTGAGGTTGATGTTGGCTCCACCAGGAAGCACCAAGTCTAATGACAACATGTCTTCAGCATCTTGCTTCTCAAAAGCGCATTTGACGTCCATGACGAGAACAGGATCTGCGCCTAAAGGATAGGCGCTTGCAGGCTGATAAGTCTTGGGCTTTACCGCCTCTCGCTGTTCTCTCTCCTTTTTTACAGCTTCTTCACCAAATTGGGCAATGGCTTTTGCCGCTTCCGGGGTATGGGATTGCTCCAGATTCTTAACCAATAGATGGGAAGTTGCAGCGAGAATAAATAAAGTAACGCGACGAGTAAACCAGAAGCGAAACTCAGTGTCTTCACTGGTATTAAAGCGAAAGAGCAAGCGATCATCGTTCGCTAAATAGGTGGCATTAAATTGTTTAATCGTCATGACTAAATAGTAGCTGAAATTAATCTCAACCCTTTACACACTCCTCAGTAAGCTCAGCTTCACAAGGAACAATAGTGCTTGGCTCCCCAACAGAGACTTTGGATCCCTCGCCATAGCGATTCGAGCTGAATAACTCATTATCGGGATCTAATGGAGGTAAATAACCACTCAAAATACGTGGGGCAATGCGCGGAATAGTATTTTGCGTTACCGCAGGTGCTAAACCACCATTACCCAGCCTGAGGTAAGCGGCTAAATCATCGCGCAATCCGCTAGGTCCATAGAGCAGGATTGCGCCATCTTTAGTTGTCAAATAGATTGGGCCTGCACCCGGTGCAGGATCAAAAATAATGCCATTACCTGAATAAGTCTGCGGGCCAATTGTTGATATACCAGCGCCAATAGTGATATCACCTGCAAGTGCACCTGGTTTAGCTGGATCCGGATCTAGATGCATTTCAGTAACCACGACCAAGCCGCCAAGCGGAACGATTGAACCAATAGCACCTCTAAAGGTAATTAACGGAATCTGATGTTGTAGGCACTAATAGTCGTTAAGGTCTGGCTATTTTTATTGGTGTACTCTTTGATATCGTAGTTGGCAGTCACGTTTACGTTAGTACCCTGACTTCTAACCAGTGGGTATGCGGCACTTACACCGGTAGTCCAGGCATCACCGTATCCAGCATTAGCAGTATTGGCGTAATTGCTAACGTTCTTATAGTTCAGAAAGGTTCCAGCGACTCCTAAGCGCAATCCATCTTTAGAAGCAGGTAAAGAGTAGGCAGCTTGTACATATTGCGAGCCTTCTGAATAAATACCATTCACCGATATTTGATCGCCAATACCCAATGGATTGATTCCACTTAAAGCAATAACTCCCTGATTGGCTACAGTAGTTCTACTGCCGTAGTTATTCGCCTCTACCCTACCTTGGTACTACTGCGGCTCTGTGAGTTGTAATCGTAATGCCGTCTCGCCATCTTTCTCACCTGGCTCTAACTGGCTGGAGACCATAACGCCCGGGGTCTCATTAAGAATAATCAAAGCACGTTCGATAGCTTGCGTATTGAGCGGCTGACCTACCGGGTTTGCATAAGTAATGTATTCAGCAGCCGTTTCTTTACTAAAACGTGTGGGTCCATTTGGAGTATCAACAATGACACTACTCAACTTCGCTTCTGTTACTAAGATTTTCACAACACCGTTAGCGATTTTTTGTGGTGGCAATATTGCCTGCACTGTATAGCCACTCTTACGATAGAATTCGACAACAGCGTCACAAGCTTTTTGCAAATCATCAAAATTAACGGCACGACCTACCCAAGACTTCAATACCTCTTGAATGCTAGCTTCAGGAATAATACTAATACCCTCTAAAACAAATTGCTTCACCTGGAACGTCAACTCATCTTTACGCGCTTCACCGGGACGAGCGCCATCTCTTGAACTAGGCTCTGGAAGCGCTAACGGTGATGGCAAAGGTAGCTGCTTCTCTAAGTTCTGCTGCAATGCACCCGCATCTACCTGAGCAAAAACTTGTGCGGATACTGTAAGGCTAATCACTGCCAAGGCAATACGCGTTTTTTTGGATTGGCAAAGAGAAGTAAAGGACATGTAGGGAGACTATGTATAGGAGGCGTAAATTAAGCTAAGGTCTTCATAAATAATGTATAAATTTTACTTTGAATAAGGTGAACTCCCATTAACTTAAGGGATAACAAGCGCCTTTGGCCTAAATTGACTGATTTCAGACAAAATAATGGTCTGTCGATTAAGATTTCGTATGAATTCAACTGCTAGTTCCCCTATTTCCTTCGATTACCCCCAGCAAGACTCTGCTGGCGTCACCTGTACAGCCCAGGCTTGGGCCAAGACCCCTCCCCAACTTCATGGTTCTGAAAAAGCAGCCGTGATTGCACGCATCAAACAGCTTCTGATAGAAAAGGATGCAGCACTGGTTGCTCACTACTACGTAGATGGCGATATACAAGACTTAGCCTTGGAAACCGGTGGGTTTGTCGCCGACTCTTTAGAGATGGCGCGTTTTGGTAAGAACCACTCTGCAAAGAATCTGATTGTTGCCGGCGTACGTTTCATGGGTGAATCTGCCAAGATTCTCAGCCCAGAAAAACGCGTGTTCATGCCTGACTTGGATGCAACATGCTCTCTAGACTTGGGTTGCGACGCTGCTGACTTTGCTACTTTTAGAGCTGCGTACCCTGATCGCGTCGTCGTTGTTTATGCAAACACCAGTGCAGCAGTAAAAGCGCAAGCCGATTGGATGGTGACTAGCTCTTGTGCATTAGCCATCGTTCATCAACTTAAGGTTGAGGGTAAAAAAATCTTGTGGGCACCTGATCGTCATTTAGGTCGCTACATTCAAGAACAAACTGGCGCTGATATGTTGTTGTGGAACGGTGCTTGCATTGTTCATGATGAATTTAAGGCAGTTGAATTGGGGATGCTCAAAGCAGCACATCCTAACGCCATGATTTTGGTGCACCCTGAATCTCCGCAGGCTGTTGTTGACCTTGCAGACGTTGTGGGCTCTACCTCTGCCATGATTAAAGCAGTTGTCGAAGGTAGCGCTACTGAATATATTGTGGCAACCGATAACGGCATCTTGCATCGCATGCGCCAATTGGCGCCGAATAAGAAATTGATTGAGGCACCAACTGCTGGCAACAGCGCAACCTGTAAAAGTTGTGCACACTGCCCTTGGATGGCCATGAATGGCTTACAAGGAATTTTAGATTGCCTAGAAAATACTTCTGGCGAAATTCTCATCGAAGAGCCCATTCGTATTGAGGCTTTAGGTTGTATTGAGCGCATGCTCGATTTCACCAAGAATCATCCCGACCTTTTAGCTAAAGCACAGCATGGCTTTGTAAAGAATATTGGTGCAGCTTAATTTAAGTTTTTTTACTTTTTCTTTTAGATAGATATTGTTTGTCATGTTCGATTACAACGAAACCTTAGAGCAAGCTCGCCAACGCAATATTGCAGATGCCTTAATGGAGGATATCGGTACCGGTGATTGGACGGCTAAACTCGTTCCCAGCAAGCCAGTAAAGGCGCAACTGATTGTTCGCCAAGAAGCCGTTCTTTGTGGAGTGGATTGGTTTGAGGGAACACTCAAGAAGCTCGATCCCAATGCAAAAATTATTTGGCATTACCTAGAGGGCAACATGATGAAGCCCGATACCAAGGTTTGTGATATCGAAGCTGACTCGCAGGCTCTACTCTCTGCTGAGCGCACCTGCATTAATTTCTTACAAACACTTTCTTGGACAGCCAGCATTACACGTCAGCACGTTGATGCCATTGCAGGGGCCAGCCCTAACCCTAAAGGCTGCGCTGTACTAGATACCCGCAAGACTGTTCCAGGATTGCGCCAGGCTCAGAAATACGCAGTACTTGTTGGCGGCGGCAAGAATCAACGATTAGCACTGTGGCATGGCATCTTAATTAAAGAGAATCATATTGCTGCTGCCGGTAGCGTGACTGCCGCACTTAAAAATGCGCAAGCTCTTAATGCAGGCGTGGATATTCAGATTGAAGTAGAAAACTTTGCTGAACTTGAAGAGGCTTTAGCTGCTGGCGCTAAAAGCATCTTGATCGATAACTTCAATACCGATCAAATGAAGCAAGCTGTTGCCATTACTGCTGGGCGTGCTTTACTGGAAGCCTCTGGTGGTATCAACCTAGACCAAATGCGCGCCATTGCAAGCACTGGTGTTGACCGCATCTCTCTTGGAAAACTCACCAAGGATGTACATGCGGTTGATTTCTCAATGCGCATTTTGTAGCAATTTGGCTATACCAATAGCACTTGAATACCCTTAGTTTCAATTAGCTGAAGTAGCTTGGCAGCGGCACCACTAGGGTGTTTTCCAGAACCTGTCGACTCCCATTTTTGAACTGTAGAGACGCTTACATTTAGTAGTGAGGCAAAAATGGATTGACTCATTCTTGCTTGATGAATGCGTATATCCGTCACTTTTTTAGGCGTAAATAAGGGTGGCTTTTCTAAGCAAAGGGTCTTCATTTTTGCATAATCATGCTTAGTTAAAAGACCGTGCTCCTCCAATGCCTGCGCCATTTCCAATAACTCGTCAAGCACCCTTCTATCTTCAGATTTTAATTTTTTACTCATTGCAATTTAGCTCCTTCAATATCCCAGCCCTAACTAGTACCCGCAATCTATTTCTATCTGCCTTTTCGAATGACTTAGCAATAATCGTTGCCGCCTCTTGCTCCACATTGCTAAAGTCAGAGCCGGGATAACTCTTTTCCCTGCCAACGATAAAAATAATTGCTTCCTTATTTTTCTTGGCAACAATAGTGCGAATGCCCCCACTTTTGCCCTGACCTGGAAGTGGGATTCTCTTTTTACATACCCCACCACCTAAGTCGGCCTCATAAACTCCTCGCTCAATCTCTCTAGCAGCATTACAAAGTTCTATAGCTCCAATAATTTTTCTTGCCCAACGATCGAATGTTTTTGTTTTTAAGACTATTTTCATAGTCGATATTTTAATGTATAGCACTCAGTGCTATAACATTGTATCCGACAATGAATTAGGGTTGCAAGTAGCCGGCTTTTATAGAAGAATTCCGTGCAAATCTATAAAGTTAAATCACACAAGTTATGCGCGTCATGTGAGAAGCCTGGTATCTACAACGCAAGAGGGAAGATGAAAAACAAAACTACAAGCCCCTATGATGTGGCAGAACATTTGCGCACACCCCAGGAGATGGCCCTCTATCTTCAAGCATGCATTGAGGAATCAAATGGAGATGTTGAATTTATAGCAAGAGCATTGGACGATATAGCTAGAGCCCAAGACGCAACCCTGGAACCCAATGAGCCAGGGCGTCCTGGGATTTAATACATTAACTACGCTTACGAGCAAGCGCACTAAATTACCCTTCCCTACCCTTGTAAATGATCTGCTTCTCCAGGGCATTACGAATAAATTCAATATTGCTTCGCAGGCTATAGCATTCAGCAGTGGTTAGCTTTGCTGCTTTTGATCTAAGTATTCTGCGCTCCATCTCATTGAGTACCTCAATATATTCACTGCGACGATTAGGGTCAAAGGTTTGAATTGTGTTCTGCTCAAATTTATCCAACTCTTTATAAATGGAGTTAATTTGCTTCTTAGCCAGGTTGGTTCTATATGTTGGAATTGATTTAATAACGGGATAAGCAAACGCAGCAAAGGGAAGCAACAGGAAGAACATGCGCTCCAAGAATTCAGCAAGCCAAAATGGCAAATACTTCATTAAGGTTGGAGTGCCTTTTTCATAGAAAAATTTTGCCTCTTCGCTCAATGGGGCCTCAGTGTTCATATACACCGGAAATTCTCCAGCTTTAGCAAAATAAGATTTATTACCGCTAATCTCTCGGGCGGCCTCTAGAAACAAAACTTGGATCGCTGGATGGAGGCGGTTATCAATTAAGAGATTGGTCGTGGTTGAGATCAATTGAATAGGATGATCCGGAATGTTTTTCCCGAGATCAAAGCCGCCCATTGGCACCGTCACTTCTTCAAAATATGGCAATAAACGGGTATAAGCATCTGCACGCGTGAATGAAGTCAGTTTAATTTCTGGATTTCTAATGAGTCTTTGTACATTTGGCGAATCAAAACCATCTACCAAAATCACGGCATCAATTTCACCCCGCTCCAAAGCACTAACACCCTCAGCATTCCCAAGACCAAGTAAATTAGGGGCGTCGCCATTCAAGCCATTGAGTTTAAATATACTAAGTGCCTGTGTACGCGTTCCACTCCCTACTGGGCCAATATTGATTTTGAGCTTAGCTATATCTCTATCAGATATATGAATACTTTCATTAAAAGCACTCTTACGGTAAAACATCCAAACTGGCTCATAGTCAACACTGCCGAGGGATTCCACACCAGACAGATTGTCTACTGCAATCATTCCACCCTGAACAAGGGCCGCCTGGATTGGATCCTTGCGATCAATTAAATGCTGTAGATTTAATTTGAACCATGGGTCTCCACCAGTTCGAGCTTAATTCCCTTTTTCTCAAAATAGGTCTTATATTTTTCACCCAAGACTTTGTAGGAGCCACCTGTACCGGTTGCCATTAATACTTTGTTCGGTGGCGCAGGCTTTGCGTACCAAACCAGGATAGATAAGGAAAGAATTAATAAGAAAACAAGTGGCCAGACTTCTCTTAAGGCACTAAACCAATTCTTGATTTCATCTGCTGCCGGTTGGTAAACAGCAGAGATATGTTCGCTGACTTCTTCTTTAAAACTGGCCATGTCATTCCTCGTGATATTGGGCTAGCTTATCACCAAAAACCCTGATTTAAGGGCTTGGAATGCGCTTTTAAGTGGCTGAATCGCTCTCAGCACCCTCTGCTTGAGGGGTAAGAATGGTTGGGTATGACACAGCCCAGGTGCCTGGGTAGTCGCGGCTGTAATGAAGGCCACGGCTTTCTCTTCGCATCAAGGCTGAACGCACAATGAGCTCTGCGCACTCTAAGAGGTTTCTGAGCTCAATTAAATCGCGCGTTACTTTGAAGTTGGCGTAATACTCTTGCACCTCGTAGCGCAACAGCTTAATGCGATGTAGGGCCCGTTCAAGACGACGATTGGTTCTCACAATGCCAACATAATTCCACATCAGGGAGCGTAGCTCATCCCAGTTATGGGCAATAACGACTTGTTCATCGGCATCTTCAACCTGGCTCTCATCCCATAAAGGAAGAGCAGGCATTGCTGGTGTCTTGAGATTGGATATGTCTTCTGCTGCTGCCTTACCAATAACTACGCACTCCAACAATGAGTTACTGGCCAAACGATTGGCGCCGTGTAGGCCAGTATAGGTTGCTTCGCCAACTGCATAAAGTCCTGGTAAGTCTGTGCGTCCTTTGAGGTCTGTGACTACTCCACCACAGGTGTAATGCGCAGCAGGCACCACCGGAATAGGCTCCTTGGTGACATCTAAACCGAGACTCATGCAACGCGCATAGATCATCGGGAAATGTTCTTTAATAAATGCTTCGCCTAAATGTGTAGCATCTAGATGGACATAGTCCAAGCCGTGCTTCTTCATTTCAAAGTCGATAGCTCTAGCAACAATGTCACGTGGAGCTAATTCATTACGGTCATCATGCTCTGGCATAAAGCGGCTGCCATTAGGCAGCTTGAGTAAGCCACCCTCACCGCGCATCGCTTCAGTAATCAGGAATGTACGATCGCTAGGGTGATACAAACAAGTCGGATGAAATTGTATAAATTCCATATTACCTACACGGCAGCCTGCTCGCCAAGCCATGGCAATGCCATCACCTGTAGCAGTGTCGGGATTGCTGGTGTAGCGGTAAACCTTACCAACGCCACCGGTAGCCAAAACAACTGACTTAGCTTCAATTGTCTCCACCTTATTATTCTTAATATCGAGTGCATACACACCGTAGCAACGATTAGGCTTAGTACGCTGAGTTTTAGCATCCAACTGACGATTGGTAATGAGATCGAGCGCAATCCAATGCTCTAGGATCTGAATATTTTTATGGGCTTTAGCTTTATCTAGTAAGACCTCATGAATCGCTTTACCAGTAGCATCGGCAGCATGAGCAATACGACGATGACTATGTCCGCCTTCACGGGTTAAATGCAAACCCATGGGGCCAGTCTCATCAGCTGTAAAGGGAACGCCCTGTTCTACTAGCCAACGAATCGCATCAGCACTTTCTTCCGCGATATAACGTGCAGTAGATTCCACCACAAGTCCTGCACCAGCATCTAAGGTGTCGGCAACGTGGGAGTCAATACTGTCATGCTCTTTATCCACAACCCCAACAATGCCGCCTTGTGCCCAAGCTGTAGCGGCCTCTCCTAAACCACGCTTAGCCATCAAAATCACGGGCTGAGACTCAGCCATATGAAGGGCAACAGTCAATCCAGCCAATCCAGCCCCAATGATAAGGACAGGAAGATCGGCGATTGCAGTGGTGTTTTGGGAGGGTTTGGAACTGGCCATAGAGGATCCATTCTAACTGGCATTAGAAATAAGGGTTGCCGTTAAATTCCTTTGTCACACGACGCAAAAGGAAGCAATTCGTCAAACTTAGACTCAGAAAGCGATAGAAGACAGTTAGCTACAAAGGTGGGTGGTAGCTCTGGATTATCTATGCACGCACGCTCCAATCGCGCTAAGAATTGAGCCTGCTCTTCCTTGGAATAACCGTTCTCAGCAGTGATGGTCTTCACGTAACTACATAAATTCCGCTCTAACATTGGGTACTTGCTGCCTAACCGATTGAGAGCAAAGACTTCACCTTAGCCCTTACTTCAGTGAGGGTCCTTGGATTCACTGTATTTTTATACTTTGCTTTTCTTATTTTCCAATCCAGAGACTTCACTTGGTCAGACAAGATAGCAGATTGCACCCCATCGATCTCAACCAACACCTCAAAGGGGTAGCCTTTAATCTGGGTTGTTAATGGGCAGCAAACCAATAAATTTGTTTTTTTGTTGTAACCCTCTGGGGTCAACACAACAGCAGGTCGACGACCAGCCTGCTCTCTTCCCGCCTGAGGGTCAAACACTAGCCAGACTACATCACCAGCCTCTGGCACATAAGCCCTAACCATTAGAGAAGCTCTTTGCCAACGGGCCCACCAAAGTCGGCCTCACCATGCAAATTCTTAGCGGTAATTCCTGACAATAGCTCATCCAGTGGATACTCTTGTTTAGTCATTGGCTCAATCACAATTCGACCCTTTTGCACTTTTACAGAAACAAGTTGATCAATATTCAATTGGGCGGACTTCATCACCGCAGCATTTAAACGCAAAGCTGGGCTGTTACCCCACTTTTTAATAATTGTTTGCATATGAGCCCCTCTAAATGTGTCTACATTGTATCTACATCATCCAATTCAAGCAAGTCAAAAAGAAAAACCCCGCCACAAGGACGGGGTTTTAGGGGGCTGTTCAAGTTAAACGTTAGACATCACCTTAGATCGACCTGGGGCATTCGTGCCATAGCCCATGATCTTGGCTACTTCCCCACCCTTAGCAAGCTTCACAGCGCAATACTTAAACTCTGGAATCTTGCCAAATGGATCTAGCGCTGAGTTGGTAATCAAGTTAGCCGCAGCCTCATAGTAGGCAAACGGTATAAAGATCACGCCTCTTGGTGTGCCATCATCTCTTCTGACGTGAATACCAACCTCACCACGACGAGACTGAACTGTAATGACGTCACCAGCAGATACGCCTAACTGGGTCATGTCCTCACCATTCATTGATACGGTAGCCATAGGCTCAATCGCATCCAGCACAGTGGCACGACGCGTCATACTGCCTGTATGCCAATGTTCTAACTGACGACCAGTGATCAACACAAATGGATATTCAGCGTCTGGGCGCTCGTTAGCTGGAATGATATCGGCTGGCACTAACTTCACTCTGCCATCCTTGGTATCAAACTTGTCATTAAACACAATTGGGCGACCGGGATCTTCAGCAGATAAACATGGATAGGTAACGCTAGATTCTTTTTCTAAGCGCTCCCATGTAATGCCATTGATCGCGCCATGCATTGCTTGACGCATTTCGTCATATACCTCAGCAACACCTGCATCAGGACCTTGGTAGTTCCAATTCAGACCCATACGCTTGGCAATTTCTTGAATAATCCACAAATCAGGCTTTGCATCACCAGGAGGGTTAATCGCTTTCTTGCCCATCTGAACCATGCGGTCAGTATTGCTAGCAGTACCAGCCTTTTCAGGCCATGCACTGGCTGGCAACACTACGTCAGCCAGGAGCGCAGTCTCCGTCATAAAGATATCTTGAACTACGAGAAGATCTAATGCAGCCAATGCATGACGAGCGTGATTTAAATCGGGATCGCTCATCGCGGGGTTTTCGCCTTCAACATACATGCCGCGAATCTTATCTGGGTCACTATCGGGAGCAGTGATCTTATGCATGATCTCTACAACGGTATAGCCAGGCTTTTTATCTAATGGCGTATCCCAGAACTTTTCAAACCAAGCATGTGCTTCTGGATTGTCAACACGCTGATAATTCGGGAACATCATTGGAATCAAACCAGCATCACTAGCACCTTGCACGTTGTTCTGACCACGCAATGGATGCAAACCAGAGCCTGGTTTACCAATTTGACCGGTGATACTCACTAAAGCGATTAAGCAGCGTGCATTGTCAGTACCGTGTACGTGTTGGCTTACGCCCATACCCCACAAGATCATTGCTGACTTTGTAGTCGCAAACTCTCTGGCTACTTCACGCAAGGTTTCTGCAGGAATACCGCAGATTGGTGCCATTGCTTCAGGGCTATAGCCCTTGATATTTTCTTTTAAGGCTTCAAAGTTATTCGAGCGATTCTGAATAAAGCCTTTATCAACTAAGCCTTCTTCAATTACCGTGTAGATCATGGCATTGAGCATGGCCACATCAGTATCTGGTTTGAACTGCATGGTACGCCATGCATGCTTGCTGATCTCTGTCGCGCGTGGGTCACACAAGACTATCTTGGCGCCACGTTTAGCGGCGTTCTTGAACCAGGTGGCAGCAACAGGATGATTGGCAGTTGGATTGGATCCAATCAAGAAAATCATGCTTGAGTGCTCAACGTCATTCACCTGATTACTTACTGCACCCGAACCAACACCCTCAAGAAGCGCTGCTACAGATGAAGCATGGCAAAGACGTGTGCAATGGTCTACGTTATTGCTGCCAAAGCCAGTACGAACCAGCTTCTGGAATAAATAGGCTTCTTCATTGCTGCCTTTTGCAGAGCCAAAGCCTGCCAATACCTTATTGCCGTATTGATCTTTGAGTTTCTTCAAGCCGCCGCCAGCAACTTCCAAAGCCTCTTCCCAAGTCGCCTCACGGAAGATGTCGGACCAGTCTTGCTTGCCTTCTAGGATGGACTCATCCTTAGGAACGCCTGCCCTACGAATTAATGGCTTAGTGAGGCGTTGTGGGTTATGGATGTAATCCATACCAAAACGGCCTTTAACGCAGAGGCGGTTGTGATTGGCTGGGCCATCACGACCTTCAACGCTCACAATTTTTTCGTCTTTGACGTTGTAAGTAATTTGGCAACCAACGCCACAGAATGGGCAAACAGAATCCACCTTGCGATCGACTGTTTGTGAACCAATTAAACCCTTAGGCATCAAAGCGCCGGTTGGACAAGCCTGAACGCACTCGCCACAAGCAACGCAAGTGCTATCGCCCATTGGATCATTTAAATCAAATACGATCTCGCTGTGACCGCCACGCATCGCGTAACCGATTACATCGTTGACTTGCTCTTCACGGCAAGCGCGTACACAACGGTTACATTGAATGCAGGCATCCAAGTTCACAGCCATCGCTGGGTGTGAAATATCACAACTGACCTTCTCGCGTCGCAATGCTTTGAGCTCGGGTCGAACTGTAACATCCATGCGTGCTGCCCAGGTGCTGAGTTCGCCATGTTGATTTTTTTGCTCTTCTTCCTTGCTGTCTCCAACCCACTTAAATCCTTCATCTGGCATATCAGAGAGCAACATCTCGAGAACTAACTTTTGACTCTTTACAGCACGCTCACTATTGGCTTTTACTTCCATACCAGGCGTTGCGCTTCGGCAGCAACTCGGCGCCAAAGTACGCTCGCCATTAATTTCTACCACGCAAGCGCGGCAGTTACCGTCTGGGCGATAGCCTTCTTTAAAACACAGATGCGGAATATCAACACCGTGGCGTTTGGCAGCCTTGAGAATCGTTTCGCCTTCATACGAAACGATGGTCTTGCCATCTAGCTTGAACTCAACGGTTTGTAATTCGAGTTCTTTTGGATTTGTGGGTGCGTTCATGTTTGTCTCGTTACTCCCTAATTTTTATTAAGCTACTTCTTCAGGGAAATATTTATGAATACAACGAATAGGATTTGGTGCGGCTTGGCCAAGACCACAAATAGAAGCATCAACCATCACAGTGGCTAAGTCTTCTAAAGTTTCTTGATCCCAAGATTTGGCTTGCATCAACTTAGCAGCCTTGCCAGTTCCAACGCGGCATGGGGTGCATTGACCACAGCTCTCATGCTCAAAGAAATGCATCACGTTTAATGCCATATCGCGCGCTTTATCTTTGTCACTAAACACCATCACAGCAGCCGAACCAATAAAGCATCCATATGGCTGTAAGGTATCAAAGTCGAGCGGAATGTCATTCATGGTTGCTGGCAAGATACCGCCCGATGCGCCACCAGGTAAGTAACCATAGAATTTGTGACCATCTTGCATGCCACCACAATACTCATCAATCAATTCTTGAATAGTGATGCCGGCAGGAGCCAACTTCACACCAGGTTTATTCACGCGCCCGCTAACGCTAAAGCTTCGTAAGCCTTTGCGATCGTGACGACCAAAAGAGCTAAACCACTCAGGTCCACGCTGAACAATATCGCGCACCCAGTACAGCGTCTCAAAGTTGTGTTCTAAGGTTGGGCGCCCAAACAATCCAACTTGGGCGATGTATGGGGGACGCATGCGCGGCTCACCACGTTTACCTTCGATACTTTCAATCATGGCAGATTCTTCACCGCAAATATAAGCACCAGCACCACGACGTAGTTCAATATTCGGCAATGCAAAAGGCGGATTAGCTTTGAGTTTTGCTAATTCAGCTTCAAGCAACTCACGGCAGCCGTGATACTCATCACGCAAATAAATATAGCAAGCATCGATACCAACCACGCTTGCCGCAATAAGAAGGCCTTCTAAGAAACGATGTGGATCACGCTCTAAGTATGTACGGTCTTTAAATGTTCCTGGCTCACCTTCGTCGATGTTCACTGCCATCAATTTAGGCGCTACTTGATCTTTCACAATGCGCCACTTACGACCTGCAGGGAAACCTGCACCACCTAAGCCACGCAAGCCCGAGCTTTCCATTGACTTGATGATGCTCTCAGCATCTTTCTTGCCTTCGAAAATCTCTTTAGCTAAAGCGTAACCACCTTGAGCACGATAAGACTCATATCCAACGTAATCTGGAGAAACCGCTTGCATCTCACCTTGCGGTGAAACGCCCTGCTCAGCTAAGGCAGCAGGATCAAAGACAGCATCATCTTTGGCCATTGGCTGAGTGGTTAAGTTATTTTTTACAGCAGCGGATACCTTGTCTACCGTAGCAAACAAAACTGGGTATTGATGAACTACGGCTACAGGAGCCTGTTCGCAACGGCCAACACAAGGCGCCGCAGCTACTTTGATGTTTGGATTACCTAAGATCTCTGGCAATTTAGCTAAAAGATTTTGTGCGCCAGCTAATTCGCAAGCAATACCATCGCATACGCGAATCAGGATATCTGCTACTGGATCATTACCACGCACTACTTCAAAGTGATGATAGAAAGTGGCAACTTCGTATACCTCTGCCATTGGCAGATTCATTTCTTTTGCTAGAGCAACTAAATGACGATCATGCAAAGCACGGTATTCATCATTGAGCTTGTGTAAATTTTCAATCAATAAATCACGACGATGCGGAGCATCTCCAATGAGTTTGCGTACTTCAGCAATAGAAGCATCATCTGCTTGACGACCCTTCAGCTTGCTTTTACGGCGAATGGTTTCCCTCAAATCATCTGCAGTTGCAACAGCAACCGCTTTGACTTCTCCAGAAGGCTTTGGATGATTCATAGTTCGTAGTCTCTAATTATCTATTTAATGCTATTTTTGCTCAGCGCCAATGCAGAGCCCTATCCTGGTTTGCGCACTAAAAACCAGCTAAGCCAAATACTTAGCTTGTCACTAATACTCAAAATAACGCTTTATTTTGGGTTATTTAGGACCCCATGTCCTTGACGGCGCTCAAGGACTTTAACTAAGGGTTTACCCTGTTAAAGAAGTGAAGGAGAAGGCTGATCCCCAGGAGGAAGGGAGTAATCTAGCTTGCGCTCATAAAGACTAGCTTTATAGCAATCCTGGTAGCCTTTACTGCCAATTTGCCAGCCAATTGACGTGCAGTCATCTTGTGCGGCAGATTCAATAGAGCCACAGCCCGTAAGACTTAGAACAGCCAACACGGTGGCAATAAGGAAAAGGCGCATTTTTGTTGAATTCATGACCTCAAGTCTACTTGATTCTGATCCGAACATCGAGAGGCATACCCTCTTTTCCCACCCCTAAAGCCTTAACATCACCCAGCTGACTTGTCTTTAAGAGCCAATATCAGTAACAATGAAATTTATAGACAACAATAAATAGAACCCCGGGAGACCCCATGAAAGCATTCCTCAAAAAACTAGGTGCGGCAATTTTAGGTCTTACCACCCTATCCATTGGGGGCGTTGCACATGCCCAAAATTCAGATGGCTTTACCGACCTCATTGATGGCGTGAGCCTGAGTGGATGGAACATTATTGGAAGTGCCAACTGGGTCATTGGCAATGGAATTGTCGAGGGGAATAAGCCCAATGGTTTTTTAGTTAGCACCAAGACTTACAAGAATTTTGTAATAAAGGCAGAGTTTTATGCTGAGTCCAATACGAATAGCGGTATTTTCATCCGCTGCCAAGACCCTAACAACGTGAGTCAATCCACTTGTTATGAAATCAATATTTGGGATACTCGTCCTGAGCAAGCTTACGCAACTGGGGCGATTGTAGAAGTGGCAAAAGTTGACCCGGTGCCCAAAGCTGGCGGACGCTGGAATACCATGGAAATTACTGCCAACGGACCTAATTTTAAAGTCATGATGAATGACATGGTCACCGTAGCCAATGGTCAAGATAGTAAATTTACAGAAGGCCCCATTGCCCTGCAATCGGCAGGTGGCGTGATTAAGTTTAGAAAACTACAAATTAAGCCGCTTTAATTTATTGAAGACTTATCTCGTAGCGATCACCGCATGCAACCGGCCTGAGGGCCCTGGCCTCTTTTAACATCTCAACCAAGCCGTAATGGGACATTGTTTTTAGTGTGCGAGATAAGTTGCCTTGCTTTCTTCCGGTAAGCTCTGCCAACTCAGAAATCGATATAGGCTTGGACGCTCTAATGACATGTAAAAGAGCTCTGTTTTCATCGCTCAATACTTGTGCCAAGGAGCGCATCGAGGTAAACCATATCTTTGGATCGGCTGCTTTAGGTTTTAACTCGCCTTTAGCGATAGCGAGTACGCGTGCTCGAATATCTTTTTGTGACGCAATCCCAATTTTGATAACTTTCATTTCTCTTTATCCAGTTTTAAGACCTTATCAACATCTATAAAAAAATCACTTAACAGTCCATGCACATCTTTAAAGTCATAGCGGATACCAGGATCCCTAGAGTTACGATGCTTATGATCGTAAGCTAATTTTCTTGCTGAATGCCCCGATTTAGACCTCACTGAATGAGCATTGTCGAAACCTAAAATTCTTACCCCTTTTGGGTTATGCAAGGTTAATGAATAGCGAATTCCATAAGGCACTGCAACACTAATCTCAATTTCCCAGGCCTCTATCTTTACCCAGTAACCATCACCTTGATCAATGATCTGTTGGTGCAAATCCAAAAGGGTAGCAAGTCCACGTTTTCCCATCACCCATGATATATCATGAGATGATATATCAAAAGTAACAGCCCTGCTTAAATAATGGCATTATTTTGCCGGTGGAAAGCCTGCTTTTTGCTCCCACATATTATTGAAAACATGAATGACCGGCATTTCATAAACGCCAGCCTTGGTGTACGGCTCATCCTTTAACCAAGCATCCACATCTGCCCTACTAGGAAAATCAATTGCAATCAAACTGCCAAGCGTCGTCTTGCCATCTTCTGAAGTGAGAGGGCCTGCAAAGGCCATACGATCCGAAAGTTGGGCCAAATAAGCGCGGTGCTCTGGGCGAATCTGAATCCGTAAATCTGCTGTACCTGGCTTATCCATCAACATAATTGCGTAGATCATTTTTTCTCCATCTTTGATTGGTTTTACGATTGATTCTTAACTACCAAGATATTACGGGAAGTCGAAAAGAAAAAAAGCCACCCGAAGGTGGCTTTGCTGCTACTTGGCGGAAGAGGCGGGATTCGAACCCGCGGTAGGCTATTAACCTACGCACGCTTTCCAGGCGTGTGACTTAAACCGCTCATCCACCCTTCCGTACAGCCGTCAATTATACGATTGCCGAAAGGGTTTCTGCCAAAAGCTGATGGGTACTGCTTATACAGACTCTTTGAGCTGCTCCAAGATGTGTGGATTTTCCAGGGTTGAGGTGTCTTGAGTCACTTCCTCACCTTTAGCAATCACGCGCAAGAGACGACGCATAATCTTGCCAGAACGGGTCTTTGGCAAGTTATCGCCGAAACGCACATCCTTAGGTTTAGCGATCGGGCCGATCTCCTTACCTACCCAGTTACGCAGCTCAGTAGCAATCTTCTTGGCATCTTCGCCTGTTGGGCGACCACCTTTGAGAACCACGAACACACAAATAGCCTCGCCAGTTAGCTCATCAGGACGACCAACCACCGCTGCCTCAGCAACCAATGGGTTGGCTACTAAGCAAGATTCAATTTCCATTGTGCCCATACGGTGACCAGAAACGTTCAAGACGTCATCGATACGGCCCGTAATAGTGAAGTAGCCAGTCTCTTTGTTGCGAATTGCGCCGTCGCCCGCCAGATACAGGGTACCGCCCAATTCTTCTGGGAAATACGATTTCACGAAACGATCTGCATCATTCCAAATCGTGCGAATCATGGAAGGCCATGGGCGCTTCACAACCAAGATACCGCCCTGTCCGTTTGGCACGTCTACACCAGCCTCATCCACAATCGCCGCCTGAATACCTGGCAATGGCAATGTACATGAACCTGGAATCATTGGAGTTGCACCCGGCAATGGTGAAATCATGTGACCACCTGTTTCGGTTTGCCAGAAAGTATCTGCAATTGGGCAGTTGGAGTTACCAACATGCTCGTAGTACCACATCCATGCCTCTGGATTAATTGGCTCACCAACAGAACCTAATAGGCGCAGTGATGATAAATCGTAGCTCTTTGGATGCACTGCCTCATCATTACTGGATGCTTTGATCAATGAACGAATTGCAGTTGGTGCGGTGTAGAAAATAGATGCTTTGTGTTTTTGGATCATATCCCAGAAACGACCAGCATTTGGATATGTTGGCACACCTTCAAATACGATCTCAGTGGCGCCGACTGCGAGTGGGCCATACGTAATGTAGGAGTGGCCTGTTACCCAACCAATGTCAGCAGTACACCAGAACACATCATTAGGCTTAATGTCAAAGGTCCACTTCATTGTCAGAATAGCCCACAAGAGGTAGCCACCCGTGGAGTGCTGCACGCCCTTTGGCTTTCCAGTTGAACCGGATGTATAAAGAATAAATAATGGATGCTCAGCGCTAACCCACTCTGGCTCGCATGTCGTTGCCTCATTCGCAACGATCTCTTGCATCCAAACGTCGCGACCAGCCTGCATAGTGACATCAGTGCCAGTACGCTTGCTTACGATCACATGCTTGACCTTAGGACACTCACCAGTAGAGAGCGCTTCGTCACAAATTGCTTTTAGTGGCAATGCTTTACCGCCGCGGAACTGTCCATCAGCAGTAATCACTGCAACTGCACCGACGTCCATGATGCGATCACGCAAAGCTTGAGCAGAAAATCCACCGAACACTACCGAGTGAATTGCGCCGATACGGGCACATGCCTGCATAGCAACAATGCCTTCAATCGTCATTGCCATATAAATAATGACGCTATCGCCAGACTTAACGCCCATCTTGCGCAGTGCATTTGCCATTTTGCAAACGCGCTCAAGCATTTCTTTGTAAGTGACTTTAGTAACAGTACCGTCATCCGCTTCAAAAATGATGGCAGTCTTATCACCCAAGCCAGCTTCAACCTGACGATCTAGACAGTTGTATGAAGCATTGGTTGTGCCATCTTCAAACCATTTATAGAAAGGTGCTTTGGATTCATCCAAAACCTTGGTAAATGGCTTTTTCCAATAGAGGTTCTCTTTAGCAAGGCGACCCCAGAAACCGTCGTAATCTGAATTCGCTTCAGCGCAAAGCTTGTTATAGGCATCCATACCTGGAATTGCCGCACCCTTTACAAAGTCTGCAGGTGGGTTAAAAACGCGGTTTTCTTGCTTTAATGGTTCCATGCTTCACGGCCCTCTATCTAATAATCAATCATCAAAATCCACTACAAATGCGAGAAAATGTCGCAAAATGACAGGTTTACACCCTCAAGACCTTAGAAGATAAGTGAAAACACTGGGGATTTGCTCTATGGCAAACCCTTAAAATAGGGCAAACCTTACTAATAATGTGGAAATAAGCCTAAAACCATGACCAATATCAAACAAAACGACCTTATTCAAAGCGTTGCAGACGCATTTCAGTTCATCTCCTACTACCACCCCAAGGACTTTATTACTGCCATGGGTAGGGCCTATGAGCTTGAGCAAGGTGAGGCGGCTAAGGATGCTATTGCCCAAATTTTGACCAATAGTCGAATGTGTGCCGAAGGCCATCGTCCAATGTGCCAAGACACTGGTATTGCAGTGGTTTTTTTGAAGATTGGTATGAATGTGCAATGGCCTGATGCAACGATGAGTGTCAGCGATATGGTGAATGAAGGCGTACGTCGCGCTTACCTCAATCCAGACAATATGTTGCGTGCTTCAGTATTAGCTGATCCAGCAGGTAAACGTAAAAATACAGGTGATAACACTCCTGCAGTAATTCACTATGAAATTGTTCCTGGCGATGATGTTGAAGTAATTTGCGCGGCTAAAGGTGGTGGCTCAGAAAACAAAGCGAAGATGGTCATGCTGAACCCTTCTGATTCGATCGTGGACTGGGTTCTCAAAACTGTGCCTACTATGGGCGCAGGCTGGTGCCCTCCCGGCATCCTCGGTATTGGTATTGGTGGTACACCAGAAAAAGCCATGCTCATGGCAAAAGAATCTTTGATGGGTCCAGTAGACATTCAAGAACTCATTGAGCGTGGCCCTAAAACGCGCGCTGAAGAACTGCGTTTAGAGCTCTATGAAAAAGTAAACAAACTGGGTATTGGTGCTCAAGGCCTCGGTGGTCTTGCTACCGTGCTGGATGTCAAGATCATGGAATACCCAACTCACGCAGCTTCATTGCCTGTTGCCATGATTCCTAACTGTGCAGCTACTCGTCACGTACATTTCCATTTGCATGGTGATGGCCCTGCTAAATTAGAAAAGCCTTCTCTGTCTGACTGGCCAGATGTCACTTGGACACCAGATGTTCAAAAATCTAAGCGCGTTAATATGGACACCCTTACCGCCGAAGAAGTCGCCAGCTGGAAGCCAGGTGAAACTTTATTGCTCAACGGCAAAATTTTGACTGGACGTGATGCCGCTCATAAGCGCATCCAAGACATGCTCGCCAAAGGTGAAGAATTGCCGGTGAGCTTTAAGAACCGTGCAATCTATTATGTTGGACCGGTTGATCCAGTGCGCGATGAAGCGGTTGGCCCTGCTGGCCCTACTACTGCTACCCGTATGGATAAGTTCACCGAGATGATGCTTGCTAAGACAGGTTTAATCACCATGATTGGTAAAGCAGAGCGCGGACCTGAAGCAATTGAAGCAATTAAGAAACATAAGTCAGCTTACTTAATGGCTGTTGGTGGCGCTGCTTATCTAGTATCTAAAGCAATTCAAACCTCTAAGGTAGTTGGCTTTGCTGACTTAGGCATGGAAGCTATTTATGAGTTTGATGTGAAAGATATGCCAGTAACTGTTGCGGTGAATTCAGAAGGCATCTCCATGCACAACGAAGGCCCGCGTGAATGGCAAGCCAAGATTGCTGGTATTCCAGTCAAGATCGCTTGATTACTGAATTATTTAAGCACTTCATCAGCGACTACTGAGCAAATATTGGCACTCATCGGGGTTTTCGATTCTGGCGTTGGAGGTTTATCCGTATTGGATGAGGCTCTGCGTCAGCTTCCTCAGCATGACTATATCTATCTGGCTGATTCAGCCAATGCCCCTTATGGTGAAAAGTCCGGCGATTGGATTGCAGCGCGCAGCCTCGCCCTTTGCAAATATTTAGATGGCAAGGGATGCGATGCGATAGTAGTTGCTTGCAATACGGCAACTGCTGAAGCGATTAAGCAAATTCGGGAAGCACTTCCTATTCCGATCATTGGGGTTGAGCCTGGTATTAAGCCAGCAGCGATGCAATCGCAAAATAATATTGTGGGCGTCCTCGCTACTGAGGCAACCCTCAAGAGCGATAAGTTCAATGCATTATTAAATACCCTACCAAATGATTGCCAGTTCATCAAACAAGCTGGCGCTGGATTGGTTGCTTTAATAGAGTCTGGGCAAGCAGATAGTGAAGATACTCTCGAGCTATTAGCCAAACATCTTGAGCCTATTCAGGATGCAGGAGCTGACACCCTAGTTCTAGGCTGTACTCACTACCCCTTCCTAAGAAAAGCAATCCGTAAACTCCTAGGTGAATCCATTACGCTGATTGATACTAGTGATGCAGTGGTCAGGCAGCTTAAGAGACAGGTTGAGGTCTTACAGAAAGCTAGTAGTGAGAAAAATTTTGGATCCGTGCTATTTCTGAGCAGCAAGAATGAAGAATCATTACTCTTGATGGCACAAAATTTGTTGTCCGCAGATTTAACTTCACATGCCGTTGAAGCTCGTATCTTAGGTGAAGTGAGATGAGCACTTTCCTGAAAAAATTGGATGCTTATATTCCGTTCAATAAAACTGAACGCATCATTATTTGCATCGTCGTGCTATTACATGCACTCCCTGCTTTAGAGTTTTTACAATTTAGTAAACGTCCGCCACAAATGGATGATGAGCGTGTTATGGCCAATCTTGTGAGCCCAGAAGCTTCTAAGACTCAGCAACCCCCTGCGCCCCCTGCTGCTACTCCGCCAAAACCCAAGGAAGAGAAAAAGGTTCAAGAGAAGCCAAAAGAAAAACCTACAGAAAAGCCTAGCCCTACGCAGCCGCAGCAGCAGCAAACACAGCAAAACCAAGCACAAAGTAAATCTGAAGCTCAGTCGCAATCTCAAGTGCAAAATGCATCTGTAGCCCCTGCAACCAGTGGGGGTGCTAGTGGCACACCAATTCAGACTGACATTGGTAAACTAGTTGTGGTTTATCAACCTGATGCTGATGCTTACTACCCCTCGTTCTCGAAACGCTCTGGTGAACAAGGTGCAGTTGTGGTGCGTTTAATCATTGATGAAACCGGTAGCGTAGAAGATGTGGCATTGCTGCAGTCAAGCACTTTTCCCAGACTTGATCGCGCTGCTACTGATATTGGGAAACGTTATCGCTTTAAACCTTTTTTAGTAAATGGTTCACCCCAAAGAATTTCCACCAATCTTTTAATTAAATTTAATCTCAAGAATTAATCAATATGAATACACCATTTGGCATTGCAAATCTCTGGCTTGAAGGCGATGCAATTACCCGCTTTGTTGCACTTGCGCTTCTCATCTGCTCTATCGTGACTTGGGTAATCCTATTGACCCGTCTATGGGATTTACGTAATCTGCGCAAACTCAAACCAGAACTCGAGCAATTCTGGCGAGCTACTTCATTTGATCAAGGTTTGCAAGCTTTTAGTAATCATGCCGTCAATCCTTATTATCAAATTGCCAAGTCGGCAACTAAGGCATCGGCGCATCACCAAAGCCAATCCACCAATCACCGCGAATTACTACAAACACTGAACTATTCCGAGTGGATGGCTAGAAGCGTAAAAAATAGCGTTGATGCTATTGCTGCGAGCTTGCAAAAAGGCTTGACCTTCTTGGGGTCTACTGGCGCGATCGCACCGTTTATTGGTTTGTTTGGTACCGTGTGGGGCATTTACCATGCTTTGATCTCTATCAGCAGCTCTGGCAGCGCTCAAATTGATCAAGTAGCTGGGCCAATTGGTGAAGCACTGATCATGACTGCCCTTGGATTGGCTGTGGCGATCCCAGCTGTTCTTGCCTTTAATGCCATTAACCGCGCTAATAAATTATTTGTTGCTGACCTCAATCGCTTTGGCAATGATCTATTGGCTTATTTTGTGACTGGTGCCCGCGTTAACTCCGGGGAATAATTATGTCTTTTCATATTCAAGACGAACCAAACGACAATAGCATCATGTCGGAAATCAACATGACACCGATGGTGGATGTCATGTTGGTGCTATTGATTATTTTCATCATCACCCTACCCGTCATTCAACAAGCGGTGAAGGTAGAGTTGCCTAAAGCTAATAGCGTACGCAACGAAGTGAAGCCTGAATCAGTTCAGTTATCGATTGATGCCAATGGTCAAATCTTCTGGAATAGCACCCCCATTGATTTAAAAACCTTTGATGGCTATGCAGAGAAAGCTGCTCAGAAAGATCCGCAGCCAGAAATTAATCTGCGTGCCGATAAATCCGTGAAATATGAATATGTTGCACAGGTACTCGCTGCCTCACGCCGTGCTGGCTTGACTAAGCTTGGATTTGTAACTGAGCCTAATTAGGTTTGAGCAAAGACTTTGATTTAGTCTTTTTATTTGCTTTTATAAGGCATCTTAGAAGGTAAGCACGTCTCTTCACTGATGTGAGTACCGTTTCCTATAGTTGCACCTAGGATTCCGCCTTGTATTTTTTCGACCTTAATGTATTTTCCAGTGACTGGGTCAAGAGTAATGTTGGTTAGCACATTACCTGCGGGATAAGAAACTCCCATGATTTCTTCAGGCTCAAAGTTTGCCTCAATTGCAATCAAGATATTGGGGCGCGCAATAGTAATGCTCTTAACAACTTGCGCCCCAAATACATCTGAATGATCCAAGTCACGACCATCTAAAAAAACCTTTGCCTTTTGGGCGCCAGAAGCAAGGATCATTTTCATCTCATACTCTTCGGTATAGCCTTTTTCTGAGCGCTTGCAATTGAATTCCAATACGTCAATACCCCATGCAGTAAGACATGAAAAGGCCAAGCCAGAGCATAGTAAAAGTTTAGATAAATTCATATGAATGAGTGTCTTTGGTGCCCGAGGCCGGAATCGAACCGGCACGACTTTTTTGAGTCGGCAGATTTTAAATCTGCTGTGTCTACCGATTTCACCACTCGGGCTCGCACCAACAATAAAGCAGTGCTAATTAAATCAAGACAAGCGAAATTTTAGCACGCAAGCCCCCTACAGACCTTTGTAGACCCTTTTGACCCTCTATATGCGGCCACGCTTGATAAAACATCTAGAATATATCCATGAATTTACCGGCAAAATCTTCTAGGATCAGCAAGCTTACGCGGGCTGGTCTATCGCTAATAGGGCTATGCCTTGTGGCTGGTTTAGCCCTTACTATCGCCTATCTATATTCCGCCCAATCTAATGCCTCGGGCAAGAGAGCTATTAAGGGTATTGGTGACTCTATTGCCATTACTTTTGATGAAGTTGATATTCCGCATATCAAAGCGAAAAGTCAGGCAGACGCTTACTTTGCCTTAGGCTACCTTCATGCTACTGAGCGTTCCTGGCAAATGGAAATAAATCGTCGTATTGCTAGCGGACGACTTTCAGAAATTCTAGGCAACGATACTGTAAAAATTGATCGCTTTGTGCGCACCTTAGGTATTAAGCGAGCAGCTGAGCGTCAGTTTGATCGCTACCCTATTGCTGCTAAGCGTCTACTGCAAGCCTATGCTGATGGCGTTAATGCAGGTAACGCGCAATTAGGATGGGCGCTACCTATTGAATATTTTTTGACGGGATCAAAACCGGGCCACTGGTCTCCAACTGATAGTGTTGCCTGGATGTTGATGATGGCTTATGACCTGGGTGGAAATTGGCAAAAAGAATTGCAAAGACTTGAGCTATCTCAATACCTGACAACGAAGCAAATTTGGGAAGTTGTACCAACCTTTGAGCCTAGTGAGCCGGTCAGTAATATGGATTTTTCCAAGCTGTATCGAGAACTCAAAGTCTTTAATCCCTCCCCAGGTCCAGCTGAAGGTAGGCCACAAAATCTTCCCTCTACAGAGTTGAGTCAATGGGAACAGATGGGTGGAAAGGATGGCATTGGCTCGAATAATTGGGCCCTGAGTGGCAATCTAAGCGCTACAGGCAAGCCATTACTGGCCAATGACCCACATCTAGGACTATCTGCCCCTGCCATTTGGTATTTCGCCCATCTTGAGGCGCCAGGTTTAAACATCATCGGCGGAACATTGCCTGGGATACCGGCTGTAATTTTAGGAAGAACTGAAAAGTTTGCTTGGAGTTTCACCAATACAGGACCCGATGTTCAGGATTTATACATTGAGCAAATTGATCCAAAGAATCCAGGAATGTATCGAGGACCAGATGGCCCACTTCCATTTAAAGTTCATCAAGAGATCATTGACATCAAAGGATCTCCCTCTTTAACTTTTCTTGTTAAAGAAACTCGACATGGTCCTGTTATCTCTGATTCTTATGCAAAAGCCAGGCGCACTATTGATACAGATCGTTTTGCACTGGCACTTCGTTGGACAGCGCTAGATATTGAAAATCAATCTATTGCTGGATTATTAGACATGAATCGCGCTGCCGATCTTGATCAATTTAAGCAGGCTTTACGCAAAAATTATGCACCGATGCAAAACGTCGTGATGGCAGATAGCGAAGGCAATATTGCATATCAAGCGGCTGGGGTTGCGCCCAAAAGAATTCTGCATCAAGGCTTATATGGCGTAGCGCCAGCCCCAGGCTGGGAGCGACAATACGACTGGAATGGCTACGTACCATTTGACCAACTCCCTGCCAGCAATAATCCCGAGCAAGGCTGGATTGCGACTGCCAATCAAAGAATCATTGCAGCCAATGATCCAAACCCACTAACGGGTGATTGGGAATTACCAACACGCTACGATCGCATTGTTGATCTCATTAAATCCAAGAGTATGCATTCTGTAGCTGATATGAAAACTATGCAGGGCGATACCCTATCGCTTGCCGCTACACCTCTACTAGAACTGTTTAAGTCTAGCCAATCGTCCCACCCTTTAAGTGCGAAAGCAATGGAAATTGGCAGAGGTTTTGATGGCGATATGAAATTAGATAGTGCAGGCGCGCTGATTTTTAATGCTTGGGCCGATCAACTCACGCGCAATCTATTTTCAAGATTGGGCTACCTTTTTTCTGACAATTATGGCCCTCGTAATTACCGCATGCCACTAATTATTCAGGTTAAAAATCCTCATAGCCCATGGTGCGACGATCCCAAAACAGAGCAAGTGGAATCATGTCAAGATTCATCAAATAAAGCACTTGATAAGGCCCTGGAGTATCTAAGCAAAGAATATGGTGACGATCCTAAATCTTGGGCTTGGGGCAACGCACACATCGCCGTTTCCGAACATCGCCCATTGAGCAAAGTTCCATTACTGGGAAGTCTATTTAATATTCGTACACCCTTCCCTGGGGATAGCTTTTCAATCAATATTGGTAGGCTTGAGCTTGCGCAATCCAAAAACCCCTATCAAACAGTTCAGGGCCCTAGTTTGCGTGCAGTTTATGACTTATCTGACCTCGAAAACTCCCTATTTATTTATCAGACAGGCCAATCCGGATGGGTACAAAGCAAGCTGTATCGAAATATGAACTCGTTATGGGCTAATAACGAATATCTACCCCTGAGAATGAAATCTGAGAATAAAAATCGTCAGCTTGAATTAAGCATTAAATAAGCGTTCGAAAGTATTGCTAAAGATGATAAAAATATCATCCTACCGGCCTGTGATGAGTAAAATGACCCCATACTGTTACCAGAAAATTTAAGGACTATTTAAATGAAAAAAGCTTCTATTCTTTTGTTGAGTGCCGCATTGCTATGTTCTGGTAGTGCGCTGGCAGAATGGCAGGAGGTCGGCAAGACTGATCTATTTACACTTTATGTGGATCCTGTAACTATTCAAACTCAGGGTAATTTGTCTCAAATCATGTCGATGCTGGACTTTAAAAAACCTGCTCAAAATCCTAAAACCAAAGAAAACGCAAGCTCTATCATTGGCCTGAACGAATATGAATGCGGCACCGTGAAATACCGCCCGCTTGAATTTAAAGTTTTTTCTGGAAATATGGGTAAAGGCAAAGTTGTTGAACAACAGAAAACTCCAAGCAGCTCTTTTGAAACCATTGAAAATGGCTCTTGGCCAGCCGGCGTTTATAATGTTGCCTGCGGCGGCAAATAAAGCGAATGTTTTAACGCTGAATGCCCTTAGGTATTCAGCTTTAGCTTTAACACTTTGCATCGTCAATGGATGCGCAGCGCCCTTAGCTGCGCTCACTACTTCGAGTACTGCAGCGGCGAGCAGTATTGGAACAGCTGCAGTAGCTAATCCAAGTACGGCAGTCAGTTTGGCCTCAACAGCGGCTACAGGAAAATCTCCCCTGGAACACGCAGCTTCAGCTGCTACGAAAAAGGAGTGCAGCTTCTTTAATTTAATTGGCTCCAAACCAATATGTATCGAGGTGGTGTTACCAACCGTAACCGATAGGAGCGAACCATTGCTGGGACCTACAGAAGTACTGAGAAAGCCTGTTCAGCAGTAGTTTTACGGACTCCCTCGTAAATAAGGGTGATAACAGTCTAAAATCGATCTTTCACTAGCAATCAATGCGATTTCATATGACCACAGAAAACTACTACCTCACACTTACCTGCCCCAATAAACCCGGTATTGTTGCTGCGGTTTCTACCTATATCTATGAGCTGGGTGGAGACATTGAAGAGGCACAACAATTTGATGACAAAGCATCTAAACGCTTTTTCATGCGTGTTAGTTTTAGCTGCCCTGCAAATGCTGATTCTTTAAGGGCGGGTTTCGTGGAAATCGCAAAGCGCTTTGAGCTTACATGGGAGTTACGTGCAGTTAAGGATCTCAAGCGAGTCCTGATTATGGCTTCCAAGCTAGATCATTGCTTGGTTGATCTACTCTACCGCTGGCGTATCGGTGAACTGCCAATGATTATTTGCGGCATCGTTTCTAATCATCCGCGTGAAGTTTATGCCAGCATTGATTTTGCAGATATCCCGTTCTACCATTTGCCAGTGACCCCGGACACTAAGCCAACACAGGAAGCTAGACTTCTAGAAATCGTTGCAGAGTCCAAGGTAGATATGGTGATTCTGGCGCGCTACATGCAAATCTTGTCCGATGATTTATCAACTAAGCTTTCTGGCCGCTGTATTAATGTGCACCATTCATTCTTACCAAGCTTTAAAGGCGCCAAACCTTATCACCAAGCGCATGCTCGCGGAATCAAATTGATTGGTGCAACTGCCCATTTTGTTACTAGCGATTTGGATGAAGGCCCGATCATTGAGCAAGACGTTACACGCGTTACCCATGGTGATACTCCAGATGATTTGGTACGCAAAGGTCGTGATTTAGAGCGTGCCGTTCTTTCAAGAGCCCTACGCTACTACCTGCACGATCGCGTTCTCATTAATGGGGCAACTTCTGTAGTTTTCTCTGACTAATTAGAGTAATACCATTGTTTAAGGCCTGACCCCTGGAGACTCCAGGGGCATACCTCTGGCACGCCACATCAGAAACAACTCTAGTTGAGCCATTTCCGGTGACCCATATTCAAATTGCTGGGCTCTCACACCGCTCATGCAATTGCGTAGACGCCGTTGCAATGAACCTAAGGTTTGCCACTCCAACCGATAAATAGGATAGGCATTAGGATGTCCTTGAGGTATTAGGCTGCCCCCTAACTTCAACCCTGCCCGGTCTTCATGGCATTGTGCGCAAGATAAATTGAGTTGCCCCATACGTTCATTAAATGACTCACGCCCTTTTTTTAAGAAAGAGGTATTGGCCGGGGTTTCACTTACAGAGATTGGCAATCCTTTTGATTGAAAAGCGATCAATGCTGTTAATGCAAGAAGGTCTTTGCCCTCATATGCCAGCGGGGGAGAAGATTGATTGCTTACCCGGCATTGATTGATCTGACCCTCTAAAGTCTGGAGCTTACCTTTGATGACCTTCGGAAACTGAGTTGCTACACCACGCATCGATTTTTCAACATCGCCATGGCAGCTACTACAAGCTTTGTTTTGAGAGCCCATTTTTTGTTGCCACAATGCCTCTCCATCGCCCACCCAAAACATGGCGGGATTTAATGCAGGGTCGTCCTGCATAGCCTTATTCTCCGCAGACATCAACTCATAACTAGATTGCTGCATTAGCGGTGCTGCATTTACCACCCCGACGATAAGGAGGCTGGCAAGTATTAAATAAATACTGCTTAGAAAAAAATAGGCGTTTTTATTCACGTAACAGTAATGCGATGCTGATTCACTGCCTCGTATCCATCATCCCCCACCCATTTAAATTCTAGGGTTCCGTTCTCTACAGCGACAGTAGTAAAGATGATCAAGGGATTTGCGCCTATGCCTGAGTAGAAGTCTGCTTTAAATACCTCTATATTGTTATAGGTACAAGTAAAGGTGCGAATAATATCGCGAGGAATGAGTTTCCCGCCCTCGGTATAGCGAAAACCGGATTCCATATCATGTTGCGCAATAGCCCTGATCTCAATGATGGAATCTTTTTTTGCCGTTGCTGGCATGGTGATGGATGTGCGGGATGTTTTACTCATACTATCTCCGTACATGCTGAAAGAGTTACCAAAGTCTCGGCAGAGCCCTTCCAAAAACTACCATCACTCATCTGCGCAATAGCCCAAACCTTCTGACTATCAGCCAAACGAACGCGAGTTGTAATTTTGGCGGTGCCAGATCTTAGGCTGAGGTAAACAGTAAAAATATTAGGCAAAGGATTTCCCTCGGCGATGACGTGAATAGTCTTTACATAATCATTAGTCGTCATTGGGCTATCCACACTGACATTGAGAGCAACTAAATTTCCGTTCTCCACTAGCGGTGGAATGGTTAAGGTAACCTTACCTTCACGTATTGCGGCGCCACCAGTAATCTTTTTAATCGCCTCATCAGCCTCTTCTTTTTTAGCAAATGCTGAGATAGGGGTTAAACAAAAACCCAGGGCAAGCAGCCCAAGACCTTGAGCTTGCTTTAGCCAGTGGCGACGCTGATTGTGAGTAATTTTATTCATCCGGATTTCAGTTAATTTGAATCATTTAATGTAGTCAAGAATGCAATAACATCCTCTATCTCTTGGCCATTCAAAATTGTTTGACCCACAAATTTAGGAGCTACTCGATTGAGATGACTCGTTTGATAGTAAGCCGGCATGATGGTCTGAGGATTAAAGTGCGCTGCATTGACAATGCGAGCCCTTAATTGAGGCGCATTTAAACGTGCAACACTTGCTTTAAGTTCAGGCGCCAAATTCCCCTGAAAACGCTCCTCAGGAAATGGTCCGTTATGACATAACAAGCACAGCCCCGTCTGACGACTCACCACAATGGCCCTACCTCGTACTGGATTACCAGGCTCAGCAGAAAGGGATTCGAATATCGAATCCCCCTTGATTACTTGAGCATTTGCAGCATTGAAATTGAGGATGACTAGCAATAAAGATGCTAGTGCAATCCTCTTTTTCATCGGCACAGTTTCACTATCAGCTAAGACTTAAACCAACTTGATGCCGCTGTTTTTCAATGGCACTGTGCGCAAGCGTTTACCTGTTGCCCGATAAAACGCATTGAGTACTGCTGGCGCAGCCACCGCTATCGTTGGCTCACCAACGCCGCCCCACTCTTTGCCACCACCTTGAATGATGATAGTTTCCACTTTTGGCATTTGAGAAAGGCGAATCGAATTAAAGGTGTCAAAGTTCTTCTGAACAACTGCGCCTTTTTCGATCGTGATCTCCTCTTCGAATAAAGCGGATAAGCCATAAACAAACGAGCCAGCAACTTGACGCTCGATTTGCGCTGGATTCACCGCATAACCTGGATCAGTTGCCGCTACGATACGATGAATTTTCACATCAGTACCATTGGTAACTGAGAGTTCGCAAGCGGCAGCAACATAGCTTCCATAAGAATGCATCTGTGCGACACCACGAAAAACTCCAGGCGATGCTGGCTTAGTCCAGCCAATGCCATCTGCCACAGCATTAAGGACAGCTATAGCACGCGGGTAATCCTGCATATGTTGCCTGCGGAACTCTACAGCATCCTTGCCGGTAGCTTCTGCTAACTCATCCATAAATGTTTCTAAGAAGATAGCATTTTGATTAACGTTCACACCACGCCAGAAGCCTGGGGGGACATGAGTATTGCGCATAGCATGGTCAATATTTAAATTCGGGAATTTATAGGTAATGCCATGCTCACCCGTCTCGTCTACACCTTGAAACGCTGCAGGATCTTTGCCCTTATTCGAAGCCACCACTGCTGGACGAACTGCAGCCAGAATGGATTGCCCAGATAAACGCATATTTAAACCGGTCACATTTTTCTTATCATCAATGGATGCAGACATCTTGCACATCATCACTGGGTGATAGTGATCATGCGTCATATCCTCTTCACGAGTCCAAATCAACTTAATGGGTGTACTCGGCATTTGCTTGGCAATATTTACCGCCTGAGTTGTGAAGTCCTGAAAGGCACCACGACGACCAAAGCCTCCACCAAGGTTGACTTTGTAGACATTACATTTTTCAGCAGGCAAACCAGCTGCCGCTATCAAGGCTGCCAATGATGCTTCGCCATCCTGGGTTGGAACCCATGCTTCACACATCTCTGGAGTCCACTTTGCAGTTGCAGTTTGTGGCTCTAAGGTTGCGTGACTCAAAAATGGATAGAAATACGTCGCTTCCATTGTTTTAGAGGCACTAGCAAAAGCAGCTTTTACATCACCGTTAGCGCTTCCAACAAAAGCGTCGTTTGCTGTCAAACCTTCTTCTAGATTTTTCTTGATAGATTCGCTCGAAACGGTAGCATTTACTCCCTCATCCCAAGTAATGTTTACCTGTTCAAGACCAGTTTTAGAATGCCAGAAAGTATCAGCAATAACTGCAACAGCGTTATCGCCGACTTGCACTACTTTCTTAACACCCTTAATGTTCATTGCTTTTGCAGAATCGTAAGTCTTAACCTTGCCGCCAAATACGGGGCACTGTTTGATAGTTGCAACCAACATGCCAGGCATCTTCAAATCAATTGCGTAAACCTGACGGCCCGTTACCTTATCAGCAACACCATCAATACGATTAACCGGCTTGCCAATGAGTGTCCATTCTTTAGGATCCTTCAGTGGAACTTCTTTAGGGACTTCCAGCTGGGATGCGGCAACAGAAACTTTGCCGAAAGTCGTTTTCTTGCCAGACGGTGTGTGTGTAATGACGCCGTTCATGGCAACACACTCAGAGGCCGGTACATTCCATTGATTGGCGGCAGCCTGAACAAGCATCATGCGGGCAGCGGCACCGCCTTTACGAACATATTGCTCAGAGGTACGAATACCACGACTTCCGCCAGTGGAATAGCTACCCCAAGCCGCCTTACGCGCCAAGCTTTCAGCAGGAGATGGATATTCATAGCTTACTTTTTTCCAATCGCACTGCAACTCTTCTGCAACCATCTGTGCCAAACCAGTAATGGTTCCTTGGCCCATTTCTGAGCGAACAATCCTTACAACAACATCATCGTTTGGCTTAACTACAACCCAGATACCGATTTCTGGGGTGGCTAATGGAGTCATAGCGGTTGTGCCAGTACCCATCGCTGCGTGCGCAGCAGACATAAATGAGAGGTCAAAGCCAATTGCTAAGCCAGCGGCAATTGCGCTAGAGCCAATAACAAAGTGGCGGCGGGAAATATTTGTATTTGTAGTCATGTCTTTTCCCTTAAGCCTTGCTAGCCGCATGAATAGCTGCGCGCACTTGCTGGAATGTGCCGCAGCGGCAGATATTAGTAATGGATTCATCAATTTGAGCATCAGTAGGCTTTGGATTGTTTCTGAGCAAAGCTGTTGTTGCCATCACCATGCCAGATTGACAGTAGCCGCACTGAGGTACTTGATTGTCAACCCAAGCTTTTTGTACTTTAGAAAGTTGACCACTTTTCTCTAGGCTTTCAATCGTTTCAATCTTTTTGCCCTCTGCTGCAGCAACCGGAATTGAACAACTACGAATAGCTTGACCTTCAAACAAAACTGTACAAGCACCACACTGGCCAACTCCACAACCGTATTTAGTACCAGTTAAGCCAACTTGCTCACGAATTACCCAAAGCAATGGGGTATCGGGATCTACATCTACCTTGTACTTTTTGCCGTTGACATTCAATTCAGCCATGCGTGCTCTCCTGTAATTACTTGTTTTATTGTTTTAGGGGCATATATACCCCTGCTTTCGGTGTGCTTATCTTAACTAAGAATTAATATATTGCAATGCAACATATATTGGGGGCAAAGGACTAGTGAGCCTGCCAATCAAGGATTAATTCAGAAAATAATTCGGTTGCGTCCGTAATTTTGTCGACGTAGCAAAATTCATCGGTTTGATGAGCCATTTCTGGCTGGCCCGGCCCCAGAATCACGGTAGGTGGATTGCCGATAGCAGGCTTTAATGCTGAGGCATCGGTAAAGTAGGACACAGTCTTTTCAATTGGACGAACCCCATTCACCTTTTCACAAAAATCAAATACGCTTGCCATCCAGGGATCTGTAGCTGGCGTAAAAACACCTTCGATATCGATAATGGTATCTAGGCGAACCGAAGGGCCAAGGACCTTACAGAGACAACCGTATATATGTTTATGGCTTTGCCCTGCAACCGTTCGTATGTCCAGCGTCATTTCTGCTGCATCAGGAACCGAGTTGATATTGATACCCGATTTAGCGGTACCCACATTCAGGGTGCCCTGCCCCATCAACTCATGAACCGGAGTATCAAAAGAAAATTTTTCTAAAGTTAATGCCGCCTTAGCTAACTTATAGAACGCATTGTCTCCACGCTCAGGCATCGAGCCATGTGCTGTGACACCATCGGTGGAGGCTTTTAACCAGTAAGCCCCTTTATGACCTAGCAAAGGTTCATTAGCGGTTGGCTCAGCCACAATAAAGCATCCAGCAGGGCCCAGAAAATCCAATATCTCTTGGTTGGCCGCCAAATGAAATGCGCCCTCGCAGCCCGTCTCTTCTCCTGCAGTAATGATCATGCTCACGCCAGCACCCTGCTTTGCTGAGTCAGCCATTTTCATAGCCGCAACAACAAAAGCAGCTACGCCACTCTTCATATCACTAGAGCCGCGTCCATATAACTTGCCATCTTCAATAATGCCGGCAAAGGGTTCATATTTCCAAGTGCGGGCACCCAAAGGAACAACGTCTACATGCCCAGTAAAGCAGATACTAGGCTTTTGATCGGAACAGGCGCCAATTTTGGCAACTAAACTCATTCGATGTGGAGCAAATTCAACCTTGCGACATTCATAGCCTACAGACTCTAAAAGTTTGGCTAGATATTCACAAACTTGATCTTCATTACCCGGGGGATTAATCGTATTAAAACGAATCAGCTCTTGAGTTAATTTAATTGGATCAGGAATGTTGGTTGTCATCTGTATTTATCCAAAATAAGCTGCTTGTACTTCTGCATTCTCAGCCAATGCTGTGGCGCTTCCCTCAGCCACCACTTGGCCTTTGGTAATAACATATCCGCGATGAGCGATTGCCAAGGTTTGTCGAACATTCTGCTCAACCAATAAGACCGTGGTGCCCATTTGATTGATTTCTTTAATGATCTTAAAGTTTTCTTTGACAAACAAAGGTGACAGACCCAGTGAAGGCTCATCAAATATCAGCAACTCAGGCGAACTCATGAGGCTACGACTAATAGCTAGCATGGCCTGCTCACCACCGGACATAGTCCCCGCTAACTGATTAGAGCGCTCAGCAAGGCGCGGAAATAAATACTTTACATGCTCACGACGCTCTTCAATCACTTTTTTATCGGTTACCAGATAAGCTCCAGCAGATAGATTTTCATCCACTGTCATACGCGGAAACACGCGACGTCCTTCTGGAACACATGCAATCCCTGCTTCAATAATGCGATGTGTTGGCAAATGGGCAATATCTACGCCATTAAAGATGATTTTTCCACGATTAGCCGGGGTCAATCCTAGGACGGATCGAATTAAGGTAGATTTACCGGCGCCATTGGCACCAAGAATGCAGGTAATTTCACCCATCTCGACTTTGATGGAGACGTCTTCCAAAACATCAATGCGATCGTATGCGGTATAGATGTGTTCAATCTCTAATAAGGCCATGATTATTCCTGCCCCAAATAAGCGACTTGTACTTCGCGATTGTTCACGATCTCATCGTAAGTGCCCTCAGCAATTTTCTTGCCATAGTTCAGAACAATACAACGCTCAGTCATCCTTTGAATCAAACCCATTTCATGCTCAATCAAAATAATAGTGAATGGCTTAATCTTGCTGCGAACTTGCAAAATATCATCCATTACTTCAGCGGTCTCATCATGAGTCATACCAGCCGAAGGCTCATCTAAAAGAAGTAAATCGGGCTGACTGATCAAGGCTCTGCAGATTTCAATGCGGCGGCGATCAATCATTGGCAAGCTTGCCACTGGCTCAAATATTTTGTCAGCTAACTTAGGGTTAAACGTAAGGAGCAACTGCCTTACCTGCTCAACCAAACCTTCGTATTCTTGCTTGAATTTCTCTCTTTGAAACAAATTAAAGAAAAGCCCCGTATTTAATCGACGGTTATCGCCAATAGCAATGTTGTCAAAGACAGTCAGCGGTAAAGACAAACGCGAGCGCTGAAAGGTGCGAGTAATTGCATGTAAATACACTTGCTGAGCAGTAGCATCAGTCAAATCCTCACCACGAAATGAAACACTTCCTGAGCTTGCTCGATATAGACCAGTAATCACGTTAAAAAAGGTGGTCTTGCCAGAACCATTGGGGCCCAACAATCCCAATACCTCTCCCTCATTCACATGAAGATCCAATGAATCTAATGCCGTCACACCACCAAAGCGCATGGTGAGTTTTTCTGCGACAAGGATTTGCTTCTTGGTTGATGTCAATGAACTCATTTTTGGCCTCCCGCTTTATTACCCGGGAAATACTCACGAATCCGCCTTGGCAATAAACCATCAGGACGGAATAGCAAGATCAAGATCACCACAATGGCATAGAGCAAGAAACGATATTCTTGAATGAACTGCAGCTTCTCAGGAAGAATCACCACAATGGCTGCCGCAGGAATAATTCCCCATGGGTTACCAATACCACCCAAAATCACAATTGATACCAATATCAAGGAGTCAGCAAAGGTAAAGTTATTAGGGGCAACATAGGCCGTCATCATTCCATAGAGCGCTCCTGCCATACCAGCAATGAAGTTGCCCAATGTAAATGCCACCACCTTCCAGTGCGCAATATTTACACCAAAAGTAGAGGCTGCAATTTCATCGGTACGGACCATATCCATACTGAGGCCAATCCATGAGCGCTCTAAATTGCGGGTGATTCTAAAACTAGCAATTAGCAGAACTAATGCGATCAGGAGGTATGGGATGTAGAAAGAAAACTCAAAACCACCTATGTACAAACCATCTGATAAATTCCAGCCAAAAATAATCAGCGGTGGAATCTTTAGCCCCTGCGGACCACCCAAGGTGTCGTTCACCTCCAAGAAGTTGCGGAACAAGATACCGAAAGCGATGGTGACCAAAGCAGCATAGTGCCCACGTGTTCTCAACACTGGATAGATCAATATGGAACCAATCAGGGCAGAGATACCTGCTGCGATAAATAGAACCAGCAAATGCGGGATCGCTGCGTGGGTTGCCAATATTGCAGCGGTATAACTACCGATACCAAAGAAAGCGGCGCCTGCAAAGTTCACGATACCGACATAACCAAATTGAATGTTTAAGCCAAGGCAAACAATGGAATAGATCAGCACTGTAGCGAGCATCAATAGCGCAAAGTGTGAATTGTGGAACACCAGCATGGTTATGAGTACGCCCGCAATCGATGCATAAGCTGGAAACTGAGGATGCTCTCTTACGGCGATAGCAAGCTTATCCATCAACCCTAATTTTTTACCAACCAAACTGGTTACAAACGCGAGGATTACGAGAGCGCCAACTTCTAACTGGTTTTCAGAGCCCAACAATAGAATGCAATAGACCAAGCAGGCAATGAAGGCAGATATTAATAACTTCATACTTAAACTCGCTCGCTGGATTTTTCAGAAATCAAGCCCGTAGGCTTCAATCCCATGATGATGATAATTACCGCAAAGGCAAAGACGTCTTTGTAAGCGCTTGGAACGCTCGGTATGATGGCCGGCAATAAAACAGCGCCAATCGTTTGGAGTCCCGCAAATAAGAATCCTCCCACAATCGCCCCATAGAAATTTCCCAAGCCGCCCACTACCGCAGCAGAGAAGCCAATCACACCTAGCAATAAACCCATGCTGAAATTGACTTCGTTGTAATACAGACCGTTCATCAAGCCAGCTAGTGCAGCCAAGGCTGAACCCAACATGAATGTAATCAAGACAATTCGATGGAAGTTAATGCCCATAATGCGTGCTGTTTCGCTATCTTGTGCAACCGCACGAATAGCTAAGCCAATCTTGCTTTTGGTGATCAGGCGTTGAACCGCAACAATGATTAAGACTCCAGTAATGAGCAGGATGAGACTATCAGAGCGCAAAGTAAATTCGCCAAGAACAATGCCATCAACTGGCAGCAACTTTGGAAAAGGTTTTGGATTGGATCCATTTGGATAAAACAAACGGACTAATTCACGCAGCGCTAGGCCCAACATCAAGGTTACCAATAAGGTGTTGATTGGGGGCGCTTTCTGCAAAGGCAGGATGAGGTAGCGTGCAATGACTGCACCAAGAAAGGCTGCAACAGCTAGACTCACTACTATTAACACAAGAAGCTGTAGCCAAGGAGAAGTAAAAGTCTCGGCTATACCAATATAGGCGGTGAGGCCAGCAAAGGCCCCAACCATGAGGATGTCGCCGTGAGAAAACTTAATGACATCCAAAACACCGAAGTAAAGGGTAAATCCAACTGCCACGATTGCATAAATTACACCCAACATCAAACCATTGAGCAGGTACTGCAAAAAAATATCAAATGACATGCAAAAATACCCCCTCTACTACGATTTCAATTACTGCCCTAACTTACGCTGCTTCTTAGCATAGAGACTATCTTCCCAGAGAACCCATTTGCCATCTTGCGCAACATACTTAGAGATCAAAGGAACAATGTTTTGACGATGATCATCAAAACTGACTTTGCCAATAATCGTTTCTACGTTTTGGGTGTTATTTAAAAGATCCATGACCTTCTTGCGATTAGGTCCTGCCTTTTCGATTGCAGCCATGATCAAATTAGTAGCGGTATAGGCAAAAGGACCGTAGGCTTCAGGTGCATCTGGATACTTTTGTTGTGAATACTTGGCTATGAACTCAAGACCGCCAGGGAGTTTTTCCCATGGCGCACCCTCGATGAAGGATAAAGAGCCTTCAGATAATTTACCTAAGCCTTCGATGTAAGCATCAGACTTAATTCCAGAAGTTCCTTCAAATACCGCCTTGATACCCAAACGATCCATTTGCGTACGGATGCGAATACCAATTGGTGTGAGACCGCCAAAGTAAACCACTTCAGGATTCAACTGCTTGATTTTGGTTAATTCAGCCGTGAAGTCTTGCTGGTCAGCGGTGACACCAAAGGTGCCCAAGATCTGGCCGCCATTTTTAGTCAGGAACTGAGAGAAATACTTATTGTGACCTTTGCCGTAATCGGTAGTGTCATGAATGATGACCCACTTCTTGTAGCCTAAGCCAGTTAAGAATTTAGCTGCCACTTCATTTTGATTAATCATCGTACCATTAACGCGATGAATCTCTTTATAGTCATTGCCATAAGTGATTTCAGGTAGAACAGCACCCCACACCATCACTGGCAAACCAAACTTGTGATAAACGTCGACAGTACTCATTGCGACTGCTGAACAGTAATGCGTTATACCAGCGATGATGGAGCTATCAGACGCAATTTTCGTAGCGACTTGAACGCCTACGTTTGGCTTGCACTCATCATCAGCGGTAACTAATTCATACTTATATTTAGCATTAGGGTCTTGGTTCTTTAGGCGAACTGCAAGATCAGCAGAATTTCGTCCTCCAATACCATTTGCGGAAACGCCGCCGGTCAATGGTCCAATATAGGCAATCTTGACCGTGTCTTTCGCCGATACAGAAAAAGAAAGGCTGGAACACAAAGCAAGAAGCAAGCCAGATACGAGTGACTTCATGTTGAATCTCCTATTTATTAATATGAACTGCTATTTTCAGACCAGTGTAGCAAGGTTTTGTATACAAGATATTGGCTGGAATCCTCAGGGCATCCCTGAATAGTACAAATCTAACTGAGATAGCCATGGCGCAGCTTCAGAAAACCCCTTCTTTGGTACCTCAGGCACTGAGATGGTTATCCGGGCACTCTATTCACGCAGGCGGTAAGATAGATACATGATTTTTGGTCTTGTACAAATCCTTCTCTTTCAAAGCTTGGGTGAACTTGTTTCTAAGTTCCTTTTGCCCACGCTCCCTGGCCCGGTCATTGGATTAGTTCTCTTGGTGCTGTGGCTTGTTTTGCGCAAAGGAATTAATGCCGACTTAGCTATGGTGGGTGATGGCTTTAGTCAGTACCTTGGACTTCTCTTTGTTCCAGCTGCCGTTGGCGTGGTGCTTTTCTTGCCACAGCTCAAGGCAAATGCATGGGCCATTATTAGCGCCCTCATTGGTAGCGTCATCCTCACTATTGCCTCTAGCGCGTTAGTCGCCCGTTTATTGAGCAAGAAAGAATCTCATGAGTGAAAAGCACTCCATCGTTGAGATTTGGGTCTACTTATCAGGTAGCCCGCTTTTTGCCCTGTTTATTACGCTAGCAGCCTATCAAATTGGGCTCAGCATTTATAAAGCTAGTCATCAGAATCCATTGGCCAATCCAGTGGCAATTGCCATTCTGATTGTGGCAAGTACGATTCAATTTATTGAAATGCCCTACTCAACCTATTTTGAGGGCGCTCAGTTCATTCACTTTTTATTAGGTTCCGCGACAGTATCTTTAGCCATCCCCATCTATAGAGGATTGAGCAGCCTTAAAGGGAGATCACTCCCCTTGATTGCTTCGCTATGTACTGGCGGATTAGTGTCGATCATTAGTGCGGTAGGCATTGCTACCGTGCTTGGCGCAGACTCCAGCATCACTGGTGCTATGTATCCCAAATCAGTCACTGCACCAATTGCTATGGGTATCGCAGAGCGTATTGGTGTGTCGCCCACCCTGACAGCTATCTTTGCAGTGAGCACCGGAATACTAGGCGCTATTTTGGCACCCTTTGTATTGAACGCATTAGGTATGAAAGCTTGGTGGCAAAGAGGTTTTGCTATTGGCATCGGCGCGCATGGTATTGGTACATCACGTGCTTTTAGCATTCACCCAGAAGCGGGCACCTATGCGAGCCTAGCTATGGGAATGAACGGCGTGGTGAGCGCGATTGCTATCCCAGTGATTTATCACCTATTTAATAAGTGATTTAGGAATCTACTTATTTAACCTGCTTATTGAATCTGCATAGCGACATCTATAGCATCACCCAACACGCTACACAGAAATTCAACCTCTTCAGGTTTAGAAATAAATGGAGGTCCAACGGCGATAGCATCGCCCGCTACCCTCACCAACGCACCTCTTTCGATACAGGCTTCCAATACCTTCATCGCACGAAGACCAGGCTTTCCAGGAACAGGGTCAAGCTCAACGGCGCCTGATAAACCAAAGTTACGTATATCCAAAATGCCTGACTGGCCTTTTAGAGCATGAAGTCCGTTTTCTAAAACCGGTTCAAGTGCCCGAGAACGATTAACTAAATCATCAGACTCAAAAATATCCAGTACCGCATGGCCTGTAGCTGCTGGTATTGGATGACCTGAGTAGGTATAGCCATGGAAAAATTCAATCGCTTGCTCTTGCCCACCGTTAGCAATGATGTTGTCATAAATATCGCCACGAACAATCACACCGCCCATGGGTATAACGCCATTAGTAATACCTTTGGCAAACGTAATCATGTCAGGAGTAACGCCGAAACGATCGGCGCCAAAGTTTGCACCTAAGCGACCAAAGCCGGTAATCACCTCATCAAAGATCAGCAAGATACCGTGCTTAGTGCAGATCTCACGAATCTTTTGTAAATAGCCATCTGGCGGAACGATTACTCCGGTCGATCCTTGTACTGGCTCCATGATGACTGCAGCAATCGTATTGGCATCATGAAGAGCAACAATCTTTTCCAACTCTTCTGCCAAATGAGCACCCCACTTTGGCTGCCCTTTTGAGAAAGCCATCTGCGAAAGATTTAACGTATGTGGCAAATGATCTACACCGGGCATCATCATGCTGGCAAACATTTTGCGATTGGCGACCATGCCACCTACGGATATACCGGCAATACCAACACCGTGATAAGCGCGATCTCGACCAATCAGTCGAATACGGGATGCATTGCCCATTACTCGGTGATAACCAATGGCGATCTTCAATGCAGTGTCAACCGCCTCAGAACCAGAGTTGGTGAAAAACACTTTATCTAATCCCTCCGGCGCCATCTTCGCAATTCGACTAGCCAAGCTAAAAGTTGTTTCACTGGCCATCTGAAATGCAGGGCAATAATCCATCGTTTCAAACTGCTTTTGAATCGCTGCACCAATACGTGGATCAGCATGCCCCAATGGTGAGCACCAAAGCCCAGATAGGCCATCAAATAGTTTACGCCCCTGGTCATCAAAGTAGTAAGCTCCCTTAGCTGACTGCATGATCTTCGGGTGGTGCTGAAAGTAGCGGTTAGGCGTAAATGGCAGCCAATAAGCTGACATGTCAATTCCACCTGGTGTTTTATTCATTATTGTCATGTGTCTCTTTGGTTGATCTTTGCAAACAAGATTCTGAATTTCCAATACTATAGTACTCATCTTACATTCGGATCCTTAAATGAACCTTCTTAAATCTTTGCTCCTTAGCGCTCTTGGAGCAGTAGCCCTTAGCAACCTAGCATTAGCAGCTCCAGAAACAGATTGGCCTAAAAAGCCGATTGTTGCGATTGTGTCCTTTCCTGCAGGCGGATCTACCGATATCTTTGCGCGGAGCGTGACGGCACCATTAGCAGAAGCATTGGGACAATCCATTGTTGTAGAGAACAAACCGGGTGCAGGTGGAATGATTGGCTTACAAGCTGGCGCTAAAGCCGCTCCTGATGGTTACACTATCAACATTAGTGCATTGACAAATCAATCGATTTCTTCAGCCCTATTTAAAAATCCACCGGCTGACTTGCAGAAAGATTTTGTTCCAGTAGCATTAATTGGAACAATTCCTCATTTAATTGTGGTGAACCCAAGTGTTCCGGCAAAAAATCTCCCGGAGCTTATTGCATTTATCAAATCTAAAAAGGGTGACTTTAATTACGCATCTCAAGGTAATGGCAGTCTCTCCCACTTAGAGTCCACTTTGTTTATGCAACGTATCGGCGCAACAGGAACCCATGTCCCTTACAAGGGCAGCAGTTTTGCTTTGCCTGATTTGATTGCGGGCAACACCCTGATGATGTTTGATAGTGTGACTGCCTCATTGCCCCATATTCAGAGTGGCAAGCTACGCCCGATTGCGATCGCTGCAGCAGAACGCTCCCCTTTATTGCCCAATGTTCCCACTCTCGGACAAGATGGTATGAAGCAGTTTGATGTGGAAAACTTCTATGCGGTTTATGTTCCCAAGGGAACATCTCCACTAATCATTGCAAAATTAGAAAAGGAAATCCGTAAAATTCTCACGAATCCGGATTTCAAAGCACGTATGGCTGCCCAAGGTATTCATCCTCAGTTTGCAAACTCTGAAAAATTATCTGAAATTACTGCAAGCGAAGCTAGTAAATGGGAGAAGGTAGTAAAGTCAGCGAATGTTAAAGTTGATTAAGTCGTTAAATAGATAAGTCCTTATGTTGATATCCCCTCCTTTTGGTAGTCGCGCCCCTGTTTTAGCTAAAAACACGGTTGCGAGCTCTCAACCACTGGCCACTCAGGCTGGCATTGAAGCTCTTCAGAGTGGCGGCAACGCAGTGGATGCGGCACTTGCAACTGCAATCACGCTCACCGTTGTTGAACCTACGATGAATGGCATAGGCGGAGATGGCTTTGCAATCCTTTGGGATGGTAAGAAAATACATGCCCTAAATGCTTCTGGCCGAGCCCCTGCAGCTTGGAAGCCGGAGTATTTTGCCGGCAAAGAGGCCATGGATTTAATTGGCTGGAATACAGTCACTGTCCCAGGCATGGTTGCTGGTTGGATCGAACTCTCCAGAAAATTTGGCAAGCTGCCCTTCGCGCAATTGTTTAAACGTGCGATCGATTATGCGGAAAATGGTTTTCCCCTTTCTCCGGTTATCGCTCGTCAATGGCGTGAAGCTATTCCAGTTCTGAAAAATCAACCGGGGTTTGCCGAATCTTTTTTAATTGATGGCAAAGCACCTCAAGCAGGACAAATCTGGAAATACCCTGCGCAAGCTAAAACTTTAAAAGAAATCGCTGCTACAGAAGGTGAATCTTTTTATAAGGGTCCGCTTGCACAGAGCATGGTCGATTTTGCGGGGGCTACTGGTGGTTGCTTCACCATGCAAGATTTTGCCGATAACAAGCCCGAGTGGGTAGAGCCTCTTGCTTTTGACTATGGCGATCACACCCTCCTTGAGATACCCCCTAACGGTTCAGGCATCGCTGCGCAAATTGCTTTAGGCATCTTGGAAGCTGCTAATGTAAAACAGTACCCAGCTAATTCTGCACAACGCATTCATTTACAAATTGAAGCCATGCGGATGGCTTTCGCTGATGTCTATGCCTATGTTTCCGATGCACACTCAATGGAAATGCCAGTTACCTCTTTATTGAATAGAGATTACTTAGCAAGTCGCGCAGCTATGATTGATCACAACAAGGCTGGAAGCTATGGTCCTGGCGATCCACACTCAGGGGGCACTGTATATCTTTGCGCTGCCGATGAGTCCGGCATGATGATCTCGTACATTCAATCGAACTTTAAAGGCTTTGGCTCCGGTGTTGTAGCGCCAGGAGGCATTGCTTTTCACAATCGCGGCATGAGTTTTAGGCTTGAAGATGGACACCCTAATCAAGTTGCTCCAGGAAAACGACCTTTCCACACCATTCTTCCAGCTTTCCTTACCAAGTATGGCAAACCCACTATGGCTTTTGGTGTCATGGGCGGCAATATGCAACCGCAAGGTCATATTCAGTTCGTAATGCGCTTTGTGGATGAATATCTCAACCCACAGGCATGCTCCGATGCGCCACGCTGGCGTATCGATGATGTAGGCAAGCTCACAGTGGAAGCGTCCATGCCAGCCAGCGTCATTGAGGGATTAAAGATGCTTGGTCATGAAGTTGCTGTTCAGCCTGCGAATAGCCTAGATTTTGGCAGCGCACAAGCAATCGCAAAACTTAATGAAGATACTGATTCAGCTTTTATCGCTGGCAGCGATCACCGTAGAGATGGATTGGCGGCTGGGTTCTAATAAGAAACTATATTGCAAAAGTCTCTTGCAGCACACTAAGACTGGCGGCTAAGGTTTTGGAATTAACCTTTCCAACTTTCTTGACTAAGCGTGCTTTATCAAAAGCTCTAATTTGATCTATAAGAATTAAACCCTTCTTTCCATCGAACGTAATAGGTACCCGAAAGCCTGCTGACTTACCCTTACTAGTCATGGGAGCAACGATGACAGTGCGCAAACAGTCGTTTAACTCTTGAGGCGAGACCACAATACAAGGGCGTGTTTTTTTAATTTCACTTCCAATTGTTGGGTCGAGATTGATGAGCCAAATTTCCCCACAAGAAACGATGCTCCTTACCAAACCCAATCTCCATCTTCATCGTTAGCAAAATCTCCAAGTAGCAATTTATCCTCACCAAGCTTCGCAAGACTTTGCGCGTCTTGAGCCCAATGTTCTCTAATGGCATTTTTAGGCTTACTTAGAACGATTTTTTCTCCGTCTACCGACATCTCCACAATCTCCCGTATTCCAGATTGCTCAAGAATAATCTTTGGGATGACCACGCCTTTAGAGTTGCCAATAGTTCTAATGGCCACCTGCAGTGGTGCGCTGGTTACAACATTGGATTTATGGTCTTTGTTCATAGTAATAACAATGTAATTACATAAACAGAAGAGCGTCAAATGAGGGGGAATAACCCTATTTAGAAGGCAAACAGTTCATATAGAAACGCTTGATCTCCTGATCGCAGCTCACATCTCTGGGCTCAATGGGTCTTTGTAGAGAAATGCCTTCAATCGTTTTGCAGCGACTTAAAGCTACATAGACCTGCCCTGAGGCAAATGCACCCGATGAGAGATCGACCTTCACCTTATCAAGCGTCTTGCCCTGGCTTTTGTGAATAGTGACGGCCCAAGCCAGCATGAGCGGTATCTGCACATACGTTCCAATGATGCTCGGGGAAATTTTTCCCGACATCATGTCATGATCGTAACGATACGACTCCCACTGATGGCCCGTAACCTCAACTGTATTTGAGTAAGGCCCATTTTGGACCATTACCTTCACCTTATCGGGTAATAACTCTCGCACCACACCGATCGTGCCGTTCACCCAGCGCTTCGGAAATCCTGGATCGGTTGCCGTAAACATAACCTTAGCGCCAACCTTGAGTACCAAGCTATTGGGTGACGGTAGATTACGCTCATCAATATTGAATTTTCCTGTCGACTTGCCTGCGTAGACCTTACTATCGCTAGTGATAGCGCGTAGCCCAGCACCATTAATTTGATCCGCCCTGGCATTGGTAGTCGTTAGAGTAATAGTCTGCTCATCTAGTTCAGTATCTTTTTTGAAGCATTGGGCATTCAGAGTTTCAATGGCTTCGTCTATATCCTGATTAATTCGAATACGGTTGAGCAGGCCTGCGAAGTGCTCATCCTTTTGACGAAAGATCTTTGAGAGCTCAACCATCGTGACATCCTTACGATGCAAGGCCATGGCGCAAAAGAAATAAGGCCCCTCATACCCTCTCTCTGATAAGACCTGCATATCAGCACTAGAAACCACAGGGGGCAACTGAAACAAATCCCCCACGAACATCACCTGAATACCGCCAAAAGGCTGACCTTTTTGGGGGCCGTTTTCACGCAGAAATAAATCCATCGCATCGACTACATCGGCGCGCACCATCGAGATCTCATCAATGATAAGTAAACGAATGTCTTTATAAAGACGCTTATCACGCAATGGCTTGATATCTTCTTCCGGAAAGATTAAGCGAGGCGGCAATCTAAAGAAAGAATGAATCGTCACCCCCTTCACTTGAAGAGCTGCAACGCCTGTGGGGGCCACTACTACAACGTTCCCAGGGATGGCATCTCTCAAATATCCAATTAAGGTTGTTTTACCTGTACCAGCCTTACCGCTAACGAAGATATAAGGATCATGGCGATCAACGGCCTCAATTACCGCTTGGTAATCTGGGGTAATTTCAATTTCGGAGGAATCTGCAGCAGAACTAGTCATCCCCTATTGTTTCACGGCATCGGCGACACACCGAAAACCAATGTAAACCACGGCAATATCACCTGGTTTAGATTCCACATCGCTTTCTTGCTGTCTCTCAGGGCCATACCACCATGAGGCACCTCGAGTGATATATCCGCCATTACGTTCTGTTGATGTCCATTCCCAAACATTTCCACCCATATCAAACAATCCGTTGACGCCAGGCTTTGTTGAACCAGCAATAACGTGCCCAGTACCACGATTCAGGGCGCCAGCCGGTGCGAGCCCCTTGTAGTCACCACAACCACTGAGGCAATGGGATACCGCGGGAGTGCTGCCTCCCGGATATGGGTAACGCTGACCCTTCGTATATCCAGCGGGAGGACTCGCTCTTTGTTCTAAGAAAGCTGCATTAGTCCATTCAGATTCAGTAGGCAAACGTTTGCCGTAATAGCGACAAATCGATTCTGCTTCTGTTTGGTTTAGATGCACTGCTGGCTCAGAATCTTTTGCAGGTACACCGTAGGGGGTCTTCCAGGTCCATCCCGGCTTTTGAACAAAGCCATATTCATACGACAAGCCGCCGCCCTTCTTTTCCGCAGCACTAACAAATCCGGTTGAGGCTGCATAAGCCTTAACATCAGCAATGTTCATCTCTGTTTGATCCCAGATCAAGTTACCGATTTGCAATGTAGGAATAGTTGAGCTTGGTGCGCTTTGACTTGGAGCTGATCTAAGCACTATGAACAAGAGCCCAATACTAATCAATGGAATTAAAAGAATTTTGGGGGTCTCAAATTTTTTCATAAACAATGATCCTCCAATACATCAGGCTTTACTCAGCAAACAATTAACTTGTAAATATAAGGCTTATGAAATATCTTTGAAAACTGATTTGAGTACTTTCTCGCTGAATACCTGAATTGTATTGCGACCGCTAGATTTAGCCTCATACATCGCCATATCAGCATTATTCATCAAATCAGACTCATTAGATCCATGATCGGGATATAAAGCCACTCCAATACTTGCGCTTGTACTTACAGTTATGCCATCAGCCGTCATCGGCATCATGAGAGAGGATCGTATTTTTTCGGCAACCATTAAGGCATTCTTCTCATCACCAACACCCAGCAAGAGCACAATAAACTCATCTCCACCGAGACGGGCTACAGTATCCGTATCTCGTAAACAGGATCGTATTCTTTCGGCAACCTGCATTAGGACTGCATCTCCTACGAGATGGCCGTATACATCATTAATCGTTTTAAGATTATCTAAATCAATAAAAAGAAGCGCCAATTTAGCTTGGTTGCGCTTGCAATTGGCTAGTGAATAAGAGAGGCGGTCGGAGAATAAGGTTCTATTGGGTAATCTGGTAAGGACATCGTGATGCGCACGATATTGGTTCTCAGCATTACGACGATAAGTCCTCAGCAGAAAATAGGTTCCAATGAATAAAATGATGATGCTCAAAATGGTGGCAATTAATCCGCCAGTCGCATTTTTATACCAGTTGGCCAAATACAAAGTCTCGGGGACTACGGCTCCGACAATGAATGGATATCCAGTAACTTTTCTATAGGAAATCATGCGCTCAACCGGAGACGTATTTTGCCGAGTAAAGCCGGTCTTGGATGTAAAGATCACGCCATTACCGTCTGCTGCAGCGCCTAAGGATTGCTCAATCAAGTTATTGGTATTGACACGACCTATCAGATTTTCAACTAGCGGCCATCGAGTTAATAAGGTCTTATCTTGGCGATACAGAGTTATCGCTGCGCCATCGCCCAAGTTGGAGCCTAACCTCTCGTACAACGAGGAAAAGACCTCAACAGAGACGCCCACCAAAATGATACCCAGAAACTCATCGTGCGCACCATTGACGCGCCTAGCCAAATAAAAAACCCACTTACCATTCCCCTTGTTCTGGACGGGAGCGCTGTAGAAGGTCTCAAGATCATTGTGATTTTTCAAGTAGACAAAATAATCACGATCCGCCAGATTAATTTCAGGCGCAGGATAGGAGCGCGAGAAATTCAGGACTTTACCGTCATTAGCCACAAAAGTAGTGACGTCTAAAATAGAATTCGATTTTGTCTTTTCCTCCAACAGCTCAAACTGATTTTTATTTGATGTGAACTTGCGATAGCTTTTCTCATCTTCAATTTTTGCTGCGTAAACCACATCATCAATGCTATTTAAAACAGTATTAGCTGAGAAAATAATCTGCGAAGTGTGCTCGGCTAATATTAATGTCAGGGTGGCGAGTTGATCCGCACGATCGTCGGTTGTATTACGGCGTAACAAATATCCTGAGATTACTGCGTTGATGATAAAGATGACCGCCAGAATAATAGAGGCGCCCAAAATAAGGCTAGAGTTACGTCTAACATTAGAGCTAGGCTCGAAAGTAATCGTCATATCGAGTCTCTATATAGCTCAGAGATCCTCAAGAAATTGTCTTTTTCGAAAATGAAAGCTTCGACAATACGAGGGTCAAAACGAAGACCTTTTAACCTAGCAATCTCCAAGCAAGCCTCTTCATGAGACCACTTCTTTTTATAAACCCGTTCATTGACCAAAGCATCATAGGTGTCAGCCAAGGACATCAGCCTAGCTGGCAAGGGAATTTCTTTGCCTTTTAGCCCCCGCGGATAGCCAGAGCCATCCCAACATTCATGATGACAGCCCGCAATCTGGATTGCAGCATCTAATACATCGGTATCTAAGGCGTCCTTCAGCTTGGCGGCAGTTAAAACATCTTGCCCAAGAGTGGCATGTGTCTTCATCACTTGCCACTCCTCGTCTGTCAACGATCCTGATTTTTTCAAAATGGTATCCGGGATACCAACCTTACCTATGTCATGCAAGGGGGCGGCCTTCACAATATTTTCAATATCCCTTTTAGACAATTCGTTTGCATAAGCACCGCTAGAGCTAAGTCTTTCTGCTAAAGCGCGTACATAATTCTTTGTTCGGAGAATATGGTTACCTGTTTCGTTATCTCGCACCATTGAAAGTACATTTAGACTATTAAGCATCCCATCCTCAATCGCACGTGAGCTACGTCGATATTCATGCCACAGCTTTTCTATGTAGTAATTGGTAATCAGGATGCAGATCGTAGCAATCGCAAGGATTGAGGTTATACGCATTACAAATGCCCAGCCACTCTCGTGGTAAAGCGTGCCAGGATAGTCCACTTCATTAAGTGCTAAAAGTGAGCGAATGATGCGAGCCCCAAGCTGAATAAACTCGACACCAAGCAATACTTTAATTTGATAGGCGTTATCTTTTTTGAGCAACTGACTCAAGGCTACAATCTGCCAAATACAAAAGATAATCAGGACAATGTCCATTAACTGAATACGGTCTTTTGTTTCCCCAAAAAACTGTAAGTAGATATAGATTGCGGAGGCACCGCCAAACAAGGTGCCAGCAGCAACCTTACTCGATCTCTGTAGAGATTCATTCCAGCAACTAAACAATAGGGAAATATTGGCGAGGGCGGCGATCAAAAAGATATTCGCCAAGGCCAAGACAAGCATGCCACCCCATGGAGCAGTGGCAAAGCCCAACATAGAGGCGGCCAGAAAGCTCAAGCCTGCGGGCCAGTAAATTACCCTAAACTGAGAGCGATCGTCATCCTTATTCGCCAAGAATCGGGCCATCAGCCCTACAAGGATGATAAATACAGCAAAGTAAAAGGTTTGATTAGCTAACTGCATGAAATACCAAATAAATTAGGCCAATGACAAGCCATTACTCCATAATGTACCCTATTCCTTAGTAATACAAATCATAATCAATCGCCAGCATATTTTTTCCTAGATTTAATAATCCCATGACTAGGCGTACCCTTCTACGATTTTGGCTCTTGAGTTTTCTTTTTGCGCTCTTCTGTTCGTCGACTGCGTTTGGGACGGATGATTGGACCCAATTTAAATCCGAATTTATGGAGAATGGTCGGGTTATTGATAAAGGCCAAAACGCTATAAGCCATACCGAAGGTCAAGGCATGGCCTTGCTTCTTGCAGTACAAAATAACGACCCTGAAACATTCTCCCAAGTGTGGAGCTGGACACAGCAAAATCTACAAGTGCGCGACGATAAACTGTTTGCCTGGAGCTGGTCTCCGCAGGTAGGCATCAATGATATGAATAACGCCAGTGATGGCGATTTATTTATTGCATGGGCCTTATCGTGTGCCTATACCAAATGGAATGAACCGAGCTATTTATTTAACGCCATCCAAATAAGCCAGTCCATTAGAGCAAAGCTCTTGCGCAAAACTAATAAAGGAACAGTTTTGCTACCTGGTGCAGCGGGTTTTGAAAAACCAGATGGCTTAAAACTCAACCTCTCCTATTGGGTATTTCCGGCGATTGCGGAATTATCTAGATTAGACCCTGCTCCGGAATGGGAAGATCTGCGATTAACCGGCCTAAAGCTGATTCAAGAAGCGAGATTTGGGAAATGGCAATTGCCTCCAGATTGGCTGGTATTAGAGGGTGAGAGGATCGGTCCTACGGATGACGATCGATTTGGGTATGACGCAGTCAGAATCCCCCTGTATTTAATTTGGGGAAAGCAGGCCTCTCTACCCTTCATAAAACCTTTTCAACACTACTGGGGCTCTTATGCCGGCAAAATGCCGCCCGCCTGGATTAATGTTATGACTGGTGAAATGGCAACGTACAATGCATCTGAAGGGTTCCAAAGCATTGCAGCTATGGCGCTTGCTTACCCTGATGTAGAGAAGACTCAACTACCAAGCTTTAATCCATCGCAAGGTTATTACTCATCAATGCTGTCTTTATTTACTAAAATGGCTCTAGAGGATCTGAAAAAGTAATATGGGAATTTGGAATTTCTATTTCCTCATTAAGATTATCCTGTTCTATACAGGCTATATACATTTCCATTTTTTTGTTAATGCTGCCTTTGCGCTATTTCTAATTTTTTCCCATGCTAATCCAACCTTGCTACGAATTCGTAAATGGGTAGCATTGCCTACTGGCATCGCTCTACTTTACTTCGATAGCCCGCTGCCACCGCTTCGCAATATCATTCCCAAAATTAGTCAGTTGCTAGACTTTAGCTACCAGTATTACTTAGAGCTCTTAATCCGAATTTTAGATTGGCGAGTCATAGCCATCTTGCTGGGTCTATATCTTTTTTACTTCCTGCTTTCCAAGAAGTTGAGAATGACAACAATAGCCTCATTAGCCATCTTGAGCACTTTGCTTCCGTTGGGAGCCAAGATGGCACCATTGGCCTATGATGCAGACGGCCAAGTGATTGGTCTACCAAGCGATACAGCACTCACAGAGTCGCTTGATGGCTTCTTTATTGAAGAGGCCTCTCGGACTGCATTCAATCGCTCTCAAAAGGCCAGCGGCGCTCCATTTGATGTACTGGTGATTAATGTCTGCTCGCTGGCTTGGGATGATCTGAGATACATTAAAGAAGATAACAATCCACTTTTCCAACGCTTCCATTATTTATTTACCAACTTTAATTCAGCATCTTCCTACAGTGGCCCTTCAATTATTCGTTTATTACGCGGTAGTCGTGGTCAGCAGGACCAGCGGGATTTATACAAACCTCCTGTCGAAGATTCCTTGCTTTTTAGTAACCTGAATAAAACTGGCTTTCAGGTACAGCTTGCTTTAAATCATGATGGCAAATATGGAGATCTCCTTAAGGAAATCAGAAATGAGGGCGGTATGTCTGCCCCACTATTCGATAACACGCAATCCACCCCTTACCTAAGAGGTTTTGACGGTTCGCAAATTTATGATGACTACTCCGTGCTATCGAATTGGTGGGATGCGCGCATGAAGTCCCCCAATGAACGGGTCGCCCTTTTCTACAATACGATCTCATTGCATGATGGTAATCGTGCGCTGGATGGTGGCAAGCTAGAAAACAGCGTAGAAACCTACTCCCGCAGAGCGCGTAAGTTATTAAGTGATGTTGATCGTTTTTACACCAAGGTAAATAGCTCTGGTCGACAAGTGGTGATTGTTTTCATTCCTGAGCATGGTGCAGCGATCCGCAGAAACAAGAATGAAATTACGGGTATGCGAGAAATCCCAAGTCCAAATGTGACCAATATTCCCGTTGGCATCATGTTCACTGGCAAAGCAGATACACCTATGAAAACCAATGTCATTGAGCAGCCAACAAGCTATCTTGCTGCATCGGATTTGATTTCGAAGTTTGTGGGTAAAGTTCCCTTTGGTGCTGCAGCTGCCTCACCTGAAACCTATTTAAAAAATATCCCTAGTACCCGATTTGTTGCTGAGAACGAAGACTCAGTCATCATGAAGTTTGGTGCTTCTTACTACTTCCGTTCCAACGATATCAACTGGAATGTATTCGAAACGAATAATTAGCACCTTAATTAGGGCTTTGGCTTAGGATTAGGATTAAGGCTACGGTTAGGCTGGGTTTCCGGCCACAGCGCTGGAACATCTAGAGTTTTTTCAGGAATGAGCGTATTGCCAAGTGCATCTAGGTAGACCACCTCCCCATTGACTTGAATGGCAGATTTCTCCTGATCAATCTTCCTTACTATTTCTAGATTAGCCTTGATATCAGGGCTGTGGGGATTTAAGCGATAAGCCCGCTCCAGCAGAATTACTGCAGTGGAGATATCACCATCCTTTAATTCATAGAGCGCTCTTTCATTTAATTCGCCTGGAAGATAGGGATCAAACTCAGGGGCAACATTCGATGGCTGAGCTCTCAGAATTGAGCAAGCGAGCAAACCCATCACGAGAAGCAATATTGGCGATGAGATTCGTTTGTTCATTGTCTACAGTGTATTAAAAGCGAGATGTCGGTATTACTGGTTGGGTTTGCAGTGGCACTGGATTTGGTGAATTGCCATCAAGCATGATCCGGACATACAAGACAAAACTATTTGGAGCATAGTAAGGCGAACGCTCCAACTTCAAGCGGTTACCAACGAAAACGGATGGCGTGACCTGGTACTCCCAAGCAGCCAAAGCAGAATATGCACTACCAGGGCCTGAGCTTGCGGAATACGTAGCGTTGTTTGACTCCGCCTGATATTGAGTATTGGTCGGAAAGTAAGGCGCTGCATCAGTGCGAGACCAATTGGTCGATACCGAACCACTGATAACATAGGAGAAGCGAGCAAAACGCTGAGAATAATTTAAAGGAAGGGTTACAGAGCGATAGCTTTGTGGGCTGTAGTAACCACCCTGCCCATAAGTAAACTCACCAGCATTTCGTTTAAAGCCCCAGAGCATTCCGGTAAGACCGCTCGAGAGTTGGCGATCTGTTTCATTAATAATGCGCCAGTTCAGGCCAGCCATGAATTGATTATCACTATTACTCTGAACATTCGTACCAGTGAGGCTACGCGCTCGATAGTAGGTCCAGCCCCCAAGAGTTCCGCCTTGGTCTAAGCTTAAGCCAATCGTTCCACCAGTTGCGATCATGCCTCCCCAAACGGATCCAGTGACAGGATCACGAGTTCCCGCATAAGAAAGTAAGGTGCTGGTCATGGAGCGACGTGCCAACTCTAACGAGACTCCAACAGGACCTACATCTAACCTCTGCTTGACTCCGCCTATCCAGTTCTGGGTAAGAAAGCCAATGGGTGTTGTGCCAATATCAGCCTTGAAGTTTTGCTTCTCGTATCCGATATTGATAGCGGTACCTGAGGCAGATTGATTTGAGTAGCCAGTTGGGCATTTCCCAGTACCGGCTCCTCCGCCGCAAACAGTGGCCATGGTGCCAAAGGTACTAACTTGATATACATTACCTGCGTCAATAGTGCCAGCATTGATATTGACCTGATCGGCTCGGAAAGTAATGCGCTCATCGGAGCGTATCGGCATCTTCCACTCCAGTGGAATTTCTGTCGCCCGGTAATAAGACTGCCCTGGAGTGCCATTGAGAGATAAATAATCTATAGCTGAATCAAGCCAATTGGAACGCATCTCTATCATGTCGGCCATTTGCCTGTATTGGTATGCACTTCCGGATGAGACAGCTGAGGGCTCCAAAATGGGTGGGTCAATCTGAAACACAGAAACGCCTGATGAACTTGCAGCCGGTTTGAGTGTAGAAAGGCTATGGTAACTAGAGATTGGCACCGGAGATTGAGCAAGCGCACGTTGCTCAATATCGATTGCTTTATCTAGGTAACCTTCTCTCCTTTGAATCTGGCTGTCCAAATACATCATCTTGTAATTATTCGGTGTTACAGAAATGAGCGGTTGTAGCTTTTGTTTAGCCACTTGAATATCGCCACTCTTAATAAACTGACCGATCGCTCTGAGCTCAGCCGTCTCCTGAAGATCTGCGTAATCTTGCTTTTGACCTGGGCTTAATTTTTGACTAGATATCAGGAACATCTCCTTCTGATATGCCTCGGGCTGATCATTATTGAGAAGGTAATTGGCATAACGTAAATGCCATTCAACAGAGAGGTCTGGAGTGCTTTGCTCAATCTTCTCAAAGAGAGCATTAGCTTGTTCTACCTTACCAATCTTTCCCCACATCAGCGCAACCAAGGAAGAAAGGTCGGGATCATTGGATACCTCATTTTCGAGAGCACTTAGCTGAGCAATTGCCTTGGCTTGATTTCCTTGGGCATTTGCTCTGCTTACCTGAGTTAATTGAAGATCTACCCAAACACTTCTTTGGAAACGAGTGATTTTTGGGGTTCGCTCAGGTGTAGGAATGCGCTCTAACACCTTTAGGGCTGGTTGATTTTGATCAAGAGCAGATAAGTACAAGGCATAGGCGTACAAGCCTTCAACACTATTGGGATGGGTTTTGAGGAAAGCGTCGAATAGTGCAATGCCCTCTTTTGGGCGATGTACCTTTGCGTATAAACGCGCTAAATCTAATCGCAACCAAACATCATCTTGATCGAGTGCAATTGCTTGTTGCAAAAGCGTAATGGCTTTTTGAGTATCGCCTGCTTGAAGGGCTTGGCGAATCTCAAAATCCAGTCTTATCTGAGTATATTTTTTCTTATCGCTGATTGATAATTGGGTTTTTGACAGCTGTTGCAACACGGGACTTAATTCATCATCACGCTGCAGGCGATTGAGCACATTGGCATAAGTTAAGCGCAATGATGTTACATCGGAAGAGGGTTTAGCCAATGCACTGCGCATCAGGCTCAGGGCTTCATCAGTTTTATCAGCGCTTAATAAGAACAGTACGTTGGCGTTAATCATTTCCGGATCATTGGGAGCCAGACGCAAGCCCTCCTTCATTACTGCCAAGCCTTTGTTGATAGAGCCTGAGGTCTCATAGATCCCAGCTAGCTGAAATCGTAACCAAGGGTTGGTTGGTTCTAGCTTGAGCGCACTCTGTAGATAAGGAATGGCATCAATAGCACGCCCTTTGTTTACCAAGTCATCTGCCTGCGAACTTAAAATCTTGACTCGCAAATAATCATAGCCTTTACCAGCAGAGCTATTAGCAGATGCCTGTGAATTAATTAAGGCTAATGCCTCATCACCTTTACCTGCTTTAATAAGCAATTGGACTAAACCACGAAGTGCAATACCGTTATCCGCCTCAATATTTAAGGCTTCTCGAAACTGTTTTTCAGCCTCCTTGGTATTACCTCGCTCAGCCTCAATAGTTCCCAATACAGCAATAGCTTCTGCACCTTGTGGCTCAAGATTAATAGCTGCTCGAATTTTCTCCATTGCCAAGGGGTAATTCTTTTTATCCCTTGCATCCTCAGCCTGGTGAATTTGTAACCAGTATTGACTGGTAGATATCAGACTCTTCCACTTGCCGCTATTTTCTGGATTCAGCGCCAAAGCTTTTTGATAGTAAGCAACCGCCTCATCATAGTTACCTTGTCTCATCCGAATAACGCCCATACCACCTAATGCTAAATAATCTTTTGGGCGTTCTTTAAGCGTATCTAGCAGTGGCGCCTCCGCCCCTACGATGTCACCCTTATCCAACAAATCCAAACCAACCTGCCGCCGTTTAAGCAAGGGGTCGCTCGCAATACGTTTACGTTCAGCAAGGACATCCTTCTCCAGAATCCATCTGCCGGTGATTTCTTGATTGTGCGGATCTACTTCTAGATACTTCTGATAGTACGGGAGCAATTCTGGACCAGGCTCTTGCGCATTAAGTACTTCCCGCCAAACTTGAAGAACGCGCTGCTTATCCACTTTGCGAACTTTATAGGTTTCAGCCAAATTCTGGAAAGCCATATCACGGGTTTCCAGATTTGAACCTAATAAGGTATCTAATGCCAAGGTGTATTGCAAGTTTTTGGGGTCAGACTTAACCAACCCCTCCAATCCCGCGCGCGCCTCATTCCAGCCGCCCGGCAAGCTAGCGATAATTTTGAAATAGCCAACTGCCAAATCGCCTGCAGGCGGGCCATTAGGAAACTTCTCCTTGAGAAATGCATTTGCCTCTGCCGACTTGCCACTTTTTTGAAGAATGGTGGCCTGGGTTAGCGCCCTTCTGGCCTCTGCAATCTCTTGTCTACTGAGGGTTGCATCAGAAGCGTAGACAAATTCCACCACCCCAATTGAAGAGATCAGCACAAAACTAAAGCAGAGATGAAGAGCTCTTATTCTCAAGGGATCATTTACCCAAGGGCTTAGAGGAAGCGAGACTCTTGCGTTCATCCGACAACTCACCGATGAAAAAGAGGTAGGACAGAATTCGCCTTAAATTCTGAATCGCCAATGAAAATACCATCTTTGAACCTTGGCCATAAACGAAGCTCACAATCTTGAAGAAGTTGCTGTTATCTACGATAAATTCTGCACCTAATATTACTTCATCACCGGTTTTAATTACTCGGCGAATAATGCAATCCATGCGTTGCTGTGATTTCAAGACTCCAGATACAAAAACTTCTATTAACTCGTTATCGTCAATTAAGAAAGGTAGATTGACTTTAATACCAACGCCAGTTAGTGAGATATCAAAGAGCCAGCCTTCCAAGGTAGCATCAAGCTTGGGGAAATAAAGAGTCATTCTCTCTCCAGCCTGTAAGCGTGGAAAGGTTCTTGCCTGCTCATGATCGACTAAGCCAATGGTATAGACCACGAATAAATAAAGTAGATAAATAATCCAATTGACTAAGCCAGTGATCGCATAAAACCAAACATAGGGATTAAATAGCATCACGATAAAAGCGCCTAGACTTTTTGTGATGTAAGCAAAATAGCCCGCAGAGTTTTCGCGTACCGCCTTCAGCCCTAACTTCGTTAACAAATACAACTGAAGCTTTGAATGCTTGAGTTCCGCACTAGCATCCCAAATGTGCTGCCAACGACCACTATCTCCATAAACGAAGGCAATGGCTTCAGGGCTACCAATTTGTTCAGCGACAAACTGTGTACCGCAAAAATAATGGTCAGTCTCTTTTAGCATACGAACTACTTTTGCCATAAATTTATAGTGGTTTCCATAACTATCATTCACGGCTAATTGAATGGATTCGCCAACTTTTAGGTCCGTGTTAAATGGAAGAACAAACCCGATGCCACTTACTGAAACATCCTCTAAATTTGCTTCGATAACAGGTAGGCCATTACCACGAAGAACCCTCACTGCCCCACCACCACCAATTCGGTAATAAGCTCTGACTTGACGCTTTTCCCAAAAGGCGCCTAGAGACATTAAGCCCAACCAAATATTGATACAACACCATATTGCGGTAATGACGATGTTGTCATGCCAAATAGGCTCGTAATGCCAGCGAAGAGCAGCAATAAGAATAGAAACGGCGTTGATAGTTACCAGGATAAATAATGGGAAGGCATCCCAGCTAAGCTGCTCTCTTTCTAAGGTAAGGCCTTTTGGCGTTACTAGAAACTTTTGCTTCCAAGGATTTAGAAGAACCGGCATGAGCTCTCTAATCATCCTAAAACCTTTCACAGTTTCATAAATTTCCGAGAAGAAGAGTTGACGCGAACCAGCAAAGAAGTATGAGATCACCACTAAAATACTCAACGCATAAGGCACCGTGAAATCCACCATCTCGTGCCAATTGGCTGAATACACATTAAGGCCTAAAATTAAGAAGGCTGATGGCGCCAAGAAAAAGATGTATCGTGCAAATCCAAAAAGCCACGAGTATGACGAAGAAAAATATGCCAAACGCTGTGGCAGACTGAGCCCACGCATAAACAAGGGGTTGTAATGCATCAAGATCTGAAGCATCCCCTTGGCCCAACGTGAATGCTGGGTCAGATAGTCAGATGGAGTCTCTGGAGAAAGACCGCAGACCATGGGTTTATTGATATAGCTGCTGTTATATCCATGCGCATGGAGAATAAGTGATGTCTCACAATCTTCCGTAATTGTCTTAATGGCAATACCACCTATTTCCATGAGGTACTGACGGCGCAGTACCGCTGCGGAGCCACAGAAAAAGGCAGAGTTCCAAAAATTCATGGCAGGCTGAATCTTGCGATAAAACATCTCGCTCTCATCCGGGCGATTAGAAACGCCAGTAATCACGTTATTGACTGGAGTTTCATTGATAAAGAAATGCGGTGTTTGCACCAAAAACATTTTGGGATCGCTTAAAAACTGCCCTACTGTATTGTGCAAAATATCTTTGGTTGGTATTTGATCACAATCCAAAATGAGAATCAGCTCACCTTTGCTATGCTGCAAAGCGTGATTGATATTTCCAGCTTTAGCTTTTTGATTGGTATCGCGGGTGATGTAATGCACACCCAGATCTTTGGCGAGTCTTCTCAAGCTGTAATGGCGCCTCCAGGCTTGATGACCCGTTTCCTTGCTGCGACGCTTGGCATGGGTCCCGCCGTCGTCCAGGATGTAAATATTGAGCTTTTCTTTAGGGTATTGAATCTGAGTCGCAGCCGTCACCGTCATGCGAACAATAGTTTCAGACTCATCGTAAGTAGGAATAAAGATATCTACAGAGGGATAAGAAGACTCGTCTTGAGATAAGGGAACGATTTCACTAGACATTGGCGAGAAGTTCACAAACATGTCTAGCAGGAATAAGGTAAAGCCATACAGCTCTGCCAGGAATAACAGAGCGGTGCCGATAAAGTCAAAGAAACCGTTATAAATTAAAGTGTCAAAAATACGCCATGCCATATAACGGCAACTAACAAAGAGCGCTAGAACAATGAATACAGAACGCCAAGGTTGATTACGGAAATACTTCACCTTCGACATTAGGAAGATGATGAAAAAAGAGCCCCAACCTAAATAGAGCTGGCCGCCAAGATTGAGTAATTCCTCAGCGAAGTAAATCATGACGCCAATACCAACGGCAAACATCAATAAGCTTGCAGTGATTCTGGAGTGACGATCGCGCAAAAACATTAGCGATTAACCATATAAATAAACCACTCCCATAGGGCTTCATAGCCCACAGTAAGCAGTAGCACACAAAAGAACAATAGCAAAATCCCAGCAACCAATTTCAGACCAAAGGAGCGAATCGGTTGAAGCTCCAAATCGATAGCACTGGGATCTTGATGGAGCCTTCCTGGATCAACCTCGGTTGGATTCCAAAAAACTTCATAGGCATTGAGGGCTCTATCCTCACCCGTTCTCAGTAGCTGTCGTGTAAAGCGACACAGAAGTGCATCTGGGTTTTTTAAGGAATCATGCGCGCCCTCAGATAGATAAAGCTCTCCAGGGCCAGCAGCCTCAGCCATGAAGGATGCCAATTGGATAGAGCGCTCTTCTTCCTTGAGTCCAGTAAATGGATTAATCAGAGAAACAATCCCAATCGAGGCCAAACATATAGGGTCTGAATGATTTTTTGCATTCGTTGCATCAGCCTCTATTTGAATAGCCATAGCCGCTTGTGCTGCGAAACTGATTTGCTCAAATGAATAAATGATTTTTTCGCGAGACTCTTCAAAGGTTGTGCCGCGAAAATCTCTACAAATTCTTGCAATTAAAAGAAGTGCCTTGTCTCGAATGGCTTGATGAGATGATTCATCCGGTGACTCCATATCACTCCTAGGGATGATATGTATATGAAAGGCGCTTAAAAAGTTCCTCATCAGAAGAATGGAGATAAGTAGCGAATAAAGATGAGACCAATAGCCAACACGATAATCATCACTGCTGCCGCACCAAGATCTTTGATCTTTTTAATCTCAGGATGCTCTTCCAAGGTAATGAGATCGCAGATCTTTTCAATGGCCGTATTAAGCGCTTCAACCGCTAGCAAAACCAGGGATAGAACAGCCATTAATACGGTATACACATTTGGGCGATAACAAAAAAATCCGATGGCAATCACCACAAGAATTAACTCTCTACGGGCCGCCTTTTGAAGGACGAGTTCTTTGACGCCATCAATCGCATTGATAGTTGCATGAATAATATTTCTCTTTTTTGGCATTGCTATCAATTTTATTAGGAATATAAGCTATTTTATTAGCCTATTGAGTCCAAATCTCCGTTCGGTTACGGCCTTTAGACTTAGCTGCATACATGGCTTGGTCGGCTTTGGCATAAAAAGTCCTTAAAACCAGACTGGACTTGGTCTCTCCATCCATTTTGGGGCTGAAACTAGCGGCGCCGATACTGATTGATATAAAGATTTCTTTACCACCCACAAGAGCTGAAGGGGTAGAGAACACCCTTTTACGCAAGCGCTCAGCGACCTCAAAAGCACTCCCGATATCATCCCCTGGCAAAACAACGAAAAATTCCTCGCCACCGACGCGCCCGAAAATATCAATAACACGGAGCTCTTTTTGGCAGTGCTTCACAAGATTTGTCAGAACGATATCGCCTAGCGGATGGCCATACTCATCATTGATATTTTTAAAGTGGTCAATATCGAGCATAAGGAAGGCTACCGGCTCCCCATTGCGCAAAGATCTTTCAATCTCCAATTCTGCTTGATGGAAAGTTTCCAATCGACTTAAAGCTTGAGTTAATGAATCTGTCTTTGATATATGGTCAAGCAGGAAATTCTTTTCCTCTAACTCTAAAATAATTTTTTTGATTTGCATCAGCCCCAGAAAAAGCAGTACTGAAATAGAAAAGGCCAAGGCTGCATCCAAGAGGTTGTAGTAACCATCTAGATAAAAATGCAGAAGAGAAGTAATCCGCCTCCCTACCATTAAGCCAAAACCGAGAGCTAAGGAGCCGCTAGCCAGGCGATACGCTTTTGATTTAAAAAATATCTTGAGCGCAAAAATCGTTGCAAAAACTTGCGCAAGTAATGCCAAATAATACGCGCCGAGTGCAATCCATTTAATCGTCATCTTTAATGCGTATCTAATATATTTTGCAGTTCATTTCCATCTTCAAGCAACTTAAATGCAGCCTCAACAACTTTCGCATCTAGCTTGGTACCTGCCTCAGCTTGAATTTCATCCATTGCTGAATTTAATCCCTTAGCAGGCCGATAAGGTCTATGAGTTGCCATTGCCTCGATCGTATCGGCTACGGCCAATACCCTTCCCTCCTGGCTGATCCGCTCATCCTTCAAACCCAGCGGATAACCACTGCCATCTAAACGCTCATGATGTTGGCGCACCATATCCGCGATTGGCCAGGGAAATGGAATATCCTTCAGAATTTGATAGCCAGCCTCTACGTGCCCTTGCACCATTTGCATTTCCAGGTCAGTCAATCGTGAGGGCTTGGTCAAAATTTCTGATGGCACTGCCATCTTGCCAATGTCATGCACCATTGCTGCCATATAGATAGCCTGAATACGCTCATTGTCCCAACCTAATTGACGGCCAATAGCCATCGCAATACTAGCTACCCTCTTTTGATGACCGGCAGTATAGGGGTCGCGCCACTCCATAGTCTTGGACATAGCCTCAATAGTTGCGCGTAATGCAGTTGCAAGGCGCTCTTGCGTTACTTCTTTTTCATGAATTTGGTCATCTAACTTATGTTGACGTTCAATAGAGCGCAGTCCAAATCCAATCTCTTTAGCAAGACTTTCAAATAACTGAACTTCAGAAGCTCTAAATGTATTCGGAACTTTCGAATACACCATCAGTACACCAAAGGGTATCCCAGTAATACCATCAGGAATTGGACAACCGATTACCGAGCGAATTCCAAACCCCTTGGCATGCTCGCGCCAAGCAACAAATCCAGGATCGATTTCACCATCGATAACTACGCTCGTTTTATTATTTCGAATGCAACTACCTGCAGGTCCGCGTCCGGTTACTTCAGCGCTGGACCAGCTCACCACAATATCTTTAATGTAGCCAGAGGCAGCCCCAGCAACCCCAACTACTTTGACGGTCTTAAAGGCGTCACCCTCAGCTTGTCCCACCCAAGCAAGAATGTATGGACCTTGTGCAGCAATCGCCTGACAAACCTCTTGAATCAATAACTCAGTAGAGTTTGCACGTGCCAGTGCAGCAGCCGCTTCTGAAAGTGCGGATAAAGCCCAGCCTCGCTTTTCTAACTCGTCACGAATGGCTAAATCAGAAGATAAGTTATGCTGATTTATAGGCTTTGTTTTCATGTTTTTATTATGGCCCTAAATCGCCCTAAAAGGCTTGCAATTGCCAATAAATAGGCAGAGTATGAAAACATAAACTACTAACAAGGGAATATGAAAGAAGATATTGAAAAATCTATGCAAAGCTGATCGGCCTGGAATCCGAGGTGAGCAACCTACGTCAGGGATATATCACCGTTAATGCTCGCTACGCTGATGCGATAAATACCCTCAAGGCTTTGACCTCGAGCGCACTTGAAGCCGCTAAGAGAGCTGCTATATCTGCTGAAAAAGCCTCCCTCTCAGCCAAGAATTGCGCAACTGCAGCCAAGCTAGCCGCATCAGAAGCGGTGGTGGATGCCGCAGAGGCGGCCGCTGCTGCCTCTGCCGAAGCTGCCATTGAAGCCGCTGCTGCTGCCTCTGCTGCTGCCGCTGCAGCCGCTGCAGCTGTTGCCCATCAAGCCGAGGAGTCCTCTATATTGGCCTCAGCTGAAGCTGCTGAGGCCACTAAGCGCGCAGCTATGGCCGCCGCCGAAGCTGTAAAAATGTCTAACCTTACGGCTGAATCGGCTAGATCAGCCAGAAGCAAGAGATAAGAGTAAAAGAAATATGAGTGGCGGAAAGAAAAAAGCTCCTCAATGAGAGCTTTTTTTAATGCTGTGGGGCGAACGACGGGGCTCGAACCCGCGACAACCAGAATCACAATCTGAAGGCTTATATCAAGAGATATATGGCTTACAAGGTGATTCATGGTTACTTTTTCAATTTTTCAACTCAATAAAATCAGAGGGTTACAAACCCTAGTAACCATGAAAAGGTAAATTCTCTTGAGTAAGAGGTAGAAGTCTATTTTAAGATTTCAACAGCGATCAAAACTGCCATAGACCAGGGCTCAGGATATTTAACCCCACCTCCAAACTACTTCCAGCTAAGGTTTAACTTCTTATGAGATGCCGCACAATCACGCAAATAGAGATTAATGAGGCTTTGATAAGGAATGCCTACTTCTTCAGACACGGACTTAAAGTAGCTAACAGAATCTTCGTCTAAACGAATCGTAATAGGCTTCTTGAGCATAGAAGCATATGGATTTTTACGAGCTTTTGAGAAATCATATTCTTTACGCATGTTCATCACCTTTAATAAGCTTTTGACTCTTTAGGCGTCGCCTTACGAGCCGAAATAATACGTATGACATTACCTTCACTTCGATAGCAATGGCAAACCAAAATTGTCCGAAGTGCGTGGCTTACGCCTAGCAAAATAAATCTGTCTTCATCTTCCGAATGATCGGGATCGGAAATTAATTTGGCACCCTCATCAGAAAACACAGATTTCGCTTCTTCAAACGAAACGCCGTGCTTTTTCAGGTTAACCGAAGCTTTTCGGGGCTCCCATTCAAATCTCAATGAAGTCATATGTACATTGTACATAAATATATGAGGGCAAGCAACTGGGTTGAATAATTCACAATAAAATAATCTTATCCACAAAAAGCAAAAGCAAATACTCTGCATAAGTAGGGTATTACTGAATTTGGTAACTTGAGGCCGATTGCCGCCAACCAGTCTTTTGATATTCCGACTTGCATCAACCTGATTAGATGCGAAACATAAGTATCGCTATCTGGTTGTCGCGCAGGCAAATATGATACCGAGCGCTTGAAATGGGGCTTATCTGGACTTAAATGAGAAAAGTAACCATGTGGTTACTTTTTTGGGGCCCCTTTAAGGCTTCTAAAAACCTTAAGAGCTATATAGAATATGGGGCGAACGACGGGGCTCGAACCCGCGACAACCAGAATCACAATCTGGGACTCTACCAACTGAGCTACGTCCGCCACTGAAGAATTAGATTATAGCTTTTTGCTCAAAATTCTGTCAAAAACTGCCCTTTAAAGCCTGTCTTTAGGCAGTTTCGAACTCAAAAGCCGCCCAATCTCCTAGGCAAAGGCTCGCATCGATAAAGAAATCCACAATGGCGGCTTTGCTTTGAACTTTGGCTAAAGCATGGTGATCAGATAGGCGCTGACGCCAATAACGCGATCCTGCCCTGCCATGAGCTAGACCCAGGATGTGTCTTGTAAAGACGCCTATATAAAAAGGTTTGCCTTTTGCTTGGCACTCATCAAACCAAGCTTGTACTTGTTTCACCAATGCAATTTGAATGCGGTGCCACTCGGTTTCACTGAAAAGATAACCAGCAGCATCGCCATCCGTGTTGATCATGTCATCCCAACCTAAAAGCAGCGCCGGAAAATGATATGCAGCTCTTCCCACCATGAAACCATCAAAGTCATTCCAGTGACCGGCAATTTGCTCATTCGTTTCTAAGCCACCGTTGAGTAACACTTTGAGATTTGGAAATTGCTTTTGTGCATCCAGCCTAAGTTTTGCAGCTACTTCATAACGCAATGGTGGTTTACTACGATTCTCTTTGGGAGATAAACCTTTGAGCACAGCATTACGAGCATGAATTGTTACTTGACTTGCACCGGCATCAGCAACAGCAAGAATAAAGTTCAGCGCAAATTGGTAGTCAGTCTCCGAGTTCGCTGCATCCATCGAATCCAAGCCTAGACGATGCTTTACGGAGATTGGAATATCTACTGCGCTTTTCATTGAGCGGACACACTCAGCCACTAAATTAGGCTCAGCCATTAAACAAGCGCCGAAGGCGCCACGCTGCACGCGCTCTGACGGACAACCGCAATTAAGATCAATTTCATTGTAGCCCCACTGCTGCGCTAGCTCGGCAGACTTTGCTAAATCGGAAGGCTCAGATCCGCCCAACTGCAAAACGACTGGATGTTGATCTTGCGAATAATCTAGATGACGCGGGACGTCCCCATGCATCAAGGCACCAGAAGTCACCATCTCCGTATAAAGAACGGCTTCTTTAGTAAGCGTGCGATGAAAAGAACGGCAATGACGATCCGTCCACTCCATCATGGGCGCCACTGCTAAACGTTTTTTTGGGATGCTATTCAAGGATTTTGAGCTATCTTTTTATGCAACTAATAATAGAGAATGATTTTAGATGGTTTTGCCTCGAATCCGCCAAATATTGTCTTGACTCACAGAATGCTTAGGGCGCTATTGGTTGACCTTGTTTTTATATAGAGCTGAATAACAAAAAACCCGCCGTAGCGGGTCTTTCATATTTTTTTGTTAATTACATTCTGATAACATGCCATGCACCGTTGGAGTAGTTATCCCCTGTACGATCACCCGGCTTCTTATCCATGAAGAAGGAGTACAAAGGTTTACCTTTGTAGGCAAATTGCTTCTTACCATCGTCACAAGTAATGATTGAATAGTCCCCATAAGAAGTGGCATTAACATCCACCAATAGAGGTGGCCAATTGATAGCGCAGTCTCCATTACACACTGACTTACCTGACTTAGCCACATCACCATCAAAGGTATAAAGAGTCATATTATTGGTGCCAACTAAGTAGCCATCAGTAGTTTTAACAATACTTTGCCCGTTAGACATCGATACACACGCAACCAAAGATAGGCTGGCTAAAAATGCAGCGCCTAGTTTTTGAAGATAATCCATACGATTCCTTTATTTAAAACCTCAGATCAGTTGATGCTGATCTGAGGTTAATTTCAATAAAACCAATGCTTTAAAGCTTGCTCTTCAGCTCAGCCTTGGCATCACCTACTCCAGCCTGGATCTTCCCTACCGTCTTTTGAACAAGACCTTCACCCTCGAGAGATTTATTGCCAACAATATTGCCAGCAACTTCTTTTACTTTGCCTTTAACTTCTTCTACGCGGCCTTTAACTTGATCTTTATTCATTGAAAACTCCTTTGTGTCGTTAAACTATGGAACTACTGGTGCATCAGACTTAAATCACTGAAGCAACAACAATGCGAGAATTGGCTCAAAAAATTTCTTATTTATAGAAGGGGTTGTTACTTCCCTTTACGCGCATATCATTTTTCACTGAAGTAACGCCTGGGATGCCCTTGGCAACATCTACCGCTCTATTGGTTTGGTCAATACTGCTCACAAAGCCGCTAAGCTGCACTTCACCCTTGAACGTTTGCACAGTAATCTCTGAAGAATTTAAAGTTGGGTCATTAAAGATGGCGGCTTTTACCTTAGCAGTGAGAACGCTGTTGTCTACATACTGCCCAGTACTTTCCTTGGTATCAGATGCAGCACAAGCGCCCAATGAAATCAGTAGGCCGGACATGAGTAGTGCTACGATTTTTTTTGATAGATTCATTTTTGACTTTCATGAAGATGGTCGAACAATTGAGGCGTCGACAATTCCTTAGGTACACATTTACCCTATTCTTCATTTAAGTAATTGATTGTTCGATATCAGACATAAGAAAATATTTTTTATATGTGCGTTATCAGACTCAATCATTTGAGTATGCACTTTATATTGAGTGATGAGTTTTTTAGCTCATCTGTATAGAGAATTCTCTATTTAAATTCATCAGGAGATTTATATGACACTCGACCCAAAATCAAATACTTCAAACCCAGTAACTCCAAAACACTCATGTAAAAGCTGCCGAACATTGTGACGCTGCGTCAATGGCACACAAAGAAGCTGCTAAACATTGCGCATCTGGAGATACAAAACAAGCTGGCTATCATGCAGCCGTAGCTCAAGGTCATACCGTACAAGCAAATGAATATAGCGAAATTGCTTGTAAAAATACTGCTAATGCTGCCAATACAGCTTCAGCAATGAAATAATGTATTGCGGCGAATAACTGTTTTAGCTGCCTAGCTTAGGCTAGGACTGCTTTACATCAGGATGCCAACCCACTAATCTTTGGTGGGTTTTTTATCGTGTAAGCTTGTCTTATGTGCGGTATCGCACATACCTAACTCATTCCGACAAATAGACTTAATAAGTCTTCAGCCGACAACCAATATCAAGGTATTTGTATGGAATTAAAGTATCTAAAAGCGCAAAACCATCTATTTCAATACATTCCTATTGTTGAATGGGAAAGGTTATTGCCCAACATTGAACCTATTGAGCTACCACTCGGAAAAGTTTTATACGAGCCCGGCACAAAAATGAGCCATGTTTACTTTCCCTCGACCGCCATTGTTTCATTGCTATACGCCCTAGAAAATGGTTCTTCAGCAGAAATTGCTATTGTTGGCAATGAAGGAGTAGTTGGCATTTCCATCTTTATGGGTGGAGAGTCGACCTCTAGCAGAGCCGTTGTTCAAAGTGCCGGGCTGGGTTACAAGATCCGCTCTAGCCTGCTATTGGAAGAATTCAACAAGGGCGGCCCTGTCATGCATTTGTTATTGCGCTATACCCAAGCACTCATTACACAGATGGCTCAAACCGCTGTTTGCAATCGTCACCACACCCTAGATCAACAATTTTGTCGCTGGCTACTGCTTAGCCTAGATCGTTTACCAAGCAATGAACTAGTAATGACTCAGGAGTTAATTGCCAATATGTTGGGCGTTCGTAGAGAAGGCGTAACAGAAGCTGCACTAAAAGTTCAAAAGGCAGGACTTATTAAATATTCGCGTGGCCACATCACGGTTCTAGATCGACCTGGGCTTGAACATCGCACCTGTGAGTGCTATCAAGTAGTTAAAACTGAATATGATCGCCTTCTACCAAATAAAATTGCGACTTAGTTCGCTAGCAGACTAACGCTAGAGATTTGTAGGGCGAGAATTATGACGGGATAACTTTCACCTACGTCATTCAAACCCTACTGCCCGAACAAGGGTTTCATATTTAACCCTAAGGTAATCACAAATGAATAAGAATCATCTAATTGACTTACTACCTAAAAAGACTCAGGAATCACTACAAGCCAAAGCACAGCTTATAGAATTAACCCTCTCCCAAGTTATTTGTACGGCAGATAGTCCTTTTGATTACATCTATTTTCCAGTGGATGGTTTTATCTCTGTAACCCAAAGCTTGGATGAGCACCCTGCTATTGAGGTTGGCATGGTAGGCAGAGAAGGCGTTCTAGGTGCTGAGTCAGTCCTGGGAATTGCCAACAACCCCTTTGGCGCTCTTGTTCAGGGCGCGGGAAGCGCATGGCAAATAGGTATTGGCGATTTTTTAGCTGAGATAAAAAATCGCCCAGAACTGAGTAAGCTCATTAACAGCTATCTTGCGGTTCGCATAAAGCAATTAGGCCTTTCTGCAGCCTGCGAACACTTTCATCAGATTGACCAACGCCTTGCAAAGTGGCTTCTGATGAGCCAGGATAGAGCGCAATCCCCCACTTTCTCAATGACACATGAATTTATCTCTTTAATGTTGGGGGTTAGACGTGTAGGCATAACAACTACTGCAGCAGATTTTAGAAGAAGAGGTCTAATTGAATATCATCGCGGAGAAATTAAAGTAATAAACCGCACAGCCCTGCAAGCAGAAGCTTGTAGCTGCTATGAAAAAAATAGAAAAATTTACGCTGAGATTTTTAGCGAATGATATTAATCAAAGACTTTTATCTTTAGCTGAAATGATAGTGACCCGGCTACGCGGCCAGGAATAGTGGGTATCACCATTAAGTTGAGACCCACTAAATCGCCCTTAATAGTCAACGCAGGCAAAGCTGCTGGAAACCAACCGCCGTCATTAGTATTTGCATATCCATTAAATGCGCCGGCAACTAACCCGATCTGAATAGGGCCAATGGCAATAGGCTGCCAATATACTCCAAGATAGTTTGATTGATAGTAGTTGCTATTACGGAAAGTTCCGGCAGTTACTGAGGCTACAGTTGAGAAGAGATACTCCACGCCAAAGCCATAATTCACTGAATTAAAGTTTCGGTTTTGATCAAAATGATAGGAATACAGCCCGGGATTAAGCCAGACTTCTGATTTGGAGGATTCATCAATCACGTCTATAGGACCTTATGATTCAGCCTTACAACCTATGCTATGAGTAATAAGTAGGCAGACGGCTATAGAAGAAATGATTACCTGATAATTACTTTTTCCCATTGTTAATGAAAGCTGGTGTGCAATGCCTTAGTAATCATTAAAGACTAATTCATCACAGCACCAAGCTTGCAAACACTACTTTATAGCTGTGATCTTGAAGTCCCTCATCTGCTCTTCAAATAATTTGATTTGCTCTTCAACCTCATCTTTGCCGACACCATAAGCTTCTTGAATTTTCCCGGCTAACTCGATTCTCTTTCCGGCAATCAAATCCAATTGATCATCTGTTAGCTTGCCCCAACGAGTACGAACTTTGCCTTTAAATTGCTTCCAATTGCCTTCGACGATATCCCAGTTCATTTAAACCCCCTTTGTGTATGAGCTTATATGCTATAGCGTTGAGATGCCTATCTTCAGTGCGCTGGCGTACTAATAGAAAATTATTTTCGATTAATAAAAATTATTTCTTCATATGTCTGATGGCGAACAGTCATAACAGTGTGACACTTATAGAGTAGATGGTAGTAATCACACGAAAGGAATTTCAAATGTTAGGAACCATCGTTTTAGTTCTCTTAATTTTGATGCTAGTGGGTGCCATCCCTGCTTGGCCACACAGCAAAAATTGGGGATACGCACCAAGTGGTGGGTTAGGTTTGGTGGTTTTAATACTACTGATCCTCATCCTCACTGGCAGAATATAAATACATCCACGAAAGAAAAATATGAAAATTGATAATAGTTTTAAGGCAATTTTTGCCCCCATGATGATCGTATCTGGATTAGTCGCCTGTGATAAACCTGGTCCAGCAGAAACGGCTGGCAAAAAGATTGATCAAGTGACTGAAAACGTTACTACAGCTGTTTCGAATTCTGCCGATAAGGCAGATAAAGCACTCATTGAACAAGATAAGGCGACCGGTCAAGCGCTTAGTGATACCCAGATTACCGCAAAGATTAAGGGTGACCTTCTCAATGAACCTGGGCTGCAGTCAATCAAGGTCTCAGTCGATACGGTAAACGGCGTTGTTACACTCACTGGCTCAGCTGATACTCAGGCAAACATCAATAAGATAGTGAAGTTATCAGAGACTACCGAAGGCGTTAAGTCTGTTACCAATAAGTTGCTTGTTGTGAAGTAATTTTTCTGTCTAATTAAAAAGCCGCAAATCGCGGCTTTTTAATGATCGTCAATCTATCAATTGACAGTTGATTTAGTGGAGTTCGATTTTGGGGGAGCCTTCTTTTGATCTTTTTCATACTGATCGTAGATATAGCCGCCTGCAGCACCTACGGCCGCTCCACCTGCAGCACCCCATAACAAACCACCGCCAGTAAGCGCCCCTATTCCAACACCAGCAGCAGTACCAATCGCAGCTCCAGACAGGGTTCGTTGCTGAGTGTTACTCATATTAGAGCAGGCTGATAGCCCCAGGATAGCGGTAGTAGATAAAACCAGTAAAGTCGTTTTCATATTTTCCCTTTAAATCTATCGAATAATTTTGGTAGCAGCATTTCCAGGAGACATGCTGGATGAATCACACGGAAAACGCACTGCTAGAAATCGTAGTAAGGTATCTGCAGCTGGCGCAGAGTTATAAACTGAGTTTACTTTTACCCAATCGATGAATTGACTCATCACCTCTCTACGTGATGGTGCTGGCTGCACTACGCAAATGAACTCTGGAGCCCTTTTAGGGTGACGTGTCACTAAATAGCTGTCGTACACACCCTGACCATAGATATCACAATAAACCTGTGGGGATGGGTTCGACTGATCGCTACACACACCTGCTAGCTCAAGCGTACTAATTGCGACAGGCGTTCCGGTGGCCGCTATAGCCACCCCTGCAGACATTAATAGTGAAGCACATACTATTGATAGTTTTTTCATATACATATTCACTTTCTTATTTTGACTAAGCAGTAATTAGTCTAAAAAATACTGATGAATTAGTCTGTCTGCTATCAGACATATGAATAAGGGCAACCGAAGCTGCCCTTACTGTAAAACAAAGAAACTACTTGATTAACGCAATTTAGCGAGCTTAGCCTCTAACTCAACTGCGAGATCCAAAGCCCCCATATAGCCGGATTTCAGATGATTTGGTAGATCAGGATCACCAACCATGGCACCTAAGGTTTCCACCAGACTAAAGATGATTCCTTTGGCTGCGCCAGCTGCAATCGTATTGTTTGCTACAGCCTCATCAATATGATTTACTGCATCTAGAAAGTAATCATGTCCGGGGAGTCCATCTGGACCCAATTCTTCTTTAGCTACTTTAGTCATTTGCAATTACCCCTCATCTAACTGTTTGCGAAATTTAATCTATAACCAAATCATTACTATGAATTTGTAGCACGCCATTATGACTATGTCCCTGAGTAATTTTAGCTTCGGCAACGGAAAGCAGTTTTAGTTGATGCTTTATAAAATGCTCCAATGGGTTACCCAAGATACTATCGGGATCAACATCCCCCAAGGCCTCATAACTAAATTGGCATTCAAGATCCTTGCCATCGAGCTTTGCAAAATAACTGATGCCTCGATCAGCCATTAAAGTTGGTGGGCCAATAAATTCAATTTTCATAACATCTGATCTACTTTATAGAAAAACTTACGAGCATAGGCAAGGATTTCTTTATCAGAAGGATGATCAACTGTTTCCACGCCAACAATTTTTTCTGCAATATTGGCATCATGCTTGTGCGCGTGCTTGATTAACTCTAATTTTGCAGAACCTGGGCCAAGAATCAAAATTTCTTTGGATTCATTCACGGCATTAATAACTGAATGCAGGTACTTATGATCTAAGGCTAGCTTGCCACTACCAACTTCATTCGCCTTGTGGTGCAAATGCGCATGGGTAGTTTTGCTGCGAATAATTTCAGCTTCACTAGCCTCTGCGCTCAAAAACATGACATGAGCTTCTCTATGGTCAATCCAAATAACTGCGTGATTTAATGACATATTCTTCCTATTAATAATATTGACTACCCTTTGAGAATACTCCTGCAACGCTTGATAATCGCGGAAAATCACTGATGAAGTGTTATTTAACTTGATTTAAGTCAAAATGTTTGATTAGTATTAAATTCATATACTTAGACCATCTACATTTAAGCTCATTATGGCCATATCCCCTAATAAATACGTACCCATTCGCTACATCCCTTTTGGACTTTGTATTTTGGGGGCAGTCGTCAGTTTCGCCTCTATAGAACTGCATCTACAGGCATATCGCTTCTTCATATTATTTGGATTTTTAACTGTTGTAGGCATCTACGACCTTATTCAAACCAAAGTTGCCATTCTTCGCAATTACCCTGTTATCGGTCATTTGCGTTTCATGCTGGAATTTATTCGCCCAGAAATTCGACAGTACTTTATCGAGGGTGACAATGATGAAACTCCATTCTCAAAAGAGCAGCGCACATTAGTGTATTCACGCGCAAAGGCTGTGCCCGATCAAATACCCTTTGGAACCACTCTAGATGTGATGGCACCAGGATACCAATGGATCAATCAATCCTTCGCCCCCACCCGACTGCCTAACCATGACTTCCGGGTTGAGATTGGTGGCAAAGATTGCAAACAGAAATATTCAGCAAGCATTTTCAATATCTCAGCAATGAGCTTTGGATCGTTGAGTGCCAATGCTATCTTGGCTTTAAATCTTGGCGCTAAAAAAGGTGGCTTTGCGCATGACACTGGCGAAGGGTCGATTTCTGAATACCATCGCGTCCATGGCGGCGACCTCATTTGGGAAATTGGCTCTGGCTACTTTGGCTGTCGCAATTCCGATGGCAGTTTTAATGCCGAAAAATACGCTGAGAATGCATTAGACCCTCAAGTCAAGATGATTGAGATCAAGTTAAGCCAAGGCGCCAAGCCTGGTCACGGTGGCATCCTACCGGGCTCCAAGGTGACGGCTGAGATCGCCGCTGCGCGTGGCGTAAAAGAAGGCGAGGCCTGTATCTCCCCTGCCTCACATAGCGCATTCTCCACTCCGCTTGAGCTCATTCACTTTGTGAAGAAACTACGCGACCTATCTGGCGGCAAGCCAGTGGGTTTTAAGTTCTGCGTTGGCCATCCCTGGGAATGGTTTGGCATTGTTAAAGCAATGCTAGAGACCGGCATTCATCCTGACTTTATCGTAGTGGATGGCTCTGAAGGTGGTACTGGTGCATCACCAGTAGAGTTTACTAATCATGTGGGGACTCCACTTCAAGAAGGTTTACGCCTAGTTCATAACACCCTGATGGGTGCAAATTTACGCGATCAAATCAGAATTGGTTGCGCAGGAAAGATTATTAGCGCATTTGATATGGCAGTAGCTTTTGCTTTAGGCGCTGACTGGTGCAATAGCGCCCGCGGCTTTATGTTCTCGATTGGCTGTATTCAGGCACAAGTTTGCAATACTGGCAACTGCCCTACCGGCGTCACCACACAAGATCCTTTGCGCCAGAAAGCCTTAGTAGTCCCCAATAAAGCCGAGCGTGTTTATAACTTCCACAATGAAACACTCAAGACCCTGAAAGAACTGGTCGAGGCAGCAGGCCTCAGTCATCCCGGTGAAATTGATGCCCCTCATATCATCCGACGCATTAATAAACATGAGGTGCGTCTTTTATCTTTCTTGCTACCTGAAATGCCTGCAGGCCTGCTACTCAAGGCAGAACATATTGATCCAAACCTCAATCTACCTAGAGTATTTGAGTTGTATTGGCATCGGTCTCAAGCCCAAAGTTTTTCTGCTCTGAAAGCCTAAATCTGTAGATCCCCAATAGATAACTCTTCTTGAGAAGTCTATTGAGAATTTTTGCCTGCAGTTTTGTGGCGATACATCTCCAAATCTACCTGGTGCAAAATTGCTGATACGGTACCTGAATTATCACTATATGTTGCCATGCCAATACTTATGGTAACCGGATACCCAGAATCACTCATTGTCTGATTTACTGTTTTAACAATATCGCTGCACATGCGATTCATTTCATGCTCATTGATCTTTGATGCAACAATCAAAAACTCATCCCCACCCAAACGGAAAAACATTGTTTTCTCAGATGAAAATTTCATTAGGGTATGCGCGATCTTTGTTAATACCTGATCACCAACTAAATGCCCTCGAATATCATTAATTTTTTTAAAGTCATTAACATCAATCATCGCAACAGAAAATATCTCTTTACGCTCCTCTAGCCCTGCAATAGCCTGCTCTATCATGATTCGAGCCCAACGCCTATTCCACAAACCCGTTAAAGAGTCGGTATTAGCGAGAAGATTCACGCGTAATTGACTGCGCCTGAGCGACCTGGCAAGCCACATGATTAATAAGGTAGCCAGAAAACGAATCAAAATATTTAATACTTCTATCTTCGTAAAATAGAGAGGGTAATACCCATCCCTAAAGAGAAAGTAATTTTCAAATAAGGTGGTGATAATCAGAGCTACGATAACCACCTTCATTGACTTCGCATTTAATGCAATGATTGCAGCAGGAAATAAGTAGAGTAGAACTAATCGATAATCATCGGGCGATAGAACATCGATTAATAAAATTAGAAATAGTGAAATAAATCCAAGCTGAACCGCCAATTTTGGCTTGATCCCAAATAGACTATCAATACTGTTCATTTGCATCATTCCCGATCTACCCAGGTAAGAGAATTCGCAGACACAGGCGTTAACCGATAAATGAAGGTTGCCCTCGGAGACAACATAAATCCATTGAGGTCATACAGAAATGATCTTTTACGTACTGCTAATTTATGTTTTACGAGCTTACTAAAATCTCGAGTTAACTGTGGGCAGCGTGGATATTCATTAGTACGATAAAAAACCTTTGCACTAGTTGCCTTTGCATACTCAACAATCAGATCGGGGTTGCACTCTTCCAGACCATTTGGCTGGTGTCTTAAACGATTCAATAGCCAGCGGTAACGGGGTTTGGACGTCATGCGACGAATATTAGCCTAAGAGCTAATACTTTACTAAAATCTAGGCCTATTTTTAGTGCATAACTATGATTTAACCGCTAAATAAGGGCTCTATAGAACTAAAGCACTAGCTCTTGAGGGCTATTGAAGGCCTTTTTTGCTTCATCCAGAGGGTCAATAAAGGATATTTCCTTTGCAAGCAGCTGTAATGGTTTGGAAAAATCCAAGTCATATTCTTGATAAGGTGTAAGGATCGGATAAATCTGATCATTCTTAATGGGAATATTAAGTGCATTGAGATGGCAGCGTAGTTGATGCTTTTTACCGCTGCCAGGAGTGAGTCGATATTTAGCCCAGGGCTCTTTGACTGCGATGATCTCTATTAAGGTATCGGAGTTAGGGTCACCCTGCACTTCTTGCATTTGCAAAAAGTGTTCAGATTCTTCTAGGCGACTTTGATAAGTCATTGGCACTTGCTTACTGATATCTTCTGAATACGGCGCAATCGCTTCGTATACTTTTTTAACCGCCCTATCCCTGAACAAATTTTGGTATTGAGCTCGTTCATTTGGGTTGACACAAAAGATAACTAGGCCAGCAGTATCGCGATCAATTCGATGAATGGGGCTAAGGGTTTGTATACCCGTTTTTTTCTTAAGTCGATTTAGTAAGGTCTGATGTAAATAAAGACCGCTTGGTGTGACTGGCAAGAAATGGGGTTTATCTGCAACCAAGATATGCTCATCTTGATAAAGAATTTTTTCTTCAAAAGGAATATTTGGCTCACGGGCAAGCCGCCTAAAGTACAACAAGTGTGTATTGGGTAGATAGGGATCACCTGCCTTAAGAGCATGACCATCTTGGTCAAGAATAAGTCCTTCATCGAAGCGATCGGCCCACTCAACTTCAGTAATGTGCGGAAACTGGGCAACAAAAAATGCCAGCAAGTTCAGATGAGCTTGATCAGCAGGTAAATATACCCGCGATGCCGAGACCCCTTCTGAATTGACTTTCATAAACCCTGCTAGAAAATTACATGATGGGCTTAGTTTAAATTACGCCCTAGCAAAGGAAACAAAAAACCGCCCTAAGGCGGCTTTTAGTATCACAGCTTATTTTTGCTTAGTCTGCGTAGATGCCAGCAGCTTTAATGATTGGTGTCCACAAATCAATCTGTGCCTTCAAGTGCTTTTTCAGGCCTTCTGGGGTTGCATTTGCTAGTGATGGAATCTCAACACCTAACTCAGCCATGTGTTGCTTATATAGCGGATCTTGAATGGCACCTTGCAATGCTTTAGCCAACTTATCCATCTCTGCTTTAGGAGTGCCTTTTGGCGCATAAACGCCATGCCAAACTTTCACTTCAAAGTTCTTTAAGCCCTGCTCATTAAGCGTTGGAATCTTATCAAAAGCCTTGATGCGTTGCATCGTAGTTGTGCCATATGGCTTGACTGCGTTAGTTGCTAGCTGACCTGACAGGTTAGTTGTCTGATCACACATCAATTGCACTTGGCCACCGATCAAGTCAGTCAACGCAGGCGCAGTGCCTTTGTAAGGAACGGTTGTCAAATCCAACTGAATACGACTCATGAACAACAAGCCGCACAAGTGACTAGCAGAACCTACACCAGCATTGGCGTAAGCAATTTTGCCTACGTTTGCCTTCATATACGGGAGAAGTTCTTGATAATTCTTAGGAGGCAAATCTTTATTGCCAACCAATATCATTGGTACATCAGCAACTTGGCCAACATACTCGTAGTCATTCATTGGATCAAAGCCCAAGTTCTTATACAAAGCTGGAGCGGTAGACATACCAATATGGTGAATCAATAATGTGTAGCCATCGTTCTTGGAGTTGATTACTCGCTTAGCGGCAATCGTGCCACCAGCGCCAGGACTGTTATCAACGATCACCTGGCCTTTAAGTTGCTTACCCATTGCCAAAGCAAGCTCACGAGCCACCTTGTCGGTTGGACCGCCAGCAGAAAATGGCACCACTAAAGTAATTGGACGATCGCCAGGGAAATCAGCAGCTTTAGCAGCAGAAACGCTAACGCCTACTGCACAGAGCGAAATTACTGCAAAGCGAATAATTGATGGGGAGATTTTCACAGGGATCCTTGCTTTTAGTATTTACAGTTACAGACTAGTAGTTTAGAGAATTTGCCACTCTTATGATGAGAAATTCTCTAAAAAATACTATTTCTTAAGTTTTCCAAAGGCTGCTGCCATTGCATTATTCATGGGGGGCGCCTGTCTTCTGTCTTCTTGAGGTTTTCTAGCTTCAGCTGACTTAGGCTCCGAGTTAGGACGATTCGGCATTCTTTGCTCAAGCTTTGCTCCTGCCTTAGCGCCATCTCTTGGAGCCTCATCACTTAAGCGCATCGTCAATGCAATTCGCTTACGCTTTTCATCTACCTCTAGTACCTTGACTTTCACCACTTGCCCGGCCTTGACCACGCTATGCGGATCTTTTACGAATGTATTGGACAGCGCAGAAATATGAACTAGGCCATCTTGATGCACACCAATATCCACAAAGGCGCCAAAGGCAGCAACGTTAGTCACTACGCCTTCCAAAATCATATCCACTTTGAGATCGCTAATTTTTTCTACGCCATCCTTAAAGGTAGCAGTGGTAAATTCTGGACGTGGATCACGACCTGGCTTTTCTAATTCTTTAATAATGTCAGTTACAGTAGGTAAACCAAACTGACCATCGGCATATTTTTCTGGTGAGAGTGATTTAAGTAAGCTAGCATCGCCAATGACTTCTTTCACTCCCTTCTTAATATCCTTCAAGATTTTTTCTACTAAAGGATAGGACTCTGGATGAACTGCAGATGCGTCTAATGGATCATCGCCATTCATGATGCGTAAGAACCCAGCAGCCTGCTCGTACGTTTTATCGCCAAGACGAGGCACACTCTTCAGATCAGCTCTGGATTTAAATGCACCCTTACTGTCTCGGTACGCCACAATACCTTCAGCAACGGTAGAGCTTAAGCCTGAGACCCTTGCTAGCAATGGTGCTGAGGCTGTGTTGACATCCACACCTACGGCATTCACGCAATCCTCTACTACTGCTACTAGAGATTTTGCTAATTGGGTTTGCATCACATCATGCTGATATTGACCCACACCAATAGATTTAGGATCAATCTTCACTAACTCAGCAAGCGGATCTTGCAATCTACGTGCAATTGATACGGCGCCACGTAATGAGACGTCCATACCGGGCAATTCTTTTGAGGCATATTCTGATGCTGAGTAGACTGATGCCCCTGCTTCAGAGACCACAATCTTAGTGAGCTTAAGCTCTGGTTTGGCTTTAATGAGTTCTTGGGCCAATTTATCAGTCTCACGAGAGGCGGTACCATTACCAATCGAGATCAAGGTGGCATTGTGTTTTTCAGCCAACTTTGCCAGAGTATGTAATGAACCAGCCCAATCATTTTTAGGTTGATGCGGGTAAATGACCTCGGTATCGACGACTTTGCCGGTGGCATCCACTACTGCCACTTTGACACCGGTACGCATTCCTGGATCTAGACCAATTGTGACCCTTGGGCCAGCAGGCGCTGCTAGCAAAAGATCTTTTAGGTTGCGCGCAAAGACGTTAATTGCCTCAGTTTCTGAGCGTTCACGCAGCGCAGTCATAAGTTCTGACTCCAAATGCAAAGAACACTTGATGCGCCAGGTCCAGCGCACAGTATCGGCTAACCAAGCATCGGCAGGACGACCATCATTTTTAATCTTGAAATGATTGGCAATGCGGTTTTCACAAGGATTATGAGGAGCATCCCACTTTAGTTTTTCTTCTTCGGTATCTAGGCGTAGATTGACCATCAACATCTGCTCACGACGACCTCTGAATAAAGCTAAGGCACGATGTGATGGAATCGCTTTGATTGGCTCGGAGTAATCAAAGTAATCAGCAAACTTCTCACCTTCTTGCTCTTTGCCAGCAATCACTTTGGAATCTACAACACCATGATCTTGCAAATACTCCCTGAGAGATTGCACCAATGCAGCATCCTCTGCAAAGCGCTCCATCAGAATTTGACGGGCGCCTTCAAGAGCAGCCTTAGTATCAGGTACTCCAGGGTTGTCAGTGCCATCCACCTGAAAGGCTTCCTTCAAATACTTTGCTGCTTCCGTTTCAGGATCTAAATTGGGATTAGCCAATAAATCATTTGCCAAAGGCTCTAAACCAGCCTCTAAGGCAATTTGTGCTTTTGTTCTTCGCTTGGGCTTATAAGGTAGATAAAGGTCTTCTAAGCGCGTCTTATCTTCTGCCAGCATGATGGCTTTGAGAAGCTCTGGGGTCATCTTGCCCTGCTCTTCAATCGAAGCAACAATCGTTTTACGTCGACCCTCTAATTCGCGAAGGTAGCTAAGTCGCTCTTCTAATAAACGCAATTGCGTGTCATCTAATCCACCAGTGGCTTCTTTGCGGTAACGAGCAATAAATGGTACGGTTGCACCCTCATCCATTAGGGCTATAGCAGCCGATACTTGAGCAGGTTTAGCAGAAAGTTCTTGGGCAAGGCGTTGTTCTATTGATGGCAGCATGTATATCTATTTTTATTTAATTAATTGATTTGTAACAATTAATAGTTAATTTGTTATTTTGATTTCAATGAAGAACAAAAGCCACCCTGAGGTGACCTTTGTTGTGTAGCTTGAGTGAAATTACTCGCGTGATGCTTTTTTACGCTCATGCTCCTTGAGGTAGCGCTTACGAATACGAATACTCTTAGGCGTTACTTCAACCAATTCATCGTCATCAATAAACTCTACTGCATATTCCAAGTTCATTGCGATTGGAGTTACTAAACGAACAGCTTCGTCAGTACCAGATGCGCGAACGTTGGTTAATTGCTTGCCCTTAATGGGGTTCACAACCAAATCGTTATCGCGACTATGAATACCGATCACCATACCCTCATATAAAGGATCTCCAGGGCTCACAAACATACGACCGCGGTCTTGCAACTTCCACAATGCATATGCAACTGCTTCACCATCGTCTTGGCTAATCAATACGCCGTTATGACGCTCACCTAAGATACCGTCTTTAGCTGGCGCATAAGAATCAAAGGTATGGCTCATCAAGCCATTACCACGGGTCATAGTCATAAAATCGCCTTGGAAGCCGATCAAACCACGCGCAGGAATGCGGTACTCAAGACGTGTACGACCTTTGCCGTCACTCACCATGTCGAGCAATTCACCCTTACGCTTACCCAAGTCTTCCATCACGGCGCCTTGAGTTGTATCTTCTAAGTCAACCGTTAAGTTCTCATACGGCTCCATCTTCACGCCATCTACTTCATGGAAAACAACGCGCGGACGGGAAACCGCTAATTCGTAACCTTCACGACGCATAGTCTCCACCAAGATGGTGAGGTGCAATTCGCCACGACCAGATACTTCAAATACAGTGTCGTCGTCTGTTTCTTTTACGCGCAAAGCCATGTTTGACTTCAATTCGCGATCTAAACGCTCACGAATCTGACGACTAGTAACAAATTTACCCTCACGACCAGCCAATGGGCTAGTGTTCACCATGAAGTTCATAGTCAAAGTAGGTTCATCGATCTTGAGCATTGGCAATGCTTCCGGTACATCTGGTGCGCAGATAGTTGTACCAATTGCCAAATCTTCAATCCCATTTACCAATACGATATCGCCCGCTTGCGCTTCATCTACTAGTTCGCGCTCTAAGCCGCGGAATTTCAATACTTGGTTAATACGGCCTTTACGCTGAACGCCGTCAGGACCGTCCATAAATACAACGTCCATTAATGGCTTTACAGTACCGCGGTTTACTCGGCCTACGCCAATCTTACCGACGTAAGTGCTGTATTCAATCGAGGTAATTTGCAATTGCAATGGGCCTTCTGGATTGTCATCACGAACTGGTACATGCTTTAACACTGTGTCAAACAATGGACGCATATCACCTTCACGTACATCGTCAGTCAAACCTGCATAACCATTCAAACCAGATGCATACACAACAGGGAAGTCTAACTGCTCTTCAGTTGCGCCAAGCTTATCAAACAGCTCAAAAGTGGCGTTGATCACGTAATCGCAACGCGCGCCTGGGCGGTCAACCTTGTTAATCACCACGATTGGTTTCAAACCCAAAGCCAAAGCTTTCTTAGTAACGAAGCGGGTCTGTGGCATTGGACCTTCAACCGCGTCGACCAAGAGCAATACACCGTCAACCATCGAGAGCACACGCTCCACTTCACCACCGAAGTCGGCGTGTCCTGGGGTATCAACGATATTGATGTGTGTGCCGTCATATTCCACCGCACAGTTCTTGGACAAAATAGTAATACCACGCTCTTTTTCCAAGTCGTTTGAGTCCATGACGCGTTCAGTCATTTTTTCATTGGAGCGGAATGTGCCAGATTGGCGCAAGAGTTGGTCAACCAAGGTAGTTTTACCGTGGTCAACGTGGGCGATGATAGCGATGTTACGAAGTGCGCGTTTAGTCATGTGAAGCTTCTAAAGTTAAGAATATAAATTCGGGTTAATTAAGATTAGTGGGTAAATAAGTCAAATTTGTTTAATGGGCTGAGGAGATCAAACGCTTTGGATGTAAAACACCAGAGCGCCAATCAGCAGTGCCAATAAAGTTATGAGGAGCAGCAGTGGCGCGGTAGATACGTACCAATGCTTCGATGGAAGGTAAATTGAGAGGAACTCGCTGCCCCATCTCAAGACGTTTAGCCTGTTGCTCATCCACCGTTAAGTGAGGCAACGTTTGTAACAAGGCGTCAACAGGCAATATATAGTTAGCGCTATTTTGCAAGCCACTTTGAATCGATTCAATCGTAAAGGACTGCTCAAGATTTAGGTGCCCTACTTCGGTTCGGCGTAAGCCAACCAAATGGGCGCCACAGCCTATGGCATTACCAATATCTTCGGCCAGCACACGAATATAGGTGCCTTTACTGCAACTCACCTCTAAAGTGGCCTCAGGCCAAGTAACATCAGTCCAGCGAATGGAGTGAATCGTAATATCCCGTGGAGCGCGCTCTAACTCAACGCCAGCACGAGCATATTCATATAAAGGTTTACCGTCACGCTTGAGCGCGGAATACATTGGCGGTACCTGAGAAATCGGGCCGGTAAATTTCGGGAGCAAGGAATCTAAGGCAATCTTGATTTCGGCTTCGCTTGCAAACACAGGCAAAGGCAACTCTTCAATAATCTGCCCTTCAGCATCACCAGTATCGGTACGCGAACCAAACTTCACTCTCGCAATATAGGTCTTATCAGCTTCAAGCAAGTCTTGAGAGTACTTAGTGGCTTCACCAAGACAAATAGGAAGCAAGCCAGTTGCCATTGGATCTAATGTGCCGGTATGTCCAGCTTTGTCGGCATTAAAGGCGCGCTTGACAGCAGTCACCGCACCTTGTGAGCTCATCCCAGCGGGTTTATCTAGTAGCACTACGCCGTCGATCCGAATAGACATGAATTACTTAGTCTCGTCCGCTTGATCACTGCTGCTGCGGTCACTATCCACGGCTTGATCGATCAATCGAGACATCTCTATGCCGTGCTCAACAGAGCTGTCATAGTGAAAATGTAATGTAGGAACAGTATGGATATGCAAACGCTTAAACAAAAGTGAGTGTAAATATCCTGCTTTTTCTTGTAGCGCCTTTAAAGCATGCTCAGGCTCAGCACCTAAAACAGTAAAGAACACCTTAGCGTGCGCCAAATCTGGCGTGAGCTCAATACTTTGTAAAGTAATCAAACCCAAGCTTGGACTGCGCAATTCGCGCGGAATAAGCTCGGCCAGGTCTCGCTGAATTTGATCGGCGAGACGCTGGTTACGATGCGGACTAGTCTTATGCATATTAATTAGAGTGAACGTGCAACTTCAGTAACTTCAAATACCTCAAGCTGATCACCCTCTTTAATATCGTTGTAACCTTTTAATGACAGGCCGCACTCAACACCGGCACGAACTTCTTTGGCGTCATCTTTGAAACGCTTGAGAGAATCCAACTCACCAGTCCAAACAACCACGTTATCGCGCAAGAGACGCACACTAGATGTACGCTTGATGATGCCATCAACAACCAAGCAACCAGCAATCGCGCCAACCTTAGATACCAGGAAGACTTGACGAATCTCAACCAGACCAGTGATTTCTTCTTTCTTATCTGGAGTCAACATGCCGCTCAGCGCCAGCTTCACCTCGTCTACTGCGTCATAGATGATGTTGTGATAACGGATGTCTACGCCATTGTTCTCGGCTAACTTGCGAGCTGCGGCATCTGCACGGGAGTTGAATCCAAAAATAACGGCCTTAGAAGCAACAGCCAAGTTCACGTCAGTTTCAGTAATGCCACCAACGCCTGCGTGAACAATTTGAACCTTCACTTCTGGAGTAGAAAGCTTCATTAAAGATTGAGCCAAAGCTTCTTGAGAGCCTTGTACGTCCGCTTTGATGATCAACGGCAATAACTTGGCTTCAATGGCGCCTTCTTCCATGTTTTCCATCATGGTTTCAAGCTTAAATGCCTGCTGTTTAGCCAACTTCACATCACGGAACTTACCTTGACGGAAAAGTGCAATCTCACGAGCCTTACGCTCATCAGGAACCACTTGTACTGACTCACCAGCCGCAGGAACATCTCCTAAACCTTGAATCTCAACTGGGATAGATGGACCTGCCTCATTACATGGCTTACCGTTTTCATCTAGCATGGCGCGTACGCGGCCATAAGTTGAACCGGCCAACAACATATCACCACGTTTTAATGTGCCTGACTGAACCAAGATAGTTGCCACTGGGCCCTTACCTTTATCTAAGCGTGCCTCAATGACCAAACCTTGTGCTGGCGCATCTTTAGGCGCTTTCAGTTCAAGAATTTCTGCTTGCAACAAAACGTTTTCAAGAAGAGCATCAATGCCTTCGCCTGTTTTAGCGGACACTGGAATAAATGGCACATCGCCACCGTACTCTTCAGGAACCACTTGTTCTGCTACTAATTCAGTTTTAACGCGCTCTGAATTGGCTTCTGGCTTATCAATCTTGTTAATAGCGACAACAATAGGAACACCACCTGCGAGCGCATGGTGAATCGCTTCTTTTGTTTGCGGCATCACACCGTCATCAGCGGCAACTACCAAGATCACAATATCGGTCGCCTTAGCACCACGAGCACGCATTGCCGTAAAGGCTTCGTGGCCCGGGGTATCCAAGAAGGTAATCATGCCGCGTGGAGTTTCCACATGGTATGCGCCGATGTGCTGAGTAATGCCGCCGGCTTCACCGGTGGCTACTTTGGCAGCGCGAATCTTATCGAGCAAGGAAGTTTTACCGTGGTCAACGTGACCCATCACCGTTACAACTGGAGGACGCGGCAATAACTCCGCATCATGACCGACTGTACCGAGCTCTAAATCCGGATCATCCAATTTCGCTGCAAAGGCTTTGTGACCCATTTCTTCCACAAGAATCATTGCAGTATCTTGGTCAAGTACTTGATTGATGGTGACCATTTGGCCCATACCCATCAAAAGCTTAATCACTTCTGCACTCTTCACCGCCATTGCATGAGCTAACTCAGCAACAGTAATAGTTTCTGGTACGTGAACATCGCGCACTATAGCTTCTGTTGGTACTTGGAAGTTGGTGTCGACGTTCGCTTCTGCGATTTGACGTTGCTTCTTACGGCCACCGCCTGAACGCCAACCGCCAACACCACCAGAAGAATCTCCGCGAGTCTTTAGGCCGCCAGGTTTCTTAGCGCCCTCTTCTTGCCATGTAGAAGATGTCTCAGCAGACTTAATGGTCTTACCGCCAACTTTGGCGACAGCCTTCTTCTTATCATCGGCACCTTCAACTTTGGCAGGCTTGTGTAATGTGCCTTTTTTGGCTTCTTCAGCAGCAATTTCGCTTGGTGCCTTTAAAACACGTGCTGGAGCACTCATCATGTCGCGAATTGCCAATGCTTCTGCTTCAGCAGCAGCACGACGGACACGAATGTCTGCTAATTCTTTTTCTTTGCTTACAGCTAAATCTTTAGCTGCCTTATCTGCTGCGGCTTTTTTCTCTGCAGCAGCTGCAGCAGCAGCCGGCGCTGCATCTACAGGCGCCTCTTCTTTAGCAACCACCGGAGCGGCAACCTCTTTTTGACGCGCTTCTTCGGCCGCCTTCATTTCCGCTTCTTGACGAGCCAATAACTCAGCCTGACGTGTTGCTTCAGCTGCGCGTTTCTCTAATTCTTCTGCAGAAATAACAGGTTTAGCTGGTACAGCTGGTGCGGCTGGTGCAGCCTCTTTAACCTCTTGAGCGGGAGCTTCTTCAGGGGCTTTTTCTCCGGCCTTAACGAGTACACGTTTTTTACGAACTTCAACCTGCACGGTACGAGTGCGACCAGCAGAATCAGCTTGACGAATTTCTGAGCTCTCGCGCTTGATTAAGGTAATCTTTTTGCGCGTGCTTGAATCTGCGCTGCCGTGGGCTTTTTGCAAATGCTCGAGCAGGACAGTTTTGTCCTTTTCGGTAATGCTGTCGTCCTCAGAACCTTTTTCGATACCGGCCGCCTTCAACTGCTCCAAGAGGTCTGGCGCGGTACGTTTTAATTCTTTAGCGAGTACTTTTACTGTTGTTGCCATGCACTACTTCCTCTCATGAAGTAAACCAATGTTCGCGCGCTTTCATGATGAGCGTTTTCGCAGTTTCTTCGTCAATTTGTGTCGCCTCAACCAGCTCATCAACAGCCAGTTCAGCAAGGTCGTCACGGGTATGAACTTGATTGTCAGCAAGCTTAGCAATCAGTTCTGTTGTCATTCCATCTAGGGAGCGTAAATCTTGGGAAACTTCTCCAATACGCTCTTCCTTTGCCAACTCCATAGTTAACAAAGAGTCACGTGCACGAGTACGTAGCTCATTCACAGTATCTTCATCGAATGAATCAATTTCTAACATTTCAGACAATGGCACATAAGCCACTTCTTCCAATGTATTGAAGCCTTCTTCAATCAAAATGTCGGCAACTTCTTGATCTACATCCAACTTGTCCATAAACAGCTGGCGCACAGAAGATGCTTCTTTTTCAGTTTTCTCAGCAGACTCCTCAGGAGTCATGATGTTGATCTGCCAGCCAGTCAAATCGCTCGCCAAACGAACGTTTTGTCCGCTACGACCAATGGCAATTGCCAAATTCTCTTCATCCACCACTACGTCCATCGCATGACGCTCTTCGTCAACCACGATAGAAGATACTTGAGCTGGAGCCAAGGCACCAATTACAAACTGGGCTGGATCTTCAGACCACAATACGATGTCCACCGCTTCGCCAGCAACTTCGTTGCGAACCGCAGTCACACGTGTACCACGAACGCCAACGCAAGTACCGATTGGGTCGATACGCTTGTCATAAGTAATCACAGCAATCTTTGCGCGTACACCAGGATCACGGGCAGCACCCTTAATCTCTAGTAAGCCCTGTTCCATTTCTGGAACTTCGTTCTCAAACAACTTAATCAAGAAGTCTGGGCAAGTACGTGAGAGTTCGATTTGTGGGCCACGTGCTTCGCGATCCACCTTAAGGATATAGGCGCGAACACGATCACCAGAACGTAAGTTCTCTTTTGGGATCATTTGATCACGACGCAGTAAGGCTTCAACACGACCGGATTCAATGATCAGGCCATTCTTGTCGGCACGCTTGACGGTGCCGGTCATGACTTTTTCGCCACGCTCAAGGTAGTCGTTCAAAATCTGTTCGCGCTCAGCATCACGGATGCGCTGCAAGATGACTTGCTTAGCAGCTTGTGCGCCGATACGACCAAATGCTAAAGATTCAATTTCCTCTTCGATGTAGTCGCCAACTTCCATATCAGCAAGCTGCTCTTGGGCCTCAAATTGCAGAATCTCTTTATCTGGCTCCTGTAAACCGGCTTCGTTCGGAACAACCAACCAACGACGGAAGGTTTCGTATTCACCAGTTTCGCGATCAATTGAAACGCGGATATCCACGTCTTCTGTAGCGTAGCGCTTCTTAGTCGCAGAGGCCAAAGCCATCTCCAACGCCTCGAACACAATTGCTTGATCAACGTTCTTTTCACGCGCTAACGCGTCTGCCAACATGAGAACTTCTCGGCTCATGACTTTCTTCCTTTGAAATCAATAACAGGGACCAACCGAGTCTTATCGACCTCGGCTAAAGAGAACTCCAATTGAGAAGGCTGACCATCAGCACCCTCAAATACCAAACCAAACTTTGCATCCGGTGAATTCAATTCACCACTTAGCAAACCTTGTAACTCACCACGAAAATTCTTGCGACTACCAACTGCAACACGCAACTTCAAATCCACTTCCATACCAGCGAAGCGAACAAAATCTGCGGCACTTTTTACTGGGCGATCCAATCCTGGAGAAGAAATCTCTAAACGCTCGTAAGGGATGTTTTCTACTGGCAAGGTGTAACTCAACTGATGACTTACCTTCTCGCAATCCAAAACAGAAATCAAACGTTCGTAATCTGGGTTTTCAATCGTGACGCGCAGCAATCCTCCGGCTTCACGCTCAATCTCTACTAGCGTGTAACCTAAGTTTTCCAGCTCTGCTGAAATAACCTGCTGATCCTTCACGACACCCCTTCATACCAAAATGGCAAAAAAAAATGGGCTTCAAAGCCCATATTCTCGAAATTCAGAACAGGCCGACTTACGTTGATCGCAACATCAGTCGGTAACCACTAAAACAACAGAAACCTGCTGTAAGACCGAAATTATAGCCTATTTGGCAGAAAATCGATACAAATCAGAAGCTTTTGCCCGGATTACGCGGTTTTCTAGGCCCTTTATTGAAGGGTTTTCTTCCTTTTGGTGCGCCACGCTTTGGCCCATTTCCAGGACTTTGAGGGTTTCCAGTCACAAAAGCTGACTGTCCATGATGAACTTTGCCGCCTTTACTGCGGTTTTGACCATTTCCGCCTTGTCCACCTTGGCCACCCTGCCCGCCTTGACCGCCACGACCCCCTTGACCACCCTGACCAGGTCTACCGCCTTGAGCACGACCGCGGAAAGGTCCGCGTCCTTCACCGGAGCCACCACCGCCACCAGGTTTTCCACCTCTACCCTGGTGCGTTAGGCCATTGTGGCCGCTAGCAAGGGTTAAAGCATCACGTGATCCCCAGTAAGAAACTGAGGTCTGCATTGGATCGGGCTGGAAATCTTCTCCCATAGGGCGACGATCACGATGATTAGAGTTAGCGTTAGGGTTGCGACCCTTGTCTTGTGGCTGAGGCATTTTTAAGCCTGCAGACTTCATCAAGTTATAGATACCGCCGGCCTCAATCTCTTCCCATTTGCCACGTCTTAAGCGTGGGGGCAATAAGAAAATGCCATAACGGGTTCGGATCAAGCGAGATACCACATGACCAACCGCCTCAAACATACGACGCACTTCGCGATTACGACCTTCGTTTAATGCAACGTGGTACCAGCGGTTAGCGCCTTCACCACCACCCATTGCTAAACGTAAGAATTTGGCTTGGCCGTCATCGAGCGTAATACCACTCTTTAATAGTGATGTATTTTCTTGACTCAAGTCGCCCAAGATACGCACTGCGTATTCACGCTCGACACCGTAACGTGGATGCATTAAACGATTCGCTAATTCACCAGAAGTAGTGAATAACAAAAGGCCTTCAGTATTAAAGTCCAAGCGACCTACTGCGATCCAGCGTCCTTGACGAGGCTTTGGCAAACGATCAAATACCGTTGGGCGACCTTCAGGGTCAGACTGACTCACGATCTCACCAGCAGGCTTGTGATACAAGATGACGCGTGGCGGCTTAGTCTGAATCTTGCGATGGACTGGCTTGCCATTGATACGTACTTGATCTGTTGGTCCGATACGTTGACCAATGTGCGCAGGTAATCCGTTAACCGATACGCGCCCTTGAATAATCAAGTCTTCCATATCTCGACGTGAGCCCATGCCGACATCAGCCAATACTTTGTGCAACTTAACAGTATCTTCATCATCTGCGTCATCGTCTAGGCCATCAAGATCAGACCAAACTTCATCGCGCAAACTGAGTGGAAGGTCATCAACGTTCGCAAACTGCAGACTACTCATTTCTTCATCTGTTGGCGCATCAGGATCTTCATCTTCACGGGAACGTTGGGCACGTTGTGCACGATGTTCAGCTCCAGCTTGATGAGAGATCTCACTCTCATTAAAGCCATCAGGATTTTTAACTTCTTCAATCTCCGGCGCATCTAAGGCAGCGTCGAATTCACCAGATACTACTGAAGCAAACAAAGCTTCGCTTTCAGCGGGATTCGGGGCTAATTTTGCGGACTGATTGTTGCCGGGGTTATTTCCCCCTTCACGGGGACCATTGGAATCACCACCCTCGCGGCGTGGCCGATCCTTATTGAACGGGCGTTTTTTATTAAAGGGATGCTTACTACCTCCAGCACCCTGGCGGCGTGGGCGACGATCGCCACGTTCAGCACGCTCCCCACCTTCAGTCTTAGGGCTATCAGAATTCGATTGCGCAGCGTCTGAATTGGAAGGAGGTGCCGATGAATTTACTATCGGGGATGAATCGTTTTCGTTAGAGCTTGTCATTAATTATTATTTTGTTTCGTCTGGATTATTTTCAGACTCAGGGGTAACCTCTTCAATTGTTCCATCTTCAGTAATTTCAATAGTCGTTTCTTCAGTTTCTTCAATTTCTTCAATAACTATTTCTACTACTTCAGCATCGGTCTCACTTACTTCTTTTGCATCAGCCTCGATGATGACTGTCTCGACTGTGGCAGATGGATCAAACTCCATCACTGCTTGGCCTAATTGCGCTGCAGCAGCCATTGGTGCAGCATCTTCCAAAATTGGTAGGCTTTGTAAATTTGTCAGACTTAAATCATCTAAGAACTGCTTTGTGGTTGCATATAAACCTGGGCGACCAATTGTTTCCTTGTGGCCAATCACCTCTACCCAGCCACGGTCTTCTAACTGCTTCATCACGTTACTACTCACTGCAACACCGCGAATTTCCTCGATCTCACCACGAGTGACTGGTTGACGATAGGCAATGATGGCTAATGTCTCCATCACAGCACGTGAATACTTTGGTGGCTTTTCTGGAGTCAGGCGATCAAGATATTCACGCATCGAAAGGCGACTCTGAAAACGCCAGCCGGTAGCGATATGCACCAACTCCATACCCTTGTCATCCCAAGTGCGCTGAATTTCGATTAATGCTTCCTCGATATCAGCAGTAGTGATGTCTTCTACAAATAAGCGAGACAAATCAGCAACAGTGAGTGGTTCCTGTGCGCACAGGAGGGCTGTTTCAATTACGCGCTTATTGTGATCGTCCATAAAATTCGGGCTACCAGGAGTAATCCTGATTAGGCTTTAAAAATGTATTCAGTAATGGGTTTTGGTGTTCTCTAGCGACTACGGACAATCCATCTCATCAGTTCTTATTGGGATATGACCGCGCTGAAACGAAGTCCTTTTCGTTCACCTTTCAACCATTATAAGGTAGGCTTAATACAATAGCTACATGCACAAGAATTCCACAACATCCCCCTTAGCCCCGTCTAGCGCTCCAGAATCTATAGGGCGCCGTAGACTCCTGGGCCTCGGAATTAGCATGAGCGCCCTTCTTGGGGGTGCCGGCCTGAGCTCTTGCAGCATGATTAGTAGCAAGAAACCAGTGGTTGGATTGGTTTTAGGTGCAGGCGCAGCCAGAGGTTTTGCCCATATAGGTGTCATTAAGGCTCTGGAAGCCCAGGGCATTAGGCCCGATATCGTTGTTGGCAGTAGTGCTGGTAGCGTTATTGCTACCTTACTGGCCTCAGGCGCAACAGGTAATGACCTAAACCGCCTAGCCCTAAATCTGGATGAGGCCACAATTGCGGACTGGGGACTCCCTTTTGCCGGACGATTTGGTGGGCTGATTAAGGGTGATGCACTGCAAAACATGGTTAACCGAGAAGTACAAAATAAAACTATTGAACAAATGCGCATCCCTTTGGGAATTGTCGCTACTGAATTGCAGTCAGGCAAAGGGGTTTTATTTAGAACAGGAAACACCGGCTTAGCCGTTCGTGCATCCTGCAGCGTGCCAGGTGTATTTCAGCCGGCAGTGATTAGCGGCAAAGAATATTTGGATGGCGGCTTAGTAGCGCCAGTTCCCGTTAGTTATGCAAGACAAATGGGTGCAACTTTAGTGATTGCAGTCAACATCTCATCTGAACCCGTTCATCAAGATGCCAGTGGAACCCTGGGCGTTCTGCAGCAGACCATTTCAATCATGCAGCGAAGCATCAACCAATACGAACTCAAAAGCGCGGACATAGTGATTCAGCCGCAATTAAAGCAAATGGGTAGTGGTGATTTCAAATCCAGGAATGCCGCCATTCTTGCTGGCGAACTCGCTGCACAAGAGCAAATGGGGCTGATTAAAGAAAAGCTGAAGGGCTAGCAGCCATAAGGCTAAAGAGCCTTTATTTAAAGGCTGCGTGACTTACGTTTGAGATTGTTTACTTCATTGAGGAGCTCTTGACGCTCCGAGTCGTTCAGGTTATCACTGCCATCTAAGCGACGTGCGCCATCAAAACGTTTATCCCAATAAAGACTACCGAGATCATCCACTCGAACATTCGTACCTTTAGAGGGAGAATGAATGAACTTGTTATCACCTACATAGATTCCAACATGAGAAAAAGTCAGACGCATCGTGTTGAAGAATACGAGATCACCTGGTTGTAATTCTTCACGGGTAATTGGTTTGCCAACACGACTCATTTGAGTGGATTTACGTGGCAATAAAAATCCAAGCTTATCTTTAAATACATAGCCAACAAAACTACTGCCATCTAATCCGGATTGCGGTAATTCTGTATCCCAGCGATAACGCACGCCAATGACTTCCATAGCGCGGTTAATTAACTCTTCAGATTTGCCGGTAACGGTGTCTGCCAAACGATCTGATACGCGAGCAATGTAAGAACGCCCAGCCTGGAACATGCTCTCTTTAGGAACTACGGCTTCAGCAGATGCCTCAACGACCGGATCGGCCGCATAAGCAGATACAGAGACGATGACTCCTAAAGTCAGGCCTAGTAGTTTTAAAAGCAATGCTTTTTTCAATGACATCTGTTCAGTTTAACAAAGAACCCCTAATTAACCAAGCCTTCACTATATGTATAAGTCTATGTTTATAAACATAATTTTGCTTTAAATAGGGGCAAATGCACCAATTTAGCCCATCTGAGATGGGTTTTTGCTCTTCTCTAGGTCAGCTCAGCAGCAGCAAAAAGCTCTTTGGTATAGACCTGACGGGGATGCTTAATAAGGGTTTCGGTGTCGCCAAATTCCACAACCTTACCTTCTTTGAGAACCATTACCTCATGAGACATGGCCCGAATCACTGCCAAATCATGACTGATCATCAGATACGCTAAGTTGTACTTTTTCTGCAGCTCGGTCAGTAAAGCAAGCACCTGCTTTTGAATGGATACATCCAATGCAGAGGTCGGCTCATCTAAAACCAAAATTTGTGGACGCAAGATAAGAGCGCGGGCAATTGCGATACGTTGTCGTTGTCCGCCAGAAAACTCATGGGGATAACGCAGTAAAGCTGAGCGATCGAGGCCAACTTCTTTGAGCATGTCTACTACGCGAGTCTCGCGCTCTGCAGCAGACAGCCCAGGAAAGTGCACATCCAAACCTTCAGAAACAATCTGCAAGACATTCATACGGGGTGACAGCGAACCAAAGGGATCTTGAAAAATAACTTGCAAGCTAGAACGCATCGCGCGTCGTTCAATGGGTTTCAGTTTTTGCCATTCATTACCCAGCACATCCACACTACCAGTCACTTCAGCTGCAGAGTCGCCCAATAAACCAAGTACCGCCATACCCAGTGTTGTCTTACCAGAGCCGGACTCCCCAATAACACCAATGGTCTGCCCTTGCTTCAATCCAAAGCCCACTTTTTTTAGAACTTTATGTGATGGCGCTTTTTTAAACCAAGAGACGGACCTTGAGCTTGGATAAGCAACCGATAGCTCTTCTGTTTTTAAGAGCACTGGGGCAAGAGGCATGAGTGGAGCTAAGTCACGCACTGGCTCACTATTGACCAAAGCGCGGGTATAGGGATCTTCTGGATGCTCAAATACTTGCTTAGTGGGGCCAGATTCCATCAGATTGCCTTGATTCAATACTGCAACACGCTGTGCAAAATGTTTCACCATATTAAGGTCATGCGTAATCAGGAGTATTCCCATTCCTCCATGATCCTTGGATTCTTCTTGGAGCTCTTTGAGTAAATCCAAAATTTGCAAACGCAAACTCACATCTAAGGCGGTAGTCGGTTCATCCGCAATCAATAGCCGTGGTTTACATGCCAAGGCCATCGCAATCATGGCGCGCTGCCTTTGACCGCCAGATAGCTGATGTGGATAAGAATGAAAGCGGCGCTCAGGCTCAGGAATTCCGGTCTTTCTAAGCAAGTCAATCGCAGCATCAATCGAGTCCGCCTTAGAAATCAAGGGTTGATAGATTTGTACCGCCTCAATAATTTGATTGCCAACAGTAAACAATGGGTTAAGAGCTGTCATTGGCTCCTGAAACACCATCGCAATTTCACGACCACGAATTTCCCGAATATCTTGCAAAGGCATGGAGAGCAAATCTACAGCGCCCTTCCCATCTTTTTTATTCCACAGAATCTTTCCGGAAACTTTGGCGCCCTCAGGCTCGAGTCGTAAGGGTGCCAAAGCAGTTAGCGTCTTACCAGAACCTGACTCGCCGACCAAAGCAACACGCTCACCGATGCCGATATCCAAATCCAAATGGTTGACTGCGAACTTTTCTCGCCGACCCGATCCAAATGAAATGCATAAATCTTCATAGCGTAACAAGGGCTGTTTTTGATTTGAAGCTTCGCTCATGAGCGCCCTCCACTCATCAAGCCAGCTTTGCGCGAGTCAAATGCATTACGTAATGCTTCCCCCATAAAGGTCAACAGCAGCAGAGTTACAACCAAGACTACAAAGGTGGATAAGGAAATCCACCAAGCATCGAGATTGCTCTTACCCTGAGAGAGCAGCTCGCCCAAGCTTGGGGTTCCTGGAGGAACTCCCAATCCTAAAAAGTCCAAGCTGGTCAAAGACAATATGGCGGCACTCATGCGAAACGGCAAAAAGGTAATTACTGGTGTCAAACTATTGGGCAGAATGTGACGCCACATAATCTGCATGTTTGTCAAACCAAGCGCTCGGGCTGCGCGCACATATTCCAAAGCACGATTACGGAAAAATTCTGCGCGCACGTAATCCGATAACCCCATCCAACCAAATGCTGCCAATAAGATAATTAATAAAGAGACGCTAGGATTAAAGATCGAAGCAAAAATAATGAGTAAGTACAACTCGGGCATTGCCGACCAGATTTCAATCAAGCGTTGGGAGATCAGGTCAAACTTACCGCCAAAGAATCCCATTAAAGACCCAGTAATAATGCCCACACTCACGCCAACGATAGTTAGGGCAAGGCCAAAAAGAATAGATAAGCGAAAGCCATAGATCAGTCGAGCCAATACATCGCGCCCACGATCATCAGTACCTAACCAGTTCTCCCAAGAAGGTGGTGCAGGATTGGGCACCTGAGAAAAGTAGTTCAGCGTCTCATAGCTATAGTGAATCGGCGGATAGATCGCCCAATTACCGTTGCTGGTAATGTTTCGGTGAATATCCGGATCCAAAAAGTCTGTTGGTGTTGCAAAATCTCCGCCAAAAACAGTTTCAGGCTGACTCTTCACAATTGGAAAATAGAAATGGCCCTCATAGCGAACTACTAAGGGCTTGTCATTCGCGATCAGCTCGGCACACATCGATAGGCCAAATAGCACCATGAAGATCCAAAGGCTCGCATAACCCATGCGACTATTTTTAAAGCGCAGCCAACGACTCATGAGCCCCCTCCCGCGCCAAACTGAATGCGTGGGTCTACATATACATAGCAAAGATCAGAAATGAGCTTGGTGAATAAGCCAATAAGAGTAAATAAATATAAGGTACCGAACACTACAGGATAGTCACGCCTCATTACAGATTCGTATGAGAGCAAACCAAGTCCGTCCAATGAGAATAGCGTCTCGATCAACAATGAACCTGTAAAAAATGCCCCAATAAATGCTGCTGGGAAACCTGTTACTAGCGGCAAGAGCGCATTTCGGAATACGTGTTTCCAGAGCACTTGTTTTTCAGTGAGTCCTTTTGCGCGCGCAGTCAATACATACTGCTTGCGAATCTCTTCTAGGAAAGAATTCTTAGTCAACATGGTGACAACGGCAAAGCTACCCAGAACAGATGCGGTAATCGGTAGCACCAAATGCCACAAATAATCCATGACTTTGCCAATCAAACTCAGATCACTCCAGTTGTCCGAAGTAAGCCCTCGCAGCGGAAATAACTGCAAGAAACTGCCGCCGCCAAAGAGAACGAGCAATAAGACCCCCAATACAAATCCCGGAATGGCATAACCAACCAGAATCATGCTGCTGGTAATGGCATCAAAACGTGAACCATCGCGTACTGCTTTGGCGATACCCAAGGGAATCGAAACTAAATAGGTAATAAAGAAGGTCCAGAGTCCGATGCTGATAGAGACTGGTAATTTAGAGACCACTAAACTCCAAACGCTTTCGTGCTGGTAATAGCTTTGTCCCAAGTCAAATCTTGCGAAGCGACCCAACATCATGAAATAACGCTCGAGTGGTGGCTTATCAAATCCGTATAAGGCCTTTACCTCTTCCAGGCGCTGTGCATCGATACCTTGACGCCCACGATAAGTTGCCCCTGAACCAGAAGATTCCGATCCTCCAACCGCTGCATCGCCCTTGCCTTTGAGCTCTAATATCATTTGCTCAACTGGGCCACCCGGAACAAATTGCACTACCGCAAAAGTTAAAGTGAGCACACCTAACAAAGTAGGAATCATCAACAGCAAACGCTTAAAGATATAGGCGCGCATATTTCCTTGCATTATTTAGCCTCTTCTTTCCACCAGTTTTGCATGATCCAAGGTTCAGCCTGGTAATACAGCGGAGGTTCTGGGTAGCGCATTTCAGTGCGGAAGGCAATACGATGCGTTGGGTTGTACCACTGGGGAACGACGTAATAACTATTCCAAAGAATCCGATCTAGCGCTCTACATGCTGCACGTAACTCTTCGCGATTCTGTGCTTTCGTAATCTCTTCTATTAAAGCATCTACGACTGGCGACTGTATGCCAATGATGTTGTCCGAGCCCTTTGTTTTGGCTGCTTGACTGCCAAATCGGTCCCACAATTCATTTCCTGGATTTTGTGAATCCGGAAAACGAGTAGTTGTCATGTCAAAGTCATACTCGTCCATACGCTTTTGATACAAAGCAAAGTCACTGGTACGAATATCGAGTTGGATGCCTAACTTTTCCAAATTTCGACCATAAGCAGAAAGAACTCTCAAGAAAAATCCACCGTTCTCCACCATTTCAATTCGAAACGGCTCGCCCTTTTCATTCCGAAGGGCGCCATCACGATACTGCCAACCTGCATGCATTAGCAATTCACGAGCCTGACGGAGATTTTGACGAAGACTGCCCGGCGAGTTCGTTGAAGGTGGTGCAGGCATTGGACCAAAAACGGCATCCGGTACCCACTGTGGATATTTAGCCTTCAATGGTCTAAGCAATTTCAATTCTGCTTCAGTAGGTTTGCGTGGACCATCGTAGTTCGCGCTTAGATCGCTATTTGTAAAGAAGCTATTAATGCGGCCATACTGATCAAAAAATATTTGGCGATTGAGCCATTCAAAATCCAGCGCCAATCCCAATGCTTGGCGAACGCGTGGGTCTTGCAATGTAGGTTTGCGCACATTCATGGCAAAGCCCTGCATGCCAGCGCCATTGTGATTAACAAAGGCCTTCTTTAAAAGTGTACCGTTATCAAATTTAGAGCCCACGTAACCTTTAGCCCAAATCTTAGCTCGATACTCAACTAAAGCATCAAACTCCCCGGCTTTAAAGGCCTCCAGCCTCACAGCATCATCGCTATACAGTTTGTATAAGACGCGATCAAAATTATAAAAGCCCACCCTCACATTCAGGGGCTTGCTAAGTTGATCAACCCAGTACTGCGGATTTTTCTTATAGGTAATCGATTTGCCAGCCTTAAAAGACTCGATTAAGTAAGGGCCACTTCCAATCGGCGCCTCAAAGGCGAGCTTGTCAAAAGCAACCATCGTACCGTCAGGACGCTTTCCCCAGTTACGAGAAAAAATGGGTAAGGTGCCGACCATGATCGGTAATTCAGTATTGTTATTTATAAAGTCGAACCGTACTACTCGATCAGAGATAACAACGGCTTGTTTCACATCTGCAAAAGTCGTTTTGTAACGAGGATGTGCAAGACCGCTCATCAAGGTATCAAAACTATGCTTTACGTCTGCAGCCAAGACTGGACTGCCATCTGAAAACTTTGCTTCCGAGCGAATATGAAATGTGACTGACTTACGGTCTTTAGCAACTTCAATGTCATCCGCCAATAAACCGTAAATACTAGAAACCTCATCTGCACTTCCTTCGGCCAAAGATTCAAACATCAAATCTATCCCAGGTGCAGTCACGCCCCGCAAGGTATACGGATTGAACTTATCAAAACTGGTTCTTTGTCCTGGATTTGGCAAGACCAGGGTTCCACCACGGGGGGCGCTGGGATTGACGTAGTCAAAATGGGCAAAACCCTCGGGATACTTGGGCTTACCGTACTGAGCAATTCCCTGCCCCGCCATAGCTGTATTGGGTCCAAGCCCAGCTAGCAGGGCTAGCAGCAAGAAATAGGCAATTTGTCGAATGAGCTTGAGGGTAGGCATATATGCAACAATTGTAGATAGCTAATCATATTTGAAGTAAAGGACACATCATGGGCTTTCTCACCGGCAAAAAAATCCTCATTACCGGCCTCCTCTCCAACCGCTCCATCGCCTATGGCATTGCCAAGGCCTGTCATCGTGAAGGCGCTGAACTTGCCTTTACGTATGTGGGTGAGCGCTTTAAAGACCGTATTGTTGATTTTGCAAAAGAATTCAATACCGAACTCATTTTTGACTGCGATGTCGGCAGTGATGAGCAAATCAGCGCCCTTTTTAAGGATTTAGCCAAATCCTGGCCTCAGTTTGATGGCTTTGTGCATGCAATTGGCTTTGCTCCACGCGAGGCAATTGCGGGTGATTTCTTGGATGGCCTCTCTCGCGAAGGCTTCAAGATTGCGCATGACATCTCGGCATACAGCTTCCCTGCTATGGCTAAAGAAGCGCTACCAATGTTGCGCGATAAATCTTCGTTGCTCACCTTGACTTATTTGGGCTCCATGAAGAATGTTCCTAACTACAACACCATGGGCCTTGCAAAAGCATCGCTTGAAGCTTCCGTGCGCTACCTCGCTGGCTCCGTAGGCCCTAAAGGTATTCGTGCTAACGGTATCTCTGCTGGCCCAATTAAAACCTTGGCTGCATCTGGTATTAAAGGCTTTAGCAAAATTTTGGAAGCGGTTGAAAAAACTGCTCCTCTTCGTCGCAATGTAACCATTGATGATGTGGGTAACACTGCTGCATTCTTAATGTCTGACTTGGCCAATGGCATTACCGCTGAAATCATTTACGTTGATAACGGCTTTAGCCAAGTTGTTGGCGGAATGGATGAAGTTTGAGTATTCCACTACGCGATGCCCTGAAGTTTTGGGCTAAGCTAGGTTTCATTAGTTTTGGTGGGCCTGCAGGACAGATCGCTGTTCTGCATCAAGAGTTGGTTGAGAAGCGTCGCTGGATTTCTGAGCGGCGCTTTTTACATGCGCTCAACTACTGCATGCTGCTACCGGGGCCAGAGGCCCAACAGCTGGTTACTTATATTGGCTGGCTGATGCACCGTAGTTGGGGTGGCATTCTGGCAGGAACCCTCTTTGTACTACCTTCTTTGTTTATCTTGATTGGCCTATCTTGGATTTACCTTACCTTTGGACAGGTTCCTTGGATTGCTGCTATCTTTTTTGGCATCAAACCTGCAGTGACTGCAATCGTGCTGCATGCTGCAGTTCGCATTGGTAAGCGCACAATTCATAACCAAGCGCTCCAGTGGATTGCGCTTGGATCTTTTCTGGCTATCTTCATTCTTAATCTAGCCTTTCCTATCATCGTTTTGATTGCTGCTGCCATTGGCTACTGGGGAGGCAAACGCTATCCAGAATATTTTCAGCAAGGTATTGGGCATAGCGCTAAAGAAATAAAAGAGTACGGCGCTGCCATTATTGATGATCACACCCCCACACCTGAGCATGCGAAATTTACATACTCAAAGACAGCTCGCCATGGCTTGGTTGCGCTGGCATGCTGGTTGCTTCCAATGGGTGCTTTAGTAGCAATCTTTGGCTGGAAGACTTTGTACGTCGATATCGCGTGGTTCTTTACGAAGGCTGCCTTTCTGACATTTGGTGGCGCCTATGCTGTGCTTCCATATGTGTACCAAGGGGCAGTCGAGCACTTTCATTGGCTCAGCGCTAACCAAATGATTGATGGCTTAGCTCTAGGGGAGACGACACCAGGCCCACTCATCATGGTGGTGGCTTTTGTGGGCTACCTTGCAGGACACATTCAATCTTTGATTGGCAATAGCAATCCATTTTGGTTTGGCGTTATCGGCGCTTGTGTTGCTACCTGGTTTACTTTTTTACCCTCCTTCTTTTTTATCTTGGTAGGTGGTCCACTAATTGAATCAACGCATGGCAAGATCGGATTTACCGCCCCTCTAACAGCCATTACTGCTGCAGTCGTTGGCGTTATTGCTAATCTCGGTCTATTTTTTGCATACCACGTGTTTTTACCAAGGGGCTTTGGTGGCTCGATTTCCTGGGTATCGATCATCATTTGCGCCTTAGCTGGGCTGGCCTTATTTAAGTTTCAAAAGGGTGTTATGTCGGTATTGGGTGGCTCCGCATTAGCTGGATTACTGCTCTATTACATCTCTGTTTTGATGGGGTGAGGTTTTCTACAAGATTGGCATAATGGAACTCATGCGAATCGAACCTCAAACCATTACCCACCTGCAAGAATGGCTTGGTAAAACCGAGTCCCATCAAGACACCGTCACAGCAGCCCCCGTACGCGCACTATCGGCAACATTAGATCGTGATGATGCTACGCCGAGTAAAGGCACTTTTTTACCTGAACTGTGGCACTGGTTGTATTTCTTACCTCATGCTCGCCAATCAGAAATCGGGCCCGACGGTCACCCCAAGCGCGGCGGTTTTCTTCCACCGGTACCATTGCCACGTCGTATGTGGGCAGGTAGTCGTATTGAATGGTTAAAGCCTCTTGCTGTTGGTGATGAGATTGAGCGTATTTCTACGATTGAGTCGGTTACCCACAAAGCGGGTCGCACTGGTGATCTAATTTTCGTATTGGTGAATCACAAGATTTCCAATCAAGATGGTCTTGCGATTATTGAGGAGCATGACATTGTCTATCGCGATGCACCTGGGCCAGATGACAAGCCAGTTGCCCCTACCCCTGCACCCGCTGATGCCAAATGGAGCAAAACCATCACGCCTGATGATGTACTGCTATTTCGCTATTCAGCAGTGACTTTTAATGGCCATCGCATTCATTACGACCGCAAATACGTCACCGAGGTTGAAGGCTACCCCGGTTTAATTGTGCATGGTCCTTTGATTGCAACTCTACTAGTTGATTTAGTACGTCAAAGCATTCCTGGGTGCAAGCTTAAGAGCTTTGAGTTCCGCGCCATTCGCCCCACTTTTGACATCAACATCTTCAAAGTAAATGCTAAGCCAGATTTAGAAAAAGATCCAACAGGAAAAACAATTTCTATTTGGGCACAAGATCACGAAGGCTGGCTGACTATGCAAGCCACCGCTGTCTTAACTTAATGAGACACTTTTAATTTATGACTACTCAACATCTTTCTCGTGAGCTAGCTACTTTTGCAGCCAATTTACAGGCTGCTGATATACCTGCAGATGTAATGAACCGCGCTGAAGACTTATTAGTCGACTGGTTTGGCTCAGCTATTGCAGGTAAGGGCTCCCGCCCAGTGGAGCTCATTACTCAGTTTGCACAAAATATGGGTGGCTTTGGTGACGCACATGCCGGTCCTTCAGAGGTGCTGGTTACTCGTAAAACCTCGAGCCCCTTTTTGGCAGCAATGGCAAATGCTGCAGCATCACATGTTGCAGAGCAAGATGATGTTCACAATGGATCAGTTTTTCATCCGGCAACTGTAGTATTTCCACCAGTATTAGCTTGCGCTCAAGCTATTGGCGCCTCAGGCGAAGATGTATTGGTTGCCGCAGTAGCGGGCTACGAAGTAGGTATTCGGGTAGGTGAATTCTTAGGTCGCTCTCATTACAAAGTCTTTCATACAACCGGTACTGCTGGCAACTTAGCAGCCGCTGCTGCGGTTGGAAGGCTTCTAAAGCTTTCTCCCGAACAAATGCTCAACGCCTTTGGTTCTGCGGGTACACAATCAGCAGGCCTTTGGGAATTTCTGCGCGATGCTGCAGACTCTAAGCAGCTCCATACAGCGCATGCAGCTTCCACTGGATTAATGTCTGCCTATATTGCACAGGCTGGCTTTACAGGTGCGCAGCATATTTTAGAAGGCAAGCAAGGCTTAGCCGCTGGCATGTCAAGCGATAGCGATCCAAGTAAATTAGTTGATCGCTTAGGAAGTCGTTGGGCTTTGGCGGAAACAAGCTTTAAGTATTACGCCTCATGCCGCCATACTCACCCTGCTGCAGATGCTTTGCTGCAAGTGATGCTTTCGAACAAACTTGTACCCAGTGATATTGCTAAAGTGGAAACCTTGGTGCACCAGGGTGCTATTGATGTCTTGGGTCCAGTTACAGACCCTGCTACCGTTCATCAATCCAAGTTCTCCATGGGCACGGTTCTGGCTTTGGTTGCGCACTACCAATTTGCGGGCTTACAAGAATTTGAAGAGCACTTTCATGATGATGAGATCTGCACTTTCCGAGAGCGCGTTTCCATGACACTAGATCCTGAAGTGGATGGCGCCTATCCACAGCGCTGGATTGGCAAAGTCAAAGTTCACTTAACTAATGGGCAAGTTTTAGAGGGACGAGTAGACGAGCCTAAGGGCGACCCAGGCAATACTCTCTCTCGTGCAGAAATTACCGATAAAGCCATGCGCCTAGCCGCCTTTAGCGGAGGAGCTAGCCCTGCAGAGATGAGTAAGGCAATTGATCTCTTGTGGAATATCCGCAAACAAGCCAAGATAGGCTCTCTTCTACCATCGAACTAAGTGCAAACTCAGTACAAACCTATTTATGAACCCACTTGAAACGCCATTAGGCTTTAGTACCAACTTTTTATTTGTTCCCGGCACTCGTCCGGAACGGTTTATGAAAGCCCTCGACAGTGGCGCTAGTGGGGTCGTCTTAGATTTAGAGGATGCGGTCCCAGAAGAAGATAAAGCCGCTGCACGTGATGCTATTCGTGCTGCATGGTCAAGCTTTAGTGCAGAGCAAAAGAAACGTTTGGTGATTCGTACAAACTCACCCGGCAGCAAGTTTTACTCAGCCGATTTAATTTTGGCTCAGGAACTTAATATTGCCTGTCTATTAATCCCCAAGAGCGAATCGCTCGACCAGATTAATGGTGCCGCCCTCATACTACCTAATACCGCAATCATTCCTATGATTGAAACTGCTATTGGCTTGGATCAATTAAAAGGTATTGCAAACTCTAATCAAGTCATTCGACTTGCTTTGGGTAACTTGGATTTGCAAGCAGACCTGGGAATGGTCTGTGACCGCCAAGAAACAGAACTACAAACCGCGCGCTTTCAAATTGTTTTAGCTTCTCGGCTTGCGCAGATTGCCCCTCCTATTGATGGGGTTACACCTTCCACTGATGACGTTGAGCGCATTACTGATGATGCCGAGCGCGCAAAGCGCATGGGTTTCGGCGGAAAACTCTGCATTCACCCAAAGCAAGTAGGTGTCGTCATCAAAGCGTTTACCCCAACAGCAGAGGAGCTGGCTTGGGCTCAACGCGTTATCGAGGCGGATAAAGCATCTAAGGGAGGTGCCGTGAAATTAGATGGCCGCATGATCGATCGACCAGTTGTCCTATTAGCCCAGAGGACTCTCGCAATTACTGGTAAACACTAGGGCAATTCAAGACAAAAAAGTTTTGAAAACTGGCAAAAATGGTCTACATAAAAACAAGTTGGAGACCAAAATGCAAATGAAAAAATTTATATCCTCAGGAATTGCCGCCGCTTTAACGGCTGGTGCATTTCTGAGTACTAGCGCTCTCGCTCAAAAAGATTGGCCAACCAAGTCAATCACCATGGTGATTCCTTTCGCAGCAGGCGGCCCAACTGACACTGTTGCGCGTTTAATTGCAGTCCCAATGGGCCAAGCCCTTGGACAGACCGTCATAGTTGAAAACGTCAACGGGGCTGGTGGCACCATTGCTACAACTAAAGTTGCGCGTGCCGCACCCGATGGCTACACAATCTATTTGCATCATATGGGTATGGCTACTGCTAACGCTCTCTATGACAAACTCCCATACGATCCTTTGCAAAACTTTGAATACATTGGTCAGGTGGCAGACGTTCCAATGGTGCTCTTAGGTAAAAAAGATTTGCCTGCTAACAACTTTAAAGAACTTGAAGCCTATATCAAAGCCAATGGCTCAAAAGTCACTATGGCTAATGCAGGCCCTGGCGCGGTTTCACAACTTTGCGGACTTTTGTTTCAGAGTCGCATGGGTGTCAAGCTAACGAACATCCCTTATAAAGGAACTGGGCCTGCTCTGACTGACTTATTGGGCGGTCAGGTTGACTTGCTTTGCGATCAAACTACTCAAACCATTCCTTACATCAAAGATGGGCGCGTCAAAGCTTTCGGCACAACTACCTTAAAACGTTTGCCTGCTATACCTAACGTACCCACTTTGGATGAACAGGGTCTCAAAGGATTTGAAGTTAAAGTCTGGCATGGCATGTACACACCAAAAGGTGTTCCAAAGCCAATTCTGGATAAGTTGAACGCCGCACTAATAAAGGCACTCAACACTCCCGATGTCAAAAAACGCTTGGAAGATGCCAATATTGACATCGTCTCTCCCGAGAAGATGACGCCTAAGGGTCTAAAAGCACACCTCGAAGCCGAGATCAATAAATGGGGTCCAATCATTCGTAAATCTAATATTGCAGACTAAGCATTGATTACATCAATAAAAAGGCCAGTTCAAGATACTGGCTTTTTTTATTTCTTTAACCTGGTCTAAATAAATATCCAGAGCGTGCCTTGTCGCGACGTTTCCTATAAAGCATCCCAATAAGGGCAATCAAAGCCCAGATTGCCAAGAATGGATCAAGTAGGTAATCCCAAAGGTTCGCTGATTCATGCCAATGCGCTGCCCAAGCAAGGATTGCGATCGCAATAATCCAAACGCCCTTACCCCAATTGGCCACTCCGCAGACCAAAGCGAAAAATAGTACGGCCACTAGTAATGCAAGCGATCCATATCCCCATGAATAAGGGTCAACCATCCCCACGCCCAAGGCAAATGGATAGAAACATAAAGAGATGATGGCAACTGCAAACTTAAAAGCAATCGGTGCAGGTTTATTGGAAGGCAGCAATGAACTCCATAGCAATAGTGTCAGGACAATGCTGAGATCGCCAGTTACACCACGAACATAGGTAACCAAAGGTAAATTCATGCCCAAAGGCCAAAAGAAAATATTACCAATCAAGATCACAAGGAATACTTTAACGAGAAGTGGAATGGTATTTGGAGAAAACTTCTGCAAAACCCAAATACATAGCATCGCACACGTGATAGATAACTCAATTAAGACTAAGGCCTGCATTAGAGAATTCATTATTGCGCCTCCTGACGTGGAGCATCTGCTTGTGATGTTTTCGTTTGTTTTTCCATCTTGTCAAAAGCGTGCTTTAACCAAGCGCCAGAAAAATAACGGTGGCGAATCTTTTTACGGTCCCAGGTATATACCAAATGCGCATCATCACCATCAACTGTTATTAAGTATGGGTATGAGAATTCTCTACGCTGAGCTTCAGGCAAGGCTTCGTCATCCTCTAAGACATCAATGGTTTGCCACTGCCCGGCTTTGGGATCGCTCATCAATAAAACCAAACGATAGCGACCGTTTTCAATATTATTTAAAGCCAAAATACGTGTGCCATTTTTCAGGGCTAAACCTGCTATTGCAGAATTAGGATTGGCTATTGCCAAATCTTCTGACGGCTGCCAACTTTGCCCTGCATTTTGCGTGTGACTTGCTGGTATTTGCTTTGGTAAACCTGTACTACGCGCCTGGCGAAAATAGGCGCTGGCATCCTGTGGGTCATTCACAAAAACGAGCGGCTGAATTGCACTGCGGCCAGAACTCATTCGACGTTTATCGATTACTTGTCCAGCATCTAGCCTTAGGAACTCTCCGAAGCGCCCTATCCACTCATGATAGGCGGGCACTCCCAAGAGTCCATCAGCAAACATGACGCTAGGTGATTTGACAAGGGTACTTAAGTTCAATAATGGAGAGGTGATCAGGCGCTGCGGATTACTCCAGGTCAAACCTTCATCATCAGATGTCATCGCAGAGATTGAACTTCCAGCCCAGCCCCCAATGGATACTGTCACAAAGAACAATTGCAGCCTTCCATCAGATAACCTTGCTGGTACAGGATTACCCAACTTAGCGATATAGCGCGCAAGACCCTTCTGTGCACTAATGCGATCAATTACAACAGTAGGCGCACTCCAGTTAGCAGATTTGGCGTCATATACAGAGCTATAGATCGATACATCTGCAGCACCTTCACGGCTGCCGGCAAACCAAAATGCCCTCACCGCACCATCCTTGAGCGCAATCAAGGATGCTGCATGAACAGAGGCAGCGCCTGTATCTGGCAACCAATTCGATTGCGGCACAGGAATGCTCTCTTTTATTGGGCTTTTGGTCTTGGTTGCGGCAGACTCCTCCACCACTTCATCGACCTGAATAGCTGAAATAGCAAATGGCGCCCAAGCTGGACGACTATCGATATGCAGAAAACCAATCACTGCAGTAAGCAATAAAAAACAAAGGGCAATGACACGACTCATCTACAAACATCCTTAAGGTTTGATGCATCTGGGCTAGAGGCTGGCGTAGCAACTAAATACTCATTTACAAATAAATGCTTGCCGATCTGCCCCAGTAACATCTCTTTAATCTCCTCACTAGAGTGGCGCGCCCTCATTTCCATTCTTTGCCCAACAATCTGACAAGATTCACAGAGTATTGGTTGAACACCCAGAGGCGTATGCACAGCTACCAAAGGATAGGCTGATGTCAGGACTGTAACATCGCCAGCTTCCTTAGCTAAATATCCATGCAGTTTTGCACCTGGCATCAATAACCGATATTCCTCATCTTTGGCACGATAGTCGCAAGGAATCCAAACATCCTTATCTTGTAACTGGGCAACCGTTTCTGCAGAGTAGCGCCCTAAACGGCCTTCTAATGGAGCAAGGCTGCTCGTTAAAGCGCAGTACACGAGAAAACATGCGGCTAATGAAAATGTTTTTGTGAGGTTTCGCTTAAACAAACCAAACAAGACAACTAGCAATCCCGCTGCCATCAGAGCCCAATGACAATAGGAATAGGCCCATGTGCCTGTGGTACCCATGAATTGCGACAGTTGCAGATTGATACCAATCCAAGACAATAGTGATAGCAACAGCAATTGCAAAAGCAATGCAATGCGAAAGCCCCATAAAGGTAATCTCTCCCAATACAGGGCAATCAGCGCTGCAAATGCTGGCATCACGGGCAACAGATATCGACCTGATCTTTGGCTAGGCAAACTGAACACAATAAAGAATGCTGTAATCAACAACAGAAGTAATGCTTCCTCCAAAGTGAGGAATCGACGAGCACGCCAGCACTGCATCAAACTAGAAATCAATACAAAACTAAATAAACCTGCATTAGCTATCGTAGTGACCATCAAGAGCCAAATACTGTCGCCACCCCGCAGCAGATCCATCACATAATTGGATTGACGCGCGGCAAACTTACCGGCATTTTCACCCACTACAAATTCTTTCCAAACGGCCTCTGGATTGGGGTCCAAGGCAAACCACAAGGCAAATACGCCCAAGGCAATTACAGCAATGATGATTAACTTATAAAGATCTCGAATGATGGCCTGTGGCATGCTCCACTGCCGCCAGCGCCAGTAATAGAGCCCCATAGCAAATGTGGCAGGAACGATATAAGCAAAAGATTTTGCAAATAAGGCGAGACCGAAACATATTCCTGCAATCAGCGGAAAAAAGAATTTAGATTCGAATGCGCTCTTGCCCCAATACAAGATTGCTAAAAATGGCAGCGATATCCAAAATACTTCTGGAGGGTCAGCTAAAAATGGCCGTCCATAGCGGTAGGTCGAAAAAAAGGAGAGCCAGACCACTGCTGCCAATATTCCGGTTAGTGTTTTGCCACTAAATCGTCGAACCGCTAAAAATAAGAAAAATGCTGTGAGGCCGGTATACAAAACACTAGGCCAACGTAAATTGCTTAAAGTCCATTTACTTGCCCAGTGGGTACTCGCAATTCCCTGCCAAAAAATGAGTGGGGGCTTTGTATTCTTGATGCCATCCATTTCTGACTGGAGTGGCAACCAGTGACCTGAATCTGCCGTCATCCGCACAATGTGCATATAGGGATACTCGTCACCGTTTTTAGGGGCGAAACGGCTATCCAAACCATAAAGATAGGCAAAAACACCTAAAAGGAGTATGAATATGGCTGAACGATAAGAAAATGTACCTCGCATACCTATAGTTTATAGGGCTTACCGGAAACTAGAATAAAAATGGCGATAAGCGGATTTTCGAATGAGCTTATAAAAAATGTATCTGAAATCAATACCCTATTTCAAGGCCTTCTTGATTAAGATGCTAGCAAAGCAATGTGTAATTTAATACCCAGAAATATTCCGAACGGAGACAGATGTTATGCGAGCAAAGTTTGTAAAAACCGCAGTCTTATTGTCAATTTATATTGGCATAAGTCATTGGAGCGGAAGCGCTCTTGCCCAAAATGCAGATGCAAGCAATTTATACAAACGCAGTCTTGCAGCTACCTGCGCCAATTGCCATGGAACAGATGGAAAAGGTGTGGTTGATGGCGGAATGCCTCTAATCAACAACCTCACTAGCGAACAAATGCTAGCTCAACTGAAGGCATTCAAATCTGGTGCACGCGAAGGCACCATCATGCCCCAATTAGCCAAAGGCTATACAGACGAGCAACTCGAAACCATCGCCAATCAAATTGGCAAGAAACAATAAGGAAGCACATCATGGATCGTAGACACTTTATTGGGAACAGCGCGGCTGCCCTCGGTTTACTCGCGGGCTTCTCAGGTCAAGCTAAGGCAAATTTACAAAAAGCAGAAATCCTCGTGATTGGCGGAGGCTATGGTGGCGCTACTGCAGCCAAATATCTGCGGCTGTTTTCCAATAACACCGCCAACGTGACTTTAATTGAACCAAACCCCACCTTTATTTCTTGCCCACTTTCAAATTTGGTTGTAGGTGGCTCACGTACCTTATCTGAATTGACCAGCTCCTATGACAACCTGAGCAAACGTCACGGGATCAAGATTGTTCAAGATAGCGTGACTAGCATGGATCCAGACAAGAAGACCGTCAAACTTGCCTCAGGTAAAACCTTACGCTATGACAAGGCGATTGTTTCACCTGGCGTTACTTTGATGATGAACAGTATCGAGGGTTTATCTCAAGCCAACAAAGCAGGCGTTACTTTGCAAGCTTGGAAATCTGGTCCTGAAACTACCGCCTTACATAAGCAACTTGCCTCAATGCGCGATGGCGGTACTTTCGCTATCAGCATTCCAGAAGCGCCCTATCGCTGCCCTCCCGGTCCTTATGAGCGCGCATGCCAGGTAGCAAACTATTTAAAACAGAACAAACCAAAATCTAAGGTTCTCATTTTGGATGCCAATCAAGATGTCACATCAAAAGGTGCACTCTTTAAAAAGGTATGGGCAGAGCAGTACCCAGGAATAATTGAGTATCTCCCTAAGCACAATGTCACAGCGGTAGATGCCAAAACAAAAACCATTAAGCTTGAGATCCAAGATGACATTAAGGCAGATGTTTTAAATCTACTTCCCGCCATGAGTGCGGGTGAGATCGCTGTTAAAACTGGCTTAGCCAACTCTAATGGCCGCTGGGTTAGTGTGAATTTTCTAAACTTTGAATCTACTGCACAGAAAGACATTCATGTGCTAGGAGATTCGATCCAAGTGGCCTATGCAATGCCTAAATCAGGTCACATGGCTAACCAACATGCTAAGGTAGCGGCTGCCGCGATTGTGGCAGAACTAAGTAATTGGGAAATAAATCCTGCGCCAGTGCTCACCAATACCTGTTACAGCTTTGTGAATGACCGAGAAGTGGTTCACGTCGCCAGCGTCCATCAGTACATTGCCGCTGAAAAAACCTTCAAACCGGTTCCAGGCTCTGGAGGTGTCTCTCCTGCACCTTCAACGCTGGAGGGAGTCTATGCCTGGGGTTGGGCCCACAACATTTGGGCAGATAGCCTGGGTTGATCAAAGTCAATACTTCCAAAAAAGGGGCCTTAACGCCTCTTTTTTTGTTTACATGGCCTGGTAGATACCTATACTGAGGAAAACTTATTAAAAACGGAGGCTTAATGAACATGACCCCTACTTCACCCAAGGATGCATCTAAATTAGAGGACGCCATTGAAAAATGGACTGTACCCATTGGCAATTTATTTGTATCTTTATTTCATCGAATTGCATTATTTGGCATTGGTGCTGCAACTGTTTGGTCGGCGGCTGTTGCGTTTCTTGGAATGGCGCATAAGGGCTCAGCCTCAATTGAAGACCTACTCCTACTTTTTATCTATTTAGAAATTGGCGCGATGGTTGGCATCTATTTCAAAACCAACCATATGCCTGTCCGTTTTTTGATCTACGTTGCCATCACCGCAGTTACTCGCCTTATTATTGATCTGGTCAATACCAAGCATGAGGCAGACCTACCTATTCTTTACATGGGGTTAACCATTCTGATTCTAGCTCTAGCTAATGCCGTGGTTCGCTACGCGTCGTTTAAGTTCCCGAGCAGAACCGGCGATAGTGAATAAGATTCTATAAGAGGAGCTCTGAGCTCTCACCCCCACCTTTTCCCTCATTAAATTGGTAGGGGTGAATACCCCTATTTAAACAGCTACGTACGTAATCAATACTGGTTCGCAAAGCATAGTAATCACTGGACAGGCCTTTCGAGATTTTGATATTTAACGCCTGATTTTCAAGTACATTAAGTCTCTTCAGATACTCATCGCGCTGTTGATCATTAAAGCCATTTAACAACTCTTGTTCCAATGACTTTAACGAGCCATATAAGCGATTAATTTTGTTTTGCATCCTTTTTCTTCTAAAGCCCGGTAATGCTTGCAAAAGAGGATAGGAAATGATTAAAAACGGTAGAACAATAAACACAATATGGTTCACTAACTCCGCAAGCCAAAATGGCAAGTGAGAAAGTAGAGCTACCATAAAGGGGCTTCTGTTCTTTTCGTATTGAATTGCAATTGGGCTTTCTGGAAGCATTGTATTTTTAAACGATGGGAACTCCCCACGTTCAGCGAAAAAAGTTGCCTTACCATTAATTTCTCTTGCAGCCTCTAGAAATAAAAACTGAATGGCCGGGTGCATGCGATCATCAATCAACAGATTGGTGGTCGTAGCTAATAATTCAATATTCTGACTAGGGAAATTTCGCTTTAAATCAAATGCCCCCTCAGGTACTTTTAAAACGGTGAGGTAAGGTATCAATTTTGTATAAGCGCCAGCCCGCCCAAATGTGGCAATGTTTAGATTGGGATTCTTTAATAGGGTTTGAACATTGTGCGAATAGAAGCTATCGACCATAAAGACACCATCAATCTCGCCCATCTCCAGAGCCTTCACCGCTTTATCCCCGGGAAGATTTACAAAATTAGCCCCAGGCTCAAAGCCTGATAAATTAAGAATGCTTATGGCCTGCGCATGCGTTCCACTACCCTTAATGCCGATGGAAATTTTTTTATTAAGGAAGTACTTAAATTTACTATCGACCCCCTGAAACTCTTTTGGATTTAATTCCGGGCCTCGATAAAAAAACCAGATTGGATCATAAGCAATGACGCCTAGGGAATGAATGCCTGTGACATCTTTAGTTGACACAACCCCTGCCTGAACAAATGCAGCTTGCAAAGGATCATTTCGATCTGATAAGCGATCTATGTTTTCTTGTGCTCCATTTGTAGAAATCAGCTCCAGAGTGATACCTTTTTTCGCAAAGAACTCTGCATACTCTTTGCCAAGCATTTCATTGGAACTACCAGCCGTTCCGGTCGCCATCATGACATGACTTGGGGGAGGCGGATCCGCATAAATTCCGATACCAAACACAAGTACTATCAGGAAAATCAAGACCGGCCAAGTTTCTTGCAAAAACTGGGTGAAATCCGTCCACCCCTCTTGAATACTCTCAGAGAGGCCTAAAAAAGTTTCCTTAATATTTTCTTTAAAACTTGCCATACTCTACCGATCAGCAATTTTGGACAAGGCTAATGATAATAGGCTTATTCTGATTCTTTCAATTAGCCCTTTAACACCCTTAAAACATGATAAATCTTAGAAAATCCCAAGAACGCGGCTATGCTGACCACGGCTGGCTTAAAAGCTTTCACTCATTTTCGTTTGCCGGCTACCACGACCCCCGCTTTATGGGCTGGGGAAACCTCAGGGTGATTAATGAAGATCGTATCGCTGCAGGGATGGGTTTTGGTAAGCACAGTCACCGTAATATGGAAATTATTAGTTACGTACTGTCTGGAGAGTTAGCGCACGAAGATAGCATGGGTAACATCAAAGGAATTCCGCCTGGGGATGTCCAACGCATGAGCGCAGGTAGTGGGGTAACGCATAGCGAGTTCAATCATGCAAAAGATCAAACTACGCATTTTTTGCAAATCTGGATAGAGCCAAATGTTTCGGAGATTGAGCCTGGCTATGAACAACAATCCATCCCTGAAATAGAAAAAGATGGCAAGCTGCGTATCATCGCATCCCCTACCGGAAATGATGGTGCCGTAAAAATTCATGCAGATGCCACGATATATGCTGGACTTTTTAATAAGGGTCAATCATTCGATCTAACATTAGATCCCAATAGAAAATTTTACGTTCACCTTATTCGTGGCTCACTTAATGTGAATGGTCAAGTTTTGGATGGTGGGGATGCCCTCTTATTTCAAAAAGAAGATCGATTGGCAATTTGTAATGGAAAAAACGCTGAGGTCTTGGTTTTTGACCTCAGCGCCTAACCTCCATTTTGATGATCAGGTGATTAATCTAGCTTTATCTTTGCCTTCTCAATCACTACCTTCCATCGACCAATGTCTGAAAAATACAGGTCCGAGAATTGTTGCGTATTCATCGGAGCAATTTGGACCCCAGCCTTTTGAAAGCGGTCCCTCATTTCGGGGGTTTCTAGAATCTTCAAAATAGAGTTATTCAACTCCTTGATGATTGCTTGAGGCGTTTTGGCAGGCACAAATACTCCCTGCCACAAAGCCATCTCGTAACCTTTAACGCCTGCCTCTTGAATTGTTACTAATTCTGGAGCGCCACTAAAACGATTTTTACTAGTGACAGCCAATGCCCTTACCTTATCGCCTTTATATAAAGGGAGGCCTACTGGCATGCCTGCAAAATAAAAGTCGATTTGCCCGCCCATTAAGTCTGTAGCGGCGGGCGAGCCACCCTTATAGGGAATATGAATCGCCTGTAATCCAGTGGTAGCTAAAAATAATTCGCCAGCCATATGATCGGAGTTACCAATACCTGAAGAGCCAAAACTCAATTTACCCGGCTCAGCTTTAAGCATTGCCATTAAATCAGCAACACTCTTGGCTGGTGAGTTGTTATTAACAATCAGGATGTGAGGCGTAGCTGCCACCCCAACGACTGGCAATAAATCTTTTTGACCATTGAATGGAAGCTTTGGATTGGCTGCAATATTAATAGCTAGGCCATTTTGTGCGAACAAGATGGTATAGCCATCAGGAGCACTTTTTGCAACCGCATCTGCGGCCAGACTTCCCGCTGCGCCGCCGCGATTCTCAACAATAATGGGCTGCTTTAAAGCAAGACTGAGATCATTGGCAATCATCCTGCCGACAATATCAGTAGAGCTCCCTGGTGCATAGCCAATCATCATCTTGATGGGTTTATCAGGATAGGCTGCCCATGCTGCCCCCGCAAATACTGAAACAACAGTTGGAATAACTACCGCACTTATTGCTATGTTTTTTATTAGTTTTTTAAACATATGTCTCCTCCAGTAATTTGATATTTTTTAAAACGTTAAAGCAGGGATGCCGCATTCCTGAGCGCAGGTATTCAATGCTTCTAGCAACTCGGGCGACACCGGGATACCCCTTTCACTTCTCTCTGCCATTGTTTTTGCTGCGCCCTCACCAGGCACACGAATTTGTTCAACCCCAGGCAATGTTGACGAATTTTTGAGATCATTGACTAAAGCAATTACTCTGTTAATGAACTCTTCTGTGTTTCCAAACGCACTTGGATCGACCGCAATAATCGTTTGCCCCGTGTTTGTAACCAAGTCGTGATGAACATTGAAATCTATTGTTCCTTTGCCAACTGCCGCATTGTTAAGTGCACCTGCAAGCAAGCCAATCATGACAGCTAAGCCATAACCTTTATATCCACCAATGGGCAATAAAGATCCTTCGGCAGATTTTTTAGGATCCGTTATGGGCTTACCCTGGCGATCAATCATCCAATCGTCAGGAATAGACTCTCCCTTTTGCGCAGCTACTTTTACCTTTCCATAGGCCGCTACAGTAGTTGCAATATCCAAAAGTACTGTAGGCCCATCGCCTGCAGGCACCGCAATGGCAATTGGATTGGTTGATAGCAATAAGTCAATGCCGCCCCATGGCGCCATATGATTTGCATTACCAACTGCCATATAAATTCCGATATAACCCTGATCCGCTAGCTTACGAACATATACTGAAGCTGCTCCTGAATGATTGCCGTAGTGACTGCCAATCCAACATACGCTGTGCTGTTTTACCTTTTCGATGGCAAGATCAACAGCTCTATTCATAACCAAATGCCCTAAGGCATTGTCACCATTAATCAACGCAGTTGCACCCTGCTCGCGCTCAATATGAATATTGGGATGCAAATTAACGCCACCAGCACGGATTCTTTTTAAATAGGCAGGCAAACGGAAAATTCCATGTCCATCCGCACCAGCAAGATCAGACTGCACCATGAGGCTAGCAATGGTGTCTGCATCACTTGCAGAAACCATCTCTGCTTGCAATGCGCTTGAGATAAATCGCTCGGCATCTTTTATCGATAAATAGTTCATTGTGATTTAAGCCTCTGAGCTCGCTTTAAATTCCATGCTGTAAACATATTTATTCTCCGGATGATGCGTTACCGTCACCTCAAATAGCTTATCTTGATCATCAAAATAGCGGCGAATAATGACCAGACACGCAGTGTCAGGCTTGATGCGGAGTTTTTCCGCAATCTCTGGCGACACCTGAGAGGCATATACATCCACCTCAGCCCTCTCGATACGGGCGCCATATTTTTGCTCAATCTGCTCGTACACCATTATCTGGGTGTGTTCTGGGTCTTTTGTCAACGAAGCAAACTGGGGCAATATATAAATATCCGTCCAAGCAATAACCTCCTCTGCCTGTTGACGCTTTCGAATTCCGCTAATGTGATACCAAGAGGATCCGATCGGCGCCCCAACTATCTGACTTAGAGACTTGTCAAGCTCAATAAATTCTTCAACTATATTTTGACGATAGGTATCGCGTGAATAACTCAGGATATCGATTGGAGAGTTATAGCTTTGGGTGAAACGACGTAAGCGCTGTCTAGATACCACTTTTGTAGGCGCGCCTTGATGGCGGTAAATGAGGCCATTAGCCTCCAGTATTTGTAGTGCATGCCGCAACGTATGCCGACTAGACTGAAAATCCCGACAAAGATCCGCCTCGGCAGGCAAAACTGATCCCACGGACCAATCACCGTTATAAATACGTTGCTCTAGTATTTTTGCTAGAGACTTATATAACGGTGATCGCTCACTCAATTTATGAGAGTCCAAACATTTTTTTACCAGCGACTGGCAGACGTGCTTTAAGAATATCGCCAGATAAAGACTCAGTAATGTAGAGATCTTTTCTGTCCACTCCACCAAAACACATATTAGCCAAATGATGGTGATGGGGGTTCTCAGAATAAATCAAGTGGGTTGGCAGCATATTGTTATCAAATCTCCAGATTCCAATACCAAGGTGGCATACCAGCAAGCCATTTTCTGAGTCCATTTCAATACCGTCTGGACCCGCAACACCACCTGTTAACTGTATCGCTACACCTGTCTTGGAAACAGATCCATCAGCCATCAAAGGCAATCTCCAGATTTGCTGAGATCTAGTGGCTGCTACAAATACATGCTTTTCCTGGGTGTTTAAAGTAATGCCGTTTGGGCTCGGTACATTAAGCGCTAAACGATCTAGTTGACCATTGGCACGCAATCTAAATACGCGGCCCGTTGGGTCAGCAATACCGGTCTGACCTTGATCTGTGAAATACAAGTCGCCATTAGAGGCAAAGTGTAGATCGTTCAGGCCTTTAAAGTTTTCGCTATACATTGATCCTAAGATAGTTTCAATTTTTCCAGTCTTTGGATCAAGCGCTAGTAAACCCGCCTTGTAGTCACATATAAAAGCGCGCCCATCTTTATGAAACTTCATGCCGTTTGGCCAACCATCATATTGAGTAATCAGCTCCCACTCGCCCTTGGTGTCGATGCGGAAAATACGGCCAAAGGGAATATCGACGAACCACAAATTGCCTTCACGATCGAATGAAGGCCCCTCTAAAAAGCACTCTACTTCTGCGCCTTGACGATTAGGATCGGACCATCCTGTACGGGATTTTTTGCGAAACTTCTCTGGCATGGTTGAAAACACTTCCGTTTCAATTTTCTCAACGGGCTGGAAAGGGTTGTGCATCGTCATAAAGAGTCACCTGTGGTAAGTTATACGGATAAGTAATTTTTGTTATTAAACAATTAAACCATAAATAATGATAACCTTAAGTCCTTGTTGATCGAAATTTATTTAAGCTGTTTATAACTTAACCAAATAAGTTGAAAAATATGAAATCTGTAGCTGTTATTGGAACCGGAATTATGGGTGCTGGCATTGCAGCTGGATTTATTGCCCAAAACATACCCGTAGTCATATTGGGCAGAACAAAAGACAAATCTGATGCGTGTTTGGATAAAGCAATCAGCCTTGCAAAGAAAATTGGTATGGTTGGAGACAGCGCAACCAAGGATGAAGCTGACATTAAGAAGAAGCAATTCATTGGGATCTTGGAGGATTGGCAAGACTGGGACCAATTCTCCTGGGTCATTGAGACTGTTGCCGAGAACTTAGAACTAAAACAAAAAGTTTTCCAACACCTTGATCAGGTAGTGCCAGCAGAGATTCCTATTGGCAGTAATAGCTCGGGCTTCCCAATCAGCAAAATTGCAGAAGGCCTCGAAACAGCAAACCGCATGATGGGTGCGCACTATTTCATGCCTGCAGAAGTTGTTCCCCTAGTTGAGATTGTCATGGGACAAAAAACCGAACTTAAATATGCGGAGCAAGCTTGCGAGCTTTATAGAGCCATCGAAAAGAAGCCTGTGCTTGTAAAGAAGGATATTCCCGGATTTTTAGCGAACCGTATTCAACACGCCTTGATGAGAGAAGCGCTCTCGCTCGTACAAGAAGGAATTGCTACGCCAGCTGATATTGATGATGCCGTGAGATATAGCTTTGGCTTCCGTTACGCCGCTGTAGGCCCAATGACACAGAAGGAAATTTCAGGCTGGGATGGAATGGCGAATGCCGCAAAGGAAATTTATCCATCGCTTTCCAATATCATTGCACTGCCTCCAAAAGTAGTTCAGCTCATGGCTGATGGAAAAACAGGCATAAAAGCTGGAGAAGGATTTAGGAAGTGGACCCCAGAAGAAATCAAAACTGTTTCCGACTCATACTCCCGTAGACTGAAAGCTGCTTTTGACGTTCTTAATATTGAATGATTGAGAAACCATAAGCGCCCAAGATGGTCACGAGCCCCCTTAATGGAAGATCTCAGACATGAAATACAAATGAACAACATAGGCTTTGAAGTTCTGACCATCAACCCAAAATACCTAGGCGAATATATTAAGCCCGAAGCTGCTAAGTGAGCCCCTATTACTAAAAAATCTAGCGCAATTGCTGAATAATTAAACTATTCAATCGAAAGAAATTTATGATCGAAATCTCTGAAAAAAAACTAGCTGGTCCTATTATTCGCCTGCACCCCAATGACAATATCGTAGTTGCTCGAGTAGATATTGGTATTGGTACCGAAGTTACTAGCGAGAATTTCACAAGCCGCAGTCAGGTTCCTGCAGGCTACAAAATAGCTGCTAAGAAAATTCTCAAAGGTGAGCCAATTCTCAAATACAACGTGACAGTGGGCTTTGCTAATGTCGACATTGAACCAGGCACTATGGTTCATAGTCACAACACTGAGTTTCGTGAGTTTGATCGCGATTACGCTTACGCAAGTGAATATAAGCCAACTGAGCTCTTGCCCGAAGCAGATCGCGCCACTTTCCAAGGTTATGTCAGATCAAATGGCAAAGTAGGTACTCGTAATTTTATTGGGATCCTTTCTACCGTTAACTGCTCAGCAACTGTGGTGAATAAAATTGCTGATTGGTTTACACCTGAACGACTTAAAGATTTTCCCAATGTAGATGGTGTAGTTGCCTTTAGCCATGACATCGGCTGCGGCATGGAAATGAGTGGTGAGCCAATGCAATTGCTCCGCCGTACTATGGCTGGATACGCTCGTCATCCCAACCTAGCAGCTGCTCTGATTGTGGGGCTTGGCTGCGAGCGCAATCAACTCAATGGCCTCATGGAGCAAGAAGATTTGACTGCAGGTACAAATCTACATACCTTCATCATGCAAGAGTCCGGCGGTACACGCAAAACGATTGAGGCAGGTATTGAGGCTGTGAAGGCGCTACTGCCAGAAGCCAATAAAGCGAAGCGAGAAACAGTTTCTGCCAGCCATTTATGTGTTGGTTTGCAATGCGGGGGGTCGGATGGCTTCTCTTCAATTACAGCCAACCCCGCCTTAGGAGCGGCAATCGATATTTTGTCGCGCCATGGTGGCACCGGAATTCTTTCGGAGACCCCAGAGATTTATGGTGTTGAACATACCCTTACCCGCCGCGCAGTAAATCAAGCCGTTGGTGAAAAGCTGATTAAACGAATTCGCTGGTGGAAAGATGAATACTCCGTTGGTAGGGATGTACAAATTAATGGGCAAGTTAGTCCCGGCAATCAAATCGGCGGCTTAGCCAACATCTTTGAAAAATCCTTAGGTTCCTCCATGAAGGGAGGCACTGGCCCCCTGATGGAAGTCTATAGGTACGCCGAGCCCGTAAACACCAAAGGATTCGTGTTCATGGATACCCCTGGATTTGACCCCGTGTCAGCCACTGGTCAAATTGCTGGAGGCGCCAACCTCATCGCCTTCACCACGGGTCGTGGCTCTATGTTTGGCTCCAAGCCCGCACCCTGTATCAAGCTTGCTACTAATACCCCCATGTATCAACGACTTATAGAAGACATGGACATTAACTGTGGCGAAATCCTAGATGGGACTGTTTCTGTTCAAGAGATGGGGCAAAGGATATTTGAGCTCTTCCTAAGAACCGCATCTGGAGAAGCCTCCAAGAGCGAGCTCCTTGGTCTGGGTGACTATGAATTTGTCCCCTGGCAAATTGGGGTCATGAGCTAAGAGAACTGTAGAATTAATCCTATTAGCTCAACCCAGACCGAAACGAAACTGAAACAGGCTTATGAAATTTAGGGATTACTACGAAACACTCGGCGTTGCTCGCGGCGCTACCGAGGCAGAGATTAAATCAGCCTATCGCAAACTGGCTCGTAAATACCATCCAGATGTAAACAAAGAGGCTGGCGCTGAAGAACAGTTCAAGCAAATCGGTGAAGCATATGCTGTTTTAAAAGATACCGAGAAACGTGCAGCCTATGATCGCTTTGGCGAGAACTGGAAAAACGGCCAAGACTTTACCCCTCCCCCAAATTGGAATGAAGGCTTTGAGTATTCTGATGGAGGCTTCGGAGGTAGTCACCCGGGTTATGGCGGCGGTTTTGAGGGAGATCAAAGCGAGTTCTTTGAATCACTATTCGGTAGAGGCAAACATCGCCAAGGTGGACGCGGTGGTAATACACATCAAGGAATGAACTTCAAAGGCCAAGATCATCACGCTAAAATTTTGATTGATCTGGCCGATGCGTATAACGGTGCCAAACGAACGATTGCCCTGCACATGCCTGTGCAAGATGCAAATGGTCATGTCAGCACCCAAGAGCGTAAGTTAGATGTCAGCATTCCCAAGGGTATTAAGGCTGGACAAAACCTCAGACTATCTGGTCAAGGCGGACCGGGCGTTGGTGAAGGTCCTGCTGGCGACCTTTATCTCGAAATTGATTTTCACCCAAACCCTATCTATCGCATCGAAGGCAAGGATGTTTTCATCGATATTCCTTTAGCGCCATGGGAGGCTGCCTTGGGAACAACGGTCAACGTGCCAACTCCAGCGGGAAGCACTCTGGAATTAAAGATCCCAGCAGGAACAGTTGCGGGTCGCAAAATGCGACTCAAAGGCAAAGGCATTCCAAGTGCAGAGGCAGGCGATCTCTATGTTGTGCCCTCTATTGCCCTCCCGCCAGCGGATACAGATGCACATAAAGAAGCTTATCAATCTTTTGAAAAGGCTTTTGATTTCAACCCCCGAACTCATTTGAAGGGATGATCGATATGACACAAACGAATATCACCTGGATTGAAGGCGCAGTTGTAGAGAATGAAGTTCACATGACAATTGTTGAGCTTTCTCATGCATCACGCACGCCAGAAGATCTCATCATGACTTGGGTTTCAGAGGGAGTACTTAGTCCAGTGGGAACATCGCCTGAAGACTGGCGTTTTAGTGGCGACTCTTTGAGAAGAGCGAAAACTGCTGCGCATCTCACACATGATCTAGAGTTAAATGTCCCAGGCGTTGCCTTGGCACTAGACTTACTTGATGAAATTGCCCAGCTGCGCGCTCGTTTGCCACGCGGCTAGGCAATAGCGTTAAGACTCTGAACGACTCAAAAGCTGTTCCCAACGTTGCAGCTTTTGATCTAAATCGGCAGTAATCTCACTGAGTCGTGCCTGCATACTTGCTGCCAACTCAGGTTCATTTTTATACAAATCTGGATTGCTCATTGCAATACCAATATCGGCCTGCTCTGTTTCCAGGGTCTCAATTTGTAGTGGCAAAACTTCTAACTCTTGGCGCTCTTTGCCATTGAGCTTTTGAATGCCACCTTTGGCAGCTGGCTTTGTTTCCACTTTTGCATCTGCCTTAGCTTCTGCTTTAGTTTCTACTTTAGCCTCAGTCTTTTCTGCTGATCTTAAATTTCCATTGGCAGCACGAATTTTGTCTGAACGCGCTTTTTGGATTTTCCAATCTTCGTAGCCACCCTCATACTCTCGCCAGAAACCATCGCCCTCATTAGCAATGATGCTAGTGACAACGTTATCTAAGAAGTAGCGATCATGACTAACCAAGAAGACCGTACCCTTATAATCTTGCAGGAGTTGCTCCAGCAAATCCAAGGTATCAATATCTAAGTCATTGGTCGGCTCATCCAAGACCAAAACGTTTGCAGGACGGGCAAATAAGCGTGCCAGTAGCAAACGGTTACGCTCGCCACCAGATAGAGTGCTTACTGGAGAATTGGTTCTCTCGGGCGCAAACAAGAAATCACTCAAGTAACTCTTGACATGTTTTTTATTGCCGTTGATCTCAATCCACTCGCTACCAGGACTGATGTAATCTTCTAATGAGGCATTTAGGTCTAAGCCTTCGCGCATTTGATCAAAGTAAGCCACCTCAATCCGTGTACCCATCGTTGCTGTGCCTGAGTCAGGCGCAATCGTTCCTAAAATCAATTTAAGTAAGGTTGTTTTGCCGGCACCGTTGGGCCCTAGTAGACCAACTTTATCGCCACGTAAAATCGTTGCCGTGAAATCTTTCACAATCGGACGATCATAGGTTTTGCTCACGTTTTGCAAATCCGCCACAATCTTGCCGCTGCGATCACCCGCAGAAACAGCCAACTTCACCTGCCCCATCGCGTCCCTGCGCTCAGAACGGCTACTACGTAATTTTTCTAGGCGAGCAATTCTGGCAACACTTCGGGTACGACGTGCTTCTACCCCTTTACGTATCCAGACTTCTTCCTGCGCCAGTAATTTATCGGCGCGGGCATTGGCTAAGGATTCAGAATTGAGCTCTTGCTCTTTAAGAACTTCATACTGAGTAAAGTTTCCGGGATAGCTACGCAGAATGCCGCGATCTAACTCCACAATTTGTGTGCAGACGTTATCTAAGAAGGCGCGATCATGGGTAATCAGAATGACTGAGCCTTGATATTCTTTGAGCAACTCTTCTAACCAAGCAATCGAGTCCAAATCTAAGTGGTTGGTTGGCTCATCTAGTAAAAGTACATCAGGCATCTCTACTAAAGCACGCGCTAAGGCAACCCGTTTCTTTGTACCGCCAGAAAGTGTATTGATTTTGAGGTCTGCTTCAAGATGCAATCGGTCCAAAGTTTCATGAACGCGCTGCTCCCAATTCCAGCCACTCAAAGCCTCTAATTGCGACTGCACTTCGTCTAAGCGATGATGGGCAGCATCATCCCATTCGCCAACGCTAAGAGCCTCATACTCCTCACGCAAAGCCTTAGCCTGGGCAACCCCCTTGGATACTGCCTCAAAAATAGTTTCTTCGGCCTCAAAGATAGGTTCTTGAGGAACATAAGCAATGCGAAGGCCTTGCTGATATTGCAGCAAGCCATCATCTAGTTTTTCGATACCAGCCAATATCTTCAATAAAGAAGATTTGCCAGTGCCATTGCGGCCAATTAAGCCAACACGCTCACCTGATTCAAGTGAAAAAGCAGTGTTTGCGAGGAGGTCAACGTGGCCAAAAGCCAGTTTTGCATCAGTGAGTACGATTAAAGCCATGGCGACATTATCGTCACTTCCCCAAAACAGGAGATATTTCCACCAATATCTGCGAGACTAGCTACCTATGGTTTGCAAATTAACCCTCTCCGCGCCCCGCCTGATCTTATTTGCAGGACATGCCGGCACAGGGAACTCGACTCTTGCCAAAAAGGCTCTGCCCCTAATTATTGAGAAAACAGGGGAGGATTTTTTCTTTTTAGACAAAGACACTGTATACGGCGCTTTTAGTGCTCATGTCATGCAATTAAACACTCAAAACCCCAACGATCGTGATAGCCCCTTCTATCTAGAAAACCTACGTGATTGGGAGTACCAAGGCCTTATTGATACCGCCAGAGAGAATTTGCTTCTGGGAGTAAACGTCATTCTGGTCGGGCCATTCTCAAAAGAAATTCAAAGTGGCAGGATGTTTAGTCCGCAAGCATTAGGACTGCCACCAGAGACTTCCATGCAGATTGCTTGGATTGATCTGGCAGAGTTGGAGGCCAAAGAGCGGATGGAGCAACGGGCTGACCCACGAGATGAATGGAAGCTCACTCACTGGGATCAATATGTTAAGCGGAGAATAGAGCCGCCAACCCACCCCTCATTGCATCGATTTGATAATGTCTCTTTTAGTGAGTCTGAATTTAAAAAACTCATTGAGGAATTAACCCAATAATCTGAAAATAAAAATAGTTATTACTTTTTACTTTGAGAGATAGTCTAGCGCTACTGCTTCTGCTACTTTAATCCCATCGACACCTGCAGACAAGATGCCACCGGCATAGCCTGCGCCCTCACCGGCTGGATAAAGACCTTTGATATTCAAGCTTTGGTAGTTATTGCCCCTGGTAATTCTCAAGGGAGAGGAAGTGCGCGTCTCAACACCAGTTAATACAGCATCTTTCATGGAGAAGCCTTTAATCTGCTTCTCAAAAGCGGGGATCGCTTCCCGAATTGCCTCAATTGCATAAGCAGGCAAACTTTCTGCAAGATCGGTTAAATGAACGCCAGGTTTATAAGAAGGCATAACGCTGCCAAACTGAGTAGAAGGCTTACCTTCTAAAAAGTCACCAATCAGTTGGCCTGGGGCTTCATAAGTTCTACCGCCTAATTCAAAAGCCTTGGATTCAATGGCGCGCTGAAACTCAATTCCTGCAAGTGGACCACCGGGGTAATCCTCTGGAGTAATGCCAACAACAATACCTGCGTTGGCATTGCGTTCGTTACGAGAGTACTGGCTCATGCCATTAGTTACTACGCGATTAGGCTCAGAGGTAGCAGCAACTACCGTTCCGCCTGGACACATACAAAAACTATAAACTGCACGGCCATTTTTAGCGTGATGGACTAATTTGTAATCTGCTGCGCCAATGAGTTCGTTGCCAGCATGAGGGCCAAGACGTGCTTTATCAATCAGAGACTGAGGATGCTCAATGCGAAATCCGACCGAGAATGGCTTGGATTCCATGAAGACGCCCGCATGATGCAGGGCTTCAAAAGTATCGCGCGCACTATGCCCCAGAGCCAGGATCACATGGTTAGCAGGGAGATCTGCTTGTCCCTCAATCTTGATTCCAGTAATTTGTTCATTCTCAATATCAAATCCAATGACCTTTTGTGAAAACCGAATCTCCCCACCTAGGTCAATGATCTCTTGGCGCATCTTTTCCACAACACCCACCAAACGGAAGGTCCCGATATGGGGTTTTGCTACATAAGTAATTTCTTGCGGAGCACCAGCTTTTACAAACTCATTAATGACCTTGCGACCATAAAACTTGGGGTCTTTAATTTGGCTATACAACTTACCATCCGAAAAGGTGCCAGCTCCACCCTCACCGAACTGCACATTGGATTCTGGATTGAGCACATTTTTGCGCCATAACCCCCAGGTATCTTGAGTGCGCTCACGTACTTTTTTGCCACGCTCAAGAACGATCGGCTTGAAACCCATTTGAGCCAAAACCAATGCAGCAAAAATTCCGCATGGTCCAAATCCAACAATAACCGGTCTTAGCGTTTTGCCATCAGTAATTGAGTCGGGAGCTTTTGCAACAAAGTGATAGCTCGTATCTGGGGATGGCCTTACATGAATGTCGCCTGAAAACTGCTTGAGAAGCACATCTTCATGTTTTACAGATAAATCGACCGTATAAATAAAGGAGAGCGCAACGTTTTTACGCGCGTCATAACTCCGCTTAAAGACATCGAAGGCAATTAAGTCTTTAGCATCCAAATTGAGGCGTTTGAGAATCGCTTTCTCCACCGCTTCAGGAGCATGGTCGATTGGCAGACGTAATTCAGTAATACGGATCATGAGTTTTACGATACACAGTAATTTGAGACATTTATAGGCCCATTGCGAGCCGCAAGCCAAATAATACTGGTTATGAGCCTACTGGGGCCAGGAGTTGGCTCATAAAGGCGATAATGCGTCATGGCTCTACGCGCAACCATCCACAAAGCCGACCTTCACGTCGCAGATTCTGACCGCCACTACTATGGCAGCCACTCCCTCACCATCGCCAAGCACCCTTCTGAGACTGAGCAACGGATGATGATTCGCATCATCGCCTTTGCATTGCAGGCGCATGAGGATTTAGCATTTACAAAAGGCCTGAGTGATACCGATGAACCGGATCTTTGGATTAAAGATCTCACTGACGCAATTAAGCTGTGGATTGAGATTGGTCAGCCAGACGAGCGTCGCATTCTGAAGGCCTGTGGCCGTTCAGACCAAGTCATTGTGTATTGCTATGGCGGACATACCAGCAAAATCTGGTGGGATGGCATTGCAAATAAGCTGACTCGCGCCCGCAATTTACAAGTGATTTCCATTCCAGCAGAACAAGCAGAAGATCTGAACAAGCTGGTTGAACGCAGTATGGTCATTCATGTAAATGTTCAGGATGGCGAAGCGTATGTCTCTTCTGATCAAGGCCAGGTCACGATTACCCCAGAGATTTGGCGCAATAATCAATAGACCTGCAATATGAAGGTAGTTGTTTTCGATACCAATGTCTTGCTAGATCTCTTTGTCTTTAATGACTTTAGGGCACTTCATTTAAAGCAAGCCCTAATCGAAGAAAAAATTGAGGCATTGGCAACCCAAAAGACTCTAGAAGAATTTGTTGATGTCATTACGCGCCCTTTATTTTCCTTGGACACAGATCAACAAGAATTCATCCGCAATCAATGGCTGAGCCTAGCGAAGCTGTTAGATGATCAAAGCCTTCTGAAAGCACCCTGGGCATGCAATGATCTAGACGATCAGGTCTTCTTGGACCTTGCCTATACAGCAAAACCTTGCATATTAATGAGCAAAGACAATGAAGTACTGCGATTTGCGAGTAAGGCAGCAACAGAGCAGGTTTTAATTACTGCTGATTACACAGCAATCGATCTATAAACCTTGCGCAGCCTCTGCTGCAATCTCAAATGATCTAAGACGCGCCTGGTGATCAAAAATTTGCCCAGTAAAAATAAGTTCATTAGCACCAGTAAGATCTAACCATCGACGCATCCCCTTCTTTACGGTCTCTAGTGAACCAACAACGGAGACCTGCAAGGTATGATCTGCTGCAGCCTGCTCATGCGGTTCACAAAATTCATTCATGTCAGTAATTGGAGGTGGTAACTGGCCTCGTGTATTGCGACGCATTCTGACAACATTCTGCTGCAAGGTGGTAAATAGATGCTGAGCTTCTTCATCGGTATCTGCCGCTACTACATTCATCACAAATGCTGAATATGGTTTAGCTTGCTGGGCCGATGGTTTAAAAAGTTCTCGGTAAATCCTCATTGCCTCCAGGAGTTGCTCTGGCGCGAAGTGTGAAGCAAAAGCATAAGGTAAACCGAAGTGTGCTGCCAATTGAGCTCCATACAGACTAGAGCCCAAAATCCAGATGGGCACATTGGTGCCTATACCCGGAATGGCTTTGACGGATTGCCCCTCTTGAAGAGGACCAAAATAATGCTGGAGTTCTCGCACATCTTGCGGAAAACGATCATCGCTCCCGAGCAAATCTCGGCGTAATGCCCTTGCCGTCATTTGATCGCTACCAGGCGCCCTGCCCAATCCAAGCTCAATTCGCCCGGGATACAAAGACTCTAAGGTGCCAAATTGCTCGGCAATAACCAGAGGTGCATGGTTGGGCAACATTACGCCGCCAGAACCCACTCGAATGTGAGAGGTACCGGCAGCAATGTAGCCAATCAATACGGCGGTAGCTGAACTCGCATTACCGGTCATATTGTGGTGCTCTGCCACCCAATAGCGCGTATAGCCCCATTTTTCAGCATGCTTTGCCACATCCAAGGTGTTGCGAAGTGCATCAGCAGCAGTAAACCCCTGAGGAATCGGAGATATATCTAGAATGGAGTATAGGATGGAATTTGCCATCGCTAGATCATACCGAGAAAGTGCATTGTTGACATGAGTAAACCCAAAATGGCTGACCCTGACGACGGCCTCTTTAAGCCAGGTAGCAAGCTTAAGCACATCAAGACTGGTGGCTTTTATAAAGTCGTTTTTTTGGCAAATGTGGAAGCAACCTTAGAGCCGGCTTACGTTTATGAATCCCTGCAATCCCATAACTTTTGGATTAGACCAAAAGCAGAAATGGAAGATGGGCGCTTTGAGCTCATCCCTGAATAAGAAAGCCAATTGACCATGTCCGAAGACCGCATTACCAATCTAGAAATCAAACTCAGCTTTACTGAAGACCTCATTGAAAAACTCAATGAGACTGTTTATAAACAGCAGCAGCAAATTGAATTTCTGTATCGTGAACTCAAGGCGATCAAAGAGCAAGCCAGCAGCAGTGGGGGTGGTGGCGGAAGTCTGAAAGATGAAATCCCCCCGCACTATTAATCAACTGCTAATATAGGCATTAGGCATAAACTCCTTACAACATAAGCAAAGGAACCACCCATGAGCAACTTAACGCTATTTCTAGTCCAGTGGGGCTTAACTTCTTTATCCCTTTGGGTTGCTAGTTACATCTTTAGCGGCCTGCGCTTTGCGGATGGCGGCTCACTCATCATTGCTGCATTGCTTTTGGGCTTTGCCAATGCAATCGTCAAACCATTGCTAGTATTGTTGACGCTACCACTCACAGTAGTGACCATGGGCCTCTTCTTGCTCGTGGTTAATGCGATGGTATTGATGCTGGTTTCTGCAGTGGTGAGCGGCTTTACGATCTCTAGCTTCTGGACCGCATTCTTTGCCAGCATCTTTATTTCATTGTTCAGCCTCTTTGTCAGCGGCTTAGTTTTTTAAGGGACAGATTTGCGAGTTTGGCTTAGTTAAGCTTAGTTAGACTTACTTGCTCGCCGGATAGATATCCGACCAAGGATGCAGCGCAGTTTTACATGGCTGTGACTTGGTCGCTATTGATTTGGCATTCTCTGCAGCAATACTAATTCCGCCAGTTAAAAAGCCTAGCCCAATCGAGACGGCGCTATTCACTACCCCCGCCTTATTAACCCCAGTCTGAGGGTTTTGTAAGGTACCTTCAATTTTCACCAGCCCAGCAAGATCCAAGCCTGTTGTCAGGCCTGATTTTTCTCTTGGGTTAATGCTGATATTGAGAGCTTCGTTAGCGAGATTGATGGAGCCCGCTAAGGTGATATCGAGTCGATCGGTCTCGATACCAACCGAATTCTGAATATTGACTACCCCGCTGCTAACCGGCAAATAAGCAACAGCGCAATTCAATACAGTTTGATTCGATTTCTTGTACATCGGATTGATTGCATCTATTACAGTAATAACAAAGTCCCCGCCCTTATTGATGAACTTGGAATCTAATTTGCTTGGACCTACTGAGACCTGAATAGCCCCATTAGCTCGACTAGCCATTTGATGTGGATTTACTCCGCTCCCCTGTAAGTTCCAAGCCACCTTCGCATCACCACCAGAAACTCGAGCGCTAGAATCAGAAGTGGCAATAATTTGTTCCAGAGTAAAGTCTTTAGCCAAACCCTTGATGGCAAATTTTGGTGATGGGCCATCAAACTGCGAAATAGAAATTTGTGCTTGGGCACTTCCTTTGCCAACATTAAAACTGACATCATTTGCATCAATCGCATTTTTCTTAAATTGCAGAGTCGTCTTAAAGTTGGTGAATGGGGCCTGATCCGGTACCCCTAGTTCAGCAATGTTGATATTGATCGATCCATCAGCTAAAGGCAATAGATCGAAAGGCAGCGCCTCATCTGAGAAAAAATACTTACCTTGAGACTTATGTGAGGCGGTGGAGTGCGATTTTCCAGCCGAGCCAGCAATCGCAGCCGATCCAGCTAAAGGAGCTAGATCAAATGATTTGGAGTTGAGATTGATAGTAAATTGCGGCAATACATGTGGCTTTTTATCAATCTCCCCTGTAATCGTAAGCGACTTTCCGTTCAGAGTCAGAAGAAAATCAAGATCCGTTTTTACGGGGGATTGATCCCAAGCAAAATAAGCGGTTCGTAACGATCCTGTTTTACCTTTGAGATTCAGGGTGTAGTTGGGATATTGAAGATCCATCAGAATCGTAGATTTTCCATCTTTCGCATCAAGGTTTAATTTTGGAATCTTTAATGACTTAGCGGCTTGATTGTCATCTTGGTAATTAATACGTGCATCAACAATATCTAAAGTCTGGAACGAAACAAGCGGACTGCTGGAGGAGCTATCTGTTGTTGTTTGAGATGCTAAATTATTGGTAGCCAAAACTGGTGCAGTTAAATTCCAATTACCCTCCCCAGCTTTGTTGGTCTGTAAATTAGCCTCTAGTCCCAACACACCAATTTTGCTGATCTCAACACTGCCTTTGAGTAAGGGCCATAACCTAATATCCAACTCGACTTGCTTAAAGGTCAACATATCGGGATTACTTGCCCAGGATGCATTGCTCAAAGCTAACTGCTCTGCTTTTACGCTAATGGACGGAAAAATACTCAGGCTTATTGGTCCAGTAATTTTTAACTCTCGTCCAGTTGCTTCCTTGACTGAAGAGCTTAAGAGCTTCGTTACTTGGGCGGGATTCACAAAGGACGATGCATAGATGGCAGCCAGGCCTAGTATGGCTACGCACACTGTAAAAGCAAGGAGGAGAATTTTAAGAGTTTTGTTCACACATCCATTCTAGATCGTGTAAAGGCAATTGGTCACTACCCATGGACTAAAATAGGTCCATGAGCATAGAGAATCTACCGAAATGTCCTGTCTGCCAGGTGGATATGACCTACCCCGATGGGGAAAATTACGTTTGTGCGCAGTGCGGCCATGAATGGCCAATCGCGGGTGTTGCCGAAGAGGCAGATGCTGGTTTAGTCGTTAAAGATGCTAACGGCAATCTTCTGGCGGATGGCGATACCGTTACCCTCATTAAAGACCTCAAGGTAAAAGGCTCTTCCACAACTCTTAAGGTCGGCACCAAGATCAAAGGCATTCGCCTCGTGTCTGGCGACCATGAGGTCGATTGCAAAACAGAAGCCGGCAATATGTTGCTTAAAGCCTGCTTTCTGAAAAAAGCCTAGAGCCATTTGGTATCTAGGCTTTCTTCACCCGCCTGAGCTTAAGAGGCCGCCCTTTTTAAGACGGCATAAATTTGATCCTTGAGAAGTAGCTTTTCTTTTTTTAAGATCTCAATTTCTTCAGGGGTGCTTGGCTCGCTATGCGACTCCATTCTCTGAATCTTCTGGTCTAAATTATTGTGTTTATCAAACAAATGCGAGAAATGACGATCTGATGATTTCAACTTGGTAATGAGTTCGCGATATTCGGGAAACATAGCACCTCTTGATATTTGGGTTGTACAAAACTGCGTACATTTAGTGTAGCAATCCTGCATTTCAAGAACAATAACTTCCTTCATCCATTTATTTCAACTCTCCCCTTGTAATCCGCAGGAAAAACCCCATATAGGAAAGGCGAATTCCTACAGAATTTTGCAGTAATATCAGTAAGTGCATTAAGCACAATAACTACCAAAAGAAGGGTAATAGACCATGGCTACAAAGAAGTCTCCAGCAAAAAAGAAAGTAGCTACCAAGGTGGTAAAAAAAGCCCCTGCTAAAAAAGCTGTCAAAAAAGTTGCCGCTAAGAAAGTGGTAAGCAAAAAGATAGTCAAAACGGTAGTGAAAAAACCAGTAGCCAAGAAAGTGGCTGCAAAGAAGCCAGCCACTAAAAAAGTAGCTGTTAAGAAAACACCGGCAAAAAAACCTGCGGCCAAAAAGCCAGCAGCTAAGAAAGTTGCCAAGAAGACTGTTCAATCAGCCTCATCTAAAACTCCAAAGGTAGACCAATACGGTCTTGAGCAAGATGATGAGTTTTACGGTCTGTATTTTGCAAAATCCACTAGCAAGGGTTTGGTTGAGGTAAAACCATGCACCTTCTCACTCATGTACTGGTGGAAAGGCTTGCTTGGCTACCCTGACATGATCGAAATCTCCAAGGGAAGCAATACTGCGATGTTGCAGTTTGAATCCACTTTTGGCGGTGGCGATTCTGGTGAGACTGAGTTAACTGAAAAAGATGTGTTGGATATTGATCACATCATTGAAGTAGATGAAGAAGAAATGATGATCTCCCTCTACTCCTATGTACCGATTCCAGTACCCGAGAAATTGGTTGGGGCCTTAAGTCTTGCCGTCCTCAATATCAACCCAGAAACTCGCTACGGTAGCCTAGAAATCTGCCCAACTGAGAATGAAGAAGGTGTGACTGAGCATTTCTTGCGCTATCGTGCTGCAACCTATTTGCGCGGCATTAAGTCTGGCAAAGTGGAAGCTATCGAAAGCATGGTCACCAATGGTTCCGAGTTCTTTGGTCTGGCTTTAGATGCAATGTGTGTGAATAAGTCCATCAAGAAGTGGTTGCTAAGCTAATCCATCACTAGTAGATGGCGGAATAACTACCCGCCACTATCTGCAAAGATAGATGTAAGTTAAGGGAAAACGGTCATTGACCATTTTTCTGCTTTCTAGAATTGTCACAGTTCTTTTGCCCTGTCTCTTGCACTCTGCAAGAGCCGCATCCTGAGCCTCGCTTTCCTTAGCGGTCTTAGGTGCATGCACCCCAATCGTCCCGTCAGATTGTTGATAGACGCCAAAATCACTTTGCGGTGTTGAGCAAGCAAACAAGCCAAAGCCAAATCCCAGCAACATCAATTTATTTAAGGCTTTCATTCAATCTCCATGGTTTCTTTAATCTTAAAGCACCCGGAGTGAAGACGAGCAGAGACCCTGCTGTTATTGTTTATTTCTGATATTTTTGATTTTTTGCAGTAGTAATTCGTTTGAAACGACTGGTCAACTTGGTTAACCCCACATCTGCGATAGATTTCTTTTAAAGAACGTACTAACAGTCTCCACATCTGCGGTAAAACTTTACGTCCTTACGCTCTTTAATGCTGCGGGTGAACCCTCAGCGAGTTACCACTATATTCTTTAATATCTCAAAAGTCAAGGGTTTACCCTGATATTTATCAAATATATTTCACCCTTGAAATAACGCCTTCCCCGACCATAAAATCCGCTTTTTTATATGGGTAAGCAGATACACTGAGGCCTCCTCCTTCAGTGCATTCAGTAGCGAAAATCCAGTGCAACTTCATTCAATTACCTTCAAAGCAATCCCCCTTCTGCTGTGTCTCGCTTTTGAAGGCTCACAAGCAGCTCCATTTGAAATCAAAGTACATGATGAGCTAATTGCCGAATTACATGAGTCTGGACTTGAGGTCGAAACTAATTTATATCAGCCAAGTGCAGCTCAAGGCATCAAGTCAAATGTATTTCAAACCAGACTGGAATATGCCTATGGCATTGCACAAGGAAATGAAATTTCTGTAAATGGATTCTTTAGTAGGTATAACGATGTCACCTATGTAAATGGTGGCAAAGTAAGTCACATGTATATACCAACCCATAATGAAGATAGCTACTGGCATTACGGCATAAAAAATGAAATTATTTATCTCAAAGATATAGGTGGCGACTATCAAACGTATTACGAGATGACTCCCATTCTGGCATTACAAATTCAGAAGTGGCGCTTCACCATTAATCCATCGGTAGATTTTGGCTTAAATAAAAGCGGTGGTGTAGCGTTTGCGCCATCTGGCAAGATAGCTTATGCCCTTACCTCTCAGACCTCAGTGGGTGGTGAATACTATAGCGAGATGAGCAACACCACCAACTACTTTCCAATATCACAGCGTTTTAATACCGCTTATCTTGTGATCGATACCAAGATTGATAAGTCCAATATTAACTTTGGAGTGGGTAAAGGTACAAATCTCAATAGTGATAACTGGGTTGTAAAACTGATTGCTGCTATTAGCTTTTAAGTCATGTTTTGAATTGAACCCGTAAAAGAAGCTTGCAGCATAGGATTGACATCATCAAAGCAAGTCTTAGCCCCTAGAAGATAGAAAAAGTTTTTCTTTAATCCACAGCGCAACGGATACTAGACCAACCATGATGGGTACCTCAACTAACGGGCCAATCACTGCGGCAAATGCCGCTCCTGAGTTAATACCAAATACAGCGATGGCTACTGCAATAGCCAGCTCGAAGTTGTTGCTAGATGCTGTAAACGATAAAGTACAGCAGCGCTTGTATTCAATCCCCATTTTGATAGTGATGAAGAACGTCAGTAAGAACATCACCACAAAGAAGATGAGCAATGGAATGGCAATAGTGACTACATCCATTGGCAACTGCAGAATTAACTTACCCTTCAAACTAAACATCACCACGATCGTAAAGAGCAAGGCTATTAATGTGAGTTTGCTAATTCTGGGAACAAAAGCATTTTGGTACCACTCCCTGGAAACAAACTTGAGCATGACAAAGCGGGTCAAGAATCCTGCAACACACGGGACTCCTAGATAAATGGCAACCGTTTTAGCAATCTCACCAATAGTGATATTGACGACAGAGCCTGCAAAGCCAAAATATGGCGGCAGAACAGTTAAGAAGAAATAGGCATACAAACTAAAGAACAGCACTTGGAAGACCGCATTAAAGGCAACTAAGCCAGCTGCATACTCTGTGGAGCCTTTAGCAATATCGTTCCAAACAATTACCATTGCAATACAGGGTGCAATGCCAATCAATATTAAGCCAGCCATATATTCCGGTTGATTGGGAACAAAGAGGATGGCCAAGAAGAACATTAAGGTTGGCGCGACAATCCAATTCAGCAGAAATGCCAAACCAAATATACGTTTGTCTCTAAATACATCAGGCAGGTCTTCGTACTTCACCTTAGCAAATGGTGGATACATCATCAATATCAACCCAATCGCAATTGGAATATTGGTCGTGCCCGATTGAAAGGAGTTAATGAACCCCTCCACTCCAGGAACAAAATACCCCAAGCCAATACCTACTGCCATGGCAGTAAATATCCAAACAGTGAGATATCGATCTAAAAAGGAAAGTTTGCTGGTAACAGTGCTCATCATTTGTGGTGAATTTCTTGAAGGCTGAGTGAATTAAGTTGGTCAACTAGTATGTCCGCCAGAATGTCAATGCGTTTTTTTAAGCCAATCATGACTTCTTTAAATGCACGCCGCTTATCGTCATCCGACCCCACTACTCGAGATGGGTCAGGAAATCCCCAGTGGGCTGTCGCAGGCTTGCCGGGCCAGAATGGGCATACTTCACCAGCCGCATCGTCACAAACCGTAATAATGAAATCCATCTTAGGGGAATCTGGTAAACCAAATTCATCCCAGGACTTGGAACGTAATTTAGATTCCTCATAGCCCATCTGTATGGCTAACTCACGAGCAAATGGATTAACAGTAGTTCCTGGGGTCGATCCCGCTGAATATCCAACAAACTTGCCGCTGGCATGCGTCGAAGCAAGGGCCTCGCCTAATACGGAACGAGCTGAATTATGTGTGCATAAAAAGAGAATATCGAACTGCTTCATTTGGTCTTCGCCTTTTTGATAATCGATACCGGTGCACATGCTTTGCCACCACAGCAATTTTCTAGCAAGAAGCCGCTGAGCTCTTGAACCAAGCTCGCATTGGGTCGATAAATGAGGTGACGACTCTGGCGCTCCACTGACAATAAATCAGCCCCCACCAATTCCTTCAAATGAAAACTCAGCGTGGCATTAGCTACCCCTAGTTTTTCAATAATCTCTCCAGGCGTTAAGCCCGTATCACCACGCTGCACCACTAAGCGAAAGATATTCAAACGGGTTTCTTGACCCAAGGCCAGAAATGCTTTAATTGCATCAGTATTTTTCATATTTCTAATTATATAGAAATGTATATTTCACCTTAATGACACTCAATGTCATAAAAATGACATATATGTGTCATAAATGCTTGAAAATAAGGGTAATAAAACGTAGGATTAACTCGAGAAACATCAATACAACGAAACCATCAATCAATCTAGGAATAAATCATGAGTCAAAAGAAGCTAGTCAAACAACTATTAAAAAAGCTCGACAAACTAGAGTCTGATAGAGAAAAGCTCATCGATAAACTTGCAAAAGCGCTGGATAAGCTAGACAAGAAAGTGGCCACCAAAAAAACTCCGGCCAAAAAATCTGCTGCAAAGAAAGCGCCTGCGAAGAAGGTGCCAGCTAAAAAGGCTGCTGCTAAGAAGGCTCCTGCAAAAAAGGCTGCTGCCAAGAAAGCGCCTGCAAAAAATGTTCTTAGCACAACCGAAGCAAGCTAATGGGCCAAAAAAGCAAAGATAAGCAAGAGCAATCTGGCTACGACGACCAACTTCGCCTGTTGCAGATTGAACTGGTAAAGCTACAAAATAGCCTGATCAGTAAAGGTGAACAGATATTGGTCATTCTTGAGGGGCGCGATACGGCCGGTAAAGATGGCACTATTAAAGTGATCACTCAACACTTAAGCCCTAGAGAAACTCGTGTGGTTGCTCTAGGGAAGCCTTCTGATACTGAATGTGCGGAATGGTACTTTCAACGCTATGTTGCAGAGCTGCCTAAGAAGGGTGAGTTTGTTCTGTTCAATCGAAGCTGGTACAACCGTGCAGGCGTTGAAGTGGTGATGAACTTTTGCAGCAAAGATCAATATGCCAACTTCATGGGAACCGTGAATGAACTTGAATCTATCCTGACTAGCTCAGGTATGACCATTCTCAAATACTATTTGGACATTTCCAAGAAAGAGCAGGTTATCCGCCTTGCAGATAGAGCCAAGGATCCTTTGAAGCAATGGAAGATCAGTCCGATTGATCAGCAAGCGCAAGTAAATTGGAATGCCTATAGCAAGTGTAGAAATGACATGCTAGAGAAAACCAGTTCAAAAGATGCGCCATGGATTGTTGTGAAGGCAAACGATAAAAAAGTAGCCCACATCAATATGATTCAAGATCTTCTATCGAGAGTTTCTTATCCAGGTAAAGACAAAAGCCTACTGAAAGTTGATAAAGACATCGTCTTTAAGTGGGATGGCAAATTACCTAAGCTCGAAAAATAAGTCTTCAGAACACTTCAGGCACATACATCTCAGGAGGGACCGGTCCGCGTAGGTAATCTGGATTATGAACGCGCTTTGGCAAAGTAATCACTGGGTGATCAATCTCCTTATAGGGGATTTGATCTAACAAATGCGTAATGCAGTTTAAGCGGGCCTTTTTCTTATCATTTGCAGCAACTACCCACCATGGCGCCTCAGGAATATGCGTGCGCTCCAGCATGGTTTCCTTAGCCTTGGTGTAAGCCTCCCAAAGTCTTCTTGCCTCTAAGTCCATTGGGCTTAACTTCCACTGCTTTAAAGGATCATGAATACGCATCATGAAGCGGTTGTATTGCTCCTCATCAGAGATTGAGAACCAATACTTAATCAGGATAATTCCAGAGCTGATCATCATGCGCTCAAGATCAGGTACTGTTCTTAAGAACTCTTCGTACTCATCATCAGTACAAAATCCCATGACTTTCTCGACGCCAGCACGGTTGTACCAGCTTCTATCGAATAAAACGATCTCGCCGCCGGCCGGCAACTGAGAAATATATCTTTGGAAATACCACTGTGTTTTCTCACGCTCGTTGGGCGCAGGCAATGCAACCACCTTACAAACACGAGGATTGAGACGCTGAGTAATACGCTTAATCGCTCCGCCCTTACCTGCAGAGTCTCGCCCCTCAAATAGAACGGCAACCTTTAACTTATTCTCTACCACCCAGTCTTGGAGCTTTACCAACTCACCCTGGAGTCTAAATAGCTCTCGAAAGTAAACATTGCGTGGAATTTGGGAGCTTTCACTACCATCAGATGAAAGCCTGTCATCATCGAGCTCCATCTCAAGCTCTTCGTCCATGCTATCAAGAATCTCTTCTTGAGCACGGCGGTACCACTCAGCCATTTCCGTATGCTTCGATGTCATTGGTTTCCACTCCTAGTGCTAGATTTATAGCTAGAAATGATGACACATTTATTACATAGGGCGATGATTGCCCTTTAAGTGGTTAGAAATAGCCTCTTGACTATGCAAAGTCAGCCACTTGCGATCTTTAGACGCCTCCGGGCTTGCTCCTGAGGGCGGGATAAAGCTCAGCTCAACTACCAGACTCCGATCCCTTAAGATCTTCGCCATTGACCCCAGAAGCCCCATGTCGCCAACAAATGCTATCACCTCACTTCTAGCGCCGCTCTCCCTAGATTGATAGGCGATTGCTAATGAATAGACCGGCACCTGCACAATGACTGCTGATTCAAATAAATTCGGTTTAAACGGGAGAACGCCCTCACCTATCGTTGAGGTTCCCTCTGGAAATATGCAGACAGACTGAGTTTTCAGTACATCACCAACTTCGCTCGCAACATGCTTTCCATGACGTGCGCTATCACGCTTAATAAATACTGTTCCTAATTGTTTGGCCATCCACCCAAATACAGGCCAGCCCTCTACATCGGATTTAGCTACAAATCGAATAGGTTTGAACGCATTAATTGCATGGATGTCCATCCAGGAAATATGGTTTGACGCCAAAAGATATGGAGTCGAAGGAAGTATCTCCTGATTCTGCAGCCTTAAGGTAATTCCAAAAATATCCAGCAATCTTATTGACCAATTTTGAATCAGCTTATTTTTAGTTTCCTGAGTGGCAAATGGGAATCGAAAAGACAGTGTTACCAATCCACCAATTACATGACTCCATACCAGAATCCAAGCCCATAAAGTAGCCAAGCTTTTCAATGGGGAATGTCTGATGGTTTGATTCTGGCTCATATGAGGTAGAAATATAAATCAATTTGATAAAAATAATTGCATCGTCATAAAACTGACTTAGAACTGTCATGCCAGTTTCATACTCAGTAGGCTTAATACTGTTTCATGATGCATTACAAAGCCATCTGGATTTCAGACGTACACCTAGGAACATCAGGGTGTCAGGCAGACTACCTTCTCGATTTTCTAAAACACAACGAAGCTGAAAAGTATTATCTCGTAGGCGACATTATTGATGGCTGGAGACTGAAAAAATCTTTTTATTGGCCTCAGTCACATAATGATGTAGTGCAAAAGCTTTTACGTAAAGCACGTAAAGGTAGCGAAGTCATCTATGTCCCCGGAAATCATGATGAAAGCGCCAGACAGTTCTTTGGACTCTCTTTTGGAGATGTCAAAGTAGTTGAGGAAGTCATTCATACAACCGTAGACGGCAGAAAACTATGGGTGACACATGGTGATCAGTTTGATGGCGTGATGCAGTACGCCAAGTGGCTTGCTTACGTTGGTGACAACCTGTATTCGTTCATTCTTTACGTAAACCGTTACTTCAATATGATTCGCGCCAAGATGGGGCTGCAGTATTGGTCACTATCTCAATATCTTAAGCACCAAGTAAAGAACGCAGTTAGCTATATTGCAGACTTTGAACACATTATGGCCAGAGAGGCCCGCTTAAGGGGTTGTGATGGCGTTGTTTGTGGACACATTCACAAAGCAGAAATACGTGAGATCGACGGTCTGCTGTATTGCAATGATGGTGACTGGGTTGAAAGCCTCTCCGCCCTTGTTGAAACACATACTGGTGAACTCAAACTGATTTATTGGACACATATCAAGGGTGAGCTAGTAGAGACCCCTCAAATTACCCTTCAACCTGCTATCGAATCACTTATTAAAGAGGCTATGCTATGAAAATTATGATCATCACTGACGCATGGGATCCCCAGGTGAATGGCGTTGTCCGAACCCTCAAGCAAACTCGTGCTGAATTAACTGCCATGGGTCATGAAGTAGAAATGATTACCCCAACAGGCTTTAAATCCATTCCTTGCCCTACCTATCCTGATATCGCCCTATCGCTCTTCCCAGGTAAAGAAGTAGCTCGCCGCATTAAAGAATTTGCACCCGATGCAATGCATATCGCAACGGAGGGCCCACTAGGCTTATCGGCTCGTGCCTATGCAGTGAAAAATCGTTTACCTTTTTCCACCGCTTATCACACCCGCTTCCCAGAATATGTCAAAGCACGTACTGGTATTCCTTTGGCAATTACTTATGCATTTATTCGCTGGTTCCATGACCCATCAATGGCAGTAATGGCACCAACAATTGTTGTTAAAGATGATTTAGAAAAATATGGCCTCAAGAATGTCGTATTGTGGTCAAGGGGTGTTGATCTCGATATTTTTAAGATGCAAGATTCAAAAGCCTTGAATACTGCCCATCCTATCTTTTTATATGTTGGCCGGGTTGCTGTTGAAAAAAATATCAACGCATTTTTAGAAATTGACTTACCAGGTTCAAAGTGGGTGGTAGGAGACGGTCCAGCCATGGCTGGAATCAAAGAAAAATACCCAGAAGTGAACTATCTGGGAGTATTGCAGCAACATGAATTGGCAAAAGTGTATGCAGCAGCTGATGTATTTGTATTTCCTAGCAAGACCGATACATTTGGTCTGGTTTTGCTTGAAGCAATGGCTTGCGGCACACCAGTAGCGGCCTATCCCGTTACAGGCCCTATTGATGTTTTAGGCAACTCCAATTCGGGTGCAATGAACGAAGACTTACGCATTGCGTGTATGCAGGCGCTGAAGATTCCTCGTGAGATTGCTCGCGCACATGCCGAGAAGTTCTCTTGGCGTGCTGCTTCTGAGCAATTTGCCAATCACCTCAAGCCAGTACCAACCCCAGAAGTTCACATCACTGCGCTAGCCTAAAGAAAGTTCATGTTGAACGCTCCATACCATATCGACCAAAATCCCCATAAGGGCAATCGTGGTCTTGCCAGAGCATGGCATGCAGCCAAAAACTCTTGGTGCGGCTTGGTATATGCATTTATGGAAGAAAGTGCCTTTAGACAAGAGCTCACTTTATTTGCACTGCTAACACCCGTTGCCTGCTTGTTGCCGATTTCATTACTAGAAAAAGCATTGCTGATTTCTTCATTAGTCATGGTTCTTGTTATTGAGTTACTCAACTCAAGCGTAGAAGCAGCAATCGATCGCATTTCATTCGAACACCATGATCTTTCTAAGCGGGCAAAAGATTTTGGCAGTGCCGCCGTCATGCTTGCTCTGCTTGTGGCCGCCCTCCTCTGGGCAGCAGTATGCGTCCCCCTAATATTTAATGTCAATTAAGGCTAACTATGTCTGATATCCCTAACCCAATCGGCTCATTTGAGATTTTCGCCCCTAAGAAAGTCAAGGCATTCAAAAGAAAGAAGCCAAGCGCATTTAAAAAACTCTCTAAAAAGTTAGGTAAAAAACTATTTGGGAAAACATTTGTTACTAAAACAAGAGCTGAACTAAGGGAAGCGGATCCAAGTCCAGTTATTCAGATTGATAAGCCAAAAAAACCTGCTTTCCAAATTATTTGGGCGAGCTCTCCTGGTGAAGTCAAAGAGGCACAAAGATTACGCTTTAAGGTATTTGCTGAAGAAATGGGTGCTAACCTCCCTAAAAATGCCGAAGGCTTAGATGTTGATGAATTTGACTCGTATTGCGATCATTTATTGATTCGTGATCAAGATAGCCTCAAAGTAGTCGGCACTTATCGCGTACTGCCTCCACATAAAGCATTGGAAATTGGTCGTCTTTACTCTGATTCTGAGTTTGACCTCTCCCGCATTGACCACCTTCGCCCTAAATTAGTTGAGCTAGGTAGATCCTGTGTTCACCAAGACTATCGCTCAGGCGCAGTCATCATGGCCCTTTGGAGTGGCTTGGCCCAGTATATGCAAAAGAATGGTTATGAAATCATGTTGGGTTGCGCTAGCATCCCCATGGCTGATGGTGGCCACTTTGCAGCGAGTCTTTATAACTCGCTAGGCAACGATCAAATGGCGCCAACAGAGTTTCATGCTTTTCCGCGTCTACCGCTGCCCCTAGACAGATTAAATGGCGGTTTAGATGTGCAACCTCCGCCATTGATCAAGGGTTATCTCAAACTTGGAGCAAAAATATGTAGCGCTCCAGCGTGGGATCCAGATTTCAATACGGCTGACTTATTAACCATGCTACGTCTCTCAGAAATCAACCCACGATATGCAAAACATTTCTTGGGCCTGTAATCTGGGAGCATTCATTAAAAGAAAAAGCCACTTCAAATTAAGGTGGCTTTTTTGTACTTACTTTAAGACTTACTTGAAAACTTACTTAAAGCTTAGTTGATAGGAGTAGCCAATCCTTTCCCACTCTGCCGCCTCTTTTACAAGACTAAATTCCGTCAGAGGATGTTCTGCTACCCACTCTTTAGAAAGGCTTACCAGATAAGAGCCGCCATTTTCAGAAACCTTGACCTTAGGAAAGTTGGCATCATTTCGACCACGACAGAGCACCTGCGCTAATCGCAAGCAAAAGAGCATGCGCCAGTCTTCAAAACTATGATTGTGGGCTAGCTTACCAAGCTTGCCGGTATGCCCAATTAATAGGGCTGCAAGCCTTGCTTGATCATTTTTAGAAAATCCTGGCATGTCGGCATTGCCTGCTATGTACGCCGAATGTTTGTGATATCCGTTATGCGAGATAGATAAGCCAATTTCATGGAGGTTAGCTGCCCACTGCAACAGCGCTACGTTATCTGCCCTGCTTTCTGCCTCAGGCTTAGGTAACTGCTGCAAAAAATCAGCAGCCAATTTACCCACTCTATTCGCTTGCTCTCGATCGACTGCATATCGCTGCATAAATTGCTCAACAGTGACGTAACGCATGTCATGATGTTGTGAGCGGCCAAGCAAGTCGTATAAAACACCGCTACGTAGTGCGGCATCCGTTACTTCCATTTCTTCGATACCCAATTCATCGAATGCAGCCAACATAATTGCTAGACCACCTGGCCATACCGCTCTTCTGTCGTCTTTTAGGCCTTCTAATTCAACCTGATTTACATGCTCATATTTCAGGAGATGTTTTTTGAGATTCTTCAAGCCTTCACGAGTAATGAGGCCACTTGCACCATTGACGCGGCCCATCGTTAAACCATCGCCGAGTCCATTGAAGTTGTTATTTGCAATCAAATCAGCTAAAGCCCTGGCTGTTCCAGAGGAGCCAATCACCTGCTTCCAGCCGCTCCTTAAATAAGCCCCTGAAATAACCTGTATTTCACGGCGTGCAGCTAGCTCGGCTTCCTTAAAGGCATGTGCATCAATATTTCCTTTGGGGAAAAAACGCATGCTGTGGGAGACGCAGCCAATATAAAGACTCTCCATTAGTTTTGGCTCATAACCTTTGCCAATAATGAATTCTGTTGAACCGCCACCGATATCTATAACCAGCCTGTTACCCTGGATGGCCTGGACTTCATGGGCCGCCCCAATATAAATAAGTCGAGCTTCTTCTACGCCGGCAATCACTTCGATTGGAAAGCCTAAGGCCTCTTGAGCATCCTGAACAAATTGTTGGGAATTTTTAGCAACCCGTAAAGTGTTTGTCGCAACCGCTCGCACATGAGAAGGATCAAATCCACGGATACGCTCACCAAAACGCCTGATAGCAATTAATCCACGCTGATATGCATCATTACCAAGCAATTTATTTTCAGTAAGGCCTGCAGCCAAACGCACTGTCTCACGTAGGGTATCGATTGGGCGTAATTGAGTACCTGACGGCGTATTTACCGCTTGAGCCACTAGCATGCGAAAACTATTCGATCCCAAATCAACCGCAGCGACAAGGTCTGCGGAATTCACTAAAGGATCTACGGGATTGCTGGCCAAAATATTCCCCAAAAATGGAATGCTGTATCGATTGTGTCTATTTTATGTAAAAACAATGACACATTGATGAAAAGGCCAGCAAGCCTTTATGGCTGGGGTTGATGCTTAAACTAGGCTGCCAAATTTTGTTCAGAGTTTGAGCAATCGCGATTACCAAAACTGCACAAAATGCAGCAATCGCCTGATTTAGGCTTCAAAATTGCACTACAGGAACGGCAGCGATAAAAATGCTGAGTACCCTCTTCGGAGCTGATGATTTCAGAGGCCTGGCAATGTGGGCAAGTAACAGTAGCTTGCGGGTATTGGATAGTCTTATTCACACTGCAATACTGAATCAAGATTATGTCAATAGTGTGTCAAAGCAGATACGCCACTTAATCTGTTGTACTGGGACTCCAGAAGGCCTGAGTCACACAGTCCTGATCAGCAATTTTTTCAATAAGCTTATCCATCTCATCGCCGTCTACAGCCGACGCTGTTAATACTGCCTGAATCTCAACATCATCACTGCCAAATTGATGTACTTCAATATCTTGGGTTTGGTAGCCCGCCTCTTCCAGCGTTTTAATAAATTGCTTTAACGCATGCTTTTGAGCATGTTTAGGGGTGATGATATATATGGAATTTGTTACTTCAACTGAGACAGTATCCAGGGGTTGGCGATTAATGAACGTCACTACAGGACGCAAAAGCGTATTGGCTGCCAACACAAATATAGTTCCCAATCCAGCCTCCAGGATCAAGTCTGCACCAGCGCAAGCTCCTACCGCTCCTGATGCCCATAGGGTTGCTGCTGTATTAATCCCGCGAACATTACCTTCTTCACGCATGATGACGCCAGCACCTAAAAATCCAATACCTGAAACGACATAAGCCATTACATGTACAGCACCCTCATGACCGGTAAGGCGATTTGCAGCATCTACAAAAATGGCAGCTCCGATAGCAACCAAGATGTTGGTTCGCAGACCAGCAGTTCTTTGACGATATTGACGCTCTAGACCAATTAAGCCGCCAAAGAAAAAAGCGGCAGTCAGACTGATTGCAGTATCAGTCAGGGATGCATAGTTAATGTTGCTAACAAATTCCATGGTGCTAGTAATTATTTTGTGCCAAGACCTAAAGACTCTACCATTACTTTAAATACCTCAGTGTTATCTATGAAACCTTTGAATTTTTCTGATCCCGGGCCCATCGCATTCAATACGGCATCATCTGCTGTGTGCACCCCGGACTCTTGATGTGACGGCAAATTACCACCTACATGAATAGCGTCCTCCTGCAACTGAATATATTTAGGATTGGCTATATATTTACCGGAATCATCCTTAACTGCAGGAACAAATGTGCCATCTAGCTTTGGATGCAAGGTTTCATAGTGATCCGGGTAGTTGCCATAAAAGAATGCGATACGTTTAGAGACATCAATCTTATTTGGGTATCCCTGAATATCGGCCTTAGGGTAGTTTGGGTAGCCAGCATCAGCATATATGCCCACCTTTTCACGCAATGGTCCCGGCTTATCATCGTGCACCACCCCACTAATGGATCCGCTATGCGTATGGTCAGGCGTCACAATAATCAACGTGTCGGGATGTGTTTTAGCAAAGTCTTTGGCAATCTGAACCGCATTACTGAGCATGATGGTATCGAACGCCGCCCGCTCCCAATCGAGGGGATGATTAAACTTATCGATTAATGCAGCCTCCACCATCAAGAAAAATCCATTGGGATTTCTGGATAGAACATCAATCGCAGATTGCGTCATTTCCGTTAGGTCTGGTTGATTAGGGTATTGCTCAACGGTATTCTTTTTAAGATACAGACGATCTAGAGAGCCATCCATATTATCTGGATGAAACACGCCAAATAATTTTTTTGTTCCCTTGCTCTCTGAAGCCGAAAGTAGTTCTTGTTTTGTAAAGGCTAACTGATAGCCTTTTGACTTAAAGTTTTCAACCAAATTCTGCTCATCTTTGCGCTTCGAGTCCTTGGTTGACTTAGGGTAAAAGTAAGCAGAACCACCGCCTAGAATAACTTCCGCACCACTAGACAGAAGTTGATCAGCAATATATTGCTTATCGGCCCTCCGCCTTGTATGTGAAACCATAGCGCCTGGGGTTGCATCCTCCAGTTCAGCATCTGAAACGATACCAACTGCCATTTTGGTATTACGCTTGATTAATTCGGCAATTGTTTCCACCTTAGGATGCGAAAGATTGTCATTGGCACGGGATACATAAACACCCATGGCATTCACCGCTGTTTTATGGCCTGTTGTGTAAGCGCTCATTGAATTAGCGGAGTCTGTAATTAAAGAATCAGATCCCGATGTGCCAATCATTGCAGTATTTGGCATATCGTCAAAAGCCAATCGACCCTGATACTTTCCTTCTTGAATGCCCTTAGAGAGAACTCTAGCGGTAGTGCGATTGGCAATCGTCATACCATCGCCAATAAATAGAATCACATTCTTTACATGGCGAGGACCAGTAGCATAAACATCCCAATTGACTTGCAGGCGCTCTTGAGGTGCTCGGGCAACTACTTGATATTTACCAGCCTTAGATAGCTGAACATCCCTAAATAGAACGGAACTACCTTTGCCATTTTCATTCGAAATAAACTCTGATTTAGCGCTAATGATTTTATTAATCGGTGCGCCATTGAGCTCAATAATAACCTCCTCAGGATTGATTACAGAGCTAAATTCAATTTTGATGTCGAACTTAGAGCCCGCCAAAATAGAGGCTTGATCGATTGGATAAACTGCTGCAGCCTGAGCTATCCCAGCTAGACTTCCAAAGACAATAAGAAATATAGCTCTTAGAAATGGTGATGTGTTCATGGAAAAAAGGGCTTGAGAAAGGTCAAACTAGACTATCTTCTAATCAAGTGACAATTTGATGACGGCCTTACGGCACCTCACTTAGACCAAATTATGTCTTTGCAACCTTCAGCCTTCCGCTCTTCACTACCTTACGAAATAACTCAAAATCACGCTCATTCTGCTTTGCATAGGATCTGGCAAATGAATACATTGCCTCACCAAACTCTTTTTCTTGGCCGCAATACCCAGCAAGCTCAGCCGCATCGCCAGAGCGTGCGTGGCCAAGGGCGAGAGCCCAACCAAACAGTTTTGAATAGTCGGCAAAATTCTTTAAGGAAATGCCGCCTGGCCCAATCTGGATACCGCCTTTCATATCGCGTAATTGCCGAAGGTAAAACCCTTGGCTTTTATCAACATCAAACTGCATGGAACCATAATTTAAAAAGATATCTGGCGCGCCCTGAAGCAACCTCTGACCAGCTACAACACGCCGACCCATATCTCGATAAATAGATTCACCCAAATAAGGACTCAAGACAGATTTTTGAGCTTCCTTGTATTGCAAGAATAAGGCGTCGTTTTCACTATCCCCCTCAAAATATAAAAGCATGCAATTAGTACCAACACTACCAACACCAACTACCTTACGTGCAAAATCTTTCAAAAAGTAACGCCCGAATAAAATCTTGCGATCAGTCAGCAAGGTACTTGAATAATTCAGTAAAGCCTTGTCTATCAGGGAGCTCAAAGGGTGCCCAAAAGCATTCTTTTTGAAGTGCTCGATTAATGGGGGCTTATTGATAATCTTTCGATCTTTGCCAACAAGGGTAGTGAGTTTTTGCAATACCTGCACATTGCCTTGACCCTTGCCCTGCTTTAAGTAAACATCAATTTGCTTTTGATGTTCTTTGCTGAAATTCTTGCGAACATCTGCTTCACCGATGAATTCTTGCGCTAAATCCAAATAATGCATCTTGGCATATTGAGCCAGCCGTTTTTGGTACTCAGCGCATATACGCAATGCTATTTTTTTGCTTAATGCTTTATCCCCACCATTACTTTCGCAAGCAATGACTGCGCTGGTAACAAGGCGCTTCATATCCCACTCCCAACTACCGGGAAGAGTTTCGTCAAAGTCATTAATCCCAAATACCAGTCGATGTTCTGCAGTCCCAAACAGACCAAAATTTGATACATGCATATCGCCACAAAGCTGAACCGTAATATTGGTGTATGGCTGACTTGCCAAATCTTGAGCCATGATGGCCGCACCACCGCGATAAAAAGCAAAGGGGGACTGCAGCATGCGCTCATAACGAATCGGAATCAAAGACTCAATTCGAGTCTTAGCTTGATTCTCCAAAATGCTAATAGGATCAATTCGATGCTTTGGTGGTGTATATATGCCCTGCTGTGCAATGCTCACCACTTTTCGCAAGGCCTTACCATCTCCCATGCGCTTTTTAATACTGGGCCTAGGAATACTAAAAGACTCTACCGACCTAAGAACAGCAAATTGGGGTTTCTTCTGTGAGGGCATGGGCTACCTGAGCAATGGATATATCTGCCCATATTAAAGCCATTCCAGGGTCAGAGCCAGCTATGAATTGAGGTAATTTAACTTCTTCTAAATGCCGGCCGGCAGAGTAGAGAACCAAATGCTATCGTCCCCTACCGCAGGCAATATTTGGCCATATTCAACCATTTGACCTGGGTAATTTCATCAATATAAGCCCAGATCTGATGCCCAGCTAAACCAGACGCGCTCTGTAGGGCTACCTCAAGCTCAACAAGAAGTTGCCTTTTCATTTGCTCACTTCTACCGTTACGGATTTGTCCGCTCAAAAATAGATGGGGTTCATCAAGAAGAACGCCACCAATAAAGCAATCATGCAAATCCAATTGCTTAAAAATTACTTGGGCGAAGTAGGCCTCTGCACCAGTAACATCAGCATGAATTTTAGTAATTGCCTTGGCAATTGCAAATCTTTGATGGGTTGCAAGAGAGAAGCCAGCGTAATTAACGGTGTATGTAGCCATAGTGAGATTCGCTTATAAAAACTCTAGTTACATTGCTGATGAATTGAATGGAGCTCATCTTTAATTTGCAAGTGATCTAACTTATCCATCGGAAGATCAAGCAATAGCTCGATACGATTGCGCAGATCCATCTCGACTTTTCTAAAAGCATCCCATATTTCCTGCTCGCTACCTATTACGACTGCTGGATCACTAAATCCCCAATGAGCAGTCGTGGGATGGCCAAGCCAATAAGGGCACTCTTCACCAGCAGCTGAGTCACAAACAGTGATAATGAAATCCATATGTGGCGCATCATGCCTACCAAACTCATCCCAAGTTTTACTTCTGAGTAATTCGAGCGGATACCCCATCTCTCTAGCAAGCTTTAGGGCAATTGGGTGCACAAACTTCTTTGGTTTTGAGCCTGCAGAGTACCCGATAAATCGGCCATGACTTAGAGTAGTTGCGAGTGTCTCACCAAGAATGGAGCGGGCTGAGTTACCTGTGCATAAAAAGAGAATGTTATAAGGGCGAATCATGCAGCCTCAGTTAACCATACGTAATTTCAAATAATTTCATCAAGACGTAATGCATATTTTCTGTCTATCAGAAACTGACTCACTTTTGAATCATTTAGAGCAGGAATCCCAGGCTCATTCCGCCTAGACTCTGAGACAGTCATGTCCTGCACTTCATTTCTCAGCACATCAGATAAATATTTGGTGAGCGTAGCATTCATAAGCTTGGCTTTATAAAGATGATGAATGCCATCATCCTAGGCTATCTATATTTCACTTTTATTAATACCAACACTCATTTGCCAGGGCATGAAAAAAACCCAGCAAATGCTGGGCTATGAAGGAAGACAAGGCACTTTATCTTGGTCAGATGCGATCTGACGATGCAATGTACTTCTGATTCATGACATCTCGATGACTAATCGCTTAGCTACCAAGTCGATGACTGATATAACGCTTTGCGTACGCGACCCTTGCCTCACTCCATGCTTGCCATAAATGTGTTATTAATTTTTTCATATTGCATCCTTGTGGTGAAAGATTTTCAAGCGTCTCTATTTTGTAGAGAAGCAACATTGACTACACTTTGATTATTCATGGTGGAAATGACAGGGTGAAGGCGCTTTTATGACGCAATGATGTAGCTGGGATAAACTGACCTACACCTACACACATATCCAATAAGGAAATCACATGCTGGATTGGGATCTCTACGGAATTATTGCGCTCCGCTTGTCTTTGGCTTTACTGGTCGGGGCTATTCTTGGCCTCAATCGCTGGTTACACCATAAATCTGCCGGTATTCGCACACACTCTTTAGTGGCAATAGGTTCAGCGACCGCCGTCATGCTCATTAGCGACTTTGTACAAGATGACGCTCAATCAGTCAGCCGCGTTCTTCAAGGCCTTATTACCGGGCTTGGCTTTTTGGGTGCGGGTGTCATTATTCGTGAACAACGATCTCAAAGGGTTCATGGACTGACTACGGCAGCCAGCCTTTGGGCTTGCGCCCTCATCGGGGCAGCCTTTGGAGCCGGCCAATTTGCGCTTGGAGGACTGTCTTTAGGGGCGATTTTGATCACATTAATCCTTGGCGGCCCCCTAGAAAGACTGGTTGCCCAGCTCAACGGCGTCAAGAGGGGCTCTGAAATCTCAGGGGATCCCGACTAAACCCCCTTAAAACACTCAAAAAAGGGAGTTTTGTCATATTTGTTTGATAGGATTGCCATCTTCGTCAATTACAAGATAAAGCCATGAGTGACTACAGATACGCAGACGCAGTAAAACAGCTACAGGAAAGTGGCGCTATTGGACTGGTGGATCTAAAGAGCCTTCCTCATGAGGATCTTGAGGAGCTATTTGAGGAAATCAAAGTTTGGTGCCTATATGCTGGCGGCAAAACCGAGAAGCTTTCTAAAGAATCTAAAAAGAAGAAGAAAAAGAAAAAAGACTAGCCCCTAGGGAGCGATACGCTCTTTAGGAAAGCGCAGTATGAAAGTGCTGCCCTTACCTGGCGTACTTTCAATAATGAGCTGAGCTTGATGTCGGCTGGCAATATGTTTAACGATTGCTAAACCCAGGCCAGTTCCGCCCGTATCCCGAGAACGGCTTCTATCAACGCGGTAAAACCGCTCAGTAAGCCTTGAAATATGTTCCGATGCAATGCCTGGGCCACTATCTGTTACAGAAAATTCTCCCTGCCCATCAGCATTAAGCCTCCACGTAACATCGATTGCTCCTGTGTCAGGCGTATAACGAATTGCATTTGATACTAAATTACTAAACGCAGAAAGTATCTCTCTTTCATCACCCAATAAAAAAGATGGGTCAAGCACCTTAAAGCTAAAGCTATGTTTGCCTTTAGATAAAGCCTCAGCATCATTCCTAAGCAATGCCATCAAGGTTTCAACATTAACACCATTAGTGGCTGCAGGTAATGAGTTGGCCTCTAAGTTGGCTAAGGTCAATAAATCCTCAACTAAACTTTTCATGCGTTGCGCTTGCGACATCATCATGTCGAAATACTGATCACGTTGACTCTTCTCAAGGTCCAAGGTTTGGACTGTCTCCAAAAAGCCCATCAATACAGTGATAGGTGTTCTCATCTCATGAGAAACGTTTGCAACGAAATCACGACGCATTGCATCCGTTTTTTGAAGGTCAGTTACATTTTGAACTAGCAATAAATGACGTTGATTACCAAATGGAAATAACTGCAGCAGCAGACTAAGACTGCCATTTGGGCCCATTCTTTCAAGCAGCAAGGGCTCTTCAAAATTATGCTTATTAATGTATTGAATGAATTCTGGACGACGGATGAGAAAGTTAATTCGCTGCAATACATCACGTTTGAAATTCAGACCAAAAAAACGTTCTGCAATCGCATTACACCATTCAATTTGATCATTTTCATCAAGCATCAGAATGCCATTAGGCGAAGCTTGAAAAGCCTCAATAAAGCGATCATGCTGCTGCTCAATACTTCGCATTCTTTGTTTCAATGATTTGACTAAACGTTGCAGTCGAAACAAGACCTCTTCCCAAAAGCCACTAGGCAAGGACATAGACTCAACTGAGTCTGTTTGAATGGCTTTTTGAAGACGAGCTAAATTGATGTACGAATACACCAGTGGAATAGATATCAATAAAACTGATGCAAAGATAGCCCATTGAGCACCCCAGTTATAAAGAGTGATAAATGCGACTATCAGAGCAACGCAAATCAGGAAAATAAAGCGACTTAAGGCAGAAATCATAGTGCAATCTTAGACGATCTCTGGAGCATCCTAGAAATGACTAAAAAAGCCTAAAAAAATAGGCTTTAGATATCGGTTGGCATTTTGGTGATACGGTAACCACTACCCCTGACGGTCTCAATAAAACGATCACAATCCGCAGGGCTTAAGGCAGCTCTCAAACGCTTGATGTGGACATCAACAGTGCGCTCTTCAATGTAAACCTCATTACCCCAAACATTGTCTAGCAAGCTGGTTCTGGAGTGAACTCGCTCAGGGTTAGCCATAAAGTATTGGAGAAGTCGGTATTCCGTAGGGCCCAAAGAAATGGGCTTTGGGTCTGAATTGGGCCAGACTGCCAGCACTCTGTGAGAGCTCGGATCCAACTTCAAGGGTCCAACCGTCAACGGGCCAGTGTCATCTATTGGAGTTTGTCTGCGCAACAGGGCCTTAACCCTAGCAATGAGCTCCTTTGGCGAGAAAGGCTTGGTGACATAGTCATCGGCCCCAGAATCTAAACCCATAACCTTATCGGCTTCCTCGCTTTTGGCGGTGAGCATCAAAATAGGTAAACCTCTTGTGCGCTCATTGGCTCTGAGCTCTTTAGCAAACTGAACACCAGATTTACCGGGAAGCATCCAATCCAAAATCACAAGGTTAGGCAGTTGCTCTTTCATAATGCCTTGAGCAATATCAGCCTGCATTGCTTTCTCAACCTCATAACCTGCATGGGTCAAATTAATTGCAATGAGTTCTGCAATTGATGGCTCATCTTCAACTATTAGTATGCGGTGAGTCATATGAGTAAATCGCTTTATTCTTTAGTGGCTTCGCGGACCAAATCTGCATGCGGAATGTGGCGAACATCAGAGCCTTTTGCAATGTAAATTACAAATTCTGCAATGTTCTTTGCATGATCACCAATACGCTCAATTGCTTTAGCAATCGTTAACATATCAAGGCCAGTGGTAATGGTGTGGGGATCTTCAGACATATAAGTGATGAGCTTACGAACAAAACCTCTAAACTCTTCGTCAATTTGGCGATCCTCAGCCACTACTTCTGCAGCTGCAATAGTATCCAGTCTTGCAAATGCATCTAGGCTACGGCGCAATAAGGTAATCGCCATTTGTCCAGAAAGTCGAATTTCAGCAACGTTAATGTTATGTGCTGAGCCAGCCTCTATTAAGCGCTTGGTTCGCTTAGCTACACGCTCTGCTTCGTCTCCGGCACGCTCTAAATTGGTAATTGCTTTAGAGACAGCCATTACTAGGCGGAGGTCACGGGCAGTTGGCTGACGACGTGCAATAAGCTCTGTACAGGCTAAATCAATTTGAATCTCGAGATCATTAACAAGCTTTTCGTTTTCAATAACGATATTGCAAGTATCAATATCCATTTGCGTGAATGCACGCATCGCAGTAGCAATTTGTGACTCAACTAGGCCACCCATTTCAAGCAAACGGCTTGAAAGAGAATTAAGATCTGCATCAAATTGTGATGATAGGTGTTTATCTGGCATTTAATGTCTCCAATTAACCGAAGCGACCGGTAATATAGTCTTCTGTTTCTTTACGCTTAGGCTTGATAAAAATCTCATCTGTTTTACCATATTCAACCAGACTTCCTAAGTACATATAAGCAGTGTAATCGGATACGCGAGCTGCTTGTTGCATGTTGTGGGTCACGATTGCAATGGTGTACTCATGCTTAAGTTCATTAATAAGCTCTTCGATTTTTCCTGTTGAAATAGGATCCAATGCAGAAGTGGGCTCGTCTAGCAAAATCACGGATGGCTTTACTGCAACTCCTCGAGCAATACACAGTCGTTGTTGTTGACCACCCGACAGAGATAATCCGCTTTGGTTTAACTTGTCTTTAGCCTCATTCCACAGGGCTGCCTTATTCAGCGCCCACTCAACCCGCTCATCCATTTCTGAACGAGATAGCTTTTCGTATAAACGCACACCAAAGGCAATGTTTTCATAGATCGACATTGGGAATGGGGTTGGCTTTTGAAAAACCATACCAATACGTGAGCGCAGCAAGTTTAAGTCTTGGCCTGGTTCAAGGATGTTCTGGCCATAGAAGTTGATCTCACCTTCAGCGCGTTGACCAGGATAAAGGTCATACATACGATTTAAGGTGCGCAATAAAGTAGATTTACCGCAACCAGAGGGGCCAATGAATGCCGTTACTTTGCCCTGCTCAATATCAAGGTTAATATTTTTGAGGCCTTGAAAGGTGCCGTAATAAAAATTCAGATTTCTCACTTCGAGCGCGTTAATAGCTACCTGCTCTGAATGTTGAATTGTTGTTTCCACTTTACCCCCTTGACCATCAATCTTATTTAAGTCAAACATTGTTTTCATATTGCTCATCATCCTTGGACCTTCTCACGGAATACCACTCGTGCCAAAATATTTAAGCCGAGAACGGCAAAAGTGATGAGTAATGCACCACCCCAAGCCAGTTCAACCCAGTTGTCATATGGGCTCATGGCAAATTGGAAAATCACCACTGGCAAATTTGCCATTGGGGCATTCATATTGGTTGAGAAGAACTGATTATTTAGTGCCGTAAAGAGTAATGGTGCTGTTTCACCACTAACGCGCGCCAGAGCAAGCAAGATTCCAGTCATTACGCCGCTTTGCGCAGCGCGCAATGTAATCATGAAAGCTACTTTCCATTTTGGCGTACCCAAGGCGTAAGCTGCCTCACGCAAGCTACCGGGCACCAAGCGCAGCATATTTTCTGTTGTACGAACAACCACAGGAATGGCAATTAAAGCCAGCGCAATAGTTCCCGCCCACCCTGAGAAATGTCTCACTTGGGCAACCACAAATGCATATACAAACAAACCAATCACAATCGATGGCGCTGAAAGCATGATGTCAGTCACAAAGCGAGTAACAGCAGCAACCCGACTACGATCGCCGTATTCAGATAAATATAGCCCCGCTAAAACACCAATCGGCGTACTGATTAAAGTACAGGTCCCTACCAATAAAAGACTTCCAACAATGGCATTTGCAAGACCACCACCCTCAGAGCCTGGGGCTGGAGTACTTTGAGTAAACAGGGTTAAATCAATCGCTGATAGCCCCTTGAATAATAGGACACTCAAAATCCAAAGCAAAAAGACCATACCTAAAGTCATTGCACCCATCGATAGGGTCAAACCAATCTTGTTTGCACGCTTACGCTTGGCAAAAACAGCTTGATCAATATTGGACATACTGTTCATGTTTTTAATCCTTGCTTCTTCTCCATATTGTTTAGCATCCACTTAGCGCATGCCAATACAACGAAGGTGATAATAAATAGCGCCAAACCTAAGGCAAATAAAGAAGATAAATGATTGCCTGCTTCTGCCTCGCCAAATTCATTGGCAAGAGTTGAAGCAATAGATGTGCCCGGAGCAAATAGCGAAGCAGATAAACGATGCGCGTTACCAATAACAAAGGTGACTGCCATCGTTTCACCAAGCGCTCTACCCAATCCCAGCATCACACCACCAATTACACCAGCCTTGGTATAAGGGAGAACTACATTCTTGACCACTTCCCAAGTAGTGCAGCCGATACCATAAGCGGACTCTTTAAGAACTGGTGGAACGATTTCGAATACATCGCGCATAACGGATGCAATGAAAGGCAGAATCATCATTGCCAAGATTAATCCAGCACATAAAATGCCAATACCATTAAAAGCACCTGAGAATAAGATACCGAAACCAGGAATCTGACCCAAAGTTGCGGCTAAAGCAGGCTGAATATATTCAGCAAACAATGGTGCAAAAATAAATAAGCCAAACATACCGTAAATAATTGATGGGACGGCTGCAAGCAGTTCAACAGCTGTGCCCAAAGGTCTACGGAGCGGTCCCGGGCAAAGCTCTGTTAGAAATACAGCGATGCCAAAGCTCAGAGGGACAGCAATCAACAATGCAATCAAAGAAGTGACAACCGTACCATAGATGGCAATCAAACCACCAAACTCACCATTAACCACGTCCCACTCTTGTGAGAAGAAAAAGCCAGGACCAAACGTATGCAAAGCTGGCCATGCATTTATGACGAGCGAGATCAGAATGCCCATCAAAGCAATCAGAACAGATAAAGCGAAGAATTGTGTTATTCCATGGAACAAGAAGTCCTGAATTCGCTGCAATTTAGCGATCCTTAGAGCCTGTGACGTAGGCGCCGAATGAGACTGAATGATATCCATTGAGATAGGCTTATTTAAATATTAAAACAGCCCCACAACACTGTGGAGCTGTTCATTAAAGAATGTTTGATAAGAAAACCATCAAACCTTACTTAGTTACAACTTTTGTGAATACATTCTTGCGAATGAAATCAGTTGTTGCATCAGGCATTGGAACGTAATCCAACTCTTCCGCCATTTTCTTGCCATCCTTGAATGCAAAGTCAAAGAATTTAATTACTTCAGCGGCATTAGCCTTATTTTCAGGGTTCTTGTATAGCAAGATGAAGGAAGCGCCAGTGATTGGCCATGATTTAGCACCAGAAGCATTGGTAATGAATGTACCCATACCTGGAATCTTTGCCCAATCTGTACCAGCCGCTGCAGCTGCAAAGGTTGCGTCGTCAGGAGCTACGAAATTACCGTCTTTGTTTTTCAAAGAGATAAATGTCATTTTGTTTTTCTTAGCGTATGCATACTCTACATAACCTACAGAGTTCTTAACGCGGGTTACGTTAGCAGCAACACCTTCATTACCCTTACCACCTACTGTAGAAGCTGCAGGCCACTTCACATTAGCGCCTGAACCTACGGCATCTTTAAATAAAGTGCTTGTCTTTGCTAGGTAGTCGGTAAAAATTGCAGTAGTACCAGAGCCATCTGCACGAGTTACTACAGTGATTGGGCCAGAAGGAATCTTTACACCTGGGTTCATGATCGCAATGCGCTTATCACCCCAATCGGAAATCACACCTTGGAAAATGTCGGCCAATGTTGGGCCATCCAATTTGATTTCGCCTGGCTTTACACCGTCAACGTTGATCACTGGAACTACACCGCCAATAATGGCAGGAAACTGAACCATGCCATCTTTTTCTAATTCTTCAAATTTCACTGGATTGTCAGTGGCACCGAAATCTACAGTCTTTGCTTTAATTTGCTTAATACCGCCAGAAGAACCAATAGACTGATAGTTCAAATTAGAACCTGTTTTAGCTTTAAAGGCTTCAGCCCATTTGGCATAAATTGGGTATGGGAATGTTGCGCCTGCGCCCGTCATGTCCAGAGCAAATGCTGATGGAGCAAGTGAAATAGCGCTAATAACTAGTGCTTTTTTCAAAAAAGATTTCATGTGATTAGTCCTGATATTGAAACAACGCAACATTGCGATAACGAGACAATACGTTTTCACTGTGACGATTTAATGACAAAGTGTCATTAAAGAAAAATTCATTATAAATCAATGGTTTATACAATATTTTCTAGCTCGCTATGATGCAATTCGACCAACTGGGGAAGACTTAATCAGGAGATTAAATGATCCTTTTTAGCTTTAATGCAGCAAAAACTGCCGCACCAGTGATAGACATCAGAACCATGACTTCATAAAAAGATCCTCTTAATCCCGGCAGGTCCTCCATATTCATACCCATCACGCCGGTGATTAAGGTCATTGGTAAAAAGATCACCGTCATTACGGACAACACTTGCAAGTTCTTGGCATTAAATTCTGCTACGTGGGCTGCCTGCTCGTCTTGCAGTACCTTTGCGCGATCGTAAAGACTGGAAATCTCCTGAACTAAGTAGGAGAGCAAATCCAAATCATCATTCAAGCTATTTTTATCTTCCTCACTAAACCAGTATGGAAGTCGCTTTAATAAACGATGTAAAGCTATTAATTCTGGTGAAAAATGCCTACGGAGGCGGCTACATTGGATTCGTATCCTGCCAAGATTTTCATGCTCCGGAAACTCCCTTCCTTTTATAAGCTTCTCCTCGAGATCATCCATATTTTCTGAAAGATGCACTAAAAGCGTTCTCAATTGCTCAGCACGTAAATCCAGTAGCTCATGGAACAATTCAATGACAGAGGCAGGGTTGAGCTGACCACTCCTCAAGTCATACCTCAATTTGTCAGTAGTTCTCAGAGGGTGATTGCGCAGAGAAATCATCAGCTTTGGCCGAACAATCGCCCAAAGAGTTCCTAAGCTTGAGTCACCAGCCCCCTCCCCAAACTCTTGTTGAAAGTCATTCATCACCATTAAAAGGCAATCATCCAACTTTTCAATGCGCTCTAAACGACTCAGATTAACGCCCTCCTGAATCATCTCCACTACCCGCTCTGGAATCAATGGCGTGTTTTCAAGCCATCGCTGTATTTGAGAATTGGATAGATTTAAATGCAGCCAAATAGAGATATTTGGATTTTCAAGTGCCTCAGAAATTTCAAATAAAGGAATTTCATACCCATCACCTGATATGGGCATAGCCCAAGCAAACACAACGCCTGCAACTGGAAAAGGTTTTGCAATAATTTCTATAGACATCAATAAATTGTATGGCACAACTTAAATAGAGCCATGCTTGCTTGACATCAAAATGTCATGAAAGTGATCTAAACAGACTGCTTTACTAATCATCGGGCGACGTAAGATCTTTATGAAAAGCTTATGCCTTTCCCTCCTACTTGTGCCAACACTAGTTTTTGCATTTGAACCTTTAAATACCGATGATGCGGGTACCGTAAAAGCCGGAGGAAATCAGATAGAGCAGTATTTTTTCTCTATTAATCGACAAGGCGGCTCACAACAGGCGGATATTATTACGCCCGGCGAAGAGTACACCGGTCGAACAGATGCAAAGGCCTTTCCTTTTACGTACACCCGTGGATTAAGTGATCAAGTAGAGGCATCGGTCTCCGCAACCTACTTTAATGAACCAAGCGGTAATTACTCTAAATTCGCCAACTATGTGCTAGCTAGTAAGTGGCGATTTTATGAAGACGGTGATCAGGGCTACGCTCTTGCGATTAAGCCAACAGTGGTGCTACCTGCCGGCAAGCAACAACAAGTTGCTGGATTAGGTTTGGCCGCGTTTAACTATGGCGTGAACTTTATTGCCTCCAAATATTGGCAAGACATTGAGTTACACCTGAACGCTGTGTATATGCGTTCACCTTACAATACGAATTACAGCGTCGGAACTTCAACTGATCTTAATCGCACGAATATCTTTTTAGTTTCCATTGCCCCCGTTTGGTCAATAAGCAAGAGTTTGAAAATCGCATTGGATGTTGGGGCCGCGACCAATCCACCCTCATCCGAACAATACTTAAGTCATTACGCCTTGATTGCGGGAATTTATTCACTCACTGACAATATAGATCTTGGCGTGTCTTACATGCGGACTGGTTCAAGCTATGGTGAAACTTTTGCAGCGCAACAAGCTGGTGCCACACGCAGTGAAGTTGGAGTCACTTGGAGGTTTTAAATTTAAAGTAGCCTTGAATATACAAGTGTCATAATTTTGTAGCAAACTAATAGGACCCATTACCCTTGAATTGGAACAACTCGATGTTCTATCAGATTATTCCACTAGAAATAGGCTCCTTAGTAGAGCGCAACATATTTCAGCAATCAAATAAAGAGATTAAGTGCGGCATGGTCTGGAAGTTAGGTTCCGTTTTAACCAACATCAAACCTGCATTTGTTAAGTCCTATGACCCTAATATTGGAATCTGTATTGAAGATATCCCAGGCGGTGTTGTGAGCAAAACCTATGGCGGAGAAAAAGTCATTTATTTTTCAGATACCGTCGAAGAAGAAGAGCAAGATGAGTTAACCGATGTCTTTTACCAAAACAGTCAAAAGTATTCGAAGGGCTACAAAGATGCCTTCCATGATTTGGGTTGGACTAGAATAAGCTCAGAGGCCTACATATTCGGCGAGCTTGAAATTAAGGAGTTAGATGATGCCCCCATCTCTTATAAGTAAACATGAAATCACTTAAAGCCCTGTTCGTCGGCCTTCTCATCACATGCTCTTTGGCAATATCTGCGCAGTCATTGGATCCGTTTAAATTTATAGCCTTTGGTGATGTGCCCTACTCCATCCCAGAAGATTATGTTCGCTACGAAAGGGTAATTTCAGCAATCAACAAATCTAATCCGAGTTTTAGCGTCTTTGTTGGCGATACTAAATCGGGCTCTACACCATGTAGTGACGAATATAACCAAAAGGTGAAGGGCTATTTCAATCAATTTACATCTCCATTAATTTATAGCATTGGAGATAATGAATGGACTGATTGTCATCGCCCCCTGGCGGGATCTTACGACCCCCTCGAGCGTTTAGACAATCTAAGAAGTACTTTCTTCGACACACAAAAAAGTTTTGGCAAACAACAGATTAGTCTCATCAGACAGGCTGATATAGATCCAAAGCACAAGAAGTTTGTTGAGAACGCTTACTGGGTAAAAAATCATATTCTGTTTGTGAGCATACATATTCCTGGTTCAAACAATAACTTTGAACGAAATGAGCAAGCAAAAGCTGAGTACTACGACCGTAATCAGGCTAATTTAGACTGGATTCAACGTACCTTTGACCTTGCGTTAACCAAGGGATATTTGGGAATTGTTTTTTGCTACCAAGCCGATATGTTTTATACGCCTACCCAAGCAACTGATGCGGATAGCGGGTATCGAGATACATTACACGCCTTAAGTAAAAATGCGCAGGAATTCAAAAAACCAGTACTCTTAATTCATGGCGACAGTCATCGCCTTATCCTGGATCAGCCTCTAAAGACTGTAGATCAAAAACATATTCTGGAGAATGTCCTCCGCCTAGAAGTCATGGGTGCAGATCAAATCCAGGCGGTAATAATTGGGGTAAATCCAAAGTCTGAGCAACCTTTTTGCTTTACACCAATGCTACTAAGACAAAATATGAATGTTCCAAAACCCTAAAAGCCAATTAAGAGAGCTTTTATCTTATTGAAAGGTATTGGACAGTACTTTGATTTTTCAGACTATGAAATGTCATCAAAATCACATCAGCCTGTCACATTACATTTGTAAAGTGATCTTCTACTTATGGGAGATGAGGTGTAATTCTCTCGATTCTGGTTACGAATAGTTTGTGCCAACAGCCCATAGGTAACCAAATTTAATTCCTTTAGATAGCTTTATTTCTTCAGTATTAATCTGAATAGGTCAAAGAAAAACCACCTGCGTGAACTGACCCCCAAAAGTTGGACAGTTTAGTCAGGTTACCAGAAGGGATTGAGTTCGGTATTGCACCGGACTTAATCCCTTTAGTTTTTGTTTGATTCGATCATGGTTGTAGTAGT
>NZ_JACVQA010000007.1 GCF_018881595.1 Polynucleobacter sp. UK-Gri1-W3 | reverse complement strand
GCTTTGCCTTTGGCTTCCTTCAGACTTGCAGTCACCCACAAAGCCCTTGCCATTAGCTAACACTTCCCCTTACCGGGTGTGTAGAGGACTTTCACCTCCAAGTAAGTGCACCCTGCCGGGCGCACCAAAAGAAAAAGCCACCCCGCAGGATGGCTTTGGTAACACTTTTGGTAACAAGGTTGTTGTATAGCCGCCAACCCTTGTAATATCTAATGACTTGGCGGAGACGAGATCTAGATTTTGACCCTATTATAAAGTCTACCAATGTCCATTAAACCCCTTGCCCATATGGCTTAGAAGGTAAACTCTACTCCCGAGTAATCCATTCAAACTTACTAAAATCCATGTTTCACTGGTAAGCGGGATGGTAAGCAAATTATGGGCATAAGTAATAGCGAAGGAGAAACAAAAGGGCTAAAACCAAGCAAATTTATAGCAATCTTAGTGTTGGAGCTTTACTCGCTACTCTCATATGCTGCCAGTTTGGCCTTCAAATTACGCTCTTCTTGAAAACGTTCAGTTTCATCGCGGACAATCGCAGCTATGGCAATAGGTTGTTTACTATCATCGAAAAGCATGCTTACTGAAAAAGCAATGGAGATAGACCGTCCATCCTTATGCATCGCAGGAACTCTTAACAAAGTATTTCCATACTTTGTTACACCAGTCTGAATGGTATGAAAATACCCTTTAGAGTGCCGCTCTCTAAAACGCTCAGGCGTAATGATGCTGAGTGTTTTTCCCAGGGCCTCGTCTGAGCTATAACCAAATATACGCTCAGCAGACGGATTCCAAAAGAGAATATTTTCGTCCCGATCAGAAATGATCACGGCCTCCCCAATATGACTGACTAGCGCCTTAAAATCTATGATGTCTGACATATTTAATCTCTATTTTAAACAAGTTGCCGCTAAGAATACTCCAATAAAAAAACCACCCGAAGGTGGTTCTCAGGGGCGCTTCTATTTTTAGTAAGTCTTGTAGGAAAGGTACTTACCTGACAGCACTACTTGAACACGATCACCCTTTGGATCAGGCTCGCGCTGGATATCCATTGAGAAATCGATTGCACTCATAATGCCATCGCCAAACTCTTCATGGATTAACTCTTTAATAGTAGTGCCATAAACACTCACAATCTCATACCAACGATAGATCAATGGGTCTGTTGGAACGGCGGTTGGCAGAGATCCTTTATAAGGAACAATTTGCAACCAAGCCATCTCTTCATCAGTCAAATCAAATAACTTACCAGCGGCTTCAGCCTGCACCTTAGTAAAGGTCATTTGACCTAAACAGCCTGCAGTAACCCACTCCTTTGATTCTCCTATTGCTTTTGCAATATCACTCCACTTCATGCCATTGCGAACTTTGGCTTCGATAATTTTTTGTGTAACTACTGAACGATCCATCTTTTTCTCCTAGTTTTAAGTTTTAGTTTATTAAGCAACAACCGCATCAACACCTGGAAGCACTATTACAGGCTTGTAACCATCCAACTCACCCTTAGCTCCTTTTACCTGCAGATCCTTTGATCGATTGACCAGAAAATCTACTAAATGGTTTCGCATTGGGTAATACATAGCATCATGATGTAAATTGGCCCGCTTTCTTCCTTTGGGCAAAGTGTTGACAACGATTTCAGCGATACGTGCATTAGGGCCGTTGCTCATCAGCATAATTTTGTCAGAAAGCAAGATTGCCTCATCAACATCGTGGGTGATCATAAATACAGTTTGATTTGTTTCTTTGCAAATTTTGAGTAGCTCATCCTGAATAACCCCACGAGTTAACGCATCCAAGGCTCCGAATGGTTCATCAAGTAGTAGCATTTTTGGCTCAATTGCAAAGGCTCTTGCAATACCAACCCTTTGCTTCATACCGCCAGATAATTCAGATGGTTTTTTATTTTCAGCATTTACCAAGCCGACCATTGCTAGATACTTTTTGGAATGCTCAGTAATCTGCTCTTTTGACCAATCGGGATACTTTGACTTCACTGCAAAAGCCACATTCTGCAGTACTGTCATCCACGGCATTAATGCATGCCCTTGGAATACAACTCCACGCTCTAAACCAGGGCCCTGAATACGCTTACCAAGCATGATGGCATCGCCGCCAGTTGCTTCTTCAAGACCAGCAAGCACATTCAAAATAGTAGTTTTGCCACATCCGGAATGGCCGATGATACAAACAAACTCTCCTTTTTCGATTTCAAAATCTATTCCTTCAAATACTGGAGGTGCGTCAGCTTTATACGACTTGCTGAGGTTTGAAACTTTGAGGAATGTATTTTCAATCTGCATACGAAACCGCCTTTTGTAACTTGCCAAATGCTGTATCTAGCAACATTCCAACAATACCAATTAAAAGAATTGCAAAAATAACACTGGAGAGCGATAGGTTATTCCACTCATTCCATAAGAAGTAACCAATTCCGGTACCACCAACAAGCATCTCAGCAGCAACGATCACTAACCAGGCAATACCCATGGATATGCGCATACCAGTCAAAATGGTTGGTGCAGCAGCAGGAAGAATGACTAAGAATGCCTTACGTAAAGGAGAGACTTCCAATGTCTTGGCAACGTTTAATAATTCTTTACGTACATTAGCAACTCCAAATGCTGTGTTGAGGAGCATTGGCCATACGGAACAAATAAAGATCACAAAGATTCCAGAAATAGCAGAGTCTTTGATGGTGTAGAGCGCGATAGGCATCCAAGCCAATGGCGAAATCGGCTTCAGAATTTGAATGAATGGATTAAATGCCTCGTAAGCCAATGGTGACATGCCGATCCAGAATCCAAACGGAATAGCTACTATCATCGCCAATAAGAATCCTAAGGCAACACGCGCCAAAGAATAGGCCAGTTGAATACCAATTCCCTTATCGTTCGGACCATTGTCATAAAAAGGGTGTGACAACTGCTTATAGATAGTCTCCCCCATCTGCGTTAAGGTTGGAAACCCAGTTTTTTGAACAGGCTCACTACCGCCCTGACCCATGAGGCTGCTGTACTCACTAGAGCCAGTTGATACCCCAGGCGGCGGTGTAACTTTTTGTGTTGTAGCAATATGCCAGATAAATAAGCACATGAGTAAAATCACAACCGATAGAATTGCGCCTTTAACCTTAATTGATACTGTTTTCATTCATTTACCTTACGTTCATGCTTTATTAGTTTGAAAAGATTTCAAATAGGCTGCTGGCTGACTAGGGTCAAACTCTTTACCCATAATCTTGTCTTTTTTGTATCCCACTTTAGCTAATGGTGGAACTGCAATGCCAGTCTCACCCATATACTTTTTAGCGTCGGTCAACAAGAATACTTTTTCAGAGATGTCCTTGTAATTCACATCGCCTTTGACATAGCCCCAGCGCTGCATTTGGGTCAACATCCAGGTTGCCATGGAGTACCAAGGAATTGGGTTGAAGTCGATGCGATCTGGTACGTTTTGCACATTGCCTAGACCATCTGCAAACTTACCAGTGAGAACCTGCATTACAACTGTCTCGGGCTGGTTAAGGTAATTTGGCGTAGAAATTACTTTAGCAATTAAAGGTCTATTCGCAGGATCACGCGCCATCGTCGAAGCATTTAAGACTGCACGATAGAGGGCTGCAAAGGTGTTTGGATTCTTACGGATAAATTCTTCTGAGGTTCCAAAAGCACAGCAAGGGTGACCATCCCAAATCTGCTTAGTCAGGATGTGTATAAATCCGACCTCGTCATACACTGCGCGCTGGTTAAATGGATCAGGCCCTAAAAAACCATCAATATTGCCAGCACGTAAGTTAGCCACCATCTCTGGTGGAGGTGTAACGCGAATCTGAATGTCTTTATCTGGATCTAAGCCAGCTTGAGCTACGTAATAACGCAGCAAGAAGTTATGCATTGAGTATTCAAATGGAACAGCAAACTTCATGCCTTTCCAGTTTTTCGGATCACGATTATCTTTATGCTTGTTAGCTAACGTAATAGCCTGACCATTCACGTTCTGAATTGTGGCCACACGCATCTGAGAAGGATCAGAACCCAAGCCCATTGACATTGAGATCGGCATTGGTGATAAAAAGTGTGAGGCATCATGCTCTTTATTGAGCATCTTGTCACGAATTAAAGCCCAACCTGCGGTCTTATTAAGCGTAACGTTCAGGCCTTGTTTTTTATAAAAACCTAGTGGGTCAGCCATGATGAGTGGAGTCGCACAAGTAATTGCGATAAAGCCAATTTTTAGGTCTGGTTTTTCTAATGGCGCTTTTTCTTGTGCCATTGCCTGCAAGGACCCTACTGGCAAGAAGCCTGAGAGAGCGCTCATTGCTCCGCCTACTCCAACAGCCTTTAAAAACGCGCGTCTACGATCTTCTTGAGGAAAAAGAGCCTTAACTAAGCTGGCCTCAACAAAATCTGCGCTTTGCTGCTCGGCATGCATCATTGCTGAAAGCGAGTTTGCATGATCTAACTCAGATGCATGCTGTCCACAGCTACAGCGGTTGCTAAACAGAGGTCTATCTGGATCAAATGGACGATATGAATTCATTTATAGCTCCTAGTAAGTAATTAAGATGCCGCTTGAAATACGTTGAAATGATTTTGTGACTCGATTAATGGGATAAGCGTATGCAGTTTTTTTCTATAAACCTCTCCGACCATCACCACAACAGGTTGCTTATCTAAAAAGTGATGATGAACATCACCAAAGCGCAGTTCATCTAATGTGCAGGCGAAACTGCGTTGCGTTGGCAGGCTGACCGATTCCATCAAGCAAACAGGTGTATCTACGGTGTAGCCCTGAGCAATCAATGTTGTCGCAACCTCAGATAGCTGATCACGCGCCATATAGTAAATAGCGGTTTTATGATCTTCATGTGCGCAACGGCCAGGAAGAGTAGTCAGCGTCAGGGTTCTACTTAACTCTCTCGTAGTTGGAGGCTGCTTTAATTCTGCCGAGGCCGCTAAGGCAGTAGTGATGCCTGGAACAATCTCATAGCGCACGTTTGCTTTCTCAAGAGCGTCAATTTCTTCCTGCGCACGACCAAAGATCATCGGATCCCCGCCTTTTAGGCGCACAACTACTGAGTACTTGCCTGCAGCATCCACCAATTGCTTGTTAATGAAGTGCTGAGAGCTTGAATGCGATCCGCATCTTTTCCCTACCTGCACCATCCTAGTGCCAGGACACCACTCCAACATAGAAATATCAATGAGTGCGTCATAAAAAACAATGTCTGCCTGAGCCAAAATTCTTGAACCCCGAACAGTTATGAGATCAGAGGCTCCAGGCCCAGCACCAATGAGGTAGACGCCAGGTAACGCCCCATTAAATTTGGGTGCTTTGGCTGTTCTTGGTGCAATTTGTTCCATGCATCATTTGTAACAGTCGGCAATAGCCCTAAATTCTCTACGTGAACCAAAAATGCTCATGCTTTGATTTGGTGCACCAATACTGAGCCACCACTCTAATGTCGGGACTTACTACTTCTTTATCGTTAGTTATCGACTAAAGGAGCTCAGCATGAAAGAGAAAACAAGCATTAGCGGTTTATTACCAGAAGCTACTACCCCCACTGTTGCTGATGCGAATCCTACGCGTCGCAAACTTATCCAAAGTATTGGCTCTGCAAGCATTCTGTCCTTAATAGATCCAATGGTTAAAGCGGGTGCATGGGCAGCAGGCTCCGATGCCCCTGAGAAAACGGATGTAAAGGTCAGTTTCATTGCCCTTACAGACTGCTCTTCTGTTGTCATGGCCAACCATCTTGGTCTAGATAAGAAATATGGTGTCAAGATCATCCCCACCAAAGAAGCATCATGGGCTGCAATCCGTGACAAGCTAGTGAATGGTGAAAATGATATGTCGCACATTCTGTATGGCTTGATGTACGGACTGCAAATGGGTATCGGTGGACAACAAAAAGATATGTCACTCCTGATGTCCTTAAACAATAACGGCCAAGCAATTACTTTATCTAAAGCGCTTTACCAAAAGGGCGTTACTGATGGGGCAAGCCTTAAAGCTGTCATGGATAAAGAAAAGCGTGACTACACTTTTGCGCAAACTTTCCCAACTGGTACACACGCTATGTGGCTCTACTACTGGTTAGCGAACTATGGCATTAATCCATTTAAAGACGCGAAAATTATCACTGTTCCGCCCCCACAAATGGTGGCGAATATGCGTAGCGGAAATATGGATGGCTATTGTGTAGGTGAGCCCTGGAATGCCCGTGCAATCATCGACGGCATTGGCTTTACAGCCATTACTACACAAGCTATTTGGCAAGATCATCCAGAGAAGGCGCTGGGTACAACTTCTGACTTTGCAAAGAAGTATCCCAATATTTGTCGCGCAGTGACAGCTGCAATCTTGGAGGCGGGAAAATATATTGATGCATCAACCTCTAACAAACATGCAACTGCAGAAGTCGTGTCTGCACCTTCGTTTGTCAATACCGATGTCAGCGTGATTCAAGACCGCATGATGGGTCGCTACAACAACGGTATCGGCAAGACATGGGATGACCCGCATGCGATGAAGTTTTATAACGACGGTTTAGCGACTTTCCCATACCTGTCTGATGGCATGTGGTTTATGACCCAACATAAGCGCTGGGGATTACTCAAAGAACACCCAGATTACTTGGCAGTTGCGAAGAAGGTTAACAATATCGCTATCTACAAAGATGCGGCTACGGCCTCCAAAACCCCATTACCAAAAAGTGATATGCGCTCCAGCAAATTATTTGATGGTGTTGTGTGGAATGGCTCCAACCCTGCTGCTTATGCAGATAGCTTCAAGATCAAAGCATGAATAAACAAAAACTCGTCATGATTGGCAATGGGATGGCCGGCGTTCGGACCATCGAGGAACTATTAAAGCTCGACCCAGAGCTTTATGACATCACTATCTTTGGTGCTGAGCCCCATCCCAACTACAACCGTATTTTGCTGTCCCCGGTATTAGCAGGCGAACAGACTCTTGAGCAAATTGTTCTAAATGACCTTGATTGGTACAAGAGCAATGGTATCCATCTTCATCTTGGAAAAACCATAACTAAGATTGATCGCAAAGAGCGCACTGTTATTGCTGATGATGGCACTGTTGAAAGCTACGATCGCTTATTGCTGGCTACCGGCTCTTTGCCATTCATCTTGCCCGTTCCAGGAAATGATTTACCTGGCGTGATTGCGTATCGTGATATTAAAGATACCAATGAGATGATTGATGTGGCGACGCGTTACAAAAATGCGGTTGTCATTGGCGGCGGTCTGCTTGGTCTAGAAGCTGCAAATGGTCTAGCTCTCAGGGGTATGAGTGTGACCGTGGTCCATCTTGCCGAATGGTTGATGGAAAGACAGCTAGATAAAACAGCGGCTGATTTACTACAAAAATCCTTGGAAGAAAAAGGTCTTAAGTTTTTACTGAAAACTTCTACTGAGGCAATTACCCCTAATACTGCTGGCGATCGTGTCGGCCATATCCGCTTTAAAGGTGGATTAGAAATACCAGCTGACTTAGTTGTTATGGCGGCAGGTATTAAGCCCAATACAGCGTTAGCCGAATCTGCAGGTTTACATTGCCAAAGAGGTATCGTTGTTAATGACACTCTACAAACGTTTGATCCAAGAGTCTATGCAGTTGGTGAGTGCGCAAGCCATCGAGGAACTGCCTATGGTTTAGTTGCGCCTTTATTTGAGCAGGCTAAGGTTTGTGCAAATCACCTTGCCGAACACGGCATCGGTCGCTATGAGGGCTCCGTAACATCAACAAAACTGAAAGTAACAGGTGTTGATCTCTTCTCCGCTGGAAACTTTATGGGAGGCGAAGGTACTGAAGAAATTACTCTAGCCGATCCTATTGGTGGCGTGTATAAAAAATTAGTTCTTAAAGATGATCGTTTAATTGGTGCCTGCATGTTTGGCGATACAGCAGATAGCACTTGGTATTTCAAGCTCATGCGTGACGAACAAAGCATTGCAGAAATTCGTGACACATTGATGTTTGGTGAATCCAATATTGGCGATGTTGGCCATCAAGGCCACAATAAAGCTGCCGGAATGACTGATGCAGATGAAATCTGCGGATGCAATGGGGTTACCAAAGGCACCATTGTCAAGGCTATTCGGGAACAGGGTCTATTCACACTAGATGAAGTGAAGAAATGCACTAAAGCCAGCAGCTCCTGTGGCTCATGTACAGGCCTAGTTGAGCAAGTGCTGATGAATGTTCTTGGCACAGATTATTCAGCAACCCCCAGAAAGAAATCGATTTGCGGATGCTCCGATCTTTCTCATGATGAAATTCGTCAAGCCATACGCTCCGGCCACTTAATTTCTCAAGAGCAAGTTCGCGCCGAGCTTAATTGGAGAACACCTAACGGTTGTGCGACTTGTCGCCCTGCCTTAAATTATTATTTGATCTCCACATGGCCACATGAAGCAAAAGATGATCCACAATCCCGCTTCATTAATGAACGTGCTCATGCCAATATTCAGAAAGATGGCACCTACTCAGTTATTCCGCGGATGTTTGGTGGTCTAACTACTCCTTCTGAACTACGCAGAATTGCTGACGTTGCTGAGAAATACCAAGTGCCCACAGTCAAGGTAACTGGCGGCCAACGAATTGACTTACTTGGCATCAAGAAGGATGATCTTCCAGCGGTTTGGAAAGAATTGGATATGCCATCAGGTCATGCCTATGGCAAATCAATTCGCACAGTGAAAACTTGTGTTGGTGATGAGCATTGTCGTTTTGGCACCCAGTCCTCCATGAAAATGGGCGTAGATCTAGAGAGAATGCTCTTCGGTATGTACGCACCTCACAAAGTAAAGCTTGCAGTGTCTGGCTGCCCACGAAACTGCGCAGAAGCTGGCATCAAAGATGTTGGCATTATTGGTGTTGAATCTGGCTGGGAACTTTATATTGGTGGTAACGGCGGCATTAAAACAGAAGTGGCGGAATTTCTCTGTAAAGTTAAAACTGATGAGGAAGTTCGTGAATATTCTGGTGCCTTCTTACAGCTGTACCGCGAAGAAGCTTGGTATTTGGATCGAACTGTCCATTACTTGGCAAGAGTTGGCATGGAATACATTAAGCAAAAGGTGGTCGACGATGCTGAAAGTCGTAAAGCTCTCCATGAAAGACTGCTGTTTGATCTAAAGGATGCTCCAGATCCTTGGAAGGACTTTGAACGCGCTGGTGTAGATGTTCGTCAATTTAAAACCATTCCTATTGTCGAGGCTGGAAATGTCTAATACCGCCCAACTTGATCAGTGGCAAAAAATCACAACGGTTGATGAGATTCCTGTTCTGGGATCTCGGGTTATTGAAGCGCCAGCTGGTCAAATAGCTATTTTCAGAAATTCAGAAGACGAAGTATTTGCCGTATTGGATAAGTGCCCGCATAAAGGTGGCCCCCTTTCTCAGGGCATTGTCCATGGAAAATCCGTAACCTGTCCACTGCATTCCTGGAATATAGATCTCTCCACCGGCTGTGCCGTTGCCCCAGATGAAGGCTGTGCTAAATCCTTTGCAGTCAAAGTAGAGTCTGGTGTGGTTTGGCTAAGCCGCGAGGAATTGCAAGCTACTCATGGCTGAAGTTAAGAGCACCTGTTGCTATTGCGGTGTTGGCTGTGGCGTCATTATTGAAACCGCAGGAAGTAACGGAAAGATCGAGGTAACCGGGGTTCGCGGCGACCCCGATCATCCTGCAAACTTTGGCAGACTCTGCAGTAAAGGCTCCACCCTTCATCTCACTGCAAACCCAAGCCTTCAGATACAGGCTCGGCTGGGTTCACCAGCCATCCGCAAAACAAGGGGTGAAGAGCCGGTAGATATTTCTTGGCCCGAGGTAATTCAAACTGTTGCCCAAAAATTTGCCGACATCATTCAAGAGCATGGTTCAGAATCTGTTGGCATTTATGTGTCTGGTCAATTACTGACCGAAGACTATTACATCTTCAATAAGTTAATGAAGGGCTTGATTGGCTCTAACAATATTGATACCAACTCACGCCTATGTATGTCTAGTGCGGTAGCTGGCTACAAGCAAACCTTGGGGATGGATGCCCCACCCTGTTGCTATGAAGATATTGATTCTGCATCCACTATTTTTATTACGGGATCAAATACCGCTTTTGCTCATCCGATTTTGTATAGACGTCTTGAGGATGCCCGTAAAAATAATCCGGATCTCAAAGTTATTGTTGTTGACCCCAGAAAAACCGATACCGCCAAAGAAGCTGATCTCTACCTACAGATACAACCTGGTACTGATGTTGCTCTCTATCACGGGATGCTTTACATCATGCTCTGGGAGAAATGGATTGATGAGTCTTATATCAACTCATATACGGCGGATTTTGATGCGCTACGTGATTTGGTTAGAGATTTCACGCCTAAGGCAGTAAGTCAGATCTGCGGTATTAATGAAAAAGACTTGTTCCAAGCGGCGCAATGGTTTGCTACTTCACCTGCAACCCTATCGATGTACTGCCAGGGATTAAATCAATCAGCATCAGGTACAGCCAAGAATGCTGCCTTAGTTAACTTACATTTAGCCACCGGTCAAATAGGGAAAGCTGGTGCTGGTCCATTCTCTTTGACTGGACAACCCAATGCCATGGGTGGTCGGGAGGTTGGAGGTTTAGCCAATCTACTATCCGCACACCGTGATCTTGCCAACCCAGAACATCGTGCAGAAGTTGCAAACCTGTGGGGGGTGGATTCAGTTCCCGAAAAGCCAGGTCTTAGTGCCATTCCCATGTTTGAGGCATTGCGTACTGAAAAACTAAAAGCCATATGGATCGTCTGTACAAACCCAGCACAATCGATGCCCGATCTCAATGCAGTTCACGAGGGATTAAGCAAAGCAGAATTTGTTGTAGTGCAGGAAGCTTATGCGCACACAGCCACCACCCTATATGCAGATGTGTTGTTGCCCGCCACTACCTGGGCAGAAAAAGTGGGGACAGTTACAAATTCAGAGCGAAGAATTTCCAAAGTAAATCCCGCAATTGATCCTTATGCGTCTGCTAAACATGATTGGCAGATCGCTCTTGAAATTGGAATAGCTCTTGAAGCGCTATTACCAGGCAATAGAAAAGAAGGGACATCCACTCTATTTCCTTACGCCGGACCTGAGGATATTTGGGATGAGCATCGTGAGAGTACAGCCGGTCGCGATCTCGATATTACTGGTTTAAGCTACAAAATCCTTGAGGAACGCGGACCACAGCAATGGCCTATGCCCAAAGGAGATTTCTTTGGCAAAAAACGTCTTTATGAAAATGGCGTTTTTCCTACCAAAGATAAAAAAGCTCACTTTATTGCTGCACCCTATAAAGCAACCGCAGAATCTGTAGATGCTCGCTACCCATTTGCCTTAAATACTGGGCGCCTCAGAGATCAATGGCATGGGATGAGTAGAACGGGAACCATTGGAACACTTTATGGACATGCACCAGAGCCTTGTGTGGAGATGTCACCCAAAGATGCTGGCAGGATGAATTTAGAAAATGGTGATTTAGTTCATGTCACCAGTCGCAGAGGTAGTGAGATCTTCCCAATCAAAGTCTCAGACGATATCGCCTCCTCGCAAGCCTTTATTGCCATGCACTGGGGTTCTGAATTTATTTCAGGCGCTGCTGGTAAAACACCGGGCCGCGGAGTCAACGGCCTTACTTGCAACATGATCGACCCTGTATCCGGTCAGCCCGAACTGAAACATTCAGCCGTCAAGATTTTGCCAGCAAACCTTCCCTGGCATTTAGTGGCTTTCGGCTTATTTTCCAAAGAAGAAGTATTTTTTGTTCAAAATAGTTTGCGCAGCATCTTGCCTCATTTCGATTCCGCCCAATGCGTTCTATTTGGTAGAGAGCAGGATGGTGACCTCATTGGGATTTCATTCAAGGCCGCCCACCACGATGACCCGCTAGAAGAATCAGACTCTCTTGCCGCGCAAGCTTTAAAGCAAATAATACGTAAATTTAAGTTGGATGAGGAATCTGGAGAGCCCGTGATGCGCTATATCGATAAGCGCAGAGGCGTAGTACGACTTGTTCGCGCTCAAGAGAAGGTTCTATCTGCAATGCTGACTGGCTCCATTGAAAGCCTAGCAAGTACTACCTGGTTAAGAGAGTACCTAGAAAGCGGCTTAGATGCAAAAACCCTTGGTCGGTCTTTGTTGATGCCTGTTAGCAAACCCCCTATAGAAATTAAACCCAAAGGTAAGGCAATTTGTAATTGCTTTAATGTATCTGCAGACACAATGAAGCAATGCTTAAGCAAGATGCCAGCAGGAACCTCCCCCGAAGACGCCATGACCTCTCTTCAATCTGAAACGCAATGTGGAACCAATTGCGGTTCCTGCAAACCCGAAGTCAAGCAAATTATTGTCAGCTTTCTCAAGAAAGTGGAAGTAGCGGCATAATCCTTCAATGAGCATCAAATCATTCTTAAAAGTCATTGGCCGAGGCAGCAAAGGCGCCGGCGACCTTGATCGCAATCAGGCAAAAGAAGTCTTCACACAAATTCTAGATGGCAATGTCAGCGATCTAGAGCTGGGTGCATTTTGTATTGCTATGCGCATCAAGGGTGAGTCTGTCTCTGAGCTCATGGGCTTTATGGACGCCCTACAACCGCATCTGAATTTACTGAATCTTGGCACACGCCCCACCATAGTCTTACCAAGTTATAACGGGGCTAGAAAGCAAGCAAACTTAACGCCACTTCTTGCTGGCATGCTGTCTAGTTATGGTTTTACAGTGCTTGTTCAGGGGGTCGAAAAAGATCTAACTAGGGTAACGAGCCATGAAATTTTTAAGTCTCTTGGCTGGCCAATTCTCAAGTCCAAAGATGAATTTGGCGCCCTCCTGGCATTGAATCAACCGATCTTTTGCCCTCTTAATGTGATTTCCCCAGCCCTTCAAAAATTATTAGATATCAGAGAAAGAATTGGTCTGCGGAATACTGGTCATGTGCTGGCAAAACTGATTAATCCAACGCTTCAGAGCTCTTGGCAAGTTTCTAACTACACCCACCCAGAATATCCAGAAAAACTACGAGAATTTTTTCAACTTCGTTCAGCAAATGCAATTTTGATGAGGGGAAGCGAGGGTGAGCCAACCGCTTCTCTGCAGCGATTGCCAGAAATGCATTTTTTGCTTCCAAATGCGAATGAAATGACAACCCCCGAAGAGCGCTTTGAAGATCTCAGACTGTTTTTAGAGATTGACGCCATTTCAACGGCATCCGTTACCGAGCAAATTCTATCTGGGCAAGTCAAATGTCCGAGCTCAATTCTCAGGCAAGCCATTCAAATATCTACGATGGCTGGATTACACTAAGTCATGCTCAAAATAGTTGAACGTTTGGCATGGGTTTCGCTAGGCGCAATGGTTGCACTTGGATTGGCTTTAATTGTTACAAAACCACCGGCATCACCATTACTGCTTGCATCACTGGGTGGCTCTACGATATTTCTGTTTGGCTTGACTGGCGCTCCTGCAGCACAGCCAAGAGCTTTATTTGGCGGGCACCTCATCAGCGCACTTATTGGTATTGTCTGCTACCAGCTCTTTGATGATGCTTTATGGGTTTACTTGCTTGCTGAGGTAATTACTTTGGCGGTCTTGTTGCTTACACAAACTGTACATCCGCCAGCTGGTGCAAATCCACTTATCATGATCCAGGCGCACGCTGGCTTTGGCCATCTCGTAGCAGTAGTTTTGGTAGGGGTGACAATTCTTGCGGTTGTAGCAGCCATCTGGAGTCGCCTCACTCCCGGGAAAGCCCTGCTTTACCCAGTGAAGTGGAATGAACCTTCACCACAATCCAAGGATTGGAGTGTTTGGGGGTAGCACAGCTTAGCCTAACGAACGCTTTATTAAAGCCTTGTTTAAAAAACTCGCCAAGGTCAACACAAGAGAGTCGGCCAAAACAGGATGCAAGACAAAGTTATAGCTATTAGTTCCAGCCATTACTATAAAAATACTTAAGAAAACCGCTGGCGGATGCATACACCCCAGTAAATACATTCCAACTATTGTGCCAATGACGGCGAATGGAATGCCCACAGAAATCGATGGCATCAGATAAACACAAATGAAGGCTACGCAGGAAGCTAATAGATTTGCCTCTATTAAAGTTAAGGGCGAAAAGAATTTACTATTGGGAAATAGGAAAATGCATAAAGCGCTGACTCCAAAAACTGCCGTCACCATGTTCTCATCTTGAGTCATATCACCCCATAGAAGATTCAATAGGGCTATCGCAAAAATAGTTAGGCCAACACCAATCGATACTCGCAACCTATCAAACCAAGAGTATTGGTCCTGAGGTGGTGCAATTTGATGAAAGAAATTAATCAGTTTTCTGAAAATATTTTTCATCTGATATCAATGGATTGGTCAATAGCTTTTACAAAGTCAGACTGAGTAATCATTCCTACCAACTGCTTATTATCATTAATTACGGGGATATGGTGATGACCATCACCACAAAATATCTCAGCCAAGTCAAGCATATTTCGATCTTCACTAATTACCCTTACCGGCTTACTCATTACCTGTCCAACTGCATTTGGTAAGCTATTTAAGCCAGGAACAGCGGCTCGCATAAACCCCCTGATGCGTTGCCCAAAGCTTTGATGAAAATCAACCGCCGCACTTTTAATAAAGTCCTCTAAAGTAATGATCCCAAGCACCCTACGTGCGCCATCTATCACCGGTAACGCTTTAACATGACGATTGCGTAAAAGATTCCATGCCTGATCCAAAGGTGAATCCATGCCAACATATAAGACTTCAGTGGTCATAATATTTTTACACAGCATACCTTGCAACTTCTTTTGATATGCCCCATGCTCAACTTGAGAAATCAGATTGGCTAAATCATCCTTACTGATATCTAGTACTTGGTTATAGCTCTCCAAGACAGCGTTAATTTCTTGGTCCTCGATCTTACGATTTCGTTTTTGCAGTGGAGATGAATCCAAGACGGCCTTAGGGCGTTGCGGATATGGCCTGCCCGTTAGGGAGTTATAAATAACTGCGCACAAAACCAATAAAACAGCATTACCCAAGACCGGGAAAAGCACAAAATGAAAGTCTACCATTCCGCCCAAAGGAATCAAAAGGGCCAAAGCTGCAGCAGGCGCGTGTAAGCAACGCAAAGTAAACATTGCCAAAATTGCGAGCCCAACGGACAGGGGGATTAATAATGGCAATTCGTGAACAAACTGCGTACAAGCAACACCTATCAAAGCAGAAACGCAACTACCCCCTATAACCGCCCATGGTTGCGCCATTGGGCTTGAAGGCAAGACAAATAATAAAAATGCAGTGGCACCCATCGAGGCGACAATCCATGGTGATGCGTTTCCGTAACTTGCAAGCAATAAACCAAGACCCATTATTGCGAGCAAGCCCAGCACAACTCCTAAAGCCGATCTAAACCTCTCTAACCAAGAAACTGAGGTAGTTTCCGGAAGAAAAATGGTAATTAACTTTTTAAAAAAATGTCTCAAAAGCGATCTCATTAAAGGCTTATTTTGAATGCACCAAAAGTGGTACTAATTTTGCTATTGTATGCAAATCCCTGTTTATTCTTATTATTCCGAAAGATTAACCGCAAAATACTATGGAACAAAAACTACCCCTACCCCCTTTTACTAAAGAAACAGCAATTCAAAAAATTCGAATGGCTGAAGATGCTTGGAATACAAGAGATCCCGAGAAGGTTTCCCTGGTTTATACGGAAGATACTATTTGGCGAAATCGGGCTGAATTCCCTAAAGGCAGAGAACAAGTCAAAGAGTTTCTTCGCCGCAAATGGGCCAAGGAGCTTGACTACCGCCTGATTAAGGAATTATGGGCATTTACAGATAACCGCATTGCGGTTCGTTTTGCCTACGAATGTCATGATGACTTTGGTAACTGGTCGCGAAGCTTTGGTAATGAGAATTGGGAGTTCAATGAAAATGGTTTCATGATGAGACGTTTCGCTAGCATCAATGATTTACCCATTAAAGAATCTAACCGAAAGTTTTTTTGGCCCCTAGGAAGAAGGCCTGATGACCATCCAGGACTAAGTGATTTTGGCTTCTGATAATTTAGATTTACTCGGAGGCTTTGCTCATGCGCTGATCCATAGTCGCCAGCATGTTTCTCCTAAAAGACTGATTGCACCAGGCCCTAACCTACCCCAGAAATTAGAAATTTTGAATGCGGCTGGAGCCGCTCCCGACCATGGAAAGGTAACGCCTTGGCACTTTTATGAAGTCAGTCCCGAAAGTCGTAATTTATTAGGTGACTTATTTGCAGACGCACTCATAGCAAGAGACCCAAGCGCAACGCTAACTCAAATTGATGAAGCAAAGCAGAAAGCTTTTCGAGGCCCCTTGCTTTTATTGGCAACCGCTAAGCTGAACAATGAACTTGACAATATTCCCGAGCAAGAAAAACTCATCTCCGCAGGGTGTGCAATTCAAAATATTTTGCTAATGGCTAATGCTTTAGGATTTGGCTCAGGACTATCAAGCGGTAAGGCTCTTTACAGCCAAAAGATGAGGGAATTATTTTTATTTAAAGATAAAGAGGAGCCTCTGTGCTTCATCACTATCGGCACTATCTCGGTTCATAAGCCCAATAAGCATAGGCCTGATGCAAATTCTTACAGTTCAGTTTTCTAGCTGAATCTATTGAACTTTTTTAGCTTCTCAACAATTAATTAACCATGCCATCAAGGTGTGCTGAGTAATCGTTAGCTCAAATTGCATTAGTCACACATCCGGAATCAAATATTGCTTGAGTGGTAAGCGTACTGGTAAGCGGGAGTAATAAAGAAAAAGCCCCGGTTATGAGGCTAAGTCATTGATGCATATAGTGAAAAACAGAAAAAATGCCAAAAGTACTGGCGGAGACGAGAGGATTCGAACCTCCGATCAGAGTTTTAGCCCCGATGCTCCCTTAGCAGGGGAGTGCCTTCGACCAGCTCGGCCACGTCTCCGTACTTCTTACTAATACAACGCCTCACAGTTTAACGGATAACCGCTTCTGAGGGGTTAATTGCGCTTTTGGCTTACCTCTGGTCCAGCTCAAATGCCTTGTGCAAGGCGCGTACAGCCAATTCCATGTATTTCTCATCAATGACTACTGAGATCTTGATTTCACTGGTGGAGATCATCAGGATATTGATACCCTCTTCCGACAAGGTACGGAACATCTTGCTAGCGATACCAACATGTGAACGCATGCCTACGCCTACTACTGAAACTTTAGAAACCTTTGGATCACCAGAGATTTCTTTTGCTTCAATGTGCGCTTGAACAGTGTTCTTCAGAATATCCAAGGCCTTTTGGTAGTCGGCGCGTGGAACTGTAAATGTAAAGTCTGTCTTACCCTCAACAGATTGGTTCTGAATAATGATGTCTACATCAATGTTGGCATCCGCAATCGGGCCAAGGATTTGATATGCGATACCTGGACGATCAGGAACTCCAAGAACGGTAATCTTTGCTTCATCACGCGCAAAGGCGATGCCGGAAATAACTGCGGCTTCCATAGTGCTGTCCTCTTCAAATGTAATCAAGGTGCCCGACTTCATCTCTTGGTCTAAAGGCATCAATGGGTCTGTCAAAGAAGACAGAACCCGGGTTTTAACTTTGTACTTACCTGCAAATTCAACTGAACGAATCTGTAATACCTTTGAACCTAAGCTTGCCATTTCTAACATCTCTTCAAAAGTAATCTTATCTAAGCGATGCGCATCTTCACAGACTCGTGGGTCAGTTGTATATACGCCATCAACGTCTGTATAGATTAAGCATTCATCCGCCTTTAAAGCCGCTGCCATCGCTACTGCTGAAGTATCAGAACCACCGCGACCTAAGGTAGTGATGTTGCCGTTAGGATCTACACCCTGGAATCCAGTAACTACTACAGCACGACCTGCATTGAGGTCAGCCAGGATTTTTTTGTCATCGATACTCTTAATACGAGCTTTGGTGAATGCTGAATCAGTATGCACAGTTACCTGCCAACCAGCGTAACTCACTGCATCAATACCTTCGCGCATTAATGCCAGCGCCAGCAAGCCTGAGCTAACTTGCTCACCAGTCGATGCAATTTGATCTAACTCGCGGGGATGTGCATCAGGATTGATTTCTTTTGCAAGACCAAGCAAGCGATTGGTTTCACCTGACATGGCCGAGGGTACAACCACCACTTGGTGGCCTGCACGCATCCATTTGGCAACGCGCTTGGCAACATTGGCAATGCGCTCAGTCGAGCCCATTGAGGTGCCGCCATACTTGTGAACGATAAGAGCCATAAAAACCGTCTATTTAACTATCTATAACAAGGAAATGATTCCCTGGAGGTCTAAAAAGGGCTTATTTTACAGGGTTTTGCACCCATTCCGGGATCACGCGCCTGCCGGTGGATATCAGGTGCGGATAACTCAACCCAATTCCGGCTACAGCGATCAATTCATCATTGACGTAGAGCAAAGGTGCTTGACGCTCCCAGGGCGGCACATCAGCCTCCTGGTACAGGTTTTTGAGGGTTTTACGGGGGGTCCTGGGCTTAATCTGAACCTTCTCGGAGCCTATGCGTTCTCTGAGGGTGACTTGATTGTTCTCTTGCGCTGTTTTTAACCAATCCGCCGGGAGACCCAATTGCTTGGAGTTTGCAGGTAACGTTTTGAGAACCCAGCGCCCTTCATCTAAGTTGGCAACTTGCAACATGCCACGCCATAAGTAAATTTTTCTCTCGTCATGCAGCCACTCCAGTTTTGCATCTGTCTTGACTTTTGCAAGGTCACGCCACCAAGCTTGTAAACGCTCTTGAGATGGCATCGCCAACTGTTGCGTTTGTAACCAGTAACGCAATACATTGTTAGCCGCTGGTAGATCGTCTTTAGCCAATGCCAGCAAAGGAATTACTTTTAACTGATCATTACTAAGAATGCTTTTTCCATCCTGTTGTGCCAAGCGATTCAGTAAGGTTTGCGCTTCTCCAAGTAACTGTGAACTGCGCGCCATATTGACCAATGCCTCTGGCTGAATTTTTTCTAGTGCCGGAATAATTCTTTTGCGAACTGCATTGCGACGGTATTTAATATCTTGATTGCTAGGGTCTTCAATCCATTTGAGCTTATGTTCTTTTGCATAAGCCTCAAGCTCTTGTCTGCTTTGATTTAAGAGTGGCCGCCAAAGCGTGATACTTGATTTGGTGGAGACCTCCCTGCTTGTAGGCATACCTGATAAGCCCGCTACGCCAGAACCCCGCAGGAGTTGGAGAAGAACTGTTTCAGCCTGATCATTTTGGTGATGCGCTAAGAGCAAATCCTCAATGCCATATTCTTCACAAAGATCTGTGAGAGCCTCATAACGGCCTGCTCTTGCTCTGGCCTCGATATTGCCTTGCGCTTCTTCGGTATTGAGATGAAGAAGCCTGAAGTCAAAATGAATCTTGTATTTTTTAGCGAGCTTTTCGCAAAAGATCAACCATTCATCAGCAGGCTTTTGTAAGCCATGATGAATATGAAAGGCATAAATTTGATTTTTGTTTTGTATTGTTGCTTTAGCTTGCGCCTTACAAACCGTGTCGAGCAACACAACCGAATCGAGGCCGCCACTTAAGGCAACCGCAATTCGTTTTCCTAAATTAGGACTTTGCAGTGATTTCCTTGAACTTGCCATAACTCATCAAGCGCTCATGACGGCGCTCAAGCAATACATCTACTTTCATGCCATCAAAAGTTTTTAAAGACTCAGTAAGTGCCTTACGCATATTGCTCATCATATTGTCGTAATCACGATGTGCGCCACCAATAGGCTCGGCAACAATCTTGTCAATCAGACCTAAAGTCTTTAGACGTTGCGCCGTTAAGCCTAGCTGCTCGGCAGCCTCTGGAGCCTTATCAGCCGTCTTCCACAGAATGGAAGCGCAACCTTCAGGCGAGATTACTGAGTAAGTAGAGTTTTGAAGCATCAGAACGACGTCACCCATAGCAATTGCTAAAGCACCGCCGGAACCGCCCTCACCAATAATTGTGGCGATGATTGGAACTTCAAGTTCTGCTTGCACAAATAAGTTACGGCCAATCGCTTCAGACTGATTGCGCTCTTCTGCATCAATACCAGGGAATGCACCCGGAGTATCAACAAAGGTAAATACCGGAATACCAAATTTTTCTGCAAGGCGCATTAGGCGCATTGCCTTGCGATAACCCTCAGGTCGACTCATGCCGAAGTTTCGCAGAGCACGCTCTTTAGTATCGCGGCCTTTTTGATGGCCGATCACCATACAAGGTTGATTCTCAAAACGGGCTAAGCCACCGATGATCGATTGATCATCCGCAAAAGTACGATCGCCATGCAGTTCATGAAAGTCAGTAAATAAAGCGCCAACATAATCTAGCGTGTAAGGACGCTGCGGATGACGCGCTACTTGAGATACTTGCCAAGGCGTCAGATTAGCGTAAACGTCTTTGGTAAGTTGCTGACTTTTTTCAGCAAGCGTTTTGATCTCATCGGAGATGTCTACCGATGACTCATCTTGCACAAAACGCAGCTCTTCAATCTTTGACTCTAATTCAGCGATTTGTTGCTCAAAATCCAGGAAAGTCGTTTTCATGATCTGATTTTAATATTCAACTGGGTTTGGGTCGATACTTCTCCACATATACCAGGTGGCAACCGTACGCCACGGTGCCCAATTGGCAGCTACTTCACGGGCCTCATGGCGGCTGACAGGCTCTCCACTGAAGTAATTAAGGGAAATGGCCTTAATGAGACCAACATCGTCTAAAGGCAGAATATTCGGGCGGATCATATTGAAGATCAGGAACATTTCGGCAGTCCAGCGACCAATCCCCCGAATTGAGCTTAATTCCTTGATCACGCTCTCATCATCCATATCTTTCCACTGATTGGCATGTAGTCGACCAGAATCAAAGTGATCGGCTAAATCTCGGATGTACTCAACCTTGCGTCCAGACAAACCAGCAGCGCGTAACTCCTCTACAGAGAGCGCTAGGATATTTTTGGGAGTAACTTTCTTTTTACTGGCGGCAACCACTTTATTCCACACTGATTGCGCCGCAGCTACTGAAATCTGCTGCCCAACTATTGATCTTGCCAAAGTATTAAATGAATCACCGCGTGTCACTAAAAATCCGGATCCAATTTTAGGAATCAGTTTTTTCAGAATACGATCATGCTTCATCAACTCTTTACAGGCTTGCTCCCAATAATCAGGCGCAACTTCTTGCAAAATAGATTCCGTTTTCTCTACTTTTTCCATTTTGTCTTTAACTGCAGTCATTAAGCTCTACGCCATTCTGTTAAGCCACCGGGTTTGTCTTCGAGAACAATTCCCTGCTCTAGCAATGTTTTTCGGATCAAGTCTGCCTTTGCGAAATCTTTTGCTTGTTTAGCAGCAACTCGGGCCGCAATGTGTTCTTCAATTTGCGCAGAACTTAAGCCATCCTGATCTTTAGTGCCTGCTTGCAAAAACGCAGTTGGATCACGTTGCAAGAAATTCAAGGGCGCGCCTAGGGCCTTCAATGTATTTGCGAGCAACTGCTTTTCATCGCCTTGTGCACGATTCACTTCACTTGCCAGGTCGAAAAGAACTGCAATCGCTTCTGGCGTATTGAAGTCATCATTCATGGCATCAGCAAAGCGCTTTGCCCATGGATTGTTTTGATCTAAAGACATTGCTTGGTCTTGATGCGCTTGCGCCAAGGCTGTATATAGGCGAGCCAACCCAGAACGCGCCTCTTCAAGTTGTGCATCGCTGTAATTAATTGGGCTGCGGTAATGGGCCTTCAACATAAAAAAGCGCAGTACTTCAGGATCAAAACTCTTTAAGACGTCACGTATTAAAAAGAAGTTGCCCAGAGATTTGGACATCTTTTCTTCATTTACACGGATGTGTCCGTTATGCATCCAGTAATTCACAAAGGGGGCATCGTCTTCTTTGCGGTCTTTGCCATACAAGGCACCTTCGCTTTGGGCAATTTCATTTTCATGGTGCGGGAACTGTAAGTCTGCGCCACCACCATGAATATCAAAGTGTTCACCCAATAAATCACATGACATTGCCGAACATTCAATATGCCAACCAGGACGGCCCTCGCCCCACGGTGATTTCCAGCGCGTATCTGCTGGCTCTTCAGCCTTTGCGCTTTTCCATAAAACAAAATCAAGTGGATCACGCTTGCCATCGCCTACTGCAACCCGCTCGCCAGCATTTAATTCATCTAAGGTCTTGCCTGATAATTGACCATAGCGTGGCAATAAGCGCACAGCAAAATTTACATCGCCATCATTTGCCTGGTATGCCAATTCGTTTTCAATCAGCTTGCCAATCATGCCCTGCATCTGTGCGATGTAATCCGTGGCGCGGGGTTCTTGATCGGGGTGCATTAGGCCCAACTCATCAGAGTCAGCATGCATAGCGTCAATAAAGCGATTTGTTAACGCAGAAATTGGCTCGCCGTTCTCAATAGCCCTTTTGATGATCTTGTCATCAATATCGGTGATATTGCGGACGTACACCACTTCATAGCCGCTAGCCCTGAGCCAACGAACCACCATATCAAAGACAATCATGACCCTGGCGTGGCCAATGTGGCAAAAGTCATAAACCGTCATACCACAGACGTACATCTTCACCTTGCCCGGGACTATGGGCTTAAAGACCTGTTTTGAACGACTAAGGGTGTTATAGATTTGCAGCATAGGGCTATAAAGGTGGGGCAAGTAGCGCCAATTTGTTAGACTGAGCGCTGAGTATATCGAATGAGCCCGTTTCACACCCCTGCACCTATGCCCTACAACGCCCCAGCGCCACGTCCTACCCTCAATAAGGTCTTTACCCTAGCTTTTGCCACTTCGGCAATCCTGGCACTCTTATCAGGCTGCAGCACCCCTGCCCAGCAGCGTGCTGACGCAGAAATTGCGGCAATGAACGCTAAAGGAGTGGGCACCTCACAGACCGCAGCTCAACCTTATTTAGGTGGCTATAGCCCCATTGATACGCCAAGATTATCGGCAGATATTGGATATGACCCCTTAAATCCTGAGTTATCTGAGACTGTTGGCGTTCCATTTTTATCTTTCTTGATCATTGAGCCAGACCCCATTACTAAAAATGCTGTCCCCTCCGATGTAGAGAAACTCATCAAGGCACGCAAATATCAAGATGCAGTCACTCAAATTAATGTGGATCTCAAAAAGACTCCACGCAATGTGCAGTTACGTTTTGTAAAGGCACGCTTGCAAATTGAGATGCGCCAGTTTGATCAAGCTAAAAAAACTTTGATTGAGATTACTCAGCAGTTTCCAGAATTGCCTGAGCCTTATAATAATCTTGCTGCGATTGCCGCTAACCAAGGGCAATGGATTGAAGCGCGAGATTATTTGGAGCTGGCATTAAAACTGCGCCCTAGTTATGCAATTGCATCTGCCAATTTAGGTGAGATCTATATTCGTCTTGGCGCCCAAGCCTATGAGGATGCCGCCAAAAATGCACTGTTAAATCAACGACAGTATGCCAACCGCGCTAAGGCACTTTTAGATGTCCTAAAACCTCCGGCGAAACGACCCGTAAGTCGCACCCCCAATCCCGCATTCAACCCTGCAGTAAATCCAAGTCCGGATTCACTGCCAAGTAACAACCCATCCACTAACCTTCCAGAAAGTAGATCTAATAATGGCGAAAGTACTCCTAAAAACCAATAAGGGTGACATCACCCTGACTCTTGATGCAGCTAAGGCACCTAAAAGTGTTGCTAATTTTTTACAGTATGTAAAAAGCGGTCATTACGATGGCACGATTTTCCATCGCGTCATTGATAACTTCATGATTCAAGGTGGCGGCATGACTGCTGGCATGAAGCAAAAGCCAACTGGCGCAGAAATTGAAAACGAAGCGAATAATGGCCTCAAGAATGATCGCTACACCGTAGCTATGGCTCGCACAAGTGATCCACATTCTGCTACTGCTCAATTCTTTATCAATGCCAATGACAATGATTTCCTGAACCACACCGCTCCTAATGCTCAAGGCTGGGGTTATGCTGTATTTGGCAAAGTCACAGACGGCATGGATGTGGTCGACACCATTCGCAAGGTAAAGACTGGTAGCTCTGGTTTTCATCAAGACGTTCCATCAGAAGATGTTGTCATCGATAAGGCAACTGTTCTCGAGGAATGATTCCGCAATACGCGAGCGCACTGCTCATATCGGATCTACACCTGACGCCGTCAATGCCCTTGACGGCGCAACGTTTTTTTGACTTCTGTGAAAAAGAAGCTCCAAAAGTCGAGGCGGTGTTTATTCTGGGTGACTTGTTTGAATACTGGGTGGGTGATGATGCAGCGGCATCCTCCCCCTTCCAGCAAGAAGTTCAACGCACAATCGCCAATCTTTCTACCAAAGTAAAAACTTACTACTTACACGGTAACCGGGATTTTTTAATCGGTAAAAGTTTTATTAAGAAAACGGGTATGACGCTCTTGTCAGACCCAAGCACAGTTGAGATTGCTTCGCAAAGTTGGGTACTCGCGCATGGTGATGCTTTATGTACTGCCGATATCGGCTACCAAGCATTTCGTCACTGGGTCAGAAAGCCCTGGATACAAAAAATATTCTTAGGTTTGCCGCTCAATTGGCGCAAAGCAATCGCGCAACATCTACGAAGCAATAGCCATAGTCAATACCAAGCACAGCAACGTCCTAGATCACATCAAGTCAAAATGGATGTGACGCAACAAGCATGTGCCTCTGTAATAAAAGATCAATCTGGAAACAGATTAATTCATGGGCACACCCACTTGCCTGCCCATCATGAAGAATCTTTAGGCGCTCAAAATTGGCAGCGCTGGGTTTTATCGGATTGGGACCTTGATCACCCCGAGAGCCTGCCCCCTAGGGCAAGCGCTTTGCTTATCGATAGTGCTGGAGCGCGCTATCTCGACCTGATTAAGAGCTAAGTTCTACTCTCTACTCACCACCCAGATCGAGTGATCCATTAAGTAACCGAGTATTTAGAAAGCGATTGCACCATCTGCGCAAAGATGCGTGGGTTTGCTGCCATCACTTCACCACTTTTCAGAAAGCCCTCTTCTCCGCGATAGTTGCCTATCAATCCACCTGCCTCAGTAATGAGTAAAGCGCCTGCTGCCATATCCCATGGCTTGAGATCACTCTCAAAGAAACCATCGTAGCGACCAGCGGCAACGTAGGCCAAATCTAATGAAGCTGCACCTGGGCGACGTAAGCCCGCACATTGACGTGACATCTCAGCAAAAATCTTTAAATATTTTTCCAAGTCTTGGTCTTCGCGATATGGAAAGCCGGTGCCGAGTAAAGAATTTGCCAGACGATCTTGCGCAGCAACACGTAAACGCCGACGATCCAAGTAAGCTCCAGCACCACGTGTCGCGGTGAATAATTCATCGCGGGTTGGGTCATAAACTACGGCTTGTTGAGTTACGCCATTTACTGCAAGCGCAATTGATACTGCGTATTGCGGAAAACCATGAATGAAATTGGTTGTGCCATCAAGAGGATCAATGATCCAAACATTTTCTGCATCGGCATTACGCTCGCCTGTTTCTTCAGCCAAAAATCCATGAGTTGGATAGGCTTCGCTGAGCGTTTCAATGATGGCCGCTTCAGCGGCTTTGTCCACCTCGGTTACAAAGTCGTTATGTTGTTTACGGTCAACCTGCAAGCGCTCCAAATTCAAGGAAGCACGATTGATGACTGTTCCAGCGCGACGGGCGGCCTTTACGGCCACATTTAACATGGGATGCATAGTATTGATGGACAAATTAAATAAGAACAAGCTCCTTGTAATGCCTACAACTTGGGTAAATTGCACGACAATACGAAGCTAACAAATTGATTCTAAACGATTAGCTTCCATAACACCCCATTGACCGCCCTAAAACCACACTAAAGCGCATTAATGAATATTGATATAGCCAAATTACTTCGCTGGGTTTTGGTCGAGACCAGTCATCCAGGAAACGTAGGCTCAGCTGCTCGCGCCCTCAAAACTATGGGCTTTAGCGATCTACGCCTCATTAATCCCAAGATCAAGGGCGTGGCCGCAAGTGCTGAAGCGATAGCACTGGCTAGCGGTGCTGCAGATGTCCTAGAGAGCTCCTTAGAAAGCAATTCTTTAGCGTCTGCGGTAGAGGGATGCTCGCTTGTTTTGGGGCTTACTAGCCGTGATCGGGAGTTTGGACCCCCTGCTCTGGACTGGGAGACTGCCCGCGCATTAATATCAGATGCAACTTTGAGCGGTAGAAAGGTTGCTCTTCTCTTTGGCCCAGAGAGAACGGGTCTAGATAACGATCATTTAGTCTTGTGTACTCACAGAGTCTGGCTGGATGCCAATCCCGCCTACCCCTCCCTAAACCTCGCCCAAGCATTGATGGTGTGTGCCTATACCCTCAGAGAGACATTGCTTCGAAATGCTGGAGAACCTCACTCTTTAGCAAATCGTGAAGAAATGGCTGACTTTGCCGATCCCGCTGCTGTTGCCGCCATGCTGGAGCATTGGCGCGAGGGTCTAGAGGCAATTGGCTATTTAGACCCAGCCAACCCTAAGAAGCTCATGCCCCGTATACAGGCTCTTTTTGCCCGCAGTCGCCTACATAAAAAAGAGATTGACCTACTACGCGGAATTGCAAAACAGATGCTCCTGAGAAAATAAGCGCATCCCGTTAAAATCAAGCCATGTCTAATCCCTTTTTCGACCAAGTCGACTCCATCATTGCCAGAGACCCAGCTGCACGTAATCGTCTCGAGGTCATCACTTGCTACCAAGGTTTGCATGCAGTTTGGTTTCATCGCCTCTCCCATTTTTTATGGAATGTAGGTCTGAAATGGATTGCACGGGTACTCTCCATGCTTGCACGCATTCTGACGGGTATAGAAATTCATCCTGGCGCAAAGATTGGTCGTAGAGTATTTCTAGATCATGGGCTTGGTATTGTGATTGGTGAGACTACTGAAATTGGCGATGACTGCACTATTTACCAAGGTGTAACCTTAGGCGGTACTTCTCTTTATAAAGGCGTTAAACGTCACCCGACCTTGGGCAAAGGAGTCGTAGTTAGCGCTGGCGCAAAAGTACTTGGCGGGTTTACTGTTGGCGATGGCGCGCGCGTTGGTTCTAATGCTGTTGTTCTAAAAGAGATTCCTGCTGGCGCTACTGCCGTTGGAATTCCTGCGCGAATCTTGCATCCAGACTTGCCGCAAAGTCCCGATAGCAAAACAAAAGAATACTTTTCTGCCTACGGCGTTACACCCAATGTAGATGATCCCGTATCAATGGCCCTTAAGGGTTTAATCGATGCAACGATCGAGCAAGAAGCCAAAATTGCAGCGCTTGAGAAAGCCCTTGCCAAGTTAAGCAACGCCCCTGGAAGCGCTGATGCTGCTGGCTCAAGCGATACTAAGCGTGATCTTGATGCGATTAAAGAATGGCTGAAAGAGTAGGACTTTAGGAGCGGCGCGAAAAAAATGATGTAAACAAAAAAGGAATAGCGCGCTATTCCTTTTTTTCTAGCGGCGTTTTGAATTAATGCAATGTGCGCGGACTAGCATTATCTCCAACTGATGCCCCGCCTGGAAAATCTTCATCATCATCGTCATTTGGCATACCGAATGAAAAACTCTCGCCGCCCTCTGGGTGACGATTTTCAATCTCATCATCGGTAGCAACGCGAACATCTTCGACCTGAACCCAAAAACGCAAAGCCATTCCGGCCAAAGGATGATTGCCATCGAGCACCACTTGATTATCGGCAACATCGGTCACGGTGTAGATTAAGGGCTCATCATCAGTATCTGCATCCTCGGCACTGGCGCCTTCTTCGGTATCGGGTATACCTTCAAACTGCATACCCACTTCCAGAGGCTCAGGAAAACGCGTGCGTGGCTCAATCTTCAATAGCTCAGGATCGTACTCACCAAACGCCTCATTTGGCTCGAGCTGAATCGTAGCCTCATAGCCAATATCTTGGCCATCTAGCAATGTCTCAATTTTAGGAAAAGTACCTTCATAGCCACCGTGCAGGTATACCATCGGAGAATCTGGTTCTTCAATGACATTATTTTGCGCATCGGTTAGCTTATAGCGAAGGGATACGATAGTATTTTTTTCAATCTTCATGCGGAATTTGTCGAACATTCGTTTTTAACCAGTTTTTTAAAAAGCTTTTTACCTTTTACTTTATGACCTCATTTTACTTGAGCAAACCCTACGAACCACCCCAGGCTCCTGCAAAGCTTCCTTTAGCAGAGCCCTGGGCCTTATTTGGGGGCATTAGCCCAAATCAGTTCATGGCACGCCACTGGCATAAGAAGCCCTTACTCATCCGAGGAGCAATTCCGGCATTCGCCCTCTCAGCCCAGTCCGGCCAATCGCTTGATAGCCCTATTCCCGGCCAAGAATTGCTTAAATTTGCCCAGCAAGATGTGGTGGAATCGCGCCTGGTGAAATCTAAGCCCTGGAGCTTTAGTAGCGGACCATTTGCCAAAAAAGCAATTCCCTCAGTTGATAAACCCAATTGGACTTTGTTGCTCCAGGGCATGGAAGCACATCACCCTGCTGCGGCCAAAATCCTCTCTTGGTTTCGCTTTATTCCCGATGCTCGCCTGGATGATTTGATGGTGAGTATTGCTGGCATTGGTGGCGGCGTTGGCCCACACTTTGATTCATATGACGTCTTCCTAATTCAAATGTCCGGTAGAAGACAATGGCGAATTTCACAGCAAAAAGATTTAAGCCTCAACCCAAATCTGCCACTAAAAATTCTAAAAAACTTTAAGCCTGAGCAAGAATGGACTTTAGAGCCAGGCGATATGCTGTATTTACCACCACACGTAGCCCACGATGGAATCGCCTTGGATGCAGGCTGTCAAACATGGTCTGTAGGATTTCGTTCACCCAGCTTTAAGGAATTGCTGCAAGAAGGTTTGTGGCGCTTAGCAGAATCCTTAGAAGACATCCCTGCACTAGAAGCTAAGTTTGCAGATCCCAAACAAAGCGCCACTCTGTTTGCCGAGCAATTACCTGATGAGCTCATCAAGCAGCTTGGCTCGAAACTCAAGGAATTGAAACTGAATCAAATTGATGGATTTCTACCCGGAATTACCGCCTACCTTTCAGAGCCTAAACAACAAGCCTTTTTTGACGGTCCAGAAGAGCCCCTTAGCCCAGCAGAGTTTCTAAAGAAATTGGGTTCCATGAGCCTGGTGCCACAACCCCAAACACGTATTCTGGCGCTTGGAAGACAGGTTTATTGCAACGGAGAGACTATGACCCAGGGACAAGCTCCAGACATTATTTCGGCCTGGCAGGCTCTCTCCGCCCAGAAGAGACTGAAGACCAATGGACTCAAACACCTTGGTAAATCCAGCCTTTATGAGGCCTATTTGGCTGGATGGCTAGTTTTTCAGACCTGAATTCTCAGATGGATATAATAATCGCTGGAAACTACTTAGGGATAATCCCTCGGTAAATCCAGAAAACAATTACCGGTAATTGTTGTTAATTTTTTTAAAGGAATCTATAAATGAAGAAGTCACTCGTATTCGCTGCTATGTTAGCAATCGCCTTGGCCGCTTGCGGTAAAAAAGAAGAAGCAAAACCTGTTGAAGCTGCTCCTGCTGCTGCTCCTGCTGCTCCTGCAGCTGAAGCTCCTGCTGCTGCTCCAGCTGCTCCAGCTGCTGACGCTAAGAAGTAATCTTCTTCATGAAGAAAAAAAGCCGCTGAAAAGCGGCTTTTTTATTGACTGTAAAAAACACTTACTTTGTTAGTTGATCCGTTAACAAGGTCAACAACTGAAAACCTGCAGGCGTATTTTCTGGCTTACCTTCAGCATTTTGCACATAGACATTGGCAGAGTTCTCGCCGGTACTCTTCACAACTACCTGATATTTTTTAGCCTTCAGACTTGAATCATCCTTGCTACTAAAGAGGTTGGTGAAAAAGCCTTTGGTATCGCCCAAATCTTTTGGATTAACGTAACGCACATAGTAAACGCCAGTAGAGCGATTACGATCTTCAACAGTAAAGTTTGAACGATCAAGTGCCAAACCAACATCTCGCCAAGAACGATCAAAACCGGCACTCAACTGAATATAGGCTTGATTAGCACCTTCTTGTACAAACTTCGCTTTAGGGGTTTTAGGGCCAAGCGGAACGGCTACCATTGCCTTGGCTTGCTCTTGAGTCATACCCAGACGCTCCATCAGGCGCGCCAAGAAGACTGCCTCTAACTCAGGGTCATTCGGACGAGGCGTCCATACAGTAGAAATACAATTTCCAGTGGAGTCAGAAGTGCATTTTTCAATGGCACCACGTTGTGTAATATAAATCTCAGTCTCGCCAGGTTTAGAAACTTCTAAGCGGGTCTTATATTTATCGCGCTCACCTGTGTCATACAACGTATCTAAAGCGCCACCAAGAGTCGAACGTATCCAATCTTGCGCAATCTTCGCACGATTTTCTGCCCAGTCAGTTTCCATAATTCCAGTGGATGGAGAGTCAACGACTAAAAGGAAGCCATTCTCTTGCCAGAAATCTTTCACTTGTGGATAAAGTTCAGGGGCTGGCTTTTCAACCACTAACCAACGACGCTCGCCATCACGTGCAATGCGCATACCAGGAATACCGGTCATCACAGTGCTACGCATTTGCACTGACTTCTTAACAGCAGCGTTGTACTCAGACATTGTGGCGGTTCCATCCTGAACGATGTAACGGCGATCAGCTTGAGCAGTGATGAGATCAGGAGGGTAAGACAAATTTGGACCGCGCACAGCGCCAGAGCTCTTATAGTCAACGGTGTCGTTAGTAGCAACCGATTTACATGCTGTTAGTACAACAGATGTAGCTAACAGTAGAGCCAATATCGATAAGTTTCGACGCAATAGTTGGAGCAAATTCATCATAATAAGTTGGCCTGTTTTAATGCTGCCTTCAAAGGCTCGCGCAAGGAATTACTTAAGGGTGTTAATGGCAAACGAATGCCAGCAGTAATCTTGCCCATTTCGTGTAACGCCCACTTCACGGGGATTGGGTTAGCCTCAGTAAACATCGCCTTGTGAACTGCAATCAATTGATATTGGATTTCACGGGTTCTCTTCACATCGTCTGACATTGCTGCAACACAAAGTTCATGCATTAAACGTGGGGCGATGTTTGCGGTGACAGAGATATTGCCTTTGCCACCCATCAGCATCAACATAGCAGCTGTGAGATCGTCTCCAGAAAACACTGCAAAGTCTTCATGGCCAGCTCGCTTGAGATCACTGATTAATAGGGTTCCACGCTCTAAGCTACCAGTCGCTTCTTTAATGCCGATAATGCCTGGAACATCCGCTAAACGAACCACAGTGTCGCCAGCCAAGTCGGCAACTGTTCTACCAGGAACGTTGTACAAAATTACCGGCAAATCAACTGACTCAGCAATCTTTTTAAAATGGGCAAACATCCCGTCTTGTGTTGGCTTGTTGTAATACGGTACTACTTGCAAGCTAGCATCAGCGCCAACTTGCTTAGCAAATTTGGTTAATTCAATCGCTTCAATGGTGGAGTTGCCACCGGTACCTGCGATCACTGGAATGCGTCCAGCGATCTGCTCTACCGTCACGCGAATCAACTCGCAATGCTCTTCAACCGAAACTGTAGGAGACTCGCCACTTGTGCCAACGATGACAATGCCATCTGTACCTTCGGACACGTGCCAATCCAACAAAGAACGCAAGCTAGCGTAATCCAAGCTGCCATCCTCGAACATAGGAGTAACAATAGCCGGCATGCTTCCGGCTATGGGTTTTTTGCTACCTTTGGAATGCGCTGTATTTGTCACAGAATATGCACCGATTTTTAGCTGTCTTAACCCTGAAATTGTAACGGAATGCGGTGTTTTGGCTCGCCTTTTACAGCACATAGGCGCTGAACCATGGCTGGTTTGGGTTGATCTACGTAAATATCCTCATAAGCCACCACGTAAAGCCCATGGCGGGAGGCAAAAGTGAGCAATTCCCCTGGGTTTAAGAGGAAATTGGGGTTGGATGGCTTACCAAAGTCTCCGTTACCCAGAGCGAAGGTTTCATAGATCAAAACGCCCTCTTTTCCCAGCATTTTGGGAAGTTCATCGAGGTGGGGGCGATAAAGATAGTTTGTCACCAAAATAGCGCTGAACTGAGAACCCATTAGCGGCCATTGGGCCTCTTCAAGATGAAGGCGTCTAGGGCTGATGGATGGATTGCCCAGTGCCTCTACAGTCTCGATATCTTGATCAACTGCTAGCACCCGATAGCCCATGCTAGCGAGCAACTCAGAGTGTCTACCTGATCCACAAGCTAAATCTAGAACCACTCCATCCTTTGGAATAAGTGGTGCAAATCGCTTCACCCAAGGTGAAGCACTCGCAATTGCATCATGCATATTGGGCAAGTTCAAACCTCAGTCGTAAGCAAGACCCATAGCTTCGCGAACCTCACGCATAGTTTCTTGTGCAACCTTACGAGCTTTATCGCAGCCATCAGCAATGATGGAGCGCAGCAGACTAGGATCATCTAGGTACTTTTGAGCGCGCTCAAACATCGGCTGTTGTTCGGCCAGAATGGCATCGATTACTGGCTGTTTGCACTCTAAACAACCAATACCCGCTGATTTACAACCCTTTTCAACCCATTGTTTTGTCTCATCATTCGAGTAAACGGTATGCAGTTGCCATACGGGGCAGCGTGCCGGATCACCGGCATCGGTTCTACGAACCCGGGCAGGATCAGTAGGCATGGTGCGGATCTTTTTAATCACGTCTTCGGGATTTTCACGAATGCTGATGGTGTTTCCATATGACTTGGACATCTTTTGACCATCAATACCGGGCATGCGTGAGGCCGTTGTTAGCAATGCTTGTGGTTCAGGCAGAATAATTTTGCGTGAACCCTCCAAGAAACCAAAGAGTCTCTCGCGATCAGCCATGGATAGGCTTTGCGCATCTTGCAATAAGGCCTTAGCTTGCTCTAAGGCCTCATCATCACCCCGCTCTTGGAAAGCGACACGTAATTCAGCGTACATCTTGGCACGTTTACTACCAAGCTTCTTGACAGCCTCTAAAGCTTTTTCTTCAAAGCCTGGTTCGCGGCCATAGAGATAATTAAAGCGACGCGCGACTTCACGGGTCATTTCTACGTGTGGCACTTGATCTTCGCCTACGGGCACAAACTGTGCGCGATAAATCAAAATATCAGCAGCCTGCAACAGCGGATAGCCTAAGAAACCATAAGTTTGAAGGTCTTTTTCCTTGAGCTTCTCGATTTGATCTTTATAGGTCGGCACCCTTTCCAGCCAGCCTAGCGGGGTTCCCATGGATAGTAATAAAAAGAGTTCAGCGTGTTCCGGTACTTTGCTTTGAATAAACAAAGTTGCCTGATTTGGATCTACGCCAGTTGCCAACCAATCAATAACCATATCCCATACAGATTGCTCGATCACATCCGGAGTTTCGTAATGGGTAGTTAATGCATGCCAATCAGCCACAAAAAAGAAGCAAGGGTATTCGGACTGCAAGCGAACCCAGTTCTTTAAAACACCATGGTAATGACCAAGGTGCAAGCTACCAGTTGGTCGCATGCCAGAGAGAACGCGTTCAGCAAACATCTGTATTCTTTTTCTAAGTGATTAAGTAATTAATAAATTAATGAAAGGCAGACCATACCGGAGTGAGATGGTCTGGTAAGTGAGGCAAGTTACCCAAATCAATATGACTCTCATTCGGATCATGAAAGTCCGAACCGCGAGAAGCCAAAAAGCCATATTGCTGCGCAATCTTTGCAAAAGTTTTGTATTGGTCTGGACTATGACTTCCAGTAATCACCTCAATGGCCAAGCCTCCAATGTCCTTAAAGTGCTTGTAGAGCTCATCCATTTGCATGTCGCTGAGTCTGCTGTAACGACCAGGATGAGCAATAACAGCTACGCCACCTGCAGACTTAATCCAATGCACAGCGTTATCCAGCGTAGCCCACTGATGGGGAACATACCCTGGCTTTCCCTCAACTAAATAATTTTTAAATACATGTTCAGTATTACGGCAGACGCCCTGCTCTACCAAGAAGCGAGCAAAGTGAGTTCTGGAAATCAATTCATGATTGCCGGCAAAATGCAATGCGCCCTCATAAGCACCAGGAATACCGGCTTTGAGCAATTGCTCGGCCATCAGTTGCGCACGATTTGCTCGACCATCGCGCGTACGACGCAAGCCCTCAATAATTCCAATATGGTCTGCATCAATCCCAAGGCCAACAATATGAATCGTCTCACCCATCCAAGTGACGGAGATTTCCACGCCAGAAAGGTAATCTATATTTAAAGCACTAGCTGCTTCACGCGCACGCTTTTGCCCACCCAATTCATCATGATCGGTAAGAGCCCACAAATGCACGCCATTTGCTTTAGCGCGCTCGGCTAAATCTTCAGGCGTCAAAGTTCCATCAGAAATTACTGAATGGCAATGCAAATCGGCATTTAGGGGGAAAAAGCTGCTCATGACCCTATTTTAGGTCAAGCTGGTGTCAATTACCCGGCGCGGCGCATCTAGGTAGTCACGAGACTGCATCTCGATCAAACGGGATACTGTTCGGGAGAATTCCGCAGTAATTTGACCTTCTGTGTACAAATCTGGGGCTGGGACCTCTGCAGAGATGATTAACTTGATCTTATGGTCGTATAAGACATCGATTAACCAAATAAAGCGACGGGCTTCATTAGTCATTCTGGGGGGCATATAGGGGACTCCCGACAGAATCACCGTATGAAATTGGTTTGCAATTTCGAGATAGTCGTTTTGGGAACGCGGCCCACAACAGAGAGTCTTAAAGTCAAACCACACCACACCGTCAGCCATATGCAAGGGCCGTAATTCACGCGACTCAATATTTAAGACTGGATTACGGACCTCATTTTGATTGCCAATCAGCGTTTGGAACATTTGACCAAGCATTGCCTGCGTTTCCGCATTAACCGGAGTGAGATAGGCTTCGACTTGCGCCATCTGCACACGGCGGTAATCATTGCCTGCATCTACGTTCAGAACATCAAGCTTTTCTTCTAATAGTTTGATAGCAGGAAGTAATCTATCGCGATGCAATCCATTTGGATAGAGCTGATCGGGGCGATAGTTTGATGTCATTACAAATTGCACGCGATCCACAAAGAGTGCATCAAGGAGGCGATACAAAATCATCGCATCAGCGATGTCATTAATATGGAACTCATCAAAGCATATGAGGCGATAGCGATTAGAAATCCGCTTTGCAAGCTCATCTAGAGGATCGGCCATTCCTGAGAGTTCATGTAATTCCCGATGGACTTCACGCATGAACTCATGAAAATGAATGCGGATTTTCTTTTCCAATGGGGATGCCGCATAAAAGCAGTCCATCAAGAAAGATTTGCCGCGTCCTACCCCACCCCACAGATACAAGCCTCGGGGCAGTGTTGGTTTGAATATTTTCTTCTTTAAGGTATTGCTGCGGATTTCTTTATAGGCAATCCATTCATCTTCACATTCCTGAAGACGCTCAACAGCACGAAGCTGCGCGGGATCACTGTGATACCCGCGCGCCTTTAACTCTTGTTGGTAAAACTCAATGGTTTTCAATTACATATTTAATGCACGTGAGTCTGTCGCCAACGCCGCTTCGCGCATCACTTCAGACAAACTTGGATGTGCATGACAGATACGAGCAATATCTTCTGCTGCTGCTTTAAATTCCATTGCAACCGCTGCTTCCGCAATTAAGTCAGATGCATTGGCACCGATAATATGTACGCCAAGAATCTCATCAGTCTTAGCATCAGCCAACACTTTGATGAAGCCATCGGAACGACCCATACCTAAGGCACGGCCGTTAGCTGCAAATGGGAACTGACCTGCTTTGTAAGCAATGCCAGCCTCTTTGAGTGCTTGTTCAGTTTTACCAACCCATGCAATTTCAGGGTCAGTGTAAATAACCCAAGGAATGCAGTTGTAATCGATATGGGGTTTTTGACCGGCAATCACCTCGGCTACCAAGACACCTTCGTCTTCTGCTTTGTGTGCCAACATTGGGCCACGCACTACGTCACCAACAGCGTAAACGCCAGGCGCTGCAGTAGCGCAAGTGTGATCATCAATAGGAATGAAGCCACGCTCATCCACTTTGAGACCAATCTTATCTAAACCTAATTTATCGGTATTGGGTACACGGCCGACAGAAACAATAAGGCGATCGCATTCCAACTTAGCAGCTTTACCAGCGCTATCGGTATAATTTACTACTACACCTTTCTTGTCCGCTTTAACATCACCAATCTTCACGCCAGTATGAATATCCAAGCCTTGCTTAGCAAAGAGCTTTTGGGCTTCTTTAGCGATACCAATATCGCAAGCGCCCAAGAATGAAGGCATAGCTTCAAGCACAGTCACTTCAGCCCCGAGACGGCGCCATACAGAACCCAGCTCCAAGCCGATAACACCAGCACCGATAACACCCATTTTTTTAGGGGCGGAATCAAACTTCAGCGCGCCTTCGTTGTCGCAGATTAAGACATTGTCAACAGTAATACCTGGGAGGTGACGGGCCTTAGAACCAGTAGCAATAATCACATTCTTTGCAGTAACCGTTTCTTTATCTTTGCCATCAATCTTTACTTGATAACCATCGGCACCTTTGCCTTCAAAAGAAGCATGGCCTTTTAACAATGTGATTTTGTTCTTGCGAAACAAATACTGAATACCGCCAGTCATCTTGGTAACGATGTCATCTTTACGGGCAATCATCTTGCCAGTGTCGATGCTGACTGCACCTACTTTAATTCCATGGTCAGCAGCGTGATGGTTGATCTTCTCGAACTCTTCAGAAGAAGCCAACAAGGCTTTAGAGGGAATACAACCAACGTTTAAGCAAGTACCGCCCAAACGGGGCTCACCCTTAGGGTCATCATAGGATTGAGATTCAGCACAGGCAACCTTAAAACCGAGTTGCGCTGCACGAATTGCGGCGATGTAGCCGCCAGGGCCACCACCAATTACTACTACGTCAAAAGTTTGGCTCATGATCTTCCCTTCTTACAAATCAAGGAGAAGGCGTGAAGGATCTTCTAAAGCATCCTTCATAGCAACCAAACCGAGCACAGCCTCGCGACCGTCAATGATGCGGTGATCGTATGACAAAGCTAAGTAGTTAATTGGGCGAACAACCACTTGACCATTTTCAACTACAGCACGGTCTTTAGTCGCATGGATACCCAAGATTGCAGATTGTGGTGGGTTGATGATTGGGGTAGAAAGCATGGAGCCGAATACTCCACCGTTAGAAATGGAGAATGTGCCGCCAGTCAACTCTTCAATAGACAATTTGCCATCGCGAGCCTTAGCGCCGAACTCAGCAATCTTCTTCTCGATATCAGCCAAATTCATTTGGTCAACATCACGCAAAATTGGAACTACCAAGCCGCGTGGTGAGCTCACTGCAATGCCAATATCAAAGTAACCGTGGTAAACGATGTCATTGCCATCAACAGAAGCGTTTAGAAGTGGGAATTTCTTCAAAGCGTGTGTTGCTGCTTTAACGAAGAAAGACATAAAGCCCAACTTCACACCATGAACTTTTTCAAACTGATCTTTGTATTTATTACGCAATGCAATCACTGGACCCATATTGACTTCATTGAATGTTGTCAAGATAGCGTTATTTGCTTGGGACTCTAACAAACGCTCAGCAATACGAGCGCGCAAACGACTCATTGGTACGCGCTCTTCTGGACGATCGCCAGTTGGAATTGGAGCGCTTGGCAATGCAGCAGACTTAGCGCCACCAGCAGAAGCATTTAATGCATCGCCTTTAGTGATGCGGCCATCACGACCAGAGCCGGCAACTTGACCAGCATCGATATTTTTCTCAGCAAGAATTTTTGCAGCTGAAGGTGCTGCGGCCGCGCCAGCTTTGGCAGCAGGAGCGGCTGCTTTTGCTGGAGCTTGGGCTGCAGCGACAGGTGCTGCTGCTGGAGCCGGTGAGGCAGCAGCAGGAGCGGCGGCGGCAACAGCAGTGCTATTAATCTTTCCAATTAACTGCTCAGCAACTACAGTGCCACCATCAGCAACAACAATTTCTGTCAAAACGCCAGCAGAAGGAGCTGGAACTTCGAGAACTACTTTATCTGTTTCGATTTCGATCAAGATCTCATCCTGACCTACTGCATCGCCAACCTTCTTTTTCCATTGCAACAAAGTTGCTTCAGCAACTGACTCGGAGAGTTGTGGAACTTTAACTTCGAAAATAGCCATGATTAATCCTGTTTATATGTATGTGTATATGTTCAATTATGAAAACGATTATTTCGTGATCACGTAACCTTTGAGCTTGGCAAACGCCGCATTCAATAAAGACTTCTGCTGTTCTTGGTGGAGATGGGCATAACCACAAGCTGGTGAAGCAGATGCAGGACGGCCCGCATAGCCCAACTTCATGCCATCAGACATGTTTTCCAAGATGTTGTGCTGTACAAAGAACCAGGCACCTTGGTTTTGTGGCTCATCTTGACACCACACTATGTCTTCCAATTTCGGATATTTCTTCAACTCAGCAGTCAAGGCCTTATGCGGGAATGGATATAACTGCTCCAAGCGAATAATGGCAACATCACCAATCTTCTTCTCAGTGCGCTGCTTAACCAAGTCGTAATAGACCTTACCAGAGCACATTACCAAACGAGTTACTTGTTTGGCGTCGATAGAATCATCACGCTCACCAATAATGGTTTGGAAACCACCTTTAGTAAATTCAGACAAAGGTGATGCCGCTTCTTTATTGCGCAACAATGATTTTGGAGTCATCAAGATCAGCGGTTTGCGGAACTGACGAATCATCTGACGACGCAATACGTGGAAGATTTGCGCAGCTGTTGTTGGCTGAATTACTTGCATATTGGTATCGGCACACAATTGCATAAAGCGCTCAAGACGTGCAGAAGAATGCTCTGGGCCTTGGCCTTCATAACCATGCGGCAACATCATGACTAAACCATTGGCGCGACCCCACTTGACTTCACCAGACGCGATGAACTGGTCAATCACCACTTGCGCTCCGTTAGCGAAGTCGCCAAACTGAGCTTCCCAAATGGTGAGAGTATTTGGTTCTGCGGCGGCATAGCCATATTCAAAACCAAGTACTGCCTCTTCAGAAAGAATGGAATCAATCACCACGAATGGCGCCTGATCTTTAGTGACATGCTGAAGCGCGATGTAAGTACCGGTATCCCACTTCTCACGATTTTGCTCATGCAAGACCGCATGGCGGTGAGTAAATGTACCGCGTCCACTATCTTCACCAGATAAACGCACTGGGTAACCACTAGCGACCAAGGATGCGAAAGCCATATGCTCACCCATACCCCAGTCAACATTAATCTCACCACGACCCATAGCGGCACGGTCATTAAATACCTTGGCTACTAATGGATGCGCCTTGAAACCTTCTGGAATCGTAGAAATCTTTTCAGCTAAGCGCTTCCACTCAGTTAACGGAATAGCTGTATCGGATTCATCGGTCCACTTCTTATTGAGGAACGGAGACCAATCCACTGCAAACTTACCTTTGAAGTTACTCAAGACTGGATCCGAAGTTTGCTTACCTTCGTCCATTGCAGCGCGATACTCTTTGACCATCAGATCGCCCGTACCTGCAGGCAATACGCCTTGAGCCTCTAACTTGTCAGCATATAACTTACGAGTACCTGGATGTGCGGCAATAATTTTGTACATCAATGGCTGAGTCATTGCTGGCGTATCTTGCTCGTTATGGCCAAGCTTACGGAAGCAGATGATGTCAATCGCAACATCCTTATGAAACTTCATGCGGAACTCAACAGCTAACTTGGTTGCCAACACTACCGCTTCAGGATCATCACCATTCACGTGCAGCACAGGGGCATCCACAATCTTCATGATGTCTGTGCAATACAAGCTTGAGCGCAAATCGCGTGGATCTGATGTCGTGAAACCAATTTGGTTATTAATAACGATGTGTACCGTACCACCCGTGGAGTAGCCACGAACTTCTGACATCGCCAATGTTTCTTGCATCACGCCCTGACCTGCAATCGCAGCATCACCGTGAACTAACACTGGCATGACTTGCTCACCCAACATATCGCCACGACGCTCCATACGAGCACGCGCAGAACCCTCAACTACCGGGTTAACGATTTCTAAATGGGATGGGTTAAATGCTAATGACAGGTGAACCGGACCACCAGGAGTAGAAATATCGCTTGAGAAGCCTTGGTGATATTTAACGTCGCCTGCCGGCAAAGTTTCTGGGCCCTTATGCTCAAACTCGGCAAACAAGTCTTTTGGCATCTTTCCCAATGTATTAATCAATACGTTAAGGCGACCACGGTGGGCCATGCCAATCACCATCTCTTGAATACCTTTATTACCAGAGTCGCGAATCAACTCATCCATACAGGCGATGAAGCTCTCGCCTCCCTCAAGAGAGAAGCGTTTTTGACCAACATACTTAGCCTGGAGGTAGCGCTCAAGACCTTCGGCAGCGGTTACGCGATCCAAGATTTGACGCTTCTCTTCCACATTAAATTGTGGGGTTGAGCGGATGGACTCTAATTTTTCTTGCCACCACTTCTTAATCTTCTGGTCGGCAATAAACATGAACTCGACACCAATGGTGCCGCAGTAAGTCTCGCGCAATGCTTGGAGCAAATCGCGCAAGGACATTTCGTTTCGACCGAAGAATGTATTGCTAGTATTGAAGACGATATCCATATCGCCATCAGTGAAACCATAGAAAGCGGGATCTAACTCAGGAATGTCCTGGCGCTCTGTCCGCTTGAGTGGATCTAAGTTTGCCCAGCGATTACCGACGTTACGATAAGCGGCAATTAACTGCTGAACAGCAACGCGTTTGCGGCCCATCTCTGAGTCAGCCGAATCAGAAATCGTTCTGATGGGGCCTTGCTTTGCGCGCTCAGCAAATGAAGCAACAATTGGTCCATGGGCAATGTCAGTTCGAGATGAACCGTCAACTGCTGGAACCTGTTTCACGTTATCGAAATAATCTCGCCAATGATCAGCTACCGAAGCTGGATCGTGCAAGTAGGATTCGTAGAGTTCCTCTACGTAGGGTGCGTTTCCGCCGAAGAGATAGGAGCTATCTCTTTGATCCTGCATCATGATGCTCACCTTTCATCGGGTTTCCCGAATAAAAACTGTGGTTAAAACCATTCGTTACACGGCTCTACCGTATGGCGAATTGATCTGTGCGAATACTGTTGCTACATTAGTAATTTAACACGAATAGCCATAGGTACATAAAGGGCTTTCCCTGATTTCATGAGATTTGCGGGGTATTGCCCTATTAAATCAAACTAATAAGAACTTTCCTACTTTGCTTTAAGGGTTTCCCGACAGATTCAAATGATTTTGATTTTTATTCTCTAAATCTTCAAACAATTAAATGAAATTAAGGGAAATATGAAATCGATTACCCCGGAAACGGAATACCTCAGTACTCGTCAAAGCGCCAAGATTTTGCAGGTTTCCCTAGGCACCGTTCAGAAAATGGTGGAATTGGGCGAACTCATCGCCTGGAAAACCCGTGGAGGCCATAGACGCATATTGGCCAGCTCCTTAGAGCAGCAATTACAACGCAGAAAAAGGGCTATGCGACAGAAAACTACCCAAAATTGTGTAGCCATGGGGATATTCAGAAGATCTGAAAATGGTCAGGAATTAATAGAATCCATTGCTGATTGGCAACTTAAAGTAGATATGGAGATGTCCGTAGATAGCCTGGAGGGGCTAATGAAGGCCGTTTCCATAGCCCCAGACCTCATATTCTTAGATGCCCTCATTCCGCCCGTTGAACAGGTGCATTTAATACATTATCTTAGTAAAAACAAGGACACACAGCGCATACCTATTCTAGTAGATGAGGGTTTTATCAAGCTTCACCCCGGTGTAGTTGCATTAGCGGATGAAAACTCTGGCGGCAAACATCCCTTGAGTGAAAGCATCAAGCAAGAGCTGGCGAATGGCTTAATTGACCTCAATCCACTCATCATTGGCTATCCGGCTACCAACCCAGACGCAGAAGAAAACTGGACTGAAGGATCTAGACACGGACTATTAGAGCCACTTTTTGTAGAGGCGCTTGCTCGAAAGTGTACATAAGGGCTGATGTAGGTGCAAATAAAAAGGCCGCTATACGCGGCCTTTTCAATTAAAACTCATTAAATACAATAACTTATATCAAATAGCTGCTACGATCTCTGCCTTCAATCCACTTAGGCGCCTTGCCACGGCCTGTCCAAGTTTCACCTGTAGATGGGTTGCGGTATTTAGGTGCAACTTTGCCGCCAGCGCTCTTACCACCCGCTTTACGGCTAAATAGGTCTGATGCGTTTAGTCCATATTGCTCAATAATGAGCTTTGCCTTGGCGATACCATCCGCCTTTTCGTGGGCAATTGCTTCTTTAATCTGTTTATCCAACTGTTCGCGTTGGGCTAAAAGCTCTTGATAAGAAGGCATATTGTTTTCAGTCTCCGAATAATAAATTGGTTAATACAACCTGTAGTGGCCATATAAGAACTTTTATTATATATAAACTAATAAAAATCGCAATATAGATTATTCGAGATATTAACCTTTAATTATTAGTGTTAAATCAATTAAGCTTAATAAAAGACATAATATTTATAATTACTATATTTAATCAAGGTGTTTTTGACTTTCTCAGCATAAAGGTACCACTCGATTTAGCAGTTACCTCCCCCGCTTCATTCAGCACAATCGCTTCGCAGTAATTAATCGTTTTGCCTGATTTGAGAATGGTGCCCTCAACTATGATTTTGCCGGTGCTGGGACGCAAGAAGCTCACCGTCATATCAATGGTCATGGCGCCCAAAGGAACCTCGGAAATGCTTCTGGCTGCAGCTCCCATCGCAAAATCCAGCAAGGTCATGATGACGCCACCGTGAGCTATACCAAAACTATTCTCATACTCAGGCTTCAATTGCAGACTAATGCGTGACTTGCCATCTTTCGCAAACTCAGGAACAACGCCCAAGTGAGCTAAGAAAGGAATCTTGAGCCCAAAATATTCAATAGATTTATCGGTACTTGTCATGGATATATTGCTTTAGAAATGAGGGGATGAATATGATTGGTCGGGGCGAGAGGATTTGAACCTCCGACCACATGCACCCCATGCATGTACGCTACCAGGCTGCGCTACGCCCCGACGAAAGACAAAATTGTATCAGTAACTATTTAGAGAGAATCTGCAGGACGGCTTGTAATTCTTCACGCAGACGCAGGTCGCCGCGAGCTTCTTCCAGACGATTTCGTGCGCCACTGATCGTAAAGCCCTCTTCATAAAGAAGTGAGCGAATTTTTCTGATCAAGACTACCTCATGGTGCTGGTAGTAACGACGATTGCCACGACGCTTTTGGGGGCTGAGCTGTGAAAACTCTTGTTCCCAGTAACGCAGTACGTGGGAACGGACACCGCAAAGATCAGCCACTTCACCAATCGTGAAATAACGCTTCGCGGGTATCGGGGGAAGTTGAGAGCTCAGCAGTGCTGAGCTGGCATCAAACTCGGTTTTCTCGAGCATGTGACTCCACTACATCTTTAAGCTTTTGACTTGCGTGAAACGTAACTACGCGTCTAGCAGCGATCGGAATCATTTGACCTGTCTTTGGATTTCGGCCAGGACGAGCCGATTTATTGCGCAACTGGAAATTACCAAAACCAGAGATCTTCACTTCTACACCAGCCTCAAGAGATTGGCCAATACGATCAAAAAATGCATCGATCATATCTTTTGCTTCACGCTTATTCAGTCCGACTTGATCAAAAAGAGCTTCAGAGAGCTCATTCTTGGTAACGGTATCGTTAGAAATCAATTCAGTCATTGCTAGTCTCTTTGGTAACTAATTAATTATTTGATTGATGCTTAATATTAAACCTAGCGCAAACGGGCTGCGCACTTTTTCTCTACCGCACCCAATAAAGATGCCATTACTGCATCAATTTGGGGATCCTGCAATGTTTCATTAGGGTTTAACAGGGTGACGCGGAAAGCCAAACTCCTCTCATCATCTGCCATGCTACTTGATCCGGCCTTAGGCTTGAACTCATCAAAGAGTTCAATATTACGTACGAAGTTTTGTTTACTAGCAGCCATTGCATCCAATAAAGATTGCGCAGACACACTTTGCTTCACTACTAAAGCTAGGTCACGCTGCACAGCTGGAAATTTACTCAACTCTTCAGGCACAGGTAAACCAAGCTCACGAATCGGATCTAAATCTAATTCAAATAAGACTGGTGCTTGTGGCAACTCATAGGCTTGCTGTAATCCAGGGTGCAATTCACCAATCCAACCAATTGCAATATTAGATTTGCCAGCTTTTAATAAAACTTGAGCTGAGCGACCTGGATGTAAGGCGGGATGCTGCGCAACTTCAGTAACAAAATGCAGAGGATCTAAAACACGCTCTAGGTCGCCCTTCACATCAAAGAAGTCGACTACACGGGTTGCATTGGCCCATTGCTCGGGCACAAAAGATCCATAAGCTAAGCCGCCAATTTTTTGCGGCTGGAGAAAGCCGGCTACCTTGCCAGCTTCCTCTTGAGCGTTAGCGTCACGCTTGAATACGCGACCAGTCTCAAACAGGCGTAAACGCCCTGCTCCGCGGTTTAAATTAGACTTGAGGTTGCCCAATAAACCACCCCATAGAGTGCTGCGCATGACGCCATACTGATTGGCGATTGGGTTGAGCACCTTAATGAGGTCTTGTTCTTGTGCGCCTGCAAGACGCTGTTCACTCTCTAGATCGGTGAATCCAAAATTTACAGCCTCTTGATAGCCTTGCAAAGCCAAGCGCTGACGTAGCAAATGAATGCCGCGTTTCGCTTCCGCTTTAGCGCTCATTTTCAATGAAGCTACTGGCGGTTGATCGGGAATATTTTCGAAGCCGTACATGCGTGCAACTTCTTCAATCAAATCTTCTTCTATCTCAATATCAAAACGATAGCTTGGAGGCGTTACAACAAAAGCATCGCCTTCTTGCTTGAATTCAAAAGCAAGGCGCTTAAATACATCGGAGACTATTTCTTTGGTAAGTGGAATTCCAATGACTTTTTCCGCTCTGGCCAAGCGCATTTTGACTGGCTTACGCTCAGGCACATTCAATATCTGGTCATCTATTGGGCCAGCTTGACCACCGCATACCTCAATAATTAAGGCACTGAGATACTCTAAGCAATTGACAGTATTTTGCGGATCTACGCCACGCTCAAAGCGGTGAGCTGCATCGGTGCTGAAATTAAAGCGACGGGCACGACCTTGTATTGCCGAAGGCAACCAATAGGCTGCTTCAACATAAATATTCTTGGTGTCATCCGATACGGCGCAATGATTGCCGCCCATAATGCCGGCTAATGCCACTGGACCAGATTGGTCGGCCACTACGCCAGCATCTTGCAACTTGCCCGCAGAGTCAGGGCCCTGCAAGATGACTGTCTGGCCATTCAAAAGCTCAAGGGTTTCACCTGCCTTAGCCCAACGAACGGTGATATCGCCATTTAACCTATCGATATCGAATACGTGGGTAGGTTGACCCATTTCTAACATCACATAATTAGAGAGATCCACCAAAGCAGAAATGCTTCTTTGGCCGGCGCGCGATAAACGTTGCACGATCCATTCTGGCGTTTTAGCCTGTGGATTGACACCACGAATTACGCGCCCCGCAAAGCGACCACAAAGCTCTTTATTTTCTATCGCGACTTTGCGCTTATCGTCTATTGATACAGCTGGCGGAGTCCACTTGGGCGCGCAGAGCGCAGCACCAGTAATAGCAGACACTTCTCTCGCCATGCCCATCAATGAGAGGCAATCAGCTTTATTAGGGGTTAACTTAATTACAAAGATTTGATCATCAAGATCTAAGTATTCGCGAATATCTTTTCCAACTGGGGCATCAGCTGGAAGCTCCAAGATACCCTCGTGATCATCACCTAAGCCAAGTTCGCGACCAGAGCACAGCATGCCTTGGCTTTCTACACCACGCAGCTTGCCTACCTTGATCATGAATGGCTTTCCGCCTGCTTCAGCTGGCGGCAATTCAGCGCCAACCATAGCGCATGGAATCTTAATACCAGCACGCGCATTAGGCGCGCCACAAACGATTTGTAATTCTTGTCCTGTACCTGCGTCCACTTTACATACACGTAAACGGTCCGCATCTGGGTGCTGCTCAGCAGACAAAATCTGCGCAATCACAATCTTAGTAAATGCTGGAGCTACTGAATGCTGCTCTTCAACTTCTAAACCTGCCATTGTCATTGCATGACCAAGCGCATCACTATCAAGTGATGGGTTTACATACTGACGAAGCCAAGATTCTGAAAATTGCATAGCGCGATCAAAGGTTAAGTAGTAATGATGTTTTTAAGCAGGAAACTGCGCCAAGAAACGCAGATCGTTTTCAAAGAAGAGACGTAAATCATCCACGCCATAACGTAGCATTGTTAAGCGCTCAAGACCAGAACCAAAGGCAAAGCCGGTATAGCGCTCTGGGTCTATGCCCATATTGCGCAATACATTTGGATGAACCTGCCCTGCTCCAGAGATCTCTAACCAACGACCGGCGAGCTTGCCGCTACCAAAGGCCATATCAATCTCAGCCGATGGCTCTGTAAATGGGAAATACGAAGGACGGAAGCGAACCTGTAATTCATTGGTTTCAAAGAAAGTTCTCAGGAAATCGGTGTACACGCCTTTGAGATCTGCGAATGAAACACTTTCTGCAATCCATAAGCCTTCCACCTGATGGAACATCGGTGAATGCGTTGCATCGCTATCCACACGATAAGTTCTACCCGGAGCAATCACTTTGATTGGTGGCATTACATCAGCGTTAGCGTATTTTTTTACATGCTCGCTCGCGTAACGAACCTGAATCGGGCTGGTATGCGTACGCAATAACAAAGGCTTCTCATTGGAATCTTTGCCATCGATATAAAACGTATCCTGCATTGAGCGTGCAGGATGATTCTCAGGACTATTTAAGGCGGTGAAATTAAACCAATCGGTTTCAATTTCAGGTCCGTCTGCTACATCAAAACCAATTGAGCGGAAAATCTCTTCAACACGTTCCCAGGTGCGCATCACTGGATGCAAGCTACCTACTGCTTGGCCACGGCCAGGCAAGGAAACGTCAATAGACTCCGCCGCAAGGCGTTGCATCAACACAGCATCAGCTAAAGCTTGGCGACGCTCTTGTAATGCAGCTTCTACTTGAGTTTTGATTTGATTAATTTGGGCGCCAGCACTCTTGCGCTCCTCAGGCGACATTCCACCAAGCGCTTTTAAACGCTCAGTGAGAACACCTGACTTACCGAGATACTTGGCTTTCGCGTCCTCTAGAGCTGCCGCATCGGCAGCTCCGAGGAAATCACGTTTAGCATCCTCGACAATGTGGTCGAGAGAAACCATTGCAGCTTAGTTTAGAAAACTAATTAAGCTGCAGCGTTTACTACGGATTTGATCCGAGTAACCAAAGCAGCAAAAGCTGCTTTGTCAGCAATGGCCATATCAGAAAGTACTTTGCGGTCGAGTTCGATCGCTGCTTTCTTCATACCATTCATGAATACGCTATAGGTCATGTCATGCTGACGAACTGCCGCGTTGATACGAGCAATCCACAAAGCACGGAATACACGTTTCTTATTGCGACGGTCACGATATGCATATTGACCAGCACGCATAACCGCTTGCTTAGCAATACGGAATACGTTCTTACGACGGCCACGGTAACCTGTAGCAGCATCGGTGATTTTCTTATGACGGGCTCTTGCTGTAACCCCACGTTTGACTCTTGGCATTTAATTCTCCTAATCTAGTCTGAGGTTAAGCGTATGGAAGCATAGAGCGAATTGACTTAACGTCAGCTTTCGCAACTTCTGTGGAACCACGGAGGTGACGCTTATTCTTTGTGGTCTTCTTGGTGAGGATATGGCGTTTGAAAGCCTGTCCTCGTTTAATCGTTCCGCCTGCGCGAACCGTGAAGCGCTTTTTAGCGCTACTCTTGCTCTTCATCTTGGGCATAAAGCACCCCTTCAATTACTTGTGCAACATAGGTGGTAACCGACGGTTACTCTTCCTGTACCCAGAAGCACTTCAAACTACCGGCATCCTCAGTTATTCACTAAGAGCACCTCCCTACATAAGAACCAGGTAGAACCTAGTTACTTAGCCTTACGAATGGGGGCCAATACCATCACCATCTGGCGGCCTTCCATTTTTGGAAACTGTTCGACTTGACCAAACTCAACGAGGTCCAGCTTCAAACGTTCCAACATTCTGACTCCGATTTCTTGGTGGGCCATTTCACGACCCCGAAACCGCAGCGTAATCTTTGTCTTATCGCCATCTTCCAAAAAGCGGATTAGATTGCGTAGCTTTACACCATAGTCACCATCATCAGTACCAGGGCGGAATTTAACTTCCTTCACCTGAATTACTTTTTGCTTCAGCTTAGCTTCATGCATCCGCTTGGCTTCTTGGTATTTGAATTTGCCGAAGTCCATGATGCGGACTACAGGTGGCACAGCCGTCGGAGCAATTTCAACCAAATCGGTCTCTTTCTCTTCTGCTAAAGCCAAGGCTTCACTCAACTTAACTACACCGATGGGTTCCCCATCCATTCCAATCAAACGCACTTCAGGAGCAGTAATTTCCCGGTTAATGCGCTGCAATTTTTCAGTAGCGATCTTCTTAATTCCTTTAAAAAAACAATAAAAACCGTTCTAACCCTAGCTAGGCTCGGGTCCGACTTTCTGGGATATATCCTGCTGGAGTCGGGTAACGAAGGCATCAAGAGGCATTACACCTAAATCCACTCCGCCACGGGCACGAACGGCCACCGTATTACTTTCAGATTCTTTATCCCCTACAACTAGCAAAAATGGGATCTTCTGTAATGCATGCTCACGTATTTTATACGTAATTTTCTCGTTCCGCAAATCAGATTCGACTCTAAACCCTTGTTTTTTCAGTAATTGCTGCACTTTTTGTGCATATGCAGCAGAATTTCCGGAGATATTGAGCACTACAGCCTGGGTTGGAGCTAGCCAAACTGGCATGTTTCCAGCGTGATTTTCGATCAAAATGCCGATAAAACGCTCTAAAGAGCCCACAATTGCCCTATGTAGCATGACCGGGGTCCTGCGACTATTGTCTTCAGCCACGTATTCAGCACCCAAACGGGCTGGCATCGAGAAATCCACTTGAATCGTGCCGCACTGCCAAGTACGCCCAATCGAGTCCTTAAGGTGGTATTCGATCTTCGGACCGTAAAAAGCGCCCTCGCCTGGTAATTCTTCCCATTCTTGACCTGAAGCCTTTAAGGCCCCACGAAGGGCTTCTTCTGCTTTGTCCCAAATCGCATCATCACCAACGCGTTTGGCAGGACGCAAGGCCAACTTCACAGCTACTTCAGTAAACCCAAAATCTTGATACACAGCGCGTACCGCTTTATCAAAGTTGGCCACTTCAGACTGAATTTGATCTTCTGTACAGAAAATATGGCCATCGTCTTGTGTGAAACCACGCACACGCATCAAACCATGCAATGCACCAGATGGTTCATTGCGATGGCATTGTCCAAACTCACCAAAACGCAATGGCAATTCACGATAGCTATGCAAACCAGAGTTATAAATTTGCACGTGGCCTGGGCAGTTCATCGGCTTTAATGCATAAGCACGATTCTCCGACTCAGTCGTAAACATATTTTCTTTGTAGTTTTCCCAGTGACCAGACTTCTCCCAAAGCGCACGATCCAAAATCTGTGGCGCTTTGACTTCTTGGTAGCCTTCTTGCTGATACACGCGACGCATGTATTGCTCAACTTCTTGCCAGATTGCCCATCCTTTTGGATGCCAGAAAATTAAACCTGGTGCTTCTTCTTGGAAATGGAATAAATCGAGTTGCTTGCCAAGACGACGATGATCGCGCTTCTCTGACTCTTCAAGCATATGCAAGTAAGCGTCTTGATCTTCTTTACGAAGCCATGCGGTGCCGTATATGCGTTGCAGCATCTCATTCTTGCTATCGCCACGCCAGTAAGCCCCAGCAAGCTTCATCAACTTAAATACCTTGAGCTTGCCGGTAGATGGCACGTGTGGGCCACGGCATAAATCAGTGAACTTGCCCTCAGCGTATAAGGAGACATCTTCACCCTGCGGAATGCTAGCAATCAATTCTGCTTTGTAGTTTTCACCCTGCTTCTTGAAAAACTCAACGGCGTCATCGCGCGGCATTACTGTGCGAGTAACTGGCTCATCTTTTTTAGCGAGCTCAGTCATTTTCTTCTCTAGAGCAACTAAGTCATCTGGAGTGAATGGACGATGATAAGAGAAGTCATAGTAAAAACCATTCTCGATTACTGGTCCAATCGTTACTTGCGCTTCCGGGAATAATTCTTTTACTGCGTACGCCAATAAGTGTGCTGTAGAGTGACGCACAATCTCGAGCGCCTCAGGACTCTTGTCGGTGATGATGGCTAGCTGACTATCTTTGTCGATTACAAAACTGGTATCGACCATCTTGCCGTCGACGATGCCACCTAATGCAGCTTTTGCAAGGCCGCTACCAATGCTTTGCGCAACATCTGCGACGCGGACTGGGGCCTCAAACTCACGTTTTGATCCATCGGGTAGAGTAACTACAAGCATGACGACTCCATCTTATTTACTGAACTTCCGTTTTACTTCGATGACCTAAAAATAAAGCGCGGCAGCTTTTGGGCAACCGCGCTTTGGGTCCTATTCGTTGGTAGGCTCGATTGGACTCGAACCAACGACCCCCACCATGTCAAGGTGGTGCTCTAACCAGCTGAGCTACGAGCCTATACAGCCATAGAGTTTATCACCGGCGGCGCACTTGGGTGACGCCTTTAACCTCTTCTAGGCTATTTTGAACCAGCCGAAGCACTTCCGAATCCTTCACCTCAATCGTTAAAAGGATCTGGGCTAGACCTTTTTTGGCTGATTTACGCAGATCAATGACATGTACGCCTTGACGGGTAAGAATCTCAAAGAGCTCCCGCATTAACTCGGGTCGATCTAAGCCTGCCACGACCAAATCCGCTGGAAATACACGTTTTTGCTCTTGATTTACCAATGGATCTGCAGCCGAAGCTGTCCAGGCCGTTTGGATTACCCGCTCTGGCGCTCTTTCGAGAAGACCTCTAAAAGTTTTGCAGGAGCGACGATGAATCGAGACACCTCTGCCTTGGGTCACAAATCCCGCTATGGAGTCTGGTGGAACGGGTCGGCAGCAACGCGCCAACTGCGTTAGCAAAGATTCCACTCCAACCACTAAAACATCACCACCCCGCCCCGCTTTATGACTGCTATTACGTAAAACGATTTCTGGTGTCGCTGGTTTTATCTCTGGATTTAACTCAGCTTTGTTATCAACAGGCTTTGTAGATTGACCGGCTTCCTCATCATCAAGAGCATTGAACCAAGCCCGCACTCGCTGACGCGCCCTTTGCGAGCGAACATAGTTTTTATCTGGGCTAATCCAATCTCGTGATGGGCCGCCGTGTTTGACGGCAATGATCTCGATGGTCTGGCCATTCTTCAATGCCGTTTCAAGAGGCACCATTGCACCATCTACCCGAGCACCCCTGCAACGATGACCTAGGTTGGTATGAACTGCATAAGCAAAATCAATTGGTGTGGAACCCTTTTCCAGAGAGATTACTTTTCCTAGAGGGGTGAGTACGTAAATATGATCATCAATCTCATGGTGCTTGAGTTGCTCCCAAGCATCTTCTTTCCAGGAGATAAGCTGACGGGCCCAGGCAATCTGCCTTTCATAGGCAACTTCAGCACTGTGTGTACCTTGTTGATGATTGATGCTGGGCTTATTGGTTTTTGCGGAATTGGGCGGCGTCGCCATACCAATATAAGCACCTTCTTTATAGCGCCAATGTGCAGCTAAGCCATATTCAGCTTGCTGATGCATTTCTTGTGTACGTACCTGAACCTCAAATGCGGTACCGTCATCATTCATCACTACGGTGTGCAGAGATTGGTAACCGTTAGGTTTAGGGCGGGCTATGTAATCGTCAAACTCTCTTGGTACCGGCTGCCAAACGTTATGAACAATTCCTAATACGGCATAGCAGGATTTGACATCATCGACCAAGACCCGAAACGCTCGGACATCATAAAGATTTGCAAAGTCTAATGCTTTGCCTTCCATCTTTTTCCAAATACTGTAAATGTGTTTTGGCCTACCAAGCACTTCGCCTTGTATCTGCGCCACTTTTAGTTCGCCCTGTAGCTGCAAGACAATTTGATCGATAAATGATTGACGCTCAATCCGTTTCGCATCCAACATTGTGGCAATGTCACGATAAGTCTGAGGAGATAAAGCTCGAAAGGCCAAGTCTTCCATCTCCCACTTCATTTGCCAAATACCCAAACGATTAGCTAATGAGGCATCTATATTGAGAATCTCCTGCGCCCAGGCAGCAGGCATCTCTATCTTTTCTTTTGTTACCCAGCGCAAGGTCTGCAAGCGAGATGCGAGGTAGATCAGCACTACCCGCAGATCATCGCCAAATGCCAATAGCATTTTGCGCAGCATTTCTTCTTGACCGGTGACACTTATTCCACCATCGTCACGTACTAATTTTCCCTGTGCTTGACGCAAGCCACGATAGCCAATGAGTAACTTTGCAGACTCTTCACCAATGAGTTTGATGAGCGCCTCTTTACCATGCGTGCGAGCAATGTTACTTGCCGCAGTTAATGTAGCTTCATCTAAATTAAGGGTTTGCAGTATTTGTGAAACACCAGCCGAGTGCAGCTCAGCTGGCTCTCCATACCAGGCGTCTTGAAATAGCGCTGCTTTTTCTGGTTGATGAGAAGCGTTTGCCATTGGCAACTAAGAATAGTTAATGAAAATTAACCGAAGAACTCTTTTGCTAAAGCAATTTGCTCTGTTTTTACGAATGCAGGTGCATGACCCACATTAGGAATCTCAATACTACGTGCATAAGGATTAACTTTGCACATCTGTGCAACGGTAGCCGCTGACAGCAGGTCTGAATCACCGCCACGTACGATCAACATCGGAATATGGATTTGTTTGAAGGCATGCCACATTGCCATCTCACCAGCTTTTGCCATAATCGGATTAACAGAGGCAAACGGCACAGCAATATCAGGGTCGTAATGCATGATCCATTTACCATCCTTTTGAATCAACATGGGGCCGTTATAAGTCTCCCACTCCTCTGAAGTGTGGTCGCCAAACGTGGCACAGATTTCATTTAAGCGCTGAAGTGCCTGCGTGCGATCGGCAAAAGTAAATGGTTGCCCTACGTATGAACCTAGACGCTTAATTGCCTCCGGCTCAATCTTTGGACCTACATCATTGATGATCATTCTGCGAATCGGAGAGTTAGGCATTGCGGCATACACCATACCAATTAAGCCACCCATAGACGTGCCCAACCAATCAACTTGTGATACATCCAGCTTCTTAACTAGCGCAGCAATATCAGCAACGTACTGGGGGACTGCATAGAGTATTGGGTTAGTTAAGCGATCTGAGTCACCTCTTCCAACTATATCTGGACAAACAACGTAATAGTCTTTACACATCGCCTTTGCAAGAGTCTGAAAGTCGCTGCCTCGTCTTGTTAGACCATGAACACATAGCAATACTTTATTGCCGGGGTTTCCCCAAGCGTGATACGCCATACGGTGTTTCTCCTCACCGCTGGAACAATCCACAAAGAAAGTATCACCGTCATGAAATACATTTGCTGCCTGAGCGGCATTGTGAATTTCATGGTCTGCATGATCATGTTGATGATCGTGATCATCACCAACCTCTTCTGGCTGCAATGTCACATGATCAATACCGTGCTTATCCAAGAGCATTGCATTAATTCTGGCCATAATTTTAGGCCATTCTTGCATCTCGGCGATTTCAATATGGCCAATCAAGGCTGGGAAACTAGGCGTCATCTCCCACACGTGCAGATCATGTACTGCCAGAACACCAGGAATATTCTTTAAATCAGTGCCCACTTGTAAGTAGTCAATGTGAAGAGGCACACCCTCCATCAAGAAGTGATAAGACTCATGAAGAATAGAAATGGTGGATTTCAGGATAAGGAGTGAGACCAAAATAGAGAGGATGGCATCAATTGGCATCCAACCTGTCAGCTGAATCACGACACCTGCAATCAATGCAGCAACCGATCCCAATAGATCGCCCATGACATGAACAAGTGCTGCACGGGTGTTAACGCTTTGCTTATCGCGCGATAGAACCCAAGCCACAACGATATTCATTAGCAAGCCAATAGCGGCTACAACCGTAACTGTGAAGCCATCAACCTTATGGGGGTCATAGAAGCGGCTAATTGCCTCAATGACAATCCACACCACTAGAACAAGCATTGCAATACTATTTACAAATGCAGCTAGCGCCTCTGCACGTCCAAAACCAAATGAATGTTTTGGGGATGGCGGACGACGAGAAATAATTTGCGCTAATAAAGCGAGGCCTAAAGCTGCCGCATCGGTCACCATATGACCGGCATCCGATATCAAAGCCAGTGAATTAGCGAAATAGGCTGCAGCGCCCTCAACCCCTGAGAAACCTAAAGTTAGTACTAAAGCAATTAACAGGAGGTTTTGATTGGAAACTTGTTTGCTGTGGGTATGCTGCGCATCGCCCTTTTTATGGGCATGTAAGGAAGGATCTGCCCCAGATTGATTCTGGGGTTTAGATGGCCTCGAGTGGAAATGATGGGAGCCCGACATGGTGAACCCATTATTCCATTAATTGATAAAGTCGATTAGAAACCTGTTGTGTCAACAGGGGCTCCAGTTTTAGCAATAACTTCTTCCTTAGTCACGCCTGGAGCCAATTCAACCAACTTCAAACCTTTAGGGGTGATGTCAAGAACACACAGATCTGTGATGATCTGGCTAATCACACCTACCCCGGTCAAAGGCAAGGTGCACTTCGGCAAAATCTTGAGCTCTTCCGTGCCATCTTTTTTCTTGGCAACGTGCTCCATCAACACAACAACGTGCTTTACGCCTGCAACTAAATCCATTGCACCGCCCATACCCTTAACCATTTTTCCTGGGATCATCCAGTTAGCCAAGTCGCCATGTTCGCTTACCTGCATTGCACCCAAGATCGCGATGTTGATTTTGCCGCCACGAATCATGCCGAATGAATCGGCAGAAGAAAAAATAGATGAGCCAGGCAAAGTCGTAATTGTTTGCTTGCCAGCATTGATTAAATCAGCGTCAATGGTTTCTTCGGATGGAAATGGGCCAATACCTAACAATCCATTTTCAGACTGCAGCCACACTTCCATATCTTTTGGTACGTGATTAGCTACCAATGTAGGCATACCAATACCCAAATTCACGTAGTAACCGTCTTTTAATTCTTTAGCAGCACGTGCTGCCATCTCATCTCTAGTCCAAGGCATCTTGATCTTCCTAAATATTCTGTTCTATTGCTGTTCTATGGCTTTACTGTTCGGGGAATTACGCTTTTGCACTCAAAGTGCGCTGCTCGATACGCTTTTCTGGAGTCTTATGAAGTACCAAGCGATGCACATAGATACCAGGTGTATGAATCTCATCGGGATGTAGTTGACCGTTCTCCACAATCTCCTCTACCTCTGCAACAGTAATCTTGCCAGCCATTGCAACCACTGGATTGAAGTTACGTGCCGTGTAGCGATAAACCAAATTACCGGACTTGTCTGCTTTCCAAGCTTTTACTAAAGAGATATCGGAAATGATTGAACGCTCCATGATGTATTTCTCGCCATCAAATTCTTTTTCTTCCTTACCTTCGGCAACTAAAGTACCGACACCAGTTTTGGTATAGAAAGCAGGAATACCACAACCACCTGCACGTAATTTTTCAGCCAAAGTACCTTGTGGCGTGAACTCCAACTCCAACTCACCAGCCAAATACTGACGTTCGAATTCTTTATTCTCACCAACATAGGATGCAACCATCTTTTTCACTTGACGTGAATTGAGCAATAAACCTAAACCAAAGCCATCTACACCAGCATTGTTAGCAATTGCAGTGAGGTTCTGAGCGCCCAGATCCTTAACCGCTTGGATCAAAGCTTCAGGAATGCCACAAAGACCAAAGCCGCCAACAGCCAATTTTTGTCCGTCTTTTAAGATATCCCGCAAGGCATCTACTGCCGATGGGTAAGTTTTATTCATTACTTTTGTCCTAATATTGCCAAAATGGGTAAAAAAGCAATCATAACGCTTCAGACCCAATGATTGAGACCGTCTTGGCACTAAGGTGGTTTTTGACAGTTAGAACTAAACTATTAGGGCTTAAATGCCCTATTTTGAGAAATTTCGGAGAAATTGTATGAATGCTGCAGAGCTGGTTGAGCAATTTGGCCCCAGAGATTCCATGGACTATGACTTGGTCATTGTTGGGGGCGGTCCTGCAGGTTTGTCGGCCGCTATTAAAGCCAAGCAATTGGCCGGCGCCTCCGGAAAAGAAATTAGCGTCTGCGTATTGGAAAAGGGTTCTGAAATCGGTGCCCACATTCTTTCTGGCGCTGTAATGGATCCAAAAGCGCTCACTGAGTTATTTCCTGATTGGAAAGAGCTGGGTGCACCGCTCGATACTCCGGTGACACAAGACCAATTTTTGTTTTTGACAAGCGATAACTCATTTCAAGTTCCAAACTGGATGTTGCCGCACTGCTTTAAGAATGAAGGCAACTATATTGTCAGCCTTGCGAACGTAACCCGCTGGCTCGGTCAACAAGCAGAAAATCTCGGTGTTGAAATTTTCCCTGGCTTTCCGGCTGCAGAAATTCTTTATAACGAGCAAGGCGCAGTCAGCGGCGTAATTACAGGCTCAATGGGTTTAGATAAAGAGGGTAATCCAACCGATCAGTTTCAGCTTGGTATGGAATTACGTGGCAAGTACACCCTCTTTGCTGAAGGCGCACGCGGTCATCTTGGCAAGCAGCTCATTTCTAAATTTGCATTAGACAAAGATGCAGACCCACAGAGCTATGGCATTGGCATTAAAGAGCTCTGGGAAGTAGAGCCATCCAAGAGCAAGCCTGGGCTTGTTGTTCATACTGCAGGCTGGCCATTAGAAAGCGATACCTATGGCGGTTCATTCCTTTACCACCTTGGCGATAACAAAGTTGCTGTTGGTTTAGTGGTTGGACTTTCTTATAAGAACCCCTACCTCTCTCCCTTCGAAGAATTCCAACGCTACAAACTTCATCCAAAGATTCGCGAAACATTTGAAGGTGGCAAACGCATTTCTTATGGAGCGCGCGCCTTAACTGCGGGTGGTTTAAATAGTCTGCCCAAAACAGTATTTCCTGGTGGCGCTCTGATTGGATGCGATGCGGGCTTCTTAAATGCTTCTCGCATTAAGGGAAGTCATGCTGCAATTAAAACTGGCATGCTTGCTGCCGAAGCTGCAGTCGCTGCGATTAATGAAAACCGCTCAGAGGATGTTTTGTCTGCTTACCCAACCGCATTCCAAAACAGTTGGTTGCATACCGAACTCAATCAAGCGCGCAACTTTAAGCCATGGATGTCCAAAGGACTTTATCTCGGCACATTGATGGTGGGGTTGGAGCAAAAGGTTTTAGGCGGCAATATGCCATGGACTGTGCATTTAAAACATGCCGATCATGAATGCTTAGAGCCAGCAGCACAGCACAAGCCAATTGACTATCCAAAACCAGACGGCAAGATCACGTTTGATCGTCTATCTTCTGTGTTTATCTCCAATACCAACCACGCCGAGAATCAACCAATTCATTTAACCCTGAAAAATGATTCTGTACCAGTAGATATCAATCTCAAAACCTATGCAGGTCCAGAGCAGCGCTACTGTCCTGCTGGCGTTTATGAGTATGTTGAACAAGATGGTAAGCCTCGTTTGCAAATTAATTCGCAAAACTGTGTGCATTGCAAGACTTGTGACATAAAAGATCCAACTCAAAATATTGTCTGGGTTACCCCTGAAGGTGGCGGTGGTCCAAACTACGCATCCATGTAAGGCAATGTCATACAGCAAACCCCGGTCACATGCCGGGGTTTTTTATCTCAACACGAAAAAATAAATAGCGTTATATTTAAGCCATGATGATCCTACACACAATGCTTCGCGTCGGCGACCTCAATCGCTCCATTAACTTTTACACCAAAGTTTTGGGTATGAATTTATTACGTACGACTGAGCGTCCGGAGCAAAAATACTCACTCGCCTTTGTCGGTTTTGGTAAAGGGAACGGCGATGGTCAATCTGAGATTGAGCTGACCTACAACCATGGCGTTCAGTCCTATGACCTGGGCACAGCCTATGGACATATCGCAATCGAAGTTCCCGATGCCTATATCGCTTGTGCGGCCATCAAGGCAGCTGGGGGGGATGTCACTCGTGAAGCTGGGCCGGTAGCAGGCGGCGATACCATCATTGCTTTTGTTACTGATCCTGATGGTTACAAAATAGAGCTCATTCAGCACTAATCGTGGCAGAGCCCGATTCGTTTCAATTAGAAATAGTTGATCGCTTAAGCGATATTTCCGCAAGCGAATGGAATGCTCTCCTTCCGAAAGATGCAGGACCTTTTCTTCGCCATGAATTTCTCAGTGCATTAGAGGAGACGGGATGTGTTGGCGGTAATACTGGTTGGCAGGTTGCTCACCTTACGCTAAAAAATGAACAGCAACTAATAGGCGCCCTGCCCCTCTATCTCAAGCAACACTCTTATGGAGAATTTGTATTTGATTGGTCATGGGCTCAAGCTTATGAGCAACAAGGAATGCAATACTTTCCCAAAGCGCTCTGCGCTATTCCCTTTACCCCAGTTCAAGGCTCGCGCGTTCTGAGTCTTGGCCAGAGCAATATTGATGCCAGCCTAGTTGCTAGACGTTTGATCGAAGGCTTAAAGGCCTTGGTTCTGCAAAATAATCTGTCATCAGCGCACGTCTTGTTTCCATACGCAGACGAGGTGGAGTCCCTGAAGGAACAAGGTTTTATGTTGCGGGATTCAGTGCAGTTTCATTGGCACAACCAAGGCTTTGATGATTTTGAGCAGTTTTTAGCTGTTCTTACTATGAAGCGTCGTAAAAATATTCGGCGCGAGCGCGAACAGGTAGCAAGAGAGTCTATTCGCTTCAGACATGTTCCAGGCATCGCATCTACTGACGCTGATTGGGAATTCTTTTATCGCTGCTATGCAAACACCTATTTAGAGCATCGCTCTAGTCCCTATTTGAATGAGGCTTTCTTAAAGCTATGGGCACAGCGTATGCCCGAAAATCTGCATCTCATTATTGCTGAGCGTAATGGTAGTCCAATTGCCGCATCACTGCTCGTAGTTGACCCTATAAATTCCAAGGCTTATGGCAGATATTGGGGCGCTATTGAGCATGTGCCCTGCTTGCACTTTGAAACTGCTTACTACCAGGCGATTGAATATTGCATTTCTCAAAAGATACAGACTTTTGAAGGTGGAGCCCAAGGAGAGCACAAGATGGCGCGAGGCTTTTTGCCAACGACCATACAGTCAGCGCACTTTATCGCCGACCCTCAGTTCGCTAAAGCAGTGCAGCACTTCTTAGATCGTGAGCATCAAGGCATAGGGGCTTATGTAGATGAGCTCGCCGAGCACAGTCCTTTGAAATCGTCTAAAGTACAGCCATGAATTCTGAAGACACCAAACCGCCCCTGCAAGATGGCTCGCACTCCCTCTCTACTGGAGACGCAGACTCTGATTCACCTTGTATTGGTGTGTGCACTACGCTTTACGATGAAATCTGCCAAGGTTGTGGTCGTACTTTAGGTGAAGTAAGTAATTGGGTATTTTTTTCGCAGGAAGAGAAAGACTTGGTATGGCAGCGTATTCGTGCAGAAGGTACTGCAATGCGCTTTCAACGACAGGCCAAAGAAAACAAGCCCAGTTAATGGGCTTGTTGACTTAAACAGCGAATTGGTTTGCCTGCATCAGCCAGCTAATGCCTGGCTGCGTAGATATTCTTCATAAGTACCAGAGTAATCCTCAACCGTTCCATCCATCTTCACTTCTAAGATGCGATTGGCTAAAGCAGATACGAACTCGCGGTCATGAGAAACAAATATCAAAGTGCCATCGAATTTCTCAAGCGCAATTTGCAAGCTCTCAATGGATTCCATATCCATATGGTTGGTTGGCTCATCCATTGCTAGGACGTTATATTTTTGGAGCATGAGTTTGCCCCAAATCATTCTGCCCTTTTCACCACCAGAGAGAACCTTAACAGACTTACCAATATCATCTCCAGAGAACAGTAAGCGACCTAATGTGCCACGGATGACTTGATCATCGTCGCCAGTATTGCGCCACCAATTCATCCAATCCATGAGCAACTCATCTTTAGCAAACATCTCAGTGTTGTCTTGCGGCATGACACCAACATTTGCATTCTCAGCCCATTTCACATCACCGCTGTCTGCGGCAATACCTTCAAAGCGCTTGCTCAGAATAGTCTTTAGAAGCGTTGTCTTACCAGCGCCGTTTTGACCAATGATCGCAATCTTTTCACCAGCACGAATAGCAATCTTGAAGTTCTTGAAGATGGTACGGTCGTACGCTTTAGTTAGCGCATTGCACTCCACAGCCATGTTATGAAGTTTCTTCTCAGTATCAAAACGAATAAATGGGTTTTGACGTGAAGAAGGCTTTACTTCAACAATTTCGATTTTTTCTAACTGTCTTTGACGTGAAGTAGCTTGACGCGCCTTAGAAGCGTTTGCAGAGAAGCGAGCCACGAAAGCTGCCAATTCAGCAATTTTTTCTTTGGCTTTTACGTTAGAACTCAGTTGCTGTGTTCGCGCCTGCACAGAAGCAAGCATGTATGAGTCGTAATTGCCTGGGTAGACTTTCAATGTTCCATAGTCCATGTCCGCCATATGCGTACAGACTTCATTTAGGAAGTGACGGTCATGGGAAATGATGACGATGGTGCTCTTAATCTGATTGAGGATATCTTCAAGCCAATGAATGGAGTGAATATCCAAGTTATTGGTTGGCTCATCTAGCAACAAAACATCTGGGTCAGAGAACAATGCTTGCGCAAGCAGTACACGCAACTTCCAACCTGGAGCAACGTTGCTCATCGGGCCATTGTGTTGCTCGATAGGAATACCAATACCTAATAACAACTCGCCTGCTTTAGCTTCTGCTGTATAGCCACCATATTCAGCATACTTACCCTCAAGCTCAGCAGCCTTCATGTAATCTTCATCAGTAGCATCTGGGTTAGCGTAGATCGCATCACGTTCAGCAGCGGCCTTCCACATCTCTTCGTGCCCCATCATCACAACATCGAGTACGCGCACATCTTCATAGGCAAATTGATCTTGACGCAACTTACCTAAACGAATGCCAGGATCCAAGCTCACATTGCCGCTAGTTGGCTCAAGCTCGCCACCTAAAATTTTCATGAAGGTTGATTTACCGCAACCGTTTGCGCCAATCAGACCATAACGATTGCCGCCGCCAAACTTCACGGAAATGTTTTCAAACAGAGGCTTTGCCCCAAACTGCATAGTGATATTAGATGCTGACAGCACGGATGTTTTCTAGCTTTCTGAAATTCAATTGGATAGTTACCCCCGACTTTGGGGGCAAAGACCGTCATTTTAACGGCTTAGAGGTCTTTGTTGGCAGGAAGCTTCAGGTCTTGCTTAGACTTTGACCCTAAATGGGGTGAAATTCGTGTGAATATCGTAGAAATCCTCATTTTCCTTGCGCTTGAGTAAATTCACGACCCAATAGGTCATAGGGGTTGCTAGAACCTCCCAGGAGGTCTTAAGGACGTATTGAGCCAGCGCTACCTGAATGATTTCATGGGTTGGCCAAATGCCGTAAAAAGCCAATACATAGAAAAATGAAGAATCAACCATCTCTCCTACTGCAGTCGAGCCAATCGTACGCATCCAAAGAAAGCGTCCATGAGTCCAGACTTTCATTTTGGCCAAAACATAGCTATTAATAAGACTGCCGCACCAAAACGAGAACATGGAAGCTAAGGCAATACGCCAAGAGTTTCCAAAAACCATTTCAAGGCCCTTCTGGTAATTGGCCATGTAATCGCCAGAGGCAACCGGCAGGGCTATGACAATCTGAGCCATGATGGCTGCAAATGCAAGAGCAGCAAAACCCGCCCAAACCGCTCTACGATCGTAGGCGTAGCCATAGACCTCAGTCAGGATATCGCCAAAAAAATAGGCGATTGGGAAAAAAAGGATTCCCGCGCCAAATGGGACGGACCCAAAGTACGGCAAATCCACTACCGCCGCCTTGCCAGCACCAATAAAGTTCGAGCACAACAAAACGACCACAAAGGCAGCCAGAATGAGGTCGTAATAGCGATGACGTCTAGGTGAGTCCATAAGTGCAGAAAAATGGATAATACAAACAAGAATATCTGCATTCCTGAAAATTCGCAGGAAGCAGGCCAAAAGTAACGATAAAACCGTATATAGGATGACAAGGCAATGAGCAAAAGTAAGGCAAGCTTTAACTGGGCAGATCCCCTGCTTCTCGATACCCAGCTAACTGAAGAAGAGCGCATGGTGCGTGATGCAGCCGCTGAATACGCTCAAGGACGCCTCATGCCACGCATTCATGATGCTTATCGCAATGAAACAACCGACCCAGCCATCTTCCGCGAAATGGGTGAACTTGGTCTCCTGGGTATCACCATCCCAGAGCAGTATGGTGGTGCAAATTTGAACTATGTGTCTTACGGCTTAATTGCTCGTGAGATTGAGCGTGTTGATTCTGGCTATCGCTCAATGATGAGTGTGCAATCCTCTTTGGTCATGGTGCCTATCAATGAATTTGGTAGCGAAGCACAAAAGCAAAAGTACCTTCCTAAATTAGCTAGTGGCGAATGGATTGGTTGCTTTGGTTTAACAGAACCAAACTATGGTTCCGATGCTGGTGGCATGATTACCCGCGCTAAGAGAGTTCCTGGTGGATTTTCATTAACGGGCTCCAAGATGTGGATCTCCAATTCCCCGATTGCTGATGTATTTGTAGTCTGGGCCAAAAATGATGAAGGTATCATCCGCGGCTACATCCTAGAAAAAGGCATGAAGGGCTTAAGTGCGCCAAAAATTAGCGGCAAGATGGGTCTACGTGCCTCTATCACCGGTGAAATCGTGATGGATGAAGTATTTGTCCCAGCAGAAAATGAATTTCCCGAAGTAGAAGGCCTCAAAGGCCCCTTCACCTGCTTAAACTCAGCCCGCTACGGCATTGCTTGGGGCACATTGGGCGCTGCTGAATGGTGCTGGTATGCCGCTCGTCAGTACACCTTGGATCGCAAACAATTTGGCAAGCCACTAGCCGCCAATCAATTGATTCAAAAGAAATTGGCTGATATGCAAACTGAAATTACTCTTGGCCTTCAAGGCTGTTTGCGTTTAGGTCGCATGAAAGATGAAGGCATTGCCGCTCCTGAAATCACCTCCATCATGAAGCGTAACTCTTGCGGCAAGTCCTTAGACATTGCACGTATGGCACGCGATATGCACGGCGGTAACGGTATCTCTGATGAGTATGGCGTTGTGCGTCACATGCTGAACTTAGAAGTTGTGAATACCTACGAAGGCACTCACGATATCCACGCCCTCATTCTTGGTCGCGCGCAAACTGGTATTCAAGCTTTTAGCTAAGAGCCCGACTTGCTGATGATGGCCTTTGCAGCTTTGGCAAAGGCCTCGTCGCTATCATCCTGCAGCTTTACAAAATTCTCGATCTTGTATTGAGGAAAGTTCCGCACAATCGATGATTGATATGAGGGGTCGTAATGCTTTACGAGCAACTCCTCAACCAGCTCTGGAAAATTACCTGCATCAATGGCTTCATTCCATTTGGAGATTTGTACTTTTCCATAATGGGTAGTGAGCAAGGCTAACTTCTGTTTGAAATTGTCGGTATCCGTTAAAAAGTGATGGTATTCACGAATCAACCAAGAGACACGAGTTTGGGTACTCGACCGCAATTCAATACAAGCACCATTACGAATTTTTTCCATCAAGGCATCAGGCACATGCAGGCCCCCTACCTTTTTGCTTTCAGACTCGACATAAACGGGCTTCGCCGGATCAAGCGTACGCAAGGCATTCCATAAAGCAGTCTCAAAGCCTTTTTGGGTCGGTTGATCAATATTGGGCTCATTACCCAATACGGAGCCACGGTGCACAGCCAAGCCCTCTAAGTCCAGAATCTGAGCACCGAGAGCGCCAATATCATGCAGGACTCTCGTTTTGCCGCTCCCCGTCATTCCACAAATCACCTGAAATGAAAACTGACTAGCCATTTGATCTAGGCCATCAATGACAGTTCTTCTAAAACCCTGATAACCACCTTCAAGTTGTTTCGCCTTCCAGCCAATCCGATTGAGGATGTGGGTAAACGCACTGCTTCTCTCGCCACCACGCCAACAATAAATTAATGGCCGCCATTCGCGAGGCATTTCTAATAAATGATTTTCAAGGTGGTTAGCAATATTTCTTGAGACTAATGCAGCGCCGAGTTTTTTAGCGGCAAAAGGAGACTCTTGTTTGTAGAGCGTACCAATTGTGATGCGCTCCTCATTATTCAGAACCGGATAGTTAACTGCCCCTGGAATATGATCCAGCGCAAATTCTGCTGGAGATCTGACATCAATAACCAAATCAAACTGATCCAACTCTGATAAAAATTGTTCGGATCTTAGGATATGCGGATTACTAGGTTGCACGATCGACTAGCGCAACTTTTCTAATACATGTTCCGGCCAAGGAGCAGACTTATTGGTGGTGAGATCTACCCAAACCATGGTTGCGCCACCGATAGCAGCCTCAACCTCCGGCGCAGTAGTCAATGCCATGCTGGTATAGAGATCAAGGCTCGTTCTTCCCACTGCGCCAATAGAGGTCTTGAGAATTAAATCACCCGGGAAGGTGAGTTGTTGATAGAAGTTGCAAAAGCCATTGAGCATCAACATAGATTCACGGCCAGGAGCAACGTCGTAACCCATGGAAGTAATCCACTCGCAGCGCGCTTGTTCCATATATCTAAAGTAAACAGTATTGTTCACGTGTCCATACGCATCCATATCACCCCAACGAATGGGCATGATCATTTCATGAACCAGTTTTCTTTCTTCTGGAATGGCGATGCGCATAGATTGAAGAACGCTTTCTTAACTTAACCCACTTGCAGCGCAAGTTGATATAGGTTAGTTGAGCGTGCGCCAGAACGGCAGAATGCCAAAACTGGGCCAGGCATTGTCTTTAACAAACGCGCCATCTCTCTCACTTGTTCAACAGTCATAGCACTAGGCACGACCGGTAAATAGGCATAATTTAATCCCAACTTTTCGGCTTCCGCCTGAATACTTGCACTAGTTGGTTGATCTGGCCCGCCCTCACCATCAGGACGGTTATTGATCACGCTTTTATAACCCATTGCCGCAATTTCAGCCAAGTGGCTTGGATCGATCTGACCAAGAGTGCCAAACTGATCGTTATGACAAGAAATAGGAAGACTCATAAAAACCCTCTACATTCAATAATTCGTAATAGGGTCATTCTAAATCAGGCCTATCAGACTTGGCTGGAAACCTTTTTATGAGCCGAGAAGAAACGCTCGCAGATTTCCATACCCACAAGCATGGCAGCAACAAACACTAAGGCTTTCAGGTGACCAGCACCCAGGGCCACCAATGCTGGACCAGGACAAAAACCAGCAATTCCCCAGCCTGCACCAAAAATAAGACTGCCAACAATCAGGGGTTTCGTGATATCTCTGCGCGTTGGGATATGCAATGCGCCGCCAAAAAAAGCTTCTGTTCTCTTACTCACTACGTAGAAGCCGCCAAGGCCTACCAAAACGGCACCTAACATCACAAACATCAACGAAGGATCCCAGTTACCGGCTAAATCTAAAAATCCCAACACCTTCTGAGGATTACTCATGCCCGAGATGATTAAGCCCCAACCAAATAGAACGCCGATAGCATACTGACTCAAAAGACCAAAATGTTTTTTCATCCTAGGCCCCGATCAAATGACGAAGAATAAAAACAGTCAGAAAGCCTGCGCCCATAAAAGAGAGGGTAGCAACAAGAGATCGCGGCGATAAACGCGAGAGCCCACAGATGCCATGACCGCTAGTACAACCAGATCCGTAGTGAGCACCAAAGCCAACCAAAAGACCGGCGATCACAATGGCAATCCAATCAGACTCAATTTCAACAATTGGGAATATCCCAAAGAACAATGCCGCAAGAAATGGTGCGGAGACTAGACCCAAAACCAAGCTGACTCGCCATGCTGAATCAGTCAGCTTGGGATGTAATAAACCAGCAACAATTCCACTGATACCTAAAATGCGCCCGTGAAGCAATACGTAGAGAGCCGCAGCAACTCCAAGAATCATCCCCCCCAATAAAGAAGGAATGGGCGTAAACGAGAACCAATCAATTTGCATAACTTGTATCCGGTCTATTTAAGCGCAAGGATTAGGAGCAAGGCGCATTTGTAAGTAACGCAAACCTATGTAAGCACCCAGAAAGAATCCTGGAATTGCTAAAAAAGATCCAAGCGCTAGTGTTGAAATTCCGCTCAGACCCTGCCCAATGGTGCATCCCAAAGCAGTGATACCACCAAAGCCCATTAAGGCTCCGCCAATTAAATGGTTGGCAGTATCTTCTGCATTCAAAAAACTCTCCCAGCGAAAAGTTTTTGTTATCAACGAAACGATTGCTGAACCACAAACCATGCCCAGCACAGCAACGACACCAATAGTGAGTACTTTAGAGGTATCGCTATAGAACATGAGCCACTCCAATGAGTATGCATATGGGGCAACAAATGAAAGGCTTTCTATCTTGCCTGAGTTGGTGGCTACGAATACCTCTTCTAAAGTATTAGGGTCCTCGGCAACAAACGCTAAGTAACCAGAAATCCACCATACCGCACAGATTGCAAGGCCCACCCCCAAGCCAGCTAGAAGATTTTTAGCTGTCCAAAATGATTTATTGGCAAGCGCAAAAAGAACAAAAGATCCACCAATAATTAACCCGAGCAACAAATGCGCACTTGCACGACTCTGACCAAACCAAGAGCTCACAATGCTTGGTAGATCTTGGTTTGAATTTAGCGTAATGAAAAATGTATCTAAAGCATTAATACGAATCACCGCCAAGAATCCCCGCAGCGTCATATAAGCAACTAGACCCAAGACCAGAAATACTACTAACGATTTAAGGTTGCCTCCACCAATGCGAATGAGTGTCTTACTTCCGCAGCCTGAGGCTAGGACCATACCAAGACCAAACAGAGTGCTGCCAACCAAAATAGAGAGATACATTAGTTTGCTGGAGGTGTAGATAGACTTGGTGATATCTATTAACCCAAATGAAGACATGAGCATCACGCCTAAGATTGCAATTCCAATAGCTAAAAACCACTGACGCAATCTAGATAAGTTTGACATCACATATAGATCAGCAATCGCACCCATTGTGCAAAAGCTCGTTCGCTGCATGATTGCGCCGAGCAACAAAGTTACAACAAAGGTTGCCCACAGTGCTTTTTGGCTAATAAAGGAGATGTCTACGATGTCCATATTTCTATTTTACGTGTCTGCTAGCGAGAATTAGGGCTTTATATAGGCGTAATGGTCTAGATACTGCAGGTCGGCAATCTTCACCACACCAGAAGGCGTGAAGTCCGCATCTAAAAGGAATTGATTTTTATTAAGATTGCGATTCTTTAGGGTAATTTCGCAAACTTCAAATACCACCCCACGGGATTTAAGTGCGGAAACCAATGGGCCATATTCAATGTTATTTTTCTGATCTTTGGCACCTTCCATTAGAAGATCTACTCCTGCTGCATGGGTAACGACAATAATCTTGGTTTGAGGCGCAGTATCAAGATGGTTGCGAATATTACGCAATCCTTTTAAGCCCTGAGCCTGAGCGTCATCAATGTGATACACCACTTTAGTTTGCGCAAAAGCTGGCTCACAAAAAAATATACCAACAGATGCAATAGCGCTCAGTACCAATACTTGTTTTAAAAGCTTGGAAAAGTAGTTTGATTGGTTCATGTTGTTAGAAATCACCTGATAGATTACTTAATAGATTCAATGCCGGCATTTTTAACGAGCCCTTTGATAATTGGCTCATTTAATTTCTTGGGCTTAATGATCTTTGCTTCTTTTAAATGTCTGGACATTAAATCCCAGATTGGCTCTGAATTGGATAATTTAGCTTCCTCACTCACTGGGGCCCACCCTGCAACGCGATAATTTTTATCAGCCTCGATGAGTGATCCATTAAGCCTCATTTCAGAGATGCGCTTACCCATACTGGCATTGGGATCAATGGTGTATTGCAATCCGCCAACCCTAACCATATCGCCGCCCTGCTGATAATAAGGATCGGGGTTAAATAAGTTATCGGCCACATCCTCCAGGATAGTCTTGATAGTTTCACCAGTCATATTGGAGGCGGTAGTGTATGGATAGGTTATGGCGGTCTGATCCAACAAATGTTCCATCGTGATTGCCTGACCCGGCAATAAAGATGTTCCCCACCTAAAGCCTGGTGAGAAAGCAATTTCTGCATTCTTTTGCGCCATCAAGCCATCCAAAATAACTTGATCAAAGCTGCCATTGAAATTACCGCGACGATACAAAAGATCATCTGTCATCGCCAGATTTTCATTAAGACGCGCTTCGAATGGCTTACGAATTTGCGTAATCAGCTGACTCATTTTGGGGTCTGGCGTAATCAAGCTTGAAAATACGGGGAGCAACTTATAGCGAAAATCAACCACCTTCCCACCCTTGACATCAAAATCAAGGACGCCCAAAAATTTACCGTTCGATCCTGCATTGGTGACTAAAGTGACTCCACCTGCATTTTTAACCTTTATAGGAATTGGCACTCCATCATGCGTATGACCGCCCAAGATTGCATCTAAACCTCTCACTCTTGACGCCAGCTTAAGGTCAACATCCATGCCATTGTGAGATAGCAATACCACTGCCTTAGCACCCTTTCGGCGCACTTGATCAATGGTTTTTTGCAGATTTTGCTCTTGTATTCCAAATGTCCAATTTGGCGTGAAGTATCTTGGGTTGGCAACCGGCGTATAGGGAAAGGCTTGACCAATAATCCCCACTGGCACACCATTCATCTCACGCATCACATAAGGAGCAAAAACTTCATCGCCGAAATCAGTGGTTGTGATATTTTGTGCAATAAAAGAGATCTTATTTTGGAAATCCTTTTGCACAATCTCCATCACCCGCTTCTCGCCAAGAGTCATCTCCCAGTGAGCAGTCATAACATCTACACCAAGCTCAAGTGCTGCATCCACCATATCCTGACCCTGCGTCCAAAGCGCAGTTCCTGAGCCCTGCCAAGTGTCTCCACCATCTAGAAGCAAAGCACCAGGCCTTGATGCTTTTAGCTGCTTAATCAGAGTTGCGAGATGGGCAAAGCCACCCATTTGGCCATATTGATGAGCTGCAGCCGTGAAATCTAAATAAGTAAAAGCATGAGCATCACGCGTATGAGATGCAATCTTATTGGCTTTTAAAAAATAATCGCCCACTTGGTGTGGCGTTTTTCCTGCTTGTGGCCCCACACCAATATTGACATTGGGCTCACGAAAATACACCGGGAGAAGTTGGGCATGGCAATCTGTGAAATGCAATAAATGCACATTACCAAAGCGAGGTAGATCATAAAAAGATCTTGCTTGTGCTTGAGCAGAAGCCAATTCCGATTGCAGGCTCATACCGCCAACTGAGGCAATGGCTAAAGCCTGTATAAACTCCCGGCGATTGAGTGACATGAGGACCTGTTATTGATTAACAGGAGACTGAGGATCTAAGAGCAAGGCCATTACATCTTGCATTTGCTCTTGCGTTAACAATTTGAAATGCCCAAAGCGCGGCATATTACTGCAAGCGTTATATGCTTTTGAATTGTTAATGCGATTCCAGGTATAAACCAATACCTCTTTGGAGTAGCCGCGATCTTTACCGTAATTCCAAAGACTTGGGCCCAAATTACCGTAAGAGATTTCTTTTTTATTGATCTCATGACAGTTATAACATCCGCCACCATTCACGGTATCCGGCTTATCACTCCAGGTTGCACCGCGGCCACTTTGGGCAATCGCCTCACCATTCTTCCAATCTCCAATATATTTACCATCGGTAGGCTGAATAATTGAGGCCATATTCATCTTCTGGATTTCAATAGCCTTAGCAGCACCCTGCTTTGTGTTTACTAGCTTAGGATCAGAGCAAAACTTTTGCGTTTCATCTTGCTTGATCCGATCTAAACCAGCAATACCTTCAGCCCTAAAGCCTTCAGAAATCATTTTCTGGAACTTTGCATCCAAACCAGATTGGGCAAAGGCAGCACAAGAGAGCGTAGTGAGAAACGTAGCTGACAGCAGTAATTTTATTTTCATAGTCATTGGCCTTAACGTTTCAAGCCGGGAGTTTGCATCGTGCCACCATTCGCATTAACTGCCATGTACATTGATACTGCTGTTAATAGATCTGAGCCGTAAATTGGGAATGGAAAGCGCTGCTGGCGGTAACAATCATTTAAGCGTAAGCCCATAGTCCAAAATTGACCGCTAGAAACGCGGTACGCAGGCCAAGAGCCCCATCCAGCGGCTGCACCAGCTTGCGTCGTTAAATTAGGAAGATCTTGCAATCGAATTCTCTTGCCATTTGATCCATGGCAGGTTGCACAGGAGAAGTCCATTGGACCACCCTCATAATAAAAAGCACGCTTACCTAATTCATAAGCTTCTTTTTCTTTTGGATGCTGCGTACTGACTTTGATCTTTTGATCTTTGGATGCAGTAACAACATACGCAACCAACGCATCCATATCCTTCTTTAAACCTTTTTGAAATGGTGCGTCCACAATCTCTTGTGCTGAAATACCTTGCAAAGTAGACATGCAAGTGATCAAACGAGACTCCAAATCTTGCACTTTATTGGTATCGGCAAAATATCTCGGCAACTGTGCTGCAGCGCCCTTTATAACTCCGGGGCCAAGCCCTAGGTTACATTTTTCAAGTGTGGCATTTTTAGGCCCTGCAGGCTTCATCCATAATTCAGCGCCAGCATCCTCATAGAGCTCTGAAGGATTGCCATCAGCAATCATTTGACGATATTTAGCAATTTCATCTGCAGTTGATTGAGCAAAACCGGTTGAGGCAAAAAAGAATGCCCCACCTGCTAGAAGCAACCCAAACACAGGGCTTAGTTTTTTTCTCATGATCTATTTAAGAAACAGTGGCTTCATCACTACGTTTATCACCCTTAGTGTCGACCCAGCTCACAACCAATTTATCGCCCTTGGAGCCTTTGTACTTAAAGTTCAAGAACGGGTCTTTAGAAATAGCTGAGCCAAAGTCTGCGGAGAAGACTTCTTTACCCTGAGCCTTAACCGATACTGTAGAAATAAACCATGCTGGAATTAATTTGCCGGAAGCATCTTTGCGTTGACCGGATTCCATGTCATGCTTCATCAAAATTTTGACATCCACAATTCCATTTGATTCGGCTGCCCGAATGCGCATTGGATCACCCATCGTATTTCCTTTACTTTTTTTATCTATTTAAATGATTCTGTATTTATGCGAGGAACTTATTAGCCGCCGCATCCACCTAGAGTCACTTTGATTTCCTTAACTGCCATCAACCACTTTCCATCCGCCTTTACTAATGCATAGACATTTGAGGTTTGGGCCATCTTAATTCGAGTGGTCACCATTGGCTCCGTGCCGGCAGGAATAAAAAATTGAGCGGCTAGTGGGCTTGGATTTTTCTCAACCAAGATTGCTAACTGAGCCCCCTTTAAGTTGGTGGTGATACCGACAGGAACTACTGCGCCGTTTTCCGCAATATCAGGCGCATTAATAACAACTGCACCTGACTTATCTGGAGTGCTGGTTCCCAAAGCCTTAAATACATCTTCAAGACTCTTACCCTCAAACGCTGCCTTATTCCACTCTTCCGCTTGTGCGGAGGTGATTAAGCCTGCAGAGGCCATAAGGCCAAATACCGTCGAATATTGCAATAAGTCGCGACGCTGCTGATTCATATCCATCCTTTTGAAAACCCTCATTCTGGGTCATTAAAAATTGCCACAAACCTCTACTTTAAAGGGGATTGCTCAATCTGTAGCAAACCAGAATCGCCAATAGTTTGATTTACTCCAAGATAGGTGAAAATGGGGGTAATTATTCACCTTAAGGCAACCTCAATAGATGTTTGATTTAGAGGCTCTATTCCTCTCGCTAAAGCTAGCCATTTGGACGCTGGTCCTGATACTCCCTTTTGGAGTCTTGGTGGCACATTCCCTTCAAAGCATGGGTAAAGGTCGGTCCTGGATTGAGGCTGTCTTGGCCTTGCCTCTAGTGCTCCCCCCCACCGTTCTGGGTTACTACCTTCTGGTTGGCCTAGGTGGAAAAAGCTTCTTTGGCATCCCATTGGTGTTTTCGTTTGCCGGAATTCTGATCGCCTCTCTTATTGTGAATTTGCCCTTTGCGATTCAACCCATCCAAAGAGCCTTTGAGGCGATTAATCCTGAAATCCTTGAGGCAGCCCAAGTAAGTGGTCTCTCTAAGTGGCAAATCTTTCGCTTAATTGAGCTACCGCTCGCTTGGCGTGGAATTACCAGTGCTGCTGTACTGACTTTTGCGCATACCTTGGGTGAGTTTGGAGTCATCCTGATGGTTGGTGGCGCCATTCCAGGTGAAACCAAAACAGTATCAATTTCGATCTACGACAAGGTGCAAAGTTTTGATAGCTCTGGAGCTGGCGCCCTATCGCTCTTCCTGCTAGGCACATCATTGGTTGCAATTGCACTGTCCTATGGCATATTTGGGCGCAATCCGGCGCACTCTAAAAAGTGGAGAGGCTAATGCTCAAAGTCAGACTCTCCCAAGTATCTCCAAATCCATTACAACTCAATATTGAATGTATTCCTGGGGAGTTGCATGCCTTGGTGGGCCCCTCTGGGAGCGGTAAGACAACTACTTTGCGTACTATTGCCGGCTTAAATAATGCCGAGATTGGAAAAATTGAGTGTGATGGCCAATTGTGGTTCGAAGCGAATGAAGTAAGTGGCATCACCACCGCTTTGGGGTCGGCAGAACGCTCATGCGGATTCCTATTTCAACAATATGCACTCTTTCCGCACTTAACTGCCCTTGAGAATGTATGCATACCGCTATACAACTCAGAACCATTAGTTACGGAGCGTAAGACTAAAGCACAGCAATGGTTAAATCGCATGGGCATTGGAGAGTTAGCCAACCGTATGCCAAACCAACTTTCCGGCGGACAACAACAACGAGTTGCCCTTGCCAGAGCGTTGGCGCGATCACCAAAAATACTATTGCTTGATGAGCCCTTCTCTGCAATTGATGCACCTACTCGCCAAAGCCTTTATAAGACCTTGGCTGATCTTCGCAAAGATTTAAATATACCCATCCTGTTGGTTACTCATGATTTACGAGAGGCGGATTTATTGGCTGATCGTATCACCGTAATAGATCAAGGCGTAGGACTTCAGACTGCTCCTCCACAAGTATTATTCGATAGGCCGAGAAACTCACGGGTTGCAGAACTGGTCGGCATTAGCAATAAGTTTGAAGGCGTCTTTACTGCAGGAAAGTTAAGCTGGGATGGCAGTCAACGCATCTTTGATGTAGCTGATAAAGGCAAGATCCCACCAAATACTCCTGTTGCTTGGGTTATTCCAGCGCAAGGGTTAAGCCTGCACCTCAGCTCCAGCACAGGCACTATCGCAGTGACTGTTGAACAAATAAGCGCCTTAGGTCAGATAGCTGTAATTCAGCTGCGTACGCTTGATGGTGGGCATGCGATTACTTGGGAGGCCTCGGTTGCAGAGGTTAAACGACTTTGCTTGGATGTGGGCAAAAATACAAATCTTGAAATTGATGGCAGCAAGATTCACATCATGCCATTGCGCCCAATCAATGATCCTCGTCGCTTTACAAAATAAGAAATCAATTACTTTCTAGCAACGAGTCCCAATATCGCAGACATACCGGTATGTCTTGGACCCTCAGAGAGTTCTTTCTCGTAAATAACGAGCTCAAGCACTTCAAAGTCTTTGACAAGATCTCTGATCAACTCTTCTGTATAGAGATGTTCAACGAGCGATGGCCCACCAGTTTTATATTGAAGTTGTTTGGGTGTGTAGCCCTGCAGAATAAAGAGGCCGCCCGACTTTAATGTTTTATAAGTCTGTTCAAAGATTCTGGCGCGCATTGCTGGATCAGCAAACTGAATAAAGATGCCAATGACAGCGTCATATGTATTTGCTTGCCAAGCATAGCTATCTGTATCCGAGAAAGAGTAATCAACCTCTACTTGATTGTCTTTGGCAAACTGCTTTGCCTTGGCCAGAGCGATATCCGAAGCATCAAATCCAACGACTTGCATGCCTTGCTTAGCCAGCCACACGCCATTGCGCCCCTCACCATCAGCAATACACAGGACCTTGTCTTTGGGTTTTAAGTATTGATGCGTCTTTTCAACGAGATATTCATTTGGCTCTTTGCCAAAGATGAACTCTTCCTTGTCGAAGCGTTCGTTCCAGAACTGGGTGGCATCCGCGAAACTCATTGACCTATCCTGATGAACTTGATTATTTTTTGAGTCCACCAACAAGATCATTCTTTAAGTCGTTGATGTTTTCAAGTCCAACTGCAATACGCACCAAGCCATCGGTAATGCCAGCAGCTTTACGAGCTTCAGGCGTCACGCGGCAATGTGTTGTTGTTGCAGGATGCGTAATCGTTGTGCGGGTATCGCCCAGGTTTGCTGTAATCGAACAAAGCTTAGTCTGATTAATGAGCTTGAACGCAGCCCTCTTGCCACCCTTTAAGGTGAAAGAGACAATCGCACCGCCTGCTTTTTGCTGACGCATTGCCAACGTATGTTGGGGATGTGATTTCAGGCCTGGATGATAAACGCGCTCCACTCCTGATTGCTTTTCTAACCACTGGGCTAAGTCAAGTGCATTTTGACTCTGCTGCTTCATGCGAAGCTCTAGAGTCTCTAAGCCTTTTAAGAATACCCAAGCATTAAATGCAGAGAGTGTTGGTCCTGCGGTACGTACATATGGGAATACTTTGCCCATGATGAAATCATTGCTACCAACAATTGCTCCACCAACCATTCTGCCCTGTCCATCTAAGTACTTAGTGGCCGAATGAATAACAACATCAGCACCAAGCGCCAATGGTTTTTGTAGTGCCGGTGTGCAGAAACAGTTATCAACTGCAAATAAGGCACCTGCCTTCTTTGCAATCTTTGAAATCGCTTTGATATCTGCAATCTCAGTTAAAGGATTCGAAGGTGTCTCTAAATAGAACAGCTTAGTATTTGGCTGAACAGCAGCCTTCCATGACTTGGTATCTGCCAAATCTGCATACGTTGTTGTGATTCCAAAACGTCCCAAGATATTAGTGAACAACTGAATCGTTGCCCCAAATACCGAACGCGAACAAATAACGTGATCGCCTGCTTGTAAATGCGCCATTGCCATTGTGAGAATCGCAGACATTCCAGAAGCAGTTGCGATACAAGCCTCACCGCCCTCTAAGGCAGCCAAGCGATCTTGGAACATGCTTACAGTAGGATTGGTAAAGCGTGAATAGATAAAGCCTTGATCAGCATGAGCAAAGCCATCTGCAGCCAGCTCTGCACTATCAAAGCAGAAGCTGGAAGTTAAGAACATCGCCTCTGAATGCTCTTGATACTCAGCTGTGCGACGAGTGCCGGCGCGGACAGCCAAGGTCTCAAGCGCTAGCTTAGAAAAATCCGGTTTTTTGCGAGTAGTTTTGCTCTTCATCCTGCTATTTTGACACCGAAATGTGAATTTGCCTCGGGTGAGGCAAATTCCTGTCGCTTTTTAGTCTTCGGTAGCCAAATGCAGGTGGAGCTGTGAACGAGCGAAGTCGCTCGAATCCTTTTGGCGATCTGCTTTAGCGGCTGAGGTATTTCTGGCAGCCTCCAGGGCATCGAGATATGACTCGGTGATATCACCGGTGATATAGAAGCCATCAAAGCAAGAAGCCTCAAAGTTCTTAATGTCAGGGTTTACGTCTCTGACTGCCTGCTTCATATCTTCAATACTTTGATAGATCAACTGATCGGCACCAATCATCTTGTTGATTTCTTCATCGGTACGACCATAGGCAACCAATTCACTACGCGTTGGCATGTCTATACCGTAGACATTCGGGAAGCGAACTGGCGGCGCAGCAGAAGCAAAAATCACTTTCTTAGCACCAGATTCGCGTGCCATCTGCACGATCTCAAAAGAGGTGGTGCCACGAACAATAGAGTCATCCACAATCAATACGGTCTTGTCTTTAAACTCAATACGCATGGCATTGAGTTTTTGGCGCACAGACTTCTTACGCACAGCCTGCCCTGGCATTATGAAGGTGCGACCGATGTAACGATTCTTAAAGAAACCTTCGCGGTAATCAACGCCTAACTTCTTTGCCACCTGCATTGCTGCCGGACGGCTTGAGTCTGGAATTGGCATTACTACATCGATCTCAGAAACATCAGTCTCCTTGCGGATCTTTTCAGCCAAATAATCGCCCATCCGCATACGAACGTTGTAGACAGTGACACCATCAATTGTGGAATCTGGTCTTGCCATGTAAACATATTCAAAAATACAAGGCGTTAATACTGCATTAGGCACACATTGACGTGAATAGAAATTACCATCCAAGTCAATATAGATTACCTCACCTGGGTTCACATCGCGCACGAATGTAAATCCGAGACCTTCAAGCGCTACAGACTCAGACGCAATCATCCATTCAGGGCCTTGAGGCGTATCGATACGTCCAATACAAAGAGGACGGATGCCGTACTGGTCACGGAAGGCCAATAAGCCATAACCTGCAATCAAAGAAACTACCGCATAAGAACCTTTAACCCGATTGGTTACGCCAGTAACAGCATTAAACATCGCACCCTCATCAAGAGCTGCGCTATTGGTTTCTTTTTGAAGCTCGTCAGCCAAAACGTTGAGTAATACTTCAGTGTCTGAGCTGGTATTAATATGGCGACGATCACGATAGGCCATTTCAACACGCAGACTTGGTGCGTTGGTCAGGTTACCGTTATGCGCCAAGATAATGCCGTAAGGTGCGCTGACATAAAACGGTTGCGCCTCTTCTTCGCTGCTTGCAGAGCCTGCAGTTGGATAGCGCACTTGGCCAATACCAGCGCTACCAACCAAGCTACGCATATTGCGAGTTCTAAAGACGTCTCTAACTAGGCCATTGGCTTTATGCATCGTGAACGAATTACCATTCATCGTTGCAATGCCTGCCGCATCCTGACCACGATGTTGCAAAAGCAACAAAGCATCATAGAGAAGTTGATTTACTGGTGAGTGAGAAACAGTTCCGACGACGCCGCACATATTTCTAGATTCCTATTGTTATTTTAGGAGTAATGGTAGGGGTAACCTTAGGCATAGCATCACCCAATTGCTTAGCCCAGTCGCTTGGCAACCAGCCTTTAATTAAACCGGTTGCCATATCAATTGCTGGTCTGGTAATAGCATTTTTCCAGGCCATACTTTCTGGGATAGGGGTGAGTGCAGCTAAGGTAGCAAGGACCACAACAATCAAGCCACCACGAATCACACCGAATACCAAACCCAAGAAACGGTCAGTCAAACTAAGACCAACTGACAAAATAATTTTTTGCACCACCCCACCAAATAAACCGCAGATGACGAGGGTTAAAACAAACAAAATGATGAAGCTCAAACCTAGACTGAGTAACTCATCCAGATGAAATGTCGACAACCACTCGACTGAAAGGTAATTGCTGTAGTGATAAGCAACCCATGCTGCTGCGAACCAAGAGGCCAAAGCAAGCACTTCCTTAAACAAGCCGCGCGAGATACCGACTAAAGCAGAAACCAAGAGCACAACTAGGGTGAAGTAATCCACCGATGTTAGCTTGAGGGTGGATAAAAACTCCATTACTGCTTACCGGTTTCGACGAGTCTTGGTGAAAGACCCATCGCCTTAATTTTCTTTTCCGCCGCTTCTGCGGTGTCTTTATCGGTGTATGGACCTGCACGTAATACATACAACTTTGCACCATCAGCACCAGTCTTATTTAAGACGTAGTTTGGAATCTTTTGATCTTTGAGCTTTGCAATCCAACCTTTAGCTCTGTCTTCAGAAGCAAAAGCACCTATCTGAATAACGTACTTACCTGATCCATTTGAGGCTGCAGGTTTGCTTACATCATCCGCTTTAGGTTTTGTCTCGGTCTTGGTACTTGCAGTAGCAACCACCTCTTCGCCCGCCGCCAATCCCAATGTTCCGGATTTATTTACTGCAGGTACTGTTGGCTTAGTTTCCGCCTTAGCGTCTGCTTTTGCCTCTGGCTTTACTTCGGGAGTAGCTGCAATCTTAGGAACTTCTTTTGCTGGCTCTGCAACAACTTCAGCCTTAGGTTTCTCATCAGGTTTTGCTTCAGTTCCTGGAATTGGCAAGCTCGTCACAATGTTGACGGCAATATCGTTAGGCGATAACTTTGGTTTGTTATCCAAAATACGGGGTAAGCCAACAACTGCAATCAACACCAAAACGGCTGCACCGATAAGGCGGTGACGCGCTCGTTGTTGTTCTGGATCTTCTGTGAGGGCAAGTTCTTCGGCTTCTGCTGCGCGCTGAAAACTTCGCGGGGCCGCTCTTTTGGCAGTGCGACCACCCCTTGAACCTAATTCAAGGTCATCAGACTGGGTTTTTCGCTTAAAAAAGCTTGGTAAACGAATCATGGATCAGTGGGCCTGGTTGTTTCGGTAAGTCATTACGCCTGCAACGGTAAAGAAGGATCCGAAGATAACAATTCTATCACCCTCACCCGCTAAAGATAGCGCTTTTTGATACGCTAAAGCGGGTTCTGAGAAGCATTCAATACCCCCATCCGTCCCATTTTTAGGCTTTACGCCCATAGCTTCAAGCTTCTCGGCCAAGACCTTAGCGCTGGCAGCCCTGGGAGTCGGTAAATCTGTGCAAAACCAGAAATCCACAATGTTTAAGAGGGGTTTAATCACCCCCTCGATGTCCTTGTCGGCCATAGCTCCAAAAATGGCATAGGTATAAGGGTGATAACCCATCTTATCGAGCCCTTGAGCCAAAGTAGCAGCGGCATGGGGATTGTGGGCAACATCCAGAACAACAGTAGGCTGACCAGGCAAGACCTGGAAACGGCCTGGCAACTCCACCAAAGCAAAGCCATTGCGAATATCTTGAGCGCTGACTGGTAGACGCTGGTGCAAAGCCATTAAGGCAGCAATAACAGCAGACGCATTCAGAATCTGATTAGCACCGCGCAGTGCTGGATATCCAAGCCCACTAAAGCGTTTTTTGCGCCCTGCCCAACCCCATTGCTGCTTATCACCTTGAAAGTTGTAATCACGCCCTTGCAACCAGAGATCGCAGCCGAGTTTTTCAGCATGCTCAATCAGTGATTGTGGTGGCACAGGATCACCGCAAACGGCAATATGTCCTGGACGGAAAATACCCGCCTTCTCTAAGCCAATCGCCTCGCGTGTCCCACCCAAAAACTCTGCATGATCGATATCGATGCTAGTCACGATGGCACAGTCTGCGTCCACGATGTTGACAGCATCTAATCGACCACCCATACCAACCTCTAGTACAACTGCATCTAGATTCGATTTAGAAAACAAATGCATGATGGCTAAGGTGGTGAACTCAAAGTAGGTTAAGGTCGGTGCATCCACCAAACTTACACGAGCATTTTCTACGGCAGCGAAATGTTCTAACAGGATGTTGTCATTTACATCCTGGCCATTGATACGAGCGCGCTCATTAAACTTAAGAAGGTGTGGAGAGGTGTGACAACCAACGCGGTAACCAGACGCTAAGAGAATACTCTCCAGAAAAGCGCAGGTAGATCCCTTACCGTTCGTACCAGCAACAGTAATCACTGGACAATCAAAATGTAGATCTAATGCCGCCTTCACGCGATTGATGCGCTCAAGCCCCATATCGATACCGACAGGGTGAGCAGTTTCGAGGTGGCTAAGCCAAGCCTCTAGGCTGGTAAATAATGAGGGGGATTGGTGGGCTGAGCTCAAGCGCTTAAACGACTGCGCTACCCGCTATTGCAGGCTCAGGAAGCTTCTGTAACAAAGCAAGTAGATGGGCAATTTCACTACGCATCTGACGACGATCCACAATCATGTCAATGCCGCCCTTTTGCATCAAGAACTCAGATCTTTGGAATCCCTCTGGCAATTTCTCGCGAACAGTTTGCTCAATCACGCGAGGACCTGCAAAACCAATTAAGGCTTTTGGCTCAGCCATCACTACATCACCCATAAATGCAAAGCTAGCAGAAATACCGCCCATTGTTGGGTCAGTGAGAACGCTGATGTATGGCAAACCTTTTTTAGCCAACAAGGTCAACATCGAGTTGGTTTTGGCCATCTGAAAAAGGGATAGCAAACTTTCTTGCATACGAGCACCGCCAGTAGCTGTGACGCAGATGAAAGCGCACTTCTTATGAATTGCTTCCTGAACACCGCGGGCAAAACGCTCGCCCACTACAGAGCCCATAGAGCCACCCATATATTGGAATTCAAAACAAGCGGCCACTACAGGAATGGCTTCAATTTTGCCAACCATCACAATCAAGGCTTCAGACTCACCAGAAGCATCGTTCGCTTCTTTAATGCGATCTGTATATTTTTTAGAGTCTTTAAATTTGAGAGGATCTATTGGATAGATATCGGCACCGATTTCGTAGCGACCTTTTTCATCTAACAAGCTGTCTAAGCGCAGACGTGCTCCGATACGCATGTGATGACTGCATTTTGGACATACAGATAAATTTGCTTCAATGTCAGTGCTGTATAGAACAGTTTCACAACTGGGGCACTTGACCCACAATCCCTCAGGTACTGACTTGCGATTTGCAGGATCAGTGTGTTGAATTTGGGGTGGGAGTAATTTATCTATCCAGCTCATTAGTTTCTAACTATCCAATGCGTCGCGAATCTCACGAATGAAGGTTTCCAGTGATTGTACTGCCTGCCCAGGGGGTGCATCTTCTAAAAGACGAATAATTCGGCTACCAATCACAACGGCATCAGCACTCACCGATACCGCCTTGGCGCTAGCTGCATCGCTGATTCCAAAGCCAACAGCGATAGGAATGTCGGTCTCTTCACGAATTTTCGGGATGATGCTGGCCACATCCTGAGTATTGAGATTAGAAGAACCAGTAACCCCTCTCATAGAGACGTAATATAGATAACCAGAAGCAATTTTGGCTGCTTCTTTAATGCGCTCATGTGATGAAGTCGGCGCTAACAAGAAAATCGGGTCAATACCAGCAGCGCGCATACGAGCTGCAAAGTCGACACACTCTTCTGGTGGGTAATCGACCACGAGAACACCATCAACGCCAGCAACCTTCGCTTCCGCTGCAAAATGCTCCGCCCCCATTTGTTCAACTGGGTTTGCATAGCCCATCAGAACAACCGGTGTATTGACGTCGCTCTTACGAAACTCTTTCACCATCTCTAAACAACCGCGCAAAGTGACGCCTTGAGTCAATGCGCGCTCCGATGATCTCTGGATCACTGGACCATCAGCCATTGGATCTGAAAATGGCACGCCTAATTCAATCACGCTTGAGCCGCCACGCACTAAAGCATGCATCAATTCAACGGTTTGCTTAGGATCTGGATCTCCAGCAGTAATAAAAGGAATCAATCCTTTTTTGCCTGTTGCTTTTAGCTCCTTAAAGAGCGTAGTTATTTTCGACATATCTAATTCTTAACCTTCTGATCCTGTTGCCTGTGCAACGGTATGCATATCTTTATCACCACGACCCGAGAGGTTTACCAAGATCGTCTTGTCTTTTGGCAAAGTCTTGGCCAACTTACAGGCATAGGCAATCGCATGCGAGGACTCTAGGGCTGGAATGATGCCTTCAATCTGACAGCAATCATGAAATGCTTGAAGCGCCTCTTCATCCGTAATCGCCACATAATCTGCACGACCAGAATCTTTCAACCAAGCATGCTCAGGCCCAACTCCTGGGTAGTCCATGCCAGCAGAAACCGAATGTGTCTCAGAAATTTGGCCATTCTTGTCTTGCAATAAATAAGTACGGTTGCCATGCAACACGCCGGGCGTACCAACGCAAAGTGCTGCCGAATGCAAACCACTTCCCAAACCATGTCCTGCAGCCTCAACACCAACGAGCTTCACTTCTGGAAAATCAATATACGGATAAAAAATACCCATGGCATTTGAACCACCGCCAACGCAAGCTAAAACATAGTCTGGTTGACGACCAGTCATCTCTGGCATCTGTACCTTGCACTCTTCACCAATCACGCTTTGGAAATCTCTCACCATCATTGGGTAAGGATGAGGGCCGGCAACAGTACCAATGATGTAGAAAGTGTTGTCTACGTTAGTAACCCAATCGCGCATTGCTTCGTTCAGCGCATCTTTTAAAGTCTTAGTGCCAGACTCGACTGGAACTACTTTGGCACCAAGTAATTTCATGCGAAATACATTTTGTGCCTGACGAGCCACATCAACAGATCCTTGATATACCGTGCAATCCAAGCCAAAACGGGCACAGATAGTTGCTGTAGCAACACCATGTTGACCAGCGCCTGTTTCAGCAATGATGCGGGGCTTGCCCATGCGTTTAGCCAACATTGCTTGGCCAATGACGTTATTAATTTTGTGTGCGCCAGTGTGATTTAAATCTTCACGCTTGAGGTAGATCTGCGCACCACCTAGCATTTCGCTCCAACGCTTAGCGTGATACACCGGCGAAGGTCTGCCTACAAAGTGTTTCAGCTCGTAATGAAACTCTTCAATGAATTCTGGATCGAATTGATATTTTGCATATGCTTCTTTGAGTTCATCTAAGGCAAACATCAATGTCTCAGAAACAAACACGCCACCGTATGGACCGAAGTGTCCTCGTGCATCTGGCTTGTCGTACATAGCTACCTCTTTTGATTTATTTACAGCAAATTATTGGGATGATGCTTTGGCATCTGCTGCGCGCACTGCTTTTACAAACTCAGTCATGAGCGCAGGGTCTTTAACACCCCTGCTGCTTTCTACGCCACTACTGACGTCAACCGCGCAAGGATGCAGACGAGCGATCGCCTCGCCCACGTTGTGCGTGTTCAATCCACCACTCAAAACGACCCGAGGCGCGTTTTCGCTTACCCATGTCTGTGGAATCCCTTGCCAATCAAAAGGAACGCCCCCACCACCGTATCCCTCGACGAGGGCATCCAGCAGAAAAGCGTTTGCATCCCCATATTGTAGGGAAAAATCATCGAAAGCGAAGTCATCACCTACACGGGCAGCTTTCATCCAAGGCTCCCCTGCAGCGAGCTCTGCACAACGCTCCGGGGTCTCATCACCATGAAATTGCCATAAAGTGATTGAAGCGGCAGCTCGAATAGCGGCAAATTCCTCATCTGTAGGGTTAACGACCAGCCCAACGGCATCTACCCCTGCTGGAAGCCTGGAAATGAGCTGGGCAGCGATATTAGGGCTTACAGCACGCACGCTTGGTGGGTAAAAGACAAAGCCAACCGCGTCCACCCCTGCAGAAACAGCAAAATCCACATCTGCTGCAGTCTTTAAACCACAGATTTTGACCCTAGTTCGGCCAGAAGAGTATGTTAATAAGCCCATAAATGAATGATAAGGCCTGGGGCCTATTATTTCTTTTGCTCTTTCTGTTGTTCTTGGCTTTCTTCTTGCTTTTGCTTCCCGATGACCCGGGCTGGCAGCCAGGAGTTTTCCAGCCAAGGTTGTGGGATAGCAAATTCATCTGGGTAAGTAATCTTGGCTAAATACAAGCCATCAGCCATAAAGGTGGGCGCAGCAATTTTCCTATTCTTGGCTGACAAGACTTCCGCCATCCATTCTGGCTTTTGTCTACCTTGGCCGATCTGCAAAAAGCAACCGACCACATTGCGAATCATGTGATGCAAAAAAGCATTGCCTCGAATCCGAAAATACAGCCATGGTTGCTCAGAAATAATCTCAATGGAGTAAATGGTTTTTACAGGGGTTTTGCTCTGACACTCAGATGATCTGAATGAACTGAAATCATGTTTGCCAATTAAATACTCGGCTGATTTTTTCATGGACTCAACATCAAGCCATTGATTTGGCGGCAGCATTAAATAACCTGCACGTGAATGCGACATCGGGGAGCGACAAGGGCCTGCTTGTAAGGCGTAAATATATTCACGCTCATATGCAGAAAAACGCGCACTGAACTCATCTGAAACTGTCTTTGCCCAATTAATGACAATCGAGGTAGGCAGGAATGTATTTACCCCCCTTACCCATGAAAAATCTTCGCGCTCTACATTAGTATCAAAGTGCACTACCTGCCCTAACGCATGAACTCCAGTATCGGTTCTGCCAGCTGTAATGGTATGGATGGGGCATTGCGCGATAGATTGCTCGCCAACAAAAGCAGAAATCGCTTTTTCTAATTCATCTTGTACTGTGTTGTGATTGACCTGGGTTTGCCAGCCGGAATAAGGACTACCATCGTACTGAAGACCAAGAGCTATGCGCATGATCTAGGTATTGCGATGCGAAATCTCTGCCAGCAAGCCCTGCGCTTCAATGGTAATTGCTGGATCAACAGAATTACTTACACGCAATACTTCTTCAATTGACTTTTTAGCTGCAGAAAAATCTTCAATCGTGATGTAAGCGCGCGCTAAATTCAATTTCACTCGCAAGGTATCTGCCAGGGGGTTTGATACCGGAGCAGTTGTGGTTGCGAGAACTTCTTTTACAGGCTTTGTAAGATCGAGGTCAATTCCTTCGAATAATGCCTTGGCACGTGCCGGCATTTCAAAAGGAGATCCAGGTGCAGTCTTTTCATCTTTGGGAGCTTGATGGGTATCCGCGTGAAAGCTTGGCATCTCTGAGCGTCGAGCATTGCGAGCCAATCCCCAGAGCAATACACCAGTCAAAGCAATCAAGGTGAGAGCAAGGATCGCTGGCCCAAAGCCACCTAGGCCAAAGTTGTTATCTACCGCTTTTTTCTCTTTGGATTTATCTAAAAGCTTTTGTAGATCAGCAATATTCTTTTCTAACTCAGCAACGCGAGCTTTTGTTTGCTCCAGCATTTTTTCTTGAGCCACCAACTCTTCTGTATAGCGTCGCTCTTGATCATTGCCTTCAGCGCTCGAACCAATCTTTAGGAGATCCTTAGGCGAAGCTTCGGTAGATTTAGCGTTGGCGGATTTAGAGGGTCCTGTAGCTCCATCCTTATCACCATGATCTTGGCGCCATTGTTCATTCGCATCTGCAACAAACTGATTTGCTTCTGCAGGGCTAATGGAGCGTAGGAGCGCCTGACTTGGTTTTGTTAATTCAGCGCCAGCAGCCAGACGATTAATACTGCCGCTTGCAAACGCATCAGGATTAGCTTTATATAAAGCCATCATGGTTTGATCTAAGGTCGCCCCCTCTAGCTGCGGAGCAATAATGGCGGCAATCTCAGATAAGCTTTGACCAGGCTTTACAGTGATTTTTTGCACATCGCCCAATAGCAATGTAAATGTCTTAGTAAGACTTCCACTCGACCAATGAAGATTCACCAGAATATCTATAAATGGATCATCGGTCATTGGGACAGAATTCACCGTCTCGACCAACACCATGAGTTGCTCTTGGCGATTGCGATAAACCATCGCTTGAGGATTGAGATCGAGAATCTTTTGAGAAATACCTAAGCGCTCGTAAGCTGCTTTATTTGGGATTGCCACATTAAGACTGGATAAATCACTACGCTCATCGGCACCGACTCGAATCGGGATCTCAACGCGTAGAGGTTCTCCGGGACGGGACTGCAGCTGAGGAGCGCCTAAAGTAATCGCTCCAGCGATAGTTGACCAGCCAAGCAAAACAACGCTCAGGAGCTTTAATAAGCTTAGCTGGCTAATGCGAGACATAAAAGTTGAATTACTTCTCAAGCAAGATGCGCAGCATGCGGCGCAATGGCTCAGCAGCACCCCACAAGAGTTGGTCGCCAACTGTGAAAGCACCTAAATATTCTGGGCCCATCGCCATCTTATGCAAGCGGCCAATCGGCACAGTCAATGTGCCACTTACCGCAGCGGGAGATAAATCACGCTCAGTAGTCTCACGATCATTTGGAACCACTTTGACCCACTGATTATCTGCGGCCAAAATCGCCTCGATCTCTTTAAGGGGAATGTCTTTTTTCAACTTAACAGTTAAGCCTTGTGAATGGCAGCGCATCGCACCTACGCGCACACATAAACCATCTACCGGAATGCTGCCAGGAGTACGAAATGCCGGACGACCCAAGATCTTGTTGAACTCAGCTCCACCCTTCCACTCCTCTTTAGTCTGACCGTTCTCAACCGGCACATCAATCCAAGGAATCAAGCTGCCTGCTAACGCTGTGTTGCGGAAATTCTTTTTCGGAAAATCGGCAGAGCGCAATGTCTCAGTCACTTTGCGATCAATATCCAAAATCCATGATGAAGGATCAGCTAATTCAGTTGCCACGCTGTCATGCAATGCACCCATTTGCAAAAGCAACTCGCGCATATTCTGTGCACCAGCACCTGAAGCCGCCTGGTAAGTCATCGCACTGATCCACTCAACCATATCAGCCTTTACTAAGCCACCCATAGCCATCATCATCAAGCTCACAGTGCAATTACTGCCAATCCAGTTCTTGCCACCTGCAGCCAAAGCTTTGTCGATCACCGGACGATTAACCGGATCGAGAATCAATACTGCGTCATCTTTCATGCGCAATGCACTGGCGGCATCAATCCAATGGCCATTCCACCCAGCTGCACGCAGCTTAGGAAAAATATCATTCGTGTAATCGCCACCTTGGCAAGTGAGAATAATGTCGCAGCGTGAGAGCGCCTTAATATCATTGGCGTCCTGCAAAATGCTTTCACTCTTAGTTACTTTTTGACCGTTCAAGAGCGGGACTTCTCCACCTGCTTGACTAGTACTAAAGAAAATGGGCTCGATAAAGTCGAAGTCTTTCTCTGCCAACATTCTCTCCATGAGAACGCTGCCAACCATACCGCGCCAGCCAACTAAACCAACCAAAGGTGTCTTTGAATTTGCCATGATCTTTAACTATCTAGTAAATGTGATTGTTTTGCTTTTGTTTGCTTCTGTTTAATTTCTTTGATTCTTTTTAATTTCTTACACAAGTGCTGCAACTACTGCATCACCCATTTCAACCGTTGATACTTTTTTCGTACCTTCGGTATAGATATCGGCCGTACGCAATCCTTGCGCCAGTACCTTCTGTACCGCCTTTTCAATACGATCCGCTTGCGCAGGCATACCCAATGAATAACGCAGCATCATTGCGGCCGACAAAATCGTTGCCAATGGATTAGCAATACCTTTGCCAGCAATATCGGGAGCTGAGCCATGACTTGGCTCGTACAGACCTTTATTGTTCTTATCTAATGATGCGGATGGCAACATACCAATAGAGCCTGTCAACATTGCAGCTTCATCAGACAAGATGTCACCAAACAAGTTGCCTGTGACCACTACGTCAAACGCCTTAGGCGCTTTAACCAACTGCATTGCAGCGTTATCCACATACATGTGAGACAACTCGACATCCGGATACTCTTTAGAAACTCGAATCATCACTTCACGCCAGAGCTGTGAAGTCTCCAGAACGTTTGCCTTATCAACGCTACAGACTTTTTTACCGCGCTTACGTGCAGCCTCAAAAGCAACGTGACCAATGCGCTCTACTTCAGGCTCGCTGTAGTGCATAGTGTCAAAACCTTCACGCGCACCTTTGAATAATGGCAACTCGGAAGTACGAATACCGCGTGGCTGACCAAAATAGATGTCACCATTGAGTTCACGAACAATCAGAATATCCAAGCCACCAATAATTTCTGGCTTAAGGCTGGATGCAGCAGTAAGTTCTGGATAGCAAATAGCAGGCCTAAAGTTAGCAAACAACTCAAGATGCTTACGTAAACCTAAGATGGCTTGTTCAGGACGCAGTTCACGTGCGAGCGTGTCGTATTTCCAATCGCCTACTGCACCAAACAAAATAGCATCTGCTTTTTTAGCGAGCTTTAAGGTGGCTGGTGGCAAAGGATGTCTAGCGACGTCATAAGCAGCTCCGCCTACGGGCGCTTCTTCTAAGTCGAACTGAGGTCCAAGCGCTTTGAGCACTCGAACGGCTTGAGCAACGATTTCCGGGCCGATACCATCGCCCGGTAGGACTGCAATTTTCATGAAAGGCCTTTAAATCAACGAAATTACGGCAATTGTGTAGCAAGCCAAGGCATTTTGAGAATGCGCTCGGCTTCATAAGCCTTGATTTTATCTGCATGTTGCAGAGTTAAGCCAATATCGTCTAAGCCGTTGAGCAGGCAATACTTCCTAAAGGGAGCCACTTCAAAGCTGTAACCGTTGCCATCAGGGGTAACTACCTGCTGAGCATCTAAATCAATTGTTAACTGATAACCGTTAAAAGCTTGGGTTTCATTAAAAAGATGGTCAACCTGCAATTCAGTCAAAACGATCGGCAAAACACCGTTTTTGAAGCAGTTGTTGTAGAAGATGTCGGCAAAGCTAGGTGCAATCACCGCTCTAAAGCCAAATTGATCCAAGGCCCAAGGAGCATGCTCACGAGAACTGCCGCAGCCAAAGTTTTTGCGTGCCAACAAAATCCCAGCGCCTTTATAGCGTGGCTGATTAAGAACAAAGTCTGGGTTAATAGGACGCTTGCTGCAGTCCTGTCCAGGTTCACCATGATCTAAATAGCGCCACTCATCAAAGAGATTCTGACCAAAACCGGTCTTCTTGATGGATTTAAGAAACTGCTTCGGAATAATGGCATCGGTATCCACGTTCTCACGATTAAGCGGAGCAACTAAACCTTTGTATACCGTAAATTTTTCCATGATTCGACTTTTACTCTATTTGCTCTAATTATTTACTTCACAGGGGTAACAACTACATCCTTACCCTTGGTTTGAGATTGATTATTTTGTTGTGTATTACTTGATCCACCCATGGAGGTTCCCATGTTCTGCAAGTCTTTACCAACACCTTCCATGGTGCTACTACAAGCAGAAATAATCATTCCGATAGCGCCAATAATTGCTAACCTTGAAATTAAAGAGAGTGAAGATAATTTCATGAATCTATTTCCTTATGAAATCTTGCGAACATCAACAAAGTGGCCTTCGATCGCTGCTGCAGCGGCCATAGCAGGACTAACCAAATGGGTCCGCCCACCATTGCCTTGACGACCTTCGAAATTACGATTCGACGTTGAAGCGCAGCGCTCACCCGGCTCAAGGCGATCAGCATTCATCGCTAAGCACATGGAGCAACCAGGCTCACGCCATTCAAAGCCTGCAGCCTTAAAAATACGATCTAAACCTTCACGTTCCGCTTGGGCTTTTACCAAACCAGAACCAGGCACCACTAAAGCTAACTTCACATTAGCGGCAACTTTTTTACCTAAACGATCTACCACCTTAGCAGCAGCGCGCATATCTTCAATGCGGCTGTTAGTACAAGAGCCGATAAATACTTTATCTATTGCAATGCTGCTCAAAGGCGTATTTGGTACGAGGTTCATGTACTCCAAAGCGCGCTCCATTGCTGAGCGCTTGTTTGGATCACGTTCTTTTTCTGGATCAGGAACACGCTCGCTAATGGCAAGCACCATTTCAGGTGAAGTACCCCAAGTCACTTGCGGAGCAATTTCTTCTGCACGTAACTCCACTACTGCATCGAACTTAGCATCAACATCTGAATGTAAGGTTCTCCAATATTGCAAAGCTTGCAACATCGCAGGACCCTTAGGCGCATATGGACGGCCTTGAATGTATTCAATCGTAGTTTCATCTACAGCAACCAAACCGGCACGTGCCCCAGCCTCAATCGCCATATTGCAAACTGTCATGCGACCTTCCATTGACAGGTTACGAATCGCTTCACCCGCAAACTCAATGGTGTAACCAGTGCCACCTGCAGTACCAATCTTGCCAATGACGGCAAGTACGATATCTTTAGCTGTGGAACCGGGCTGTAGACGACCATCTACACGCACCAACATGTTCTTGCTCTTTTTCATGAGCAAGGTTTGGGTTGCCAATACGTGCTCAACCTCAGACGTTCCGATACCAAATGCCAAAGCACCAAAGGCGCCATGTGTACTGGTATGTGAATCACCGCAAACTACAGTCATGCCTGGCAGGGTTGCGCCCTGCTCCGGCCCGATGACATGAACAATCCCTTGGCGGGTATCGTTCATTTTGTATTGGGTAATACCAAAGGCATCGCAGTTTTGATCTAAGGTATCGACTTGCAACTTAGAAATTGGATCAGCAATACCTTCAGAACGATCCGTTGTTGGCACGTTGTGATCAGAAACCGCTAAATTGGCGGAAATGCGCCAGACTGGACGGCCAGCCAAATTCAATCCTTCAAATGCTTGAGGGCTAGTTACCTCATGCAGCAACTGACGATCGATATAAATCGTGGCTGTGCCATCTTCTTCAGAGTAAACAACGTGGTCATCCCACAATTTGTCATAAAGCGTACGAGACATGAGAGACCTTAATTGCCTTATTTACGAACTGAGATGTTTGGTACTTTGCGAGTGGTTTCGCCTACGTACAACTGACGTGGACGACCAATCTTGTACTCAGGGTCAGTAATCATTTCTTCCCACTGAGCAATCCAACCTACTGTTCTTGCTAATGCAAAAATACAGGTGAACATTTCTGTTGGGACGCCAAGCGCACGTTGCACGATTCCTGAGTAGAAGTCTACGTTTGGATAGAGCTTACGGCTGACAAAGTATTCATCTTCCAAAGCGATCTTTTCAAGAGTCATTGCAAGCTTGAACAATGGATCATCCTGAAGACCAAGTTCATTCAATACTTCATAGCAAGTTTCACGCATCAATTTAGCTCTTGGGTCAAAGTTTTTGTAAACACGGTGACCAAAGCCCATCAAGCGAACGCTTGAGTTCTTGTCTTTTACTTGCGCAATGAATTCATGAATCTTGTCTACGCCGCCGTTAGCCTGGATCTCATTCAACATCTGCAAGCAGGCTTCGTTTGCACCGCCGTGAGCTGGGCCCCAGAGGCAAGCAATACCAGCCGAGATAGCGGCAAATGGATTAGTGCCCGATGAGCCGCACAAGCGTACTGTAGAAGTAGAAGCATTTTGCTCATGGTCTGCATGCAATGTGAAGATACGATCCAAAGCGCGAACCAATACTGGGTTTACTTTGTAGTCTTCACATGGAGTTGCAAACATCATGCGCATAAAGTTAGCGGTGTATGACAAAGAATTATCTGGATAGATAAATGGTTGTCCTACGGAATATTTATATGCCATCGCAACCAAAGTTGGCATCTTCGCAATTAAACGAATTTGCGCAATTTCGCGCGCCTTAGGCTGGCTGTAATCGATTGCATCATGGTAGAAGGCAGCCATTGCACCAACCAAACCAGTCAATACCGACATTGGATGCGCATCACGGCGGAATCCACGCAAGAAGAACTGCATTTGCTCATGAACCATGGTGTGGTGCATCACCATTTCATCAAATGATTTTTTCTCCGTGGCATTTGGTAATTCGCCATTAATCAGGAGGTAGCAAACTTCTAAGAAGTCGCAGTTGTTTGCCAAGTCTTCAATTGGATAACCACGATAGAGCAACTCCCCCTTATCGCCATCGATATAGGTAATTTTGCTATTGCATGACGCAGTAGATAAGAAGCCTGAATCGTAAGTGAACTTACCGGTCTGACCATAAAGCTTACGAATATCGATTACGTCAGGACCAACTGTCCCTTTGTAAATTGGCAGATCAATATCTGGTGTGCCATCCGAAAACGAGAGTTTTGCCTTGATGTCCGATTCAATCATTTCTAATCCTTAGTCATTCAAAATTATGATTACTGCACTATTCGTTCATACATCTCTACAGCCACAGCAATAGCTGAGTTATTTCTCTCTCAGCCTTTGTAAAATCATTTTGAAAGAGTCAGCCTGCATCTCTTTCTCTAAGCTTGCTACTGAGTCTTTGCGACCAATTAATAAATCCATTAAGTCGTTGTCATCTAAGGCCAATAACTGGCTCAAAACTCTTCCATCCTCTACACTTAACTGAGTGCCGTAACGCTCAAAGAAACGCTGCAGAATTAAATCGTTCTCTAGTAAGCCCCTGCGAGCATCACTCTTTAGACGATATAACTCTGCATTACCGAGGGTCATACTGCCCTGCGGACCATCAACTCCTTGATCTTGCCAATTGCCTTGGTTGGATTCAAGTGCTTAGGACATACGTCTACGCAATTCATGATGGTGTGGCAACGGAACAAACGGTATGGGTCTTCCAAGTTATCCAAACGCTGGTTGGTATCCTCATCGCGGCTATCAGCAATAAAGCGATAGGCCTGCAATAAGCCGGCTGGACCAACAAACTTATCTGGGTTCCACCAGAAAGATGGGCATGAAGTTGAGCATGAAGCGCACAAGATGCACTCATACAGACCATTCAACTCTTCACGTTCTTCAGGACTCTGGAGGCGCTCTTTTTCAGGCGGCGGGTTGTCGTTTACTAAGTAAGGCTTGATGGACAAGTATTGCTTGAAGAACAAAGTCATGTCAACGATCAAGTCGCGTACTACTGGCAAGCCAGGTAATGGGCGCAATGTGATGACCTTAGGCAAAGTCAACATATTGGTCAAACAAGCCAAACCATTTTTACCGTTAATGTTCATTGCATCTGAACCGCACACACCTTCACGGCATGAACGACGATAAGAAATCGATTCGTCTTGCTTCTTCAAAGAAATCAAAGCATCCAACAACATACGCTCACCAGTGAGCTCTAACTCATAGCGTTCCATGCGCGGAGTAGCATCGACATCTGGATCGTAGCGGTAAATTTCGAATATACGGATATCACTCATTTTCTATTTCTCTTCGCTTAGAAAGTACGTTCTTTAGGTGGGAAGGACTCGACAGTTAAAGGCTTCAACACAACTGGCTTGTAAGTCAGCCTATTTCCCTCGCTGTACCAAAGGGTATGCTTCATCCAATTCTCATCGTCACGCTCTTGATGATCATCATGCGAATGCGCACCACGACTCTCTTTACGAGCAGCCGCAGAAATCATGGTTGCATTTGCAGTCTCAACCAGGTTGGCCACTTCCAATGCCTCAATACGTGCTGTATTGAAAATCTCGGATTTATCTTTAAGCCACAAATTATTGGCGCGCTCTGTCAATTTAGCCATTTGACGAACACCTTCATCCATCAACTCTTGATTGCGGAATACACCAGCGTATTTCTGCATGCATTTACGAATATCGTTAGCCACATCTTGCGCGTACTCACCAGAAGTGGAGTTATCCAACTTAGCAATACGCTCCAAAGTTTGCTGACCAGCATTTGCAGGCAAAGGTTTGAATTCGCGATCCTTCAGATTCAAACCAACGATGTGATTACCTGCGGCGCGGCCGAATACCAAGAGGTCGAGTAACGAGTTAGTGCCCAAGCGGTTGGCACCATGGACAGACACACATGAACACTCACCAATGGCATACAAGCCATTGACGATTTCATTATGAATACCGTTCGCTGGCACAACTACTTGACCATTGATATTGGTAGGAATGCCACCCATCTGATAGTGAATAGTTGGTACAACTGGAATTGGTTCTTTGGTCACATCAACGTTTGCAAAGTTAATGCCGATTTCGTAAACAGATGGCAGACGCTTCATGATTGTCTCAGCGCCAATGTGCGTCAAATCGAGCACAACATAGTCACCGTTAGGCCCACAACCGCGCCCTTCTTTAATTTCTTGGTCCATACAGCGTGAAATGAAGTCTCTAGGCGCCAAATCCTTGTAGGTTGGCGCGTAGCGTTCCATAAAACGCTCGCCGTCTTTATTACGCAAAATAGCACCTTCACCACGACAACCCTCTGTCAACAACACACCCGCACCAGCTACGCCAGTTGGGTGGAATTGCCAGAATTCCATATCTTCCAATGGGATATTTGCGCGAGCCGCAAGACCCATACCGTCACCAGTATTAATGAACGCATTAGTAGATGCATCCCAAATACGGCCTGCACCACCAGTAGCCAACATCACAACCTTGGCTTCCAGGATATATACCTGACCTGTTTCCATTTCGAGGGCAGTTACCCCAACAACATCACCGTCATCATCGCGAATCAAATCGAGCGCTAACCACTCAACAAAGAAGTTGGTTTTCGCACGTACGTTACGTTGATACAAGGTATGCAACATTGCATGACCAGTACGGTCAGCAGCAGCACAAGCACGCTGCACTGGCTTTTCGCCATAGTTGGCTGTGTGACCGCCAAATGGACGCTGATAAATCGTGCCATCTGGGTTACGGTCGAACGGCATGCCATAGTGCTCTAGCTCATAAACAACTTTAGGAGCTTCACGACACATAAACTCGATCACATCTTGGTCGCCTAACCAGTCAGATCCTTTGATGGTGTCATAAAAGTGATAGTGCCAATTATCTTCACTCATATTGCCTAATGAAGCGCCGATACCGCCTTGCGCAGCAACGGTATGCGAGCGTGTTGGGAATACCTTAGTTAGCACGGCAACATTCAAGCCGGCTTCAGCCAACTGCAATGAAGCACGCATGCCTGAGCCACCCGCACCAATAATCACCGCATCAAAACGGCGGCGTGGCAATGATTTTTGTATTGCAGTCATCGAATTACACTTTCCACAAAATTTGAACGGCATAAGCCGCACAGGCTACGAGATACAAAACGGTTAACACTTGCAGTGTTAAACGAATGCTGACAGGCTTGATGTAATCCATCCAGATGTCACGGATTCCAATCCAAGCGTGATAGAACAAACTGATGAATGCCAGGAGCGTCAACAATTTCATGAATTGGTTGCTAAACAAAGCAGCCCAGCCTTCATAAGTAGCGCTACCAGTTATGCAGTAATCAACTAGCAAAACGATTGTGAAAACTACCATCACAATCGCAGTAGCGCGTTGGATGATCCATTCTTTAAGGCCGTAGTGGGCACCTACAACTAAGCGCTTTGGTCCAATTTGATAAATAGGCATGAGATTTCCTTAAATAATGTGTGCTTAGTACAAGCCGAATAGTTTGAGGCCAACGACCGCAGTCAAAGCCAGGCCCAAGCAAAATACAAAGATCGCCGAGCGATTTGCATCCACTTTTTCAACACCAATTTCTAAGTCCAATAGGAGATAACGAATACCAGCGCAGAAATGGTGCAAGAAACACCAAATCAATCCAAGGCAAACAATTTTCACCAGCACATGGCCAGTAATCGCTTGGAACGTTTGATAGCTGACCTCTGAGGCCAAGCTTTGATCTAAAAGATAAAGCAAGAAAGGCAGCATTAAAAATAGTACTGCTCCGCTAATACGATGAAGAATTGATACTTTACCGGCCCAAGGGAGGCGGTATTTAATCAATTGGGCAAGACCAATATTTTTATAAACCGGTCTATCTTTTTTTACGTTTTGCTGTGAATCAACCATGGGTAATCTCTATCTTTAGGTGGAGGTTCATTGTGGTTTTGTTGTATCGCAACATATTCTATTGGAAACCTTAGGGGTGGTGGGGATTTTTTAGCGTTTAAAGGGGTGAATTACTGGTTTTTACTGATTTAGCTCTTCTGTAGTTCTTCTGCAGTTCTGGTTTATCTTAGTTCAATTTGTTCTCGTAATGCTGCTCTAAAGTGTCGTACCTTGCATGCCGAATTTCTACTGGTTTATTCCCGTAGGTAAATGCCACACGCTCTACCGAAAGGAGCGGCGCGCCCTCCTTCAGATGCAAATGTTTAGCCAGCACCGCATCAGCAGCCACAGCCTTAATTTTTTCTTCTGCGCGCACCATATGTGTGGCGTAATGCCCCTCATAAAAAGCATACATCGGACCATGCCAAGTATTGAGAGCCTCAAGATCCAAACCCTTAAAACGGACTCCAGGCAGAAAAATCTCTTCAAAAACAATGGGTTTGCCCGCAAAACTCTGAACTCGGTCGATATGAATAATGGGGTCACCTGCCTTTAATTTAAGCAAATTGGCCACATAGACTGATGCTTTAGTCTTTTCGCAGGATAAAAATTGATTGGTGAGATGGAATTTTTCACCAGAATCAGGTGCTAAACGCAAAAAACGGTATTGCCATTCGTCTTCTTGGTGGGTGGCTACGAAGGTACCCTTACCCTGTCTTCGAACTAAGAGATTTTGAGCGGCAAGCTCATCAATGGCCTTGCGAACGGTGCCCTGGCTGACAGCATAACGGGCTGCAAGCTCCATTTCGCTGGGAATAGCCGCCCCTGGCAGCCACTCCGAGGCTTGCAAACTAGCCAAAATCATCGCTTTAATCTGCTCGTACAGAGGGCTAAATGAGGCAATGGGCAAAGTCACATCAGACAAATTAACTCCAAACCGCGTCAATTGGATAAAATTCAAGGCAATTCTAGTCTTATATAAGACATCATTGACAGTGTAAAGCTAAAGTCCCTACACTTGAATGGATAATAGAAAAGTTTTCTTTACTTAACCTACATAACCTTCATTTGGAGTTCTCAGTAATGGCAAAAGCCCCAATGCGTGTCGCCGTAACCGGTGCAGCCGGTCAAATCGGATATTCCCTTTTATTCCGTATCGCCAATGGCGACCTTTTGGGCAAAGATCAGCCCGTCATCCTGCAATTGCTTGAGATTCCTGATGAAAAAGCTCAAAAAGCCTTAACTGGCGTAATGATGGAGCTAGAAGACTGCGCATTCCCACTCTTGGCAGGTATGACAGCTCACTCTGACCCAATGACTGCTTTTAAAGATATCGATGTCGCCCTTTTGGTTGGCGCACGTCCACGTGGTCCTGGTATGGAGCGCAAGGATTTACTCTCCGCTAATGCACAAATTTTCACAGCTCAAGGCAAGGCATTAAATGCAGTTGCTAAGAAGACTGTAAAAGTATTGGTTGTTGGCAACCCAGCAAACACCAACGCTTACATCGCTATGAAATCTGCTCCAGATATTCCTGCGAAAAACTTCACTGCAATGTTGCGCCTCGATCACAACCGCGCTCTCTCACAATTAGCCAGCAAGTTGAATAAGCCTGTTGCCGATATTGAGAAATTAGTTGTTTGGGGTAACCATAGCCCAACAATGTACCCAGACTATCGCTTTGCAACCATCGATGGCAAATCAGTAAAAGATTCCATCAACGATGCAGCATGGAATAAAGATGTTTTCATCCCTACCGTTGGTAAGCGTGGTGCAGCCATCATCGAAGCTCGCGGCCTTTCTTCTGCAGCCTCTGCAGCGAATGCAGCCATTGATCATATTCATGATTGGGTTCTGGGCACAAATGGTAAGTGGGTAACTATGGGTATTCCGTCTAAGGGCGAATACGATATTCCTGCTGAAGTCATTTATGGCTTCCCAGTGGTATGCGAAAACGGCGAATACAAAATGATCGAAGGCCTAGAGATCGATGAATTCTCCCGTGAGCGCATGACACATACATTGAATGAATTACTCGAAGAGCAAGCTGGCGTTAAGCACTTGCTCTCATAAGGAAAAATTGATGAAGAAAAACCTTCTCGCAATTAGCATTGTGCTAGTAAGCCTCTTGGGTGCTACAAACGTGAGCGCTGATGAAGAAGCATTTACATGGACATGCCAAGAGGGCAAGCAATTCAAAACCTCTGGCATCAATGATAAGGTTCGCTTAATTTGGGAATCAAAATCATATGATTTAGAGCGCCAAACTTCCCTACCGGGTAGCTTGCGTTATAAAAATATGAACTCTGGTTTCGATCTAGTGGTGCTGGGTAACAAAGCAATGTTATTCAACATTAAAGCTGGTGTTCGACTTGCCGATTTCTGCCAAACAGCAGAGATGAAGTCAGGTAAGTTACCGCATTTGTTTGCTGGTACGGAGCCTTTTGTGCAGAATTAAGTTCTGGTATTGCGTTAAATAAAAAAGCCGAGAAATTCTCGGCTTTTTTATTGTTTGGCTCTTGAGCTACTTGTTCAGTAATTGCTTGTTTATTCGTTGCTTGTTTATTCGTTGTTTGTTTATTTTCTATCTAATGAAACAAGGGCTGTTGTGATGGTGCATCGTCTGGCATTTCAGCATGAACAGCTTCACCAGAACGATCTGGAAACAAAGGGGCGCCACAGTCATCACAGAGCTCTGGATCAAAAAGCATGGCATGACGGAACACATCCTCCACTCCTGCATCATGCAAGGCATCACAAATCTTCTTAATCGGACTTTCATCATCCGATAAATCATTCAAAGCATCGCTCGCCACGCTCTCGCGGTCATACAAGGGCCAAATGACCCCGTACATCACTTCAGAGGAACCCTTTGCGCTGAAAGAAATACGATATTCATCTGCCTGCTCTTCGCCAAAAGCACCGACTACACAAGACAAGCCCGCAGGCATTATTCCCAAAGTGCTTTCTAGAAAGTTGACTGCTGCACGAATGCTTAAGGGCCGCACATGCTTATCCGCTAAGCGGCAATTTGTGAAATACGCCTCAGGCAAAAGCAATTCGAACTCGCAACCGGGCAACAAAGATGCAATCGGATCTTGCATGGCATTTTGCCAACCAATCAAACTGACACCGCGCTCTTGACGTGCTGGTGGCTCTGCTTGCCAACGAAATATTGGCGAACCGCTCGGCGCACTCAAGGCGGCAATAATAAAACGGGGGTCTGCTAATACGGCAATAGTTTCCGACATATCACGCAACTCAAGCTTGACTTCTTTTCCAGAGATTGCGGCAGTTGCTAAGGCCTCAGTCAGAATACGAGTTTGGCAATGTGAATGCGGCATTTGATCAATGCTGTAAAGCCAGGGAACAATGGCTATGCGCGTATCCGTTGAGGCTATAGAACTATGTAAAGCCTGGGCGGTTGACTCAATAATATTGACTGGCAATGGTCCTGATGGAATCTGATAACGCGTATGGGCAACAATAGGCATGGCGAGTAACAGTACATCCCACTCTTGCCCCTCATGCTCAACCCTTAATGACTCGGCCAACGTTTCTGCGATGTCTGCAAGCACCTCAAAGGCGACCGTATTAATGCGAAAGGTCTGATCTAAAGCGGCATCAATGACATTTTGATTTTGACTTTTGAGTAAACGCATTAAACGCACGTTCAAACGCTCTTCCCAAAAACGATCCTCCACCTGACTTCCAGACGCCGCCAAAGAAATAGCATCAGCTACCAGCTTCTCAACTTCGGGAGAATTGCGTTGCGATGATTTGGTGCGATGCACTGCCATTATTTTCTTTCTGCCCTTCTAAATACTGGCTTGTCTACTGTAGATTCTGCAGCATAGTATTTATACCCATCTAAATTAAAGCCTTTTAAATCTGCTGGGTCAGTGATGCGATTTTCAACTACGAAGCGCGCCATTAAGCCACGCGCACGCTTGGCATAAAAAGAAATGATCTTGTACTTGCCGTCCTTGGCATCCTGAAACACTGGGGAGATCACTTGGCAGTCCAGCTCTTTGGGCTGGAGCACCTTGAAATACTCTTCCGAAGCCAAGTTCAAGAGTACAGGCTTCTTTTGCTTCTCCAAATCCTTCTTAATAGAATCCGTTACGCGGCTACCCCAAAAAGCATAGAGATCCTTACCTCTAGGATTCTTAAATGCAGTACCCATCTCTAGACGGTAGGGTTGCATCAAATCCAATGGCTTAAGTGCTCCATAAAGGCCCGACAAAATGCGAATATGGTCTTGAGCAAACGCTACCGCTTTGGCATTTAAGGTTTTGACATCAAATCCATCGTAGACATCCCCATTAAAAGCATAGATTGCTGGCTTACTATTCTCTGCGGTGAATTTCTTGGACCAATCCTGATAACGGCCAACATTCAAAATGGCCAACTGATCGGATAGACCCATCAATTTTGCGACATCCTGAGGTGCCAGCTTCTTGAGGTCTGCAATGAGTTTGGCTGATTCTGAGACAAACTCAGGCAAGGTTGGTGCTTTGACTGTAACGGGAGTCTTGTAATCCAGAGATTTAGCGGGAGAGAGGACGATCAGCATGGCACAATTTGTTAATGTATTTTTACCATTCTAGCGACTACCGGGTATATCTGCTTTAAAAGGCTGATCACCACCCCTTCATCCATGAACCCATTAGAGACCCCTTCTTTTCAGAGCCGCCTACCGCAGGTGGGAACCACGATCTTCACAGTGATGTCTGCCCTTGCTGCGGAGCATCAAGCCATTAATCTTGGACAGGGTTTCCCAGACTTTCCATGCGACAGAGGGCTGATTGCAGACGTAAACGCTGCGATGTTGGCAGATCAAAATCAATACCCACCCATGACTGGGGTTGCAGAGCTTCGCAATGGTGTTAGCAAGAAGATTAAAAATTTATATGGTCATCACTACAACCCTGACACGGAAATCACTATTACCGCGGGTGGTACGCAAGCCATTTTTACAGCCATACTCTCTTGCGTTGGCCCTGGCGATGAAGTCATCATCATTGAACCTGCATTTGACTGCTATCGCCCTGCAATTGATTTGGCTGGAGGCAAAACGATTGCGATTTCATTGCAAGTAGTCCGTGATGAATCAGGACAAGTTGCAGCCTATGAAATTCCATGGGACTTATTAGCAAACGCAATCAATCCCAAAACGCGACTTATTTTGATTAATACTCCCCATAATCCGACTGGCATGATTTGGGATAAGTCAGACCTAGATCATTTGGCAGCGCTCGTTCGCAATACTTCAGCATGCATTCTGAGCGATGAAGTCTATGAGCATATGGTCTATGACGGCGCCACGCATCACAGCGTTGCGTCCCATCCGGAGCTAGCGGCAAGGAGCTTTCTGGTTTCTAGCTTTGGGAAAACCTTTCACGTTACCGGCTGGAAAGTAGGCTACATAGCCGCACCACCCTCTTTGACCAAAGAGTTTCGTAAGGTGCATCAGTTCAATGTATTTGCGGTCAATACACCAATGCAATTCGGCTTAGCCAGTTATCTTTCAGAAGAAAAACATTACTTAGATCTGCCAGCTTTTTATCAAGCGAAACGAGATTTTTTTAGAGCAGGCTTAAACCAAACCAAGTTCAAATTGCTCCCTACTCTAGGTAGCTATTTTCAATGCGCCGATTATTCCGCGCTAGGCATCCCTCAAGCAAAATTAAATGAGGCTGATTTTTGTAAATGGCTCACTACTGAAATTGGAGTGGCTGCTATTCCAGTCTCGGCATTTTATGATCAACCTACTGAGTCAGGCGTTATTCGTTTTTGTTTTGCAAAGCAAGAGCGGACTCTTGCAAATGCGCTACTGCGCTTACAAACTTTATAAAGGTATATATGGCAAACCCAAAATCCAATAGCGTGATTGATGTTTATAGCTGGCCAACACCAAACGGCCATAAGGTACACATCATGCTCGAAGAATGTGGCTATCGCCTAGGTCGTGACTGGATCGCCCACCCAATAGATATTGGCGCCGGAGACCAATTTGCTGCCGAGTTCTTAAAGATCAGCCCCAATAACAAGATTCCTGCCATCGTTGACCCCAATGGTCCTGACGGCAAACCCATCAATATCTTTGAGTCTGGGGCTATTCTGATCTACCTCGCAGGCAAAACTGGGAAGTTTTTACCGCAAGATACGCGTGGCAAGTATGAGGTGTTGCAGTGGCTAATGTTCCAAATGGGTGGTCTTGGCCCCATGCTTGGACAAAACCACCACTTCCGCCTCTACGCCCCCGAGAAAATTGAGTACGCTATCAATCGTTACACCAATGAGGCCAAGCGTATTTATGGGGTATTGGATGGTCAACTGAAAGATAATCCTTACATTGCCGGCAAATCCTACTCTATTGCCGATATTGCGATTTATCCATGGACACGTAATTGGAAGAATCAAGGCATTGATATCAACGACTACCCGCATTTTAAAAAGTGGTTTGAAAAGATTGGTGCGCGACCAGCAGTAAAACGTGGTTGCGAAGTATTAACCGCATTACGCAAGCCCTTGCACGATGACAAGGCAGGAGAGCAGTTATTTGGTTCCACCCAGTATCAAAAGAGGAAATAATATGAGTATTCAATCAGTAGGCATCATTGGCGCCGGCACTATGGGCAATGGAATTGCACAAGTGTGTGCCGTTGCTGGCTTGGATGTAGTCATGGTTGATATTAATGAGGCAGCAGTGCAACGCGGTCTTGAGCAAATCATCAAGAGCCTTGATCGTCTCGTCAAAAAAGAAACACTTACCGTTGCAGCAAAGGAATCTGCCCTCAAATGCATTAAAGGCAGTACTTCTTATGCTGACCTTAAGGGTTTGGGTTTAGTGATTGAAGCGGCCACCGAGAATCAAGCAATTAAAGAAAAAATTCTTAAGCAAGTAGATGAGATTGTGAGCAAAGACACCATCATTGCTACTAACACCTCCTCACTGTCCATTACTAAACTCGCAGCGCTCGACTCCAACCCTGCACGGTTTATAGGTATGCACTTCTTTAACCCACCGCCCCTGATGGCTTTGGTGGAAGTGATACGCGGCTTGCAAACCAGTGATGCTACACACGCTGCCATTATTGATATGGCTAAGCGCGTTGGCAAAGAGCCCATCACCGTCAAAAACTCGCCAGGCTTTGTAGTCAATCGCATTTTGTTGCCAATGATTAACGAGGCATTCTTTGTTTTATCGGAAGGACTTGCAAGTCCAGAGGATATTGATGCCGGTATGAAGTTGGGTTGTAATCAACCGATTGGCCCACTCGCTTTGGCAGACTTGATTGGACTCGATACTTGCTTAGCGGTTATGGAAGTCTACTTTGAAAACTTCAGCGATTCCAAGTATCGCCCTTGCCCGCTATTGCGTGAAATGGTTGCCGCCGGATATCTTGGACGCAAAACAGGTCGCGGCGTTTATACCTACGACAAATAATTTGACTCACACTTCATTAACTTAGTTCTTTACTTAGCTCTTTACTTAGTTCATTAACTTAAATACCTCAATCGTGAACCCAATCCCATCAATAGTTCGTAAACTTGGCTATGCCGGCCTGATTCCATTTGTTGGACTGGCCTTAATGGTTCAGTTGGCCCCAACTCCATTAAATTACTTAAGCGCTGAATCTTTAGCGGGTTATGGCGCTGTGATTACTTCCTTTATGGGTGCTTTGCACTGGGGTGCCAATTTACATCTATTAGGTAAAGCGCCTGCTGGTGACCGCTGGGAAGACCGTAATGCCTGGATCTGGGGCGTCATTCCGGCCTTAGTTGCTTGGTTAGCGCTGCATATTTACATACCAGTGGGTTTACTGATCCTGGCTTCTACTTTGGTTATTCAGCGCAATATTGATCAGAACACCTATCAATATTATTTTTCTGATGAAGCAGCGCGCAACGCATTTATGACGATGCGCAATCGCTTAACCTATGTTGCTGCCGCATGCCTCACTTGGGCATCCCTAGTGATTCTCTTTACTCAAGCATGATGCAATGAGCAATCTTTTTGATAGCGCGCCCCCTCCACCCTTGGCCGAAGCATTGCGCCCAAAAACGATTGAAGAAGTCATTGGACAAGCCCATTTATTAGCAAGCGGTAAACCACTCAATCTTGCGTTTGCCTCTGGCAAGCCCCACTCGATGATTTTGTGGGGGCCTCCAGGTGTTGGCAAAACAACTCTAGCGCGTCTCTCTGCTAAAGCATTTGATCGAGAGTTTATTGCGATCTCCGCAGTTCTAGCTGGTGTAAAGGAAATTCGCGAAGCCATTGAGCAAGCCCAACAAAATATGGCGCAATACGGCAAACAGACCATTTTGTTTGTCGACGAGATCCATCGCTTTAATAAAAGCCAGCAAGATGCCCTACTGCCCCATGTAGAGTCAGGCCTTTTTACTTTCATCGGCGCTACTACTGAGAACCCATCATTTGAAGTCAACTCAGCACTGTTATCACGCGCTCAGGTCTACGTCTTAAAGTCACTGACCGCCGATGAGTTGAAATTACTATTTAAACGTGCGCATCAATATGCAATGCCCGATGTGCAATTTGAATCTACTGCAATTGATACGCTCATCTCAAATGCTGATGGCGATGCGCGGCGTCTACTCAACTTAGTAGAACAAGTGCGCAATGCAGTCCTCACACCAAATGCTGAAGTTAAGGTAGTTGATCAACAATTTATTGAAAATGCACTGAGTGCTCAAGCACGGCGCTTTGATAAAGGCGGCGATCACTTCTATGATCAGATCTCTGCTCTGCACAAATCCGTTCGAGGATCCAATCCAGATGCAGCCTTGTATTGGTTTTGTCGCATGCTTGATGGTGGTGCCGACCCCCGTTACTTAGCCAGACGCATCATTCGGATGGCCTGGGAAGATATTGGCCTAGCAGATCCAAGAGCCATGCAATTAGCCAACGATGCAGCGCAGACCTATGAAAGACTGGGCTCTCCTGAGGGAGAGCTTGCTCTAGGACAAGCGGTGGTTTACCTTGCGATCGCCTCCAAGAGCAATGCAAGCTATAACGCTTTTAATGCAGCCCGCGCTTATGTATCAAATGATCAGTCCAAAGGGGTTCCCAACCATCTGCGCAATGCACCTACCAAGTTGATGAAAGAGCTCGGTCATGGGAAAGCGTATCGCTACGCCCATGATGAGCCGCATGGCTATGCTGCTGGAGAAAGCTATCTGCCAGAAGGCATGAAAGAACCCCATTGGTATGAGCCAGTTGAACGTGGTCTTGAGATGCAGATCAAAGAAAAAATGGCTTTTTTGAAAAAGCTTGATGAAGAGTACAAGAAGAAATAAATAAATTGAGAAATAACAAGTAAGGCAATATGAGCACAAAGACAGCAGCCACTTTTTATTACGACATCGTCTCACCCTTTGCTTATATTTACGTTAAGCAAAGACAACGCCTTGAAGGTAAGCTAGATATCAAGCCAGTTCCTATTTTATTGGGTGGTCTACTGAGAGCCGCTGAGAACAAAGGCCCTGGGGAGGTAGCCGCTAAACGCCCACATACCTATCAGTTTTGCGTTTGGCAAGCGGAGAAGCTGGGCATTCCTTTTCGCTTTCCTGAGCACCATCCGTTTATGACCGTTGCAGCTCAACGCCTCCTAATAGAAAAAAATGCTGATTGGACTATGGTTGAGCGTGCGTTTGACTATGTTTGGGTAGAAGGCAAGGACCCCAACCTATCTTGGCCAGAATTTTGTACTTACTTAGGCTTATCGGCTGATACTCCTAAACCTGAAAGTCCAGAAGTAAAAGCTCAGTTGATTGCCAATACCAATCAAGCTAAAGCCCATGGTGCTTTTGGGGTACCTGCCCTAATCATCAACCAACACTGCTTTTGGGGTGTAGATACCATTGACTGGGTTCTAGATTACCTCGCTAGACCCGGCATGTTTGATGAGGCTTCTTATGTCTATGCTGGCAACGTTCCTAATGGGCTAATCTGATAGTCCCGAGCCTGTTTACCCCTGCCGCAGTATTGAGCAATACAATCAAATATCACCTATTTATATCTTGTTTAAGGAGTTCTTATGCGTAAGTTATTTGTTGCCCTTGCAGTTGCCGTTTCTTGTTTTGCTAGTCATGCAGCATTTGCAGGGCCAAAGGTGGAATTCAAAACCACGATGGGTAATTTCGTAGTGGAGCTCGATGATGTGAAGGCGCCTAAGACAACTGCCAACTTTTTAAATTACGTCAAAAGCGGTTTTTATAACGGCACTATCTTTCATCGCGTGATTGATGGCTTCATGATTCAGGGTGGTGGATTTACTGCTGACTTGAACCAGAAGCAAACAGATGCTCCAGTAGTGTCTGAAGCGCAGAATGGCCTTAAAAACAATGTTTATACGATTGCGATGGCTCGTACATCCGATCCAGATTCTGCAACTTCACAGTTCTTCATCAATGTAAAAGACAATGCTGCGCTGGACTACCCTAATGCTATGGGGAACGGATACACCGTGTTTGGCAAAGTAATCTCTGGCACACAGACTATTGATGCCATCCGCAAAGTACCAACCATGGTTGCGCCTACTCCTCGCATGGGCAGAATGGGCGATGTTCCAAGCAAGACAGTCACTATTGAATCCGCAACGATTCTGAAGTAATTAGAACTTATTAGTTCAGCCGCGATGATTTTGCTCGATGATGCGCAAAGTACCGCGGCCTCTCCTACTAGTCGTCTCTATGAAGATGCGCTACATTATTGGCGCGTACTTCCTACTGGCGATAACACTCAAGATTTAGCTGCAACTCAAGCCTGCTTAGAAGGAATATCAGCCGTCCTGGCTAGGGGTGAGTTTGTCGTTTCTGCTTTCGCTTATGAATTGGGCAGACAAATTCATAAACTGCCTCAGAGAATCAATCGATCGCATAGCCTGCACCCGCTGATCGAGGCCTGGTCCTTTGCAGACTTCACAAAATTATCAAAGCAAGATGTAGATCTTTGCATTAGCCAAAAACTGGTTTCCCTTGATCAATCCCAAAAAAATTCTGGGGTGATGGAGATTCAGGAAACTCTGAATAAAGAGCAATTTTCTAGTGATATTGCCGCAATTCAGGAATACATTCGTAATGGTGATACCTACCAGATCAATCACACCTACCGCATCAACGGTAAGGCTTATGGCGCTCCACTAGCCCTCTATAGCCGCTTGAGGGATCGCCAGCCCGGACGCTTTGGCGCTTTTATAGAGCACAGTGGAAGCTACCTTTTATCGCAATCGCCTGAGTTATTTATTGCGCGCGACGGTGATACTTTAAAAGCCATGCCAATGAAAGGTACTGCTAGCGCCTTATCTTCGGCGGCAAGTGCCCTATCCGAAGACCCTAAGAATCAAGCAGAGAATGTCATGATTGTGGATCTTTTACGCAATGATTTGAGTCGTATCTCCCTACCGGGCACAGTTGCTGTTCCGAACTTATTTGATGTGGCAAGACATGGTGATGTATTGCAAATGACTTCCACTGTACAGGGTCAGATCAAGCCTGAAACTTCTTTATTTGATATTTTCAAATCAGTATTTCCATGTGGGTCGGTTACGGGCGCGCCCAAAAAACGCAGTATGGAAATTATTCAAGAGTTAGAGCCTGAGGACCGTGGCTATTACTGTGGTGCCTTGGGCTGGCTTGACCCTAATGGCAATTTTGCCTTTAGCGTGCCGATTCGGACAGTGGAGATTCATCAGGATGAAGAGTCTCACGCATCTCATTTCACACTTGGAATTGGTGCTGGCATTACCAATGATTCTGATGCTAGCCAAGAGTGGCAAGAGTGCCGCATTAAAGCAGCATTCCTCATGGATCTGCCAAGTACTACAGGTTTATTTGAAACCATTGCAATCTTCAAGGGTGAGGCAATGCGACTTGAGGAACATCTGCATAGAATGCAAACCTCCGCTCACTCTCTGAGAATTGCCTTCAATTCAGAGGCTGCAAAGAATTTGATTAAGAGCACCTGTGCATCACTTGATAAAGAATTGTCATATAGACTAAGACTCGATCTTGCGGCCAATGGCGAGCTTTCTATTACAAGCGCTGTTATTGATCCAATAAATGAACCCGTCAAAATATTCTGGGCGAAAGATATTCTTCCTGGTGATGTAACCATGCTCTCTGGGGATGCTTTATTGCGCCATAAAATTAGCAATCGCACTCTTTATGATCAAGCTTGGCAAGAGGCTGTGAAGCAAAATGGATTTGACGCCCTATTTGTCAATGAACAAGGTTTTGTTACCGAGGGTGGCAGGACTAGCATTTTTATCAAACACGCTGGTAGCCCTGAATGGCTCACACCTCCAGTTTCAGCAGGTCTTCTGCCTGGGGTAATGCGTGCAGCATTGCTTGCTGAGCCCTCTATGAATGCCCGTGAAGCCAACCTGACTATTAAAGATGTTTCAATGGCAGAAGAGATTATTCTTAGCAATGCCCTACGTGGTGCCATAAAAGCCCACTTTTAGAAAGTCTGTATGAAGTATTGCCCTAACTGCGCCTCTGTATTAACCATCAAAATTCCAGCGGATGATTCTCGTGAACGTCATGTATGCGAAGCCTGTGGCAGCATTCATTATCAAAATCCCCGTAATGTAGTGGGCAGTATTCCGGTGTATGGCAAACAGATTCTTTTATGTCGCCGAGCGATTGAGCCACGTCATGGATTTTGGACCTTGCCTGCTGGGTTTATGGAATTAGGCGAAAGTACCAGTCAGGGTGCCGCACGTGAAACTCTCGAAGAAGCTGGTGCCGTTGTGGAAATTGGGCCGCTCTATTCATTACTCAATGTGCCTCATGCGGAACAAGTACATTTATTTTATTTAGCTACGATGCCAACGCCAGAGTTTTCTGCTGGCGAAGAGAGCTTAGAAGTAGCCCTATTTCATGAACACGAAATTCCCTGGGATGAATTGGCCTTTCCTACCATTCAGCAAACTCTTAAATGGTTTTTTGCTGATCGTGCTGCCGGCCTTTTAGATTCAGGGAAAGAATTTCATGTGCGTAGTCGCGATGTTTTACCATCCGAACGAATTTGAGTTGGCATGAGTCAGATTGCCTGGTTAGGTCCTCACGATCCCTTTCCAAATCCCCTTTTAGAGGCTGATCCTGACCCCAGCGTTCCTGGATTAATTGCAGTTAGTGAACAAATCTATCCGGGGCAACTTGCTCGCGCCTATCAACAAGGCATTTTTCCTTGGTACTCAGATAACCAGCCCATCCTGTGGTGGTCTCCTGATCCTAGAATGGTATTAAAGCCTCAGGAATTTAAATGCAGCGACTCACTAAGGAAAATTATTCGCTCCTTTTGTCAAAATGCCCAATCGCAGATAGTAGTAGATGGTGATTTTGGCGCAGTCATCCGCTCATGCGCCACTAGCTCACGCAAGAATCAAGATGGCACATGGATTACCCATGAAATTATTGACGCCTACACTGCGCTGCATGAACAAGGAAATGCCCATAGCATTGCTGTTATGGAAGATGGTCGGCTGACTGGTGGCCTGTATTGCGTATCCTTTGGGGGAATGGTATTTGGTGAATCAATGTTTAGCCATAAGACCAATGCCTCGAAGATTGCCTTGGCTGCCCTGAGCGCTTGGTGCCTTAGCAACGATATTCACATGATCGACTGCCAGCAAGAGACAGCTCATCTTCTTTCATTGGGGGCTGCCCCAATGCCAAGACAGGCTTTTTTAGAGCAACTGCAAATATCCATAAATCAAACTAAGATTGAGCAATCCTGGACTTTTAATAAAACCATCTTGCATCGCTGGCTATGACTCAGCTTAAAGAACTCCCCCTCACCGCACTGCAGTTCTATGCAACAGCGCCATACGAGTGTAGTTATCTTCCCAATAGGACTGCTCGCTCACAAGTAGCGACGCCTTCCCATCTGATTCATGCGGATGCTTACAACGATTTAATCAATGCTGGATTTCGACGCAGTGGTTTGTACACCTATCGCCCCTACTGTGATGAATGCAAGGCCTGTATCTCTACGCGTCTTTTAGTAAATCAGTTTGAACCCTCTCGCAGTCAACGCCGTGCCCAGAAAAAACATGCTGGCCTTGAAGCCTCCGTTCTCAATCTAGGTTATCAAGAAGAGCACTACCAACTCTATCAGCGCTATCAAACTGAACGACACGCAGGTGGTGATATGGATAGTGATGATCAAAATCAATACATGCAGTTTTTATTGCAAAGTCGAGTGAACTCACGCATTGTGGAATTTCGGGACGGTCCACATGATCCGCATCCCGGTCGATTGCGCATGGTGAGCATGATCGATATTTTGGAGCAAGGCATTTCCTCTGTTTATACCTTTTATGACACTTCAATCTCATCTGCGAGTTATGGCAGCTACAGCATTTTGTGGCAGCTTGAACAAGCTCGCATACTAGGCTTGCCTTACCTTTATCTTGGGTACTACATCAAGGAAAGCGACAAGATGTCATATAAGGTGAAATTTCAGCCGATGGAAGGCTTGATAGATGACCATTGGCAGGTACTGTCTGAGTCATAATATCTACCCATGATCGATCGTTACTCCCTTCTACGCCCTTGGCTTTTTTGTATAGACCCAGAAAAAGCGCATAACCTCACTCTGGACAATATGCATCGCTTGCAGCGCTGGGGATTATTAGAGCGCCTCGTTAGCAAGCCAATTAACGATCCCCAAACACTGTGCGGCATTGAATTTCCGAATCCTGTTGGATTAGCTGCAGGATTAGATAAAGACGGTAAACATATTGATGCACTCGCTGCGTTGGGTTTTGGATTCTTAGAAATTGGCACAGTAACGCCTCGACCACAACCTGGCAATCCTAAACCCCGCATGTTTCGCTTAACTGAAGCTCAGGCGATCATCAATCGCATGGGCTTTAATAATGATGGTGTTGATGCCTGTGTTGCCAGAGCTCGTCGCTCGAAGTTCTGGCAAAACGGTGGCGTACTTGGCTTGAATATTGGTAAGAATGCCAGCACTCCAATTGAAGAGGCGTCTCGTGACTATGTTTTGGCAATGGAAGCGGTCTACGAAATTTCTACTTACATTACCGTTAATATCTCTTCACCAAACACCCAAAATCTACGCGCCTTACAAGGCGAGGAAATGCTCCGCGAATTATTGGGAAGCCTGGATGACGCTAGAAAACGCCTGAGCGATCGCTATGGCGTCCGTAAGCCACTCTTTCTGAAGATTGCACCAGACTTAGACCCTAGCGATATCAACCTGATTGCCGATCTTTTAATGGAGTTTGGAATTGATGCGGTCATTGCAACCAACACAACCATCTCGCGAGAAGCAGTGCAAGGCATGGAATTTAGTACTGAAGCGGGTGGCCTATCAGGCGCCCCCGTGCGCAATGCGTCTAATGTAGTAATTAAAGCCTTAAAAGCCAGACTGGGTAATGAGCTACCGATCATTGGTGTTGGCGGCATCTTATCGGGCGCAGATGCCCGGGAGAAGATCATGGCGGGCGCTAGCCTAGTACAGCTCTATAGCGGACTCATCTATCGCGGTCCGGATCTTGTTAGTGAGTGTGCAAAGGCCTTAAGACAGCCTTAAGTCAAACTTAGGACGGCCCTAGAAATACCTCAATTTGCTGGGATAGCCTCCTAAAATAGGATTTCATATTATGCAATTTCATCTGAAATCGCTACAATGTGGGCTATGAACACCATCAAAACTCCTAGATCTACTGGCGAAGTTGGCAAAACTGCCATCCAGGTGGTGGAGCGCATGATGAATTTGCTCGACGCACTTGCCGATCAAGAGGACTCTAGCAGTCTGAAGAATCTGGCTGAGATTACGGGTCTTCACCCCTCTACTGCCCATAGAATTCTGAACGATATGGTTGCCTGCCGCTTAGTTGAGCGCGGCGATGGTGGCACTTATCGACTTGGCCTCAAGCTATTAGAGTTAGGCAACTTAGTCAAAGCACGTCTTTCAGTTCGTGAGGCTGCTCAACTACCGATGCGCACCCTTCATAAACTCACTGGTGAAACCGTAAACCTATCCGTCCGACAAGGTGATGAAATCGTCTACGTCGACCGCGCTTATAGCGAGCGCTCCGGTATGCAGGTTGTCCGCGCCATTGGTGGTCGTGCCCCGCTACACCTCACATCTGTTGGCAAACTCTTTTTAGCCAGTGATGATCCTGGGCAGGTGCGCGCGTACGTGACTCGTACTGGTTTATCAGGTCACACACGTAATAGCATTACCGATCTTGGTAAGCTCGAAACCGAACTCAATCACGTCCGTAAAGTTGGTAGCGCTCGTGATGATGAAGAATTAGAGTTGGGTGTGAGCTGCTTAGCTGCCGCTATCTTGGATGACACCGGAAAACTGGTTGCCGGCTTATCGCTGAGCGCTCCAACCGATCGTATTCAGGCGGATTGGCTACGCGCCTTACAAGAAACTGCCCTGCAGATATCTAAAGGAATGGGCTTTAAACCCAAGTCTGCCGAGCCAGGCTCAGCAGCTTAATAGACTAATCAGTTACATCAAGCGACGAATGGGTTGCGTGCCAGATGGCATGCGCTCATACCAATCGCGCACCCGTACTGCATCTGCAAAACGTGATTGCGTTCCTACGGAATCCAAGAAGACCAATAACAATGGCGTGTTGTTTACTCTTGCTTGCATTACTAAACATCTACCTGCGGCGTTAATAAAGCCCGTCTTCTGCAGTCCAATGTCCATATCCCCAGAGCGCACCAAACGATTTGTGTTCAAAAACTTTTGCGGGCGATTTGCGATCACCATAGTTAAATCTGGCCAAGTTGAGAACTCACGAATAGTCTTGTACTGATAGGCGGCATTTAGCATCCGCGTGAGATCTTCTGCCGAAGCAACATTCTCACTAGTCAGTCCAGTAGGATCCTCAAAATGAGAGTGCTCCATGCCGAGATCTTTTGCCTTACGGTTCATAGCAGCAACAAATGCGGGTAGGCCGCCGGGATAGTTTCTGGCTAAAGTATATGCAGCGCGGTTCTCAGAGGACATCAAAGCCAAATGCAGCGCATCTTCTCGAGTAAGTGAAGTGCCTTCAGCCAAACGAGAATGCCGATAAATATGCGCGTCTTCAGCATTAATGACAATGACGTCATCCATTGGCAATTTTGCATCGAGCGTCACCATGGCAGTCATGAGTTTGGTGATAGAAGCAATTGGCAAACTGACGGAAGGATTCTTCTCGTAATAGACTTCCTTCGTATCTTGATTGACCACCATCACTACAGTGGATTTAAGGTTGAGCTCATCGCGCTGACCACGTAAACCTAATGCAGTAGCCAATGATGGAGGTCCTGCAACTACAGGTGCAGATGATCTAGTAACAGTGACGCGGACAGTCTTGGCTCTTTTGGGTGACTTAGTCACCACTTTTGTCGATTTTGCTTGCTTCTGCTTATCTTTTGTTGCGGCCTGAACAGGTGCGTTACCCAATACTCCAAACGAAAAGAGTAATGCAATGACTAGGGGCCAAAATCGATTCAAACGCATCCCAAAATACCTTCCAAAACTTTCAACATACGGAATGATAATTAATTTCCTAAGGCAAGGCTGTTTTATTCGCCTCAACCTAGGTAATTCACCCCACTAAATAAGCGCCCTACTCGGCAATCGTCGCTACTGTATTGTTCTGACGGGCATTTACGAGTACCACGCCAGTCATCGTCAAACACAAGCCCACCGCCATTAATAAAGTGAATGGCTCATCAAACAACATCCAAGCCATTGCAGCCGTTGTCGGTGGCACTAAGTAGAGAAAGCTCGTGACTTTAGTTGCAGCCCCTTTTCGAATCATCATAAATAGCAAGCTAATTGATCCAATTGATAAGGGAAAGATTGCCCAAAGCAACGCGCCGGTGACGGGGAGGTTCCAAACCATCTCTCCTGACTCAAACAAATACATACAGATAAAGCACAGCACTGCCGAAACACCAAACTGAATAGAAGATCCAGCACGCAGATCAAATACGGGACAGAATTTCTTTTGATACAGCGTACCAAACGTAATGGATAAGAGTGCGATAAACGCTAATACGTAGCTAAGCAGAGGAATGTGCACAAAGCCAATCTTCTCTGCAACCACCAGGGCAACGCCTGCAAATCCAAAACCAAGCCCTATCCATTGACGCGGGGTGACCTTTTCAGAAATCCAAGCTGCAAACCAGGCAGTGACGATCGGCTGCAGTCCAACAATGATGGCCACCAAACCTGCTGTCATACCCAATCTGACTGCAAACCAAACCCCCAGTAAATAGCCAAACTGCAGCAAGATGCCAGCAAAGGCAATATGCTTGATTTGCGACCAACTGGGCCAGCTTATTCTCCAAACTAGGCTGAGTGCTGCCATCGCCGCTAGAACGCCTGCAAAACGCCAAAACAGGAAGGTAGCTGGCTCTACGTAAGGCATGGCCAGCCGTGCAATTACAAAGCCGGTACTCCAAATAAGGACAAATATCGGTGCAATAGCGTTATCAAGCGAAAGCTTCATAGGTAACTTACTGAAAATATTGAGATTTTTTACTAAGGCCTCAATTTTAGGCTCTTTTCATAAATAATCTTTTCAGTCAAACTCTGTGGAAATTATGCTGCAACGCAACATGTAGGCAATACAATGGTCAAAGAGAGTACATTTAGAAAAAGCCTAAAGTCAAAATACAAAAAACCAGTCAAACGGAAAGAGATATATATGAACTTAACGCCAGAACAAATTGCAGCAGCTCAAAAAGCAAACTTAGAAACCTTGAGCGGATTAACCAATCAAGCATTGCAAAGTATTGAAAAATTAGTTGAGCTCAATATGCATATAGCCAAACAAAGCTTGAGCGATAGCATGAACAACGCCAAGAAAGCCTTTGAAGTAAAAGACATTCAGCAATTACTCGCTCATCAGGCAGAAGCAGTTCAGCCGATGGCCGAAAAAATTATGGCCTATAGCCGTCACCTATATGAATTAGCCCATGAAACACAAAATAGTTTCACAGAGTCCGCCGAAAAAGAATTTCAAGTAGGTCAAAAGAAAATGAACTCTTTAGTTGAAGAGTGGACAAAGAATGCGCCAGCCGGTTCTGATGCTGCTGTGCAAGCTATGAAGCAAGCAATTGCTTCTGCGAACAATGTATTTGAAACGAGTCAAAAGGCTGTGAAACATGCAGTTGAAGTTGCGCAAACTAACCTTACAGGCGCTACAGAAACAGTATTAAAGACTGCTGGAGCAGCCAGCAAAACTTCTAAGAAGAAATAAGAAATGCAGTGAGTCCTGCAAAGTAAAAGCCCCGATTAGTCGGGGCTTTTACTTATGTTTTGAGAGTCTTGATTTATTCTTGGCTAAAGATCGACTTCAATCAGCACACTTTTATATCAATTTTTGAAATGACCAAAAGCATCAATAGAGAAGATCTGCTATCCCTCGCCATGTCTTTTGACTCAAAAGATAAATGCCCTGACTGTCTATCACTTAGCTGTGCAGGCTGGGAAACCATTCCTGGAGGTTTTATGACAAATTCTCTGGAGCGCATCGGAACACTTAGGATTGAAGACGCCCCTGAATGCTGGGAAGAAGGCCTCCCCAAAGGAATGACCATCTGGTCTAAGGAAGCTCCTATCTCAGTCTCTTTACATCCCTATAACAAGTCTGATGTATTTGATTGCAAGCACTGTGGATGCAAATACCTTCGATATACAGAGTGTGGAGGCTACTATGTCGATGAGCGTATTCGAGAACTCAAGGCAGAACTCATTTCATAAGAACTAAATTCATCCGCACTAAAACTTAAAAGCCCCAATCTCTCGGGGCTTTTTTCTCGGGGCTTTCTTAATACTCAAGAAATCAGTAAGACCTAAGACTTCTTTTTCACTGGCGGCAAGTCGGTGCAATGACCGTGCGCTGCCTCAGCCGCCAATCCAACCGACTCTCCCAGCGTAGGATGCGGATGAATCGTTTTACCGATATCCACTGCATCAGCACCCATCTCGATTGCCAAACACACTTCGCCAATTAAATCACCAGCGTGCGTGCCAACAATTCCACCACCAATAATGCGATGGGTAGTTGCATCAAAAATGAGTTTTGTGAAACCTTCATCACGTCCATTAGCGATTGCACGGCCACTAGCAGCCCATGGGAATAAACCCTTCTCATAAGCAATACCTTGAGCCTTACACTGCTCTTCTGTCAAACCAGCCCAGGCAACTTCAGGATCGGTGTAGGCAACCGATGGAATTTGCTTCGCATCAAAGTAAGATTTTTCACCTGCAGCAACTTCGGCTGCAACGTGACCTTCATGTACTGCTTTATGCGCCAACATGGGCTGACCAACCAAGTCACCAATGGCAAAAATATTCGGGACGTTGGTACGCATTTGTTTATCAACAGGAATAAAGCCACGTTCATTCACTTGAACACCCGCTTTGCCAGCATCAATTTTCTTACCATTCGGCGTGCGTCCAACTGCAACCAATACCAAGTCATAGGTTTGCGGTTCTGCTGGTGCATTTTCACCTTCAAAGCTCACCTGAATTCCATCAGGTTTTACTTCTGCTTTAGAGGCACGGGTCTTGAGCATGATTTTTTCAAAACGACCGGCATTGAACTTCTCCCAGACTTTTTCTAAATCACGGTCAGCGCCAGCCATGAGGCCATCCATCATCTCGGCAATATCAATGCGTGAACCTAGAGTGCTGTAAACAGTGGCCATCTCCAAACCAATAATGCCACCGCCAATGACGAGCATGCGCTTTGGAATGCTCTTAAGCAATAAAGCACCAGTACTATCCACAATGCGTGGGTCTTCCGGCAAGAAAGGCAACTTCACAGGCTGACTGCCAGCGGCAATAATGGCCTTCTGAAAACGCACCACTTCTTTTTTGCCAGTGAGATCCTGGCCAGTGCCATCGGTTAACTCTACCTCGACATGGTTTGCATCTAAGAACTTCCCAAGACCGCGTACCACCTTTACCTTACGCGCCTTTGCCATGCCGGCAAGACCGCCAGTTAATTTGGCAATGACAGATTCTTTGTACCCACGCAGTTGATCAATCTCAATCTTGGGTGCGCCAAAAGTAATGCCATGTTTAGCCATTGTTTTGACTTCATCCATTACTGAAGTTGTGTGCAGCAATGCCTTTGATGGAATGCAGCCGACGTTTAAGCAAACTCCGCCCAAAGTAGGATAGCGCTCTACTAAAATAGTGTTCATGCCTAGGTCGGCACTGCGAAATGCCGCACTATAACCACCAGGGCCAGCACCAAGTACCAACACTTCACACTCATGGTCTACCTTGCCGCTGTACTGCCCGGCTACTGGTGCAGGGGCAGCTGCCACTGTAGATACAGCAGGCGCTGCTGGTGCGGCAGGTTTTGCTGCTGGTTGAGGTGCAGGGGCTGCACTGCTAGCTTCAATCTCAGCAATCACAGCGCCCTTACTCACCTTGTCGCCTAACTTGACTGCAATACTAGTGACAGTACCAGCAGCATCAGCCGGCACTTCCATAGTGGCTTTATCTGATTCGAGCACTAATAGTGGCTGTTCTTTTTCAATGACATCACCTACTTTAACCAGTACTTCGATTACTGGTACATCTGCATAGTCCCCAATATCCGGAACAAGGATCATTTGCTTAGCCATAGATCCCCCTTACAGACTGGCACGACGGAAGTCGGCCAAGAGCTGAGCAATGTACACGTTAAAACGCGTCGCTAAGGCACCGTCAATCACGCGATGATCCGCAGAAAGGGACAATGGGCAAATCAGGCGTGGCACAAATTGCTTGCCATCCCAAGCTGGCTTCATAGCTGCCTTGCTCACACCCATAATCGCTACCTCTGGTGCATTAACGATTGGTGAGAAATATGTACCGCCGATTCCACCTAAAGAGGAGATCGTAAAACTAGCACCTTGCATTTGGTCTGGCTTTAATTTGCCATCGCGTGCAAGAGCGGCTAAGTCTGAAGTTTCTTTAGCCAATTCAAAGATGCCTTTTTTGTCCACATCTTTAATCACCGGTACAACCAATCCAGTTGGAGTATCTGCTGCAAAACCAATATTGAAGTATTTCTTCAGGATCAGATCATCGCCATCCAAAGAACTATTGAACTCTGGATATTTTTTCAACGCAGCTACTGCAGCTTTCATTAAGAAAGCCAGCATCGTGATCTTGACACCCTTCTTCTCATTCTCTTTATTGGTGAGAACGCGGAACGCTTCTAAGTCAGTAATGTCAGCATCTTCGTGATACGTCACGGCCGGGATCATCACCCAATTGCGACCCAAATTGGCTGCCGTGAGTTTCTTAATGCGGTTGAGTGGCTGACGCTCGATCTCACCAAACTTCGTGAAATCTACCTTCGGCCAAGGAATCAAATTCAAACCACCTAAACTACCGCCACTAGAAGCAGCTGCAGGACTACCTGCGCCACCACTCATTGCGGCCTTCACAAATGCCTGGACATCTTCTTGAGTAATACGACCTTTAGGACCGGATCCCTTGACCTGATTAATAGTGACACCTAGTTCACGCGCAAACTTACGCACAGATGGGCTTGCATGACTTGCTGCGGCATCTGCTGGTGGAGGTGTATTACTAATAGGAGGGGGTGCTGGAGCACGCGCAATTGGTGGTTCAACAGCTTTGGCTGCGGGAGCTACTGGAGTTGATATAGCTGCTGGTGCCGCAGATACGGATGCAGGAGCGGATACAGAACCTGAAGCGCCGCCTTCCAAGATCACAACTACTGATCCTTCAGAAAGGTTATCGCCTATCTTGACTTTGACTTCTTTGACAATGCCCGAGTGCGATGAAGGCACATCCATTGTGGCTTTATCAGACTCAAGCACAACGATAGATTGTTCTTTCTCCACTTTGTCACCAGCCTTAACCAAGACTTCGATGACTGGCACGTCTTTATAGTCACCGATATCCGGGACTTTGATTTCAATTGGAGCGCTGCCTGCACTCGCTACTACAGGGGCTTGTTCCGGAGCACTTGCTACTGGTGTTGCTGCTGGAGCTGAAGTTGAAGCACCCTCTTCCAAGGTAATTACCAAAGAACCTTCAGAAAGGTTATCACCTACTTTAACTTTGACTTCTTTGACAATACCCGAGTGTGACGAAGGCACATCCATTGTGGCTTTATCAGACTCAAGCACAACGATAGATTGTTCTTTCTCCACTTTGTCACCAGCCTTAACCAAGACTTCGATGACTGGCACGTCTTTATAGTCACCGATATCCGGGACTTTGATTTCAATTATTTGACTCATAGTATTTATCTCTTATCAAACCATCATTGGGTTTGGTTTAGTAGTATCGATGTCGTATTTCTTGATCGCCTCAACCAACTTAGAGCGGTCAAGCTGACCAGAGTCAACCAAAGATCTCAAAGCAGTTAGAACCACCCAACGACGATCTACTTCAAAGAAGTCGCGGAGTTTTTCACGAGTATCGGAACGACCAAAGCCGTCAGTGCCCAGAACTTCGTAGCGACGACCCATATGCTGAATCGCTGGACGAATCTGCTCGGCGAACAAACGGACATAGTCAGTTGCAGCAATCACAGGGCCAACGGTGTCTTTAAGGCATTTCTCGACGTGAGATAACGCAGGTGCAGTAGCTGGGTTTAACAGATTGCTACGGTGTACCGCAGTCCAATCACGACCAAGCTCAGTAAAGCTTGGACAGCCCCACAAGTCAGAAGCAATGCCCCAGTCTTTATGAAGAATCTCTGCAGCCTCGATCACTTCGCGGAAGATGGTGCCTGAACCCAAAAGTTGTACACGCAAGTTTGCCTTGTCATCACCAACTGACTTGAGCTTATACATACCCTTGATGATGTCTTTCTCCGCACCCTTAGGCATTGCTGGATGTGAATAATTTTCATTCATCAAAGTAACGTAGTAGTAAACGTCTTCCTGAACTTCTAACATACGACGCATACCATCCTGAATCACTACTGCCAATTCAAATGAAAAGGTTGGGTCATAGCTAATGCAGTTTGGAACCGCACCACTCCACAAATGACTATGGCCATCTTCGTGTTGCAAGCCTTCGCCGTTCAGAGTAGTTCTACCTGCTGTACCCCCGAGCAAGAAACCGCGGCTACGCATATCACCGGCTGCCCAAGCTAAGTCACCAATACGCTGGAAACCAAACATGGAGTAAAAGATGTAGAAAGGCAACATCGGTACGCCATGCGTAGAGTATGAAGTTGCTGCAGCGATCCAGTCACACATACCGCCAGCTTCGTTAATACCCTCTTGCAGAATTTGGCCCGTCTTATCCTCTTTATAGAACATCAATTGATCGTGATCTTCTGGTGTGTAAAGCTGACCTAATTGATTCCAAATACCGAGTTGACGGAACATGCCTTCCATACCAAAGGTACGGGACTCATCTGGAACAATCGGAACTACACGTTTACCTAAAACCTTATCGCGCACTACCGTATTGAGAATGCGCACAAATGCCATGGTGGTTGAAATCTCACGGCCCTCACTAGTTGCCTCAAGCAATGGTGTAAATACATCCAATGCTGGTACCGGCAAGCTCTCGGCTTTTGTGCGACGTTGTGGCAAATAACCGCCCAACTCTTGACGGCGCGCCTTCATGTATTCCAATTCAGGGCTACCTTCGGCAAACTTCACCAAAGGCATTTCTTCTAATTGTTCATCTTTTACTGGGATCTCAAAACGATCACGGAAACGACGTACATCGTCATCATTCATCTTCTTCGCCTGGTGAGCAATGTTCATTGCCTCACCTGAGCCACCCATGCCATAGCCTTTAATGGTGTGGGCTAGGATCACAGTAGGTTGCTTCTTGTGATTTACCGCCGCATGGAATGCTGCGTAAACTTTATGTGGATCATGACCGCCGCGGTTCAGTTGCCAGATCTCATCATCACTCCAATCACTCACCAAAGCTTTTAACTCTGGAGTGTTAAAAACTGTCTCACGAACATAGCTGCCGTTCTTAGATTTCATAGTCTGATACTGGCCATCGACGATCTCGCCAAGGCGTTGCATCAAGATGCCCTTCTTGTCACGCGCAAACAGGGCATCCCATTGACCACCCCACACTACTTTGATCACATTCCAGCCTGCACCGCGGAATTCACTCTCGAGCTCTTGAATAATGCTACCGTTACCGCGTACTGGTCCATCCAAGCGCTGCAAGTTACAGTTAATAACAAAGATGAGGTTGTCGAGTTTTTCGCGACCAGCCATGCCAATCGCACCCAATGATTCTGGTTCGTCGGTTTCGCCATCACCCAGGAAAGCCCAAACCTTACGACCCTGCTCTTGAATAAATCCACGATCAGTGAGGTACTTCATAAAGCGAGCTTGATAAATCGCCATGATGGGACCCAGACCCATCGACACTGTTGGGAACTGCCAGAAGTCTGGCATCAACCAAGGATGTGGATAACTAGAAATGCCTTTACCGCCCACTTCTTGGCGGAAGTTATTGAGTTGACCCTCTTCGAGGCGGCCCAGCATAAAAGCGCGTGCATATACACCAGGCGCTGAGTGACCTTGAACAAAAATCAAATCCCCGCCATGCTCAGGAGATGGTGCATGCCAGAAATGATTAAAGCCTACGTCATACAAAGTGGCCGCTGATTGGAATGAAGAAATGTGTCCACCAACGTTAGTGTCTTTGTTTGCACGCAGAACCATCGCCATGGCATTCCAACGAGTGTAAGAACGAATGCGGTGCTCTACGTTTTGATCACCAGGCAAACGTGCTTGGTTTTCAACAGGGATAGTGTTGATGTAAGGAGTCTCAGCATGGAAAGGCTGCACCACTCCATTTACACGCGCATGAGAAATTTGTTGATCGATTAGATAGGCAGCTCTCTCGGGACCCTCGTTGCGAATAACGCCATCTAGCGCTTGCAACCATTCTTGAGTTTCTCCTGGATCAGCGTCCTGGACATTCTGTTTACCTAATATTTGGTCTGGAACTGCTGCCATCTTTTGTCTCCATTAAATAGTGCTTAATTTGTCATCAACTTTATAGGCAATATTCTAGGAAGGTATATGAGTGTAAACAAGCAATTTTCCACATAATGATAATATTTCTCATAATGTGGTAATTTATTGCACTGCAAATAAGCAGCTCTCCAAGCCATAGAATTGCATTCCAGGGTGAATAAGTAGGGCAAAATCGTCACATTCATGAAAAAAACAGCCTATTCCGGACTAATCCTTGGCCCCATCAGATGGCTCCGCAAAATACGCGGATTTAGGATTGTTTACACCCCGCTACTTGCGATCGTTCTGTTTACAGCAGTGATGGGCATTATTTTGGGTACGCTGCATCTTCAGGAAAAGACCCAGCAAGAGGCTGCCTTATTTAGGGAGCTCTCTTTTGCAAAGCAACGCATTCAAACTCGCTTTACTAGCAACCTCGATACATTGACTACGATCAATCGAGAAGTTGCAGCTAGTGCAGACCAGTTCAAGTTAAAGCAAATTGCTCGCGAGCAAGCAGAAGACCTAGTTGTCAACAATCATGAAATTATCAAAATCATTTGGTTAAACAATGATCAACAGCGTGAATGGGTTGTTCCAGCTGAAAGTGGTAAATCCGATTGGATTAGTAAAACCCAAAATGAACAGCTCATTAATTCAAGCCTTGCATCAACAATCGAGCTTAGCCGCGTAACGAGTCGAGCGGCTTTTAGTCAATTTGTTTCCTTAAACCTCCAGGGTGATGAACCAATCTCCGCAGAGAGAAGAATCGTTTTATGGCAAGTAGTTCCCAATATTGTCAGCGGGGAAATTGTCGGATTCTTAGCAGCTCTCTACACCACCCAAGGCATATTAGATGTCATTCCAGCGGAGCTAAAATCGAATTATCGCTTCACTCTACTCACTGATGATGAAAGAGTATTGGGCATCTCTTCAGATAAAAATACTCCCAAAAGAGCGTTTAGCAATCAGACTAGTTTAGATATTGGGGTTTTAAGCCCCAACCTCACTTTGCGGATTGACACCTATCCGCCACCAACCAATCTCACCTTCAGAATGTTAATTGGCGTTGTACTCGGTTTGAGTGCATTCGTGGTTTGGAGTCTTTGGTCTGTTCTGAAACAGATGCAAGTTCGTCAAGAGGCCGAAGCGAGTCTACGTGCAGAAACAAGATTTCGTAATGCTATGGAAAACTCCACTCCAGTGGGTATTCGTGCGCACGATATGCAAAAGCGTATTACCTATGTGAATCGAGCCTTCTGTGAAATGACGGGCTGGAGCGCGGATGAGCTTATTGGCCTAACGCCACCGTTTCCATTTTGGCCTGACAGCAGAAAGGATGAGCTTGTTGAAAAAATGAATCTGGCGATGAAATCCGATGTCAACCTCATTATGAGAGTCGGCATTGAGGGTGCGATCTTAAAACGAGATGGCACCTTAATGCAGACGCGTACATTTATCTCTCCACTGATTAATGAAAAAGATAAGCAGACTGGTTGGGTTACATCCCTGATTGATATTTCAGAGCCTAAAAAGATTCGTGAAGAATTGGCCGCATCTCAAGAACGCTTCACTACTGTTTTAGAAAGTCTTGATGCCGCTGTGTCGGTAGTCTCTCTAGAAACCAACGCCCTACTTTTTGCTAACCGTTTTTATCGAGAGCGCTTTGGAGACGACTCTAAAGGACACTACCAGTTGGCCGGCAGCGACTCCAATAACACGACAATGCGAGATATTGCAGAAGATTTAGAAGAATTTACCCCCGGAATTCCAAGCTCATTCCTGTATCAAGAATCCGAATCAGAAGAAGTTCAGTTAAGCGATGAAAGCAATCAATGGTTTGAAGTTAGGCGTCGCTTTATCCCATGGGTAGACGGACATCTTGCGCAATTATTAATCGCTACCGACATTACTACGCGCAAGGAGGCAGATGATCTAGCGCTTCAACAACAAGAGCGTATGCAGTTCACTAGCCGTCTCACCACGATGGGTGAAATGGCATCCTCTTTAGCACATGAACTAAACCAACCCCTCTCAGCTATTTCAAACTACTGCATGGGTGTTGCGAAACGCTTAGAAGGCAACTTAGACCCTGCACTAAATAAAGAAATTTTGCCCGCTCTCGAGAAGGCAGCTGAACAGGCGCATCGAGCAGGTACTATCATTCAACGCATTCGAGGCTTTGTGAAACGCAGTGAGCCACAACGCAAAGAATCCAATATTGCTGAGATCATTAATGATGCCGTTGGCTTGGTGGAAATTGAAGCGCATCGACACCGCTTAACCATCTCCTCCGAAATTACCGAAAATCTGCCCGTCGTTAATCTCGACCCCGTATTAATCTTGCAAGTAGTAGTTAATCTGCTCAAAAATGCCCTGGACAGCGTGCGAGAGGCATACCCCCTCTCCTCCCGTTGGTCGGCGCCACCAGTTCGGATTAGAGCAGATTTAGACACCAGCATTTTCCCAGCCATGCTCAGAATCCAAGTCACCGATACCGGGGGTGGTATCTCTGAAAACGTACTGGAACGCATGTTTGAACCATTTTTCAGCACAAAATCGGATGGAATGGGCATGGGACTCAATATTTGCCGCTCTATTATTGAATCTCACCATGGCAGGCTATGGGCTACCAATGTCCAAGACTCAGAACAGACGAAGCTGGCTGGCTGCACCTTTACAATACTTTTACCCTTGGAATCAACGCAATCCAAGGTTAATATTTAACAGATTTACCTCACGAGAGCTGATATGAACTTAAGCGCTGCTGCAAAACCAAACCAAGCCGAAGTGGTCTATGTAGTTGATGATGATGAAGCAGTCAGAGACTCGCTTACTTGGCTCTTAGAAAGCAATGGTTATGTTGTGCGTTGCCATGCAAGCGCAGAACGCTTCTTGCAGTCTTTGCAAAGCACCGATAAAACTACTATCTCTTGTGCCATTTTGGATGTGCGCATGCCTGGTATGTCTGGCCTCGAATTACAAGAGCGCCTCACCAGCGAAAACTTGCCAATGCCAGTTGCCTTCATCACTGGTCATGGTGATGTCTCAATGGCAGTCTCCACCATGAAACGTGGTGCAGTAGATTTCATTGAAAAGCCCTTTAAAGAAAATGATCTTTGTGGTTTAGTAGATCGCATGCTTGCCAAAGCACGCATCGACTATTCACAAGCTAGTCAGCGAAAAATTACCCAAAGCTTACTCAGCAAGCTAACAGGTCGTGAGCGCCAAGTTCTAGAGCGTATTGTTGCTGGTCGACTAAATAAACAAATTGCCGATGATCTGGGTATCTCCATTAAGACTGTTGAGGCGCATCGCGCCAACATCATGGAAAAGCTCAATGTCAATACGGTTGCAGACCTGCTCCGCTTGGCTTTATCCGACCCCCAGCCCAATTAAATACAGGGTTTTCAATGCCAGCACAATTATTAGACGGAAACGCCCTTTCTAAAAAACTGCGCACTGAAATTGCTGCGCGCGGCGCTATTGTTACTGCCAAAGGCACAAGACCTGGTTTAGCAGTCATTGTGGTTGGCGACAACCCTGCCAGTGCGGTGTATGTCCGCAATAAAGTGAAAGCCTGTGAAGAGGTTGGCTTTCATTCTGTTTTAGAGCGCTACTCTGCTGAACTTGGCGAAGAAGAATTACTTGCTCGTATTGCTACCCTCAATGCAGATCCTGCAATACATGGGATCTTGGTACAACTTCCTTTGCCAGAACACATTGCTTCTGAGCGGGTTCTTGAGGCAATTGCCCCAGAAAAAGATGTGGATGGCTTTCACGTTGCGAATGCTGGAGCCTTGATGGTCGGTCAACCAGAGTTCAAACCCTGCACGCCCTATGGATGCATGAAGATTCTGGAAAGTATTGAATATCCGATTCGCGGCGCTCGTGCAGTGATTGTTGGTGCATCCAATATCGTAGGTAAGCCAATGGCAATGCTGCTATTGCAAGCCGGGGCAACTGTCACCATTTGCAATAGCAAGACACGCGACTTGGCCCACCATACAAAAGATGCAGATATTTTGGTGGTTGCTACCGGCAAACCCAAAATGATCACCGGGGATATGGTGAAGAGCGGAGCTGTTGTCATTGACGTTGGCATCAATCGCATGCCTGATGGCAAGCTTTGTGGTGACGTAGATTTTGATACCGCTAAGTACGTAGCTGACTGGATTACCCCGGTTCCTGGTGGTGTCGGCCCAATGACCATCACTATGCTGCTCATGAATACCCTGGAAGCCGCTGAAAAGGCCGCAAAGCATTAACTAACTGGGCACCAAGGATTTAACTGGGACTTTTGGCAAAATTGCTCCCAGTCCATTAAGCTAGAGGGATGACTACATCCCTCACAAATAGCCTCCCCGCTGAACTACAAAACAACCCTCTGACCACTTTTGGGCGCGGTATCGCCGCCTATTCAGAGGTCAAGCCTGAGCACATTGCACCTGCGATTGAATATCTCCTCAAGCATGCGCAAGACGCTGTTGATTTGGCCGTTAATCCAAATACTCCATCTACCTGGAATTGCTTGGCCGAACCCCTGGAGGATGCTACAGAATCTTTAGGCAGATCTTGGGGTGTGATCTCTCACCTCAATAGTGTTGCAGACACACCAGAGTTGCGTGTTGCGTATGGCGAGATGTTGCCTAAGGTCACCGCTTTCTTTTCGAGCCTTGGGCAAAATTTAGAGCTCTACAAAAAGTTTAAAGAACTAAGCAAAGCATCTGACTTTTCAAAGTTGAGTTCAGCACAGAAAAAAGTGATCGAGAACTCCTTACGGGATTTTCGTCTGGGTGGTGCAGAACTCAGCGATGCTGATAAGCCACGCTTTTCTCAAATTCAGGATGAACAAGCAACATTGGGTAAAGCCTTTTCGGATCATGTTTTAGACGCTACTGATGGCTTTGTTCATCTCGTAACTGATCAAGCAGACTTAATCGGCCTGCCTGAGGATGCCATTGCTGCTGCCGCAGATACCGCCCAGCAGAAGAAATTGCAAGGCTGGGCATTTACACTTCACTTCCCTTCCTATTATCCAGTCATGCAGTATTCAGAAAACCGGGTTTTACGTCGCCTGATGTATGAGGCCTATGTAACTCGTGCCTCTGAACTGGCGCCCGAGTTTGCTAAGGGCAAATTAGATTGGGACAATACTCAAAATATGTTGGAGCAGTTAAGGCTGCGGGATGAAGAAGCACGCATGCTGGGCTTTAAAAACTATGCCGCTCTGAGCTTGGCACCAAAGATGGCAAGCAGCGTTGAAGAGGTTGATTCTTTTTTAACCAATTTCGCCCAAAAGGCCAAGCCATTTGCATTAAAGGATTGGCAAGAGTTATCTGAATTTGCTAAGACTGAACTATCCATTGTTGATGGATTAGAACCATGGGATGTTGCCTTTGCATCAGAAAGATTGAAGCAAGAGCGCTACTCCTTTTCTGAAAATGAACTCAAACAATACTTTCCATTACCTAAAGTATTGGATGGTCTCTTCCAAGTCATTCAGACTTTATTTGGCGTCAAGATAGAGGCGGCAGATTTACCTATATGGCATTCGGACGTGCAATCTTTCTCAGTCAAGAATGCCAAAGACAATATCGTGGCTTATTTTTACTTAGACCCTTATGCCCGCCCTGGTAAGCGTGGTGGGGCTTGGATGGATGATGCTCGGGGCCGCAGAGTATTGCCTAATGGGGAGATTCAGGTCCCTGTAGCCTACTTAGTATGCAACTTTGCACCGCCAGTTAAGGTGGATGGTGTTTTACGCCAGCCCACCATTACTCATGATGATGTGATTACCCTCTTCCATGAAAGTGGCCACGGTTTACATCACCTCTTGACTCAAGTTAGTGCCTTAGGCGTATCCGGTATCAATGGTGTTGAGTGGGATGCCGTAGAGTTGCCAAGTCAGTTTATGGAAAACTTCTGCTGGGAATGGGAAGTCTTAGAAAAAATGACAGCACATGCCGAAACAGGCAAACCACTCCCTCGCGAATTGTTTGACAAGATTCTCGCAGCCAAGAACTTCCAAAATGGCTATATGACCTTACGTCAAATTGTGATGTCATTAACAGATTGGCGTTTGCACGCCAGCTTTGATGCAAAGAATGCCCAAGGCCAAGCGGTGTTGGAACTCTCTAGATCCATTGCAGATCAATTTAATGTTATTGCGCAACCGAAGATCTCGCGCTGGATTAATACCTTTAGCCATATCTTTGCAGGTGGTTATGCAGCTGGTTACTACAGTTATAAGTGGGCCGAAGTGCTATCTGCCGATGTCTACTCTGCCTTTGAAGAGGCGGCAAAAATTACTGGTAGCGTCTTGGATGAAAAAACAGGCACTCGTTATCGCGAAGAGATTTTAGAGGTTGGTGGCAGCCGCCCTGCTGCTGAATCCTTTAGAGCCTTTAGAGGCAGAGAGCCCAGTATTGATGCTTTGCTACGTCATGGCGGGCTCACCTAACAACAAGATGAGTGGTTTCAAGCCTTAAACAACTGATCTATACATACTCAATGAGCCTCTTCACTACCGAATTACTAATGTTGATTGTCGCAGTAACACTGATAACTGCTGGTGTTGCTTATGCGATTTACTGGGCGCTCAATGACTCGCCAATAGCTCGATGGCTTCATGATTCAGATGCGGTTGTGCCATCATTTCTATCAATCACTTCCTTTATCTTTGGCCTTGCGATTTCAACTTTAGCGGGCTATTCATTTGATCATCATCAGTCAGCCATTTCGAACTTAATCACTGAATCAAATGCGATCGAAACCATTATTAGCACGGCAACTATCCTCCCTAAGGAAGATCAAATAGAGATCCACTCAGGACTTAAAAATTATTTATCTGCAGTCATTGAAAAAGAATGGCCTGCTATTGAGAGTAGAGATGTTAGTAAACGTGAAATTGCGACCCCTGAATTTCTGGCCTTAAATAAAATTATTAGTGATATCGCCTATCAACCCAATCAACGAAGCAGCGTCGAGAATCAGCTACTGTCAGCCATCGGAACCATGCGCCATGACAGACAAATTAGGCAATCACTGGCATATGACAACGATAGCTTAAAAAAATGGCCATCAATACCAGTCTTCTCATTCTTGCTGCTGTTGTCGGTCGGCATAGTCCACCTGGGAAGCATGAAGGCAATGAAAGTATCTTTATCGATCGCCTCATTGTGTATTGTGACGGCAGTCATCTTTCTATTTATCGGCGTGTCACCATACCGCGGCTGGAATCCAGTGGAGCCCCTTAAACTCTAAGAATCTTTGCGCATGTTTGATAGTCTGAAGACTAATTAAGCAATTGATACTCGGTGCGGTTTTCATAACGGCAGTAACTTAAGAGTTGATAACAAAGAAAAGGCCACTCATTGAGTGGCCTTTTCTTGAAACGCATTTTTACTTAAATGGGAATTAATCTGCCATTAAACACGGTGGATTCAACTACGAAGTGCAACTTTGAACAACTAGTTAAGGAGGCTAAGGATGTTTTAGTATCCAAAGCTTCTAGACCTGCAAGTCAAAGTAGCCATGACCTATCAACACCTTAGCCAAACTGAACG
>NZ_JACVQA010000006.1 GCF_018881595.1 Polynucleobacter sp. UK-Gri1-W3 | reverse complement strand
ACTGAATCGATTCTGATGTCGATGCCACCAGTGGTTCAGTGGTGGTACAACTGGCAGCCAGCTCCTGGCACGCCTGAGGCTAAGTTATATGACCATTACCTCAAGCCACGAGATTGGCTAGCTTGAGCGCCTTACCTTTGAATCCGTCTAAAAAAATTGGCATTCTTGGGGGGACTTTTGACCCCCCTCATGTGGGCCATCTAAAGCTGGCTACTCATTTTTCAAGACTGTTGCGACTAGATGCCCTGCTACTCATTCCCAGCGGTGAACCCTGGCAAAAAGGGGCTGGCATCACTTCTGCAGAAATACGTTTTAAGCTAACCGAGGCTGCTGGAATTGATTTAGCGCGCACATTTTTATATCTCAAGATCGCTACTCAAGTGGGTATTGACCGCATAGAAATCGATCGCGCTGGACCAAGCTATGCAATCGATACTGTCAAAGCCTTGCGAGAGCGATTTGGAGCAAATGCTAGCCTGACTTGGCTAATGGGAGCAGATTCCTTGGTAGCGCTTCCTAGCTGGAATTCTTGGGAAAAGCTGAGTCAATACGTCAATTTTGCCGTGGCCACTAGACCACATCATGATCTACAAGATCAAATTAGCCCTGATGTGACGCAATTTATTAAAGACCATGAGACAAAAGAGCTTGCTGCCCTTGAAAATAGCACTGCAGGCCTCATATATATCGATGACAGCTTGAATGTCGATCTATCCTCCACCGAGTTACGAGATCTCCTCAAATCAAGCTCTAGAAGCGCTATAGCGTCAGAGCAAATACCAACCCACACCCTAGAAATCATTACAAATCTGGGCTTGTATCAGCAATCAAGCTAAGATCACCTTAAATACAAAAATTATTACCGAGAAAATATGGACTTACGTAAATTACAACGCGTCGTGATTGATGCTCTAGAAGATGTCAAAGCACAGGATATTCGTGTATATGACACGACTAAATTAAGCGAATTATTTGATCGCGTGGTTATTGCCACAGGCTCAAGCAATCGCCAAACCCGCTCATTAGCAATGTCTGTCAAAGAAGAGGTGAATGCTAAAGGTGGTGAAGTTATTTCTATTGAAGGTTTAGAAACTGGTGAATGGGTATTGGTAGACTGCGGCGACGTTGTTGTGCATATTTTGCAACCGATGCTTCGCTCTTATTACCAGCTTGAAGGTATGTGGGGTGCTAAGCCAGTACGCGTCAAATTAGCTGGCGACAAAGGTCTTGCTAAGGCCAGCGAACCTGAAGACGACGACGAATAATTTCGTTTCGATTTAAATCGATGCGCTTAACTATTGTTTCAGTTGGTCATAAGATGCCCGAGTGGGTTGCAACTGCCACCCATGACTACATCAAAAGAATGCCTGCTGACTGCAGTATTGAAATCAAAGAGATCAAACCAGATCTCACCCCCGCAAAAGAAGCCGTAAAGATTGCTGCAGTCATTCCAAAGGGATCCAGGGTGATTGCTTTGGATGAACGTGGCAAAGATCAAACTACACAAAACTTAGCGACTCAACTGGCCAGTTGGCGCCAAGAGGGCTTTGACATCACCTTTTTAATTGGTGGGGCGGATGGCTTGGACGCGAGCTTAAAAGCAAGTGCACAAGCCATGTGGCGACTATCTAGCCTTACCTTGCCTCATGCAATGGCTAGAGTATTGCTAGTTGAGCAACTCTATCGAGCCTGGACCATTCTGCAAGGCCATCCATATCATCGTGAGTAAGTTAATAAACCCCGTGCATTCTTTTATATACCTTGCTTCGCAGAGTCCTCGTCGACAAGATCTCTTAAAGCAAATTGGCATTCGCTTTGAAATGCTGTTACCCACCCCCGATGAAGACAGTGAAAGTATCGAAACTCCCTTGGCCAATGAAAAGGCTCGCGCCTATGTAGAGCGTGTTACTTTGGCAAAAAGTGCTGCAGCACTTTCGAGATGGAAAAAAAGTGGATTGCCTTGGGCCCCGATTCTCTGCGCCGATACCACTGTGAGCCTACCCAATAATCCTGATGGAGAAATTCTGGGCAAGCCGGCTGATGCAGCAGATGCTATGCGTATTTTGAGTATGCTCAGCGGCAAAGTACATGAAGTGCTCAGCTCGGTAGCTGTGACCATAAATCCCGATGAAAAACCAATACAGCTAGTACAGGTTTCTGAAGTTCAGTTTGCCGATTTATCTATAGAGCAGATAAATGCCTATATCGCCAGCGGCGAGCCTTTTGGTAAGGCCGGGGCCTATGGCATCCAGGGACTCGGTGGCACTTTTATTCCCTCAATTCAGGGAAGCTATAGCGGTATCATGGGTCTACCTATTTATGAAACCAGGCTTTTACTAGAACGCGCCCAAGTCAGCAGCATATGAACGAAGAGATACTGATCAATATCACCCCGCAAGAAACGAGAGTTGCTTTAATTCAGCAAGGCGCGGTTCAAGAATTGCAGATTGAGCGTACTCGGCAACGAGGTATCGTCGGCAATATCTATTTGGCTAAAGTTGCTCGCGTATTGCCAGGTATGCAATCAGCATTTATTGAAATTGGTCTCGAGCGCACTGCTTTTATGCACGTTGCAGACATCACCCAAAATAATCCTCAGGCACAAATTGAAAAACTATTGTTTGAGGGGCAAACACTGTTAGTGCAAGTATTAAAAGATCCACTGGGTACTAAAGGGGCTCGCCTGACAACCCAATTGAGTATTGCTGGCCGTAACTTGGTTTATTTACCCCCTGCGGGCAGCGATGCTGCAACTGAAAAATATATCGGCGTTTCTCAGCGCATTGATCAACCTGAAGAGCGTGAGGCGATCAAGGCTCGTCTTGCCAGCCTGATGGCTGACGATGAAAAGGGCGGCATTATTGTCCGCACCAGCGCCCAAGATGCATCCGATACCGAACTTCAGCATGACATGCTTTACCTGCGGACCACCTGGGAAAACATTCATGCGGCAATGAAACATAATCCAGCCCCCACCCTCCTCCATCAAGATCTCAGTCTTGCTGAGCGAGTCTTGCGTGATGTTGCTGGAGAAGAAACCACTCAAATTCGGGTGGATTCTGCTGAAAATTTTGAGAAGCTCAAAGCTTTTACCACCGCTTACATGCCCAATCTACTGGGCAAGCTGACCCTACATCGTGGCGAGCGCGCGTTATTTGATTTGTTTGATGTGGATGCAGAGATCAATAAGGCTCTCGGTCGTCGAGTAGATCTAAAGTCCGGCGGCTATCTCATGATTGATCAAACGGAGTCTATGACAACGATTGATGTCAATACTGGCAGTTATGTCGGCGCACGCAATCTTGATGACACCGTCTTCAAAACTAATTTGGAAGCAGCTCAAGCGATTGCCCGCCAACTCCGCTTACGCAATTTGGGTGGCATCATCATCATCGACTTTATTGATATGGTTGGCAAAGACCATCAAGAATCAGTTTTGCATGAACTCAAACGCAACCTAGAGCGCGATCATGCACGCACCTCAGTGAGTGACTTTTCTGCTTTGGGTTTAGTAGAAATGACTCGCAAACGCACTCGTGAGTCATTAGCCCACATCACCTGTGAGCCTTGCGCTACTTGCCTTGGCAAGGGTGAGATTAAAACTGCGCAGACAATTTGTTACGAGATTTTGCGAGAGATTGTGCGAGAGCACCGCCAGTTTAATCCACGAGAATTCAGAATTGTGGCAGCACCTGATGTCATTGATCTATTCTTGGAAGAAGAAAATCAATTCTTGGCACAACTGGGTGACTTCATTGGCAAGCCGATTACCCTCCAAGCTGAGGGTAGCTTCCGTCAAGAACAATACGATATTGTTCTCAGTTAAAGCTTCTAGATTTTCGTTGTACTAAATTAAGCGTTAGAGAATTGGATACGGTGTAGATTCGCATATAGGCCATCTTGCTTAATTAAATCTTCGTGGGAACCATTTTCAACAATCTTGCCATGCTCAAGCACCACAATTCGGTCGGCATGTTCAATTGTTGATAAACGGTGAGCAATCACCAAAGTAGTCCTATTCACCATTAAGCGCTCGAGCGCTTCCTGAACCTGACGTTCGGATTCAGAATCCAAGGCTGAAGTAGCTTCATCCAAAATCAAAATTGGTGCATTTTTATAGATTGCGCGGGCAATAGCCATACGCTGGCGTTGTCCACCGGATAAGCGATTACCGTTATCACCCACCATCGAATCAATACCTTCAGGTAACTCTTTAATTAGCGCGCTCAAATTAGCAGCCTCTAAGGCCTCCATGACACGTCCGCGATCAATACCGCCTTGATCGCTGGCACCATAGGCGACGTTAGCAGCAATCGTATCGTTAAAGAGAATGACGTCCTGACTCACAAAAGCAATCTGACGTCGCACATCAGCCAACACAATATCTTCGAGAGGAATGTCATCTAAGAAAATGTGGCCACTGGTAGGCTCATAGAAGCGCGGCAATAAATTAACGAGCGTAGATTTACCACCACCCGAAGGGCCAACAAAGGCTACAACTTCACCCGGTTTAATGTTGAGATTGATATTGCGCAAAGCATCTTTTCGCCCCGCCTCTTGTTGATATGAGAACCCAACATCATCAAAACGAATAGCACCTTTTGCCTTGTTGAGCGATTTCATGTTCTGCTTATGCTCTTCATCCTCTTCAAAAGGCTGATCCATTAATCCAAAAATCATTTCTGCAGCAGTAAGGCCACGTTGTAACGGCTGATTAATATCGGCCAAGTGCTTAAGCGGTGAAATCACCAACATCATGGCGGTAATAAATGCCGCAAAACCACCAACAGTCGTGCCTTCGGTGGCAGACTGCATCAACGCGATTACCAGCACTACGGATAAAGCCATAGAGGCAATCAACTGAGTAATTGGCTGATTTAGCCCACCAGCCACAGCAGACTTCAAGGCAAACTGACGTGCACGTTCAGCTTTTTGCTTAAAGCGGTTCATTTCGTACTCTTCAGCACCATGAACTTTCACTATCTTATATCCCGCAGACGCCTCTTCCACAATATAGGCAAGCTCACTAGTGAGTGTTTGCTGCTCTCTATTTAACGATCTTAAGCGGCGGTTAATTTTGCTCATGATGAATGCAATCACGGGGAAAATAAACAGAACGACCAATGTCAATTGCCAGTTTAGGTAGATAAGATAGCCCATCAAACCAATTACAGTGAGTGAGTCACGCACCAAGCTAATTAACATTCCACCCATAATGGAAAGAACATTATTCACCTCAAAGACAACTGCATTAATGAGATTTGATGCAGAGTTCTGTTGAAAAAAAGTGGTCTTTGCGTGCAAAAGTGTTTGAAACATTTGCTCGCGCAATTTCAATAACACCGCATTAATTACGCGAGTTAATAGATAATTGGATAAAAATTGAGCCAAACTACGAACTAAGGCCAAGCCAACCAAAAAAACAGGGACTTGCCAGAGCTTGCTATTGAGCTGACCAGTAAAGCCGCGGTCCAGCAAAGGCTTCATAAGGGCCGGAATGGAGGTTTCGGCTCCAGCCACTAGAGCCATGGCCAAAAGCGACCCAATAATCAAGCCATAATGGGGCTTGAGGTAGGTAATTAAGCGATTTAGGGCAGTACGGTCTTGAGCATTCATATAATGAATTATGCCCACCTTATCAGTCATACTCATCACCCGCAATGAAGAGGCCAATTTGGACGATTGTCTGACCTCCCTGGAAGGGATCGCCCAGCAGATCGTGGTGGTTGATACCAATAGCTCTGACCGCACCCTAGAAATAGCCAAAAAGCATGGGGCAAGCATTTCTCAGCCTGCGGATTGGCCTGGTTTTGGCCCCCAAAAGAATCGCGCTTTAGACCTCGCTACCAGCGAGTGGGTGCTATCCCTGGATGCCGATGAAAGACTAACCCCCGCCCTGAAATCCGAAATTCTGACAGCGATTCACCATAGCGCCCATGTGAATTGTTTTGCTATCCCCAGGTTGTCCTGGTATTGCGGGCGCTTTATCCGCCACTCTGGCTGGAGTCCCGATTATGTCGATCGCCTCTTTAAGAGAGGAACTGCTCGCTTCTCGGATGATCTGGTCCATGAGCGTCTCATTCCGAATGGTCAGGTTGCAAGACTAGAGAACCCCATGTTGCATTACAGCTTTATGAACTATTCACAAGTTCTGCAAAAGCTAGATCGATATTCCACAGCATCAGCAGAGCAAGCGTTCGCCAAAGGCAAAACTAGCAGCCCTGCTAAGGCAGTTTTACATGGCGTTTGGGCCTTTATTCGTACTTATCTTATTCGCGCCGGATTTTTGGACGGTGCCCAAGGATTTGCTTTAGCAGCGTCCAATGGTCAAGGCACCTACTACCGCTACATGAAGCTCTGGCATCTAAACCAGGAAGCAAATAAATGATTTCGATTTTGTTGGCCACCTACAATTGGCCACAAGCGCTCAAGCTTTGCCTGGAATCGCTGGCCACTCAAACCGATAAGAACTTTGAAATTATTATTGCTGATGATGGTTCTGCTGAGAGTTCGCGGCACCTTATTGAAGCAATCAAGGCCACTCATCCGATCTCAATCACACATCTCTGGCAAGAAGATCAGGGTTTTCGGAAAACCAAGATTTTGAATCAAGCAATAGCTGCTGCCCATGGTGACTATTTAGTTTTCCTAGATGGTGATTGCATCGTTCAGCCAGACTTTGTAGCTCGGCATCGTCAATTAGCCCAAAAGGGATACCTTGTTACCGGCAGTAGAGTCTTGCTTAATGAAAGTCTGACCCAAGAACTACTCACCTGGCCCCATTGGAGTTTTCAGACATTTTGCGCAGGACTATTAAGTAAGCGCCTTAGTACTGGCATCAATAAATATTGGCCCCTCAAGATAAAGTTGGGTAATGGCTCTTGGCGTGATTACCAAAAATTTGTTTGGCGTCGTATTAAAGGATGTAATCTAGCCTGCTGGAAGGCAGATGCAGATGCAATCCATGGATTTGATGAAACCATGATGGGCTGGGGACATGAAGACGCTGATTTTGTTTTCCGATTACAACACCATGGTATTCGCCGCAAATCTGGATCTTGGTCGACCGAAGTACTTCATCTCTTTCATAAAATCCATGATCAAAGCAACGCCGCTGAGAATGCCCGTCGTGTGCGTGAAAAGATTCTAGCTAAAGCACTTTAAGTATTCCGATAGCGATGACTTCTTACTCCAAACTCAAACCTAAAAAAGTCCTATTCATTGCCACCAGGCAAATTGGCGACGTATTAGTAACGACACCCTTAATTAGCAAGGCTAGAGAGCTCTGGCCGGATGCAGAATTTCATTTCTTAGGTTACCGCGGCAAGCTGGAGATGCTCCATGGCAATCCCGACATTGCTGAAGTAATTGAAACCTCTGATCGACCTGGCTTTGGCGAATACCTAACCCTATTTAATCGTCTTTTTCAGCGTTATGACTTGGCAGTAGTGACGCAACCCAGTGATCGTGCTTACTTCTATGGCTTGGTTGCTGCGTTCAGAAGGGTTGGCGTGCTTGGCGGTCATCCCCAGGGTAAAGATGCACAAGATCAACACAAACGCAGCAAGAGCAAAAAGCAAAACGCTTGGAAGAAATTCATCTGCATGCATACAGTGGATGTTGACTACTTTAATCAGCATGTCATTACTGAAAAACTGCGCCTACTAGAGCCCTTCTTTCAAAATCGCTCTGAACTTTTTACCAAGCCGATTTCGGTTACTTCGCCTGCTGGAGAGCCCTTAACACCCGCTATTGTTAACGAACTCAAGCAACCTTATGTCGTTGTGCACCCAGGACCGCTCACTGCCTACAAACGTTGGCCACTTGCTTATTGGCAAGCACTCATTACTTGGCTGATAAAACAAGGTTTTCAGGTGGTATTAAGTGCCTCACCTGCAAAGCAAGATGTACAACTCAATCACGACATCATTTCTTTGCTGGATGATGAAAGCAAAAAACAAGTGATCAATGCTGCGGGCAAATTATCGATTCCTCAAGCAGGCACACTGATTCGGAATGCTATTTTATATATCGGCGTCGATACCTCGATTACCCATTTAGCCGCGGCGTGCAATACCCCAACGATTACCTTATTTGGCGCCACCCCACCAACCAACTTCGGCCCTTGGCCCAATGGGTTTATTGGCGAACAGCCTTATCAATTACGCGCCCGCGCCCAAACAGTTGGCAAAGTCACCATTCTTCAGGGTCCTGGTGAATGCGTCCCTTGTCGTAAGGCTGGATGTCTAGACAAAGCGGATAGTTACAGCGAATGTTTAGATTTACTAGAGCCTGGACAAGTGATTGAGGCTATTGGGAAAGTATTGTCGAACTAGATTAACAGTCAATACTGAATGACGTGACTAGAGGTACCGAATCTGTACAGGGTCTTTTTGCTTAGAAGCTAGGATTTGATTGAGTCCATGCAAGCATGCATCATCTGGGTAAATGCGTAACTCTTCCGGGAACTGCATTAAACAAGCGCCACCACTGGTAGTGACGGCAGCAGTGAGCATTAAGCCCTTCATGCCCTCATTCGACCCGGGCCCAGCCGAGGCAGATGCACCCAACTTTGGATCTCGCACACGATTGGCCATGAGGTAGGGGTTAATTTGGCTACGGAGCATTTTGATATCGATCGCGTTATCAATACAAACATGGACATTGCGAGCAAAGCGCATACGTGCGCCAGTAATGTCCATTACTGCCTCAGAGACAATCCGCATTCCGCCAGAGAACTTATCGGGCATCACATTTACCTTGGCAACCAACAGCTCATCTTCTTTTAACCAAGAACGATTGGGTTCGTAGACTTCGCTATACAAGGTCACTTCAAGCGCTGCAGAACCATCATCGATAGTTGCAATCATCATGCGACCACGTTGACCAGTGAGCATTCGTGCAGAAGTGATGATCCCCGCAATGAGTTGATCCTTACCTTCTGCTACCTTGGATAGGGGTTGACGAATGAAGTGGGAGGTCTCATCACGATAGGCATCGAACATATGCCCCGTTAAGCAAAGACCTAAAGAGGTCTTCTCTTCTTGTAAGCGCTTTTTCTCAGACCAGGTAGGCTCACGCACTAACTCTGGGAGATGGCGATCCTCTTCACCTGCAACCTCAAATAAGCTCACTTGATGTATTGATGCCTCGGCTTGTTCAGCAGCCTCAATCGCTCTCGCTAGAGAGGCAAGCAAGGTTGAGCGGATGTCATACAGATTTCCACCTGCAGGGACAGAGTCGCGATACAAGCTATCAAAGGCACCAGCACGCATTAGAGCTTCAATAGCACGACGATTCACCTGACGACGATCAACACGTGCGCAGAAATCAAATAAATCTTTAAATGGGCCGCCAGTTTCACGTGCCTTCACGATGGATTCAATCGCAGCCTCGCCAGTACCACGTACCGCACCTAAACCATAACGAATATGACTAATTGGGGAATCTGGCGCAGCATCGGGCGCGCGCAATGGCGTGAATTCATAAACACCAGTGTTGATATCTGGTGAAAACACCCGAATATTGTTAGCCAAGCAATCGTCATACAGAATCTTCACCTTATCGGTGTCATCCATCGCGAGTGATAAGTTGGCCGCCATAAATTCTGCGGGGTAATACGCTTTGAGCCAAGCAGTTTGGTAAGCTAAGAGTGCGTATGCAGCTGCGTGGGACTTATTAAATCCGTAACCCGCAAAACGCTCCATCAAGTCATAAATCTCGTTTGCTTTTGCCTCTGTAATACCGCCTGCTTTTGCGCCATCACTAAAGATCTTGCGATGTTGGGCCATTTCTTCTGGCTTTTTCTTGCCCATCGCACGTCGCAACATGTCAGCGCCACCCAATGAGTAGCCACCGATCATCTGTGCCATTTGCATCACCTGCTCTTGGTAGACCATGATGCCGTAGGTCTCCCTTAGAACGGGCTCAATACGGGGATCTGGATACTCTACTTTTTGACGACCATGCTTACGCTCAATAAAGTCAGGGATCAAATCCATTGGGCCCGGGCGGTATAAAGCTACCAAAGCAATAATGTCCTCAAAGCGGTCGGGCTTAGCTTCACGGAGCATGCCTTGCATGCCGCGGCTTTCTAGCTGGAATACCGCAACTGTGTTAGCGCGCTTAAGAACATCAAAGGCTTTTTCATCGTCTAACGCAATCTCGCCGATATTCCAATCTCTGCGATCTGCATGGAGTGCTTTAATCCACCGCTCTGCTGCTGCCAAAATCGTTAGGGTAGTCAAGCCCAAGAAGTCGAACTTCACCAAACCAATTGCTTCTACATCATCTTTATCAAACTGACTAATGACCGAGCTACTATCTTGATCTTTACTTTCCTGGGTATAAAGAGGGCAAAAATCGGTGAGGCGACCAGGGGCAATCAATACGCCACCCGCATGCATACCGACGTTACGAGTCATGCCCTCTAACTGCTGCGCCAAGGATAGTAATTGACGAACTTCATCCTCATTCTTTTCGCGCTCAGCTAATTGCTTCTCTTCCTTCTTCGCCATTTCAATGGTCATGTACTGACCTGGCTTATTCGGCACTAGCTTTGCAATACCATCTACGAAGTTATAGCCCTGCTCTAGCACGCGCCCTACGTCACGAATCGCCGCTCTTGCAGCCATCGTTCCGAAGGTTGCAATCTGACTCACCGCATCTTTACCGTACTTATCCTTAACGTACTGAATCACACGGTCGCGACCATGCTGACAGAAGTCGATATCAAAGTCGGGCATGGATACCCGCTCTGGATTTAAGAAACGCTCAAAGAGCAGGTTGTAACGCAGCGGATCTAAATCGGTAATGCCAAGTGAGTAAGCGACTAAAGAGCCCGCACCAGATCCACGACCAGGACCAACAGGCACGCCATTATTTTTAGCCCAGTTAATGAAGTCCGCTACGATCAAGAAGTATCCCGGGAAGCCCATTTGAGCAATTGTCTTCACCTCAAAGACCAAGCGCTCGTGATAGCGTGTCATTTCTTTTTCGCGCTCTTCTGCATCTGGGAAATTGCGCTCCATGTGGCGCTTTAAACCAATCTCCGATTGCTGCAAGAGATAATCATCGAGCGTAATGCCAGGAGGCGTTGGAAAATCCGGTAAACGTGGTTGACCTAAAACCAGCGAGAGGTTGCAACGCTTCGCAATTTCAACCGAGTTCGCCAATGCCGCAGGCAAATCAGCAAAACGCGTTTCCATTTCTGCTTGAGTCAGGAAATACTGCTCGTCATTAAACTTTTTAGCCCTGCGCGGATTGCCCAGTAACTCGCCTTCAGCAATGCAGACACGAGCCTCATGCGCAGTAAAGTCGCTTTTTTGCATGAACTGTACTGGGTGTGTTGCAACCACTGGCAGATCTAACTCGCTAGCAAGATGGCAAGCAAGTTGAAGTTGTTTTTCATCTTGAGGGTTGCCGCCTCGTTGAACCTCGATATAGAAGGACTTCGGAAAGAGTTTTTCGTAGCGTCTGGCAATGATCTTGGCCTGATCTTCTTGCCCACCCAATAGCGCTGTACCTACTTCGCCCATGCGCGCGCCAGAAAGGGCAATTAATCCATAAGACAGAGTGCGTTTAGCAGCCTTATCTTCTGCTTTGGCAGCGGGCTCACTAAACCAGGCGGAATTTACTTCAGCGCGACCACGAGATTGATTGTCTAGGGATGCCCTACTTAGCAGCTCGCATAAATTGAGATAACCGGAATGATTTTGTACCAAGAGCAATAATCGATAAGGCTGATCTGGGTCTTGAGAGTTGCTAATCCAAACATCTGCCCCAGCAATCGGCTTGATCCCGCCAGATCGGGCGGCGGTATAAAACCGTACTAAACCAAATAAATTACTTAAATCTGTGATGGCCAACGCGCCCATCTCATCTTTGACGGCGGCAGCTACCGCATCATCAATGCGCACGACTCCATCCGTAATCGAAAACTCGGAATGGACGCGAAGATGAACAAAACGGGGTGAAGCCATGAGATGATTTTAGCTGTGTCCAAACTTAAAAACCCTTCATCCCCAGCCAGCGGCTATCGTGGGCGCTTTGCCCCCTCGCCCACTGGTCCGCTCCATGCCGGATCCCTGGTTGCTGCCCTTGGAAGCTGGTTGGATGCCCGTAAAAATGGGGGTAAATGGCTACTCAGAATCGAGGATTTGGATACTCCCCGATGTATACCCGAGGCAACTGGGCAGATTAAGTCTCAATTGCTCGCCTGCGGCCTTTCTTGGGACGAGGAGGTCATCCATCAATCAGCGCGCCACAAGGCTTACCAAAGCGCTTTAGAGCGCTTAAATGAGCTCAAATGCCTATATTCCTGCTCCTGTTCCCGGCAAATGATTGCCAATACCCTTGCAAGCCAAGGGATTGAAACGTCCCGCAACCATGAGATGGTCTATCCCGGCACTTGCCGTCCTGCCTCCTTAATGAGCAATGGGGTAGAAACTGTAAAGTCATTACAAAAGGCTTGGCGTATCGCCCTTCCCCAAAACTGCCTTATTGAATTTGAGGACTTGGCATTGGTGCCGCAAAGCCAGAATCTCAATACCGAAGTGGGGGATTTTGTACTACGCCGAAGCGACGGTTTATTTACTTATCAGCTTGCCGTTGCAGTCGATGATGCCGAGCAGAACATTACACATATTGTGCGCGGCCAAGACCTATTGAGTAATACCGCAAGACAAATTTATCTTCAAGAGCTATTGGGATATGAGAGGCCCAAGTATCTACATTTACCTCTTGTGCTCGATGAGCATGGTGAAAAACTCAGTAAACAAACGTTAGCAAATCAAATCAATACACAAGATGACAAGCACTCGCTGATTGAGTTGCGCAAAGCGGCAAAACATTTAGGGTTGAAGCATTTGCCTGATGGCGAGAATGTCACTATTGCAGAGTGGCTATTGGCAGCCACTCATGCATGGCGAAGTTAATGATTCGAAGTAAATTACTCGAAGTGAATTACTTTTTCTTAAAGCCACCCAGCAAAGCGCCAACAGCGGGCTTAGCAGGAGTAATACCAACTTTTTTCTCTTCTGGATTGGTAGCGTCTGCAGCAGATGCTGCGGGTGCAGATGGCTCATAAGGCTTATAGAAGAAGGGGTCTGACATTTTGGCTGGTGCGCTATATGAGCTTCTGGATCCACTAGAGCCGCCATAATTACTGGATGATGGACGACTTTGTGAAGGCGCTCCTTCAGGCAAAGGCTGTACATCCAACTTACGCTTCATCAATTTTTCAATATCGTCTAGCAAGCGCTTCTCACTGGCATCAACCAAGGCAATCGCATCACCTTTACTACCAGCACGACCAGTACGGCCAATGCGGTGAATGAAGTCTTCTGCGTTATATGGCAGCTCGTGATTAATCACACAAGGCATGTCTGGAATATCTAGACCGCGTGCAGCAACATCGGTTGCTACCAATGCTTCAATCGCGCCAGATTTAAATGCATCTAAAGTTAGAGTACGCTCACCCTGACTCTTGTCGCCGTGAATCGCGCCGGCTTTAATGCCATCGCGCTCTAAGGCACGAGAAAGCTTTGCACAACCTAAACGGCTATTAGTAAAGATGATGCACTGACGAGATAAACCAGCGCGGGTACGTGCCTCTAAAACTTTGACAATCGCACGTTGCTTATCCGCAGACGAAACCATGTGCACTACTTGCTTCACCGTATCAGCGGCTGCGTTTTGACGAGCTACCTCAACCGTTACGGGAGTGCGTAAATAACTTTGTGCCAGCTTTTTGATTTCTGGCGAGAAGGTTGCGGAGAATAATAATGTTTGTCTTTGCGCAGGAATCAGATCAATGATGCGCTGTAAGTCGGGCAAGAAGCCCATATCGAGCATGCGATCGGCTTCGTCTAAAACCAAAATCTCCACTTGAGAAAGGTTGGCAACTTTGGAGCCAATGTGATCGAGCAAACGTCCTGGTGTAGCAATCAAAATCTCTACGCCATTACGCAAAATTGCAACTTGCTCTTTCATGTCCACGCCACCATAAACAACGGCAGCACGTAAATCAGTATGTTTGGAATAACTTGCGGCATTCTCCGACACTTGCACTGCCAACTCGCGAGTTGGGGTCAGAACAAGCGCACGAATTGGATGGCGTGCGGGAGAGGCGCTGTTGCTAGCGTGACGCAAAATCTTTTGAATAATCGGTAATACAAAGGCAGCAGTCTTACCAGTACCGGTTTGCGCTGCGCCCATCAAGTCACTTCCTGCTAATACATGCGGTATTGATTGGGCTTGAATTGGAGTGGGAATGGTGTAGCCCTGCTCAAGAACCGCTTTTTGAATTTTCGGGTCTAAACCAAAGTCAGCAAAAGTGATTGTTGCTGGAGGGGTAACACCAGGAGTGGCGGTATCGCTCACCCCTGTAGAAGAATTTATTTCAGTAGCAGTATTTGTCAAGGTAACTTACAGGATGGCCGCAATGCCGGCCTTAGCGGTTTCAGCATCCTCGGTCGATTTAACGCCGGAAACGCCGACTGCGCCGATGGTAAAGCCATTTACATCGATATTGACCCCACCTTCTAACATGCCTGAAATGTGTGGGGCAGATAAGAATGAAGTGCGGCCGTTATTAATAATTTCTTCGTAAACGCGACTCTCGCGCTTACCCATTGCAGCTGTACGTGCTTTTTCTTGAGCAATGTATGCGGATACTGGAGCACAACCATCGCGACGAATTAAACCCAACAGATGACCGCCATCATCACAAACGGCTATTGTCACTGCCCAATTATTGGCAGCAGCGTGCTTGTCTGCTGCATCCAAAATCTTTTGAACATCAGCTTGAGTTAAGTAAGGTTTAGTAGCCAACATGTTTAATCTTTCTGTCTCGAATATGGTGTGTTTATTTCGTGCACTGCTATATAAGTACTTGAATTATAAGGGGTGTAGCGTAATTCCTTATACAGAATCAGGCTCCACCCCACTGAATACGCTTCTGTGTTGCTCTAAGTCCTTCTTATTTAAGGAACTCTTGGGCTGCAACGACTCCGCTAGCCTTGGGTTTGTAACCCATTGAACCTAGACTCATCTCTACCCCGCTAAGGGCAGCCATCAAGCTCAATTCATTGCAATCGCCCAAATGGCCGATACGGAATGCCTTGCCTTTGATCTTGCCTAAACCTGTTCCGAGCGAGAGATTGAATTTCTCCAAAGCATGTTTACGCAATACATCTGCATCCATACCTTCTGGTGTTGCAATACAAGTGAGTACTGGTGAGTAGCAATCTTGATCTTGACACTGAATCTCCAGACCCCATGCATTGACCGCCTCACGACAAGCAGCAGCTAAACGTTGGTGACGCGCAAAGATCGTATCCAATCCCTCGGCCATCATCATGTCCATCGCTTCATGTAGTCCATACATCAAATTGGTGCTGGGAGTTGTTGGCCAATATCCATTCTTATTCGACTCTAGGATCTCATCCCAAGCCCAATACGATTTATGAATTTTGTTATTTTTGCTAACTTCAATTGCGCGTGGTGATAAAGCATTAAAGCCAATACCTGGTGGCAACATCAAGCCTTTTTGTGAGCCAGAGATGGTCACATCCGCGCCCCACTTGTCGTGCTCATATTCTGCTGAGCCCAAGCCAGATACGCTGTCTACGAGCAATAAGGCTGGATGCTTTAAAGAATCAATCGCTTTGCGAACTGCTGCAATACTAGAAGTCACGCCGGTCGAAGTTTCGTTATGCACAACGCAAACCGCTTTGATCTCATGACCAGTGTCTTTGCGTAAACGCTCTTCAATCACAGATGCATCAACACCCCAACGCCAAGAATCTTGTCCTGCTTTACCAACTACTTCCACATCTAAACCAAGACGCTTACCAAGAGCACGCCACAAGTTAGCAAACTGACCAGTTTCATAGAACAACACTTTGTCGCCAGGATTAAGAACGTTTACTAATGCGCCTTCCCAAGCGCCTGTTCCAGAGGCAGAATAAATAATGACGGGTTGCTCAGTTTTGAAAATCTTTTTAATGCCATCCAATACCTTCAGGCCAAACGCACCAAACTCAGGACCGCGGTGGTCAATTGTTTGATAGCTAATGGCGCGCAGTACGCGTGGAGGAACAGGACTTGGGCCAGGAATATGTAAAAAATGGCGTCCTGATGCGTGGTTATCAAGCTTCAACATGCTGTGTCTCACTTTTAAAGTGTTTATAGGTAGTTATTTCTGCTACTAGTGTATGACAATTTTTGCGAAATTTCTATTTTGTATACAAATTATTTGCAATAGACCCCAGAATAAAGCCAAATTTAAGCATTTAAAGGCTTTATTTATGCCTTAAGATCGTTTATTCTTATTTTGTATACAAATTATTAAGACCAGAGCTTGATCCATGACAGTACTAGAGCAGCCAAATTCACAAAATTTGCATGAAGCTACATTCGAGAAGCTCAGATCCCTCTTGGTTGAAGGCAAGATCGTCCCTGGCAGCAAACTCAATGAACGCGAATTGGCTGAGAGCCTCAACGTCTCCCGCACCCCCATTCGTGAGGCGATTCGCCGTCTGGCCGCTGAAGGCTTGGTGGAGTTAATCGCCAATCGTGGCGCCATTGCCATACAACTCAGCCTTGAAGATGTTTTGAATACGTTTGATGTGATTGCAGATCTAGAGGGGTTCTCTGGAGAATTGGCTGCGATCAATATTAGTGATGCCACCCTCTCTGAATTAGAAGCCCTTCAATATGAAATGATGGCTTCTTATGCGCGTCGTGATTTATCGAGTTATTACAAACTCAATTTACGCATTCATCATCTCATTAATCAGGCAGCAAACAATCCTGTTCTATCCAAACTCTTTACTCAAGTCAATGCACGTATTGAAGCCTTGCGCTTTCTTTCCAATCAGGATGGCGTGAAATGGGAGAAGGCAGTAGAAGAACACCAAGAGATGCTTGATGCCCTCAAGGCAAGGGATAGTGCTCGCATGCGCAAAATTATGATCCAACACGTCAGAAATAAACGTGATGTGGTTGCTCAATTACTCCAATCAGAAGCTCAGTCAGAAACTGCCAAATCATGAATAAGCCCCTAGACCTTAAAGAACTCATGGTGGATCAAGCCACACTAGCTAAGCGCTTATGCCAAGAGACTTCTGGCGAAGTGATGACTGATAGTGCGGGCCGTGGGCGCTATGCGACTGATGCTTCTATCTATCAAGCCATGCCAGTTGCAGTGTTTGTACCAAAGACTGCACAAGATATTGCTAGCGCTATACAGATTGCAGCTGAGATGGGTGTACCCGTTCTGCCACGTGGAGGTGGCACTAGTCAGTGCGGCCAAACTACTGGTGCGGCTTTAGTTATTGATAACACCAAATACTTTAGAAACGTTTTAGATCTCAATCTAGATAAAGGTTATGTAGAAGTTGAGCCTGGCATTGTTCTAGACCACCTCAACGGCCCACTAAAGCAACATGGTCTTTGGTATCCAGTCGATGTCTCTACTGCAGGACAAGCAACGATTGGCGGCATGGCAGGCAACAACTCTTGTGGCAGTCGCTCAATTGCTTACGGCAATATGGTTCACAACGTTTTAGGCATTGACGCATGGTTGGCAGATGGCAAAGTTGCCAACTTTAGCGATTACGCAAGCAGTACTGGGGCCGCAAAGCAGTTGGGTAATTTTGTTAAAAACTTAGCTACCACCCTTCAACCAGAAATCGAAGCACGCTTTCCGAAGGTGCTTAGGCGTGTTGCTGGTTACAACCTTGATATCTTTCATCCACAGAGTGAGTTGCCTTACACCCAAGATGGCAGCGTGAATCTAGCTCATCTATTGGTAGGTAGCGAAGGCACCCTTGGGTACTTTAAATCACTCAAGCTCAAGCTAGCACCTTTGCCCCAACATAAAGTATTGGGCATTGTGAACTTTGCCAGCTTTTATAAGGCAATGGATAGTGCACAACATATTGTGAAGCTCGGTCCTACCGCTGTTGAGTTAGTTGATCGCACCATGATTGATCTAGCGCGCAGCAATCCTAGCTTTAAAAAGACGATCGAGACTGCGCTCATTGACCACATGGTGCAGACTCCAGAAGCCATCTTGTTGGTGGAGTTTTCTGGTGAAGCACATGCTCCATTACTTGAGAAGATCAAAACATTACAAGAACTCATGAGTGATTTAGGTTTGCCAGGCTCAGTAGTACCTATGCCTGATGCGTCTTTGCAAAAGAACTTGTGGGAAGTACGTAAAGCAGGCCTGAATATCATGATGAGCCTCAAAGGCGACGGTAAGCCCGTGAGCTTTATTGAAGACTGCGCGGTTCCACTGGAGAGTTTGGCTGATTACACTCAGGCACTCACTGATGTCTTTTCTAAATATGGATCACGTGGCACTTGGTATGCCCACGCTTCTGTAGGCACACTGCATGTGCGTCCTATTTTGGATATGCGTAGAGATGGTGCTCAGAAAATGCGTGCTGTTGCCAAGGAAGCTTCAGCCTTGGTACGTAAATACAAAGGTGCTTATAGCGGTGAGCATGGCGATGGCCTTTGCCGTGGCGAATGGATCTCTTGGCAGTTTGGCCCCAAGATCACTGAAGCTCTTGCTGAAATTAAACATGCATTTGATCCAAAAGGATTATTTAATCCTGGCAAGATTGTTGATCCGCCGAAGATGGATGATGCAAGCAACTTTAGATTTCCACCAAGCTACAAAGTTATTCCATTAAAACCAGCGCTCGATTGGTCTGCTTGGAATGTGCAAAACGATCCAGTGACAGAAGCAACTACTGCGCCCGGCACAGGTGGTGATCCCGCCATGGGATTGGCTAAAGCAGTAGAGATGTGCAATAACAATGGCCACTGTCGCAAATTTGATGCAGAAGTAATGTGCCCTAGCTATCGCGTGACACGTGATGAGAAACACCTTACTCGCGGCAGAGCCAATACTCTGCGTCTAGCACTCTCAAATCAACTCGATCTAAAAAGTGGAACATCGCCCGAATCTTCTCCATTAGCAAGCGATGCCATTAAAGAAGTGATGGAGCTGTGTGTGAGCTGCAAGGCCTGCCGTCGCGAGTGCCCTACTGGCGTCGATATGGCCAAGATGAAGATTGAGTTCTTATCTGCCTACAAGAAGCGAGTTGGCCATTCCTTGCGAGATTTAGCAGTTGCTTACCTTCCTAAATACGCCAACACGATTAGCACTATTCCATTCTTGCCGGCCTTATTAAACTTCCGCAATCACATTAAACCCATTGCAACCCTTCAAGAGTGGGTCATGGGAATTTCTGCACAAAGAAGTCTGCCGATCTGGAAGAGTAAGACTTTCTGGAACCAGAAAGCAGCAAACTCTTATGAGTACACACCAGAGCAGCTTGCTAGCAATACCGATGGCAAAGGTATTGTTCTATTGGCAGATACCTTCAATGCTTATTTCGAAGATGAAAACCTACAAGCAGCATTAAAAGTACTCAATGCAGCAGGTTATCGCGTGCATATTCCGCACAAGAGTCAAGCAAACAAAATAAAGCAAGCTAATACTAATGAAAACGGCTGCTCCAAAGAGTTTTGCTGTGGCAGAACCTATTTAGCTGCAGGTATGGTGGATAAAGCCAAGGAAACTCTTGGTGAATTGGTTGATCACCTCGCGCCCTATGCTGATAAAAACATTCCGATTATTGGTTTAGAGCCTTCATGCTTATTTACCCTTAAAGATGAAGCCTTAGTAATGGGCTTTGGCGATCGTGCTGTCAGTGTTTCTAAGCAAGCGCAATTGCTGGAAGAGTTCTTGGCTAGCGAAGTAAGGGCAGGTAAGCTCACATTGAATCTCAAGTCAGCCGATAAGTCAGTGTTATTTCATGGTCACTGTCATCAGAAAGCATTTGCCGCAGTAACTCCTGCAATGGAATTACTCAAACTCATTCCCAATGCGGAACCTAAGCTGATTGAATCATCTTGCTGCGGTATGGCTGGTAGCTTTGGTTATGAGGCCGAGCATATTGAAGTGTCTAAGCAAATGGCCGAAGCCAGTCTATTGCCAAGCATTCGAAAGTCACCCGATAGCTGGGTGGTAGCTGATGGCACGAGCTGTCGCCATCAAATTGCCGATGGTACTCAACGAGAAGCTGTACATATCGCCAGAATTTTGGCGGCACATCTCTGAACCTAAGTACTTAAAGAACTATCGTATCAACGAATTAACGTATTAACGCTTCAACGAATAACGCCGTAACTCACCATCAACAAGGTTCCAGTCAACAAGGCTGGAACCAAACGGCGAGTTGGCTTAGAGATCATTACGCCAATTGCCAAGGCGCAAATCAGAATCCGGATCCACAAAGGCACGGTTGCCATCAAGCCTAAGGGCATCACAATCAAGCGAATCGTTAAAGCAGCTACCATCGCATAGGTCACAGCAGCTAACCAGCGGAAGATTTCGCTATCTTGATTAATGCTTTGCGATAGAAATACGCCAATCGCGCGACAAAAATAAGTGCCAAGACAAGCACCTACCAAGGCGATCCACAAGCCCCAGCCTGAAAGCGCGTTAGACACGGTATCCATGACACTCATCCAATAACTCCAGTTTTCTTGCGCAAGAATTTACGATCAATAAAGTAAGCCAGAGTACCTGCGACCAGGCCAGCCGTTAACAAACTGGTATCACGATCAATTGCAAAGAAAATGGGGCCAAAAATACAGCCCAAAAAGATGGCAATGCGATTAATCCAAGGCTTTACCTCAGTAAATGTCAGCAAAAAAAACAGGGGGTTAATAAAGACTAAGCCTAGGGTCACAGCGGGTGGCACCATACCGGCCAAGTAAAAGCCTAAGATGGTTCCCGGAATCGAAATCAACCAACACAGTAATCCCAAGCCAACAAAATAACTGAGGCGATGTTTAATCTCAATCGCATGAAACTCGCGCATAGAGATGGCCCATGCTGTCATCGCTAGCAAATGCACGGAAGCATACAAACTGCGATTACGATCTTTTTGATGAAACTGCGGAAAGAGCGTCACTGTCATGGTAATAAAGCGCGTTGATGTAAGCGTGACTGCCAATGCGATTGCAACAACAGATGATCCAGTAATCGCCATCTCGAGCAAGACAACCTGTCCCGGTAACGCGAACATGAAGAATGAAGTGAAGGTGGTGAACCAAACATCAAAGCCGTTGGTTTTGCCCATAGCCCCAAAGCCCACCATACCAGCAAAGAGCACCATAGCAGGAGCACCTGCCGCATCCCGAATGCCAGACCAAAAGGCATCGCTTGGATTTTTAAAGCGCTCTGCCGCAGACTCTTCTAGTGCGATTTCGCTAGGATCAATATAGGGCTGGTCTGCAGATGACATAGATTAATTGTAAGCCTTGTAACTTTTTAAGCCTTGCAGTCCCCTAGGGCCCATTCAATATGCTCGGCCACCAAAGCATCAGCATCTACAAGGGCCTTAGTTAAAGCCGAGCGTATTGCTGACTTATCGGTATCTGCTAGAGCAGAGCTTGCCAGCGCATTACCCATTGCTACCGCTAGATTACGACGCCAGCGGCTATAACCAATTCTACGAATGGCGCTGCCTTCATGGCGTTGCTCAAACTCCGCTTCAGTCCAAGACCATAAATGCAAGAGGCTTGCTTGCCCCAGGCCATGACGTCTTGCAAAGTCTGGTAGCTCAGTGCGCTTAGCAAACTTATTCCAAGGACAAATCAACTGGCAATCATCACAGCCGTAGACGCGATTACCCATAGCGCTTCTAAATTCAACTGGTATAGCTTCAGAATTTTCGATGGTGAGATAAGAAATACATCTTCTGGCATCTAATTGATATGGTGCAGTAATGGCTTGCGTTGGACATACATCAATACAAGAGGTACAAGTTCCGCAATGCTCTTCAATCTCTTTATCAATCGGTAGTGGCACATCTACCAAGATCTCACCCAAGAAAAACGTGGAGCCAGATTCTCGATTCAGTAAAAGTGTGTGTTTACCACGCCAACCTAATCCCGCCTTACGCGCTAGCTCTACCTCCATTAATGGGGCTGAATCGGTAAATACGCGATAGCCCAACTTCCCAATACGTTCTTCGATGAGTTGGGCAAATTCTTGCAAGCGATTACGCAGTACTTTGTGATAGTCACGCCCCCTGGCATACATTGAAACCACTGCTTGAGTGGGATCCTCTAGTCGTTGCCACTCAGTATCGAAATTAGTTTCGGGCGGGAGGTAGTTCATGGATACACAAATCACGCGCATGGTCCCGGGAACCAAGAGTTCGGGATTAGAGCGTAAATCAGCGTGGCGCTGCATGTATTCCATTTGGCCGTGACGACCCTGCTCCAGCCATTCTTTTAGGCGATCAGTCGCAGACCCTAAATGGGTGTCAGTAATCCGCAAGCCATCAAACCCAAGCTTAGTCGCTTGGGCATTGAGCCAATCACGCAGATTGGTCTTATCTAAGGATTGAGAGCTAGTAGATAAAGGCATATGGAATACAGAATGTAGCGCAAATATTGAATAAACTAGGGGAATGACTCAAACACCGGCAACGACAACAAAGGCAACCCCGCCTTCAGCAATAGAACTCTATTGTAGGCAGGAAGCCGATACCGCCTCTCTTGCCAAGCATCTGGCGGCCAATTTTGAGCACTTTCTGACTCAGCAGCCAGATTCACACTTAAATATCTCCTTAGAAGGTGATCTTGGCGCCGGCAAAACGACATTTGCGAGATACCTCATTCATGCGCTGGGTCATGTTGGTAAGGTAAAGAGTCCTACCTATACTTTGTGCGAGCCTTACCCGCTGCAATTAAAAGAGCAAGCAATCACTATCCACCACTTTGATTTGTATCGCATGCGTGATCCCCTAGAATGGCAAGAAGCGGGATTCGCGGAGCATTTTGATGTTCCGGGCATTTGTTTAATTGAGTGGCCAGAAAAAGCAGAAGGCACTTTGCCAAGTTTTGATATTCAGATTCAGCTGTCTGCTGGTGCGGATGAGAATGGGCGCACTATTAAGATCAACAGCTTGAGTCCATCTGGAGCAAGTGCATTGCAAGAGATTAAGTCCTAGTAACACATGAGCGCTAAAAAGATCAAACCAAAGATCAACCTCTCGAAAAGACTAACACTCAAGACTTCAGCGAAGTTCTTAAGCTTTGCTCTCTTGCTGACAGAGCTCGATATTGCTTGGGGCGCCAAGATATTGGGTGTGCGCGTCTGGCCATCCGAGGACTATACCCGCGTCACTTTGGAATCTGACACACCATTACCGATTACACAGCAGATTTTGACTAACCCAGATCGATTGGTGATTGATGTGCAGGGGTTGGAATTAAATCCAACCCTTAAAGATTTAGTAGCCAAGGTAAAGCCAAACGATCCTTATATCTCACAGGTTCGGGTTGGGCAATTTCAGCCGGGTATTGTGCGTTTGGTGTTTGACTTAAAAGAACCAATTAAGCCACAACTCTTTACCTTAGAGCCGATTGGTGAGTACAACTACCGCATGGTATTTGACTTGTACCCTACTACCCCGCCGGATCCTTTGATGGCTTTAGTGAGAAGCAGCGCCAAGAAAGAAAGCGCTCTCGAGAAATCCAATGAAGAAGTAGACCTTATCGCGCAGTTCGCCACTAAGAAAGAAAAAGAACTTGCTAAGATTCCAGCTGCTCCAGTGGCGCAAGCCATTCCGGATCCAAAGGAATTGCCAGCGCCTGCTAAATATAAGCGCTTGATCACTATAGCGATTGATCCTGGCCATGGTGGTGAAGATCCCGGAGCGATTGGTGCCGCAGGCTCTAGAGAAAAGAATGTCGTCCTCGCCATTGCCAAGCGGCTCAAAGATAAGATTGAGGGCGAAGCGTATATGCGCCCTTTCTTAACAAGGGATGGCGATTACTTTGTGCCACTACATGTCAGAGTTCAGAAAGCACGTCGTGTAGAAGCTGATTTATTCGTATCGATTCATGCAGATGCCTTCATTGAAAGAAATGCTAAAGGTGCATCAGTGTTTGCACTCTCTCAAATGGGAGCGAGTAGTACCGCCGCCAGATGGATGGCGAATAAAGAAAATGCTTCTGACCTAATAGGTGGCATCAATATCAAGACGCAAGATAGGCAGGTTGCTAACTTGCTATTAGATATGTCGACTACCGCCCAGATTAAAGACTCTTTACAGGTGGGCAACTCCATCTTGAAGCAAATTGGTGGATTTGCACCTCTACACAAGGGCAAGGTAGAACAAGCTAGCTTTGCTGTTTTGAAGGCTCCAGACATCCCCTCAATCTTGGTTGAGACCGCTTTTATTAGCAATCCTCAAGAAGAGGCCCGCCTAAACGATGATGGCTACCAAGACCGGATTGCAGAGGCCATTTTGAAGGGAATTAAGGACTATTTTTCCAAAAATCCACCGGTCGCCAGACGGGTCAACTCCTAGGAACTTGTAAGTACAAGGGTTGAGAGGCAGACACCGTAGACCTGAGGAGCGCTTACAAACTTCTTGCTATAATTTATGGCTTAACTGGGTCGGTAGCTCAGTCGGTAGAGCAGCGGACTTTTAATCCGTTGGTCGCGAGTTCGAATCTCGCCCGACCCACCAGTTATACAAAAGCCACCTTTGGGTGGCTTTTTCTTTTTACACTCTACATTCATTTAATGCTCAAGCAGGTTACTCCAAGACGTTTAAGTAAGCCGCCACAGCCTCAATATCAGATTCAGAGAGATTTTTCTCTTCATTGATCATTAATACACCATGTGGTCTAGCAAATTTAATGGTTCGAGGTGCCCATGTATTGCCACCTACTTCCATGAACTCTTTTTGAAGTGGTTCTTTCCAAACATTGAGCTGTTGAATTAAATAATAATTATGTTGCCCAGCGATTCTTGGGAACGTAGCCATACCCTCGCCCCTGGGACCGTGACAAGAGTTACATTGAATGACGCCTTTAGCAGGAATTCCATTCTCAAATATTTCTTTCCCGCGCGCTAACTTTGAATCACTTGAACTAACCTTGCCTGCTCTTACAGGCGGCTGCTTAGAAAAGTAATCTGCTAGTTCTTGTATCTGCTTATTAGTTAGCGAACCAGCCATACCCCACATGTATTGCACAGCATATTTATTACTTCTAGTGTGATCACGGTAATCCTGCAGCTGATTGACTAGATATTCTCTTTGCTGCCCGGCCAGGTTTGGAACCATCGGCGATTGTGATTGCCCATTTACCCCATGACATGCTGCACATACTTGTACTGCAAGCACATTACCCGCAACTTCATAATCGCCCAGCGTTCTACTTCTACTTGGATTTTCTAACGTAGTTACTGGTGGAATGTGATTAAAGTAGGTACACCCCGTCATAATAGCCAGTGATATCAGCATGGTGATGGAAGAGGTCTTGAGAAGTATCTTCATTACATCGCCACCCACAAATAGAGCCAACTCGCATTATTTGCACTGGCATTGGTTCCAGATCCGTTGTAGTTGATTGTTCCACCGTTATATTTGGTAAATGCAGTGTACTGATAAGTCAGGCGCACATTTTGGAGAGGTTGATACCAAATCGACGGAATCCATGCTGTGGAATTCGGGTTTAAATTAGCACCAGTTACCGCATTGGTTCCGTAACGCGCGTCGCCAGTTCCAGTAATGTTCTGAAATGCCACTGCTGCTCCATAGGTGGCGTTGTAGACATAGCTCACCTTGGACATGAAAGAATTGGTTTTGTTATTCGGGTTGCTATACAAAATTCCCGTTGGGTCGGAGATATTTTCTTTGGTATAGCGAGCCTGTGCGGTTACCGTATGTGGATCTACCAAGTATTGATACTGCCCATCGATCGCCCTATCCTGAAACTTCACCGTTCCCGCACTTAAGGCAGGTGCATTTACTGGTCCACTACATGTAGGTGCAGCTCCTTTATAGGAGCTACTATCAGCCACTGTATTACAGCTGGCATATTGGTTGATGTTGGCGCCCAAGAATCCAACCATCCAATTATGTCCAGCATGCTCGTCACTCTGATATGCAAACCGAAAATAGGGATTAAGGCCCTGCAAATAAACCGGTGCACTATTGGGATTGCTATTGGAGGCAGGATAGGTCATCCAAGAAAGCGGACCCGAACCGCCAGATTGGTACAGATTAACCTCACCATAAAAATTTTGGTTTACATAGCCATACACACCGTATCCTGGGTTATGAACAGAATACGCCGATAGCCTGGTGTTATAAGGCAACCCATAAGTAGAATAGTTTCTGGTGGATCCCATGTACGGATACATCCACATTGGAGAGGAGTTCCAGACATCGGTAGCGCCAGCATAGTTATTGAGAGATGCGCCCCATATAAAGTCCTTCACTACATCTGCAGTATTTCCGACATAGTGATCTGCATAACGCCAGTCTTGAATATCTGCTGCAAATTGATTTTGATTCGGAATACTTCCTTTGCCACTCACCTGCTCATCAAATGCGTAATACCATTGGCTAAAAGCGCCAAAGTTATCCGCAATCTTTCCGCCCACATCCAAAAAAAGATAGTTAGGCTCTAGCTTGCCACTTTGGTGGACTTGCCCAGTGCCATTGTTTCCATTGGTGCTCGTAGCAGCACCACCAACAAACTGTACTGACACTGGAATATTAGTGCGCTCACCAATCGTATAAGCCGTTAATTTGAAGTAGCGTCCATATGGTGTTAACTCTGGGTACTGTCCACCAGCATGACAAGAAACACAGTTTTGACCGGTTTGCCGAGAGAATAGTGGCAGAGCTTCTGCATCAGCAAGGCCCGCACAAAAGAACACTACTCCTAATGGAATTAGTAGAAGAGCCCTCAATTTTTTTATCAAACCCATCAAGCTAAGTCCTCTAAAGCCATTTTTAGAATATGCACAAAATATACCGCATATTCATTTTGATCATTGAGCTGCCCTGCCACCAGGTCTATAGCGATCCATCACCTGATCCAGGCTGTCATTGGTAATCCTCGGATTTGCCTTTTGTAGACAGCCTAATAAAACAGCCTTATTAGCATGTTTTTGATTTCCCTCAGGCAAAGCTCCACGAGGGGCTGGATTGACATTACTAAAGCAAATTCTGAATTGTTCCGCTGTAATGCCAAGGTCTCGACTTATTTGTTCGACTGGGCGATTGGGATCATCTCGCAAAGCACCCGTTTGCTGCGAACCGAATTGCCCGCTATTACCTGCTGGCGAGGTTGCATAGGGGCCAATACCCCATAGCCAAGATGATCCAGTGTAGGGAGAGTAAAAACTTTCAATGGTGATATTGGACATTCCATATCCAGAGTAACCATTTACGTTCATCTGCCTTGTACCAGCAACAATTGGACGAAGAATAAAAATATCTCCGCCACTTAAATCAATTGGAATAAGTGGCTGAAATAATAGGGTCTGATTAGCACCAGCTTGATTCCTACCCATGCCACGCTTATATTCCCATTGAGATGGCATAGAAATTAAATTTGCTACAGGGTTAGCCAATTCCTTGGCAAGATTGAACTTATCAGAGTCGCCCATTGGCGCCTTAGATTTAGCAGCATCACTCTTGGCAGGTAATGCGCCAGAATTAATCAGATTATTGGTTTCGATAGTGGCTGAAACGGAATCGGCAAAAACAATTCCCGAATATAGGGCTAATACGAAATAAGCTGCAAAAGCCTTTAGGGGAAATTTCATGAAACTTCAATCTAGCTTGAAGAAAAGAGTTAATTTGAGTTGATGGCGGTAATTTTAACCTTATAAGGTTAGTGTCTAAGCAGCTCGATTGATGCTAAACGAATTAGATGAATACACCAAATCAGGCGAAAGCTTTGCCTTTGAAACTACTCTATCTGGCACACATTATCTGCAACGTATTCAGGAGTGGAAAGATCTGGGGTACGTCATCAAACTCTGGTTTATTGCACTAAGTTCCTCTGAGTTAGCTATTTCGCGTGTAAAAGAGAGGGTGGCACAGGGAGGGCACAACATCCCTGAAGAGGTCATTCGTAGGCGATATACTGCTGAGCTCGAGAATTTTCCCAAATATCAAAAAGTTGTAAAATCATGGATATTGTTAAATGGAGATAAAACTCCACCAGAGCAAACAGACCAAGGCTGACCATGACTATTCCAAGCAAAGATATACGTAATTCATCAGATCCCGACATTGCAGGCTCCTACTACGCTATGCAACGTGCCGGACAAGCTGCAATAGACTTGGCAATTCAAACCAATACTGCAATCGTAACTACCATTGATGGCAAGATTGTTCGGATCCCTGCTGCAGAACTCATCAAACAGCGTCAACTTACAGCCTAAACACCATTGGTCGCGAGTTCGAATCTCGCCCGACCCACCAGCAATACTAAGCCTCGCTTCTGCGGGGCTTTTTTATTGCCAGCGATATCTTTTAAAACTGTCCTTTTTAGCCTGTTTTAGGGTCATTTATTGGCTGGGGAATCCAATCCAAATCCAATAAAATAGCGAAATTCCAGCAAAGATTGTCACAACACATCAGCTTCGCCAAAACATCGTTTGCAACGCCATTGCCTCTGCTCGAATTGAAGGCATCGCCCTAGCAACGCAGTTTGAACAAAAACTTACTGACTATATAAATGGCAAAAAAAGTATCGCCCAATTTATAGAACAAACTAAGCAAAGTTATATTAAGAGCACAACCAAATGACGGTCAATTTAAATAAAAAAATTATCATAATTGCCGGACCCAATGGAGCCGGTAAAACTACCTTTGCCAAGAACTTCTTGCCACAAGAAGCGCATACTTTTCGCTTTGTTAATGCTGATCTCATACCTAATAGAAACGCTCACGGTTGTCATTCGCGCTGCCCAGCGTCGCTCAGAAGCCGTATCTCTCGTATTTCTTGATATCGACAAATTCAAAAAAAATTAACGATAACCAAGGCCACCAACGTGGAGATGAGATATTGCGCACAGTTGGAGCGGCGATCAAGCTCGTCTCTCGGGTCGACAATTACGCATTTCGCTATGGCGGCGATGAATTCTGCGTGATTTTGCCTAACTATCGAGAGAATTTGGCACGAGAAATCTATGTCTCGCGTCTCAATGCTGAAATTCATAAACATGAACCAGACTTAAGCGTTAGTGCAGGTGTTTTGCAGTTAGTGCAGGTGTTTTGCAAACAGGTCCAGACGAATATATTGAGCCTGATGCCTTGATCAAAAATGCCGATGCATTAATGTATGAAGCAAAACAAAGTAAATATAGGAATGCCGAGTCTAATGCAGTAGAGGCCAATTCGGCAACCAAAGCACCAGAACTCAGTGGAGAAGATCTCAAAAAAACAGAATGAAGATCGTGGAAGAGTTCATTGTTAAACAATACCCATTACAGCCATTCTCGCATTAGCAATCAAGCAGAAATACTTTATAAAACGGTATCAAAGGCCATTCAAATAGGCGGCAATCTCTTTTGGGGGCAAGATTCTACAGACGGCTCCTTCAAGTATAGCTACAGCTGGCATCCCAAAAATGATACTTGACTCTTCATCTTGCGCAACTGTGTCACCTCCATTTTCGAAGATCAATTTCATTCCTTCGGCTCCATCCCTACCCATACCACTTAGAATGACGCCAACTGCGCTATCTCGATACACCTGTGCTATGGATAAAAATAATTTATCAATGCTTGGGCAATAAATATCCTCCTCCTGCGGCAGAGAAAGCACAAAATGCCCATCGGCACCGAAAGCAAGATGCATTCCTTCAGGAGGAAAATACAGGTGCCCAGGTAGTGGAATACCCCCTTCTTCGGCAATCTCGATCGTTAAAGAAGATTTACTCCTTAGCCAAGTTAACATCCCCATCAAAAACCCACGGCTAATGTGCTGAATACAAACAATTGGGATTGAAAAAGTATCTTTTAATTCTGGGATGAGGACTTCTAAAGCTTGCGGACCCCCTGTTGATGCGCCAATAGCGATTATTTTCGGCTTAACGATTCGTGGAATAAAACAATTTGGATGCGGAAGCGGCAGAGCTTGTCTACTTTTCTTCTTGATGTACTTAACGCCATTGATAATGCGAATTTTTTCAATCAGCCTTTTCCCATCTTCCCCACCGATCACTCCGCCGGAAGCTTTTGGTTTTGCCATAACATCAATAGCGCCAGCGGTCAGCAGCTTAAAAATGTTATCTACTTGATCTGGTTGCACCGAAATACTCAAGACTAGAATTGGGCAAGGATATACCCTAACCGCTTTTTCAATGAACTCTAACCCGTCCATTACGGGCATATGGTAATCCGTGCAAATAACGTCTGGCTTCAAATTGGGCAGCATAGCTAAAGCTTCAGCACCATTCGTAGCGGTGCCAACCACATCAATTAATGGATCCGCATCAAGGACCGACTTAATAATATGCAGTTGTAATGCCGAATCTTCAACCAGAAGAACTCGAATGGGGGTGGTTTCACCATTATTAGGCATTGTTATAGGTTCTTTAGATCAATCTTTTGATGGAATGTAGCAGGACAGCTTGATCAAAGTCTGACTTGGAAATATAGGCATCTGCACCTGCCTCTAAACCCTTGCGCCTGTCATTCTCCGAAGCCAATGATGTAACCAAAATAATGGGAGTGTCAGAAAACTTTTTATTCGCTCTAATCTTAGCGGTTAACTCCAAGCCATCCATATTGGGCATCATAATGTCAGAGACGATTGCATCGAATGCTCTGGACGCCAAAATATTCCATGCGTTAACACCATCAACAGCACTTATCACCTCATATCCAGCGGCTTCCAAGATACGTTTCTCCTGAATACGGGTCACAATGCTATCCTCAACCAGCAATATAGATTTTTTGGATACCGCATCAACTGCGGGCTTAAGCTCACCAGTAACAGCTGCTTTTCGGTGGGTTTGACGCACGCTCTTTGCAAGATCGTTTGCATTTAAAACCGCACAAACTAAACCAGAATCCAAAATGGTAACCCCGGAAACATTTCGCAATCTCTTAATTGGTGGGGGCGGCGGTTTTAAGACAATTTCCTCTTCGTTGCGAAGTTCATCAACGATTAATCCAAAAGTAAACTCTCCGACTTTAATCACCATACAAATCAAAACCTGGTCAGGATCAGCATACTGGTGCGACCTCTCCAATAATGTGCCAAGACGGGTTACCGTAATGACCTCATCATCATGATAAAAACACTGACGATCCTCGCGCACCAGCAACTCGCCGGGCTTCAATATTTTTGAAAAATAGATGGCATCACAAGGTAATGCGTAGAGTTCACCCCATTCACGCAGAATCATTACGCGTGTTGAGGTCAATGACACAGGAAGATTCAGAATAAATAGCATCCCTTTGCCTGACTGGGATTCAATTTGCAATGATCCATGCATTCGCTCAACAGTAGATCTAACGACATCCAACCCAACCCCGCGACCTGAGATATCAGTAATCATCTTATTGGTGGAAAAGCCAGGGGTCATCAGCACGCTTTTGAGTTGGTATTCGTTCAATTCCTGCGCCTGAGATTCGGTATAAATATGCCGCTTGATGGTTTGCTCGCGAATTGCCTCTAGATCCAAACCGCGCCCATCATCACTGACATCCACGCGAATATGATCAGCCTCTTGACTAATTTTGACTAGAATTCGCCCAATGGGTGATTTGCCCGCCTGAATACGCTCGTCAGGAAGCTCAATACCGTGATCAATTGCATTACGGAACATATGCATTAGAGGAGACTTCATCTCCTCAATAATGCGCTTGTCGACTACGGTATTTTCACCCTCGAATACAAGATCTACTTGTTTCTTTTCTTCGGCAGCAAGATCATGAACCATTCGAGGAAATTGTTCCAATAAAGTCGAAATTGGCAGCAAACGCAAACTCCGAATGCCGAATTCCATTTCATCGGTAATAACACTTAATCTACCCGTATCCTCTACAAGTCTAGAACGCATAAATTGAGCTTCTGCAACCCATTCATCCGGAGTTACTTCGCCACCATCAATACGTTTGATCAACTTACTAAACTCATCTTCCCAACGCAGGATGCGACTGCGACTGACAACCAACTCTCCAGCTTGACTTAATAAAAAATCTAATTTTTTGGCATCTACTCGCAGGGTCTCAATATGAAATTCGGGCGGTATTGGACGTCCCTTAATGATCGAATCCCCTTTAGGCAACTCATTTGTATGTGCTGACTCGAGCGGCGTCTCGGTGTTGATAGGAGTAACAACTAGGGGTGCAGAATTTTGCTGGGATATATTGGATTCATGCTGTTGATTGCCACCAGCTTGGGTGATATCCCCAACTGCTTCAGCCACCAACTTCCGAATTTGATCAAGCGTTGCTAGCTGAGGCCCAATGATGGCAGGCGTGACTAGCAATTTACCGCCCCTTACCTCACCAAGCATATCCTCAACAGTGTTCGCCAATGTCTGGATCTCAATCAACCCAAGCATCCTGGCTGAACCCTTCAGACTATGCGCCTCACGGAACACCTCTTGCACCAAAGACTGATCCTGAGGTGTTTTTTCTAGCTGCAAAAGACCCATATCGAGCTTTTGCAAATGCTCCGCACTCTCTGTTCTAAAGAGATTACGGAGTTCTAGATCTTCAATCTTTGACATATAGGGTATTTACACCATAGTGCGTAGGTGCTCGGCTACCTTAGTCAGATCCTCTACTCCGGTTCTCGCTTGCGAAGTGCCGGCAATCATTTCTCGAGAACCATTATTAATGTTTTGCATCGCTTCATTAATTTGCACTAAAGCTGCTGCTTGTTGTTTGCTATTTAACAAAACTTGTTGTGCGTTCTGAAAAACACCTTCGGAAAGTCTGCGGAGCATTTCAAATGCTTTAGCTGTTTGCTCAACACTCTCAGATACCTGATGGGTAGTTTTGGTGCCGTCCTCAGCCGTCATCACCATTGAGTTCGTAGACTTCTGAATATCAATCACTATCTGACTGGCCTTTTCTGCCGATTGCTTACTTTGATCTGCTAGCTTGCGAATTTCGCTGGCCACAACGGCAAATCCCTTGCCATGCTCTCCAGCTCTAGCAGCTTCCACTGCGGCATTGAGGGCCAACATATTGGTTTCACTTGCCAACTCCCCAACCAACTTGGAAATATTGCCAATTTGTCCGGCTTGCTCTGACAGGCTCAATATTTGCTTGGCAATGAATGCCATTTTTTCTTCGAGCAACACCATATCGGCTTGATTCTGATTGACCAGCTCTAAGCCCTTAATGGTTGTATCTTGGGCTTTCTTTGCTGCAGTTGCAGCCGAATCCGCCTGCTCCGAAGAAAGTCGCGCCGATGACACTAGCTCCTCTACCGTACTCGTAGTCTCCGACACTGAGGAACCTTGTTGTGTCACTGCTTTTTCATGCTGAACTAAAGTGCTCGCAATAGATGTAGCGATCGACGATACCTGCCCTGAATTTGCCCTCACATCACGAACCAAGAAAAATGTAGTGGCAGAACCAAAAATAACCAGCATGCACAAAACTGCCAATGTTCCATATAAAAAAACCAATTTGGCGCTTTCAATGGCTGAAGTGACCGAACCGCGGAGCTCCGACCTGATTGCAGAGTCAATCTCTACAGCGCCATCTGCAATTAAATCGTTGTCTCTAGTAATGCGTAGGGTATCTCCTTGTTTGAATTTTTCCAGAGCCTCTTTTCCCCTGCCCTCGTCCACTAACTTCATTAAGCCACCATTAACCCGAGCAATATCATTGGTTGCAGACTTTAATTTTTCGACATCCGCTTGAAGCTTGGGAGGTAAATTTGACCTCAGGAGAATATCAGCTACAGTATTTGCCTGGGATAACGAATCAAGATATACCTTCTTTGGAAACTCTTGCTCTTCTCCGGGAGCACCATTATTGAGAAGATATGCATATGTGGCACGCTGCATTCTTAACTGTGCCGCATATATCTTATATAGATCAGGGGTGGTTATTGAGCTTTTATCCAAATATACAGATCGCTCAATAGCCGCATTGATAGTCATTTGATTAATGCCGATAATGACAATCAAGATCACCGATGGGATCAGAAAACCTAGGGCCATCCTCCATCTCAGGGTTAGTTTATTCCACATTAATCTCTCCTTCATTTCATCACTAAATTCGCTCTTCAATTTCGAGCATGCTGCTAAGCAAAATAGCCTCAATATCCAAAATTCCCGCAACGCCATCATCCACTTTCAGCAATGATTTGCACTGGGCGTGCTGATCCTCAACATCTTGCAAAGCGGAGATGTGATGGCGGTCAAAATAACGGAAATCTTCCACCCTCTGCACTGCCAAAGCGATTCTTTTGGATTCAAACTGCAAAATAACAATATCCCTTTTGTCTGCAATATTTTGAATATTGAGCAAGGTAGTCATATCAATCACCGATAAGATTTCCCCTCTTAAATTAATCACACCCAATATGTAAGGAGGACAACATGGAAGCGGTGCACACTGTTTCAGATGCGCAAACTCGGCAATGTAGGCGATTTCAATGGCGTAGCGTATTTCACCAATTGCAACAATAGCAAAACCATCTCTATCTTTCTCTTGTTGATCGATGATTGGCATCGCCAACTGGTGCATTCTTGCGCGAAATATTTCTTCATTGTGCTCCGCCAGGAATTTTGTTGATGGCAACTCAGACTCACCGTGACTGGTGGATGCATCATCCCCTATTTGAACGGTCAATAATTTCTGTAAATTGAGAAGCAAAACAATTTGGTCTTCGTGCTTAATTTCCCCCTCAATGAGATCGGCATAGGGTGTGCTAAAGTCTGAAGGCATCACCATTTCACGCTTAACTATTGACTCCAAAGGGACGTCAACCAAGCCCATTACAGAATCAGACACAATGCCACAGCGCATCTGTGGAGCGCTTACTAGAATAATATTTGTAAGGGTTGAGTAACTTCTAGGCGAGTGCTTAAATCGCAAGCTCAAATCAAGAATGTGCACCACTTCACCATGCCAGTTTGCGAGACCAATAAACCATGGTGGCGCCGCTTCAATAGGCGAAAGTTCTGGCATCCAAAAAATACTATCTACGCTCTCCGTAGGGATTGCATATCGAACTGACTCAGACTCAAATACCAAAAAGCTAGGCATATCTTGTTTATTCACCTCTCATAATCAATTTAGATTAATTGGAGGGTGAAGTCAAACTGTTTTGTAAGTTAGTCAGGTATTGTTTTAGGTCAGATTTAGTGATGCTTCCAAACCCTGGCATCTGCAGATCTTCAGGCTTTTGGTCAAGTGACTTTAGAGCCTGCTGGCAAGACTTAGCAGCCATACTGTTTTTACCCTCTTGCACCTGAATCGTAATAAGCCCTAGGTAAGCAGGTATAAAGTCGGGGTCTAAGTACAAGGTTTTCCTTAAGTCCTCCTTTGCCCGCAAAACGTCATCCCTTTCAACCGAAATCACAGCATGCAAGTAATGCAATTCTGCTCGCATAGAGTCGCGAGTAAGAATCTGCTGATAGATTGCCAAGGCTTCAGCAATGCGGCCTTGATCTGCCAATTTCCAAGCCGAGCTCAATAAATCTTCGATCGAGGGTAATGCTGCCTTAGTTACCTGGGTTGCCTGGATTGCCTTAGTTGCTTTAGCTGCTTCAGGCAGCACCCTATTTAGCGCTTGAGCTTCCATTACAGGAATCATAGGTGAAGTTACCTCAAGATCAGCCTTTAGATCATTCCGCTTTTCATATACCAATGATTCAGGGTAAATCTTGACTCGAAGACCGCTTTGCCTATAGGCATGAAGCTCTCCATGTGCAGTCAATAACACACCGCCTTCTAGCAAACAGGCCGACAATTTATCAGTGATGGCACTGATCGATGTCAAATTCATATAGATAAATAAATTTCTACATAAAATGAAATCAACGTCCATGAGAAAATTCTTTACATCGGGCAAATGACCATCTACTAGATCAAATACTAGAAACCGAGCACGGGTACGTATTCGATCGATCAACCGCCAACCATCATCTACTTTTTGGAAGTATGCGTCTTTAAACCGCTGGTTGCAGCCCCGGAAAGCCCATTCTTTATACGTCGCGCGCTTAGCCTGCTCTATAAAGCTCGGATTGATATCACTTCCAACGATATCAATATCCCAACCATTAGCATTAGGCAGAACCTGCTCCAACAAAATAATGAGTGAATAAATTTCCTCGCCAGTCGCACATGCTGGGGCCCATATTCGAATTTTTTTGGAGGCCTCTTTTTTTAGGATAATTTCTGGGAGCATTACGCGCTTGATTAACTCCATCTGCCCAGGGTCCCGCATAAAGAAGGTTTCGCCTGTAGTGAGCAAATCACTCAATAATCTTCGATCCTCGGCAAGATCATTTGAGCGGGCTAAATATTGCAGGTAATCCCCTGCGCCCCCAAGACCCAGACTTTCTGAGCGTTTTTGCACCCATACACTCAGCTTTTCATAATCAAACTCGGTGATTCGCAAACCGGATAGTTCGCGAACTGCCTGAATTAATTCAGTCGATAAAGGAGTATTCATTGAGCTTTTATGCCACATTTCATGTGATAAATCTCTACTTAACAACAATACTTTCTAGGTTTATAGTAACAAAAGGGAGTGCATCTACATAAAGGTTTCGCATGACTAGCAATTTTCTTTTCACATCTGAATCGGTCACTGAAGGACACCCGGATAAAGTCTGCGATCAAATATCCGATGCCATTCTTGATGCGCTTCTAAGAGAAGATCCAGCAAGTCGAGTTGCTGTCAATACGGTATGTAGCTCAGGCCTAGTACTGCTCACTGGTCAAATTACTACCAAGGCTTTTATCGATTACGCTCAAATCGCTAGGCATACATTGCAGGAAATTGGCTACAACAATACAGAGCTTGGAATGGATCACAAGGGCTGCGCTGTTTTAATCAATTTTGAGAAGCAAAGTCTCGATATCTCCCAAGGGGTAGATCAAGCCCAAGATGATCCATCAGATCAAGGCGCCGGAGACCAAGGAATGATGTTTGGCTATGCCGTAGACGAGTCAGAAGAGCTCATGCCGCTGCCAATCACCTTAGCCCATAGACTGGTGGGGCAGCAAGCTAAATTGCGCCGTAACGGTCGTTTTGACTGGATGCGGCCTGACGGAAAATCCCAGGTCACGATGCGCTACATTGACGATAAGCCTATCGCTATAGACACGATTATTTTGTCCACTCAGCATTCCCCCGAAATTTCCTTGAAAAACTTGAGGGAGGCGATGATTGAAGAATGCATCAAACCCATTCTTCCACCCAATCTAGTTAAAAACAATATTCGGTACTTGGTGAACCCCACTGGACGCTTTATCATCGGAGGCCCACAGGGTGATACGGGGCTCACAGGTAAAAAGTTAATGGTGGATACCTATGGCTCATCTGCACCGCATGGAGGGGGGTCATTTTCCGGAAAAGACCCTTCTAAAGTAGATCGATCAGGCACTTATGCGGCGCGCTATGTAGCAAAAAATGTGGTGGCGGCAGGCTTAGCCCGAAAGTGCCTCATACAAGTGTCTTATTCAATTGGGGTGGCCCACCCTACTTCGATTATGGTCAACACTTTTGGCAGTGGGATCGTCTCGGATACCAAGTTAGAGGACATCATTTCAACAGCATTTGATTGGCGTCCAAAAATGATTATTCAAAAGCTCGAACTCTTAAAGCCCATCTATCGACAGACGGCAAGCTATGGCCACTTTGGTAGAAGTGATATTGAGTTCAGTTGGGAAAAATGCGATCTAGTTGAATCCCTCAGGATATCTATCTAAACTATGGGTATGCTTTAAACATATGAGTAAAGAAATTAATCAAACACACATACTGATCGTAGAAGACAGCCCTATTCAAGCTGAACTTCTGCGTCGCTTCATTACCAGCCATGGATTTATTTGTACAGTAGCCACAAATGGCGAGGCCAGTCTTCTTGCAGTAAAAAATAGTCGTCCAGATTTAATTATTAGCGACATTCAAATGCCAGTGCTTGATGGCTACCAGATGTGCGAGAGAATTAAAGCGGATATCTCGCTTCGATCCATTCCAGTTATTTTATTAACCGCACTATCTGATCCAGTTGATGTAATCCGCGGCCTTAATGCGGGCGCCCAAGCCTATTTAACAAAACCTTATGACAATGAGCGGCTCTTATTGCAAGTCCGTCGCCTACTGAATGAAGTGCCTGGGGATGCTATCGAGCAACCAGAAGAGCCGCTAGAAGTAGAAATTAATCAAAATCGTTACAGCGTTAAGTCTGGCCGAAGACAGATTTTACAAATGCTGGTATCTACTTATGACAATGCGGCATATCAAAATCAATTACTTCGCAAGCTAGAAGAAGACCTACATACGCTTAACCAAGACCTTGAGAACAAGGTCATGCAGAGAACAGCCGCTTTAGCGGAAGAGGAAAAACGGGCTCGCAATGCAGAAGCGCGGTATCGAACCCTTTTCGCATTACTGCCTGAAGGCGTGGGCCTTTTGAATACGGATAACTGGAAGTTCATTGAATTTAATGATGTCACCTGCGGCCAATTGGGTTATCTACGCAATGAATTTGAAAATCTGTCACTTTTAGACCTCGTTGATCCCAGCGAAAAAGAGGAGCTACTGTCTCACCTCAATCAAGCATTGCTTTACCCACAAATCAGCTTTACAGCCCATCTACTAAATCGAGATAAGACCTCTATTGAGGTGGATATTCGTACAAGACAGGTGGAGTTTGAGGGCCGAAAATTACTGAATTGTATTTTTAGGGATATTTCGGATATTAACCGCGCAAGAAAAATTGAATTAGAGCTAGAACACAAGGCAACGCATGATTTAATAACTGATCTTCCTAGTAAAGGTCTGCTGCTAGAAGTACTTGCGCAAGCAATTCATGTGGCAGATAGAACCAACAATCCCATTACTCTTTTTGCAATTGATTTGGGCAGGTTGGATACGATTACTGCCAGCCTTGGTCACCCAGCGGCAGAGGCCATTCAAATTGAGCTAGCAGAGCGCCTGAGGGCCATTCAACCTAAGGCTGGAATGGTGGCAAGAGTCCACAATCAAGAATTTATTTTCATGGTTGATGGATCTATAGACCCCAGCCCGCTGACAGAACTACTGACTCGCATTTCAAAGGCAACCAGCTCACCATTTGAATGGGATGGGACAAATTTGGAGTTAGATCCTTTTATTGGAATCAGTGTTTATCCAAAAGACGCAAAGGATGCTGATGATTTACTACAGTCTGCGGAGTCAGCCCTCTTCAAAGCAAAAAGGGGTGAGCGAAAAGCAATTGTTCTTGCCTCTCCAGAACTAAATGAACAAGTTCAAAATCTCATCCGCAGAGAAAATGAGCTGCGCCTTGGGTTTAGCAAAGGCCAAATGGAGATGTTCTTTCAACCGCGTGTAGACCTCCAATCCGGGAAAATCTCGGGTGCTGAAGCCCTGATGAGATGGCGCGACCCCATCAAAGGCATCATTCCTCCAAATGACTTTATTCCGCTTGCCCATGAGATTGGACTCATTGAACCGCTTACTGAATGGGCATTAAACCAGGTCTGCCAACAGCAAAAAAAATGGCTTGATAGTGGTACAAAGATTGTGCCAATCTCAGTTAATCTAGTTGCGGAGCAATTTCTAGATAACCGAATCCTCTCGCTTTTAAAGAAAATCTTACAGGTGAATAAACTTGAATCTAAGTATCTTGAAGTTGAGTTAACTGAATCTGTAGCAATGAAAAATCCCGAGAAAACCACTAAGCTACTGAATCAAATTAAAGAATTGGGAATTTTAATTGCCATCGATGACTTTGGCACCGGATACTCCTCCCTAGCGTATCTCGAAAAATTTCCAATTGATATTTTAAAAATTGATATCTCATTTGTCCAAGGCGTCACAACTGATAAGCATTCTGCGGCCATTACAAGCGCGATCATCGCTATGGCTAAAGAATTGCAGTTCTTATTAGTTGCCGAAGGGGTGGAAATTGACGGACAACGTCAATTTTTATCGCAGCACCATTGCGAAGAGGGTCAAGGATACTTATTTTCAAAACCCCTACCAGCCGATGAGTTTCAAAAACTACTGAACAGTAATATTGTTTATTAAAAAGTAGGTTCAAATCCGAGTCATTAGAAACGCTCGAAAAAATCATTGGCTTAACCTTTGGGTGCCAATCACATCCCCTTAGATTGATGTTCTGTGTATTCGGATTGCCCTGATTCAGGATGCTTTGCGAGACATTCCCTCCTGGTAGGTGGCGCATCGGTCTCTTCCAGATTGCTTGGCAAGATACATGGCAGAATCCGCCTGCTTGATTAAATCATCACTGATGTTATGAGTGCCATCAATATCGGTTGCAACCCCCACGCTCACACTGACATGAACAACAATTCCATCGTTTAGCTCTATATCCTGCGATCTAACTGCCTCAAGCACCTCCTGAGCGTAATGAATTGCACCCTCTTGATTCGTGTCTGGCAGGATAAATAGAAACTCTTCCCCGCCCCAACGACAGAAAAAATCTAGCGGGCGTTTTCTAAGCGACAGAATCGTTTTGGCAATCACTTTGAGGACCTTGTCGCCACATTCATGGCCATAAAGATCGTTGAAATTCTTAAATTTATCAATATCAATGAAAAGAATACTTAATGGAGAATGGGTTCTCCGACAATCCCCTTGAATTTTGGGAAATAACTCATCGAAGTAGCGGCGATTTGGTAGATGAGTAAGGGGGTCATGAATTGCCGAATGATTCTCTGATTCAGCCTTATTAATGGAGTCCAATAGACGATAGGCGAAATAGCCAACCAATAGGCAACTAAGGCCAATCAACAGAAGAAACTTCATGCTCCAAAATAAGGTTCTTAGCCAGATAAACTTAGAAGAGCTACTTCCAATAATGTATAAACCTAAATTGGGAATTTCAGAGTAAGCAATAATCGTTGTGTACCCTAAGAAATTATCCGGCTGAATGTTAAATACATCATTCGCCTTCTGATCAGAATTTATTTTTTGGACTATGCCTTCTGATATTGGGCCCTGAACGTGATCACTCAAGGCCATCACCAGCTGTCCGCCACTTAGATACAAGCCCAGATTTTCATAGCCATCGACTAATACCTCGCTTAAGTCTTCCTTAAACTTTTCCGCTTTGACCTGAATGACCAACACTCCTTGGAAATCCCTATGCTCATCAACAAGTGGTGTGGCCAAATGAAATACTTTTTTCCCATTGGATCGTGCAGTTACCTCTGGGCCAACAATCAAACTTTGCCCGCTATCTTCTTTTAGGCTGTTGAAATAAAAACGGTCTGAGACATTAATTTTTCTGGTCAATGGGCCATCAGACTGAGCCATAACATCGCCTGAAGAATTTACAAATAACATATTTCCATAAGTATGGAACCAACTACTGACTTTAAATTTTGCGATTGACTTGCGCAAAGAATTGTCAATTGCAAGATTATTTTTACTGGAGATCAAGCCCTCTGATACCAAATCATCCTTAGTGATATCTAAAAATTTAGACCCGTCAATCAGCGCATCATCTACCAGCAGCCTGGCAATTTGTGCGTTATGAGACATCTCTAAGCGTATGTCCTTGAAATTTTCATGCCAATTGGAATAGATCTGAACTACCCCAAGGGCAAAAATCGACAAAATGGCAGCACAAAATCCATACTTCATTTTTAATCTAATGCTTTGATAACTTGATGGATTTGTACTATTCATTCTTCAAAGTTTCCAGTGAGCGCGACTTAAGCCATAACTTATATTCATTATCCCAAAACTAGTACCGGTATTTTGCTATGAAGAATCACCTCCTGAGCCTCACTTCTCAGGAAAATACCTCTAATGCCTGTTCTCTTATGCGATGCCATCACGATGACATCCGCCTTTGCTTTCTTAGCCGCCTCTAAGATGCCATCCGCGATATTAGGATGATAAATATGAAACTCGCCCACCTCAATTTCAGTACCAATCACTGCTTTTGCTTTAGCAAGAACTCGCTTAGCAAACTCTGCACTGACCTTTTTATACTCCTTAGATGAAAGCGCTAAAGCAGACTGCACCTCTGACGAGGAATATGGCACTACCGGATCAGTAACATAAACTAGGCTAATCTTAGCGCTATCTAATTTTGCCAACTGAATGGCTTTTTTCAGCTCAGCCTTAGTAATAGATTCGCCGCTAACTGGAACAAGAAGATTTTTAAACATATTCACCCCCCCTCATTTCTATATTAATTTATCTAACACTCAGACACCATATTGCGCCCAAAAACCCATATATTCAATAATGCAATTGCACCTATTGCACATGCGCCAGAGAACCAAAATGCATAACTAGGACCTGCCGATTCATAAATCTCCCCGAAAATCAGGGATGCCGGCAAAATCATCACTCCTGTTACTAAATTAAACCAACCAAATGCTGCGCCAGCCCTACCAATGGGGGATAAATCAGCAACCATCGCCTTCTCTACCCCCTCAGTTGCCGCCTTAAATAACCCATAGAGAGCAAATAGTCCAAATAGGCCTAAAACTGTAATAGAGGGCATCCCCATCCCTATATAAAAGAGCGCAAACCCAATCCATGCAATCAAGATGAATTGTTTACGACCACAACGATCAGATAGCGCCGAAAGTGGCGCGCCGAATAAGGTGGTTATCAGTGAGACAGCTGCCCACAAAATAGGAATTTGTACTAGAGGTATGCCAATTTCTCGAGCCCTTAGCAACAAAAACATATCCGAAGAATTTCCTAATGCAAACAAGCCTGCTACCAATAAATAACGCTTAAATTGCGGTGACATCCCTTCGAGACTCCATTGAAATACCGGAGCATCGATCTTGATAGCCTGCTTTGGTTCTTTTAGGGAGAGCGCCAGCAAAAGCGTGATTAACGCAGGGACAATCGCCCACAAGAAAATATCTCTGATGGGGATGTTTAGCGACAGCAGAAGCGCTGCCACCAATGGGCCAATAACCGCACCCGCATTATCCATAGAGCGATGAAAGCCAAATACCAGGCCGCGTTGATTGTGAGGCACACTTTCTGCTAGAAGAGCATCTCTTGGCGAAGTTCTAAGCCCCTTTCCAACGCGATCGGAGAAACGAATGAGCAACAACCAACCCCAAGAATTAACAAACGCAATAAGAGGTCTACCTATTCCAGCGGCGAGATAGCCATAAACAATCCAAGGCTTAGTTTTTTTTGTGCGGTCCACAATCACACCAGATACCAATTGCAGTAGACTTGATGTCGAGTTTGCTATCCCCTCAATTAAACCCAGAACTCTAGGCCCAGCCATCAGGACAGAGGTCAAATATAACGGGAGTAACGGGTACAGCATCTCACTGGCAGAATCATTCACCAGACTAATCAATCCCACCAACCAAACGGTTTTGGGTAGATTACCCAGAGCCTTAAAAAATGGGGGCATACGTCTTACCCAGTCACTACAAAATCAATGAATCCTCGCTCAACGTGAGTCGAGATAAGCTTTACCCTCATCAGATGACCCACTTTATAGTCCCCAGGGCTACTGACAATTTTCCCTTCTACTGGAGGATTGAAAATTCTGACCCATGTTCCTTTTTCATTCACACCAGAAACAATGCCATCGAAGTACTGACCAATGCGAGAACTGAGCAGCAAAGCAGCCTCTGATTTTCTAACCTGTCGCTCTACCCGCTTGCTGATATCTTCCTGAAGAGTGCAATGCAGTGCTAATGCCTTTAATTCTTCTACTGAGTATGGCGGCTTTTGGCCTGCTAACACTGACTTAATTAATCGCAAAGTAATCACATCCGGATACCTTCTATTGGGCGCAGTCGAGTGCATATAGTCAGTCACGGCCAGTCCGAAATGCCCAACTGGATGGCTAGATGGCTTTTCTACAATATATTCACCTGAGCCCATCAACTTGACAATCACCAATGACAGATCTGGAAACCTCACCGGATCGCTACGATGTTCTTTTGCCAAGAACTCCTCTAGCGCCTGAGAATCAGGTTCTTTAGGCAGTTGATAACCATGATCGGCAGCAACTTGAACAATTCGCAGCCAGCGCTCAGGGGAGCGAACAACCCTGCGCATCGAAAAGATTCCCGCATCTGCAAGAAAACGTGAGGTGCAGCCATTGGTTGCAATCATAAATTCTTCAATCAATTGCCGAGCTCGGTTATGCACCTGTTGCGAAATTTCCGCTATCTCGTTATTGATGAATGTTGCCTTAGGCTGGAAAATATCAAATTCAAGAGAGCCCTTTTCATGTCGCAGGACACGTAATTTTTGCGCTAACTCATCCTGCATACGCAATTGCTCATCCAGACCCTTCACCTGCTTCAGGGCCTCAGGAATAGGCCCCTTCTCATCTAACCAAGCTGACACAGCATCATAGGCAAGCTGAGATTGGTTTCTCACTTTCGCCCGGTAAATAGCGGAATTCAGCAATTGTCCCTCTGCTGAAAAATGCATTTCGCAAATCATCGCCATTCGATTTTGCCTTGGATTTAACGATGTGAGATCGTTAGAGAGCTTCAAGGGAAGCATGGGAAAAATACATGCAGAGGTATATACCGAACGCGTATTGACAAATGCATGGCTATCAATCGGGCTATCCATTTTGACAATCGCATCTACATCCGCAATCGCAACCAATAGCTTGATTGCCCCATCATTTAAGCGCTCTGCAACAGTCAACTGATCCAAGTCACGAGAATCATCGTTATCAATTGAGCACCACAATAGGTTAGTTAAATCCTGAATTGAGGATCCCTCCTCATGGGCGGACTCAGAAATACTTTCAAGCTGCTCCAGAGCATCAGATGAAAATTCAGGCTCTAAACCTCGAATAATCATGACGCCAACTGCGATTCTGGTTAGCTCATCCTTATGATTCTGGGCATTTTTCAGCTCTAAATGAAATTTCATGAGGAAGTTAAGGTCTTTCTATTTGCTATTTAGCTCTATCCATTGAATCATGGTGTCAATCCAGCGCAGGATAAATTTCTTGCTAGCCTCACCAATATTTCCGGAATCATCAAAAAAACCATCTTTAATTTGCAAGAACATCTCTGGCTGACCAAGCGTAAGCATATCCAAGGTAGCCAACACCCCTCGAAGATGTTGCTGCGCTAGCGCTGTACCTACCGGGCTTGGCGAGATCCCAATGATGGCAGCTGGCTTTTTACCCCAAGAATTTTTTCCAAAAGGCCGGGAGCCGTGATCAAGGGCATTTTTTAATACTCCCGGTATTGAGCGGTTGTATTCCGGGGTTACAAATAGGACTCCTTCACTTTTTTCGATTTCTGCCTTCATCCTCAGTACGCTCGCTGCTTGATGCTCATCATCATCCTGGTTATAGAGTGGGAGATCCCCAATTTCTACGAACTGAAAGTGAACGCTGGCAGGAGCAAGCTTGACAATAGCATTCGCAAGCTTTCTGTTAAAAGAATCCTTACGTAAACTTCCGACAATAACGGCAACTTGAATGGTCTTCATGATGAGCCTCCTAGCTTTATGATGAAAATGGGCTAATCTCCCCAGGCTTTCTTAACATCTTATTGACCTCATCAAGATGCATTTCCTCTTGGACAATCAGTTCTCTTGCATACTCTTCAAGCAATACCGACTGAACTCCACTAGTTTCTGGATGAGTACGGGTAGCAATCTTTAATAGGTCATAGTAAGCAGCCAGAGCGATCGTTTCATGCTCAAGACTTTCGCGCAATATATCGCCAATATCATGCTTTTCTGTCTCGAGTAAGGGTCCAATCTTTAAAGATGGGTGACCGCCAAGCAAGGTAACCAGCTCACCCGCTCTATGGGCATGGCCCAGACTCTCGGTTGCATTTCCCTTTAACCAATCAACAATGGGAATTCGGTTGTAGCCATAAACCATTAGCGAGTAGTGGGTGTATTTAACAACCCCGGCTAACTCTAGCTCCATAATTCTGTTGAGTGACTCAACTGCAATTTGATTATTCATATCGTTCATACCGATCTCCTTAGATCATGTTAGTAAAACTACATACATCACTATTTCTCTATTCATTCTTGGTTAGTTTTTCAGGCGCTACCCACCGATCAAAATCAGATTCTGTTACCAGCCCGCTAGTTATTGCAGCTTCCCTTAAGTTCATATTTTTCTCATGAGCCAATTTGGTAATGGCTGCCGTCTTTTCGTAACCAATATGGGGGCTTAATGCAGTAGCCAACATCAAAGAGGCATTCATTAATTCTTTAATTCGATTTAGATTTGGCTCAATCCCTTTAACGCAATGCTGATTAAAGGAATTCATACCATCGGCAAGCAGGCGAATACTTTGAAGGAAGTTATGAAGAATCAACGGCCTAAATACATTGAGCTCAAAATTGCCTGATGCAGCGCCCATTCCGATAGTCACATCGTTTCCCATTACTTGATAACAAATCATGGCAAGTGCTTCACATTGGGTGGGATTCACTTTTCCCGGCATGATTGAGCTTCCAGGCTCATTTTCAGGAATGCTAATTTCTCCCAGCCCAGCCCTCGGACCAGAAGCCATCAATCGAATATCTGTAGAGATCTTCATTAAAGCAATTGCTAGCGTTTTAAGTGCCCCGTGCATATTTACAAGCACTTCACTTCCCGCTATTGCGGCAAACTTATTCTCCGCTTCGGTAAAATCAATGCCAGTCGAGAGGGAGAGATTTTCAACAACCAATTTTGCAAATTCCTGGGTTGTGTTGATTCCAGTTCCCACTGCAGTACCACCTATTGCAAGCTCAGACAAGCTCGACAATGCTAGTTGTATTGCCCATCTAGCGATGCGCAGCTGAGAAAGGTATCCAGAAAACTCTTGGCCAAGAGTAAGAGGCACCGCATCTTGAAGGTGTGTTCTGCCAACCTTGGTGATTCCTGAGAAATCCTTACTCTTTTTCTCAAAAGTGTCTATCAACTCATCCAGAATAGGTAGTAAATACTGCTTGATCTGACATACCCCAGCCACATGAATGGCTGTTGGAATGACATCATTGGATGATTGCCCAGCATTGACATCATCGTTTGGATGAAATTGGCGTTTTGGGCCAGACTCCATCTCCGCTAATCGAGTTGCCAGATTAGCTATGACCTCATTCATATTCATATTGGTTTGAGTCGCTGAGCCTGTTTGCCATATTGAGAGGGGAAACTCTTTCCAATGTAATTTCATGATTACTTCCTCTACAGCCAGTAACAAAGGCTCTCCTTTGCGCATGGAAAATAAACCGAGATGAATATTGGCCAAAATGCAGGCGCGCTTAACCTCAGCTAAAGCCCAGAGAAACTCTAGAGGCATCTTTTCAGTGGAAATATCAAAATGCATGAGAGCTCTTTGAGTTTGAGAGCCCCATAAATTTGCATTGGATACCTCAATATCGCCCATAGTGTCATGCTCAATTCGGTTTTCACTCATGTTTTTATCCTATACCTTTCCATGCATATAGCAAGATACTTGCAGGTTAATTTTTATCGGCGTATAAATTAAATATAAAGAAGGAGTTAGCGTGAATAAGCCATTTGAATCCCTTAAAGATCTCTTTAAACAGTTGGGGCTACCTAATAAATGCTCTGAAATTGAATCCTTCATTAAGTCTCATGCTCCATTAGATGAATCCATACTGTTAGCAGATGCTGCATGGTGGAGTCCTAATCAAAAAGAGTTTTTAAGGGTTGAGTTATTGGAAGATGCTGATTGGGCCGAAGTAATTGATTTATTAAATAATTTGCTCAGGCAATCGTCCTAGCCTAATGACTCAATCCTTGCCTCTACTTCCTTAGCTACATCCATTGCAGCCTCATAACCTGAACGCAGGTGACTTGGTAAGTCTGGATCTCCTACTACAGATCCCAATGTCTCCAAAAGGCTGTATACCAAGCCTTTTGCAGTTGATTGCATCAAATCGCCTCCAGAGAAATTGTCATCAACATGACTGATTGCATCAATACATTGCTCAGATGATGGAATATCCTCCAACTCAGACTGCTTACGTGATGTTCTACTCATTTTTCTCTTTGAAATGTATTAATCCGTAATTAAATCGTTACTGAATATCTCAATCTTGCTCGCATGGGCATGACCCTCCAAAATCTTTTGCTCTGCAATTGATAGCAATTTCAATTTATGCCTCGCAAAGTGCTCCAAAGGGTCTCCCAGGACAACACCGGGATCCACATCCTCCAATACCTCATAACTGAAGTGGGAAGTAAACTCGCGCCCATCAACCAGTGTGGGATAGTCAACGCCACCATCTTTTGCTAATTTTTCTGGGCCAATAAATTCAATTTTCATATTTACTCCGCTTTTAAATGCTGGGGTCTTCTAAAATTCGATCGATCTTGTAAAAGAATTTCCTAGCAAATGCCAGGATTTGCCTATCAGTCGGATGATCAACCGTCTCTATGCCAACAATTCCTTCGGCAACTTCTGCGGCATGTCGATGCGCGTATTTTGTTAACTCTACCTTTGCCAACCCTGGGCCGAGAATAAGGATTTCTTTAGCATCCTTTACGGCATTGATAACCGATTCAAAGTACTTGGCATCAAATGCCACCTTGCCCGAACCAATTTCACCCATTTTGTGATGTAGATGGGGGTGTGTTGATTTAGTTTTTATAATTTCCGATTCACTGGCGCCCCCATCCATGTGCATAACATGGGCCTCCACATGATCTATCCAAATTACTGCATGATTTAAGCTCATATGACCCCTTATTCACCATTTCTTTATCAGATGTTGTTCTCTTAGATTCATCATATGCACATGAATAATTTAATTTTTGATTCAAATCAAAATAAGGAGTAAATCAACATTTTTGGTAAGAAGATCATCTTTTGGAGATTGATGATCTTTATGGGCACTAAAACCTTACTCAAAATTCTTCTCAACAAACTCCCAGTTCACCAACCTCCAAAAGCTATGTAAGTAATGGGGGCGAGCATTTCTATAGTCAATGTAATAAGCGTGCTCCCACACATCACATGCGAGCAAGGGCTTAGATCCTGTAACTAGGGGTGTAACTGCATTACTTGTTGATTCAATTTCTAGGGATCCATCTGCCTTTTTTACTAGCCAGGCCCACCCAGATCCAAAGGTTCCAACGGCTACCTTTGAGAAATCCTCTACGAATGCCTCATATGAGCCCCACTTTGCATCGATAGCTTTGGCAAGCTTTCCAAATGGAATTTCGGGAGTGGAAGGCTCTAGCCCCATCCAGTAAAACGTGTGATTCCATACTTGAGCAGCATTGTTAAAAATTGGGCCAGATGCATTCTTAATAATGTCTTCTAAGGTTGAGTTTTCAAAGCCAGTGCCCATGATTAAGGTATTGAGGTTATCAACATAGGCCTTGTGATGCCTGCCGTAATGGAACTCCACTGTTTCTTTTGAGATATAGGGCTCTAATGCGTCCAATTCATAGGGCAATGCGGGCAGTTTGTGTTCCATAGTCAGTCTTTCTAATCATTCAAATTTATGAGATATGTGCAATCCACGTATATGGTTATGAAAACCATCTTAGGAATGCAGCAGAACTTAATGCAAGAACGCCAAACAGGAACATGGGCCACCAAAATATCCTATCTATGACCTTTGAAAACTGCGGGCCAAATAATACGTAGGTTGCGGCAAATGAAAATCCCGGAACCACACAGGCGATCTTTATCATAAGTGCAGTAATCGCCACCCCATGAATGTCAGGAAGCTGATGGAAGTAGTGATAAGTAGTAAACCCGAATGCCCCGCCGGTAACACCCTGCAGAGCCCATGCAAATGACTGGACTGTAGCTAACGCCCTCTTAGTTGGATTGAGTGCAAAAAATAAACCATACGCACCCACCCCAACTATAAGAACGGCGAGCAAATTGTGAACGCTTTGAATGAGGGCGTAGAGTAAGTTTTGCATATCTTTATCTGGTAATAAATACAGTTGATGATTGCAATCCAGTGAGGCTGTGATCGGCACGGGCTGCCTTGACGATGATTACGTGCTTACCGGGCGAGAGCGGAGGCAAATCAACGGCGCATGGACAGCCAGTTACCTCTCTATCAACTATTGGTTTTTGATCATCGACGTAGACATGCAGATGATTTCCCTGTGGACCCAATTTAACCCGATAGATTAATTTTGAGATTGCACTACCTTGCACTACAGCCCCATCCGAAGGGGTGATGATGCTTATGGATCCAGTATCAGCGGCATATGAAGTGCCAATTGAGAATCCAATAGCGATCGCTATTACTGATCGAATGATTGTTTTCATCAACTTCTCCTTACTTTTAGATAGAAATTCAATAACATCAACTGGTGTATGAACCACAATAAAACGCAAGGGAATATCTTTTTTGATACGTATCAAAATTAACCAAAAATCTTTTCAATAATTTTTGAAATTTTTTGATACATATCAAGAAACAATTGGCGACAAAAGAGATGATTACTTCATTCAATTTGAATTAGTAAGGGGGATTGCAATGCAAGTACATGTGAATAAGGGATTTCTAGGTCGCAGACATGCAATTGATGGCTCTGATAGTGGGTTTTCTCCGATTACCCCAGGCGATTACCTAGCAAGGTTCGACCCAAATGAAGGGCTTTCAATCCTCAAAAGTACCGGCGATGCCAGCTATCTCAAGTTAGCCCAGTTTGAGGAAAAAGTTGCTATGGGCGTTTTAGTGGTTATTGCAATTTAGGGTCGAACCAATATCTATCTAGGGGGATGTATGCCAAAAACTGAACAGCTCTATATCTTGGATTCAGGTCACACTTTTGTCTACTTTGAATACTGTCATTTCGGATTTTCAAGGCAGATCAGTAGATTTGACAAGATAAGCGGAGAAATTAAGCTAAATATGAAATCACGAACTGGCTCAGTAAAGATTGATATTGATACCAAGTCGGTTAGTACTGGTTCGGAGCTATTTAACTCGCATATCCAAGGCACTGAATTTTTTAATACCGCTCAATACCCAAAGACCACTTTTGTGTCTGATAGGGTCGAATTTGAGGGCTCAAAGGTCACTGCAGTGCATGGCGTATTGACAATAAAGGATATCTGCGAACTCATCACTCTAGAGGTTATTCATTTTGAATATGGAAAGCACCCCGTTAGTGGCCAAGAACACTTTGGCGCAAATGCCGTAGCAGTCGTCAAGAGATCAGACTTCAACATGGGTAAATTCACACCTCAAATTACCGATGAGGTTGTGATTAAAGTTGCAATTGAGGCATCGAAGGTTGAAAAGTAAAGAATTTGAACTTAGACAGAGAGATATCTAATGAAACGGATTGTCGATGTTTTTACGAGTGGCTGGTCTCCAGAAATTGTTTGGATTTACATCATCTCTATAGAGGGGGATGTTAACCCGATTGACTTAAACCAAGATGAAGTAGATCTCAGAGCATTTGAGTATGAGGCATTGCGATTGGCTGCAGAAGAAGGACGTGGCGATCCTAATAATTTAATAGCCAAAGTCAGAGAGTAAAAGAATATGAATTCTCAGCCCTTTGTATTTACCGTTTTTGGTCGAACCAATCGCACTCTAAGCCACCTAGCAAGGCCCCTACCTCCTCGCTGCATGATTGCTTCATGATTTTCCTCAAACACCCGATGAATTAATGGCGCCAGTAATCTCATCCACCATCGATTAGCTATGACATCCCACTCATATATAACAACAGTACTAGGACCTAAGGTAGAAAATTCCCAAGATCCCGTGCCTTCTAGATCTTTAGTGGCAAACGCCACAATCTTTTTAAGATCATGAATCTCAACGACCCTCATGTCAAACTCTAATTTACAAAAATAATATGTGCTCCATACATAATGCCAAACACTATTAATACCATCATTTCTATCTGCACTTACTAAATATGATTGCTCTAGATCGGGCCACCATCTACTCCAACTTGAAGTATCAGAAATTAACTCATAGACATCTTGCAAGGGTGCGGCAAACTCCCAAGTTGTCTTCATGTGATACCTGTACAAATCCAATCCCCTATTTAAAAACCAATTGCTATTGCTAATTTTTGAGCGTATACATGAAGCATATTCTCTATAAGGAGAAAATTCTATGGAATCACCCAACCACCCCCTTAAAGAATTATTCAGCCAATTGGGACTGGCATCAGATATTTTTTCGATTAATGAATTTATTGGAGCTCACTCACCTTTAGCTAATAGCATTCTTTTATCAGAAGCACCATTCTGAAGTAACAGTCAATCTACATTTCTGAAAGATGAGTGTATGAAAAATGCCGATTGGTCTGAAACCGTTGACTTACTCAACACCCTGTTGAGATAAGCGTCTTACATGATGAATTTACACTGGAGATTTATATGCTTACCAAACTAGATAAAGTACTTTATACCGCTCACGCCCACACCACTGGTGGCAGAGAGGGTCACTCCCGCACAGATGACGGCCATGTGGATGTTTCTTTAACGCCCCCTAAGGAGATGAGCGGTTCTGGCGCTGGCACCAACCCTGAGCAGTTATTTGCAGTTGGTTATTCAGCGTGTTTTTTGGGTGCCATGCGTTTTGTGGCGGGCCCCATGAAAATTGAAGTGCCCGCAGATACCGCTATCGATGCAAGCGTTGATATTGGGCCAACACCCTTAGGATTTGGCATTGCTGTGAAGTTAAATATCTCATTGCCTGGTGTACCAAAGGATATTGCACAAAATCTAATTGATGAAGCCCATAAAGTTTGTCCTTACTCAAATGCTACCAGAGGAAATATTCCTATTGAGCTGGTATTGGTTTAAAGATCCATGGAAATATAAAGAATTAAGGAGTCATTAAATGATTTTTTCATGCCCCCACTGCAACAAAGGAAATCGCGTCCCTGTAGAGAAAATTTCTAGCAGACCAACTTGTGGGGCCTGCAAGCAAGATTTGCTGTCTTTACCCATTACGCCAAATGAGCTGGCCTTTGAGGAGTTAGTCAAAGACTCTAGTCTTCCAGTAATAGTGGACTTTTGGGCTCCATGGTGCGGACCCTGCAAAATGTTCGCCCCAACCTTTCAGGCAAGCGCTATCACTCGGTCCAATAGGGTCATTCACGTCAAAATTGACACCGAGCAATATCCAACCGTAGGCGCCAAATTTAATATAAGGTCAATTCCTACCCTAGTGCTATTTAAAAATGGACAAGAAGTAAATAGGGTTAGCGGGGCTCTACAGGGAGCTCAATTGAATCAATTTATTGATGGCGGAGCCAGTTAGTCTTGACATAACAATATTGCAATAATCAATATGTCTATTTCACCGCAAATCATTGAGTGGATTGGCTTTCTAGCTGCTACTCTAACTGGGGTAGCTTTAATACCCCAGGCCATCCAAATATGGAAAAGCGGAAATTTCCTCTGTATTTCGATTTTTGTCTACATACTTTTTACTGCGGGCGCAGCAACTTGGCTCATATATGGCATTTTGATTGGTAAATGGCCACTGATTTTGTCTAATTCACTGAGCTTGCTGCTTGCTGGGAGCATCCTATTTTTAAAATTGCGCGCATCTTATACAAGTGAATAACTCCTTACTCGCATCATCCCTCAGCTAGGAATCCATCATGCTAATTTCAGCCCAAAATTCCACATTGGTTGTGATTGACTCTCAGATGCGCCTTGTTCCTGTGATAGCCAACAGCGAGATGATGATGGCTCAATGCGTACGCTTGGTTAACATTGCCAAAATTATGGGCATTCCCATCGTATGTACAGAACAAAATCCACAAGCCCTAGGAGTCAATTTTGATTCAGTTCGGTCATTTTGTAGTCACACCCTAGTAAAACACCATTTTGATGCTTGTAAGGATGGCTTGTTAGAGCGCATACCCAATGATCGCAAACATTTAATATTGGTTGGCTGCGAGGCGCATATATGCATTCTTCAGACCGCTTTTGGTTTATTAGAAAATCATATTGAGGTAACTGTTGCTGTAGATTGCATAGGCTCTAGAGACCCAATACAAGTTGATTATGCCGTCAGTCGCATGCGCAGTTATGGTGTCAATATTGCAACTGTTGAGATGATTACCTTTGAATGGCTGAGGAGCTCTACCAATTCTCACCTCAAGAAAGTATTGCAATATATTAAGTAGCTCGGCCTTGGAGCACCCTAGGAGGTCGTTGGTCCATTAGCAGTTAGCTTGGCCCCATCCCTCGCATTTAGCCCTAGGAGCACCATTATTAGAGCGCAGACCCCTAATTCAATACCCTCCAAGTAGAAGAAAAATATACCCCGATCACTCTCAAGGGTTTGCCCTGCCAATAGATACACAACGGGCAATAGCACGCCCACACTAAAAAATATAATTGCTAGCATGCGCTTCTTTTTTACATCAACAAGTCTACCCTTTCGTTCTTTGCTCAATGAAAGTCCTATAGCACCAGCAATCAAAATTAAGAATAGATAAGCTAACATTGCCTGGAGAATAGCTTGCTGTACCGTAATAACATCTTGCGGGGAGTAGAAGTATTCAGAAACAAGGGTGGCGGTAAAAAATACAAATAGGAAGAACATAGAAAATATTCCGGCACTGGAATGCAATATGGTTTTCATAACTTTGTTATTGTTCTAGGGATTTTGTTCATCCAAATCGAGACTTGCTTTATACCCTGCTGCATTTAAGGCGTGAATAATATCGTCCGACTGTCTAAAAGGACGGGTAACTTGAACCCTCCCAGACTCCCAGTCCACATGGATATGATTGGTATCCTTTAGCCCCTTTAGCGCCTTCTTAATAACCTCAATGCTTGATGCAGATGAAATGCCCTGAACATTTAAATTAATTTGACCCATTATTACCCCTTAAGGAAACACGCATAAAAAACTAGACCCCCAGATCCATCATGAAGTCTTTGAGAAAAATAGATACTTACATAGAGCCGCAATCGAAAGAACAAGGGCAATCAGAAACAATAAGCCAAATATACACATACCACCCGCCATAGATCCATCCATCATTTGATACATATCACTCTCCTTAAATAGTTTTTTAATTAGCTTTACCGCGTATCAATAAGACAGGCTTGGCCGCCACCCTCACAATTGACTCAGCGACACTTCCTAGCAAAAATCGACTAAATCCTCGTCTGCCATGAGTTCCAACAACAATGAGGTCTGCTCTCCATTTATCAGTTTCAGCAGAAATGGCTTCCGCAATCCTTGGGTTCCTGACGCTTGTTTTTATAGGGTGTTGGCCAAATAAGACTCCCGATGACTTGAGGATTTTTTTAGCCCCTTCAAAAACCTTCTCCCCCTCATGCTGTAGAGACTTTTGCATATCACCATAGCTGATGTACTCGGCTTCAGAATAAATATTAAAGACGTCCATGACGTAAACAACCCGTAAAGATGACCCCCACTCCTTGGCAAACTTAATTGATTCCTTTAGAGCCAATTTGCTGGTTTCACTACTATCTAGTGGTACTAATATCTTTTTAAACATTTCGACCGCCTTTGCTGTATCGCCATGACATTACATTCCACGCTTTAAATCTATAGCGATCAATGCCTTCATGTTTGATATACATCAAAATTTTGAAGAAATATGTATCCCCAATCAATAAGTACCCCATATGAGGCTTGTTGTACAAATTTTTATTAAAAATTGATACAGATCAAAAATGAATTTCAACCCTTATTTATAAAGAGACTGTAGTTAGTGGTGTGTAGTTCGATTTATGAGGGAGGAGATAAATCGAAATCTTTTTACTAGCGCGGTAAAAACATCTAGACCACGCCCTCTGAGGTGGGTGTAGTTCAATGGCAGAACAGCAACCTCAGAAGAGACGCAACAAGGGTTCAATTCCCTTCACCCATCAATCCTGCAACAAAGCCATTTGTAATGAAATTAAGGAGAGTAAAGATGATTAACATGAAGAGCATTATTGATGCATATGACTGGCTAACCGCGCAGTCTAGTGAGGAATCTAAAAAGCATGCCGATGCTTTAGAAAAACTTATTTTTGAAGACTTAGTCTTTCGAGAGAAGATATTGCAAAGCCATTTTCGACATCGAGATATCGCAAGCTGATTAATCCGTATACATATATCGAAGGTTCAGGATCCACTCTAGCTGGGGCCTGGACATATGGGAACCGTAAGTAGTTTTAACAGCTGTTTATGGCTTTCTCTTTTCCTTAAAAGGTGGGTATGAATGCGATCCGCTTTTGGACAACTCATGCCTCTCTCTCAAGGTAATTGAATTAAGCATCTCAAAGATAGGCGCCCTAGAAATAAACTTAATTTCCCGATTTTTAGCTTTAATAACATTGATTTTCTCTAAATGAGATAAAGATCTGCTGAGGGTTTCAACTGTTAACCCCAGGTAATTTGCCAGATCTGGACGTGACATTGGCAACACGAAGCTATCACGGTCAAACCCAACTGTACTCAGTCGGTTGGAGTAATTAATCAAAAAATCAGCCACTCGCTCAAGCGAGTTAAGGTTCATTAGGTCGTAATTATGCGCATATGAAACATTTAATAATTCACTCAATGAGGAGGCTAGCTCCCCCATAAATTCAGGATAGCTTTCTATCATCACCTTAGGGTCTGCTATAGGAATAGAGCAGACCTCTACAGAGCTAAGGCATACAACATCTAACTGGTAATGCCCACTGCTCAGACCATCTAAGCCCAGAACTTCGCCAGGGACAGAAAAATGGGTTACCTGCGGTACGCCATCGCGAAATACTAATTCGCTTTTAACGGCACCAAATCTCAAAGAATAGACGCCATGAAATGCATCCTCTCTTCTATAGAGATATTGGCCTTCATGAAGGGATTTTCGCGATATGTACGATGATGAAAGCGTACTTAGCTCTTTCGATGAAATTTCACTAATCACACACCTACTGCGTTGGGCACAGTTCGAGCAGGGAGCATGAGAGTCCGAATGAATTACAGTGCCACTCTTAATATCCATAATATCTACCGCTTATTAAATGCAAAAGTACATACTTCTTTTATAGATCTTGATTGGCTAATTGGCAATTAGAAAATGCCGCTATTGGTCTGGAGCCTTGGAAGGCTAGCTTTTTGATCCGAAACCCTAGCAATTTGCTCAAATTTCTGACAGACTGGTGGCAAATGAGTTGCAAGTTATCGCCATTAGCTCCACGCCTGATTCTTTTTGCTGGTCATGCAGGTACCGGTAAATCTACTTTGGCTAAAAAAGCCCTTCCTTTAATTATTGAAAAGACAGGTGAAGATTTTTTCTTCCTAGATAAAGATACGGCCTTTGGTGCTTATAGCGCTCATGTCATGGAGTTAACTACCGGTAATCCAAATAACCGCGATAGCCCCTATTACCTCAAGAACTTACGAGATTGGGAGTATTCAGGTCTTATTGATGTAGCTAGAGAAAATCTTCTCCTCGGCGTCAATATCATCCTTGTAGGACCCTTTTCAAATGAAATTCAGAGCGGCAAGATGTTTAGCCCAGAACTCTTAGGGGTGCCACTGCAAACGATTATTCGTCTAGCCTGGATAGATTTAGAAGGAGGTGAAGCCAAGCGTAGGATGGAGGTACGTGCAGACCCGCGAGATGAATGGAAGCTTGCGCATTGGGATCAATATGTAACGCGGAGAACTGAGCCACCAACCAACCCCTCTCTTTTCAGATTCGATAATTTGAATTTTGACCCTGCTAAATTTTATCAACTTATCAACAACCTAACTCAATAAAGGCCTTTATCCGAGCTGTGAAGCTAGCTAATGATGAGTTAAACAGTTCGCAATCTTAGTAATACTAAAATGGAATAATCAACTCTTCCATTACATAGCGGTAGAAGTAATTAGGGCCCAAAAAACCAGCAGACTTGCCGTACCCTGCGCGAGTCTTAAAGTAGCAGTCATTGGAGGCGATAGGACTCGTCGCTGCAAACTCATAAAGTTGAGTAGTGGTGCTTGGGTCTTGATTAACGGCTTGCCGCCCTACCCCCGCCGTACCGCTCAAAATCCAACCAGCAATTCTTTTTCTTGCCCCAAAAGCAATCATCGTTTCGCTGTATTCGTTTGGGTTGAAATAATTATTTACAACATTGGTATTGGTATCGCGAAATTGGCGATAACGCAATTGTGCAGTCACTCCATAATCAGGAATTAAGTCATAAATCAACTTTGCCCTAACTGTTGGCCTAGTGTTTGTATCGGAAAAATACATATTGCCCGCCATCACAATTGCCGTTAATCGCTCAATAATTTGCTGCTCAATGCTGGCGCCACCAAATGTGTAATAGATCCCGTTATTCAGTGCATTTTGAGTTTCAACTCGGTCGCGGTTAACAAAAAATTCTGCTTTTGTAGAGTCGGTAACGTGAAGGCTGTAATTACTGTCTGTAGTAAGAAGCTTATGGCCATTTTGTAAGTTATAACCAAGACTAAGGTTGTAGCCTAGGCTTGTCCTCGGATTAATAGCTTTTGTGAATAAGGTATAAACCTCCGCTGATGAGTCCCAGCTACCCTGCGTAAAGTAATTATGCTGATAACTGACACCAGTATATTTTTCTCCATGCTCATATAAAGGCATATAGCCAGCGTTGTACTTGTAGGTTGAGAACCCCTCACTGTCAGAGGCAATATAGGCGTTTGGAATAGAGATTGCTTGCTTTGTAGACTGCTCTTCCTGGGCATATACGCCTGAAGCCATATTCAACAACAGTAAGATTAGGATGAAATGGCGAAGGGATCTCATTTTGTTCCCCAAGTCTTCTTGAAATTAAAAAGTTCTGAAAAATATCCGTAAACGCAGGCGGGCTGCAAAACCAATCCATACGCAAACACATAGAATAAAAATCCTAAGATATTTTTACGCACTTTTAACCCCTCTTGGTCAAACATAGCCTTTCCCTTTGAATACATACGCATATTGAGTATGAAGGCTAAGGGCAATAAAGATAAAGTCATTGGGCCAACTATCCAATATATCCCAAAGCATGCCAACACCATTCCAGGTATGAAGCCAAAGGTATAGGCTATATCTATAAATGGGAATAGCGTATTCCACCATATATAAAGTGTGGATAACCTCGGTTTAAATAAGATTGTTGGATTTTCTTTGAATGTCTCTATCAGCCCTCGCGACCAGCGCTGCCTTTGTTTAATAAACTTTTTCAAAGTATTTGGACAGTCAGTAAATGCCAAAGCATCTTCAGCATGCCCTACCCTATAGCCAGCTAAAAGGATTTTCCAAGTCAAGACAATATCTTCGCCAACCATATTAGGCCACCCACCCAAGTCAACCACCGTTTTGCGGTCATAGAGTGAAAAGGCGCCTTGCGCGACTAGCGTACCTTGGAACAGTGATTGAATACGCTTCACAGTTGCGATGCCTAGGAAATAATCCCATTCCTGCGCTTTGGTAATCCAATTTTCTCGCGAATTTCTAATGAGAATCTCACCAGCTACCGCCCTTGTATTAGTGGGATCCGAGAGGTAGCGACCGACTAGGTGTCGTACACCATCCTTTAGAATATAACTATCCGCATCGATTGAAATAATGATGTCGGTTTTACTTTTTTCAAGCCCCCGATTAAGGGCGGCAGCCTTTCCAATGTTCGTAGACAAGTCAATTAAATCTAATTTTGAGTGTTTTTCCACAAGGGACTTAACAATTCGAGGAGTGTTATCTATTGAGCCATCATTAATAACAATGACATATATATCAGCTGGGTAATCCTGTAAAAGTATTCCTGATAGGGTTGAGCCGATTGCCTGCTCTTCGTTATAGGCTGCAACCAGTATTGTGACTGGTGGATACTTTTGCCCTTCGATAACCTTGGGACGCTTATCTAAGAACAAAGCAATGGATACAAATGCATTCATAAACCCAGGGACTATTGCTATGAATGTGATGATGAAATAAGCAGGAATGGGCCCAATAGCATTGCTCAGATCTGAATACCAGGGCTGAGAAAACCAAAAAGAAAAGGCCATCCAACTCAGGGAAAAGAGCAGCGCAGCAACAAATTTTGTTTTTATAGAAAAGTACAAAAACCGATACCAAAAATTAATGATGTGTTTAAGTATGTCATGAACGCTGAAAATTTGGCAATATTCACTTTAAATACTATGTAAACCTCAATAAGCTAGTAGGTTATTGCCTGCCCATATTGTTATCAGCAATAGGATGGGGGTAGCGTTTTCAACCATTGAGGATATTCCAAAATTTGAAAACTGAAATTACGACTAACGCGTCACAAATTTATATGGCATTAACTCAATAATGCATGGCATCCGATCTCTTCAATTAAAAGCCCTTTTATCGAACTAATAGGCGTAACATGAAATTAGGCCCACCTTTAGGCCTTTTGGGTTACCCCCTCCCTGCAAAGCACTCCTTTTAGAAATGAGGCTTCACATGCAATTCATAAAAAAATCACTCGTATTGTTAGCAATATCCGTCACCCTGATTACATCGGCATGTGCCGGCTCAGCCACCAGTGAAAGCGCAGGTCAATATATTGATGACAGCGCAATAACCACCAAAGTTAAGGCTGCCATTTTTAATGACCCCTCACTAAAATCCCTTGAGATCAATGTTGTCACCTTCAAGGGAGAGGTTCAACTTAGCGGGTTTGTAGGTAGCATCGAACAAACCAATCGCGTAGTTGATGTTGCAAAGACCATCAATGGCGTGACTTCAGTTAAAAATGATATGCGAGTTAAGGGAAGCATGAACCCCTTCTACAGGTAACAAGGAAGACTCCATGATTCGTGCCATTGCCATTATTCTTCTAGTCCTTTGGCTACTAGGTTTTGTTTCCTCTTACACCCTTGGTGGGTTTATCCACGTTCTGCTAGTCATTGCAATTGTTATGTTTCTTGTTGAAATCATTCAAGGGCGACGGCTGTAGATTTAACGTATATTTTTGTGTTAAATTGAGTCTGTCGGCGTTAAAACAGCTCTTTTAATCCGTTGGTCGCGAGTTCGAATCTCGCCCGACCCACCAGTTATACAAAAGCCTCTGGAGAAATCTGGGGGCTTTTTCTTTTCTACAACAAGACCAAGGCCATACTTAATGCAAGCAGATGGGATTGCATTACTCCGAATAAGGGCAATTTCCAATATTATCATGCTATAATGCAATAATGCAGCATGAATACAGGAGAATGCCATGGGTGCAGTCATAGATCATCAAGTTATTAAATCCATTGGATCCAGTGGACAAATTTCGCTCGGGAAGGAGCATGCCGGCCGCCAAGTGCTAGTTGAAACCCCTGAACCAGGCGTTTGGGTGATTCGCACCGCCACCGTTATTCCGGACAATGAAAAGTGGATGCATAAGCCTACTGTTAAAAAAGATTTGGTTACCGCCCTAGCCTGGGCACAAAAGACGCCTGCTAAAGCTACCGATCTTTCTAAACTAAAAATGGCTAAAACTCATGGCGCGAAACGCAAAGCCTGAGCCTTTAGTTGAGCTTGATCTGAATAGCCCCATCTTCCAATCTACCTGGGAGAGTTTGGAGCCATCCGAACAAGAGAAAGCCTTAGCCACTTTTGACAAAATCACGCAATTGACCTGGAACCAGGTTTACCGCGATAAGGGATTGAAGTGGGAAAAGATTCATAGCATTCCCACACCAAAAGGCATTGATGCACTCTACTCATTTCGAGTTAGCAAATCAATCCGGGGAATTGGCTTCAGAGAAGATCATTTCCTAAGGGTTTTATTAATTGAACCAGATCATGATGCTGCTTATGGAAAAAAATAATCCCATAGAAAAGCCTTTTGCGGTAACTCCAAGCAAAGATATACGTAATTCATCAGATCCTGATATTGCTGGATCCTACTACGCCATGCAACGTGCTGGACAAGCTGCAATAGACTTGGCAATTCAAACCAATACTGCAATCATAACTACCATTGATGGCAAGATAGTGCGGATCCCTGCCGCAGAACTCATTAAGCAGCGCCAACTTACGGCCTAAACACCGTTGATCGCGAGTTCGAATCTCGCCCGACCCACCAAGCATTACTAAGCCTCGCTCTGCGGGGCTTTTTTATTACCCGTGTATCGATCAATCACCCTTACTTAAGTGAACCTAGGAATGTGACTGCCCTCTGCGCTGCCTCGTCATAGCTTGGCCTGTAATTCAAGATATCAATCTGAGCGAACTGCACTTTTAATACTGCTGCCCTGCTAGATATCTGACTACTAAATGGCTCGGCATTCTTTCGCAAGAATTTAGCAGCCTTTACTAAGGCTTCGGGTTCTCGCTCAATAATTAATGACAGATCAAATAAATCACGAGCGGTAGCCCTGTCACCTCGGTGCCACAATTTCTTTGCCACAATCTCTGCAGCAGTTTCTACCCGAATCTGTTGGCCGCCAATATTCCATACTTCAAAAGGTGTATCAGTGAGATTTGGGGATGCCACAAAATCGATTTCCCCTTCTGGACGAATTAACTTCACGTAAGAGCTCTGATCTTCAACGTAGTCTGTGCTCACCGCTGCAGCCACATCACTCAAGCGTGGCGTGACAAAACCTAAGTACTGTGGATCTGGAACAAAGATATCAATATCCTTACTAAGCCGATGCTGATAACGAAACATTAATACCGTGCCACCACCAAAAGTCCAAAATGGATCGGGCGTTCCGTGATTTTTAATATCTTCAATAATAGAAAGCGCATGCGGAAGTAAATCTCTCCACACCCCTTCGGGAAGTTCACGTTCAATAATATTATTCATGAATTAAGTCCAAGCCGATCTGAGAGAATGCATCTCTTGCGCCCATCGATTAATATTCTTCCAAATCACTTTGGGTGCAACGTGATTATTTTTGGCGGCCTCCTCAACCGCAGACACGATAATTTCTAGTGGCGCCTCATCCAATAGCGTTGCCACATGAGGATAAATACTTTCAGGCAGATCTCCACAGGCCAACGAATGAGATAAATCACCACTTTGTAATTTAGTCTTATAACTAACGCTGGCTGTCTTACTGGCCATATCTAAGCCATGATGCTTTTTGCTGTGCTCTTGTGTAATTACATCTAGCCCTAGAAGCGATAACAAGGACAGCAATTTAGCTGCGCCCAAATCATTCAAACTACCTTTCTCTAGATGATGGATAGTTGACCTTGATAGTCCGCATAGTTTTGCCAACCGCTCCTGGGATAAACCTAGATCAGTTCGACGCTGCCCGACTTTGAGACCAATTTCGCGTAAGTTCATAAGTGCACTATATCATAAATTGTGTAATATATTACACAATTATTTAACGCGGCTGATCTACTATTACCCGAGACTTGATATAAAAATGAGATTTAGAGCTATGTACCAAAAAAGCAATCGCACAGTCAATCGCACACTCATTTTTTAACCGCCCAAAGCCATACGCTATATAGATTTTTGAAGAGACATAACTTCTTTTAATCCGTTGGTCGCGAGCTCGAATCTCGCCCGACCCACCAGTTATACAAAAGCGACCCTTGTGAACTAACCCCCAAAAGTTAGACAGTTTAGTTAGGTTAGCACGAGGGATTGAGTTCGGTATTGCACCGGGCTTAATCCCTTTAGTTTTTGTTTGATTCGATCATGGTTGTAGTAGTGGATATATTCCTCTAGCCCCGCCTTAAATGATTCAATAGTCTCAAACTTCTTTTGGTAGAAGAACTCTGTTTTCATAATCCCAAACCAGTTCTCCATGACAGCGTTATCTAGGCAATTGCCTTTTCTGGACATGCTTTGAGTAATGCCTTGCTGGTGCAGGGCCTGTTGATACAGCCCCATCTGGTATTGCCAACCCTGGTCTGAGTGCAACATAGGTTTGTCTTTTGGTCCCAGCTGTTTAAATGCGCTTTGAAGCATTTGCATTACTGAGCTAATCTGTGGTCGATCGGCAATCTCATAGGAGATGATCTCTTGGTTATAGAGGTCTAAGATCGGCGATAGGTATACTCGCTCACCTTTGATATTGAACTCAGTGACATCAGTGACCCACTTCTGATTAGGTTTGCTTGCTCCAAAGTTACGCTCTAGTAAATTGGGCGCCACCTTACCGATAGTGTCTTTATAGGACCGGTATCGCTTAGGTCTCACAGTCGATTTAAGTCCTAATTGAGTCATGAGCTTTTGTACTGTCTTGTGGTTTAGGTGTTGGTGCTGATTGCATAGCTCTAGGTGTACTCGCCGATAGCCATAGCGACCTTGGTTGGCATTAAAGATCTGGGTAATGTGCTCTTTAGTGTCCTGATAAGGGTCGGCTTTACTACTGGCTTCTCGCCAGTAGTAATAAACGCTTTTAGCCATCTTGGCGATGATTAGTAAATCCGATAAAGGATAGTGTTGCCTTAGCTCAGTAATTACTTGGGCTTGCTCTCTTTTACTGCTTTGCTCTGAGCTAAGGCTTCTAACTTTTTTAGGTACGCACTCTCGGCCTCGGCATATTCCATGCGTCGTCGCAACTCTGCCGGCGTGAGCTCAGAGATGGGCTTTTTAAGTAGCGCTTTGATATTGAAGTGGGGCATAGGAGATCGTCCTCTCGGTCGATTAGCAAGGGCTGTAATACCGCCCCCATTGTAGAGTTTTTGCCATTGCAAAATGGTGGTCATACTCCCAATCCCAAAGTGGGCGGCAGCTGGCCTTGCTGATATCTGGTGCGCAGCCATGTGCTGCAGAACTTGGACTTTAAAAACTGGGGAGTAGCGTTGGAAGCTGGGGTTAAGACCACTATGACCATGGGCTTGATAGGCCAAGGTCCATTTGCGGACATCTGAATGGCTAATCTTAAACAGGTGACCTACCCGCTTAAGACCACCTGACTTTAGAAACTCTTTAACTACCTTTAGCTTGAACTGCTTGCTGTACTTGCTCATAAAACAAAACCCCCTTGGTTGGACATAATGTCCAACTTTTGGGGGTCAGTTCAGCAGGTGGCTTTTTCTTTTGAGATGAGCTTAGTCATGAACTAATTAGGTAAATAGGCAGCGTCTAAAGCACTTCATCTACGAAATCACAATCTCGCCCAACTCCATTCTTTCCCACCAAATAAATGGCAGTAGATAAACTGGCTCACCAGTATCTTGCAAAATTTCTAACGCACCATCATTGGTTTTATTTGCTTGATACTTGCCTGGGTTTAATGGGAGGCACCCTTTGTCTGTGCCATCATTTCGACGCATTCTTGCGACAATATTGCGTGTGATGTAAACGACCATGATTTCTCCTGGATTTAAAGAGCTGACTGAATAACATTGCGCACTACTGGGTAGATCTGGGTATCCCAACGTTTTCCATTAAAGATGCCGTAATGACCGACGCCTGCTTGCAAATGATGGGATTTCATATATCCAGGCAAACCGCTGCAAAGATCTTGGGCTGCCAAGGTTTGTCCTATTCCGCAGATGTCATCACGCTCACCTTCCACGGTTAATAGAAACGTTTTTTTGATTAGCTTTGGATTAACTAGCCTACCTTGATAGGTTAGCCCTCCTATTGCGAGATCGCGATCCATGAAAACTTTTTTAATCGTTTCTAAATAAAAAGGCGCTGATAAGTCCATAATTGCAAAGTACTCTTCGTAGAAATCATGAATGACGTCAGCCTTTTCGTTATCTCCATTTACGCGATACTCATAGAGCTTTTTAAATGAATCGGCATGGCGCTCTGGATTCATGCTCATAAACGCCATTAACTGCAGAAATCCTGGATACACTCGGCGCCCTACTCCGCCAAATTGATCGGGAATAATACCGATTAACTTTTCCTCAAACCAAGACATTGGTTTGCTGGTAGCTAATTCATTTACCTTGGTTGGGCTCTGGCTAACATCAATTGGCCCCGCCATTAGGATAAGGCTTGCTGGTACACAAGGATTTTTATCCTCTGACATGATGGCTGTCGCTGCTAAGCAAGCAACCGTTGGCTGACAAACTGCCATCAGATGAGTTCCTGGGCCGATATATTGTAAAAATTGGATGATATGCTCGATATAGGAGTCAAAATCAAACTCACCACTACTCACTGGGATATCCCGAATATTTAACCAATCTGTGAGATATACCTCATGGTCTTTGAGTAGCGTTTTAATTGTTCCCGCAAGTAAAGTTGCAAAGTGTCCTGACATTGGAGCCACCAATAAAATCTTCGGTTGACCCTCAATCCCATCCTTTTTAAAGCGCAACAAGTTACAAAAATGAGTGGAATGCAAAATCTCTTCGGAAACTCTTTTGCTTTCACCAAAAGAATCGACTATCTCTTTAATCTTAAAGTCTGGTCTTGTATGCGTAAAACCCAATAATGAGATTTGCTCATAGTGAGCAGCTAATCGCTGCATAGGATTGAGAGTAAAGTTTCCAAACCAATTATTGGATACGCGCTCAGAGGCGCTCGCAAACAAACGAATTGGGTTATGCAGATTTGCAAAGGTTTGATATGCGCGATACATCATTAATTCGACCTACTTTCTATATGGCGAAATGCACGCTCGTACTCTTTCAGAGAAGGATCGAAAACACGACTTAAGGAAACATCATTGGCAATAATCGCTGCCGTCTGCGCAGAACGTGCAGCAACAATAGAGAGATGCACAAAACCAGCAACATTAAATTCTTTAAGAAGATTAAGTGGATTACCTTCTTCGAGCCCAATCTCACCAGACTCAATCCTCTGGTAGAGCTCACGATAATGCTCTCGCATGGCATCAAGCTCCTGAGCGAGATTCATAATCCGCTGAAACAGCACTGCAAAATCTGAGGCCAGCGGATTATTGGTTTTAACTACTTCCATGGTGTTACTCCGGGCACTTCTGCAGGGCCAATTTCTACCGGAATAGAACCAAAGTCTGCAGGACCGACAATTTCAATGTACTCCATATCTGGTGAGTAGTCATACAGGTAATGCACTATCCCGGGCATTTGATGAACCACATCTCCAGCCTCAACTAAGGTTGGCTTATCTCCATACATAAAGCGCGCCCAACCTTTTGTCATGGCCACAATCTGAAACTCAGCTACGTGATAGTGCCAGCCCGTACCATTCACTGGCGGTTTGTTTGCCTTTACCAAGTGTGCAATAACTTTGCCGTTGGTAGCCTTAGCCACACCGAGATCCCGATACAAGAAGAAATCTCGCAACCCACCTGGCAAAAACTGGGTATCGCCAGGCTTTACATGAGAAAACTGAGTATCACTTTTAAAATCAACAGGTGTTTTCATAATTAAAACTCCACTTCAAGTTCTTCAATGTCATCGGGTTCTTCTATGGCGCCCATCACCCATTCCTTCATCTCCGGCAAAGCCATGATGTGCTCGCAATATTTCTGGCAAGCCTTATCCAGCTCGACGTTATAAGTCAGGAATCTTGTAACTACTGGCGCAAACATGGCGTCAGCAAGCGTAGGCTCTTTTCCAAATAAAAAAGGTCCACCATAAGTAGAGAGGCAGTCTTGCCAAATTACTAAAACACGATTGATGTCAATCTGTGCCTTTGACCAAACTTTGAAGGAATCAAATTTGGCCTTGATATTCATCGGTAGCGAAGCTCTGAGTGCAGAAAATCCAGAATGCATCTCGCCGCAAATAGAGCGGCAGTGCGCTCGTGCTACAGGATCTTTTGGAAGCAAGTGCGCTTTAGGATTTAGCTCATTGAGATATTCACCGATTGCCAAGGTATCCCAGACCTTGCAACCATCATGATCTAAGCGGGGAACCAAAATTGATGGTGACAACAGTAATAATTCAGCGCGGTTATCAATATCATCAGGCGCCACCTGGATTTCAGTGAACTTCAAACCAGAAAACTTCATCATGAGCCAGCCACGCAGCGACCATGAGGAGTAATTTTTGCTACTGATTGTCAGGGTTGTTGGCTTGGACATATCAACTTTCGGTAAGGGTGCAACTACAACTTATTCCCCTTCGCCTAGCTTGCAAGTTGCTAAATGCCCAGTTTTTGACTGCTTTTACCCAATATTGGGCGTAAGTTTATTTTTAGCACTATTAGCGTGCACTGCGATAATTACGCATATTGGTGCACTCATAGACTTTGAATATGTCAATCCACGCCGCCCTACACCACGTCACTGAATATCAATATGACCGACCAGTCAAGCTGGGTCCCCAGGTCATTCGTTTGCGACCAGCCCCGCACTGCCGCAGCCATATTCTTTCCTATTCTCTTAAGGTAGAACCAGAAGGCCACTTCATCAATTGGCAGCAAGATCCGTTCTCGAACTACCAAGCACGATTGGTATTTCCAGAAGCAACTACCAAGTTCAAGGTAACGGTTGATCTTGTCACCGAAATGGCGGTGTACAACCCGTTTGATTTCTTTCTTGAGCCAGATGCAGAAAATTTCCCGTTTAAGTACAGCGCAGAACTGAAAAAGGAATTGCGTCCTTACCTAGGAAGAATGCGTAATGCAACACTAAACAAATATCTCAAGACTATCGATCGAAGCGAAATGCGTACGATCGATTTTCTAGTAAAGATTAATCAAAAAGTCCAAAACGATATTAGCTATCTCATTCGTATGGAGCCTGGCGTTCAGACTCCTGATGAAACTTTAGATTTAAAGAGTGGCTCCTGTCGAGACTCTGCATGGCTCATGGTTAACCTACTGCGCCTGTGTGGACTAGCAGCGCGCTTTGTATCAGGCTATCTCATTCAACTAAAACCTGATGTGAAATCGCTGGATGGCCCTAGCGGGACTGAAGTGGATTTCACAGACTTACACGCTTGGTGCGAAGTCTATCTACCAGGCGCAGGCTGGATTGGCATTGACCCAACATCCGGACTAATGGCTGGAGAAGGCCATATTCCAGTGGCTTGTACGCCAGAGCCGTCAGGGGCTGCGCCTATTGAAGGGGGAGTTGATCAGTGCGAGGTTGAATTTGAGCACACCATGGATGTCACGCGGATCTACGAGTCTCCACGCGTCACTAAACCTTACACTGAAGAGCAGTGGGAAAAAATTCTAAAACTTGGTGAGCAAGTTGATAAAGAGCTAGTTGCAGGTGACGTTCGTCTTACGATGGGTGGAGAGCCTACCTTCGTATCAGTCAATGGTCGTGATGAGCGTGAATGGAATATCGATGCTCTTGGGCCTACGAAACGCGCTTACGCTACCGACCTAGTTGGAAAACTGCGAGCCAAGTATGGTGATGGCGGCTTTTTACACTTTGGCCAAGGTAAATGGTATCCAGGCGAGCAGCTACCACGCTGGGCCTTATCCATTTACTGGAGGGCTGATGGCACTCCTATTTGGAAAAACCCCAAACTCTTTGCAGATGAGTCACACCCGATCACTTACACCAGTAAAGATGCAGATCGCTTCATTCATACACTCACAAAAAACTTGGGCTTACCAGATCGCTTTATTGAGCCGGCTTACGAAGATACCTTTTACTATCTCTGGCGCGAATCTAAGCTACCAGTCAATGTTGACCCCTTTAAATCAAATCTTGATGATGAGATGGAGCGCACTCGCCTAAAGCGGGTCTTTACTCAAAAACTGGATTCAGTCATTGGTTATGTATTACCAATTGAAGCAGGCAAAGGTCAGGGTTATCTAGATACCAAATGGAAAACTGGTGCATGGATCTACCGAGATGATCGACTATTACTTCTGCCTGGCGACTCCCCAATGGGTTATCGACTTCCATTGGATTCTCTGCCTTGGACTAGCAAAGCCGATTACCCCTATCTCATTGAAGAAGACCCTTTTGCACCAAAACCGCCGCTCGCCTCATTTGCGCCTGTCCAGCAACAGTACCGAGCTTTAGGCAAAGATAACTCCGCATCCCGCACTAGTGTGTGGAGCCAGTCTGAAGAGGTTCGAACACCTGCTCGTCAAGAATCAGCAGCCTGGATTACAAGAACCGCTTTGTGTGTTGAGACACGTGATCCCATGCGCTCAAATGGGCCTGCCGCAGAGAATGCTCATGGCGGTAAGAGTGGTGCACTTTATGTATTCATGCCGCCTCTGGCTCGCTTAGAGGATTACCTCAACCTAGTACAGGCAGTAGAGGCAACGGCAGAAGAGTTGCAATACCAAATCGTCCTAGAAGGCTACCCTCCCCCACGCGATCCTCGCTTAAAACTTTTACAAGTCACGCCAGATCCAGGAGTCATCGAAGTTAATATTCATCCGGCGCACAACTGGAAAGAATTAGTAGAGCACACCGAGTTTCTCTACAATGCCGCATTTGAATCTCGCTTATCTGCCGAGAAATTTATGACTGACGGTCGTCATACCGGCACAGGTGGTGGTAATCATTTTGTCATGGGTGGTGCCACCCCAATTGATAGTCCATTTTTACGACGCCCCGAATTACTCGCTAGCCTAATTTTGTATTGGCACAATCATCCTAGCTTGAGCTACCTATTTAGCGGTATGTTTATTGGCCCTACCAGCCAAGCGCCTCGAGTAGATGAAGCGCGTAACGACCAACTCTATGAGTTAGAAATTGCCCTAAAACAAATTCATGAGAATCGAGAAAAGTTTGGGGCCAGCATGCCTCCATGGATTGTTGATCGCACCCTGCGAAATATTCTAATTGATGTCACTGGCAATACTCACCGTAGTGAGTTTTGTATTGACAAGATGTATTCACCCGATAGCCAAACGGGTAGACTCGGCCTATTAGAGCTTCGCGCCTTTGAAATGCCGCCCCATGCACAGATGAGTATCGTTCAACAGTTACTCATTCGAGCATTGATTGCTCGCTTTTGGGATAAACCATATTTGGCGCCTGCGACCCGTTGGGGTACAGAACTTCATGATCGCTGCTTACTACCTACCTTCATTAAGATGGATTTCGCAGACATCATGGAAGAGATGCAAAGCCTAGGCTATGGATTCAAGGCGGAATGGTTTGCGCCTCATTTAGAATTCCGCTTCCCGCTGATTGGACAAGTTCAAACTATGGGTGTAGAAATTACTTTACGCAATGCTCTGGAACCTTGGCATGTCATGGGTGAGGAGAATGCCTCAGGGGCAACCGCCCGCTATGTCGACTCTTCAATTGAGCGACTTGAGGTTCGTATTACAGGCCTCAATCAAAGTCGTTACGCCATTACCTGCAATGGGGAGCCTCTACCACTTCAGCCAACTGGCGTTGCAGGAGAATATATTGCGGGTGTTCGTTATAAGGCTTGGAATCCACCATCTAGTTTGCATCCTAGCATCGGGGTTCATGCACCATTGACATTTGATGTTATAGATACCTGGATGAAACGCTCTGTAGGTGGCTGCCAATACCATGTGGCCCACCCAGGCGGCCTTAATTACGATACCTTCCCTATTAATGCCTATGAGGCTGAGAGTCGAAGACTGTCACGCTTCTTCAGAATGGGGCATACGCCTGGAACTATCGAGGGCGTTCCGGCAAACATTAACCTGGCGGTTAGCCAAGAATTTCCATTCACACTAGATATGCGCCGATGAGACAATAAGCTGTGGAATCCTCTCAGAACAACTCATCCCATCACAAGCCATCTCTTGCGGAGGAAGTGACTCAACTCGCGCCCTTAGCAAAAGATGGGCACTTTGATGAATTACATAAAAACACAGGGGATTTAGCTGAACATTGGAAGACGTTTTTTGAGCAACTGGAACCAACCGGTCTTGTGGACTTTGATCAAAAAACACATGAGCTCAATCGACAAATTCGTGAGAATGGCATCACCTACAACGTCTATGCGGATGAATATGGCCCACAACGCCCATGGTCAGTAGATTTATTTCCACTCATTATTGATGCCTCTGCATGGCAAGAGATTGAGTCTGGCGTTCTACAAAGAGCGCGCTTACTTGAAGTCATCATGGCCGATGTGTATGGAGAACAGAATTTACTAAAAGAAGGTTGGATTCCTCCCGCCCTAATACATGGACATCCCGGATACATGCGCTCCATGCATGGTGTTACCCCCAAGGGCAAAAAACATCTTCACGTTATTGCATTTGATTTAGCGCGCTCACCTGACGGCAAATGGTCTGTTCTTTCGCAGCGTACTCAAGCTCCATCGGGCCTAGGGTATCTGCTAGAAAATCGCAATCTTATTGCCCGTCAATTTTCCAAAGCATATGAAGCAATGCAAATCTCACCATTAGCAACTGCCTATCGAGGTCTGATTGAATCGCTGAAATCTCAAAGCCCGGCAGGAGCAAATGCACATATTGCTCTTCTTACTCCAGGACCTTACAACGAGACCTACTTTGAACATGCCTACCTTGCGCGCTACTTAGGTCTGACACTAGTTGAAGGTAGTGATTTAACGGTGCGAGACCAGCATGTTTTTCTAAAAACAGTTCGCGGTCTCGAGCCAGTCCACATTTTGCTAAAACGTCTAGATGACGAATTTCTGGATCCATTAGAGCTACGCGCCGATTCAACTCTGGGCGTACCAGGGCTACTCCAAGCTATAAGAGCAGGCAATATTATTCTGGCAAATGCTCCTGGCTCGGCTTTTCTGGAGTCACCAGCTCTGCTCGGATTTTTACCAGGCATTAGCGAACGCCTCTTGAACGAAGAAATCCAATTACCCGCGATGGATACTTGGTGGTGCGGCGAAAGAGCCGCCTTAGAGGCTGCGATTCCACATTTGGAAATGAGCGCCATTAAGCCGACCTACCCTTATTCCCCTGGCCATACTAGCTACGAGGCCTGTCTTGGTGGCAGCCTTAACCAATCTCAGCTCGATGAATGGATTGGAAGGATCATGCGTCAGCCCGCGGATTACACCGTTCAAACCTATATTCCTCTGGCCCAAATGCCGGTCTGGCTTAATGCGTTTAATCTCAATAACGCATCCTTAATAGAGCCACGCTCTTATATGCTCAGGGTCTTTGCCTTAAGCAATGGTACTGATAACTGGCAAGTATTACCCGGAGGATTGGCACGTATTGCAACTTCTGACTCTGGGATTGCTTCGATGCAACGTGGTGGGAGTAGTGCTGATGTCTGGGTTCAAGGCCATCAAAAACATTACTTAGACGCTACCCAAGCACAGCAGCCAATTAAAACAGCTATGCAAAGAAAACGACTTGTCACCAGTCGTGCCGCTGAAAATCTGTATTGGTTTGGCAGATATACCGAGCGCAGTGAAAATATTTTGCGCTTAGCAAAGCTCTATCTAGAAAGCATTAACAGCGAATACACTCCTTCCAAGCAATTATGGACATGGCTAGAAACCCTCTGCGCCCAATATGGTCTTGTGCCCGATGGAGTGCCAAGCAATCTAGATCAGAGTGAAAATCGTCATCGTATTTTCGAAAGAACCTTAATTGATTGCCTGGATAAGAGTGATCACGTCACCAGCGTTGGCTACAACCTAAACGCAATGAAGCGCACTGCTTCTGGCATTCGCGAGAGACTATCGACTGAACAATGGAGCACGATCAATTATTGCATCGATAATTTTCATGCTGGTTGCCATAAAGCCACCACATATCAAGACTTCTCGCCTTCGCTGGCAATTGAAGCGCTCAATCGTGCCAGCAGCTCATTAGCCGCCATTACTGGAGCCCAAACTGATCGCATGACCCGGGATGATGGTTGGCAGCTGCTTGCAATTGGCCGGCACATTGAACGTCTTTCGTTTTTAACCTCCGTACTAGATTTAGCTGTGAGCTCTGGATTGCTAAACAATCCAAATGTAGATAACTCTGGTTACATGGCCTTATTGGCACTCTTTGATAGCACTATCACTTTCCATGCTCAACACCAACAGAGTCGAGAACTAGAGCCCCTCATTGAATTGCTGGTATTAGATGATGAGAACCCACGATCCCTTGCTTGGGTGAGCAAAGCCCTCAGAGCTAGACTATCGAAGCTTGCAGGTACAGAGCGGAACCAGCCAGATGAGCTTACTCGCAGCGTTACAAACCTACAAGATTACTCACTAGAAAATTTATGCCTGCGAGATGCATCTGGCAGCTTTAATAATCTCAGAAATTGCTTTGGCAATTGTTCCTATTCTGCCTGGAGTGTGTCCGATGAGATTAGCGCCCGCTATTTCAATTTGATACACGAGATTGACTACCGAGTTCAAACCTAAAGCCTATCCATGCTGTTAGAAATTATTCATGACACAAACTATCAATACGATCCTAACGTAGAGATAGCTCAGCATTTGACCCACCTGAAGCCTACAAATACGAGCACTCAAGATATTATCCAAACCGAGCTACTCATTAATCCAAGGCCAGCTTGGCAAGAAGAACACAGTGATAACTATGGCAACACTTGCACCTATTTTTCATTAGAGACGCGACATAGATCACTGGAAATATCAGTCAGGTCACAAATTCAAACTAAAGAGTCTCAATTAATTCATTTCGAATCATCTAAGACCCCCTCTTGGGAATTGGTACGAGAATACTTTCGCTATCACTCGGAAAATAAATGGGATTCTGCATCTGAATTTTTATTTTCCTCACAATACATTACCCCTAGCCCAGAATTTGCAGAATTTGCTCGGGCAAACTTTACAAGCAATCGTCCTATACTAGACTCGGCCATCGATTTGATGCGGCGAATTTATAGTGAATTTCATTATGTAAGCAAAAGTACCGATGTGAATACCCCCGCTATTGAGGCCCTCAAAAACCGTAGGGGTGTTTGCCAAGACTTTGCCCATATTCTGATAACTACAATGCGTAGCATAGGTCTTCCAGCTAAATATATCAGTGGATATATTCTTACCAATCCACCACCAGGACAACCTCGCCTGATTGGTGGAGACGCATCTCATGCTTGGGCGTCGGTATACATTCCTTCAGTAGATGACCAAGGTAATCTTGGTCATGGTGCTTGGTGTGATTTGGATCCCACAAATAATCGCTGGGGTTTTGAATCGCCCGGGGAGGATTATGTACATCTTGCTTATGGCCGAGATTATGGAGATGTTTCCCCTATCCGCGGAGTCATTCATGGTGGAGCGGACCACACACTAGATGTAGCAGTCACAGTAAGACCTTTAGAGCAATAGTGTGCGACTCCTCGGTATAAAAAACAGTATTAGAAGTGCAGATAGAGTGAATTTTCATATTCACTTAGCTCAATATGTCCGCCAACAGACAGACTATTGAGCCAGATATCCCTAGAGTGGCTTATTACACTAAAAATTAGTCAATCACGCTATATGAGCAACTCATTTTCTCCCCAGTATTCCGTCCCAACAATTCGACTCGAGTTTTCCATTCAACTGAACTATGAAGTTGAGCAATCGGACAGTGATTTTATTTTTAGTATCCATGCAGCTAAAACAGACTATCAAATACTTTGTAATGAATACTTAAATACTAATCAGAATATCGATTTGATCATGTATGAGAATCCTGAAACATACACGAGGCTGTTGCGCTTGAAAGCAATGCCCGGCGCCTTACGCCTGAACTATGGTGGCATAGTGGATTTAAATCATTTCTCAGCACCCCCTAACCAAATTCATGAACCACCAGTTGCGGACCTACCAGGATCCGTCATTAGCTACCTATACCCTTCCCGCTATTGCCAATCTGATTCCATGCGGGATATAGCGATTAAGCAGTTTGGCGGACTTGATCATGGGTATGGGCGAATACAAGCAATTTGTAACTGGGTCTGTAATCATGTTCGTTTTCAAGCCAATTCCTCCACAGCGCACACTACTGCGATTGATACATACCTTAGCAAAGCAGGGGTATGTAGAGATTATGCTCATCTGATGATTGCGCTTTGTGGAGCACTCAGCATTCCAGCTAGATTTGTTACGGGAATCGATTACGGCTCAGATCCAATCCTGGGGCCTACAGATTTTCATGCTTATGTTGAGGTTTATCTAGATGGGCGCTGGTACATATTTGATCCCTCTGGAGTTGCTATTCCAATGGGCTTCTTACGTATCTGTACTGGTCATGATGCAGCTGATACCGCTATCACCTCAATCTTTGGAGCAGTCCTTGGGTCGGCGCCCATCATCTCCATCAGAGCAATACCAAACTCCTCAGGACGTTTGGAGTTACCAATGCATATAACCAATGGATTATCTAGCGACCTTGACTACCGTGAGCTTGCAAATCGGTAGGGAGCTAAAGCGCTTATTGGACCTTCTGCCGAGCTCAATACTGAACCGATGGTCTATGGAAGACGGAGTATTGCTGGATCATTAGTTGGCGGAATCAAAGAAACACAAGAAATGCTTTATTTCTGTGCAAAACATCAGATCGTATCGGAAATTGAGATCATCAAAATGGATCAAATTAATAACGCTTTTGAGCGGATCATAAAAAATGATGTGAAGCACCGGTTTGTTATTGATATGAGCAGCCTACATTAGAGACTTGTGTTACTAAACCACATAGTTTCCCGACAAATTATCTTCCTTATAGGAATTTATTGACTCATGGATGCGCCCTATCTCTGAGGGCGTCATAAATTGGCTCTTGTTTTAACAAGACAGGAATAGTGGTGCAGATAACGCTAGCTATTAATAAGGGAATCATTAAACCAACTTTGCCGCTCATCTCTATAGCGAGCAAAATTCCAGTAAGGGGCGCTCTGACTACCACTGTAAAAAATGCTGCCATGCCTACCAAAGCAAACGAAATGGGGTCTAGCTGGCCCAATGCCATATGGCTTAATAGTGGATTGACAGCTAATACAAACAGCACTCCAATACCCGAGCCCATCAATAGAATTGGTGAAAATATTCCGCCTGGAACCCCAGTGGAATAACTAATGGGTCCAAGAAAGAAGCGTCCGATCATCAGCAGCATCAGAGGAAATAAAAAATAGTCCTCACTCAAGAGAGATTGAACTTGTATGTCTCCCCCACCCACTAGTGTTGGATAAAAATAAGCCAGTGCACCTAACCCAAAGCCGATCATCATTGCTTTATTCACTGGTGAAATAGCAGGAAATGAATCTGAGAGATTTAAGGTGCCAATAATCGTTCGGCTATAAAGAACAGCTATAAAACTGAGCAATACTGAAAAGAGAATATAAAAATATAGGCTGATACTTAAATCTGGCAATAGATCACCGACAACAAATTCGATAGAATTTCCAAAGTAGCTTCGGAAAACTATCATTCCGGAAGTAACTGCAGCAAATGACACCATTAATCTCTTAATAGAGATTTTTTTAGATATCTCTTCAAATGAGAATGCAATTCCTGATAGTGGCGCATTAAAGGCAACGGATAATCCTGCACCAGCAACGGCTGTATACAGAAGAGCTTGCTCGACGACTTTAAGCCGAGTTAATTTTCCACATTCAGAGCCAATAATGGCAGCCATCTGCACCGTTGGCCCCTCCCTGCCTAAGGCCATACCCGATCCAATGGATAGCAAACCGCCAAAGAATTTAATTGGCAAAGCTCTAAAAGGACTAGGTTTAGCCACTCCATGCATGACCGCCTCGACGTGCTGGATGCCACTACCTATTGTTGAGGGTTCCAAGCGCACCAACATCCGAGAAATTCCGACGCAAATACTAGTAATTAGTCCGACCACAATAAATCCAGGAACGAACCATTCACCATCGATACTGTGAAGATAGGCAGAAAAAGCAAGGAAATGGCTAGTGATGAAATTTAGTGCAGCCCTGAAAGCGCCGCCCACTATTCCAACCAAGGCTCCTGCGAAGGCAGCCACCACCAATACCCTTAAGGTATCGAGCGGCAAGTCGCTAGAGTCTTCAGACTGAATGCTATTCACTATTCACAAATTCCTGTTAAGAGCAAGCTTCCAGAAAAGAAACCAAAAGGCTTCTGCATGCCTTTTACAAATTCATCGATGCTCAAGTAATCGACATAGAGCCTACTTTTATCGGAAGACTTCTGTTCCCAAAGTACTTTATAAGAATTTTTTACACCACCAGATGAAAGCACTTTAGGATTTTTTAAAGAGTCCATAACATCCCCAATGACATCACCGGTTTTCTTCATTACCGTAAATTTCTGTCCGACTCTTGGGCTATCTTGCAATACATCTAGAGATCCATCCGCCTTAATATAAGCATCGCCTATCACTTGGCACTGATATATAAAGGGGTCAGCATAGACTGGTAATGGGCCAAGTAATACTGCCGCTGAAACTAGAGTTAACAAGTACTTCATAGCTGTATCTCTTTATAGTAAGTTCGAATACGAAATATCAGTTTAACCAATCTCAAGCAAGCTGATTGATATACAAAAGCGGCCGCATAAAGCCATTAAGATATTAATATTGAGCGCAATATTAAGGATAGGCCACCTAGACTTAATACGCTAGCCCCTATCTTGATCCAAAGAATTTCACGGTTGCTTCTAATAGTGTGAAAGAAGGTCGTTGCAACTCTTAAATACACAGAGACTCTAGGACATACCGTTCTAAGACATTTAAATTAATTCAGATATCTCAATCAAATTCTGATCTGGGTCGCGGACATAAACTGAGTTAATCTTTTGTGTAGCGCCAGTGCGGATAACTGGGCCTTCAATAATTGGCCAATTCTCAGCTTTGAGCTTTTCAATTACTTGCTCAAGTGGGCGATCAGCAATAAAACAAAGATCAAGTGAACCAGGGGTTGGAATATCGGCCTTAGGCTCAAACTCCTTACCTTTAGTGTGCAAGTTGATCTTTTGATTGCCAAACTTAAATGCCTTGCGCTCTACTGGTGGGGTACCGCCAATAAACGATTCTAGTTTCATACCCATCACGCGGGTGTAGAAATCTATGCACTCCACTTCCTTAGCGGTTGTGAGCACCAAGTGGTCTAAATGGTTAATCACACTCTTTCCGTTTATTGAGCGCGACGCAATTCATCAACGTAATCAGGCTCAGGGTGCAATGTGTAAGTACTACCCGCCTTGGCTACCTGCCCCGGCACCGCATGCCCAACTATTGCTGGCAGCTCCCTCGCTAGCTGCAAAAGCTTGGGAATGTTCATTCCGGTGTCATAACCCATGGCATCAAGCATATGAATAGCGTCTTCACTAGAAATATTGCCGCTCGCTCCAGGTGCGTATGGACATCCACCTAAGCCGCCTAGTGAACCATCAAAGCGCACAATGCCAGATTGCACAGCAGCCAGCACATTAGCTAAACCCATCCCCCTGGTGTTATGAAAGTGCATAGTAAGCTGCAAGTTGGGAAAGCGTTTTTGTAATACTTCGCTCATCTTTTTTACTTGATCTGGATTTGCCATGCCTGTCGTATCGCAAATCGTTATCCCTCTTACACCCAGATCAGCAAAGCGTTGTGCAAATCCCTCTACTACCGCTTGAGGAACTTCACCCTCTATAGGGCAACCGAAGCATGTAGATAAAGAAACATTGATAGGCGTTCTGCCGCCAACAAACTGAATTACTTCAGATAATCCTGCAAAGCTCTTTTCTCTGCCCATTCTCAGGTTTGCTAGGTTATGAGTCTCTGAGGTTGACATCACAAGGTTAAATTCATCGGCCTTAGATTCAAAGGCACGCTCTGCACCCCTGAGATTAGGGACTAATACAGTGTATTCCACCCCAGGAACTCGTTTAATCCGTCCCATGACTTCTTCAGCATCTCGCAACATCGGGATAGCTTTAGGGGAAGTAAATGAAGTCACCTCAATTTTGGCAAAACCGCATTCACTGAGCTCATCTACCAACTTTACCTTATCGTCCGTTGGCACAAAATTAGCTTCAATCTGAAAGCCATCCCTCATCACAACATCATTAAAATAAATTCGGGTCATTGGGTTCTCTATTTTTTCTTTGCTTCTATTTTTACTTGGTAAATGCAATTCCGCGTTCTTTTAAAGAGGCAACCTGATCATCGCTCAGACCAATACTCTTTAAGATCTCATCGGTGTTCTGACCAATCTCAGGTGCGAGGGTCTTAATAGATCCCGGAGTACGTGATAACTTGGGGATCACACCAGGGACATCCAGTTTGCTGCCATCTTGCATCTGAATAGTCTGAATGTTTTCTCTAGCTTTATAGTGCGGATCGCTAGCGATATCAGCAACGGTATAAATGCGGCCTGCTGGTACTGCAGCTGCATCCAACATTTCTACAGCCTTAGTAGTGCCGACTGTTTTAGCCCACTGACCAATCGCTTGATCAAGCTCTACTACCCTCTTAACCCGACCATCGTTATTCTCTAATTGAGGGTCATTACCCAAGTCCTCGCGCCCAATGACCGTCATGAGGCGCTTGAAAATGCTATCTCCATTGCCCGCAACCAATACGTAACCACCATCAGCACACTGGTAGGCATTGGTTGGCGCAATGCCAGGCAAGGCGCTACCTGCTGCTTGGCGCACTTCACCAAATGCACTGTATTCAGGAAGCAAGCTTTCCATGCAGTTAAAAACAGCTTCATACAAAGCAATATCAATAATTTGACCCTTGCCACTGTTATGTCGTTCTTGCAATGCCAACAAAATACCAATCACACCATGCAAGGATGCCAGGGTATCGCCAATGCTGATACCCACACGCACTGGCACTCTGCCAGGTTCTGCAGTGAGATGACGTAAGCCACCCATCGCTTCAGCAACGACCCCAAATCCTGGTTTATCTCTGTATGGACCAGTCTGACCATAACCACTAATTCGGAGGATAATCAGTTTTGGATTGAGTTCCAGTAATTTTTCTGGATCAAGACCCCAGCCTTCTAATGTTCCAGGGCGAAAGTTTTCGATCAATATGTCCGCTTCCTTCACTAAGGTCCTGACAATGTCTTGAGCTTCAACCTCTCTTAAATCTAAAGAAAGTGAGCGCTTGTTGCGTGACTGCACTTGCCACCAAATGGATGTGCCATCTTTTAATAATCTCCACTTACGCAGTGCATCCCCCACCTTAGGCGGCTCGATCTTGATAACATCTGCTCCAAAATCAGCTAACGTTTTAGCAGCGAATGGGCCAGCAATGAGTTGCCCCATTTCAACCACTTTTAGATTTGCCAAAGGCTCCATTGCTTTCCCCAAAATATGCATCGATGCACAGTTACCCTGCTTTGTTATGACTTAATTGCTATTTTAAGACCTATCCTACGCATTCTGTAGGGGTAGGTAATCATTAGACATTGGAGGCTTAATTTACCCATAAACCGTGGGGGTAAGAATAATTCCTAAGTAAGACCTAAAATAAATTTATGACCAATTTCCTTGACCCCGCCATACTATTTTTTATCTTTGGGGTATTCGCAGGATTAGTCAAATCCAACCTAGAAATTCCCCCGCAAATTTCTCGATTCTTATCGCTCTATTTATTGATGGCCTTAGGGCTGAAGGGCGGCTTTGCGCTGCATAAATCTGGATTCACCAGTGAAATTGCTTTCTCGCTAGGATTGGCGATATTTCTTGCCACTATCATTCCCATCATTGGTTACTGGATCTTACGAAGAAAGTTGAGTGCATTTGATGCAGCAGCAGTTGCAGCAACCTATGGTTCAGTTAGCGCTGTTACCTTTATTACCGCAACACAATACTTAGACCAATTCAATATCGCCTATGGTGGTCACATGGCAGCTGCTATGGCGCTCATGGAATCACCTGCAATCATTCTGGCAATTGTGCTTGCCAATAAGGCAAGAGCTTCTATGGCGATGGACTCTGTATCCAAGCAAGAGCCGGTAGGCATTACCAAAATTCTGCATGAATCCTTTACCGATGGTGCGCAATTTCTACTGCTGGGATCTATGGCCGTTGCACTCATTAGTGGAGACTCCGGCCAAAAACTCATGGCGCCATTCTCCATTGATTTATTTAAAGGGATGCTGGCCTTCTTCCTGTTGGACATGGGGCTGATGGCTGCCAGAAACTTCAAGGGACTAAGGGGAAAGCCGCTCATTACGCTGCTCTATGCTATGGGCTCACCTTTATCGCATGCCCTACTTGCGCTTGTGCTTTGTAAACTCATTGGACTTCCACTAGGCAACGCGATTTTGTTGATGGTACTTGCCTCTAGCGCTTCGTATATTGCAGTGCCAGCTGTGCTGCGTCATGCGCTGCCTGAAGTAAATCCAGCGCTATATATGGGTATGTCCCTAGGAATTACCTTCCCTTTTAATATCATTTTAGGCATCCCGCTCTACACCCTGATAGCAAAGCAATTTCTGTAGAGATTCAACACCTATAAGTTCTTAAGAAAATGAGCATCTTTTCCAATCGATCAGTGAGCTTGTTGACCAAGCATGGCAAAGAGAAGGTAATCGCTGATGTACTTAATACGCAAGTTGGCTGCCTTGTACAACAAACAGATGCATACGACACCGACCTATTGGGCACCTTTACGCAAGAGACCCCCCGATACGGCTCCCAATTAGATGCTGTGCGCAAGAAAGCTGCGATTGGGATGGATCTTCTCAAGCTTGACTTAGGAATCGCCAATGAAGGCGCATTTGTAAATGATCCCCATTCTGGAATGATTCCCTGGAATAACGAATTGCTACTGTTAGTCGATCAGAAACATCAATTAGAAATCACTGGGTTTTCTAGTGCTCCAGCCCAAAACAACAATACATGCCTTAGTCACTGGGAAGAGTTAGAAAAATTTGCTGATAACGCCCTCTTTCCATCGCACTATTTAGTCATTAAACCTACTGATGAATATCATCCGCAATCCAAAAAGGGCATCAAAGATCTCGCTGAACTAAAAGTAGCTTTTGAATGGGCGAAAGGCTTATCTTCAAAAGGCGTTATATACGTAGAAAATGATTTACGGGCTTTTGCTAACCCCACCAGAATGGAGAATATCCGCAAGGCCGCAATTGATCTTGCCAATAAGATGAATTCTCCATGCCCCCAATGTCAAACACCTGGATTTTGGATTAAAGATGTGAAGCGCGGTTTGCCCTGCAACGCCTGTGGGTTAGCAACCGATCAGGAGATTGCCAAGGTCTGGGGTTGTCTCAAATGCGATCATGAGCTAACAGAAGGAATGAAAATGTTTAAGCTTGCAGATCCATCGAAGTGCCATCATTGCAATCCCTAGAGCTTACTGAAAAGCTTCTTTCTATCTAATCTTGCCAAACAGGATGCTTTTGCATTACGGCATTAAATAACTCTGATTCCAGATGTTGTGTGAGCCATCTCTTAGTTGCCGGTAATGAGAGCTGCTCAAATTGATTTGCATCAACCATTGAAAACTGCCTAATAAAAGGAAAGAGAGCGATATCTACCCAAGACATCTTGTTGCCCAACAAGTATTGGGAGTTTTGTAAAGATCTCTCCATAGGAAGCAACATCCATTCCAAAGCCCCATCGAGAACAGCTTGCGGGTCTAGCTCTGGGAATCGATTGGGATATTTATATTGATCCAATAAAACCTTAAATCGACCATCATTTTTCTCAATCCATGCTTGGGCGATTGCATCATCTACATCTATCCAACCATCTGGATCAGATTGCTCAATAGCCCAAAGCATGATGTCTAGACTTTGATCTAGCACCGCATCATCAAGACAGAGCACTGGAACAGTTCCCTTGGGTGATACTAGTAACATTGATTGAGGCTTGTTACGCAACTCGATTTCGCGATGCTCAACATCAATCCCAGCATATTTCAATGCCATACGTGCGCGCATTGCATAGGGGCACCGGCGATAGGAGTACAAAACAGGCTTCATGTTGATATTGTCCAATATTCCCACTGTTAAAGACTCAGCTACCCCTTTGCAAGCATTTCCTCCATTGAAATAGCCATTAACCATCTAACATTGAGTAGAATATTTTCTCTACTCAATCATAAGGATGCGCTAATGTTGGTACCAAAAAAGCGAGGGATTCCCTCTCAATTACTGGCAGGCATGCTGGTTACCGTACTCAGTCTGCCGGCTGTGGTACCAGTTACTTATGCACAAGGCAATAGTCAAACTCAAGCAAGCAAGCAATCTCAGGCGCAATTAGAAGCGCTAGTAGCGCCAATTGCCTTATACCCAGACTCCTTAGTCTCACAAATTCTCATGGCCTCTACTTATCCATTAGAAGTTTCAGAGGCAACCAATTGGTTGCGAGCCAATAGCAATCTCAAAGGCGATGCATTAAATAATGCTTTGCAACAACAAAATTGGGATGCCAGCGTCAAGTCTTTAGTTTCCTTTCCGCCTGTTTTGGAGATGATGGGCTCACAACTCAGTTGGACACAAAATTTAGGTAATGCTGTATTAGCCCAACAATCCGATACGATGGCCGCGATTCAAGCACTCCGCGCTAAGGCCAAGAAATCCGGCTCACTGCAATCTAACGCTCAGCAAACTGTAACCACTCAAGGTGGCGGCTCATCGGAGACCATCATCATTCAACCAACTAACCCACAAGTGGTTTACGTGCCTTCTTACAATCCAACTGTGGTGTATGGTGCATGGCCTTATCCCGCATATCCGCCAGCTGCCTACTATCCGCCCGGATATGTAGCTGGCACAGCACTTCTCTCATTTGGTGTTGGTATGGCTGTAGGAGCAGCGCTCTGGGGCGGTTGCCATTGGGGCGGTTACGGTGGCGGCAACTCACTTACCGTTAATAACAACACCTATAACAACTTCAATCGCAATACTAATAACAATTGGAATGGTAATAAAAACGGCACTAGTAACTGGAAGCCAGATCAACAGCGTCGAAACGACAATGTGGGTGGTGGTGGCGCAAATCGTAATGCCGAGCGTGATCAGCTGCGTCAGAATTTGCAAAAAAATGGAATCAACAGCGATGATCGCGGCAACTTAGGCAATCATGATGGGGATCGCAGCGTTAAGAACAATGGCGATCGAAATTATGGGCAAAATGATCGCTCTAGTGATCGAGCTCCAATGAATCGCGATAGCTCACCAAGTAACTTTAGAAGCGACTCTAGTGGTTTTGGTGATGCACGTGGCGCTAAATTTAATGGTGGCAGTGATCGCTTCGGCGGTGGTGGCGCCCGCGCAGGCGGAGAACATTTTGGCGGTGGCTTTAGAGGTCGCCGCTAGGAAAATACGAATTTAAATTTATTAAAGACTAATACGAAAGAACAAACATGAAAAAGCAAATTCTATTAATGGCATTTACTAGCGCAGTTTTAGGTTTCTCAAGCGGATCTCAGGCGGCCAATATGATTAGTACTCAAGAACTCTTGCAAGACTGCAAAGGTACTAATGGTACTTTTATTACCTGTGAAATTTATGGTCAAGCTGTATATGACACTTACTTGGTGACTCGCAACCCAAAGTCAGCTCCAGAATTTATTTGCGTAAATCAACCTGCGCCAACTCGCAAAGAAGTGATTCAGGAATACGTTAAATGGGCGGAAGCAAATACCAAATATGCAACTGAACCAGCTGCAGATACCATTTTGCGTTTCTTGGCAGGTAGGTTTCCTTGCGGAAAATAAATCGTATTTAGCAGCAATAGCAATCCAGTCAATAAGGCCACTTTTGAGTGGCCTTATTGCTTATATCTAGTAATTCACTCTTTGCCAGCCACTAGGGCAAGCTTGAGTTTGCGGATAGTAAAGCCCGTTTTCTGGACAATACGCAGCAGTTTGAGGTTGCGAAGGATAAACATACTGTGGGGTGTAATAAATAGGGGCAGGCCTATAGTACGCATGAGCCACAGCAACACCTGCAACTGCACCTACTGCAAATGGGGCCCAGCCGCCTCGCCAACCGCCACCATAGTAATACCCACCTCTCCAGCCATGAGCACTGGCCGATGTAACCAGTCCAGCTAGCATTACACCTGTAAGCAAACAAACGAGCATCTTCTTCATGCAGACCTCCCAGTCATAAAGGAACTCCATCCTTTCCTACATAACGGGTCAGGTTTATAGTGGGTTGACACTTCAAAATTAAATACTTTTTAAACCATCCGGAGACTTTTTAGCCCTACAAGCATCAGAGCAGTATTTGATTGATTCCCAGTTTTTAGCCCAGGATTTTCTCCAAGTCATTTCTTTATTGCAGACCACGCAGATCTTGCTTGGTAGAAAACTTTTATTTCCCTTGAATGATGTCTTCATATTGACTACAGATCATCCAATTGACTCAGAATGTGTTTGGCATGAAGTGTTATTTGTTGCTGATCCTCATCGCTGATTCTTTTGAGGTTGGCAGTCATTAACTTGGTCCTCGGGCTAGCTTCAAATTGCTCTCGATGCTTGATCAAGAAATTCCAATATAGGGTAGTCATAGGACATGCCTCATCGCCATAACGAACCTCAGGCTTGTATTTACAAGAACCGCAATAGTTGCTCATCCGCTTGATATATGCACCGCTCGCTATATAGGGCTTACTGGTAAACCGACCACCATTTGCAAATAAAGCCATGCCTGCTGTATTGGGCAGCTCAACCCATTCAATCGCATCCACATAGATCGCCAAATACCACTCACATACCTCCTGAGGCAGAATTTCTGCTAGGAGCGCAAAGTTGCCAGTCACCATCAAGCGCTGAATATGATGTGCATAGCCGTATTGCAGTGTTTGGCCAATCGCATCTTTCATACAGGCCATCTGGGTCTGTCCAGTCCAATACCATTTAGGCAATGGATTCTGGTGATCGTAATAATTATCTTGTGCCATCTGGGGCATATCTAGGTAATACATGCCACGTACAAACTCACGCCACCCTAATATTTGCCGAATGAAGCCTTCAACTGTCGATAGATCTAGAGAATACTTTTTCCAAGCGATGATGACTGCATCGACTACCTCACGGGGATTGAGTAACTTGAGATTGAGAGCGCTCGATAAAATAGAATGCCATCCGAATGGAGTCTTGGTCCACATAGCATCTTGATATACGCCAAAGTTTCTTAAGCGATATTCAACAAAATACTCCAGTGCTTGTATGGCTTGATCTCTAGTTACCGGCCAATTAAATGACTCTAATGATCCGGGGTGATCTGGATAAGTTTTTTCAACAAATACCAACACGCCCTGCGTGATAGCGTCAGCCTCAAACGCTGCCGGAGCATCAATGATGCCTGGCCCCTTTTTGGGATAAGGCTTACGGTTGTCTTGGTCAAAGTTCCATTGGCCACCCTCAGGGTTGCCCTCCCCGTCTACTAAGATATTGTGGCGCTTACGCATCAAGCGGTAAAAATACTCAAGCCGAAGTTCTTTTTTATTGGCAACCCATTCAACAAATTCCTGGCGCGAGCAATAGAAATGATCATCCTCAAGCATCTCGAGCTCAATGTTGAGCTCTGTAGCCAATGCTTCAATTGCCTGCTTTAAGCGCCACTCACCTGGCTCGATACAAACTAAGTGGCCTATATTCCTCTTCAGAATATGTTCTTTAAGAGTCTCTACAATCGATAACGAAGAATCTTGAATATACGTAAGAGGGTAGCCCAGCTTTTCAATGGCCTTCGCAAAGTGACGCATTGCTGAGAGAAATAAGGCAATTTTGGCTTTATGAGTCCAGACGTACTGAGCTTCATTGGCTGACTCAATCATGATGATTTCATCAGACTGTGAATTAAAGTTTCGCAAGGCGGAACTATTCAAGTCGAGTTGATCTCCCAGAATCAGAAATAAGCGCCCAGAAGACTTCACTTGCTGCTTCATTTATTTTTGTATTGGGTAGGGCAATATGCGCGAGTGACTTCTTCGCTGCGCAAGGCACTATGTTTGGTTGCCCTTCCAGTCACCCTCTTGCGCCAGAGCTCAAAGGAGCTGCGCTTGAGCTCTCTACGCATAATGGCAATCACTTGAGGCTCACCCAGGCCGAAGGTTTCTTCAATGGCATCAAATGGCGTACGGTCTTCCCAAGCCATTTCAATGAGGCGAGATAAATCTGGCTCTACGAGGGTTTTGGGGGTCGGTTTTGACACCCTGCAAGTTTAAGACTTATTTAATAAACTAGCTTGAACCCATGATTGGAAAAATTCGCCAAAAACTGATTGCATTAGATCAGCCCCTTTCACAACAGGCTGAGGCGCTCATTTGCCCAATTTGCGATCGAGTAATTCCAAATTCACAAAAGGATGCCCACCACCTTATACCCAAGTCCAAGGGCGGCAAAACTACTGAATATCTCCACCGTATTTGCCATAAGCAAATTCACGCTCTGTTTACTGAGTCGGAATTGGCCCAAAAATATCATCATGTCCAGATCTTGAGAGAGCATCCAGAAATGATGAAATTTATTCATTGGGTAGCATCTAAACCAGGTGCGTTTTATGAGAGGACTCGAAAAAGCGCACGACTTAAATAACCTGATTAGACCAATCTCATACCAGATGGAAAATTGTAGCGACGAATACCCGAAAACTCAGTACACAATTTTCCTTCTCGCAATGTAGAGAAAAAGTCTTGCTACGAGAATTTATTGTAATGAAAGCTTAGTCAGATTTCAGTGAGCCAAGTCTAGGCTTACCACTACAGCCGCCAATGCCGAAACCGAAGTAAATGCTTTTGCATTCACACCACCTGCATCAACATCTTCCCAGTTAAATTCCAGAGAAAAGTGAGCAGACTCAACGATGAGCTCATAGCTTGTCGACACTTTAATATTCTCATCCCCTTTAGGCTCTTCGCTAACTGGCACTCTCAGAGATTCAATAGCGGCAATTAATGTACTCACCTCATTGCTTGTTAGCTCTCGCGTACGCAGCACATCATCTGTGCGCTTAATGGAAATATTAGAGACTTCATCAATAGTCACTTCATACTGATTAAGGCCGAGATCTTCCCAAATAGTTAGTTCCAGGGCAATCGGATATGTCCTCATTAATCCACCTCGTCAATATGGGGTTCATCAAAATGTACTTTATTAGATGTAGCCCTTGCTTTTAGCTGTGTGGACTTGCTTTGAAGGATGCGGTAACTGCAATCTTCAGCGTGATTCTCTAACAAGCCAAAAATGATAGTAGTTGAAATTTTGCAATGCAGGCAACGATAGGCATGTTGATGCTCTTCAATTTTTTCCTGGGGATAGTCGATATAAAACGGCTTCATTGCAACCCTCTCTATCCAACTTAAATAATTGAAACCATCTTACACCCAAGCCTTGTGAAAGTGGGATTCATTTGAGGCTATTTACCTACCCCTCTAACTCGCCTTCCCATTTCGAGATCACAGCGGTTGCCAGACCGTTACCCAACACATTAGTCGCAGAACGCGCCATATCCAAGAAGTGATCTACCCCCAGAATTAATAGAACGCCTGCTTCTGGCAGATTAAATTGCGATAAAGTCGCGGCAATCACCACCAGTGAGGCACGCGGCACACCAGCTATACCCTTAGAGGTAATCATGAGCACCAGTAACATTAAGAGCTGCTGACTGAGCGCCATCTCAATACCGTATACCTGTGCAATAAAGAGTGCAGCAAATGTGCAATACATCATTGATCCATCTAAGTTAAATGAATATCCCACAGGTAAGACAAAAGAAGCAATTTTGTTTTTACAACCAAAGCGCTCTACTCTCTCTAAAGTCATTGGATAGGCCGCTTCAGAACTGGCAGTCGTGAAAGCCAGTAAGGCTGGTTCACGCAACATCTTCACCAAAGTCCAAGTACGATTTTTCAGCACCAAGGAACTAATTAAAATAATGACGATCCATAGGGTGAAAATGGCAGCATAGAAGCTAAGCATGAACTTGCCATAGGTCATCAATATACTCACGCCATTCTCAGCAATGACAGCTGAAACAGCAGAGAAGACGGCTATAGGAGCAAGCTTCATCACTGCTGTCGTGATCTTGAGCATGATGTGCGAGAGCATATCCAAATTGCGAATAAACTCATCGGCCCTAGCGCCCATGCCTGCCGCACTAACACCGAAGAAAACGGCAAAAACAACAATCTGCAAGATCTCATTTTTAGCCATCGCATCAAAGATGCTGACAGGGAATATATGACGTACAAAATCAGGAAGATTCAAGCTAGCCTTATTAAGGCCCGTGCTTGCCTCGATCGCAGGTAGCGCTAATTCCACACCAATGCCAGGCTTCAGAATATTAACCATCACTAAGCCAAGCAGTAAAGAAACAAGCGACATAGAAATAAACCAAGAGAAGGTTTTTAAACCCACGCGACCAATAGTCGAGGCATCCCCCATTTTGGCTATACCAACTACCAGAGTGGCAAATACCAAAGGAGCGATGATCATCTTGATTAAACGCAAGAAGACATCCGTCAGGATGGAAATATAAATGACATATTGATCAGGGAAAGGAGTGCCTGCACCATACAGATTTACAAGGTAGCCAACGAATACGCCCAGGACCATCGACCCCAGGATGAAGTTGGTTAGCTTTTTAGAGTTCATGTATGACCTGTATAAATGAGGGGTATTTGGTGATTCTACTCATCTTTAGACCCCGCCAGGCATTCAGACATAACCAGCAAGGGTAGATGGGTCGATAATGCTGAAATGACCTACCTTAGAGGATATGAATATGCTCCCGTGTATTGAATTGGAAACCGCCCCAAATCCAACCGCTGCCGTTATTTGGCTACATGGCCTAGGAGCCGACGGCAACGATTTTGTACCCATCGTCCCTGAACTCAAGCTAAGCGGATGCCCTGGTATTCGTTTTGTATTTCCGAGTGCACCAAGCATGCCAGTCACTGTCAATGGTGGCTATGTCATGCCAGCCTGGTATGACATTGTCGGCAGAAATCTCATGGATCAAGAGGATGCTGCTGGCATTCAAAAATCAGCAGCGTCTATTGTTGAATTGATTGAAAAAGAAGCTAGCCGCGGCATTGCATACGACAAGATTGTTTTGGCGGGATTTTCACAAGGCTGTGCAATGGCTTTACATATTGGCTTGCGCTTTCCGCACAAACTTGGAGGCATTATGGCTTTATCTGGCTATCTACCTCTGGCGATGACGGCTAATGTTCAAAAGCATTCAGCCAATTCCAATACGCCCATCTTTATGGCGCATGGCACCTATGATCCAGTGGTGACACTTGATCGCGCCCAAGCATCCCATGCCTTGTTAGAAAATATGGGCTATCAAGTGGACTGGAATGAATATCCGATGGAGCACTCGGTAAATCATGAAGAGCTAATGGATATCTCGCGCTTTTTACAAGAAGTATTGGCGGCTAAATAAGTCCATCTGAAATTAATTTGATACTGGCAATTAACAAAAAGAATCTCACTGTTCGGTAATACCATTTCATTGAGATTCTTTTGGCTAGATAAAAACCAAAGTAGACCCCTGCCGGCACACAAGGCAACAAGATAATGGAGGTTGCCAGCTGCCGGTAATTTAGTAGGTCTAAGTAGGCATAAGGACCTAGCTTCCCAAAGTTAATGATCGTGAAAAAGACCCCTAAGGTCGAGGTATAAACCATCGGCAAGAGCTTTTCTCTGAGCATATATACCGTGATCGGCGGACCGCCAATATGCGCAACAAAAGAAGTGAAGCCAGATGTCAATCCCATTGCACGCCCAAGCCAGGGATAGGATTTAGTCTCTTTCACATCCATGCGAGACATGGCAAGATTCTGAATCAAAAAGAGTAGGGTAAAAATCCCAATCGACAGAGTTAAGACCTGGGGTGTGATGGCAGTAAAGAAAATCATCCCTAATAAAAGCCCCACTATTGCTGGCGGAATAATGATCTTCAGAATGCGCCAATCAGCATTGCGAATGAAGCGACGTAAGCCCACTAAATCAATTGCGATTAACAGCGGCAACAGAATTGCCAATGCTTCATTAATACTGGATTGGCTTGCCATCAAAGGCAGAGAAAGAATACCCAGTCCGGCACCAAAGCCGCTTTTAGATATACCAACAATGATCACACTGATCACTGCACACACAAAAAATATAAGTGAATGGGCATGAAAAGACTGCGTTAAGGAGGTAAAGAATAAATCAAGCATCCAAAGATCTTACCAAGCTATGAATAAATAGGCAGCAGCCACAGCCATAAAGCCTGTCGCCAACCAACCCAGGATCCTCATGCTTAAGGAGGCCACATAAATACCCATGACAGATTGCTTGGAAGATAAGATCATAATTGCCACCATCAAGGGCACAGCAACAATGCCATTGATCACCGCACTCCAGAACAAGGCTTTCATAGGGCTAATGGGCGAGTACTGAATAGCAAGGGCAACTAATACGCTAAAAGCAATAATGGCGTAAAACTTACTTGCCTGAGCAGCCGAATCCTCCAGGCTTGAGCGCCAACCAAACACCTCAGATAAGGCGTAGGCAGCTGAACCTGCAAGCACAGGAACTCCCATCAGACCCACGCCCAATATCCCTAGTGCAAACAATAGGAAGGTAAATTCACCTGCAAGAGGTCTCAATGCCGATGCAGCTTGAGCGGCAGTATTGATATCCCTTATCCCAGCGGCATGAAGAGTGACTGCTGTCGCAAGAATAATGCAGTACGCAGCGACATTTGAGTACAGCATACCGCTCCAGGTATCCCAATGAATTCTTCGAAGCTCCGCACTTGTCTCTGCAGGATTCTTTTGCTCAAGTAGGCTTGGCTGCCCATGCAAATTCATATCCTCTACTTCTTGAGACGATTGCCAAAAAAATAAATAGGGGCTAATAGTGGTGCCAAAGATACCAACCACTACTGCAGCAGAATCCGCACCCCACGAGATTTGAGGAAAGAAGGTACTCCAAATGACATCACCCCAAGGAATATGAACGGTAAAGAGCACTGCGCCATAAGCCAATAAAGAGAGGGACAGCCATTTCAAAAAGAATACATAGTGACGATATGGGATGAGTATCTGCAAAACTAAGGTCAACAAGACGAAGAGGCCCGTCATGATGTGCCAATTAATGCCAGTAACCAGCTGCGCAACCTCACCCATCGCAGCAATATCAGCAGCAATGTTCAGAACATTTGCAACCAACAGAAGCAATACAAGAGTTACAAGTACCGCCGGATGGAAGGCGAGCTTCATATTGGCAGACAGACCACGCCCCGTTACTCTACCCATACGTGCACACAAGACCTGAATAGTCGACATTAAAGGGTATGCAAATGGCATAGTCCACAGCATGTTTAAACCAAACTGCGCCCCCGCTTGAGAGTAAGTAACAATCCCACTGGGATCATCATCTGCAACACCGGTGACTAATCCTGGCCCCACACGAGACAAGGGATGTCGTTTAATGCGAACCCAAACTTCAGAGAGATTCATTTGGGCTGCAAGAGTATGGAAGTCATCTGCTGAGAATTTTTTCTCAAAGTTTTTTAGTAAAACTGTATTGAGCAAATGCTTGCTCAGCAACATTAAACCACTGTGCTTCCATGTTTCTAAAAGCGCGATAGTCATCAAAAATCTTTTTGAATTGGGGGTTCTTAGCAGACTCTTCAGCATAAGTATCTTGGCTGGCTTTAAAACAAGCATCTAGGACTGAAGTATTGAACTTGCGTAGTACGGCGCCATTTTGCAAAAGGCGTTGTAACGCAGGTGGATTAAGCGCATCGTACTTAGCGCACATATCGGTATGCGCTTCAAAACAAGCCGCTTCCCATGCAGCCTGGTAGGAAGGCGGTAGTGAATCCCACTGCTTCTTGTTGACCAAGAAAGAAAGTCCTGCAGCGCCTTCCCAAAAGGCTGGGTAATAGTAATTTTTCGCTACCTTAGCTAGACCCAATTTCTCATCATCGTATGGTCCAACGAATTCAGCAGCATCGATCGTGCCCTTTTCTAAGGCAGAATAAATCTCACCAGCAGGAAGCTGTTGTGGGAGAACACCCAGTTTTGCGAGCACCTGGCCAGCAAAGCCAGCAATACGGAATTTCAGTCCTTTGAGGTCTTCTGGAGATTTAATTTCTTTTCGAAACCAGCCGCCCATTTGCGTACCAGTTTGACCGCCCAAAAAATTAACAATGTTGTAACTGGCATAAAGTTCGCGCATTAACTTCATACCATTACCATGAAGCATCCATGCAGATTGCTGGCGAGCCGTCATACCAAATGGAGCGGCAGTATCAAAAATAAATGCGCTGTTTTTACCTAGATAGTAATAACTAGCGGTATGTCCACACTCAACTGTACCGTTTTGGACAGCATCCAATACTTGAAGTGGTGGTACCACTTCGCCGGCTGCAAATACTTTGACGTTAAATTTACCATCAGTCGCCTTACGCAAAGCGCTGGCAAATACTTCAGGAGTACCAAATAAGGTATCTAAGGATTTGGGGAAGCTGGATACTAGGCGCCAATTTAATGTTGGCAGACTTTGAGCAATGGATGGCGCGGCTAAGGCTGCGGCTCCCGCTCCAATAGTGGCTTGCTTTAAAAATGAACGTCTTTGCATTACCGTCTCCCTTTAAAAATCATCGGTCTGTATTATTTACTTGTTTATTTTCCGCCAACCGTCATCGAGCCTAGCAAGATAGATCCGGTTTCTTTAGTGCCACGAATCAATGTATCACTACCAATCAGCTCAATATCCATCAACATATCGCGCAAGTTACCAGCGATCGTAACTTCTTCAACTGGGTACTGAATTTCTCCATTCTCCACCCAGTAGCCAAATGCACCACGTGAATAATCACCCGTTACATAATTAACACCCTGCCCCATTAACTCAGTGACCAGTAAGCCGGTACCCATTTCCTTTAGCAATGCTGGTAAACCACCTTTCGGCGTTTTCTTACTCTGTAAAGTAAGGTGATGTGATCCACCAGCATTGCCAGTAGTCTTCATACCCAACTTACGCGCAGAATAAGTTGATAAAAAATATCCCTCGAGTATTCCTTTATCTACCACTGTACGAGCAGATGTTTTGACACCCTCCTCATCAAACGGCGCACTACCAGTCATGGCCTTTAGATGCGGATCTTCAAATAAGCTGATATGTTTTGGCAATACCTGCTTACCTAAACTATCGAGCAAAAAGCTAGAGCGACGATAGAGTGCGCCACCCGAAACCGCCTGTACCAGTCCACCCAATAAGCCTGCCGCCAAAGGAGCTTCAAAGATGACCGGGCAACGCCGAGTACTTAAAGACCTTGCCTTTAGGCGTGATAGGGCCCTTTGAGCTGCATACACTCCAATTGCTGCAGGATCAGCTAACTCTTCAGGAATACGAGAGCTGGAGTACCAATCATCCCGCTGCATGTGAGCCTTCTTCCCACCTGAGCTTGCAATCGGTGCGCAAGAAATATAGTGACGAGAAAATGGATAGCCGCCCATAAAACCATGGGAGGTACCCATCATGAAATGGGCATGATGTGCAGATACTGATGCGCCATCACTATTCTGAATTTGTTTGCTGACAGAAAAAGCAGCGCCTTCTGCAATGCGAGCAATTTCTACAGCGCGGCTTGCATCCAAATTCCATGGATGAAATAAATCTAAATCGAGTGGATTTTTTTCTAGGAGCTCAGCTTCTGCAGGTCCAGCGCAAAGATCTTCTGCCGTATGTTGGGCAATGTGATAAGCAGCATCTACCGTGGCCTTTAAAGATTCTTTAGAAAAATCACTCGTGCTGGCGTTGCCACGATGGTGACCCAAAAATACAGTAACCCCGACTTGCTTATCCAAGCTTTGCTCGATGGTCTCAACCTCTCCTTTACGAACGGTAACGGAAAGACCTTGCCCCTCGGAAACTTCAGCAACGGCATCTGAGGCACCCCTTCTTTTGGCCTCTTTGAGCATGAAATCGATGATTTCTTGAAACTGGTTGGATGTGTATGTAAACATGCCTCAATAATAGCTAGAATAGAAACATGAAGCATACAGAAGCCCTAAAACGAAATAGCCCAAATGAGGTCAAAATCGGCCTCATTTCCATCTCAGATCGTGCCAGTAAAGGCGTTTATCAGGACGAAGGCATCCCCGCCCTGCAAACATGGCTTGTGAAGGCCATCAACAATCCCTGCGTCTTTCATGAACGGCTCATTGCCGATGAGTTAGAAATCATTACTGAGACGATCGTTGAGCTAGTAGATGAGCTAGGTTGTGACTTAGTCCTTAGTACAGGTGGTACAGGCCCCTCCAGAAGAGATGTCACCCCAGAGGCAACTCGCGAAGCTGGAACCCGGGAGATGCCAGGTTTTGGTGAGCAAATGCGTCAAATTAGCCTGCACTTTGTACCTACTGCAATCCTCTCTCGACAAACTGCCGTCCTCAGGGAGATTGAAGATCATGCCGCCCTGGTGATCAATCTACCGGGACAGCCTAAAGCGATTGCTGAAACATTGGAAGGTCTTAAGGATGAAAATGGCAAATCGATTGTTCCAGGCATCTTTGCTGCGGTACCTTACTGCATCGATTTAATCGGCGGCCCCTATATTGAAACCGATGAAACGGTCATTAAAGTCTTTAGACCGAAAAGTGCCATTAAGAAATCTGGAATTTGATTCTTTTGAACTCATAAAGAAAAGGCCCACACTGTGGGCCTTGTTTATTCCGACTACTCCGTCTATTGCATCTTGCTTTTCGATCCGCTCACTGCGGTAACGGCACAATAAACTTCTCACGGTAATACTTAAGCTCTTCAATAGACTCTTCGATATCCGCTAATGCTGTATGAGCCTGGTTCTTAGTAAAGCCTTTGACCAACTCAGGATGCCAACGTTTACATAGCTCTTTCAAAGTCGACACATCAATATTTCGATAATGAAAGTAGGCCTCTAGTTTTGGCATGTACTTTGCCATAAAGCGCCTGTCTTGCCCAATCGTATTGCCACACATGGGCGCAATGCCTGCCTTAATATATTTCTTCAGAAAAGCGATACATTCGGCCTCAACTGTTGCCTCATCCAGAGTGGATGCCTTTACTTTTTCAATCAAGCCAGAACGACCATGGGTGCCCTTATTCCAGGCGTCCATTGCGTCTAAAAGTGCATCCTCTTGATGCACCACCCAAACTGGCGCCGTAGCGATAGTATTGAGATGGGCGTCGGTCACAATGATGGCAATTTCTAGAATCCGCTCTGTTTCTGGGTTTAGGCCCGACATTTCCATGTCAACCCATATCAGGCGTTCATTGGCTGGTGCCGCCTTGGTTGCTGAAGTTGCTGAAGTTGCTGCGCTTGCTGTGGTTGCTGTAATGTTAGTTTGCTCGCTCATATCTATAATGATCTCATGACATTCACAATTGTTTTTCTAATCGCCTTTATTGCTAGTTTTGGCTTGCGCCACTGGCTGTCCCAACGTCAAATTCGCTATGTAGCGCAGCATCGCGATGCTGTACCAGCTGATTTCGCTGAAAAAGTGACTCTCGCCGAGCATCAAAAAGCAGCTGACTACACTATCGCCAAATTACGCCTAGGTATTTTAGAGAATGGGGTTAGCGCCATCATTTTAATTGGCTTCACCTTATTGGGTGGGCTACAGATTCTGAACATGGCATTACTGCAATTTTTGGGCGAAGGCATTGCTCAGCAAATTGCCCTGCTAGTTTCCATCGCGATCATCTCCGGCATTATTGATATTCCTTTCTCTTGGTACAAACAGTTCCATCTGGAAGAGCGCTTTGGCTTTAATCGTATGAATAAGACGCTCTTTTTCTCTGATATGTTCAAAGGGCTAGGTTTAGGGGGTGCCATTGGCATTCCGCTGCTCTGGGTTATTTTGACCTTGATGGCTAAGACAGGAGACTTATGGTGGCTGTGGGCATGGTTAGTACTGACCATTTTTAGCTTGCTCATGCAGTGGATCTTCCCAACCTTTATTGCACCCCTTTTTAATAAGTTTCAAGCCTTAGATGAAGGTCCTTTGAAGACGCAGATTGAAGCATTGCTTGCACGTTGTGACTTTGCGAGTCAGGGCCTATTTGTCATGGATGGCAGCAAACGTAGCGCCCATGGCAATGCCTTTTTCGCTGGCATGGGCAAGGCAAAGCGGATTGTATTTTTTGATACCTTAATTGAAAAACTTAACCCAGGCGAAGTGGAGGCTGTACTCGCACACGAGCTTGGTCACTACAAATGCAAGCATATTCGTAAACGCCTCTTGGTCTCATTTGCCCTGAGCTTTGCGATGTTCGCCCTCTTAGGCTGGATTAGCACCAAGGTTTGGTTCTATACAGATTTAGGCGTCATGCCTAATCTCAATGGTTATAACGGCGGCCTAGCTTTGGCACTCTTCATGCTCGTCTCACCAGTGTTTAGCTTTTTCTTCACACCGCTCTCTAGTTTGGCATCACGCAAACATGAGTATGAGGCTGACGGATTTGCTGCGGAAAAATCTTCAGCAAAAGATTTGATTACTGCGCTAGTCAAACTGTATCAAGACAATGCATCAACCTTAACACCGGATCCAATCTATACAGCTTTTTATAGCTCGCATCCGCCTGCGCCACTGCGCATTGCTAATTTGCAACGGTTTAGTTCATAACGATGGAACAGTTTCATGCGCTACTAATTGCCTCCTACGGAAGGCATTATTTAGCGCAGCGTTTGGTAGCAGATGCTGAAGGTTGTGAATCACCCGCTGGCTCATTGATTCAGGTAAGTACACCTGCCAAGCAACATATTGGTGCCGTTGGTGATCGCATGCTATTAGAAATGACTTCAGCCGATCAAGCCCGCATCATTCAAATTGAACCCCGAGAAAACCTTCTCTATCGCTCTGATGCCTTTAAGAGCAAGCTGATTGCATCTAACGTTGATCAGATCTTGGTAGTGCTCGCAACACAACCTGCTTTCTCACCAGATCTTTTAGGAAGGGCAGTAGTAGCCGCAGAAGCCAATCAAATTGGCCTTCATATTTTGCTCAATAAATGTGATCTCAAAGATAACTTAGAGCATGCACGCAAAATCATTGCGCCTTACGCTCGGATGGGATATCAGGTCAGCGAAGTCTCAGCCAAGTTTGATCCAACCTCGATTGATTCTTTACGCACAGCTCTGCAAGGTAAGGTCTCAGTCTTTGTCGGTCAATCTGGGATGGGCAAGTCCAGCCTTTTAAATGCATGGATACCGAATGCTGCAGCATTGACCCAAGAATATTCTGTACGTTTAGATACTGGCAAACATACGACTACTGCCTGTCGTTACTTTGAATTACCCGAGTCCTGGGGTAGAGATGAGACCGGTAAGCTTGGCGCCCTGATTGATTCACCAGGCTTTCAGGAGTTTGGTTTGGCTCATATGTCCGTGAGTGAATTGCAACATGCCTTTAGAGAATTTAAAGACCTGCTTGGAAAGTGTCGCTTTCACAATTGTGCGCATTTATCGGAGCCAGATTGCGCCGTTCGTGAAGCGGTAGACAAAAATGAAATAGCGCCAGAAAGACTGACGCTATTTAGACAATTGCACTCAGATTCAAAAACAGCTGATGTACAAATTCAGGGAATTAGCCAAGCCAAAGAGCGATGGTCAGCATTAGCAACAAAGCCATCCAAGCGATAACTAAGCGCCACACCAATCCCACCGCGGAGCGCATGGTGCGCTCAGTAGGCTCAAGACCTACCTCATAGACAACCGGCTCACCAGCCTCAGCCATACGCAAAGCTTCATCGCTATCTGGCTCACTCATTGGCTCACCCAGGCGAACACCCAATGCGCCACTGCCCGCAGCCAAAATCACTGCTGACAAAGAGTCGGACCATTTTTGCGTGAGATAACGCCAGCCGTATACAGCGCCCTCGAAGTTACCGACAATAGCAAAGCCCATTGCGGTAATGCGTGCAGGAACCCAATCTAAAACATAGAAAAAATGACGAGCAGACTCACTGAGGTTGTAGTCGCCACGCTCAGACCAGCGTTGCGCAGCGATATCCGCTAAGCGATAGAGCACAACACCAGCAGGACCCATTGGCATCATGAACCAGAACAACACACCAAAGACATGGTGATGTGAACCGATGATGGCGCGCTCTAAGGCCAAGGAAATCACTTCTGTCTCAGTAAGATTAGACGTATCTAACTCAGGACCGTACCAATCACTTAGAGCAAGGCGAGCCGCTGGTAAATCATGCGCTTCGATTGCTTCGTGAACAGCAGTAAAGGAATGACTGAACTGACGAAAGCCAAAGAACAAATAGGCAATGACGATGTTCCAAATGAAGCCCAAAATTGGATAAGTCACCATACAAGTGACGTACACAATAAAGACTAAAAAGGTAGGCAGTATGAAAGCGACTAAGCAGGCTATACGAGCGCCCACAGGACTTGCACCATCTTCAGTCTTGCCACCGAACTCAGCAGCAACCCAATCTAACCAGCGAGCACAGACACGCGCAATCCAATGGCTTGAAGTGACTGGGCGATATTGCTCAGCAATGAGGGCGAAGAGAATAGAAAAGAAAGTCATACTTTTAATAAATGATATAGGTTACGCAACATTCCCGCAGTAGCACCCCAAATAAAGCGGTTCTCATAGGGCATTGAATAAAAACGTCGCCCACCCTGCTCACTTTGCCACAATCTGACCTGATGATTGGCGGGATCCAGCAAAAAACTTAGCGGCACTTCAAATACATCGGCCACCTCAAACTCATCCAAGACATATTCTGCCTGAGCTTGAACCAATCCTACTACTGGAGTGACGCTATACCCAGAAACTGTCAAATACTGTGGCAGATGACCAATAATCTCGACTCGCTCAGGATCTAATCCGATTTCTTCCTGACTTTCACGTAAGGCAGTGTCATTCGGGTTTTGATCTTCAGGATCCATGCGGCCTCCTGGAAAACTAATCTGCCCCGCATGATCGCGTAAATGATTGGTTCTTTGCGTTAGCAACACCGACAAACCCTCTTCCCTCAATAGAAGGGGAATGAGCACTGCAGCTTTAGTCACTTTTCCAACAGCTTGACGCTTCGCAATAATGTCAGACGCAATCACATGACGGTTTTCATCTGTAATTTCTGGCTGCCATTGCGGCGGCGATTGCAGACGGGCCTTTAAACCAGCTGGCTCCAAAAATTCTTTTGCCACCTTTTTTTCGTGAGCGCACACTTGATGAATCGGGATTGCTTGCGCATCAAATCCTAAAGGCGCAGCGACGTTAATTGCATTGTCTTCTGGGCTAGGTGTCTTGGGCATGTTCATATTCTAAGGCAACAAAAAAGGCGACCTAAGCCGCCTTTTTTACTTCAAGCCGTAATTTATACCGCGGCTGGAGCTGCCACTGCGGCTTTACGCGCAGGAAGCTTCTCTTTAATACGTGCAGACTTACCAGAGCGATCACGCAAGTAGTACAACTTAGCACGACGCACATCACCGCGACGCTTCACTTCAATACCAGCGATCAATGGTGAGTAAGTTTGGAATGTACGCTCTACACCTTCGCCAGATGAAATCTTGCGAACGATAAAGCTAGAATTGAGTCCGCGATTGCGCTTAGCAATCACAACGCCTTCAAAGGCCTGGGCACGCTTACGTGTACCCTCAACTACGTTTACGCTAACAACTACAGTATCGCCAGGAGCAAAGCTTGGCAAAACCTTGTTAGCACTTAAGCGAGCAATTTCTTCTTGCTCAATTTTTTCAATTAAATTCATTTTTAATCCTTAAACATCTTATTAGCGTTTAATTCCGAGATATAAATCAACGGACCTAATAGAGGATGCAGTTAAAACAATTTCACTAAACCAAAAACCAAACTACTTATTCACTACTGCACACTAATGAAAGTATTTACAGAGAGCGAAGAAATTGTTCATCTTCTCGGGTTAGCAACCCTTTGGCTCTAGCCGATTCAATTAAGTCCGGCCTTAACCTGAACGTCAGCTCTAAAGACTTCTGCCGACGCCAATCCGCTATTTTAGCGTGATGTCCGCCTAAAAGCACGTCCGGGACAGATAAATTTTCATATATTTCTGGGCGGGTGTAGTGCGGATAGTCCAAAAGACCGTTCATAAAGCTGTCCTGGGAAGCAGATTCCCCATCTCCAAGGGCTCCTGGAATCAACCTAATCACCGCATCCATCATAGCCATAGCGGGAATTTCGCCCCCAGAAACCACAAAATCACCGATAGAAAGCTGTAAATCCACATTTCGATCAACAAAACGTTGGTCAATAGCTTCATATCGACCACAAATAAAGCTTAAATTGCCATAATTTAGGATATCTGTCGCTATCTTCTGGGAAAAACGCTCACCCTGGGGTGCCAACAAGCAAATGGGGCCACTTTGAATACCTGACTCCTGGTGGGAGGCCTTAATTCCAGCAACGGTATCTTCTAAGGGCTTGGCCATCATGACCATGCCAGGTCCGCCCCCATAAGCACGGTCATCTACTGTTTTGCGAGGATCTGAGCAAAAATCACGGGGATTCCAAAGGTGAACGCTAGCAAGTGAATGTTCACAAGCGCGACCGGTAATGCCCCACTTCGTTAAAGCAGCGAACATTTCTGGAAATAAGGTTACGACATCAAAGCGCATATTCGTAGCTATTTATGAAGGGCTATTGCCAGTCAGACTGCCAATCGAGGGTAATCGTTTTATTTGGTAGGTCGACGTTTTGCACCACTTCTTTTACGAATGGCACTAAGTATTTAATCGTCTTTGTTTGCGCATCGCCGATAGCGACAACACCATGTGCGCCATTCTCAGTGACATCAATCACTTCACCAAGTGCTTCGCCTTGCAAGTTCACTGCATTGCATCCAATGAGGTCTACCCAGTAATACGAATCGCTTTCCACCTTTGGAAAAGCATCACGTGCCACTAAGATGCGTGAACCTTTTAATGCCAATGCTTGATCGCGATCACTGACACCCTCAAGTGTCATGACAACGTTACCACTATGCATCTTGGCGTTTTTAACTTTGTACTGCGTCAGTGAGGCTTGTGCTTGAGACGCAGAAACGCCCGCATCCCGACGAGGGATCAAGGACAGCCAAATTGACTTAGAAGAAAGAAGTGCTACAGGCTCTGATGAGTGAGGTCTAACCTTCACTTGACCCTGCAATCCTTGTGCCTCAGATATAGCGCCAAGTTCAATCAATTCATCTATGGAAGGCGTACTCATTTTTAAGACACCTTATTTTTCCAAGATAGAACTACTAGAAATTCTGTCACTAAAAGCTTCATCACATCGACGAAGCTTTTAGTAATTGAATATTAAACAGCTGGATTGTTTTTGATCAAACGAGTTATTGTTGGAGAGATTTGCGCGCCAACACCAGTCCAGTAAGTCAAACGATCTTGAGCAATGCGCATTGCTTGCTCAGTTGCCGCTGCTTGTGGATTGAAGTAACCAATACGCTCGATAAAGTTCGAGTCACGACGGTTGCGCTTATCAGTAGCAACGATGCTGTAAAAAGGGCGCTTCTTAGAACCGCCGCGTGCCAGTCGAATGACGACCATACTTATTCCTTAAAATCTAAAATGAAAACAGGTTGATTACAACCCAATGAAATTTCTACAAAAACCTTGGGCTCCAGCTCACCAAATAAAGATAAGGTAGAGCGGAAAACCTCATATTCTAGACGAAAACCCCTACTTCTTCCACCTATTTAAGCATCATAGACAGTAGAATAGAACGCGTACTTTATTAAATTTTACATTAAAAACAATAACTTAGGTAAATATGGACCTTAAATCTAACCTTTCAGACTCGATCGGAATATCCTTAAATAGGCTCTTTCTGATACTTTCTTGCCTAAGTCTTGGGTTTTTAGTCGGCTGCGCCGACGTTATTCCCCCTTGCGGCGCCAAAATCAGCCCACCAAGCAGTGAGCTCAAAAATACTAAATGGGAGCTCACCCGCTGGAACCTACCTCCCAATAGCTATGGCGAGGTGCGTACACGCCAGATTCCCCAGGGCGATGCCAGTAACCCTATACAAATCATTTTTGATGCCAGTGGGCAACGTCTGAGTGGCTCGACAGGATGCAATCGCTTTACCGCAACAATTGATGAAGACGGTCGCGGATTTTCCCTCAAACAAATCGTCAGCACTAAGATGGCTTGCAGTCCACAACGTATGGAATTAGAGAATGATTTCCTTTACGAATTGAATGACTATCGCAACATTGTGCGCAATGGCGACCAACTACTCATGATTGGTACCGATCGTGAAGTGCTCAGCTTTACTCAAAAACAAAATACTAATAAATAAGCCTTTAACAATTCATTCGCGATATCACTGAAAGACTCATGAAAAAATCTAAACTTCTTTTTTGCGCACTCGGATTATTCTTTCCAGGCAGCGGTCTCAACTGCTTCTATTTGCAAGGACTGAAATCTTTTTGGGCATGGGTGCAGCTATTCGCCCTCATTGGGGGTGCGGCTGGCTGGATCATTCTTAAAGATGCTCACTTTCATTCTGCGCCAGGATGGATACTCATTACCTTTGGCTTTATTGCCATTGAAGCAAGCTGGCTAACTACCATTGCATTCGGACTTCGCCTTGATGAAAAATGGGATGCCCAATTTAATCCTGGGATTGAAGAACATCGTCGCAGTCGCTCTGGATGGCCAGTAATATTGACAGTCATTTTCTCGCTCGTCTTTGGTGCTGGCGTGATGATGACTTTTTTAGCAATCTCCTTTGAGCAATTCTTTATCTCGCAAATCCACGAGGCAAAAAAGCTATCCCAATAATTGCAGATAGCTTTTCTTATGCAAGAGCCGCTCTTTAGAGCGGTTTTTTATTTTCCCTAACTCTTTTAGAACTGCTCTACTTCTAAAGCGTTTGTAGAGTGGCCACTTTCCACAATTGAGGTAGCAAGAGCTTGGGCCTGGGGCATGAGATTCTCTGCAAAGAATCGCGCAGTAGCAATCTTGGCATCATAGAACATTGGATCGCTATCACGTAAGCGTTCAGCAGCTAAAAGTGCCCTCGCCATCTGCCAACCACCTAAGACCAAACCAGATAAGCGAAGGTAGGCAAAGCTGCCTGCATAGACAGCCTTGATATCAGTCTTTGCATTTGCCACGACATAAGCAACCGCTTGCTCAAATGCAGCACGCGCCAATGTAAGTTGCTTGAGTACAGCTTTAGCGTCATCACTTCCACTTGCAGCCAAATCTTTTTCAGTAGCCGCGATTCTTTGGGATAACTCTTTTGCAATCGCGCCACCATCACGCACTGTTTTTCTACCGACCAAGTCATTCGCCTGAATCGCAGTAGTACCTTCGTAAATCGTCAAAATACGCGCATCACGGTAGTACTGCGCTGCACCAGTCTCTTCAATGAAGCCCATACCGCCATGCACTTGCACACCTAAGCTTGCCACTTCAATTGACATCTCTGTAGAGAAGCCCTTAACAATCGGCACCAAGAATTCATAAATTGCTTGATTAGCTTTACGCACTCCTTCATCAGGAGCAGCATGCTGGGTATCATAAGCAGAAGCAGCGTAGTAAGCCAAAGCACGTGATGCCTCGGTATAAGCGCGCATTGTCATGAGCATGCGCTTCACATCGGGTTGATGAATAATTGCTACCGGACCAGGTGAACCAGCCAAATCTCTGCTTTGTACACGATCTTTAGCATATTGCACTGCCTTTTGATAAGCGCGCTCTGCCACTGCAATCCCTTGCATACCTACTGCAAAGCGAGCCGCATTCATCATCACAAACATATATTCAAGACCGCGGTTTTCTTCGCCCACTAAATAGCCAACTGCACCACCATGATCGCCAAACTGTAGAACCGCTGTTGGACTCGCTTTAATACCGAGCTTATGCTCGATCGAAACGCAATGCACATCATTACGTTCACCTAATGAACCATCTTTGTTCACCATAAACTTCGGTACCACGAATAATGAAATGCCCTTCACGCCTTCTGGTGCATCAGGTGTTCTTGCTAGCACCAAATGGATAATATTCTTAGCCATATCGTGCTCACCATAGGTGATGTAGATTTTGGTGCCAAATATTCTGTAAGTACCATCACCTTCAGGAACAGCACGTGATCGCACCATCGCCAGATCAGAGCCAGCTTGTGGCTCTGTCAAATTCATTGTTCCAGTCCACTCACCAGAAATCATCTTCGGCACATATTGCTCTTGAAGTTCTGGGCTAGCGGCGGTTAAAAGAGCCTCAATAGCGCCATCAGTAAGTAATGGGCAGAGCGCAAAAGAAAGATTGGCTGCATTTACCATCTCTAAGCAAGCAGTGGAGATCAATTTTGGCAAACCTTGTCCACCAAACTCTGCTGGATGAATGACACCCTGCCACCCTGCAGCAGCGTATTGCTCAAAAGCATTCTTAAAACCAGGAGTGGTGGTTACTACACCGTCTTTTAAGGAGCTTGGGTTTTGATCACCAGCCCAATTAAGGGGCGCAACAACGTCTTGATTGAATTTAGCAGACTCTTCCAAAATAGCCGGAGCAAGATCAACATCAGCGCCCGCCTCAGCATAAGAAGGATAGGCAACAACATCCGATAGCCCAGCTAGTTCATTCATGACAAACAACATATCTTTCACTGGGGCTAAGTATGGCATTACAACTCCTCTTTATTCGATTTGATTCTCAATTCAACGGCTAAGTGAATCAACCAAGCGCTTTGGTTAACTCAGGTACGGCAGTATTTAAATCTGCCACTAGACCATAGTCAGCTACACCAAAGATTGGCGCCTCTGGATCTTTATTAATTGCCACAATAACTTTGGAATCTTTCATGCCAGCTAAATGCTGGATGGCGCCTGAGATACCTACAGCAATGTAAAGCTGTGGGGCTACAATCTTACCGGTCTGACCTACTTGATAGTCATTCGGAACGTAACCCGCATCAACAGCAGCGCGAGACGCACCCAAAGCAGCACCTAGCTTGTCAGCTAATGGGGCAATGAGTTCTTGATACTTTTCACCAGAACCCAAACCACGGCCACCAGATACGATGATCTTGGCAGCAGTCAATTCTGGACGATCCGATTTGGTCAGCTCGCGACCAACAAAAGAGGATTGCGCCTTACTGTTGGCAGCAGCTACTTTTTCTACAGCAGCTGAACCACCTGTGGCCGCTACAGGATCAAAACCAGTAGTGCGAACTGTGATGACTTTGATTGGATCAGCAGATTGCACGGTGGCAATCGCATTACCCGCATAAATCGGACGCTCAAAAGTATCCGCAGAAATCACTTTAGTAATATCAGATAACTGAGCTACATCGAGCTTAGCCGCAACACGTGGCAATACGTTTTTGCCGTTAGCAGTTGCAGGAGCGAGGATATGGCTATAGCCATTCGCTATGGAGAGGATCTGTGCAGCCAAAGGTTCAGCCAATTGATCAGCCAAATTAGCCGCATCAATTTGAATGACTTTACGCACGCCAGCGATTTGAGCAGCCGCAGCTGCGGCTGCATCTGCGCCGCTGCCAGCAACCAGTACATCTACCTCTGGGGAGCACTGCAAAGCAGCTGCTACCGCATTGAGGGTTGCTGCTTTTAAAGATTGATTGTCGTGTTCAGCAATAACAAGTGCAGCCATTTAGATCACCTTCGCTTCATTTTTGAGTTTTTCTACCAAGGCTGCTACATCAGCAACCATCACGCCTGCGCTTCGCTTAGGCGGCTCTTCTACCTTGAGTGTTTTGAGGCGCGGAGCAATATCCACACCCAAGTCTTCAGGCTTGACGATATCAATCGTCTTTTTCTTCGCTTTCATGATATTTGGCAAAGTCACATAGCGCGGCTCGTTCAAACGCAAGTCAGTCGTAATCACTGCAGGTAATGTAAGTGCAATAGTTTCTAGACCGCCGTCAACTTCGCGAGTGACAGTAGCCTTGCCATCTGCAACCACTACTTTAGATGCAAAAGTAGCTTGGGGAATATCTAACAAGCTTGCCAACATCTGGCCAGTTTGATTGCTGTCATCGTCAATTGCTTGTTTGCCAAGAATGATGATTTGCGCCTGCTCTTTATCGGAGAGCGCTTTTAGAATCTTCGCAACCGCTAAAGGTTGTAGCTCTGCATCCGTCTCTACCAAGATTGCGCGATCAGCGCCAATAGCTAATGCAGTACGCAAAGTTTCTTGGCATTGAGTAGCACCAGCAGTCACTACAAGCACCTCAGTTGCTACACCTGCTTCTTTTAAACGCACCGCCTCTTCAACAGCGATTTCGTCAAAGGGATTCATACTCATTTTGACGTTGGCTAAATCTACGCCTGAGTTATCTGATTTCACCCGAATTTTGACGTTGTAATCAACAACACGTTTTACAGCTACTAAGATCTTCATCCTACGAACCTCTCCAATATGTATATATCGAGGATAAACCCTCAATAAAAAGCACGATCGTTTTATTTTACCCGATTATTTGCCAAATTAAACATCAATTGCGGCAGCTGAACCCGCCTGCTTACGAAGCTCAAACTTCTGAATCTTACCGGTCGAGGTCTTTGGTAATTCACAGAAGACAATCGCTCTAGGAACCTTAAAGCCAGCTAAATGCTGTTTGCAATGAGCAATGATTTCCTCGGCAGTCACCTCTGAACCGGGCTTAATCTCCAAGAAAGCACAAGGGGTCTCACCCCACTTAGGATCTGGTTTGGCAACTACTGCGGCGGCGTTCACTGCAGGGTGTCGATAGAGAACATCTTCAACCTCTACAGAAGAGATATTTTCACCTCCTGAAATGATGATGTCTTTGCTGCGATCTTTCATCTTGACGTAGCCATCTGGATTCATCACAGCCAAGTCACCCGAGTGAAACCAGCCACCCTCAAATGCTTCTTGAGTTGCTTTTTCATTCTTTAAGTAACCCTTCATGGCGATATTGCCCTTGAACATGATTTCACCCATGGTTTCACCATCAGCCGGAACTGGCTGCATTGTTTCTGGATCAAAAACTGCGATTGCTTGTTGCATGTGATAACGCACACCTTGGCGAGCATTTAAACGAGCGCGCTCACCAATATCCAAATCATTCCATTCATCTTGTTTAACGCAGACAGCTGCCGGGCCATATGTTTCTGTTAAACCGTATACATGGGTTAAATCAAAACCCAGCTTTTCCATACCTTCAATAATCGATGCAGGTGGCGCAGCACCAGCAATCAAGCCTTTTACACCCGTAGGAACGCCCGCTTTCAATTCGTCTGGTGCATTGACTAATAAGTTATGCACGATAGGGGCAGCGCAATAGTGACTCACACCATGCTCTTTAATAGCTGCAAAAATATGTTGCGCATCAACGCGTCTTAAGCAGACGTTGACGCCGGCACGGGCAGCAATTGTCCATGGGAAACACCAGCCATTGCAATGGAACATTGGGAGAGTCCAGAGGTATACCGGATGCTTATTAATGTCCCAGTCCAATACGTTTGACACGGCATTGATGGCAGCGCCGCGGTGGTGATATACCACGCCTTTAGGATTGCCAGTTGTGCCTGAAGTGTAGTTCAGGCAAATCGCTTGCCATTCATCTGCTGGCACTTGCCATGCAAAGTTCGGATCGCCTTCAGAAAGCAATTTCTCGTAAGTCAGATTGCCTAGCTTCTCACCAGGAACATCAAACTCACTTTCTTCAACATCGATCACCAAGAAATCACGACCAGATTCTTTCTTGGCAATCTCAAGCGCTTTTTTCATTACCGCTGAAAACTCTGGATCCACAATCACTACTTTTGCTTCACCATGATTGAGCATAAATGCGATAGTCTCTGCATCTAAGCGGGTATTTAAGGCATTCAAAACCGCGCCTGCCATCGGAATACCAAAGTGGGCCTCTACCATTGGGGGTGTATTTGGCAACATTACCGCTACTGTGTCACCCAAACCAATGCCGTGCTTTTGCAAGGCGCTAGCCAAACGAAGGCAACGCTCATAGGTTTGCTTCCAAGTTTGGCGTAACTTTCCATGAATGACGGCAGTCTTATTCGGATAAATTTGCGCCGAACGCTCTAAAAACAGGAGTGGAGTGATTGGGGTGTAGTTGGCAGGATTACGATCCAAGCCTTGTTCATAAATATTTGCCATCTTCAGCCTTTGATTTAAATTTCTGCTAATGCCTTAATGTGAGCCACTACGCTGCGACCTAATGCAGAGAGGTTATAGCCGCCCTCCAAACAACTCACAATGCGGCCTTGCGCATAGTCATTGGCGATTTCTTTTAAACGCTTGGTAATCCAAGCGTAGTCATCTTCCACCAAGCCCATTTGCCCTAGATCATCTTCGCGATGCGCATCAAAGCCTGCTGAAATAATAATGAGCTCAGGCTCAAAATTACGCAAAGCTGGCAACCATCTCTCCTCTACGATCGAACGCACCACATCACCGCGGGTTGCCGCAGGCAAAGGCACGTTGACCATATTGTTGGCATGATCTAAGCCGCTATACGGGTAGAAAGGATGCTGAAAGAAGCTACACATCAAGACATTGGGATCATTAAAAAAAGCTGCTTCTGTGCCGTTGCCATGATGAACGTCAAAGTCAATGATGGCGACACGCTCAATGCCGTAAGTCTCCATTGCGTAACGCGCTGCAATAGCGACGTTATCGAACAAACAAAAACCCATGGAGCGAGTTGGCTCGGCATGATGTCCCGGTGGTCTTACCGCACAGAAGACATTCTCAACCTCACCCTTCATCACAGCATCAACACCAGCAATCGCTGCACCAGCAGCCCTAAGCGCCACTCTATAGGTATGGGGATTCATAATGGTGTCACCATCGAGCATGAAATAGCCGCTCTCAGGAGCACGATCTCGCACAAAAGAAACATGATCCGGACTGTGGACTAACTCCAACTGATCCTCAGTTGCTAAGGGTGCATCTAAATGATGCACGAGGCGGTCAATACCGCTACGAATCATCTGATCGTTGATCGCCTGAATTCGTTCTGGACACTCTGGGTGATGACTACCCATCTCATGTTTCAGAAAGTCTGGGTGAGTTATGTATCCTGTTGTCATTACTCAAAATCCTTAATAGCAAATTTGTAATTTTTATAATCTAATTAAACGTGCTCAATATTCAAAAATCCGAGACCATCTGTATGAACTTTCGCATCCCCTGCTTACTCTTTGCTCTTGCGCTAGCGGGATGCTCCAGCACCCCCACACAGCCACCCCAATCACAACAGTCCATCGTAAACCAGACTGATGATGCAGTCACCGAGGCGCGTTTTAGCCAAAAACTCAATGAACTACTAGGGCAAGTATCTCAGACCCAAGAAATCCCGCTCCCAGCTCTAGAAATGGGCTTCCTAGATGCTAAAACGATTCCCTCGATTCGAAAATTGGTATTACCCCCATCGGGCACTTTCAAGAAAAATTGGCTGGCTTACCGCAAACGCTTTATTGAACCGGTTCGCCTCAAGGCTGGCAGGGCTTTTTGGGAGCAAAACCAGGCCTATTTGAGTCAAGTTGAGCAAGATACAGGGGTGCCCGCAGAAATTATTGTGGCCATTATTGGCATCGAAACCATTTATGGGCGCCAAACTGGTAATTTCAGGGTTAAGGACGTTCTATCTACCTTAGCCTTTAGTTACCCAGATACCCCTAATAAATCAGCTCGAGAGCAACTCTTTAAGGATCAACTCAAAGAACTCATTCTCATGTGCTGGACTGAAGCAGGCGGTAAGCTGCCCTCAAGCAATAGTAGTCAAGGCATCAGTAGTGCACGCTTTAGTGCCTGCCTGAATCAGAACAGCTCTTATGCGGGTGCTATAGGTCTACCGCAGTTTATGCCAAGCAGCATTCGCAGCTTTGCAGTGGATGGTGACGGGGATGGACAAATCGACCTCAAACAAAGTCCCAAAGACGCTATAGCCAGTGTTGCTAACTTCATGAAAAAGCACGGCTGGCAGACAGGCATGCCGATTTCTTTTCAAGTCCAGGTAAGCGGCATTAATGCTGCTAAAGCATTGGCGGATGGTGAGCCACAACTCAAATACACGGTACAAGAGCTTATTGATAAAGGTATTTTGAATAAGCAGCAAGGCGACCTTCAAAGTGGCGGTGTAGAACCTCAAAGCAAGGCCTTCATCGTAGATCTACCCTACCCTGATAAAGATGGTTCAGACCAAGCGCAGTATTTTGTGGGCTTGAATAATTTTCTGACGATTGTTCAGTACAACCGCAGTTACTTCTACGCCCAAAGTGTTGCGGAGTTTGCAGAAGCTTTGGGATATAAAAATCAGAGCGTTGTGCCAGTAGAAAATAATAGCAAGCCGGCCAATAGCAGTAAAAGTGCGGGCGATAAATCAAAGCCTAAGAAAACCAGCGCAAAGAAAAAAGTGAAATCTTCTTAAGCTGGAAAAACCCCAGTAGACAGGTAGCGGTCACCACGGTCGCAGACAATAAAGACAATCGTCGCATTTTCAACTTGACGCGCTATACGTAAGGCCACAACCAAGGCGCCTCCAGCGGAGATGCCACAGAAGATGCCCTCTTGTGCAGCTAGGCGGCGTGCCATCTCTTCAGCATCCGCTTGAGAGACATACTCAATCGCATCAACGCGATCACCTTGATAAATCTTAGGCAAATATGCTGGCGCCCATTTCCGAATGCCGGGAATTTGAGAGCCTTCTTCAGGCTGCGCTCCAATAATCTGAATCGCAGGATTCATAGACTTGAGATAGGTTGAGACACCAGTAATCGTTCCGGTAGTGCCCATCGCAGAAACAAAATGGGTAACCTGCCCATCTGTATCGCGCCAGATCTCAGGGCCCGTAGTCTCGATATGTGCTCTAGGATTATCTGGGTTAGCAAATTGATCGAGTAATCTGCCGCGACCTTCTCTTTGCAATTGCAAGGCGTAATCTCTGGCAAATTCCATGCCACCCGAGGCTGCCGTCAGAATGAGTTCAGCTCCATAAGCTGCCATACTTTGACGGCGTTCAATACTTTGATTTTCTGGCATCACCAAAATCATCTTGTAACCGAGCATCGCAGCAGTCATTGCCAGAGCAATACCTGTATTACCGCTAGTTGCTTCAATTAAAGTATCACCAGGTTTAATTTCACCGCGTTCTTGTGCGCGTGAGATCATCGACAGCGCAGGTCGGTCCTTTACCGACCCGGCTGGATTATTTCCTTCTAACTTACCCAAAATCACATTGTTGCGATTCTCATTCTCAAGACCAGGGATACGCTGTAAGCGCACCAAAGGCGTATTGCCCACAGTCTGCGAAATAGTAAGGTAGGAAGGTTTGCTCATGAAGCCATTTTAGCCATAAGCAAGCCTACACACGAAAGGGTTTAATTTCGGCGACCTGCTCCCGAACGTTCCGGCTGATTGCGAGGATTAGCTTGATTACGAGAACTACGTCGACCAGAGGCGCCGCCCTCTTTCTTGGTCCGGCCGTTCGGCTCCCGAAAGGAACTAGGAGCCTCGATTGTTAAGCCGTTATCGACCATTTTTTCTACTGATTTCATACCAATACCACGCACTCGCTTTTGTAAGTCATTCGCATCCTGAAAATGCCCGCCATCCAAGCGCTCCGCAATGATGGTTTTGGCTTTGGATGGGCCAATGCCTTTGATGCTCTCTAGCTCAGTTTGAGTCGCAGTATTGACGTTAATGGGTGATGCATACGTTACCCCCATACTCGAAATGCATACCGTGAATGCTACTGCTGCAGCTCGAACCAAACTCCAACATCTATCTAGATTTAAATGATCTGTCATGCTTTCTCCTGTAATAAATAAAAAATCCACGCGCACTTAGTGCCCGTGGATGATTTACAACGAGGAGAAACTACTTCTGTTGACTGGCTTACAAAGGGTTGGCCAAGAAACCAGAATTGGCCTCTAACCACTCAATATATTTTCCTACACCTTGCTCAACATTTAAGAAAGGCTCGGCATAGCCCGCAGCCCTAAGCTTAGTGAGGTCTGCTTGAGTAAAGCATTGATATTTACCCCTGAGAGCATCCGGGAATGGAATGTACTCAATTGCTTTTTCTTTAACCAATTCTTGCAGGCTTGCAGAAGCTGCTTTATCGAGCTTACGCATAGAGTTAGCAACAGCATGTGCGACATCATTGAAAGGTTGCGCATGACCGCTACCCAAATTGAAGATGCCGCTGATCTCTGGATGATCCAAGAAGAAGAGATTTACTTTGACCACATCTTCAACAGATACAAAGTCACGACTTTGCTCGCCAGGACCATAGCCATCGTACTCGCCAAAGAGCTTTACATAGCCATTGGCTTTGTATTGGTGGTATTGATGAAATGCAACGGAAGCCATACGGCCCTTATGGGACTCGCGCGGACCATAGACATTAAAGTATCGGAAACCAACCACCTGCGCTGTATTCGCTTTTTCAGCAAAGCGCTTACGCATCACCTGATCAAATAAGAACTTAGAGTATCCATAAATATTGAGCGGCTTCTCATGTTCGCGGCTTTCCACAAAAACATCTGAGCCGCCATAAGTAGCAGCTGATGAAGCGTAGAGCAGTTGCACCTTTTGAGTGGTGCAGATATCCAACAAGTCCATGGTGTAGCGATAGTTATTCGCCATCATGAAAATGCCATCTGTCTCCATGGTGTCAGAACAAGCTCCTTCATGAAATACTGCCCTTACTTTACCTAAACGACCGCTTCTAAAGGCCTCTAGAAATTCATCTTTATCAAGATAATCAATGATGTCTAAATCTGCGAGGTTGCGGTATTTATCAGCGGGGCGTAAATCATCTACTGCGATGATATTTTTCTCACCACGGGCATTAAGTGCTTGAACAATATTGGCGCCAATAAATCCAGCTGCGCCGGTTACGATAATAGTCACTGTAATTCCCCTGAAGTAACGGTGGCAGTTCCCAACTTACCAACAACAATGCCACCTGCACGATTTGCTAATGCCATTGCTTTTTCTAAAGGCCATTTGGCAGCCAAGGCAACTGCTAAGGTAGCAATCACGGTATCACCGGCACCAGACACATCAAAAACTTCGCGCGCTTGGGCTTTGACATGACTCACGCCTGATTCTGTATACAGACTCATCCCATCCTCAGAACGCGTTAAAAGCAAGGCCTGTAGATCAAGAGACTTTCTGAGGTCTTGAGCTTTCTTGGTTAAATCTTCTTCGCTTGTCCATTGACCAACCACCTGACGCAACTCACTGCGATTAGGCGTTAAGACAGTAGCGCCGCGATATTTTTCATAATCCTCGCCCTTAGGGTCAACCAAGATCATTTTATTTTGAGCTCTAGCTTGCTTAATCATGTAAGCAACTTGGCCTAAAGCGCCTTTGCCGTAATCCGACAGAATCACCACATCAGCGTCACCAACGAGCTTTTCAAAACGCTCTAATTTATGGGCCAGCGCTTTTGCACTGGGAGCCTCTTCAAAATCCAAGCGAATGAGCTGTTGCTGACGAGCAATCACGCGCAACTTCACAATGGTGGGAACATCAGCATCAATTTCTAGTTGGCTATCTACTCCGCCTGCTTTCAATAACTCAACTACACGCTTACCGGGCTCATCGTTACCAACAATACCTAAAATAGTCGCTTTAGCATCAAGCGCTGCAACGTTACGGGCTACGTTTGCGGCACCACCAAGACGTTCATCAATCTTGCCCACTTGCACAATTGGCACTGGCGCTTCTGGAGAGATACGATTGGTATCGCCAAACCAATAACGATCCAGCATGACATCACCTACCACCAGTAGGCGGGCTTTAGAAAACTGTTCTCGGTTCGCTTTTTCCATTTGAATACTTTATGTATTTTTATTTTATTTTTAATGCCAATTAATCTAATACTGCTTAATTATGTCGCCCAATACCGTGGTACTCAATACCCAATTCTTGCATAGAAGCAGGCTCATAGAGATTACGGCCATCAAAAATAATCGCACGTTTAAGTTTTTGCATCACTTCATCAAAATCTGGACTTCTAAAGGCTTTCCACTCAGTCGCAATGATGAGAGCATCAGCACCATCTAAGGCGCTCATGGGGTCATCAGTCATTGACACTTGCTTGAGCCCTTCCGGGTTGCCCTTAAAGTCTAACTCTAGGCAATGCCCAGCTTCTGGCATCGCTACTGGATCGTGAGCGATTACCTGGGCGCCACGTTTAACCAATTCTTGAATAATCACGCGGCTAGGTGCTTCGCGCATATCGTCAGTGTTTGGTTTGAAGGCTAGTCCCCATAAAGCAAACTTCATTCCCGTAAGGTCGGCGCCAAAACGCTTCTCGATTTTTTCAACCAAGATGTACTTTTGCAATTCATTAACCGCTTCTACGGCATCAAGGATCTTGAGATCTCGGCCATGCTCTTTAGCAGTCTTTGATAAGGCTGATACATCCTTAGGGAAGCATGAGCCGCCATACCCGGTACCAGAATATAAGAATCCATAGCCAATACGAGTATCTGAACCAATGCCTTGGCGCACCGCTTCAATATCAGCGCCCACTAAGTCCGCCAAATTAGCTAACTCGTTCATAAAGGAAATGCGAGTTGCCAACATGGCATTGGCTGCATATTTAGTAAGCTCTGCACTTTTGACATCCATGTAATACGTACGCTCATGGTGACGATTAAATGGAGCATAGAGCTTGCGCATTTGCTCTTTAGCACGCATTCCTGCAGGAGTAGCCTCAGTGCCAATCACAATACGGTCAGGACGCATAAAGTCTTCAACTGCGGCGCCTTCTTTAAGGAACTCAGGATTTGAAACAACAGAGCAAAGTTCTGGTGAGAGATTTCTTTTTTCCAACTCTTCAGTAATCGCGTCAGATACTTTATCTGCAGTGCCGACTGGAACCGTCGATTTATCAACAATCACTTTAGGAGTGGTCATATGGCGCCCAATATTGCGGGCAGCTGCCACTACATACTGAAGATCAGCCGATCCATCCTCATCCGGAGGCGTGCCGACAGCAATAAATTGAATATCGCCGTGAGCAACAGAAGCAGCGATATCAGTTGAGAACTGCAAGCGGCCAGCAGCTCTGTTACGTTCAATCATCTCTTTAAGACCAGGCTCGTAAATAGGCACCCCACCAGAATTGAGAATCTCAATCTTTTTAGGATCTACGTCAACGCAAAAGACATTGTTGCCCTGTTCAGCCAAACATGCGCCTGTCACGAGACCTACGTAGCCACTGCCGATGATGGTAACTTTCAATCTATCTCCAAATTTCTTTACATTGAAGGGCCGCTAGGTGCAGCACCTTCACTTCGTCTTGGTGAGTATGCCTCCCAATGATTACAACCAGGGCATTGCCAATAAAATCTTCTTGCCCTAAAGCCACAGTTACCACAAGTGTAGCGAGCCAAGCTGGTGGTGCGCTGGCGCAAGAGACTCAAAATTGATTGCAACTCCAATAATCTTTCGGGATTGGCGCTTCCTTCTTCTAGTGCCAAACGTGTTTCAGCCAGCTTAGATAACGCAATCAAAGTCGGTGAATGCTGCATTACATCAGACAACATCGCATTAGCGGCCTCAGGACCGCGAATTTTCATCAAGTGCTTATGCACAATATCAAGTAACTCACCTGTAGCTTGGGTTTTAAGCAATGCACAGAGACTATCTAAACCTTCGCTCTCTTTACCGATGGCTGCATGTGCAAGCATCCAACGATCTGCCAATAAATGCATATAGGCAGGATGTGTTCTAGCAATCACACTCCACGCCTCGATCGCTTGAGTTGGCCGCTCCATCGCCATCAGGTAATCGCCTTGCAAAATTAAAGCACGTGCATGATTTGGCACGGCCTGCAAAGCGCGCTGTATCGATTGCTCAGCTTCAACCAAGTCTTTGCGACGTAAAGCCTCTTGACCAAGCTCGCAGTGAAATTGTGCGATTTCAGTATTGTGTGATTTGCCTTGTATGCTTTCAAGCTCACTAGCAGCAATGATGGCTTTTTGCCAATCATGCTCAATCTGATACATCTGCAACAAACTTTCTTTTGCCGGCTCGGCGTACTTGCCATTGCCCACACGATTTAATGATGCTTCGGCTCGATCAAGCAATCCCGCGCGTAAAAAGTCGCGGCCTAGCTCATAGGCAGCATGATCACGATCGCGAGGCTTTAAGTCATCACGGTTAGCTAAGTGTTGATGCACCCGAATAGCACGTTCAGTCTCGCCACGACGGCGAAATAAATTACCCAATGAGAAATGAAGCTCGATGGTCTCTGGGTCTAGCTGTGCAATTTTGACCAAGGTTTCAATAGCTTGATCAGGCTGTTCATTCAGTAAAAGACTTAAGCCTTTAAAAGTTGAGCGTTGCTGACGCATGCGCTCGCGCTCATCCATGCGATTCTCAAGACGTAAATCCCAACGGGCGGCTAGCCAACCAATGCCAAACATGACTGGCAAGAGTAATAGCCAAGCGGTTGCTATCTGAATCATGGCGTGCAGAATTTAAATAAAAAAATGGCCCGAATGGACCACTGAGGTTGAGCCTGAATCTTAGGCACCAGAACCCTCTTTGGGGCCCGCCTGCTTCAAAGGCTTGTAATCTACTCGCTCACGCAACTCTTTGCCAGGCTTAAAGTGTGGCACGCGCTTTTCTGGAATCAATACTTTCTCGCCAGACTTTGGATTGCGACCTGTACGCGCAGGACGATGGTGAAGTACAAAACTTCCCACACCGCGCAGTTCAATACGCTTACCCTCAGCCAAAGCATGAGTCATTGTGTCCAGCAAAGTTTTTACCGCTAACTCCACGTCCCTAGGCAAAAGCTGCGGAAACTGTTCCGCGAGACTCTCTACTAGTTCGGAGCGGGTAATTGCTTGTTGCTCTTGATCTGTCATGATCTATCAATAAAAAATCGCCGCCCTCCTAATGGAAAGCGGCGATATTGATTAGCCTTGATTATCCAATTTTGCTTTTAACAAAGCGCCCAAATTGGTAGTGCCAGACTGCGCATCACCTTGGAGCTTGCTCATTGCATCTTGTTGATCAGAGCTGTCTTTTGCTTTGATTGAAAGATTGATAACGCGTGACTTACGATCAATATTAATGATCATTGCAGTAACGCTGTCGCCTTCTTTCAATACATTGCGTGCATCTTCAACGCGATCTGTTGAGATCTCAGAAGCACGTAAGTAAGCTTCAACTTCATCAGCCAAGTGAATAGTTGCACCCTTAGCGTCAACAGCTTTCACAGTACCAGTAACGAGGCTACCCTTGTCGCTGACAGATGTGTAGTTGTTGAATGGGTCGCCAGACAATTGCTTAATACCGAGAGAGATACGCTCTTTCTCAACATCAATTGCCAATACAGTGGCTTCAACTTCATCACCTTTTTTGTATTTCTTAACAGCTTCTTCGCCTGGCTCATTCCATGAGAGGTCTGAGAGATGAACTAAACCGTCGATACCGCCAGGCAAGCCAATAAACACACCGAAGTCAGTAATAGACTTGATTGCGCCAGTCAATTTGTCGCCTTTTTGCTGTGCACGTGAGAACTCTTCCCATGGATTTGCTTTGCACTGCTTGATGCCCAAGCTAATACGACGCTTGTCTTCATCAATATCCAGAACCATTACTTCAACTTCAGTTCCCAATGCAGTAGCTTTGCTTGGAGCAACGTTCTTGTTAGTCCAGTCCATTTCAGAAACGTGTACCAAACCTTCGATACCAGATTCGATTTCAACGAATGCGCCGTAGTCAGTCAAGTTGGTTACTTTGCCGAATAAACGGGTGTTCGGTGGGTAACGACGAGCGATACCAACCCAAGGATCATCACCTAATTGCTTCACGCCGAGTGAAACACGGTTCTTCTCTTGATCGAACTTCAAAATCTTAGCGGTAACTTCTTGACCAACAGTCAACATCTCGCTTGGGTGACGCACGCGACGCCATGCCAAGTCAGTGATGTGCAAGAGGCCATCGATACCACCGAGGTCAACGAATGCGCCGTAATCAGTGATGTTCTTAACGAGGCCAGTAACCACTGCGCCCTCTTTAAGGTTAGACATCAACTTAGCACGCTCTTCACCTTGGCTAGCTTCAACAACAGCGCGACGTGACAACACTACGTTGTTACGTTTACGGTCAAGCTTGATAACCTTGAACTCCATCGTCTTACCTTCGTAAGGGCTGGTGTCTTTGATTGGACGTGTATCAACGAGTGATCCAGGCAAGAATGCGCGGATACCGTTAACCATTACAGTCAAGCCGCCTTTAACCTTACCAGTAACAGTACCGGTAACGATCTCAGCTTGCTCGAGAGCTTTTTCCAAGTTCATCCATGAAGCCAAGCGCTTAGCTTTGTCACGGGAAAGGATTGTGTCGCCATAGCCGTTCTCAAGAGCGTCAATAGCAACAGAAACGAAATCGCCAGGAGCTACTTCAATCTCGCCAGCGTCGTTATGGAATTCTTCAACAGGAATAAACGCTTCAGACTTCAAGCCAGCGTTAACAACGACGAAGTTATGGTCGATGCGAAGAACTTCAGCCGAAATAACTTGGCCGGTCTTCATATTCGATCGGGTTAATGATTCTTCAAATAATTCTGCAAATGATTCAGACATGTGTATTCACTTTGTGCCGCCAGAAGGCCTGACGGGTTAGGTTAAAAAAGTCTTCAAGAAACACGCTAATGAAAAGTCGCGTTGTGGAGTTTCTTAAGACACCAAAACTACTGCTTACAACCAACTACCTAAAACTTACAAAACTAAGCAATCGCAGATTGATACCAATCCAAAACTATCTTAACTGCTTGATCTATCGACAAATCTGATGTTTCAAGCACTTTTGCACCATCTGCAACTAACAAGGGTGCGGTACATCGACTACTGTCTCTGGCATCGCGCTCCTGCAAATCTTGCAGCAAGTCCTCAAGTTTAGCAGAAATTCCCTTAGCTATCAATTGCTTATAGCGACGTTCAGCTCTGGCGGCGGCTGTTGCCGTCAAGAAAACCTTCAAAACAGCATCCGGGAATATGACGCTGGCCATGTCCCTGCCATCAGCCACCAGGCCTGGGGATTGCCGAAAACTACGCTGCAGGCCCACTAAGTTCGCTCTTACTTCGGGGTGAACCGCTAGAGCAGAGGCTCTTAAACCGATATTTTCCTTGCGAATAGCCTCGGAGACGTCCTCGCCATTCAGAAAAATTTGCCCATTTTTGAATGAAATCAATAATTTAGGAACTAAAAGGCCCAATTCTGGGCCGTTTTTGACATCAATTCCCTGTTTTTCGCTTGCTAGAGCAACCAAACGATAGAGGGCGCCACTATCCAAGTAATGGAATCCCAACTTTTCAGCAACAAGTGAAGCAACCGTCCCTTTGCCTGAAGCAGTTGGTCCGTCAATTGCAATGACTGGTGGCAGGTTCATTAGTAGTAATGGAGTTAACTGACTACTTTCGCAAATTCCGCGAAATAGGTAGGGAAAGTTTTTGCCACACAATTAGGATCATTGATCTTGAGTGCATTTGGACCAAATGCAGCGAGTGAGAAGCACATCGCCATACGATGGTCATCGTAAGTATCAATACCTTCAGTCGGTGACTTCCAATCACTTTGAGAAGTGGGCGCTTGTACAACAATGTAATCAACGCCCTCTTCAACGATCGCGCCAACCTTTTTTAACTCTTTAGCCATTGCAGCAATACGATCAGTTTCTTTCACTCGCCAGCTAGCAATACTATTCAAGCGCGTTGGGCCCTCTGCGAATAATGCAGCAACGGCCAGTGTCATCGCCGCATCCGGAATTTCAGTGCAATCAATTGTGATCCCATTGAGTTTGCCGTTGGCATTCTTCACGCCAGATACTTCAATCCAATCTTCACCGGCATTAATCTTTGCACCCATTAGCGCAAGTGCGTCTGCGAACGCCACATCACCTTGTATGCTGTCTTTACCAACACCCAATACTTTCACAGGGCCGCCACCAATAGCACCGAGCGCTAAGAAGTAAGAGGCTGAAGATGCATCTCCCTCTACAGATAGCTCGCCAGGACTTTTGTATACAGCGCCTGATGTTTTTGCAGGAATGATGAATGATTGCGCATCAGGACATGCAACTGTGACACCAAAACGTGCCATCAATTTCAGAGTGATATCAATGTAAGGACGAGAGATGAGCTCATCAATCACTTCAATACGAACAGGCTCATTTGCCACTAGCGGTAAAGCCATCAGCAATGCAGTCAAGAACTGACTCGATACATCGCCACGCACTTTAACGACATCTTTAATCTGAATATCTGCCGCTATGATTTTGATTGGAGGATAACCTTCTTGTAACTCGTATTCAATCTTCGCGCCCACTTGACGCAATCCATCGACTAAATCGCGAATCGGCCTTTCGTGCATGCGCGCTACGCCAGACAAACGATAGTTGCCGCCTTGCATGGCTAATGCTGCAGCAAGAGGACGAATTGCAGTACCAGCATTACCCATAAAGAGGTCTGCATTCTGCACGGGAAATTTGCCACCGCAACCCTCGACGACACAAACCTTGTCAGCCTTATCTGTGACAGATAAGCCTAACTGACGCAAAGCATTACGCATTACTTGGGTATCGTCAGCATCCAACAAGTTCTTGAGAGTAGTTGTGCCGGAAGAAAGAGCTGCAAGCAACAGTGCACGATTAGAGATGCTTTTCGATCCCGGCAACACAATCTCGCCTTGCGCTTGCTTAAACGGCCCAATCGTAATGTCTGGCAAACCACTCATCAAAGCACATCCAGATCTTGACGCGCCTTGCTGGCCTTATTAAATAACTTCTCCAATCCAGCGGCATCATTTTCAGCTATGAGTTTGCGCATGTGATTGACGATTAATAGGTACTGATCTAACTCTTTCAAAATAGCAGTGCGATTGCCCAAGCAAATATCGCGCCACATTTCAGGACTAGAAGCAGCTATGCGCGTGAAATCCTTAAAGCCGGCGCCTACGTGACTTAATTTTTGATCAGCATCTTCAGAGTTCACAACGCTGGCCATTAAGGCATAGGATAAGAGATGCGGGAGGTGTGAAACAGCTGCGTAAATTGCGTCATGCTGCACAACACCAATCTTTTTCACCTCAGAGCCAACACTTTCCCAAAAGCCAGTGATTAAATCAGTGTCCTGCGGAGAGTTCTCTTGTAATGGGCAAATAATGGTTTGCTTGCCTTGAAATAAATCAGCCTTAGCAGCGCTTGCTCCATGCTGAGCGCCACCTGCAATCGGATGGGCAGGAACAAACTGGCATGCTTTCTTACCCAATACCTCTTTAGCAGCTAGGATGACATCCCCTTTAGTGCTACCCGCATCAGTAATCATGGTGCGAGGCTCCAGATGAGGCTCAATCACTTCAAATGCAGTACGCATTTGTGCGACTGGCACACACAGCACTATCACATCGGATTGCTTGGCAGCCTCATCCAAATCTACTACATCATCAATCGCACCCATCTTTAGAGCTTGATCCAAATTTTCTTTACTGCGACCCACGCCTAGAACTTTGGTTACTACACCGGCCTGCTTGAGCGCTAAACCTAAGGAGGCGCCAATCAAGCCAACACCTACGATAGTGACAGTGCCGTAGTTACTTGATGGGTTAATGATGCTCATTAGGAAAGTATTTCTGAACTTATTTCTTTTAGGGCCGCAATGAATGCCGCATTCTCTTCTGGCAGACCAATTGAAATACGTAGCCACTGTGGCAAGCCATAATTACCCACAGGACGAACAATAATGCCGCGCTTGAGTAATTCCAAATTCATACGTGCGCCAGCTTGGTCGTCATCACCAACTTTGACAAGAACAAAGTTACCTGCGGATGGCAGATAGCGCAAACCTAATGCGTCAAAGGCTTTAGTAAGCTGGGCATAGCCTGCGCGATTGAGCTCAAAACCTTGCTGCAAGAATTCTGTATCTTGAAAGGCTGCAATCGCTGCAGCCTGAGCCAGACTATTGACATTGAATGGCTGACGAATACGATTTAAGAGATCGGTAAGGTGAGGCTGGGCTACGCCATAACCAATGCGCAAGCCTGCCAAGCCATAGGCCTTGGAAAAGCTCCTTGACAAGATCATGTTCGGGAAACGCTTTACCCAGGCAATTGCATCGTAGCGCTGCTCAGAAGTCAGGTACTCGTTATAAGCCTCATCAAGCACCACCACCACATTAGAAGGAACCGCCACCAAGAAATCTTCAATTTCCTTGGCCGTTAAATAACTACCAGTAGGATTATTGGGGTTAGCTACGAACACCAGCTTGGCTTTATCGCCAGAGGCTTTAATTGCCGCCAACATGGCCGGTAAATCATGGCCATAGATATCCGTAGCAGCAACTTCAATTGCTTTAGCGCCAACAGCCTGCGTAGCCAGCGGATAAACAGCAAATGCATGTTTAGAGAAAATAACTTCATCGCCCGCCTGCGCTACTGCGCGTGCAGCCAATTCCAAAATATCGTTACTGCCATTACCCAAGGTAATCCAATCCGTTGGCACACCTAAACGACTGGCTAATACATTCTTTAATTCAAAACCATTGGAATCGGGGTAGCGACCTAAATCACTCGCCGCTTTCAGCATCGCATCTTGCGCAGACTTAGGCATACCCAATGGGTTTTCATTGGAAGCCAGCTTCACAATCTTGCTTTCATCCAAACCATATTCACGTGCAACCTCACTAATAGGTCGCCCGCCAACATAAGGGGCAATCGCGTGAATGTGTTTTAGACCAATCTTAGAAGTCATTTGGTTTAGTTAATGTTTTATTAAGTTTGAGGATAACTTTTAACTTGATTAAGCCGAATGCGGATAGGAGCCCAGGTTCTTATAAAAAGCGGCAACCCCCTTGAGCTCATCAAGCGCTTTCACTACCTTGTCATCATCTGAATGGCCAGCAATATCAATGTAGAAGTGATATTCCCAAGTGCCCTTGCGAGCTGGGCGGGACTCAAAGCGGTTCATCGAAACGCCATGCTTTGCCAAAGGAGCTAACAAGCGATGTACAGCGCCCGGCTGGTTATCAACCGAGAGGACTAGAGAAGTTTGATCTTTTCCGGTTGACTGGCATGCATAGTTACCAACTACAACAAAGCGTGTGCGGTTATGAGGGTCATCCTGAATCTGCGCAGCCACTACCTGCAAACCATACGCTTCTTGCGCTGGATCACCAGCGATAGCGGCCAAAGTAGGATCACTCGCCGCCATACGAGCGGCCTCTGCATTACTGCTGACTGCCTGACGCTTTAATTGCGGAGCATGTACGCTTAACCATTGTTGACACTGTGCCAATGCTTGAGCATGAGCACAAACTGTAGTTACACCATCTAAGCTGCCACTTTTAGTCAATAAATGATGGCGAATTGGTAGCACTACCTCACCGCTAATACGCATAGAGGAGTCGAGCAATAAATCCAATGTGCGAGAAATAGCGCCTTCACTTGAGTTTTCTACAGGCACTACACCAAATTGAGCCGCGCCCTTCTCAACCGCCTTAAACACCTCATCCAAACTTGCGCAAGGTAAGCCGGCAATTGAGTGACCGAAATAGGTTTGTGCTGCTTGCTCAGAAAATGTTCCTACTGGACCAAGATAAGCAATCGTTTGGCGAGCCTCTAGCGCCCTACACGCCGACATCACTTCACGCCAAATTGCGGCAATACCATCCGGAAGCAATGGACCAGCGTTGATATCTTGCAAACATGCAATCACCTGACGCTCTCGCTCAGGACGGAACACAGGTGAGGCAAAGCCACCTTTAACATGACCCACTTCTTGCGCTGCTTTTGCACGCTGAGTGAGTAAATCTAAAATTTGCGCATCCAATGCGTCAATTTTTTCCCGCAAGGGAGCTAAGCGCTGTTCTTCAGTACTCATTAAGCCCGCCTTTCAAAGTCGCGCATAAATTCAATCAAGGCTTTTACGCCTTCAATGGGCATAGCGTTATAGATGCTCGCACGCATACCGCCTGCAGCTTTATGACCACGCAAAGCAACCAAACCAGCTGCGTTTGATTGCGCCAAAAACGCTGCATTTAGGTTCTCATCTTTTAAGAAGAAAGTCACGTTCATACGTGAACGATATTCTTTGGTGACGCGATTCTCATACAAACCGCTTTGATCTAAGAAGTTGTAGAGCAAATCTGCTTTTTCTTGATTGCGCTTTTCAATAGCTTTGACGCCGCCCTGCTTAAGCAGCCATTTAAAGCCTAGGCCAGCCATGTAGATCGAGAATGTTGGGGGCGTATTAATCATGGATTGAGTATTTGACTGCACAGCCCAATCCCAAATCGTTGGGGTAATACCCATGCTGTGGCCAATGAGGTCCTTACGCACAATCAAAATCGTCACGCCAGAAGGACCGATATTTTTCTGCGCACCACCAAACCAAACGGCGCACTTACTGACATCCATTTCTTTAGAAAGGATGTTGCTAGAAATATCAGCAACCAGTGGAGTACTACCAACATCAGGTACATCTGGAAATTCCACGCCACCGATGGTTTCATTAGCGCAGTAAAGAACATAAGCAGCATCACTCGATAGCTTCCATGCATCTCTTGAAGGAATCGTGTTGAATTTTTCTGCAGCAGATGAAGCAACTAAATTTGCAATTCCGTACTTCTGCGCTTCTTTATAAGATTTTTCTGACCAGACGCCAGTAACAATGTAATCCGCCTTTGGTCCATTCTTAGCCAAAGGCATCAGGTTCATTGGGATAGCTGCATTTTGTCCAAGACCACCGCCTTGCAAGAGCAAAATCTCGTAGCCATCAGGAATATTCATGAGGGTGCGCAAATCTTGCACCACCTCTTCATACACTTGCATGAACTCTTTACTACGGTGACTGATCTCCATCACGCTCGTACCGAGCCCACGCCAATTGAGCATTTCATCGGCAGCCTGCTTCAATACCTCTTCAGGCAAAGTAGCAGGCCCCGCTGCGAAATTAAAAATGCGGCGGTCAAAAGTCATGATGTTAGTTACTCGTATGGCGACGCTTTACGCGTCACCTGCCGTATCAGAATTAGAGTCCGCTGTTGGATCAGCAGTGACATCACCTTCTTCTGCATCATCAACATCACCTTCGTCATCGGAATCACTCTCAGCAATACGCTGCAGGCCAGACAGGCGTGTACCTTCATCAACGTTAATCAGAGTAACGCCTTGAGTAGCGCGGCCCATTTCACGAATTTCAGAAACACGAGTACGTACCAAAATACCGCCGGTAGTAATCAACATGATTTGATCTTCTGGCGACACCAGAGCAGCAGCAACCACTTTGCCATTACGCTCCGAAGTCTGAATCGCAATCATGCCCTTAGTGCCACGACCATGACGAGTGTATTCAGCGATAGGCGTGCGTTTACCGTATCCATTCTCTGTCGCAGTCAATACGCTACTTGGAATAGCAACTCCATTTGCATCAACCACAGCTGCCTCGGCGCCTTCTGCAGCTTCTGCAGGCGCAACCAACATGGCAATCACTTGATGACCTTCAGCTAAATTCATACCGCGTACACCACGAGCCGTACGACCCATTGGACGAACATCGTTCTCGTCAAAGCGCACTGCCTTACCAGCATCTGAGAACAACATCACATCATGCTGGCCATCAGTAATCGCTGCGCCAACCAAGAAGTCATTTTCATTAAGGTCAACAGCAATAATTCCGGCCTTACGTGGATTAGAGAAGTCAGACAAGCGAGTCTTCTTCACAGTACCCAGGCTAGTAGCCATAAATACGTAATGATCGTCTTGATAGCCCTTAATCGGAAGAATCACAGTGATCTTCTCACCCTCAATTAGCGGGAACATATTGACGATTGGCTTGCCACGCGAGGTACGACTTCCCTGTGGAACTTCCCAAACTTTGAGCCAATACATGCGACCGCGATCGGAGAAGCACAAAATGATGTCATGCGTGTTCGCAACGAAGAGTGTGTCAATCCAATCTTCATTCTTAGTAGCTGCAGCTTGTTTGCCACGTCCACCACGTTTTTGTGCGCGGTATTCGCTCAGCGGCTGACTCTTCATGTAACCAGTATTAGAAAGAGTCACCACCATATCTTGCGGTGTAATTAAATCTTCTGTGAAGAGTTCTGTTGCATTCATTTCAATGAATGAGCGACGACCTGTATCACCACCAGCAATACCAAACTCCGCTTGAACTTCTTTCAACTCAGATTCGATCACTTGAGTTACGCGCTCTGGCTTTGCTAACAAATCAAGCAAGTCTGAAATCTCAGACATCACTTCTTTGTATTCGTTAACAATCTTATCTTGCTCAAGACCAGTCAAGCGCTGCAAACGCATTTGTAAAATTTCTTGCGCTTGACTATCAGAGAGGCGATACAAACCAGTAGTTTGCATGCCGTACTCAGGTAGCAATCCTTCTGGGCGATAGGCGTTACGGCCTCCTGGCGTATTAGTCTCAGCGCGCGCTAACATCTCACGGACCATCGATGAATCCCAAGCTTTACCCATCAACTCTTGCTTCGCAATAACTGGGTTCGCTGCGGCTTTAATAATCGCAATAAACTCATCAATGTTTGCTAACGCAACAGCTAAACCCTCTAAAACGTGACCACGATCACGAGCTTTGCGCAATTCAAAAATCGTGCGACGGGTAACTACTTCACGACGATGTTGCAAGAAGTACTCAAGCATTTGCTTCAAGTTCAACAGGCGTGGCTGGTTATCTACCAACGCCACCATGTTCATACCGAAGTTATCTTGTAGTTGAGTGCTCTTATACAAATTATTGAGAACAACTTCAGGCACTTCACCGCGCTTAAGTTCAATCACAACGCGCATACCGGATTTATCTGATTCATCACGCAAATCAGAAATGCCTTCTACTTTTTTCTCATTCACCAACTCAGCGATACGCTCGAGCAAGTTCTTTTTGTTCACTTGGTATGGCAACTCGTCAACGATGATGGCTTGACGTGCGCCCTTATCCAAATCTTCAAAGTGAGTCTTCGCACGCATGACCACGCGACCACGGCCAGTGCGATAGCCCTCACGGACTCCTTGAACGCCATAAATAATGCCGGCGGTCGGGAAATCCGGGGCTGGAATGATCTCGATGAGCTCATCAATCGTGCATTCTGGGTTGTGCAACACGTGTAAACAGGCTGTAACCACCTCGTCCAGGTTATGGGGAGGGATATTGGTCGCCATACCTACAGCAATGCCAGAACTGCCATTTATGAGCAAATTAGGCACTTTGGCAGGCAGAATCAGGGGTTCTTTCTCGCTACCGTCGTAATTTGGCCCAAAATCGACTGTTTCTTTGTCCAAATCGGCCAAAAGCTCATGTGCGATCTTGCGAAGGCGGATCTCGGTATATCGCATCGCAGCAGCGTTATCGCCGTCTACGGAGCCAAAGTTACCCTGTCCGTCAACCAGCATATAGCGCAGAGAGAAGTCCTGAGCCATCCGAACGATCGTGTCATACACCGCAGAATCACCGTGCGGGTGGTATTTACCGATTACATCGCCAACTATACGGGCAGATTTTTTGTAAGCTCGGTTCCAATCGTTGTTTAATTCATACATAGCGAATAAGACCCGGCGGTGAACCGGTTTGAGGCCGTCACGTACGTCTGGCAGGGCTCTGCCGACTATGACGCTCATTGCGTAGTCCAAATAGGACCGCCGCATTTCGTCTTCGAGGGATATTGGTAGTGTTTCTTTAGCGGCTTGTTCCATCTAGAAATAATATCATTTTGATGACAGGTAGGCCCTATGCTAAGATTCTGTCAGTTTGTACGAAATTGAGATGTGTCGCTTTGCAGTTTTTGCATCAAGGTAGGGCGAATTACATTTAAGTTTGACTTTAATTAAAAAAGAGATTTTTGAGGACTAAAAATGAACAAAACCCTAAAAGTGTTGCTGGCTTCTGTTATCACTGTTTCTGCTTCTGCAGCAATTGCTTCTGATAACTGGGAAAACAGCTCTGGCTTGAATTGGAAAAACGGCGATGGCACATTGTGCTGGCGCGATAACAACTGGACACCTGCTACTGCAGCTAAAGGTTGTGATGGTGCATTGGTTGCTGCTGCTCCTGCTGGCGTTAGCCAAAGCAAGATCACTTTACAAGCTGACACACTTTATGACTTCAACAAGTCTGACTTGAAACCAGAAGGTAAAGCTACTTTGGACAAGATCGCTGCTGACTTAAGCAAGATCAAGTTAGAAGTAATCATCGCTGTAGGTAACACTGACAGCGTTGGTACAGATGCATACAACATGGCCCTCGGTCAGCGTCGTGCGCAATCCGTTAAGTCATACCTCGTAAGCAAGGGTGTTGACGGTAGCCGTATCTACACAGAATCTAAAGGCAAGAGCAATCCAGTTGCATCAAATGCAACTGCTGAAGGCCGCGCTAAGAACCGCCGTACTGACATCGAAGTTGTTGGTACAGCAGCTAAGTAATTCACTTTACTTGTAAAAAAGCCCGCTTCTAGCGGGCTTTTTTATTTCCGCTATATTCATAGACTTCTTCTATTGCCTCACAATTAGCCAACCCATATGAACGTCGACCAATCAGAAATCGCCAAATTTAGCGCCCTAGCCCATCGCTGGTGGGATCCCAATAGCGAATTTAAGCCCCTCCATGCAATCAATCCGCTACGCCTTAATTGGATTAAATCCTTTGTGAATTTAGAAGGCAAAAAAGTCGTGGATATCGGCTGTGGTGGTGGCATCTTGGCTGAGTCTATTTCTCAGTCAGGTGCAGACACCACTGGTATTGATTTATCAGAGAAAGCCTTAAAGGTTGCTGAATTACATGCATTAGAAGTGGGCGCAAACCTTACTTATCGCTCTATCTCAGCTGAAGCTCTGGCTGATGAGCAGCCAGAACAATATGACGTAGTGACTTGCATGGAGATGCTAGAGCACGTTCCTGACCCTGCATCAGTAGTGCGTGCGTGCGCAAAACTCTGTAAACCGGGTGGAACTTTATTTTTCAGCACGCTGAATCGCAATCCAAAATCCTACTTATTCGCCATTATTGGCGCTGAATATATTCTGAAACTACTCCCAAAGGGCACTCACGAATACGCTAAATTCATCAAGCCCTCCGAGTTAGTGACCTTTACGCGTCACGCAGGCCTAGACATGCTTGGCATGAAAGGGATGAGCTACAACCCACTTACCCAGGTATACAGCCTAGGTGAAGATGTGGATGTGAATTACATGATTGCCGTTCGAAAGTAATGCAACAGTGAACAATCTTTCAAGTCCTTATGCAGGCATCTTTTTTGACTTAGACGGCACGCTAGCCGATACCGCACCAGATTTAGTGGCAGCAACCAATAAATTGCTGATTGCACGCAATCTAGCGCCTAAGCCTTATGAATTTCTGCGCCCTTACGCCTCAGCTGGCGCCCGTGGATTGCTAGAAGGAGCCTTTGGAATTGCTCCTGATCATGTTGATTTCATCCCACTGCGAGATGAGTTTTTCAGTAATTATGAAAAAGCACTGCTAGTGGAGAGCAAATTGTTCGAGGGAATAGATCGTTTACTCGATCAAATGGATGAAGCAAAGTTGCCCTGGGGAATTATTACCAACAAAAGTGAGCGCTTTACCAACCCACTGACAGATCTGATGGGGCTGCGCCAGCGCGCTGTTTCTACTGTTTCTGGAGACACCACCCCTTATTCCAAGCCACATCCCGAACCTATTCTGCATGCCACCAGATCGATGAATATTGACCCCATGAGATCAATCTATGTTGGAGACGATATTAGAGATGTTCTCGCAGGCAAAGCAGCTGGGATGAAGACTGTGGCAGCCGCTTACGGATATTGTGGCTGCAAAGAGCCGCCTGAAGCCTGGGGGGCGGATTACATCATCAATAAACCGCTCGAATTACTACAAATCATCTTCCCGAATAGGGAATAAGCCAAAAGATATTAAGCAAATTAAGGTCGGCGGCCTTAAAATAGGGTTTCTTATGCATGAACTCTGGGGTCGACATGGTTTCGACGTGGATTACAAAGCATCAAGGGCATACCGAGGACCCGTTATCTCGTAAATCAATGGGAATGTAATAACTGCAAACGACGAACGTTTCGCACTAGCCGCTTAATTGCGGTTGCCCCTGAACTGATTCTCTCTTGGGTCAGCTAGCGCAAGCTAGATCAGGGTCATATACAAGAGATAAGATCATTTCATGTCACGGGGAATGATTCGAAAACTTAGTGAATCGTCAGCGTGGAACATGTCAATCTGTGCCTAGCTGGCTAAATTAAACGATATGACTAAGTATGTAGAACTTGTTGTAGAGGATTTGCGGACGCGGGTTCGATTCCCGCCGACTCCACCATTTTGAAGTACGTAACAGTCTAACGCCACCCACTAGGGTGGCGTTTTTCTTTGTAGATAAAGGGCTGTACGCCCATTGTGGTCTTTCTAGATTCTGCTGTATCCAAATACGCTGGGGGTATTATTGGGGGTATCGGAGCAAAATCGAACAGGGTCAAAAACATGGTTGGGGGTATTTCTGGAAAGCTTACGGATAAAGGGATCAAGAGCTTCATCAACCGCTCAGCCCCAGGCAGCAAGCTTGCAGATGGCCGAGGCCTTAATTTACTTATCACCCAGACCCAAACTGCTATTTGGCGCATCAAATATCGCATCGAAGGCAAAGAAAAAAGTTATTCCATAGGCGGGTATCCACAAAACAGCTTGGCACAAGCAAGACTAGAGCTAAACGAGGTCAAAGCCTGTCTTACCAAAGGCCAGAATCCAGTCATCTCCAGGCGCCTTAATAGAGCCAATGCCGCATCTCAAAGTGATAGCACCTTCAAGGCTGTAGCTGAAGAATGGTTCTCCATGAAAGAGAAAGAATGGAGTGCAACCCACTTCACGAAATCCAAAAGGGCTTTTGAGCGAGATGTTTATAAATCGCTGGGGGCGCTTCCTATTGAAAGCATCACCCCATCCGTTATTGCCAAGGCAATTGAGACCATCAATAAACGAGATGTTCTAGAAACTGCCACAAGAATTTTGCAGCATCTCAATGGTGTCTTTCGTTATGCACAGGCAAAAGGTTTGTGTGAGGGTAATTCTGCTGCACCAGTGAAGGAAATTCTTCCTCGAAAGAAAACCAATGGACGGATGCCTGCATTACTGGATTGGAATTCTTTAGGCGCCCTCTTACGTGCTGCAGATGCCGCACGTCTCTCACCATCAGTTAGAGCGGCTCATCGCCTTCTCGCATTTAGTGCAACACGTATTAGTAACGTCGTGCAAGCTGAGTGGAAAGAGTTTGATCTTGATGCAGATATTCCGATTTGGGTAATACCTCGAGCCAAGATGAAAGATCACACGCGTATTGGTGATCACCGAATTCCTCTGAGCCCACAAATCACTGCAGAGTTAAAGGCATGGGGGAAACTTTTTGGCAGACGAGGTTATGTATTTCCTTCGCCTACTGGTAATCAATACATCAGTAGAGAAAGTCTTGAGAAGGCATATCGAGTGACACTCAATATGGCAGGCAAGCATGCGCCACACGGCTGGCGTAGCGCCTTCTCTACACTTGCCAGAGATAACGGCTTTGAGCAGGATGTTGTAGAGTTAGCGCTAGATCATGCGCATGGGAATGAAGTGGTGCGCGCCTATGATCGTGGAGAGCGATTTACCCAGAGGGTTGAGCTATATAAGTGGTGGGGCGAAAAACTAACCCATACGCAGAATGGAGCTGAGGTTATTGAGCTATCTAAGAAGGTAGCCTAATTTCAATACAAAAAGATATTTGACTGCTTATAAATTGTCAAATTTATAATTGCCATATAGTATGGCTAAAGACTGATTAAACCCCCGCATATATGAAACTAATTTCATTTGAATTTTCGGATCCAACCAAATCACAGCTAGTGATGAACTCCCTGTTATTTAACTCGCAGATAAATTTGATGGTCGGCGAATCGGGATCAGGAAAAACTAGACTTTTCAATATGATTTTCAATACCGCCTCAATGGCTGTTGGCGGCCGAGGAATATCAACCGGAAAATGGAAGATGGTTTTCAGTCATGATGAAAAAACCTATACATGGTTATTTGAAGCGGAGGAGATTGATGAAAACTCTGAGTCAAAAGCAGCAATAACTTATGAGTGTCTTTACAGCGGGACTAAAGAAAACGCCGAATCCAAAATATTCGAGAGAACGCTATCAAATAACATCTTTAACGGTACTTCCGCCCCAAAAATATCCTCCAACCTGAGCGGTATAAACGTATACAAAGATGAGTCTTCTATTAAAAATGCATTCAATGGACTCACACAAATAAAAAGAAGGACTTTTTCTGGATCAGATCTAGTTTTGGCGGTAACAATATCTGCCTACCCAAAGGGGATTATTCAAAAATTTCAAGATAAGAAGTTATTTGCTCATTCACTATATGAGCATGAATTTAATTTACATACAAATTTATATCTTCTGCATAAATTTTGTAAAAAAACTTTTCAAGAAATACTGAATCAATACAAATTTGTATTTCCATTTGTAGAGGATATTATTGTTGCATCAAGTAATTCAGTAATGCCGCATATTGGAGTTGATGGAGCGGTAGTTTTAATTAAAGAAAAACATGTTTCTAAGGCGACTCCTCTCACCGATATCTCATCAGGAATGATTAAAGTATTGCTTATTATTACTGACATTCTTACTAGCCCAAAATCCTCTCTATATATGATTGATGAATATGAGAATTCGTTGGGCATGAATGCAATTAATTTTCTACCATCATTCTTATCCGAATTTTGCGAAGAGCGCCAATTCTTAATAACTACCCATCACCCAGCTTTAATTAATGGCATCAAAACAAATGACTGGATCGTCTTTACAAGAAAAGGATCCACCATCTCGACAACTAAAGGTGCAATTCTGATGGATAGATATAGCAAGTCAAAACAAGAAAGGTATTTACAGCTAATTAACGATCCTGAATTTAAGATTCAATGAACTACTACGTCGTTGTCGAAGGCCAGGTAGAAAAAATTGTTTACCAAAACTGGATTAAGTTTGTCAACCCTAAATTAAATCTAGTAGATTACCCACACTTACTTCAGAAAGACAATTACTACATCATTAGTGCTGGCGGGTACCCGCAATATGAAAAAATAGTTGTGAATGCAATAGCCGATATAGGAGCAAATCTAAATCCTGTAAAACTAGTTGTAATTTTAGATGCTGAAGAGCAAACGCTTGAAGATAAGTTCACTGAAGTTGAGTCAGCAATTCATGATCACATGTTTAGCGCCCTCAACTATTCAATAGTTATTCAATATTTTTGTTTTGAAACATGGGCGCTTGGTAATTTGAAATTAGGTCCCAGAAATCCTAACCATGTAACTCTCATTGAGTATCGTCGCTTCTTTGATGTACTAATTAATGACCCTGAAGAGCTTCCACCTTATAAAAATATGAGCCGCATTGAATTCTCTTTGGCGTATCTAAGAAAAATGATTGCAGATAAAGGAAAAAATAGGACTTACTCCAAATCCAATCCCACTATTGTTGCATCTAAGGAATATTTTGATCAAATTCACAATAGATTCTTGCAAAAAAATCATCTCAAAAGCTTCTCTACCTTTTTGAATGCATTTATTTAGAGATCTAGACACTACTCATAATCACTCCATTGACTCAATGCATCACCTCCATTTAGCTCTCAATCTCCCTCTCAAAATGTGGAACATCTACAAAGACCTTGAAATTCCCGCCCCACCTATTCTTCGGACTTAGGCTTTCCCAGTATTCACCTACAGTTCGTATTAGCTCTTTATCCCAAATTAGCTTTCCATTCCAAAAGAAGTTCAGATCAATGGCGCAGCGTCTTAGGTGATTGCTATTCATGGTCTTTGATCTGCCTGTCCTAAAGTAGATTTCTTGCTGCTCTGGTGAACGCCAGAGCTCACCTCCTGTAATAACCCACCCTTCAGCAGTTGCAAACTGAATCAGTCTGCTAACGTCGATCAAGAATGCAGCTTGCTTCTTTACTAGACCACTCATTGCTCTTCTTTTTTATTTGATCCATGCATACGCATCTCAAAGATCTTCTCAACTGATCTACCACCAAAGTAAGCGAGCATGACTAGCTGGCCCCATTCGCCCAGAAGCTTTACATAGGCTTCATTGATATCTATACCCATGGCTGAGAGCAATGCAAATAAGAGATATGCCGTGAGGATATAAACCAGTGTTCCCGGTCTGATGCTCTTATATAGCTTAGAGTCGCTACCCATATCGGATTGCCAACGATTAGTGGAATTGTCTTGTGAAGCTCGATGCATCTCTGCAAGAAGTTTCGATTCCTCTATCTCAAGCTCTTTCTGTTTGAGGGTGTATTGCAGTAGTAACTGCTCTTGCTCAATCTCTAGCTGCTTGAGCTTAATTAGATCTTCCTGGCTAGGATTGTCGGGAATTCTCACCCCAATCTTGCTCTCAATGAATTCCTTGCCTTTGGCTTGGACTGCGCCCGCAAGTAAGCCAAGGCCGTTGACGGCCAAGGTTTGCACTAGAGAGGTGATGATTGGAAGCATGTAATAAGTTCTTTTCTTGATGCTTGGGATATGGAAGTCCACCGCCCCACTACCGCCTAGGCTTTTAATTGGTGTTGGCAGTGGGGCGCAGTTACGCGCGCCCACACACCATGGTTACTTCAACACCCGCAGCCGCACCCAAACACCTGCAGCTAGCGGTGGCCTTCCCTACTGCTAGCGTTTCTTGGCTCCTTTGGTTTCTAGTGGCTCTTGATGAGGTGCTGCTTGCTCAAGTGCTCCTTCCAATGCCTTCTCTTGTAGTGGAAGCTGACCTTCTTTCATCAATTCTTCCACTATCCCCATTAGGCGATCACCATCATCCTCACCAAAGACTTTGGCTACGACCTCATGCCCATACTTGGCACAGAGACGGTCGTATTCTTGCTCTGGTGTAATCGTGGTCTTTGATGGGCGCTCGAACACAGTGACGTTCTCGCGCCCAAAGAGGTTGCGAAGGATATTGGTCTCATAAGGCGGCACATACACATGGATGGTTGTGAAGGCATCCCTGCGTACGACTGCTTCCACCTCTTTAATTTGGAAGTCACTATGAATGAGTTCTTTGGTATTCATTTGCTTTTCCTTATTGAATAGCCAATACCGCATGGGCATTCGCTCGTGAGATGGATAAAGCACAGCGTAGGTTCACCATGGCATACATGGCTAGCGTGTCGTGCGGGCGAATTGGGGCAACAATGTCTAGATCGTCATCACGCAGCTTCATAAAGCGAGTGTTTAAGAAGTAGCAACGCTTGCTCCACTCCACCGTGCGATTTGCCATGGCATCAAGCTCATCAAACTGCGGATCCCAGATGATCTCAACACCTTTAAAAGCTAGACCTGTATTTACGCCTGCTCCTACGCCAGCATCGATGTACTTGGTTTCACCTGACCCAGCGATATGGGTCACCGTCACTTGCTTACGATAGGTATCAATAAACTTACCACCTGCGATGATGAAATCAGGGCTACCGCCATGTTTAATACATTGACGCCATGCGGTCTCCATCTCACCTACCAAGTTACCTGGCGATGTTGAGGCAATGTTTTTAACGGCATAGTTACGCCAGTAGCTTGCCTTGGCTCGATCGATACCGCCTACCGTACCGGCATCTGGCGCTAAGCTGACAAGGCTATCTAAGCCAACCACCGCATCGGCGCCGTGCGAGCCGTCGCGGTGAAGCTCTAAGTCCAACTTATTCAGAAAGCCTTCTCTTAAGACTTCGAGCTGCTCATCTAAGAGATTGATTAGTTGTACGCGCTCGTTGTATTCCAGCTGAAAACCTCGCGCCCCACCCTCACGCACTTTGATGCCGTTACTAAAGAGTCGGTCATAGTCAATATAGAGACCATCAACCGCTCTGCGCCACGGGAAGGAAGCCTGCTCTGTGGTGTTGCGTTTATTGAACTTAACCGTCTCTTCTCCAAAGGCCCAGCTAAAGTTACTACCGTGTTCTTTGCGGATGTTCTCGACTACGTTCTGCTTTGCGCCTAATAGGCTTTTACGCCCTTCCATCAGTTTTTTAAGGAAAGGCCTCTCTACAGCGATTTGATCGACCGGTAGATTACGCAAGTACTCATCTAAGGAAACCTTAGCTAACTCTTGCAAGTCTGTATTTGAAATTGGCATATGCCACCCCATCAATAGTTATTTAATAAATTGGTGGCTTCAATACCTGGTGATGGAGCGTGAACCCATCCATTGCTACGCTACTAGGTGCGACTCTAGCTTTAACGCATAGGCGTGAAGCACTGAGATCAATTATTGGGGCGGTAGATATAGGCTCGGGATATTTGTGGGGTTTTTGTTGAGTTACTAAATGAACTCGCTTTGTGTCTTTATGCCCAATGTGTCTTTCTGCCACCTTGGGCATAAAAGAGCGTTACTTTAATCGTGGCCGTCAAGGGTTCGCAAGCCACCCCTTTGGGGTGCCCTTGACAGAATTACTCTGAGGATTTTTGAATCAGCCCACTACCTTCGCATATTCAACCTCAATAGCATTAAATATTTCTTCAGGTACTGTTGTTGTAAATTTCTTACGACGGTTAGCCGATAGTTTTCCGTTTTGCTCCATGCAAGCCAGAATTAATGAATTGAGATCTTTGCCTCTGATGTCGTACTGCCCATCAATAGCGCGGTAAATGAGGTCGTACTTTGCCAAGAACTCAGTCTCTTCTCTTAAGTCCTTTTCTAGCGCCTGCTTGGCCATCTCCAATCCAAACTCAACACAGGCAGTGGCATTCCAATAACGATATAAGGAATCATCTGATTTGAATACCATTTGATATTCATCGCCATCAATCCAGATGACTTCCCAGCGCTTGCGAGCAGGCTCAGAAAAACTCTTTAGAGCAGCTAGGTATAAATCTTCATTGCGCTTCATCGCAATAGATACTGGCAATAGCAAGCCATTCTTTAAAGCACCCGACTGGCACAAAGCATGATGAAATAAGAAGCGTGATAAGCGCCCATTGCCATCCATAAATGGATGGATAAAAACAAATCCAAAGGAAACAATCGCAGCAGCAATTAAAGGATCGATCTGCTTTGGTGCGGTATTGGCAAAATCTACCAAACCTTTCATCAAGTCATTAACGATTTCAGGTGGCGGTGGAATATACGTTACGCCAGCAGCACCACGCAATGGACTGCTTAACCAGTTTTGTTGGTGGCGATAGTTAACCGCTCTATCCAAAGGATTGGTAATGGCGGTATTTTGCAAGCCAACAAAGTACTCTTCATCTAACTGGGTAGTCAGGTGGGCTTTTTTGAGTAGCTCTACAAATGCCTCCGATTTCGTGGCACTCGGTGTCTCATGCTCGATCTCAAAAGAGCTTTTGGTCTCACTTAAATAAGCCCAAGACATTGCCCTATCGGATGCGGCCCCACCTAGTTCTAATAGAAATTCATTTGCTTTCTGGAGGATATTAGATTCAAGCAAACTATTAATACGTGTGGTTCGCTCAACAGTTACGCAGTAATCCAAAGAACCCAAGCCATTGAAGTTAACTCGCCATTTGGCATTGCGTATGCTTGGTCCTGTAATGTATTTTTTGGGGTCAAATAAATTAACCATTGGCCCCGTAATTACTGGCGCACCCTTTAACTCTTGCTTATTAAAGGCTTCCCACAAAAAACAAGCTGTACGAATGTAAACGCCTGTTGGCGATTCGCTAATTGCGGCCAGCATCTCTTGGGCTGGGATTTTTCTTAAGGCCTGCGATAACAATTGGAGATTAACTCCTTCATGCTTTAGCGCAAACAACAGGTGGCTTAGTGGGCGATCATCTTTGGGAGCTACCTTTGCGGGTATCAACAATGCGCCCTGGGTGGGCGTTACACTGGTTACCGAGGCAAGGCGTGCAGGTACAAGTGGGTCAAAAGCACTGAGATCAAGCTGACTTTTTACCTGTGAATAGCCTATATCGCCCATATTTCCCTTAAGCCCACTTTTTCGTTCGAATGGCTATTTTCCCACACTTTTTCTTACATATGCACACTTTTTCTTACGATTACACATATTTACACACTTTTTCTTACATATTTCAATAGATTCCTACGTTTTTAAACATATCCTCACTTTTTCTTACGAAATAGTCGTTTAGGCAATTTTTGCTAAACAGCCCAAAAGATATGAATTCAACTGCAATATGCAGTTTTGTTGACAATAAAGCCAGTTATGTGCAGTTTTGTTGACATATTGACTCAATATAGCGTGATATATGCATTTTTATTGACATGCCGCCGACCAAGGTGCCCTTGACGCAAATAGACCGCTTATATTCTACTAGTTTAAATTATTAAATGACTCATAAATAAGTCATTAATTCACTTAAGGACTTATTTATGAGTCATTTTTATTGACCAATCAGGTTTAAACAGGTATATTAGTGCCTTGTACTTAATGAACAGCATGAGGCAACTATGCGCGTAGATCAACAGCTATCTCTAGCATCAAAGCAACTTGGCCAATCCGCTGAAATAGCGCAATGCCTAGTGTCCTTACGCCTTGCCCGTCATATTCGCCAAGGTGAGGCTGCGGTTCGCGCGGGCTTGTCTCGTGCAACTGCCCAACGCATTGAAAAGGGTGATCCTGGCGTTGCCATTGGCGCACTGCTACGTTACTTAGATGCAATCGCTCCAGGCATGACCTTATTGCAACTCTTAAGCGGCAATGATCCTGCGATCGCTGCCTTGGAGCGTCGCTCGCGCCCTCAACGCGTCCGTGACTTAAGTACGGCTGAAATGAAAGCGCTTGATTTCTGATGGCAAACACAACTAAAGACCTGTTTGTCTTTGCCAATCTTGATGGTGAATTTGTACCAGCAGGACGACTACAAGTAGATGAGGAAGGCTCAAGACTTATTGCCTCTTCATTTGCTTATGGCCTGCGCTACCTAGATAGGGGCAATGCACAGGAAATTGATCCTGTCGCCCTTAGCCTTAAGAATAAAAGCGAGATCAAAGGCAAGCGCCTCGTTCCACCAAATGGTCTAGAAGCTTTTGGCGGAATTCGTGATGCTGCTCCTGATTCTTGGGGAAGAAGAGTGATTGAAGCTAGGCTTAAGGTTCCAGCTAATAGCCTGCCAGAATCAACCTATCTAGTCGAAGCAGGCAGTGATCGTGTTGGGGCTTTAGACATTCGATCTTCTTTAGATCAAGAGGAGCGCCCTGCTCACGAAAGTATTCACAATCTGTCATACGTACTCGAGGGTGCGCAGAAGATTGAGGCGGGCTTGCCAGTATCAGAAGCACTATCCAGAATTTTGATTGTGGGTAGCGGCCTAGGGGGTATGCGCCCAAAGGCAAGCGTACGTGATGATGACAATATTTTATGGATGGCCAAGTTCCCAGGCAACACTGATGGAGTCTTAGATGTACCAAGCATTGAATACGCCACCCTCAAACTTGCAGAATTAGCTGGCCTCAATGTAGCGCAAACTCAATTAGAGCAAGTTGGCAAGAAAAAGGTGTTAATGGTCAAACGTTTTGATCGCTCTTGGACCGCTTCAGCTCGCTCAGTAGAAATTCGTCATCATGTGATTAGTGCCCTCACACTCGTTGCTTGCCACGAATCAGAGTCCAATACAAAAAGCTATATGGATATTGCAGATGCTATACGCAGATATTGCCTGGTTCAAACAGTCAAATCAGATGTAGAAGAACTATATGCACGCATGATCTTTAACCTTTTTGTCAGTAACGATGATGATCATCTACGCAATCATGCCTTCTTATGGAACCAGGAGCTTAAAGGCTGGAGCCTAAGCCCACTCTATGATGTGATGCCACATGCAGTCATCGCAAGTGAACGCTATCAACATCTAGGCATTGGACCTCAAGGCAAGCTAGCAACCCTAGATAATGCCTATGGGGCTAAAGAGCGCTTTGGTTTATCTGTGCAGCAAGCAAGCTCCATTATCGATCGTGTATGGCGAGTAACTAGGCAGTGGAAAACACACTTCGAAAGCCTTGGAATTCCTGCAGATCAAATTGAAGGAATCTCCCGGGCCTTTAGACACATTGATGATATTTGTAGTCCTGAATTAATCAAGACTCTAGCTAAAGGCTAATCACTTATTGAGAAGATCTTGCTAGGAAACTAGATTTCAACAATAAGCGATGGATTAAATTCTGGGTTTTCGGCGTGGTTAGATCGAACATAACCGCGAGGATTACAAACCACCCTAGTGTCATTCATTTCATAATCGCAGGAATCATGCGTATGCCCATGAATCCATAGAGACATCTTGCCAAAGAGGTGCGCCAACTCCGAAGAAAAGCAGGCGGACAATAAATCTTGCTTATAGCGCTCTGCAACTGAGCTCATTGAGGGTAGATGGTGCGTAATCACTACCGTCTTGCCATCAAATGGGCTCTCTAGCTCCTGCTGGAGCCAAGCCAATGATTTTTCATGTAATTGAATCGATTTTTTCGGGGAAAAATTTCTTCCTCCATCGCGTGTTGCTCTAAAGTCATTTAAGTAAAGCTCGCCATACGATAGGCATTTAGATTTTAGAACCTGACCAAATAATAAAAAGTCAGTCCATAACGTAGCTCCCAAGAAGCGGACGGGAGTATTTGATGTAGGATCCTGTAGTTGCAGCACATCATCATCTAGAAAATGAATTCCGTACTCAGTGGATGCGTTCCTCATCCGTTCAATGGCATGACCACGCTGGGAGCCATAGAACTCATGATTGCCAGCCACATAAATAATCTCTTGATTTGGAAACGATTTTCTAGCCCAAGTTATACCCTCTGAGCGCAGGCCAATATCACCGGCCAGGACAATAACATCTGCCGCATTTAATGTAGGTGAAAAGTCAGCAAATTCTAAATGCAAATCACTTAGTACATGAATTTTCATAATTTAGATATGTCGCCATGATGATCTTGATATTGAGATCTAGTGTAGTCAATAAATTAACCATGACGTCTTACAAGGAATCGAGCTTGGCATTGACGTTAGCCTTGGGGGACTCTACATTATCAACACACTACTAAAAACCGCGTTCATCAAAAATGCATCAAGAACAAAACTATTTCTCGCTTGATTTAGAACTCAATAATGCCCAAGATAATTCCATAGTAAATCCAAAGATCATTCAGGTCGGCATAGCCGTTGGCAATTACCATGACTATGTCAATCAATCCCTATCTACGTATAAATGGTTCTTAGATCCTAAAGAGCCTATTTTTGAGTTCATCACCCAATTAACGGGCATTTGCAATCAGGATATTTCTGACTATTCAGTTCCACATGAACAAGTAGCTAAAGAAATTGGGGAAATTATTACTACGCGTAATTGCTTTGTTAATCCCATTACCTGGGGCGGTGGCGATTCACTTGAACTGAAATCTGAATTTAAAGATCGAGGTATCAGCTTTCCCCATTTTGGTCGTCGCTGGATCGATGTCAAAACTTGGTATAGCCTGCACATGCTTGCCATGGGCAAAAAACCCAGTGGCGGTCTATCCTCAGGTCTGGGTTCTTTTAAGCTTCAATTTGAAGGCAGTCCACATAGAGCAGATGTTGATGCTCTCAATACCTTGAGGCTTTTCTTTGAAATCCTTCGCAGACACAATCGGATATATCAACTGGTAAACGATGCCAAGGCTTTGAAATAGCCGTATCTATATACCTAAAAATAGGGTTATTTTGATTCTATACGCACTTTTGTTGACATTAAACTATAATATATACATAGTTGTTGACATTAATGGATAAATTGAGGCCCTATGAGCACTTCTGTTGACCAGCTGCCCCTCTTGCTTTTTAGTTCGAGAGAAGACAAAACCAATGCCCAGAGAATTTCCCGCTTGGCTAGGTCTGGGCGTTTGCGTCAAATTTATCGCGGCATTTACACCAGCGACATCACCAGCCCGCTCGAACAAATCATTCGGCCCAATTGGCGGCAAATTACCGAATATCTTTATCCAGGCTCTGTAATAGCTTACCGTTCTGCTCATCTTTGTAAACCAGATGATAGCGGCAATGTATTTTTAGTATCTGGCAATAGAGCACGTCAAATAGAATTTCCGGGGCTGACTCTCAATATCTTGCCAGGTCCTCCTGCAGTTCAATCGCACAAAGATTCGCTAAACGATACCCCTTATGGAAAACTCTTTATATCCTCGGAGGCTAGGCGGTTACTGGAGAATCTCTATAGCCGCAAAGGCTCAGATCTTCGCACTATGGGTCGCCCTTGGGTTGAGTCTTATTTAAGTAAGCTATGCACTATTCGTGGTGAACATAAGCTCAATGCACTACGTGATGATGCTAAAGCTATTGCCCCCCAATTAGGTCTAGAGGTTCAATTTAAAACACTGAACACGATTGTTTCAGCCTTAATGCAAACTGGTAAGGCTCGCTCTTTAAGGGCAGCTGATGCATTAGCGCGCGCAGCTGGTAAGCCTTATGATCCTGATCGCATTGAGATCTTCGAAACTTTGTTTTCTGCATTAAGAAAACCTTTTCCCATTATTGAAGATCAGGCAAAAACGGGTAAAAGCGCCTTTAATTTCGCATTCTTTGAATCATACTTTTCGAACTACATTGAAGGAACTACATTCACCGTCGAAGAGGCCTCCGAGATTATTTTCGATGGGAAAATCATTCCAAAGCGAAATGAAGATTCACATGATGTACTTGGTACCTTTAAAGCAATCATGGAGCAACCCTTTCGCTCTAAGCCCCCAAAAGATGAAGATGATTTCTTAGCATGGCTTTTGCAATGTAATCTCCAAATACTCTCTAGTCGTCCAGATAAAAATCCAGGCGAATGGAAAGAGCAAACTAACCAAGCGGGCAATACCATTTTTGTTCACCCAGAGCTTGTAAAAGGTACTTTGCGCGAAGGATTCAAGCGTGTCGCTTTACTGGAAGATCCATTTGCGCGCGCATTGATGGCGATGTTTGTAGTTACTGAAGTACACCCATTTATGGATGGTAACGGCCGAACTGCGCGCCTCACGATGAATGCATACTTAACTCAACACTCCGCCTCTCGCATCATTATTCCCACAGCTTATCGTGAGGAATATTTACTGCCATTAAAAGCGCTGTCTCAAAATAATGATCCCAGTCCTTTTATCCGATCCATGACTCGCGCCTGGCGTTGGACTGCTGGATTTGATTATTCGAACTTCCCGAATCTTTGGGAAAAAATGAAGGCTTGTAACGCGTTTACAGACAACCCCTCACAGCATCAATTGCTTGATCCTCACGATATAAGCTAAGTTGTTGACGAAAAATGACTATATCGGCAGTTTTGTAGACAAAATGAGGCGATTTAGGTGTCTAAAGACATTTATGTCTACACGCCACTAGTTTTAAGTGGCATGTAATTCACAGCTATCTATATCCCCATATTTCCTAGATGCTGGGCAATTCGATCCATGGGATTGCCTGCGCTAGCCAATGGCGCTCCCAATGTTGATGTTCGCGCCCGAATAGGCTGAGGGCTTCTTGCTTTCAATACATTGCTTGGAGTAGTCCTTGAATAGCGGCTTATCGAAAATAGCGGGTTCACTGTGCCTCCAATAGGCTATTGGTTTTCCGCCTTGAGATAACTCATCACGGCAGGCTACAGCCCTTTTACGTGCCTCTTTTAGGCTTACATCAGGGTAAACGCCCAACGATAGGTCTCGACGCCTCCCAGCCAATAAATAACGGAATACCCAGTACTTACCGCCGTTCCTCTTAATATTTAAGTTTAAGCCCGTTGTAACTAAATCTGTATACCTACCCGCAGCACGCAGGTTTTTAATATAGGGGTCCGTAAATCCAGTTTTCATCAATACTCCTTTAAAGTCGCTTCCCCACACTTCCCCACACACAATGCGTGATTAGCCGTAAGAGGTCTAGGTTGATAAAGTAATGTCTTGGATTTATTGGGTACAGATAAGTTGGTACTTATTGCCGATTTTTGCTATCGCAGGCTTTTAATAGCAAGGACATAGTTACTCAGGAAGACCCAAAGCCTCACAAGGCATATCTTTGGGTTAAGTAGACGCCGACTCCACCATTTTGAATTATGTAACAGTCCAACGCCACCTGCGAGGGTGGCGTTTTTCTTTGATCAAAAACTAAATAGATGATGCGTGTCAATTAAATTGATAGCTCATACCGGCCTGAAAATTGAGTGGTGCTCCAGCAAATATTCCATCAGGACTGCGACTGGAGATGTATCGCTTGTCGAACACGTTATTGATTACCCCAAATACTTTCCAGTCTTTATTGATAGCGTAGTTAGCGCTCCAATTTACTGTTGTAAATGCAGGGATCTCACCTAAAGTGCCAATGGTATTTTCTATAGCAGTATTTGCGGAATCGGCAAACTGGGCAGAAACATAATTTAGACTAACCAATGTATTAAAGCCATTCTTTTCATAGCTAATACCTAAGTTGGAGGTCAGCTTAGGTGTGTATGGAATGCGATTGCCATCCCTACCTAAGGAGCTAGTGCCCACAAATTTGGCTACTGGGATATAGGTTGCATTGCCGTTAATACCCCAGCCATAGCCAAGCGTATAAGCCAGCGCCAATTCAGCCCCCTGATGCAAACTTTTGCCGCCGTTGGCTTTAGAAATGCCTGCAGCCAAACTTTGATTTACGATTTGATTGCTAAAGTCCATACTAAAAACTGCAGAGTCGTATGAGAAAGCCCCTGATCGACCACGTAAACCTAATTCCATATTGGTTGAGCGTTCTGGTGCCAGCTGCTGATCTACCCCCTTGTCATCAATCGCTGTTGCCAATTGTGCTGGAGCAAATCCCTTGTAAATACTGCCATATACCTGAGCTTGAGGTATCAATTGCCAGGTTGCGCCAATCTGCGGAACAGTTTCTATATTTTTAGCGCTTCCTATCTTATCGGTAATGACATTCGAGCGAGTCTGGTTATAACTTTCAACACGCACGCCAGGTATTACAGCAAAGTCTTCTGTTAACAAGAAACGATTCTGGGCATACATTGCCAGTGAGTTCGCCTTGTTCTCTTCATGATAAGAAATGCGACCAGAATAGGCTACAGTTTTAGAGTTTGAGAGCTGATTGATTTGAGATTCAGTATGCAAGCGAATACCAAGCTCTGCCTCATTCGCAATACCAAATGCCTTATAAGCATGGCTGATTCGCGAATCTAAGCCCAGCATCTGAAACTCGCGATTACGACCAACCAAACATTCGGTACCAACATTGCAAGGCTTAAAAACAGTCGCATCTTGTGTTCGCTTCAAAATGCTTTGTCGCCAGTAATCCCGACTCAACTTACTCCAATACAGCAAAGTATTGATCTTGGTATCTGCATTAATTTCAATCGAGTGATTCAGATCTACGGCATTTCGTTGGTTAATAAAACGATCATTAGGTGCCGGGTTATCCATCATGCGGTTCGCATACTGAGTGGGGCGAAGACCCACATACGACGTATTGATATTGTTATCGTAGTGAGTGTATTTCAAGCTTAGCCACTGATTCTGGGCAATTTCAATTCCGCCCTTCATGAGAATGTCATACATCTTGAAACCATTTCCCTGATATCCGTTGGATTCAGCTTGAATCAAGTTGATTCCTCCAATGGCGCCATTTGTCGAGGACCTTCCCCCTGCCTCAATCTCTGCCAAACGATACCCATAGTTACCAACTTTGCCAGTTAACTTAAAACCCTGTGATGGTGTTTTGCTCAGGTAGTTCACCACCCCACCAATATTGGATGGCCCATACTTTAGACCTGAAGCTCCTTTTAAAACTTCAATTCCACCAATGCGTTCAACCGGCGGACTGTAATAGGAAGCGTTAGAAATAAATAGTGATGGCTGGATTGGAGCGCCATCCTCTAAAAGCAGTACTTTAGAGCTGCGACTCGGATTTAAACCCCGAATACCAATATTTGGTATGGACCCTAATCCACCTTCATCCCCACGAACATTGACACCAGGAATGGTCTTCAATACATCCTGCAATGATTGAGGTTGCAGCTCCTCCATCATCTTTTGATTAATGACATCGACTGTTCCAGGAATTTTGCTCAGGGCGTTTTCCTCTCGACCAACGATATCAATTCTAGGTAAGTCAATGTCTTGAGCCTTGACCCAGTTTGAAAATGAGCCTCCATACAAAAATGCCAGCGATGAAATCCAGGCAAGCTTATTTTTAGAACAAAAAAATTCTTGATGCTTCATATACCATCTCCAGTGATAACAACAAAAAATCGCTGGCTATATGCATATGAAAATGCTCTTGCTGGCTAGTAACTAATTGAATTTCTATTTAGTCAAAATGAGCTTGCCTAATTTAGTAATCCGCAATTGATATGAATGTCCTTCATGCAAAATAAGAATTTGCTTCATCTCACCCAATAGAGCCTCACTAGAAATCGTTTTCGGCAAAAGATGGCGGGATCGAACGTAAATCGGGATCAAGACGGAGGTGTTTTTCTGACTCATCTGCTAACCCTCTAAAGTAAATTGAATGGGGGTCTGAAAGCATTGCTCGGAAAGATTGGTGGAATTTAATGCAATGGGGTCAAATCTCCACTTTGCTAAAGCATTAAGAGCCGAGTGATCCAAGCTCTGAAAGCCTGAGCTCTTGGAAATACCAACATCACCGACAATACCTTGCTGGTTTACACAGAGCCTCACCACAACCAAACCCTCTTCCCGAAGCTGCCTGCTTACCAATGGGTAATGGGGTTTAGGGCTATGTATAGCCTTTCTAGCCACACCAACCGCCAGACGGCTTGTACCCTCGATACCAGTTGCAGCAGAAGATTCATCCACCTGAATTAGGCTTGCACTTTTTGCACCCGGGAGTGAAGTGGTTTGTTGTGGTGCAAAGGATTTGTTGCTTTTGGGTGAGTTTGCGCGTTCGCCCACCAGGTTCACCATGAGAACTCCCTGTGCAGATGATGCTTCTCTGCCAAGAGATCCATAAAGAAGCCCTAACAAAACCAATACATGAGAGATCACTACACCTGAAATGAGAAAACCATTTCGAGCAAACAAACTACAGGGCAAATGACTTCCTTAAAAGAAAAAAGAGAAATGCTCAAGTCCTTTTACCGACGTAACGTGCAGTAATGAACTATTGCTCTTCAGGATTTTAAGGAGGATGTCTGTGACAAACAACCATGACCCCAATGGGGACGGGACTTGTAGGGCTATTTAATGTGTTACTACTTTGAAGCTAAACGCCAAAGTGATGTCACTTCTTTAGATCGCGCTGCATGCAAAGCATCTGCTTTATTAAATGCTTTTTGATGTGTTGGCTTCGTATCCAAACGTGCGATAACTTTCAAACCCGCTTGCTCAATCCAATTGAGAAGCTCAGCCCTTGTTCTTAAACCCAGATGCTCAGCCAAATCAGAAAGAATAAGCCAACCTTCGCCACTATCAAGCAAATGATTTTTGAGCTTACTTAAAAAGCCTTTTAGCATCTGACTCTCAGGATCATATACAGCATGCTCTAGTAAGGAACTTGGTCTAGCCGGAAGCCAAGGCGGATTGCAGACAATGAGTGCAGCTTTGCCTTCAGGAAAAAGATTGGCCTTACAAATTTCAATCTGGGAATGTAGATCTAGGCGATCGATATTTTCTTTTGCACAAGTAATTGCTCGATCATTAAGATCGGTCGCAACGACCTTCTGAATGCCTCGCAAAGCTAAAACAACAGCTAAAACTCCAGTGCCCGTACCAATATCAAAGGCTAGAGAGCTTTGCTTGATTGCACTTGGCAGCGGAGCTTTCAGCACTAAATCAACATACTCACTGCGCACTGGAGAGAAAACCCCATAGTGAGGATGCATGCGGACCTCTTCATCATCTCTAGTGAGAACTTGAACACCTGTCTTGCGCCACTCATGAGCACTAATAACACCGAGTAGTTCACGCAGCGAGATGATGTAAGGTGCAGCCTGCTCTCCATAAGATTCAGAGCAAGCTTTGGCAACATCTGGAGCGCGCCTTAATGAGATGCTGTGATCAGCATTTACCTGTATCAGAATCATCCCTAAAATACGAGCACGCTGTGATTGAGCAAGGCGATGAAGGTTGAATGTATCTAGAGGACTTTTGGTTTTCTCATTTTCGACTCGGTCAACTCGCTTGGATTTCTTAGAAGGCTTATCTACCCTTCGAACTAAAGCCTGCAATAGTTGTCGTGCATTCTGAAAGTCGCCCTTGTAAAGCATCGCCGTACCTTCACAAGCCAGGCGATAAGCAACGTCAGCCGTCAGAGTGTCATCAACGATTTGAATCTTTTTATGGGGCGCGATACCATTTTCTGAGTGCCACTTGGCGCTATGGGTTTGCCCCTCATCTTCCCACTGAAGGATTGCTGGTTGAGTCACCTATGAAACCACAAACCGATTGTTTTGATAATCATCTATAGCTTGCTCAATCTCCGCACGGGTATTCATGACAAAAGGGCCATACTGCACGATAGGCTCATGCAGTGGCAAGGCTGCAAGAACAATGAATTGTGCCCCCGCAGGTCCTGATTTAGCCTTGAGGCGATCACCATCACCAAGTACGACTGCAGCTTGTTTTGGTATCTCTCGCATTGGACCCCCTACCTCAAGATCGCCTGCATATAAATAAACAAAGGCATTGAGTTCTTTAGGAACAAGGTGCTCGAATTGAGCATTAGCTGGCAAGTGCACATCCAAAAATAAAGGTGTGGTGGTAATCCCTTGAATCGGACCTTGCACCTCTTTACCGTCTTGACTACATGTACCCGCAATGACTTTTACTGAGCCGCCGTTGGCTAATGTGATCTTGGGGATGTCTTCGACTTGAATATCTTTATACCCAGCCGCCTTCATCTTTTCTTTAGCGGGCAAGTTAATCCATAACTGAAAGCCACGCATAGCGCCGCTTACCTGCTGAGGCATCTCAGAGTGAATAATGCCGCGCCCCGCTGTCATCCACTGAACGCCGCCTGTTTTGAGGTGTCCTTGATTGCCTAGATGATCTTCATGCAACATATGACCCTCGAGCATGTAGGTCACAGTCTCAAAACCCCGATGAGGATGCGCAGGAAAACCTGCTACGTAATCATTCGGATCATTAGAAGAAAATTCATCGAGCATCAAAAAAGGGTCAAGCCTAACTTGATTTTGACCACCAATGCTACGACGCAATTTGACACCCGCACCATCAGAAGTGGCAATGCCAGGAATGATGGTTTGGATATTTCGGATCATGTTGATGAATGCTTTGACTTGACTTGGCTTTGACTAAGTTTTGTCTTTAAGCCGGAGGATGGTCTTCAGGATTAACGTCAAGCGCAATCAAGAAACGAGAAACCATGTTGTAAGCAGCAATTACGGTTACTAACTCAACGGTATCCGTGCTTCCCAACTCTTTTTGCAAACGCTTCATCAAGTCAGGATCCACCTTGATATTGCGCGTCATTTGAAAAGTTAAATCAGCAGCATCATTCTCTAATGGCGAGTACAACTCTTTTGGGAAATTTGGCTGGCCGATAAGACGTAAGCCTTGAACTTGCTCCTCAGTGCCGCCCGCCTTCTTAAATGGGGGCGCATGATGAAAGAATTCATACTCAGCGCCATTGAGAACAGCTACCCCACACATCGCTAACTCACGCAACTTAGGATCTAAAGAAAGGTTATTGCGAATCTCCCCAATGAAGTGATTCCAGCCCTCTGCGATAGGAACGCTATGCAAGAGCATGCGGTCCAAATTAATAAACTGGCCCCCACGTCTCTTGCGAATGGCTGCAACTAACTCAGCTGGCTCAGCCAAATCCATGGGTTGATACGGAATTAAACGTTCTGACATAAATACCTTTGATTAATGCTTCTGATTAATAGTTCTTATTAATACCGCTTACTGAGCAGTTTCTTTAATGTTATTTTCAATAACAAACTTACCCCAGATACCAATCTGCTTACCAATAAACTCTTGGGCAGCTGCAGGGGTGCCGCCAACAATTTGAATGCCTTGTGCTTTGAACTTTTCAGCCACTGCTGGTGTTTTCAAAGCTTTGTTCAAGGCCTTGTTCATCGCATCTATAACTGCTGGAGGAGTTTTGCCTGGAGCCAATACTGCCCACCATGCTGGAGCACTAAAGCCTGGGAAGCCACTTTCAGAAATCGTCGGTACATTCGGGAGAGATGGTGATCTCTTAGCCGTAGTAATGACCAATGGAATTACGCCACCGCTATCTACATGGGGCTTCACTAAAAACTCAGAGCCTATAGCCAATTCAACTTGACCGCCCAAAGCGTCTTGCATCAAAGGGCCACCGCCACGATAGGGAATGTGATTCCAATCAAAGCCAGCCTGTTTAGCAAGGCGAGCCATCGCTAAGTGTCCAAGACTTCCAATACCAATAGAGCCATAACTAAATTGCTTGCCCGTTTTAGAGAGGTCTACCAACTGCTTGAAACTAGTGATGCCTGACTTCTTGCTAGCAACCAAGACCATTGGTGATGTGCCAACCAAAATTACTGGCGCAATATCTTTAATAGAATCGTAGGGAAGCTTATCTTTCAGACTTGGATTAACGCCATGGGTATCAAATACCACCGCAAAGGTGTATCCATCTGGATCTGAGCGTGTCATTGCAGAGGTGCCAATCACACCAGAGGCGCCGCCAACGTTTTCCACAATCACGTTTTGCTTGAGCTCTGATTGCAAAGCTGGTGCCAATACACGGGCAACCTGGTCAACTGAGCCACCCGGCGGAAACACCGCAATTAAACGAATCGGCTTTTGGGTGGGCCATATGCCAACACCCGCGTTTTGGGCCAAAGCAAAACTGCTTGCGCCCAAGACCGCCAAAGCGGCTAAGATTCTGTTTTTAAAGGCTTTTTTAGCCATTTTCGCTAAATCCTGCATGGATTTGTCTCCTATAAATAAGAACTCAAGATTAACACTCCCACGGCCCATTTGCTCGATAATGCTCTTGTAGCCCAGTGAGAGAAAAATGAAGTCGATTCTAAATATTGCCGCCTATTTATTTGTCAGCCTAGATGGCCTGACAGAGCTGCGCGCCAAAATGCTTGAAAAGTGCAATGCTCACCAACTAAAGGGCACCATCTTGCTGACCGGGGAAGGCATCAATATGTTTCTTGCCGGCAAAACAGATGAGTTACGTGCATTCCTGGACTGGCTCCGCACCGATCCTCGTTTTACCCCGCTTCAAGCTAAAGAAAGTTGGTCTGAAGAGCAGCCTTTCAAAAAAATGCTCATCAAGCTGAAAAATGAAATTATCCGCATGAACCATCCAGCGATTCGTCCAGAGGAGGGTCGCGCCAACTTCATTAGCCCGAAAAAATTACAGGAATGGTTAGATCGAGGTACGGATGATTTAGGTCGCCCCGTGGTGATGGTAGATACCCGCAATGCCTTTGAAGTTGATTACGGCACTTTTGAAAATGCCTTGCATTTCAATATCGACAAGTTCACCGAGTTTCCAGGGGCAATATCTGCTCATAAAGATGAGTTGGCAGATAAAACGCTGGTCAGCTTTTGTACCGGCGGCATTCGCTGTGAAAAATCTGGCTTGTACATGCGTGAGATTGGCATGCAGCATAGCTATCAGCTAGAAGGCGGTATTTTGAAATACTTTGAGGAGGTCGGTTCTGCACATTACCAAGGCAGTTGTTTTGTCTTTGATGAACGCGAGGCGTTAGAGCCCAACCTGGATTCCATCCCCATAGAACACTCCATTCGGAAAAAGCTCAAAGCCAGCTCAGCTTAAATAGGGCTGGGATCATCAATAGTAGAATTACCAAGCTGCAAAATTTCATAAAACAATAATTTGGACTCGAGACATGTCTACAGTAATTAATCGGCAAAAGCCGATTTTTTTATCCTCCCTTCTCTTCGTATTTCTGGGAGTGGCAATCAACTGCAATGCACAAGCTCAAAGTGCAGCGCCTGCTTACCCAACCAAACCCATCAAACTGATTGCACCAGTAGCTGCTGGTGGCGGACTCGATAATATTGCGCGTGCTGTTGCGGAAAAACTCTCTCGCTCACTTGGTCAAACGGTTGTTGTTGAGAATATGGGTGGTGGTGGTGGATCCATCGCATCGCAAGCAACTGCTAAAGCGCCGGCTGATGGCTATACTCTGATGATTGCTTATGTTGGGACGCATGGCACTAATCCTGCCGTCCGCAAATTACCCTATGACGCTCTAAAAGATTTCACGCCGATTGGCATGATTGGCGCAACTCCAAATGTACTCATCATTAATCCCGATCTGCCAATCAAGAGTTTTAAAGAGTTTCTTGATTATGCGAAAAAGAATCCTGCTAAGTTAAGTTACGGCTCTGCTGGCCCGGGCACACTCACCCATCTAGGTATGGAGCAACTAAAGCTAGCTGCAGGAATATTTATGGTGCATGTACCTTATCGTGGTGTAGGCCCAGCATATACGGACTTATTAGCAGGCCAAACCCAAGCGATGTTCCCCACTCTATTTGCAGCACTTCCTTATATCAATACCAATCGTGTTCGCGGCCTAGCAGTCACTGGCTCTAAGCGTAGTTCAGCTGCGCCCAATATCCCCACATTTAAAGAGTTGGGCTACAACGGCTTTGATGGTCAGCAATGGTACGGCCTAGTAGGTCCAGCAAATCTACCCCCTGCCATCGTCACCAAACTGAATGCAGAGTTAAATAAAGTTCTTGCTTTGCCGGACTTTTCAGAAAAAATGACTAATGAAGCGATGACCCTAATGCCAATGACGCCCCCTCAATTTACCAATTACATTAAGGAAGATATTGCTCGCTGGGCCAAGGTTGCTAAAGACCGCAATATTGAAATTGACTAATCTTTCTGAATTTATATATTTGAATTTTAATTATTAAGCACTCCACTCTTTTATAGGAACCTTTATATGTCTCATGCTATTGCCGCAGCAGCCGATCTCAATGCACCGCCAGTTACTAAAATATTGGCTGAGTTTGTTAATGCTCATCCAAGCCAAGGCTGGACTCCGGAAGTCGAGCATGAGGCTCATCGCACATTTTTAAATTGGCTTGGTTGCGCCATTGGCGCAGCTAATCACGAGAGTGTTGAATCCTCTTTAGCTGCTATCCGTGAATTTCAGCCAGCGCCACAAGCCAGCATCCTTGGTCGTAAGGACAAAGTCGATATGGGCGGAGCTGCACTGATTAACGGCATCAGTTCCCACACATTTGACTTTGATGACACCCACTTAAAGACCGTAATCCACCCGGCAGGTCCAGTAGCTTCTGCAATCCTAGCGCTAGGTGAGCACATTGGTGCCAATGGTCGTCAAATCATTGACTCTCTCGTTCTCGGAATCGATGTTGCCTGCCGTGTTGGTAACGCAATGTATCCAGACCACTACCATCGCGGTTGGCATATCACTGGTTCCACTGGCATGCTGGGATCTGCTGCTGCATGCTCTCGCTTAATGGGTCTTGATCTACAAAAAACTACTATGGCCCTGGGCATTGCTGCTTCACAACCGGTTGGTATGCGCGAGCAATTTGGCACGATGACTAAACCATTTCATCCTGGTGGCGCTGCACGTGCAGGTCAACTTTCTGCATTGCTAGCCAAACATGGCTTTACTGCAAGCCCCAAAGCGCTTGAAGCTGGACGGGGCTACATGCAAACAGTTTCTACTAAATGCGACTGGTCAGAAATTGATCGCGCCCTAGGAAAGTCTTTTGAGATTTCTTTAAATACATACAAGCCCTTTGCTTGCGGCATTGTGATTCACCCAGCCATTGATGCCTGCGCTCAATTACGCGCCCAAGGTGTTAATGCAGAAGATGTAGAACGTATTGAACTGCGCGTTCACCCACTAGTGCTGGAGCTTACCGGCAAGAAAACCCCTAAAGATGGTTTAGAAGGTAAATTCAGCGTATATCACGGCTGTGCCGTAGGTTTGATGTTTGGTCAAGCTGGCGAAGGTGAATATGCCGATGACATCGTGAACCGCCCAGATGTTGTAGCCTTGCGCGCCAAAGTAAATGCCACTACCGACACCTCCATTAGCGAAGCATCGGTAGACGTAAAAGCCTTCCTGAAGAATGGTAAGGAAGTACATATCTTCGTGAAGAATGCAATTGGCTCAGTAGGGAACCCAATGAGTGATGCTAACTTGGAACAAAAGTTCACAAGCTTGGCAGAGCCAGTAATTGGCAAAGAGAAAACGATTCAGTTAATTTCTGCAATCTGGAAATTAGGACAAGCGCCTGATCTCAAGCAAATCCTGAGCCTTTGTACACCAGACTAATATTCAACTGAAAGATTTTCATCCATGGCCTCATTACCTAATATCGTTATTCTCGGAGACTATGAGCGTGCGTTGCGCCGTTTTTCCAATTGGGAAAAATTAGATCAACAGGCTAAGCTCACCATTCATCATGAGCCGCTTCGAGATGAGGCCTTATATGAAGCAGTCAAAGATGCTGATGCAATTGCTATCGTGCGAGATCGCTCGCCTTTTAATGAGGCGATGATTGCACGCTTACCCAAGCTCAAGTTCTTAATGTTTACTGGTGAACGCAATGGCACCCTTGAAGCATCAGCCTTAGTTTCTAGAAATATCCCCATGGCATGTACTCCTGGCGGACCTTCCAAAGAAACAACTGCAGAACTTACTTGGGCCTTAATCCTGGGTGCCTCTAAGCGTCTTATTGAAGAAAATAAACTCATTGCCTCTGGTGGCTGGCGTGATGCCTTGTCTTTACTGCCAATGCTCTCTGGCGAACGTTTAGGCATCATGGGCTTAGGCGCTATCGGTAGTCGTGTAGCGCGTGTTGGCGCTGCCTTTGGCATGGAAGTGGTTGCTTGGAGCCCTCGCATGACGCCTGAACGCGCCGCCGCTGAAAATGCAAAGGCGGTCAGTCTTGATGAACTCCTTAAAACTTCCAAAGTCGTCTCTATGCACTTAGTGGCCGGCCCCGGAACTAAAGGTTTAATTAGCGCGGATCAATTAGCACTCATGCGACCTGACTCTATTCTCATCAATACCTCACGAGCTGCCCTCATTAATATGCCGGATCTGCAAAAGGCCTTGACCGCAGGCAGACCAGGTCAAGCAGCGGTCGATGTCTTTGATGTAGAGCCTCTTCCAGAAAAAGATGCACTTCGCAACACCCCAAATCTTCTCGTAACGCCGCACCTAGGATTTATTGCAGAACCTATTTTTGCAACTTTCTCAAAAGGTATTACCGAAACACTAGAAGCGTGGCTAGAAAATAAACCTGTGCCACATCCTTTTAAACCACAGTAAGCGATTTCTATTAAAAGATGTCATCCCAGCCTAAAACACTGACACCCAAGCAACTCTTTATTGGGTTTAGCAAAATCGGGATGTCTGGGTTTGGCGGCGTACTCCCTTGGGCGCGCCGCATGCTTGTTGAGCAAGAGAAGTGGTTAACTGCTGAAGAGTTCAGTGCCATGCTGGGGATCTGCCAAATTGTTCCAGGACCCAATATCGTCAATCTCGGTGTTTGTGTAGGCAGTCGCTTTGCCGGAGTGCCGGGCGCTTTTGCCGCGGTACTCGGTTTAATGTTGGGACCTGTAGCTATCGTCATTCTGCTGGGTATTCTTTACGAACATTACAGCTATATGCCGATTGTCCAGGGATTGCTAAGAGGTATCTCTGCAGTAGGTGTAGGTCTAATTGCAAGCACCGGCTTCAAAATGATGCGTTCAGAACTGAAATACCCACCCATGCTGTCCGTCATCCTCTTGACCGTATTGGCTGCAACCTACTTTCATTTAGGTCTGGGTTGGGTAGTTTTACTTGCCTCGCCTTTGGCTTTCTTTTTAGCATGGAAGAAGATTAAAGCATGATGGGCACTCTCATCAGTCTCTTTCTGAAACTGTCCGCTTTTTCCTTGGTGGCATTTGGAGGTATTAATGCGCTCCTCCCCACACTATACGAGTTATCGGTAAATCAAGAGCATTGGATTAACTCCCAAACCTTCGCCGATTACTTTGCCATTGCCCAGGCCGCGCCCGGGCCCAACCTCATGACGGTTACATTGATTGGCTGGAAAGTGGGCGGCGTGATTGGTGCAGCAATTGCCACTTTAGCAATTGCTTGGCCATCCTCAATCATGATTTATTTCTTGCAGCGCTCTATTATGGGTATGCAGGATATTCGGAAGCAGAAAATCATCCAAGCGGCAGCCGGCGCTTTAGCGGTAGGCTTAGTTTTATCTGCGGCTTGGGGAATAGCGCTCCAGATTAATAGCAGCACAGCCGCATACTTGTTGACCTTTGGCACGATTGCTATTACCTTGTTTACACGCTGGCATCCGCTCTACCTCATTGCAATTGGCGGCGCTTTAGGAATTCTGGGTTTTATTTAAATCATTTTTCTTAGGATAGATATGCGACTCATTCAGAACTTTTCAGCCTGTTTAATAAGTCTGAGCACCTTATTTTCTGCCGGCGCTTTTGCGCAAAACAACTACCCCAGCAAACCCATTAATTTTATTGTTCCTTATGGTGCCGGTGGTGGCGCAGACTCACGTAGTCGTCAGATTGCCCAAAAAATGAGTGTCATTCTGAAGCAACCCATCATCGTCGATAACAAACCGGGGGCTGGCGGCAACATTGGTACAGAATTCATTTCTAGAGCCGCTCCGGACGGCTACACCATTGGAATGGGCAACTTCGCGCCCATGGCTGTTAATAAAACACTCTTTGGCAACTTGCGCTACGACCCAGAAATAGATCTCACACCCATCATTTTGGTTGAAAAAGGGCCTCTAGTACTGGTGGTTAACCCAAGCTCCCCATATAAAACTGTTCAAGAAATTGTTGCGGCCGCCAAAGCTAAGCCGGGTGTTCTCACTTTCTCATCAGGCGGCATTGGAGGAAGCCATCAATTATCCGGTGAGCTCTTTAAACAAAGCGCCGGCATCGATATGATTCACGTACCTTATAAGAGTGGATCCGCTAGCTTAACCGATCTAATGGCCGGTAACGTCACCATGATGTTTGATCAAATGTATTCAGCGATGCCAAGCATCAAAGCCGATAAGTTACGCCCCATTGCTATTACTAGCAAGAAACGCTCTCCTCTTTTACCGAACGTGCCTACTTTTGCTGAAGCAGGATATCCCAAGGTTGAAGTTCTCAATTGGCAAGGCTTGATTGCGCCCAAGGGAACGCCAAAAGCTATCATCGATAAATTAAATGCCGCTGCAAATGAAGCACTTAAGGATCCACAACTACGCGAGCTCATGCTCTCTCAAGGCAATGAGATTGGCGGAGGAAGCCCAGCTGAATTTGCTGGCCTGATTAAAGCTGAAAGTGCCAAATGGAGTGCTGTTGTAAAAACAGCCAATATCAAGCCGGAGTAAAGAATTCAATTTTGAATGCTATTGGGGGGCTTAGTGCCCCCCAATTTTATTTGAGAGCCTGGTAGGTCAAGATACCCAAGAAGGTCAGCACAAGTGAACCAACAAGATTTAGTAGCGCTGTACCTAAAGCCCAGGTAAATTCACCGCGCTGCATAAAACCCACTACTTCAGCTGAAAAGCTTGAGAAAGTAGTGAGACCTCCCAAAAACCCAGTAACTACTAAGAGCTTCCACTCGGGAGAAAGATGTGGATTGTTACCAAAGAATGCAACTGCAATACCGATTAAATATCCGCCAACCATATTCGATATAAAAGTGCCCAATGGCAGTGAAGAAGCCATCCCTACGGTGGCGTAATTAAAACCTGCCCTTAATAAAGCACCGAAGCCCGCACCGAAGAAGATTGCAAAGATAGGTAGCCACATAATCGACTCTTTATTGAATTGAAAAACCCAGCATGCCAATAGAACTCATCTCGATTCCATCTGCATAGACTTTTACTTGCTCACCCTCTTCTTGTAAAGCCAAGGTATATAAAGCAGGCCAATAGTGTTCAGCAGTTGGAATAGCAAGATGCGCTACATCACCATAACCCTCCCAATCAATCAAAGAATCGTGATGATTGGCACACATTTCTGACACAAAAAAATCATTAAATTTTATTGCCCAAGGATAAGGCTCGGCACCCTCTTGCCAATGGATCGTGCGTAAGTTATGCACCACGTTACCACTCGAGAGGATCAAGATATTCTCATCACGCAAAGGGCGTAGCTGCCTAGCAAGCTCGTAGTGTTCACGCGCCGTCATAGAACCATCGAGACTCAATTGCACTACTGGTACATCAGCTTCTGGATACATATATTTGAGAACAGACCAAGCACCATGATCGATGCCCCACTCATTTTCTTCTAGCACTACAGAGACGCTTAATAATTCTTGTACGCGATCCGCAAGGGCAGGGCTGCCAGGTGCTGGATACTGAATATCAAATAGCGCTTGTGGAAAGCCGCCAAAGTCGTGAATCGTTTTTGGTTTTGGCATTGCAGTAACCCAGGTGCCTCGAGTTACCCAATGCGCCGAGATCACCAATATAGCGTCAGGACGCTTTAAGGATTTTCCAAGAGCCGACCAAGCCGCTGTGTAGCGGTTGGGCTCTATGGCATACATTGGACTGCCATGGCCAGCAAATATTGCAGGTTGGCGATGGCTAGTCATTAATGCAGATTAACCGAATACGTAACCTATGTGAGCCGCAACTAAGGCAAACAAAATAGCCAAGCTGGTAGCGCCTGCCAACATCACGACCAATGTAATGATCTTTTTGTTGATTTCTTCTTTAGATTCGTTATGCCACTCGTTCATTGCTAAATCCTCTGTAAACACATTAATGAATAGAGTAATTATCCACTATCGACCGCGTCCGGCCTTGCGCATCATGCCTTTTCCCCCGCCAAAGCCTGCCTGAGGCCTTCCTGCCGGTCCCGAGGGTCCTTTTGGAACGGGTGGACGTGCTGGCGGCTTAGCTACAACCGCTTTTGCTGGGGTTTTTGAATCGGGTTTCTTTTCTTCAGTCACTTTGAGCTCCTATGGATATCATATTGCCATGATTACTGACTATTCTATCCAAGCTGTCGCCATTAATGCGATTCCCCTGATTTTTGCCATCACCATCCATGAAGCAGCCCATGGTTATGCAGCCCGCAAATTTGGTGATAACACTGCTTATATGCTTGGTCGGGTAAGCCTGAACCCTGTTAAACATATAGACCCAGTAGGCACCCTATTGATTCCACTTGTCTTAATTCTGACGGGATCCCCCTTTTTGGTGGGGTATGCCAAGCCTGTACCTGTTAATTTTGGACGTCTCAGAAATCCAAGAATCGACTCAATTTGGGTTGCCTTGGCAGGGCCGGGATCGAATTTTGTGCAGGCCGTCATTTGGGCAATTTTTTGGGTACTAATCCAAGGGATTGGCATAGATGAGCCCTTTCTGACTTCTATGGCAAAAGCAGGTGTGATGTGGAATATTGGCCTATTGGTTTTTAACCTCTTCCCACTACCGCCGCTCGATGGCGGCAGAATTTTGGCTAGCCTGCTACCGGCTCGTCAATCAATAGCACTTGGACGGCTTGAGCCATGGGGATTCTTCATCGTACTTGGCCTCGTCTTTACAGGAATTATTGGCTCCTTATGGATGGAGCCCCTAAGCAACCTCTTTTTAGGGATCATCAATCTTCTAATGACTCCTTTAAGGATGATTTTTTAAGCGAGAAATACTGGTCTGGGATATGCTTAAACAACGCTGCCCACCTGATTAACGGAGAACCATCATGAAATTACAGAAATTTTTTTTAGCAGGTACTGCAATTGTTTTAGCGATTGGCACAGGTTCTGCATTTGCTCAATTTCAAAATGCAGAAAAAGCTATTGAATATCGTCAAAGTGTCATGACGATCATTAACACTCATTTCGGACGAATCGGAGCTGTAGTTAAAGGTGCTGCACCGTATAATAAAGACGATGTGAGTAAAAATGCTGAGATCATAACTATGATGTCTACCTTACCTTGGCAAGCTTTTGGTCCTGGCACTGAAGGCGGTAAAGCAAAACCTGAAGTGTGGTCAGACAGCGCAAAGTTTAAGGCTGCTGCAGACAAAATGCAGTTAGCGGTAATTGACCTCAATAAAGCAGCTCAGTCGGGTGATATAGATAGCATCAAGAAATCTTTTGGCGCAGTAGGCTCAACCTGCAAAGGTTGTCATGACGATTTCAAAAAGAAATAACTATCTTATAACCAGCTTTAGTGACTACCTTTATAACTACTGTTATTGAGAGTTACTTCGTAATCAAGTAACCCACTGCTACCGCGATCACACTTAGTAACACCAAAGCAAAACCGCGCTGCAGCACTCCATCCTTGGAGGCCCGACCCAAGTCAGATGGCAAATATTTTGCCTCCTCGCTTGGGTCAATTTCTTTATCGCCACTAATCATTGGCTTAATCAGATCTTCACCTTTGAATTTCTTATAGAAAAGAATGGCAGCAATGTGAATGGCAATCAGCGTCAGTATTACCACTTGATTACCTTCGTGAATCTCCGATAAAAATGAAGATATCGAACCAGATACATAATTTGCCAAGGGCCCCTGAAAAGAGACCTCATCATCAACAAATAATCCTGTAAATACCTGAATGCTTAAGACAAACAGTAGAGCGAATACAGAAAGTGCGCCTATTGGATTGTGACCAAGAACGTGGGGTGAGCGCCCCCGCAAGTAATCGAAAATTGCTTGTTTTCTTGGAATGAATGATAAGAAGCGTGCATGGGTAGATCCAACAAATCCCCAGATGATTCTGAAAATCAACAAAGTCAAAATACTGTAACCAAAGTAGGCGTGCCATTGAATGAATTCATCACCCAAATTGATAGTCACAAAGCTACCTGCTATACAAACTACTAACAACCAATGAAATAAACGGATTGGCAAGTCCCATACGCGAATAATTTTCTTCATTCTTTAAGAATAATGCTCTTCTCCACTAAAATGGAGGGAATTCATGAATCCCGCCAAAGCCTTTAGAACTCTGCTCCTGTATCGCATCGGCGCAACTCTCAGCTACCAAATTACGATGGTAGCGGTAGGCTGGCATCTCTACGAAATCACCAATAGCGTGGTTTCACTCGGACTGATTGGCCTGGCAGAGCTTATCCCCTACTTTGCACTCGCACTCTATTCCGGACATGCAGTTGATCACCACTCACGTAAGTGGATTGCCGCAATAGCTTGCATGATTCATATTGCAGTGGGCTTATTTTTGACGGTGATTGCATTGGGCTGGCTTTCTCCACCTGTACCACTGATATACACCGCAGTAGCCTTTATTGGTGTTGGCCGCGCCTTACTAAGACCTTCTTACCAAGCGCTTTTTGGACAAGTCATTCCAAGAGACCAACTTCCACGCTACACGGCATACGCCTCTTCTGCCTTTCAGATTTGTGTAGTAGCCGGCCCAGGTTTGGGTGGACTCATGATTGGCTTTGCTGGTCTTGAATGGACCTATTTACTAGCTGCCTTCTTTGGAGCGATCGGCTTGTATGGCATTACCTTTATTACTGCTGTTCAAGAAAAGTCGAGCAATTTATCTGGACACTTCCTGAAGAGTTTTTTAGAAGGCTTTCATTACGTCAGAAAGCATGAACTCATTTTGGGAATCATGGCGCTCGACATGTTTGCCGTCCTCTTCGGTGGCGCAGTCTCCATACTTCCCGCCTTTGTTAAAGAGGTACTCAATGCAGGTCCAGAGACCCTTGGTATTTTGCGTGCTGCGCCTGCGGCCGGGGCCGTCATTACAGGCATCTACCTAGCCAGACGACCCATACTAACTGACTCCGGAAAACATCTCCTGATCTCAGTTGCGGGATTTGGCGCAGCGATTATTGCTTTTGGTATCTCCAGCAATTTATGGATATGCGCCTTTTTCTTATTTGTCTCTGGTTGCTTTGATTCGATATCCGTAGTGATTCGAGGCAGCATCATGCAGCTCACAACTCCAGATCACATGCGTGGCAGAATTAGCGCTATTAATGGCATCTTCATTGGCTCATCCAATGAATTAGGCGCACTTGAGTCCGGCATTGCCGCGAGCATGATGGGTCTAGTACCCTCCATCGTCTTTGGTGGGGCTGCGACGATTGCTATCGTCCTAATCACTTATCGACTCGCCCCACACCTTGCCAAATTACATCTGAAAGATATCTCTTAAGACTGCTTGCCTTATTTCCCTTATCCTCTTATTACCTTTCTGCTACTTAATTTCCGGTAGATCTTTCTGAATAATCTTTAAGCCAGCACGTAAAGCCTCTTGATAACGCTCACGCTCCGCCTTAATAGTTTCAGCAGTCCATGTATAAAAGCCTTCGCCAGTTTTCATGCCAAACTTGCCACTAGCAATCCGGTCGCTTAAGCATTTCGCTATTGTTGGTGAGTTGTTTAACGTTGGATAGATAGTTGCTCCTCCCGCCCCATGGACCTCTAAGCCCGCATGATCTCGTTGCATGGCTGGGCCTGCAGCGATGTAGCGAAAGCCAAAACCAAAACGAACAGCCTTATCAATATCTTCAGGCGTACAAATACCTTCATCAACCATCGAAAAGGCCTCACGCGATAAGGCATGCTGTAAGCGATTGGCTAAAAACCCTGGAAGATCTTTTTTGACAGTAACGGGCACCATGCCGCATGCGGTCATTAAACGGGAGAGGCTTTCTCCAACCATTGGTGAAGTTTTTGCGCCGTACACCACCTCGACGCAAGGAACTAAATGTGCAGGCATAAAAAAATGCAAGCCAATCATTCGTGCGGAAGTTTTCAGCCCGTTAGCAATTTCACTGATAGGAAAGCTCGTACTGTTGCTTGCTAGAACCGCTTCAGGTTTTGCGTATTTTTCAAGCTTGGTAAATAACTCGCGCTTAATATCTAAGCGCTCTGGCACACACTCAATCACAAGGTCAATATCAGACCAATCGACTTCTTCAAGCGAGCCAGCAACTGAAAGCAAATGAATGCGATGCTCATATCCAAGTTCAGTCATGGTATTTGCAAAATAATCAGGCAAGAGCGCTCTTCGTTCAGTCGTTGGCTCAACTACTTGGACAGCGCAACCGCCACGCGCGCAAACGGCTGCTACGTCTGCGCCCATCGTGCCACCACCAACTATCACTACCTTGGTTTCTGCTGGGGTAAATAACATGAATACTCTCCTAAATGGGGGCGGACTTTTTCTAAAAAATCCTCTTACAATGGAAGTCATTATTTCAATAAAAAAGTTAGTGAGACATGATCCCCGTCAATTCGGTGCTACAGGTCGGCCATTTCCCTGAAATTATGCAGGCAGAGATAGATCGACGCTTCACCCCTTTTCACCATCTAGATCCTAAAGCGCCTCCCCCAGCTGGCAATTTTCAAGCCATCTTGATTCGCTCCAATACCAAGCTTCCTGAAGAACTCCTTAAGCAGATCCCCAGTATTCGCATGGTAGCTACTTGTGGGGTTGGGTATGACAATCTGCCCTTAGGCTATTTAAAAGAACAAGGCATCAAAGCAAGCAATACCCCGGGCGTCTTAAATGATGCGGTTTGCGAGCTCGCCATTGGCATGATGCTCGCCCTTCTGCGCCAGCTACCTGAGGCACAGGAATACGTTAAAAGCACTGCCTGGTCGAAGGCGCCTTTTAGACTCACCACCACCCTGGCTGGCAAGCGTGTAGGTATTGCTGGGATGGGTCGCATTGGACAGGATCTTGCTAAACGTTTAGAACCCTTCAAGGTTGAGATAGCGTATTCAGGGCCCAATAAAAAATCCTTACCTTACGCCCACCACCCAGATATTCAATCATTGGCACAGGCCTGTGACATCTTATTTTTAGCCTGCCCCGCAACGCCAGATACCGACAAAATGATTAACGCCGCGGTGCTCGAGGCTTTGGGATCCTCTGGATATTTAATTAATATTGCCCGCGGAAGCGTAGTTGATGAGGATGCCCTTTTATATGCACTGCAACATAAAAAGATTGCTGGTGCGGCTTTAGATGTTTTTGAGAATGAACCTAACCCAAGTCATGCTTTTTTAGCACTTGATAATGTATTGTTAACACCGCATATTGGGAGCGCTACCTCGGAAACGCGGATAGCTATGACCAACTTAGCTGTAGATAATTTAGAAGCCTTTTTTAACCAACAAGCACTTCCATCGGAAGTAAATAATTAAAACAACGGAGCTAGTATGACAATTTCCTTGCACCCTTCCACCTTACCTGCGGTGTTGTCCCCTGTACTCACACCATTTAAGGCGGACGGTAGCCCCGATGCTCCTAAATTACTAAAGCAATGCAAATGGCTAGAAGCCAATGGCGTTGGCCAAGCCATCTTTGGAACCAACTCAGAAGCGAACTCAATGTCCGCTCCACAGAAGATGAGCACATTAACTGCATTAATTGAAGGTGGATTAAAGCCTGAGCACTTGATGCCAGGTACTGGCGCAACATCTATCGATGCGACTGTGAACATGACCCGTCACGCAGTGAACCATCAGTGTGCGGGCGTATTGATGCTGCCACCTTTCTATTACAAAGACGTTACTGATGACGGCCTATTTGCTTATTTTTCTGAAGTAATTCAAAAAGTCGGTAGCGCAGCATTACAGGTTTATATCTACAACATTCCACCTGTCACCAAAGTAACCTTAAGCCTCTCTTTGCTTGAGCGCTTAGCAAAAGAATATCCAAAGACAGTTGTGGGCATGAAAGATAGTTCAGGTGATTGGGCTTATACAGAATCGGTCATTAAATTACTAGCACCTTCGGGCTTCCGCGTCTATGCAGGTAGCGAAGTGTTTCTGATGCGCGCCCTACGTGCTGGTGGCGTTGGCTGCATCTCCGCTACCGCCAACGTGAACCCTAAGGCAATTGCGGATTTAGCAAGTCACTGGACAGAATCTAATGCGGATGAACGTCAAGCAGGCTTAGATCAGGTGCGAGGAATTTTCGCCAAGTACCAAATGATTGCAGGAATGAAGACTGCCGTTGCGCATTACAGTAAAGATCCTGAGTGGCTCAGAGTACGCCCACCACTCATGCAATTAAGTGCCGAGCAACAAGCCCAACTTCTCAGCGAGTTGCAGGCGATTAACTTCAGCATGCCAGGTTTGTGATTTAAAAAACTAAAAAAATAATTAGGAGACAACAATGAAACTACTTAAAGTCATTGCTTTATCGCTTAGCTTTCTTTGTGCGAGTGTGAGCGCTCAAAATATTTCCATCGCAACGGGTGGTACAGGCGGTGTTTACTACCCGATGGGTGGTGGCCTAGCTTCTGTCCTCTCGAGCAAAGTTCCAGGAATGTCCGCTACAGCAGAAGTTACTGGTGGCTCAGTAGATAACTTAAATCTCATTGGCACTGGTAAGCCATATGTCGGCTTTTCGATGGCTGATGCCGCTAAAGATGCTCAGATTGGCGAAGGTAAGTTTGCTGGCAAAAAAGTGGACTTACGCACTCTGGTAGTTCTTTATCCAAACCTCATGCACTTAGTGACAGTGGACTCCACTGGTATCAAGTCTATGAAAGACCTCAAGGGCAAGCGTATTAGTACCGGCGCCCCTGGTAGCGCAACGGAAGTCATGGCATTTCGCCTACTGGAAGCTGCTGGGATTGATAAAGACAAGGATGTCAAGCGTGAGCGATTGAGCGTTGCCGAATCCGTTAATGCCATTAAAGATCGCAAAATTGATGCATTCTTCTGGGTGGGTGGGCTACCAACAGCAGCCGTAACTGACTTAGCCAATACGCCAGGAACCAAGATTGTGATGGTCGACACCGGCGAAGAGGTAGCTGCCATGAATAAAAAATATGGCAACCTTTACTTTGTAACTACCATTCCAAAGGCTACTTATAGCGGCATGGCTAGAGACAATAAAGTCGCAGCAGTCGCCAATATCTTGGTAGTCAATGCCAATATGCCTGACGATCAAGCTTATAAGATTGTTAAGGCAATCTTTGATAACAAATTGGAATTGGTGCGTACTCATCAGGAATTTATGAGCGTCAGCCTAGAAAACCAAAAAACAAAATCAACCCCTGTTGATTTTCATCCAGGCGCACTCAAGTACTTCAAAGAAAAGAACGTCAAACTAAATTAATTTGATACTCTATAGGGGGTGAGCCAGTCTCACCCCTTTCCTTTTACGGCAGTGAATCCATAAAGTAGTGCATAAAAATAATTACAGAGGTTGAGACATGAATCAAAACGTTATAGATAACGAAACCCAAGAAAAACTAGACGCCTTTATCAAGCAAGAAGAAGGTGACTCTAATGACTACAAGGGCCTACTGGCCAAGTTCATCACCTTAGTGGCTGTAGGTATGTCACTCTTTCATTTATATGCCGCGTATTCAATCGTTCCCACACAAGAGTTACGGGTCATTCACGTTGCTCTGGTTTTATTTCTAGTATTTCTAAGCTTCCCTATTGCGGCTCGCTTTAAAAACAGGCTCATGCCTTGGGATATTGTCTGCGCACTTATCTCGGTAGCCATCGCGTATTACATTCTGAGTGGTGGCGATGACTTTATGGATCGCAATACTGCGCCTAACTCTACCGATGTCATGGTGGGCATTGCATTAATTGTCCTCATCTTAGAAAGTGTTCGAAGAACCAATGGCATGATCTTGGTTACAGTAACAGTCCTGTTTCTGCTCTATGCGTTATTTGGTAACTACTTACCAGCACCCTGGACTCACAAGGGTTACGATCTTGATCGTCTAGTAGGCTATATGTATATGACACTTGAGGGCATCTATGGCACTGCTGTTGATGTTTCTGCAACTCTCATCATTCTCTTCACCATCTTCGGCGCTTTTTTGCAATTTACTGGTGCAGGAAAATTCTTTATTGATTTCTCATTCGCGGCAATGGGTGGAAAATCTTCTGGGGTTGGCAGAACTATCGTAATGTCCTCCTTCTTACTCGGCGGCCCTTCTGGATCAGGTGTTGCTACCACCGTTACGGTTGGCTCAGTTGCAGCCCCCATGTTGGATAAAGTAGGTTACGAGAAAAATGCTGCTGGTGGACTTTTGGCGGCAGGTGGCCTTGGTGCCATCATCTCGCCTCCAGTACTGGGTGCAGCTGCATTCTTGATTGCGGATTTTCTCAAGATCTCCTATTTAGATGTGCTGCTAATGGCAACCATCCCAACTATCCTTTTTTATCTTGGCTTATTTGTGATGGTCGAAATTGATGTACGCAAATATGGCATGAAAAATATTCACTTTGAGTCTTCCGAAACAGCTTGGCAGCTGACTAAGAAATATTGGTTTCACTTCTTCTCTCTCATCTCGATTGTGGTGTTTATGCTGATGGGCTTCTCTCCTGTCATGTCCGTATTCTGGGCGACAGTGGTCTCAGCCCTCTCAAGTATGTTGCGTGAAGATACAGCCATCATTCCTTGGGCATGGTTTAAAGGCAAAGAACCGATTCTCTCTGGGCTATACAACTCCAACCTGACAAAGGCACTTGCAACTGGTTCAACCGGTGTACTGGCTATTGCCGCCACCTGTGCTGGTGCTGGCCTCATTGTGGGTACGGTCACCTTAACCGGTCTTGGTCTGAAATTTAGCTCGATTGTGATTCAGTACGCAGGCGGCTCGCTCTTACTAACGACCATCTTTACCGCCCTTGTAGTTTGGGTGGTTGGTCTTGCCGTCCCTGTGACAGCCTCTTACATTATTTGCGCGGTGATCGCAGCTCCTGCTTTGATTAATTTAGGTGTACCTGCTTTTGCTGCCCACATGTTTATCTTTTATTACGCTGTACTTTCTGAAGTTTCGCCACCGACTGCACTCTCACCATTTGCGGCGGCTGCAATTTGCAAAGGCAATCCCTATAAGACGACCTTGCAAACCTGGAAATATGTTGCCCCTGCCATCCTAGTCCCGTTCATGTTTGTATTAGACAAATCGGGCGTGAGTTTGCTTTTGATGGGCTCTACCAGCGCATTAGAGCAAGCCGACTGGATGCAAATCGCTTGGGTTTCCTTTACAGCTGTTGTTGGCATCATCTGCTTAGCTGGAGGACTGCAAGGCTGGTTCATTGAGAAAACCAAGATCTTTGAACGCGTAATCATGGTGGTCTCTGGCGTTGCCCTTGCCTACCCCTCCACAGAGGCAGACTTAGTTGGATTTGTTGGATTTGGTTTGGTGCTGATAACCCAAACGATTACCCATTTCAAATTAAACCCTCGGACTTCTTAAGGCGCAGCTGATAAGAGGGTGGATCTCATCCTAAAAACAATAAGGCCCGCTTGAGCGGGCCTTATTGTTTCTGGCAATGACTTACCTTAAGAGATCTTGCTCCAAGCAGCTTTGCCTGCGTACTTCTTCACAGCAGCCTCATCAAACTCGAATCCTAAGCCGGGGGTTTTATGCAAAATCAAATCCCCATTTTTGAAGGTGAGTTGTTTGTTGATTAATCTGCGGAAGTTGAGCACTTGGTCGTCTAAGAAGAATTCGACAAAGCGCGCATTAGGTGTAGCTGCTACCAAGGGCGCATGTAAATCATGCATCCAATGAGGGCAGACAATGACGCCTTTTAAATCCGCATATGCAGAAATTCTTCTCCACTCAGTAATGCCGCCGCAGACCGCAGCATCTGATTGCAAAATAGCAGCGCCACCAGCATCAATTAATTCTCTAAAGCGCCAGCGACCTGCTTCCATTTCACCGGTAGCCACATTGATTTTTGTTTGACGTGCTAATGCCGCATGTAAATCAATCGCATCTGGAGAGAATGGCTCTTCAATCCAATAGGGGTTATAAGCCTCAAAGCGACGCACATACTCAAGGGCGGTCGGCAAGTCACGCCAAGCATTATTGGCATCCAGCGTTAGCAATACATCGTCACCTACTGCTTTACGAGCCGCCTTCACGCGTGCCTCTTCTTCAGAAGGAGATAGGCGCCCTACCTTCATCTTGACTGCCTTAAAACCCTGCTTTACGTAAGACTCCATTTCTTGACCTAACTTGGCAGGTGTTTTACCTTCTAAGTAGTAGCCGCCACTGGCGTAGGCTGGTACACGATCATCCACAACTGATCCTAAGTATTGGTGCAAGGGCAAGCCGACTGAACGCGCATTTAAATCCCATATGGCCGTGTCCAAAATCGAGATGCCACGCATTACCGCACCTGCACGACCTTGGAGAATGGACTCGTTGTACATCTCCATCCAGAGACCTTCGCTGCGGTGACTATTTTGACCAATCAATTTTGGAGCCAGCAATTGCTCCACAGCAATCTTGGCGATATCTCCACCAGCACTTCCAACGTAGCAAAAGCCGATACCTTCATTACCATCCTTACCGCGCACTTTTACAAGGCAGTAGTGACGCTCAGAAACAGTGCGGGTAGAAAATGAGGTGACTTTATCTAAAGGTACTGCCACTGAAGCAACTTGGACGGATTCGATAATCGGCATCTAAACTCCTTAATCAAAAATTGATTGTATCGAGAATTTAATTTGCCGGCGGGAGTATGAATAAGGAATAATCCAATCATTCCTTTATGAATTTACAGATCCAATAGGTCAAAAATGAGCAAGGTTGTTGTTATCGGGACAGGCACCATGGGAGTTAGAATAGCCGTAGGCTTTTTAGCTAGCGGCGCCGATACCGTCATCCTTGGGCGTAGTACTGAAAAGGCATTAGCCTGCCTAGACTCTATTCGATCATGCGCACATTCAATCAATCCAGAATGGCCCAAGTCAAACCCTCAACTCCAAAGCGGCAGTATTGATGAGTGGCAGGATTGGTCCGGGGTAGATCTTGTCATTGAGACGATTTCTGAACATCTGCAACTGAAGCGTGAAATATTTACTTCGCTAGATCAACGTGTACCCCCTCATATTCCGATTGGCAGCAATAGCTCTGGCTTTCCGATTAGCGAGATTGCAAAAGATTTAGCTACAGCGCGCCGCATGTTTAATACACATTACTTTATGCCTGCGCATATCGTGCCACTTGTAGAGATTGTTGCTGGACAACGATCGGATATTGCCTTAGCAGAAAAAGTTTGTGAGTTTTATCGCGCCCACGGCAAAAAACCAGCGCTTGTAAAAAAAGATATCCCTGGGTTTTTAGCAAATCGCATTCAGCATGCCTTAATGCGTGAAGCACTTTCACTTGTTGAGGAAGGCATCGCCACGCCAGACGACATAGATACAGCAGTTCGTTATAGCTTTGGCTTTCGTTATGCGGCCGTTGGGCCTATGACTCAAAAAGAGATTTCCGGCTGGGAGGGAATGACCCTAGCCGCTGAGTTGATTTACCCATCTTTATCCAATATCTCAGCACCCCCAAGCTGTGTCACTAATTTGGTAAAAAGTGGCAAAACTGGCATAGCCAAAGGCGCTGGATTTAGAGACTGGTCTCCCGATGAGGCGGCCATCATGAAGCAGAATTACGAAGAAAGACTAAAAGCAGCTTTTGCAGTTCTGAAGATAGCCCCAGATCAAGAATGAATTTATATTGCTGCAGTACAACATATTTATTCGGGTTCGCCCTCACATTATTAGATAATTGAGGGGTGAATAAAAAAGCATCCCTTGGCTCCCTGCTCACTAGGGGAATAATTATTTTGTCTGGTTGCGCCTTTCTTAGCTCAACCCCGGGCTTGGCATCTGCAGCCCAAGGCGCCAACCAAAACCGTCAAAAGGTCATTGTTCAATCCTCCAAGCAGGTTGGGTTCAAAGATAAATCCGGAGGCGCTGGCTCAAAAACCAACAGCATGAGCCTAAACCCATCCCTATTTCAGCGCAAAGCTCCGGATGAGCTCATGCTTGATAGCGATGCCAATTTAGACTACCGGGTTGCTCAAGGCTGCTTACGACGCAACTTTAATGAAAACAATCTACCCGCAAGCATTGGTATTGATAACCGCCAGTTTTCTGAATTCTTCAAAAATCAGACCAAAACTTTTTTTGACCGCATGCGTGGAGATTGCATTCCTTACGCAGTTGCATTTGGTAGTCGAAATCGCTTCGATTCATTGAGCATCATGAATGGTCCCATACAGGATAGTAAAACGGAGGTGTGGACATTTACACCTTCAGCCGTTGGCGGCTTTCTGATTCAACAAGACTATCTAAAAGATGAGTCCAAACGCTTAACTGAGATTCGCATCCCCCTAAGAGATGTTTTATATGATCCACGCAAAGTCAGCGATCAATTACCTGTTGAACTTGTCTGGGAATTAAATTCTCTGATCAAGCAAATTTATCCGGAAGAAAATAATTCGCTCGAGAATACAAACAGCGTCGTGCGCTTGATTGTTGATTTTGGTGATCGAGAAAAATGGGCGCAAATTTGGGCAGTTGAAATTATTGATCCCAACACTAAAGAGGTTTATGCAAACGGCTTTTGGATGGAGCGCAATGATATCCCCGGGGGCTTCTTTACAGGAACTGGCGAATCTCTTGAGCGCTCCTTCTGGACTAACCCATTGAGCTATCGCCGTATCTCACGCGGTGTTGGTATGGTCAGAGCCTCTTCGAATAAGCGTAGCAAGAGTCCTGCGCCAGCAGCCCCCACCCAAGCGCCAGGAAGTAAGCAACGATATCGCGCCCATATGGGCATTGATTACGCTGCGCCTATTGGCACACCAGTCTTTAGTGTTGCCAATGGCAGAGTGGCACATATTGGCTACAGCGGCGCCTTTGGTAACTTGATCATTTTGGAACACCCAGGTAATTACCATACCTACTATGCTCACTTAAGTAATTACAACGTTGAACTTGAGCTTGGAAATGAAGTACGACGCGGCTTAGAAATTGGCTATGTAGGAACCACTGGTAGATCGACTGGACCACACCTTCATTTTGAATTACGAAAAAATGGGATTTATGTAGATCCTTATGGCTCTAAGACACAGCTTGATTTATGGTCTATGCGCGATAGCGAGAGCGGACAGCTCACTAGAGAAATACTCCTACTGGGTAGTCCGATCAAATCTAACCAATGAAGTTCCTTAAATCGGCTACTTAGTTCGCATTTATTTCGTTGCAATAAAAAAGGGTCCGCTTGGACCCTTTTTGTTAAGCGCTGATTAAATTAACCAAGAACTAAAACTGGCAATGTTGCATGGACGATCACTTCATGAGTCTCGCTACCCAACAAAATACCTTTAATCCCGGTGCGCTTATGAGATGCCATCACAATCACATCTGCTTTTGCTTTTTTCGCACCAGCCAAAATGCCTTCAGATAGATTGCTATTTTCAATATGAAGGCTTTTCACTTTGGCGCCAAGCCCCAAAGCTGTTGTCGACTTCTTAAATACATCCAGCGCATATGCTTGGCAAGCTTCTGTATGCTGCTTCTTTGAAATTCCATAGCCCATAGTGCTATCTGAATATACCATTGGAGGCGTTGGATCAGAAACATATACCAGGGTCACCGCAGCGCCATCCGCCTTTGCAAGTGCCGCTACTTTCTTCAAGGATTTTTTGCTGACATCTGAACCGTCTACCGGTACTAATAAATGCTTAAACATATTGACTCCTCTTAAATTGAACTAGTAATCTACTCTTTCCATCATAATGCCTATTATTAGTCTATAAAAGAATAAAGGTAACTAAATTGATCAAGAATTTTGCTATCTACCTCTCATTTTTAGCTGCCCTAATTGCAATCGATTTGGTATGGCTCTTGGGTATCGCAAAAAACCTCTATCGCAATGAGATGGGCGATTTGATGGCCAGTGAACCTAAACTTCTTGCTGGACTCGCGTTCTACCTCCTTTACGCGGTAGGTGTCTGTATCTTTGTAATAGTGCCGGCGCTATCAAAACAGTCATGGATATATGCACTGCAATATGGCGCCTTGTTTGGTCTATTTTGTTACATGACGTACGACCTCACTAATTTGGCAGTGGTCAGAAACTTTCCAATACAACTAGCCTTCATTGATATTGCATGGGGTAGCTTTGTTACCGCTTTATGCGCCAGCTTTGCCTACTGGGTTGGTAGCCGTATCTCTTGAATAAACACCTCTTAATTCATTAAGACATAGCCATGTTTTTTCGCTCTCGGCTTCTAGATTCCTTTGCAGGCTATAACCGCACGCTTTTCACAAAGGATGTTTTTGCTGGGCTAACGGTTGGCGTCGTCGCACTTCCCTTGGCGATGGCATTTGCGATTGCTAGTGGACTAAAGCCTGAAGCCGGAATATTCACTGCGATTATTGCTGGTGGTCTTATTTCTCTACTCGGTGGAAGCCGCGTTCAAATAGGCGGGCCAGCTGGCGCCTTCATTGTGATTGTCTATGGCATTGTCGAGCGCTATGGCGTCCCCAACTTATTACTAGCTACGGCTATGTCGGGAGTATTTTTATTTCTGATGGGAGTGTTTCGACTTGGAACGCTAGTGCGCTTCATACCAATTGCAGTCATTATTGGCTTTACCAACGGTATTGCCTTTTTGATTGGCCTATCTCAAATCAAAGACTTTTTTGGTCTTCAGATTGAAAAAATGCCTGCACAGTTTTTTCAATCCGTTCATACACTCTACTTGGCGGCAGATACCTTTAACCCAATTGCACTAGGCATAGCTTGTGGAAGTCTGGCTTTATTAATTCTCTGGAAATTATTTCAGAATCGCCTGGGTTGGCTATCTCACCTGCCAGGCACAGTAGTGGCCATGGTGGTAGCAACGATCATTACTAGCACTCTTAACTTGCCTGTAGATACGATTGGCAGTCGCTTTGGCGGTATCCCATCGGGACTCCCCTCTTTTGAATGGATTCCAGTTAGCTGGGGTAGCGCTCAATATATGGTTGCGCCAGCCTTAACGCTTGCCTTATTAGGCGCAATTGAATCTTTACTCTGCGCACGCATTGCTGATGGCCTCATTCATGATCGCCATGAATCCAATCAAGAACTCATTGCTCAGGGCATCGCCAATTTCACTATTCCATTTTTTGGCGGCATGCCTGCTACAGGCACGATTGCTCGTACGGTCACTAATGTAGAAAGTGGCGCATCAACACCAATAGCTGGTCTTGTCCATTCGGCCACCCTACTGATCATCGTTTTATTTGCGGCACCACTTGCTAAAAATATTCCCTTAGCCAGCCTTGCTGCCATCTTGATGTATGTAGCCTGGAATATGGGTGAGTGGCAGAAGTTTATCGATCTCAAACAGTTCCGCCTACCCTATCGCATTACTATTTTGAGCGTTTTCACTCTCACCGTGGTCTTGGATCTCACCATCGCAGTTGAAGTGGGTTTATTACTAGCCTTCATCACTTTCATTTATCGCATCTCCAGTTTGTCGCGTTGTGAGACTGCTTTAGTCAGCGACTTCCCAGGACTAAGTAATCAACAAGGAAGAATTGATGCTTACCGCATACATGGCGCCATCTTTTTTGGAGCGGTAAAACTTCTGGAGAAAATTGAGGCAAATCTACCTTCCCAAGTGCTATTACTCGATTTAAAGAATGTGATTTACATTGATACTTCTGGCATGGATACGATTATGGAACTAGCCCATCTTTGTAAGATTCGGAACATTCGATTAATCATTTGTGGCCTGGCACATCAACCTCTGGAGATGGCAGAGCGCAGCACCTTTATTGCTTCACTACCTCAAGGCTCCTTTTACCCAGATCTTGCCTCTGGAATAGAAGCGGCAGTAACTTAAGAACTGATTAAATGGATTAAGAAATACAGAAACCGCCCTTTAGCAACGCTCCAGGCAAAACCCAAGCGCGATACAAACCAAAGCCACCAGCAATCAACAGCAGCGAGGCTGCTAAATAGCGTACCCAAAGATATTGCCCAAATTGAGTCAGTGCTGCGGAAAATTTAGAGATCAGCAATAAATTAGGTAATGTGCCTAAACCAAATGCCAACATGAGAGCGGCACCGGTAAGCACATCGCCCGATAAAAAAGCGAGTGGTAAAACGCTATAAACCAATCCGCAGGGAACCAAACCCCACAACATGCCACTAAACCAACGTGAAGGGCCGCTAGCCATACGGCCTAAGTATTTAGCCCAGTAAGCCGCAATTTTGGCGCTTAGCCATTTACCTCCAAGCAAGCCCTCTGACTTCCCTATTCTCAGCAAACGGATACCCATAAAAATCAAGATGAGAGAGGTCAGAGCGAATAAGGGTCGCTGGATAGGAATCAGGCTTTGTTGCCAAACCACAACCCCTACAGCAGCAGCTAAAGTGCCCAATAAGACATAAGTCGTTACGCGCCCCAAATGCATAATCAACTGCAGGTAAAACAGCTCAGATTTAGCTCTTAAAGGGGTCTCCAAGGCTATAGGTCGCTCAATGGCAGCAGCTATACCACCGCACATCAAAGCGCAGTGCCAGCCGCTAACTAGGGCGCCTAGAAATACAGCAAGCAGCAGACTGGTTGTTAGCATGAAATCGGCAAAAAGTAGGTGAAAGCGATGATTTTCATATTAATAGAATAAACTGCTCTTATAGACCCAATCAAATATGAATTACAAACCTACCGATAGTCCAGCCAGCAAATGCTCAGTCTGCGTACTGGGTCAATTTTGCTTACCAGTAGGCCTCAATAGCACTGAAGTTTCAAAAATTGATACCTTAGTAAAAGAGCGAGTTCACCTACAAAAAGGGGAAAGCCTCTATCGTCATGGTGACCCACTTACCTCTGTCTATAGCGTTCGCTTTGGCACCCTCAAAACAGAATTTAGTCTTCAAGACGGTCGACAACAAGTCATCGGCTTTCATATTCCTGGTGAGATTTTAGGTCTTGATGGCATCGGTGAAGGTCACTATCAATCCGATGCAATCGCCCTTGAAGAAAGTGAAGTTTGCATCATTCGCTACGAAGCCTTTGAAGACTTGGCGCGCCAGATTCCAGCCCTACAAAATCAATTTCATAAAATCATGAGTCGAGAATTGACTCAAGATCAGCGTCACCTACTTTCTCTTGGCACAATGCGCGCAGAAGAAAGATTGGCAGTATTTCTATTGAGTCTCTCACAACGCTTAGCAGCGCGTGGCTATCTCAATAATGAATTTGATTTACGTATGAGCCGTAATGATATTGGCAGCTATCTCGGTATTCAAATTGAAACCGTCAGTCGCATGCTGTCACGCTTCGCCGAGTCAGGCCTCATTCAAATTAAGCAACGCCATATCAAACTCATTGATATGGATGGTCTATATGAACTCGCTGGAGTTCCGAATCCAGATAGAGCGGTCTGCGTCAGCGCTGACATCCCTGTAAAGCACGCTTAAATTAAGCCGCGATCGATTTCATTACTATCAGGCGCTTCAATACCCGGCAGGATATAAGCGGTAAGTGCGCTGGATGCTGCACAAAAAATCCAAATCACAAAGAATCCAATAGTGTAGATACCTTCATCGGAAATCTCTGGATGATGTCCAAAGAATAAAAGATCCTGTGGGTTTATTACGGTAAACAAAAGACCTTCTGCCATGCCGGCCACCAAGAAGGATGGCCACAAAATCCAAATGAGCAGGCGGAACTTCATTTTTTTGCCTGCCCATCTGCTTGCACGTCTTGAAGCTGCTCTACCTTTAAGCCCTGCTTGACTACACCTTCGCGTAAAGGTTTATCAGCGTATAAATTTACCGCCAGGTAAATGGTGATGATGCAACCAATCACGGCAACCGCAGGACCACTGATTAATAACCACGGCCATAACTGCTTAAACCAGGGTTTAGTAGTTTGCTCTTCTCTCATATGCTTTCTCTCCATTGTTTTAGCTTAACGGGGAATAATAAAAGTGGATTTTTCATCGCGAGTTCTAATATTAATTTCATCACCAGATAATTCTTGAGCAATCACATCAAAGTGAATCGGGTAATTTCCAGATTCATTTTTACCAATGGTAGTGCTGACCTTAATTGGTAGCAACTGGTTACTTGCTGGCGCAACTTCAATTTCTTGAATTTCTCTGCCTTGTGAGTTCAAAACACTCAAATCATCCAAGCCTACAGCTTTTATCCGAACCTTCATTGGATGCTCGGAGGCATTCATAATCTGAATACGATAAATATTCTCAATGCGGACGCCCTCAACCTCACGAGCTAAAGCACCACGATCACGCATCACATCAACCCTTAATGGATTGCGCGTTGCCAAGGAAACGAGAAATGCTGAGGTCAAAACCGTAATAAAGGCTGTGTAAATTAATACGCGCGGACGCAGGATATGACGAATCGCACTTTGATTGGATTCTTTATCTTCGATTGCACGCTCAGTCGTATAACGAATCAAGCCCTTGGGATAATTCACCTTCTCCATGACCTGATTGCAAGCATCAATACAAGCACCGCAACCAATACACATATATTGCAGGCCATCACGAATATCGATACCGGTAGGACAGACCTGTACGCAAATACTGCAATCAACACAATCGCCCAAGCCCAAGGAATTATGGTCGGCAGACTTGCTGCGACTACCTCTAGGCTCACCACGCACTTTATCGTAAGTTACCAAGAAGGTATCTTTATCGACCATTACACTTTGGAAACGTGCGTATGGGCACATATATTTGCAAACCTGCTCACGCATAAAACCAGCGTTACCCCAAGTAGCAAAGCTATAAAAGCACAGCCAAAAAATTTGCCATGGCCCAAGCGAAAGATGGATTAGTGATGCGCCCAAAGTTTCGATTGGGGTGAAATAACCAATAAAGGTAAAGCCAGTCCAGAAGGCGATTAATAGCCAGAGGAAATGCTTAGTAATCTTTAAACGCCATTTACGAAAACCCCAAGGCCACTCCTCACCATCTAAGCGAATTCGTGCGAATCTATCCCCTTCAACCTTGCGCTCGATCCACATGAAGATCTCGGTATAGACCGTTTGCGGGCAGGCATAACCGCAAAATAAACGGCCAGCCACTGCTGTAAATAGAAATAAGGCTAACGCGGAGAGAATTAATAAGAGCGTGAGATAAATCACGTCTTGTGGCCAAAGCACGAGACCAAAGATATAGAACTTACGCTGAATTAAGTCAAAGAGAACTGCTTGACGGTTATTCCAGCTTAACCAAGGCAAGCCATAAAATAGCAATTGCGTTGCAAAGACCAATATGAAGCGCCAACGAGCAAAGAGCCCTGATACAGAACGAGGGTAAATCTTTCGCCGGACCTCGTAAAGAGACTCCTCAATAACTTCTATTGGAACAGGCTTTCCACCCGGCGAAATATCTGACACTAGTTACTTAGCTTACTTCTTACTTAGCAGCTGCAGGTTGTTTATTGTTAGATAAACCCCATACATATGCAGTTAACAACTGAATTTTCTCAGGACTTAATACCTTATCTTGAGCAGGCATCATTGCCATACGACCTTTAGTAATAGTCTCAACAATGGTTGCTTCTGAACTACCATATAGCCAAGTTTTATCAGTCAAATTCGGTGCACCTAAAGCAATGTTGCCTTTGCCGTCAGCACCATGACAAGCTACGCAGTTTGCTTTAAATACTTCTGCCCCACGAGCCGATTTTTGTTCGTCATTTGGCAAGCTAGAAAGGCTACGAACATAATTAGCAACATCCACAATTTGCTTATTATCCAATTGCGGGAAAGGAGGCATTACACCGCCACGGCCATTAACAATCGATGCCTTGATATTTTCTGGTGAACCGCCATAGAGCCAGTCACCATCAGTCAGATTTGGGAAGCCTTTAGCACCACCAGCGTCAGAGCCATGGCACTGTGCGCAAGAATTCAAGAAGAGACGCTGGCCCATTTCACGTGCTTTTGGGTCGGCAGCAACTTGCTCAATATCCATCTTGACGTACTTAGCATAGACAGGCTTTAACTCATCATTTGCATTTGTCATGGACTGCATCAAAGCACCGTCAGTGCTGTAGCCTAAGATGCCAGGATAGGATCCTAGACCTGGATACAGAACCAGATAAACCAAAGCAAAGATGCATGAGAGTAAGAACATCCACATCCACCAACGTGGCAATGGGTTATTCAGTTCACGCAAATCATCATCCCATACGTGACCAGTGTCTGCTACTTCACCATCTGGCTTGAGCTTAACTTTAACTTTGAGTTGAGAAAATAGTAGCCAGATGCACCAAAAGATACCGACTAATGTTACTAAGGCGATATAGGCACTCCAACCAGCACCAAGAAAGTCACTCATGATTTATCCTTACTGAATTCATCGGGAAGATCGAACGGAAGTTCGGCGGACTCTTGATTAGCAGGCTGTCTTTTTGCAGACCAAGCCCACCAAACGATTCCTATAAAAAATACCAAGCCAAGCACGGTAGAAATTGCTGAGAGATAAGGGGCAATATTTTGCATAGTTCTCTGTCACTAAGGATTACTTAGCAACCACCTCATCCACAATAATGTATCTACGATTTACACCAAGACCCTGTAGATAAGCAATCAGCGCGTCTTCTTCAGTTTTGCCTTCCAACTCTTTAGGTGCATTTACGATTTGCTCGTCAGAGTAAGGAATGCCTAAGCGACGCATTGCTGTCATATGCGAGGAAATCGTATCTGCAGCAGCAGGCGTTTGCAAATATGGATAAGCAGGCATATTGGACTCAGGCACCACATCACGCGGATTGCGTAAATGGATGCGATGCCAATCATCGGAATAGCGACCGCCTACACGAGCCAAATCAGGACCTGTGCGCTTACTACCCCATAAAAATGGATGGTCATATACAGACTCACCAGCTAAAGAGTAAGGACCGTAACGCTCTACTTCAGAGCGTAGAGTACGAATCTGCTGCGAATGGCAACCCATACAACCCTCGCGCTGATAGATATCGCGACCAGCTAAACGCAAAGCTGAATAAGGCTCAACACCTGGACTTGGTTCAGTAGTTGAGTGTTGGAAAAACAAAGGCACGATCTGCACCAAGCCGGCAATCGAGATTGCAGCAATAGTAGCAATGATCAACCAACCAACATTACGCTCAAGCGTTTCGTGGGAGAAAAATCGACGTTGTTCTGACATGTTCTTATCCTTAATGAGCTGCTACAGACGCTTGTGGAATTACGGCGTCAATGAATTTTTTACCGATCACTGTTTTGTAGACGTTGTAAGCCATTACAAACATGCCGCTTAAGTAGCACAGGCCGCCTATCAAACGAATGACATAGAATGGATAAGTTGCTTTAACAGACTCAACAAAGCTGTAAGTCAAGGTACCGTCTGGCTCAAATGCTCTCCACATCAAACCTTGCATTACTCCAGCAATCCACATGGCAGCGATGTAAATCACCACGCCGATCGTTGCAATCCAAAAATGCAATTCGATTAACTTTGTGCTGTACATATCTCTTTGACCAACCAAGCGTGGAATGAGGTAATACAAGGAGCCAATGGTGATCATGGCTACCCAACCTAAAGCGCCGGAGTGAACGTGACCAATAGTCCAGTCAGTGTAGTGAGACAAGCTGTTCACTGTCTTGATAGACATCATCGAACCTTCGAAGGTAGACATACCGTAGAAGGACAATGCCACTACCAAGAATTTCAAGATTGGATCACGACGTAATTTGTACCAAGCGCCAGATAAAGTCATGATGCCGTTGATCATGCCGCCCCATGATGGCGCCAACAGGATTAATGAGAAAACCATTCCTAAGGACTGTGTCCAGTCTGGCAATGAAGTGTGTTGCAAGTGGTGAGGACCTGCCCACATATAAGTAAAGTTCAAAGCCCAGAAGTGGACGATAGACAAACGATATGAATAAATTGGGCGCTCAGCTTGCTTTGGAATGAAGTAGTACATCATGCCCAAGAAGCTGGTTGTCAAGAAGAAGCCTACTGCATTATGACCATACCACCACTGAATCATCGCGTCTTGAGCACCAGAATAAGCCGAGTAAGACTTGAAGAGACTTGCTGGCATTTCCATATTGTTAACAATGTGCAATACAGCAATCGTCAGGATGTAAGCACCAAAGAACCAGTTAGAAACGTAAATATGTTTAGTCTTGCGCTTGATCACGGTGCCAAAGAACACAACGGCATAAGCGACCCAAACAACCGTAATTAATAAGTCGATTGGCCACTCAAGTTCAGCGTACTCTTTAGAAGTAGTAATTCCTAATGGCAATGTGATAGCAGCAGAAACAATCACTGCCTGCCAACCCCAAAAGGTAAATGCTGCTAACTTGTCACAAAAGAGTCGTACCTGACAGGTGCGTTGCACGATGTAATAGGACGTTGCGAACAGTGCAGAGCCACCAAAAGCAAAAATCACCGCGTTGGTGTGCAGTGGACGCAAACGACCATAGCTTAACCAAGGAATATTAAAAGTGATTTCAGGCCAGATGAGCTGAGCTGCGAGGATAACCCCCACGAGCATGCCAACAATTCCCCAAAGCACAGTAACGATGGCAAATTGGCTGACAACCTTGTAATTGAAGGTATCTTGATTACTCCCCACGGTAAGTCCCATGGTTTCTCCTTTTTTGTGACCAAACAGCGACATAATCCAAATAGACTGAATTGATTATCAAAGTAAGGCTATCAGGGGGTTTTGATCTATATCAAAAAGGTTGGGGCATATTCAGACTGGCCCCGAAGATAATGCCCAGAATTCATGAGCCATTGTTTTATATGGCTATTTTAGTTAGCTGTTACTAACTTATTTGGATTCCGGGGTATCGTCATCCATCAAAATGGCATGGCCAGGACCATCTAAATCATCAAATTGCCCACTCTTAATGGACCAACGCAAAATCCATACCAAGATGCCGACTAGAACTAGCGACAGAGGGATGAGGAGAAATAGACTTTCCATTCCTATAGTCTAAGCTTTTCGCAAACGCCAGGCATTTAAAGTCACAGCAAGGGAAGAAAGCGACATACCAATTCCAGCAACCCAGGGATTGACTAAACCCATCATTGCAGCAGGAATGGCTAGTAAGTTATACGCTAAGGCCCACCATAAATTTTCTTTAATGATGGTTTGTGTTTTATCGGCCAGCTGCAAAGTTTTAGCTAGAGACTCTAATGAAATGGCAGTCAGAATGGCATCCGCTCCTGCTGCAGCTAAAGGCGCACCTGCACCAACCGCGATAGAAACATCGGCACGTGCAAGAAAAGGTGCATCGTTCACACCATCGCCAATGGCCCAGACAAAATGATTTTCTTTTTGTAGACGCTCGATGTAATCATATTTATCTTCAGGTATAAACCCGCCTTGATAATGCTCAATACCAACCTGCTTAGCCCACCATGCAACGGTAGCGCGATCATCACCCGAAACCAAATGCACTGCAATGTTTCTGGACTTCACTACTTTTAAAAACTGTTCTAGTCCTGGTCTTGGTGTGTCTAAAAAAATAAAACTGGCTATCAAGCCTCGCGCATCCGCTAAATGCACTTGACCGAATTGACCTAGTTGGGTGCTCTGCCCTACCCCAATCCACAAAGCACTTCCTAGGCGATAGGCACCCGAACTCAAACCTTTGCCTAGCTGATTAATCACTGGCTCTTGCAAAAAGGGTAATGAAATGTTTTCAACTTCCGCAGCGCGCAACAAAGAAAGTGCAAGTGGATGCCTTTGCCCAGCCTCTAAAGCAGCAGCTAAAGCCAGAGCATCTTCACGACGATAGCCCACGCGTAAATTAATGATTTCTTGTAATTCTGGTTGACCCATCGTTAAGGTGCCTGTTTTATCCAGCACTAAATCAGTTGCCTTTACCAAACCCTCCATCACATGTCCGCGTACGATGAGTAAGCCTAATTTAGTTACCGCACCTTGTGCTGCAGCCATGGCAGTAGGCACTGCAAGTGATAAAGCACAAGGACAACTAGCAACCAAAACGGAGACTAAAACAGTCCATGCACGGCTGGGGTCAAAGTACAACCAAATAGCTGAGGAAGCAAATGCCCCAAACAATAAGAAAGCAACAAAGTATGCAGTCCACTTTTCTGCAAGACTAATCATCACCGGCTTAGCCAGTAATGCTTGATCCAACAATGAAGCAATACCCGCAATGCGCGTAGACTGCCCAACCGCCTCGATTCTCATGAATAATGGATTAAGAATGTTATGGGTTCCAGCGTATACGCGATCCCCAATCTTTTTCTCAACAGGCTTGGACTCGCCAGTCAACAAAGATTCATCTAAGGCGCTAGGGTTCTCAATCAAAACGCCATCCGCAGGCAAAACTTCACCAGGGGAAACACGCAGCACCTCACCAGGATTGCAATTAACAACAGGGACAACTTCAATCTCTAGGGAGGTCGGGTAATGCAATGCACGCTCACACGTTGCAGGCAATTGCTTTGCTAGAGCCTCTGCTCCACCCTGCGCATCTTGTCTTGCTAACAATTCGACGTATCTTGCTCCTAAGATAAATGCAACAAACATCGTGATGGAATCAAAATAGCTATGGCCTGCGCCAGCAACTAAATTAATTGTGCCCGCAGTAAATGCCAGAGCAAGAGCCAATGCGATTGGAACATCCATACCCAACATATGGGTTTGTTTGAATGATTGCACGCTACGCCAAGCCGCTTGGAATATTGGTCCTGCCGAATACACCATTACTGGCACCGTTAAGGCCCAGCTCGTCCACCCCAAAAGGACCTCAAATTCAGGAGTGATATCAGCACCAACATAAGTCGGCCATGCGTACATCATGACCTGCATCATGCCTAGTATCGCTACACCAAGCCGTAGAAGAAGGCTACGTCGTTCCTTTTTTGCCCTATCCAAAGATTGAGAGGGCTCAAAAGGCCAAGCTTCATAGCCAATGCGCTCAATTTCAAAAAGTAATCTTGCTAAGCTCGTTTTATCCGGTGAAAAACGTACCATCACTTTTTGCGTGACGTAATTGATTTGCACGTCCTGGACACCTGGATTGCGACGCAAATGTTGCTCACATAACCATACGCATGCAGCACAGCGGATTTTTTCTAGGCGCAGTGTTGTCTCAAGACCTCCCGCCTCACCAAAGGAGCGAGTAAAGCGACCCCGTAATGATGGATCATCATAAGGCCTGAGTTTTTCAGGAATGTCATTGCTAGCGAGATAAGCAGCAGGCTTGTCACCGGACTGAGAACGCCTGGCATAAAAAACTTCTAAGCCTTCGCCATGAATGGTTTGTGCAACCGCCATACAACCTGGACAACAAAATGCTCTGGGTACTCCACCCAATTCGGCCTCGATTAATTCGCCCGGAAGAATCTGGCTCGAGCAGTGATAGCAAATCAAGGAAGGTTTCTGATTCATTTGATTCATCTAATGGCTCATGGGCGCACTGAACTGCCCCAGCCCCTGCGACGCTCGTAAATCACAAATAGGACCCCCCACATGACTACAGCAACGTACGCCCATACCCAAGCAAGCTGTGAAGCGCGAGAGCCAGAGATATCCAAAACGAAACCAAAAATAGCCGGGCCCAATAAGCCACCACCAAAACCCATCAAGGAGTGCAGACCCATAGCAGCTCCCTTGATATTTTCTTGTGCACTAATTACCAAGCCTGCTGTGAGCGTTGAGGAATCTGCCATGATGAAAATAGCGTGACCAATAGCTAGGGCAACAATTAACCACCACGACTGGCCTGTAGAACATGCAAATGCTATACCCAAAACAGCACTAGTCAGCATCACAAAACATACCCATTTTTGACGACCGATTCTTAAGGCAATTTCGTTCCCCATTATGGAAGCGGGCACGCCAAAGAAGTTAATCACGCCCGCCAAGGTAGTGGCTGTCAAAAAGAATACTTCTCCAGAGGCAATTGCACAAAAAGCAAAGAAAGCAACAATCCAACTTCTAGAGGCAAATAGCTCTAGCGTATGAGCGGTATACCCAAAAATATAGCCAGATGCATTCTTGTCTTGCAAAACCAATTTCCATTTATCTACAGGAAAAACATCGTGCAAGCGAATTTGAATGGGGCCCTTCCATTTCTCATGCTGCAGGGCTGGAATTAATAGCAAGACAATTAGAAATGCGATAAATGGACCTAAGGCAATGAGGCCAAATACATAGTGCCAACCAAGCGCATTCAGAATCCATCCTGAGCACAAATACGAAAAGCCAGTACCAATACCAAAGAAGGCGGTATAAAAAGCGATGTGACGCGTTAACTCACCAGACTGAATCCGATCTGACAAAATTTTGAGGCCGGGCATATAGGTGCCGGCAAGTCCAGCACCATTTAAAGCCATAAAAATTAGTGCAGTCCAAAAGTTATAAGCCAATAAGCCCATGCCTAAAAGCCCACAAGCAGCAGTGATGCCGCCTACTAAATAGACCTTACGAGCATCAACCCGATCAGTTAATGCTGTTGCCAGAGGGACGGCAAGCATATAGCCAAAGAAAAAGGCACTAGCAATTAAACCGGACAGCAAATTACTGAGGCGCCACTCATCTTGCAAAGTGGTTAATACGACGGCGTAGCAAGCAAAGCCCAATAAAGCACAGGTTTGTGCCATAAGCATAAGAGGGGTATAACCTGCTGAACGAAAGCGCATAAATAGTCAGTAGAAACGTGAACTCATTCTACTCGCCCAGAACAAAAGAGACCCGTTACACTACTAAAAAATAAGATGGAAACAGCATGAACAGTCAAATATTTACCTGCGGCCTACTGAAGATCGGTATCAGTCTATTTATCGGCTTTATAAGTCCACTAGCTATTGCTGATAACTACCCTTCAAAACCCATCAAAGCGATTGTCCCTTTTGCCCCTGGTAGCACTACAGATCAAATTGGCCGCGCTTTTGCTGCAAAAATGTCTGAGACATTAGGTCAGCCCGTCGTTATTGAAAATCGACCTGGAGCAAATGGACTCATTGGCGCAGATTTTGTGGCCAAAGCACCCGCAGATGGATACACGATATTGTTTGGCACCAACAGCACCAATGCAGCCCTGAAAAGTCTGGTCAAAAATCTACCCTACAACCAAGATACTGCATTTACCCCCATTGGCTACTTTGGGTCAGCTCCACTTATTGTTGCCGTCAACAATGATGTGCCCGTAAAGTCACTCAATGGATTTGTATCGCTAGCTAAAGCCAATCCAGGAAAAATGACTTTTGCTTATGCAAGTACATCGCAACGTGTTTCTTCAGAAATGTTAGCGAGCTTTGCTGGTATCAAAATGACTGGGGTATCGTACAAGAGTGGCCCTAATGCAATGACTGATTTAATAGGTGGTCAAGTCAATATGTTTACATCTGACTTTGGAGTCTCTTTACCGCAAGTGCAAGCGGGAAAGATCCGCGGCCTAGCAGTTACTTCATTGAAGCGCTCTCCAGCGATTCCTGAATTGCCTACGGTGAATGAGGCGCTTGGCACTAAAGGCTATGAGCTGATTGCCTTCTTTGCAGCATTTGGGCCGGCAGGTATGCCAAAGGATGCCATTCTCAAACTCAATCAAGCCATTAATAATGCCGCCAAATCAAAAGATCTCGTCGAGAGACTTTCCGCAAATGGTTTTGAAACTCAGCCCGGCACACCTGAGGCGCTCGGACAAAAAATTAAGCTAGAAACTGCGAAGTGGGCAAAGGCTATTATAGAAGCTGGCATGGAGCCAGAGTAAACCCAAAGGGATTATTGCTGACTGCGATTCGGAGAGTCTTGAAAACCGTTAGAGCGGTATGTAAGAACTAGGGTATCTCGATAGCCATAATTTGCTATAGGCTGTATGGGCGTAGATTCATGAATCATGCGTTGATCATTCATCAACAATACAGACCAGGGTTGAGACAGTGTAAAGCGCAAGCCTGCAGAACCAGAGGTATCAAATATTCTTGTCTCGCCACCTTTAATGCCTGAACGATCCAGTAAAAAGACTGCTACAAAATCAACGCCATCACGATGCGCACCCTCGGGTGTTGGACGTCCGATTCCATCAGTAGTGTCAATCCGAAATTGATGCGCCTCAACAAACCAGGTATTTACCGGCTTGAGGCCATTGAGGATATGAGCAAGCCCAAGTAATACAGCTTGCCAGGCCGGATTGTTTAACAACTCACCTTGAATAGGCTCAAACCAGCGCTCGATACCACCATGCAATGCGTTGTAATCAAGCGACTGCCAATGCGCACGGTGGGGAACTAAGGCAAGGTCATTACCTTTAATCTGATAACTAGCATGACGACGAAAACGATAGCGTCCACCATCCTTCAAATAGGGGTCACGCGGTAAATTTTCCCAAAACTGTGTGAGACTTTGAAGACTAGCTAATGAAACATGACTAAATTCAGCAACTGTCTCAGCAGACACCACTGCAAAGCCGTCATTACGCAAAGCCTGATCAATCTGCTTTAAAGGGGTTAACGTGGGGGCAAGGCCAGCAATTGTCATGTATCTATTTTAGGTCAAGCGGCAGGATTTGGTTAATCTAACTGAGCGCCAGATGCTTTCACGATTTTTGCCCACTTTACCAACTCATCTCTAAGTAAAGTACCTAACTTAGCGGTCGGTACGGAGGCAAGATCTAAGCCCTGTGCAGTTAGCTTTTCACGCACCTCCGATTTAGACATAGTCTTATCCATTGCCATCTGAATTTTCTTAACAACATCTGCACTTACGCCGTTAGGTGCGAACATCGCCACCCATACCTCACCCACACAATCAGGATAAGTTTCTGCAATAGTCGGAATGTCTGGAGCAGCACTTGATCGCTTTGCAGAACTAATTGCAATTGCTTGTAACTTACCCGCTTTGATGTAATTCAATGCAGATGGCAAACTTGCAAATGCCAAAGGTACTTGTCCACCCAGTACATCATTGATAGCTGGAGCCACTCCTTTATAAGGAACATGCTGCATCTCGATATCAGCGCTAGCATTGAGCATGGCGCCCAATAAATGACTAATAGTGCCGTTGCCAGCAGAGGCATAGGATAGCTCGCCGGGTTTTCTCTTAGCGGCAGCTATAACGTCAGCCAATGTTTTGTATGGTGACCCTGGCGGTGATACCAATACATACGGAGTAGCGCCAATGTAATACAAAGGCACAAAATCATTGACCGGATCAAATCCAGGATTTTTATAAAGAGAGGGATTAATAGCTTGCGCGCTATTAATAGTAAGTAATAGGGTGTAGCCGTCTTTAGCCGAGCGAGCAACGCTTTGAGTTCCAATATTACCGCCAGCGCCAGGTCTATTTTCAACCACAATTGAGGTGCCAAGAGATTCCCCAAATGCAGGCGCAATCAAACGCGCAACGATATCGTTAGTACCGCCCGCTGCCTGAGGAACAACCATCGAAATCGGCTTGCTGGGATAACCTTGCGCCTGGACGCCCAAGGAAATTGCAACACCCAGCCCTAGCAACACTTTTTGAATTGTTATGTACATCTAAACCTCTTAGTGAACTAAGTTCAAGCGTACACGCACTTCACCCACATGGCCCTTAAGGTCATATAACTCTTTGGCATCCAACATGGATACCTTCATATTGCCAACACGTCTTTCAATATCCTCAAGGTCCTTGAAATTCTTTTCTTTTAGAGCTGGATTTTGAGCATTTCTCTCAATGACTTTGAGCTCTTCATACACTTGAGCCAGCTTCAAGCGTAATAAGAAATTTTTGGTCGTTGGAATGTAAGTAAATAATGGAATCAAAATTACTAATAATGGAATAACAATCTTAACAAAGCGACCAGCCCAAACCGCAGTCCAGAACGGCAAATGACGATGCAAGAATGAAGGCCCATCTTTTAAGTAAATCTCCGCATCCACATGCAAAGGGAAATCTAAACCAGAACCAGAGGGGAACTCGCCCACTTTTTGTAAGCGAGAATACGACTTCAAGATATCGTACGAAGCACCAAGCAAGAGTGAGACCAATGCTGGACTTACATTGTCATGCGCCACCAAAGTAGCAGTAGCGGCCATTACCTGAATATCCTGGCGCGGCTGGTCATGCTGAATGCTCAACAACCCTCTAGGTACCATGACTTTGGATAAGTAAGGAAGATTGCGGGTATATGCATCTGCTTGATCAAAGCTCATCAAACGAATCCCTGGAACAGAGTAAAACTTTCTCAGAATAGGTGCTTCTGCTGCCGCCACAATAAATACAGCATCTAACTCACCATTACTTAACTTCGCTATGGCTTGATCAGGGCTTAACTTCTGCGTATTAAATTCTTTTTCAGAAATACCGCTAGCCTGCAAGATATCCTTTGTTAGCGCTAAAGTACCACTCCCCTCATTACCTATTGAGACATTCTTGCCTTTTAGCTGACTCAATATCTTCAGTTGACCGCCTTCGGATTTAAAAGCGCCTTCACGATACCAAACCCAAATTGGTTCATAAAACATTCCCGCTATAGATACCAGCTTAGGATATTCGCTGAGATTGGCAACACCGCCTTGCACCATCGCAAAATCAACTCCAGATTTTGGATCGTTTAAGAGGCGCAGGTTATCTAATGTTCCACCAGTTGAGCGAACCTTAAGATCCACACCTTCGCCAGATACCTCCGCCTTAAGCCGCTCTCCAAACTGGTAATACAGGCCAGTAGGAAAGCCTGTGGCCATTTCAATAGATTTTGGTGGCGGTGGAACCAATATCCACAGCACACCAAAAAGGATGATGAGCAGCACAAAAAAGGTCGCCGCTAGAGCCAGGGGGTTATAAATTTGCCTTCTAATTAAATTCATTAAAGCCTCTTATGTTTTTTGCATTATGCCCCGACCATGGCATTAGGAAAAGGTTTCAAAACCGATCATCTAAATAGAGATAAGATGAGGCTTTTTAGAGGCCCCAAAGACCATTATGAACTCAGCAAAAACCAAGGCAGCCCTAGTCACTGGCGCAGGAACTGGCATTGGCAAGGCAGCAGCCAAAGCCCTTCTTAAAGGCGGTTATCAAGTGGTTCTGACCGGGCGTAATCTAGATAAATTAGAAAAGGCAATCGCTGATATCGGCGGCAATCAAAATAACTGTCTTGCCGTATCTTGCGACGTTGGCAAGCCTAATGAAGTCAAAAATCTATTTGCAGCTCTTCGTAATAAGTTTGGCCGTATTGACGTCCTCTTTAATAATGCCGGAATGGGTGCCCCAGCCATTCCCATGGAAGACTTAAGTTATGAGCAATGGATGAATGTGGTGAATGCTAATCTGTGTGGAGCATTCTTATGCTCACAAGAAGCGATTCGCATGATGAAAGCCCAATCTCCTCAAGGAGGCAGAATTATCAACAACGGCTCGATTTCCGCACATGCACCGCGCCCTATGTCAGCACCCTATACCGCTACAAAACATGCTATCAGCGGCTTGACTAAAACCATTGCATTAGATGGACGAGCATTCAATATTGCTTGCGGTCAAATCGACATCGGCAATGCTGCTACAGAGATGACCGAACGCATGGCTGCCGGAATTATGCAGGCCGATCAATCCATTAAGGTAGAGCCACGTATGGATGTTGATCATGTTGGAGAAGCCGTGCTGCACATGGCTCAGCTCCCACTGGAAAGCAATATTCTCTCGATGACTATTATGGCAACCAATATGCCATTTGTCGGCAGGGGCTAAGCTTTACTGGCGGACTTGATCCACTAGCAGCCGGACATTATTTGCGCCAACTTTAATTGTTTGCGCTGAGGAGATCAGATCTCCAACTTCTGGCTTAGCCATGCCTGTCTTTGAAATACGCACTTCAATGCTTGCCTCTGTTAACTGTGAGAGAGGCGCACTAGGATTCATGGCCAAGGCATCGTTCAAGGTAAAACTCATCGGAAAATCAGTTGCAGGCACTCTTAAGACTGCAACTGGCATACGTTCACCCGGCTTACGAGCAATCACCATCACAATATCGCCAGACTTCATTTTGGATCTGAGGTTTGCTGATATTTCAATCTTGCCACTGATTTCTTTTCCAGGAGATGCAATTGGTTTTGAGGTAGGAGTAGGAGCAACAGCGGTAGTTGCTAGGCCACCCTTAGAGCGAGCCTCAGAAATCGATCCTTGAATAGCACGCGCTTCATCAGTATCAGGCGGTATTTGTTTTGCTAGCTTCTCCCAAGTCTGAATGGCTGCCTTGTAATTGTTAGCGTTGTAAGCAGCAGTTCCAGAAAGCCAGAGCGCCAGTAAGTTATTAGGATCTAGCTTGAGGGCTTGATTAATCAACTGCAAGGGCTTACCAGCGAAACTGCCGTCTGCATTTGCAGCCAATACATCTGCGTAGTCTGCCAGTAACTGCGGATCTGAATCGATAAAGCTACCTGCACGCGCATAAGCCTTAGCAGCATCTTCATTGCGCCCTAAGATGCGATAGGAGCGAGCCAACATCGCCCAGCCCTTCAAATTTGTAGGATCCTTTTCCATCTTGACGGCAAACTCGGCCACCATTTTTTCAACACCCTCTTGCGTGACCGGCTGCTCAGAATTTCTTTGGGCTATACGAACCACATCACCTAAAGAAAAGTAGAGCACCGATGAAACTAGCACGATAAAAATGCAGAGTCCAATAGTGGTTTTCTTGGTTGAGCCAGCAACTTCTTGATCATCTTCTTCGATCGTGTCTTGAAAGAGCCTTTGACGCATTTCTGCATGGGCAATTTCATAATCAACCGAGTTAATTACGCCAGATTGATGTTCTGCCTCTAATTTATCTAATTCCTCGCGGTAAATAGTGGCGTTCATCTGACGACGTGAAGTTGCCTTGCGCTTTGCAGGAAATATAAAAGGTCGCAGTAGCAACACCAGCACCAATATCAGAAGCAGAAAAGCAGGAATCAAGAAGCTAGTCACTAAATTCATCCTTCTTTCTTATTGGCCGCATTGAGCATGTCATCAATCTTCCGATTGTCAGCATCAGTCAGAGCGACAGTAGGCACGCTAGTGTTTCTGCGGCGCAGGTACATCAATAGGCCAGCAATACCGATAGCCAAAATTACAAATGGGCCAATCCAGAGCAGCCATGTCACTGGTTTAACTGGGGGGCGATAGAGTACAAAATCACCGTAGCGCTCAACCATAAAGTTACGAATTTGATCGTCGCTCTTACCCTCTTTAATTAAGGTGCGGATTTCACGACGCAAATCATTGGCCAAATCAGAGCGCGAACCAGCCAAAGATTCATTCTGGCAAACCAAACAGCGCATTTCTTCAGAAATACTAATCAAACGCTGCTCTGTCAAGGGGTCATCCGCTAGTGGCGCCGCTTCATTAGCAATGGCGCTACCCAGACTGAATACACAAATAGCAATTAAGAAAATCTTTTTCATGATTTCTTAAGCTCGGTCAACATGGGATAAATTTTCTGATTCAATAAGTCCATGGTTAGAGGGCCAATATACTTAAAGCGAATCACGCCCGCCTTATCAATAATGTAAGTCTCTGGTACGCCATAGACACCATAGTCAATACCAACACGACCATTACCATCAAAAGCAGAGAGGGCATATGGATTACCTTGTTTAGCTAACATCGCCATGGCATCTTCACGCCTGTCTTTATAGTCCAAACCAATCACTGGCGCCATTTGAGATTTAGCCAGCTCCACTAAAACAGGATGCTCTTCACGGCATGCCACACACCAAGATGCCCAAACATTCAGAATCCATACTTGACCCTTCATGCTAGCCGGTGAAAATATTTTATTGGGCTCAGCCAATTGAGCAATCTCAAATGCTGGCGCTGCTTTATTAATTAAAGGAGAGGGAACTTCATGTGGATCGCGATTTAATCCAATAGCTAAAAAGACTACCAAACCAATAAATAGTACGAGTGGAATTAAAAACTTAGCCTTCATGCGAACTTGCTCTTTAACTTCATGCGATAACGCTTATCGGACATGGCCAATACACCGCCCAAAGCCATCAGCAAACAACCGCCCCAAATCCAGTCAACAAAAGGCTTGTAATAAACGCGTACTGCCCAGGATTGATCCCCCAGCTCTTCTCCCAGAGACACATAAATGTCACGGGTGAGGCCTGCGTCAATCGCTGCCTCTGTCATTGGCATCGTCGATGAAAAGTAACTTCTCTTCTCAGGATAAAGACTGATCTGACTACTGCCATTTTTCGACAACACGAATGTACCGCGTATTGCTTGGTAGTTTGGACCACGAGCTGCATTGATACCCTGCAGCTCAATTTGATAACCACCAACCGTTACGGTATCGCCCGCTGACATACGCACATCTTTTTCTTCTTGGTAAGCACCGACCATCGTGACGCCAATGACAAAAACCGCAATACCTAAGTGCGCAACTTGCATGCCAATAAAAGAGCGTGTGGGCTTACCGGCTTTAGCTTGGCGAACAATTTGCATGCAGCCAGAAGCAATAACCCAGAAAGCGAGCATGAAACCGATGCCTGCCAGCCAGGTAAATTGCCCCATGATCAGAGGAATAGAGATGCCCGCGATCAAAGCAACTAGACCAGCAAGCCATAAACGTTTAATGATGGAGAGTAAATTGCTTTGCTTCCAACTCGACCAAGGACCAATGCCCATCAATACCAATAACGGAACCATGATGGGTACGAATACGCTATTGAAATAAGGAGGGCCGACAGAAATCTTACCGAGATGTAAAGCATCAATCAGCAATGGATATAGGGTTCCCAACAATACAGATCCTGCAGAAACTACCAAGAAGACATTGCCGAGCAAGATAAATGTTTCTCTAGAGCTTAAATTAAATTTGCCACCCATCGTGCTCTTAGGCGCACGCCATGCGTACAACACTAAAGATGATCCAACCACTAGCGACAAGAAGATTAAAATAAAAATACCGCGTCGTGGGTCAGTTGCAAATGCATGAACTGAAGTTAATACTCCAGAGCGTACTAAGAAGGTACCCAACAACGACAACGAGAACGCAGTAATCGCCAAGAGTACGGTCCAACTCTTAAAGCCGCCACGCTTTTCAGTAACCGCCAAAGAATGCAATAAGGCGGTGCCTACGAGCCAAGGAATAAATGAAGCATTCTCAACAGGGTCCCAGAACCACCAGCCGCCCCAACCTAATTCGTAATAGGCCCACCATGAACCAAGAGCAATACCCAGAGTCAGAAAAACCCATGCGGCAGTAGTCCAAGGACGTGACCAGCGCGCCCATGCAGCATCTAACCTACCCGAAAGTAAAGACGCAATCGCAAATGCAAAGGCCACTGAGAAACCCACATAACCCATATAGAGCATTGGCGGATGAAATACCAAACCTGGATCTTGTAGGAGTGGATTCAAGGAGCGGCCATCTTGAGCAGCAGGTAATAAACGCTCAAAAGGATTTGAGGTTGTTAAAACAAACAATAACAAGCCACTGGTGACTAGGCCCAAGACGCCAATGACACGCGCCACCATGAAGTCATCTAATGCATTAGAGAGTTGCGCCACCAAAATAGTCCAGGTAGTCAGCAAGAAGATCCACAACAATAGTGAGCCTTCATGGCCACCCCATACCGCACCCAATCGATAGATGATCGGCAGTTGCGAATTGGAGTGCTCAGCAACATAGAGCACAGAGAAATCGTTGACGTAAAAACTCCAAGCCAGTATTCCAAAGGCAATCGCCAAGAGCAGGAAAACGGTTTGTGCAGCAGGTCGCGCCAGAACCAACCAGTCACGGCGGCCAAAGTGCGCACCTAACAAAGGTAAAACCCCTTGAATGAGTGCAATACAAAGCGCCAGGACTAATGCGTAATGCCCAAACTCAGGAATCATTTATTACTTCCATTTTTTTGAGCTTGCTCTAAAGCATGTTTGGCCTCGGGCGGCATGTAATTCTCATCATGCTTAGCCAGTACCTCGCTGGCAATAAATTCACCATTGGCATTCATGCGACCTTGAATGACTGCGCCCTTACCTTCTTTAAATAAATCAGGCAGGATGCCGGTATATGCAACCGGAATATCTTTAACGAGATCTGTAATCACAAAGTGCACTGTTAGTCCATCACGTTTTAATGAACCGTCTTTGACCATGCCACCAATTCGGAAGGCCTGTCCCTGGGGAGCTTTACCAGCCATAACCTCACTTGGGGTGACGTATAAAGCAATATTGCTGTTAAGCGCATTCAAGATTAAAAGCGCAGCTACTCCAATAGCAACGAGTGCAGCAACAATGATCAATGCGCGTTTATGTCTGGGCTTCACTTACTAATCTCTTTATCAAACTGCTCTGCTAATTGCTCTTGCTTTAACCTGCGTACGATTGCATTGAAACGAGCACGCACAGATAGGGGCTCAAATATCAACACTAGCGCACAAACACCAAAACTGCTCCATACATACAAGGCGTAGCCGCCCATAGCAAAAAACTCAGAAGGGCTATTCCACATCAGCTTTTCACCTCAATTGATTGTCTCACCCAATCGGCATGGGCTTCACGCTCCAAAATGATTGCCCTCACTCGCATTAAGGTGACTGCAATGGTATACATCCAGAGACACAAAGCCATCAAAAGCATTCCCCACAGCATGGTTTGAGCCATGGCCGGGGCTTTGGTTAAGGAGACAGATGCGCCCTGATGCAAGGTATTCCACCACTTCACAGAAAAATAAATAATGGGTACGTTGACTACCCCTACCAAAGCCAAAATAGCACTAGCCTTATCGGCACGACGCGGATCATCGATAGACGCTCGCAAGGCAATAAATCCCAGATACAGAAACAAGAGAATCAACTCTGAGGTTAGACGGGCATCCCAAACCCACCAAGCGCCCCACATCGGCTTACCCCAAAAAGCACCCGTCCATAAAGACAGAAATGCCATCCAGGCGCCTATTGGGGCAAGTGCCTGCGCCATCATGGCAGACAAGCGGGTATTAAAGACTAAGCCTAGACCTGCCCATGCAGCCATCACTAAATAGATGAACATCGACATCCACGAGGCGGGCACATGGATAAAAATGATTCGATAACCCTGTCCCTGAACAGCATCCACCGGGGCAACAAAAAAACTGACCCACAAACCAGCAGCGCCAAATAAAAAAGTCAGAACCCAAAAGAATGGGATGAGCTTACCCGCTACCGGATAAAAGGTACCAGGGCTTGATAACTTAAACCAGTTAACTAAGCGGTGATTAGAAAAATTATTTGTCTGACTCATTCAATCGCAATCTTGACAGCGGCGCTACTTACCCAAGGAACAAATGCTAAAGCCAAAATCAATAACGCGCCTAGCAATGAAAAATGGCCTGATGTATCTAGGCCCACACTATTTGCATAAACAGCGCCGGCACCAAAAATAAGTACGGGAATATATAAAGGCAAAATCAATAAGCTTAATAAGACACCGCCACCCCTTACTCCCAAGGTCAATGCAGCGCCTATTGAGCCCAGCAAGGATAGCACTGGGGTACCTAGCAATAGAGTTCCCATCAGCACATATAAGGAGCTGGCATCTAGATCAAACTGAATGCCAATAATCGGGGCCAAGAGCACAAGCGGTAAACCACACACAATCCAGTGGGCAATAATTTTTCCGGTCACTAGCAAAACCATAGGCTGGGGTGATAAAGCAAGCTGTTCTAAAGCGCCATCTTGATAATCTGCTGCAAACATACGCTGCAGGCCCAACAAGGTCGACAACAGGGCCGCGACCCATAGAACGCCAGGGGCAATTTTGCGTAGTAACGCCGTATCCGCACCAATACCCAATGGAAACAGGCTCGTCACCACCACAAAAAAGAATAGTGCTGTGAGAACCTCACTTTTACGGCGCATAACCAAGAGTAAATCTCGGCGGATAATTGCTAACAGGGCATTCATAGGTCAAGCACCCTCACACGAGGAAGACCCACTTCTTGATGGCTAGTGAATACCACTAACCCACCCTGCTCTACATGCTCGCTAATTAATCCTTGTAATGCCTGCATCGCATGAATATCGAGTGCATTGAATGGCTCATCTAGGATCCACAGCTTAGCTTGACGTGTCAGCATGCGAGCCATTAAGACACGACGCTTCTGTCCTGCCGATAAACAATTGACCGGCAAATATTCACGTCCGCGCAAACCAAAACGCCAAAGAGCAGATAACGCTTTTTCATCCGAGAGCTCAACACCATCTAGAGCTGCATACAGTTGCAAATTTTCTAGCGCCGTAAGATCTTCTTTAAGAGCATCTCGATGCCCCAGAAATAAAAGCGCGCGATGATAGGAAGCGATGCCTTTAGAGATTGATTGACCGCCCCACAGAATTTCACCGGCCTCTGGCTTAGATAAACCCGTCAACAGCCTTAATAGACTCGTTTTTCCAACACCGTTCTCACCGCGAACATGCAGACACTCACCATCTGAGACCGTTAAATTCAGATTCTGAAATAACGTTCTTTCGCCCCGAACACAGCAAAGAGCGCGAGCTTGGAGCATTAGATGTGGCTTGCTGGAGGAGAAGGAGGTATCGGCTGTCATGTAGGCAATGGCTTGATTCAAACCACCCCAGACATTGTCCAAGAGCCTATTGGGGCTGTCAAACCGGCAAAAGTGGAATTAAGAGAATAATCCCTTTCAATTCAATTACTTATGAAATTATAAACCGAGTGTATGTAAAATGCCGGCCAAGCAAGAAAAAACCACCCAAAGGTGGTTTTCCCATGAAAAAAGACCAACCAAAGGATTTACTCCTTTTTAGCCGCCTCAATGGCAATCATGATGGTGACATCATCGCCTACGTTAGGCGCATATTTGCCCATATTGAATTCGGTACGCTTCACTTTAGTTTCTGCATTAGCGCCGCAATACTCCACACCCGTCATTGGATGCTTCTTGCAATCAAAGTTCGTAATTTTTAAGGTCACTGGTTTGCTTACACCCTTCAAAGTCAACACGCCTTTTAAAGCAACTGGCTTGTCGCCTTTAAAAATCATATCGCTTGACTGAAAGCTAGCAGTCGGAAATTGAGTTGTAGACAAAAAATCCTCGCCTTGAATGTGGCTATTAAATATAGTGGATCCCGTATCAATCGATTTGGTATCGATCGTGATATCCGCGCTTCCTTTTTTGGCAGCAGGATCAATCGTTACAGTTCCATTAACAGTATTAAAGCGACTGGTCTGATTTGAGAAGCCCAAATGGTTGTACTCAAACTGAGCAAATGTATGGTTTGCATCTGTCGTATAAGTAGTTGGAGCTGCAAATGCCGTTCCAGTCAATCCCAAGGTTGCAAACAAGGCAATTAGTAACTTCGATTTCATGTGTTTCTCCGTGATGAAAAATAAAACTAAATAAAAATGTTTATGGATTTAAAACTAAATGCACTTTGACAGGTACTTCGTTTGCCACTGCTGAGGTATCCGCCCAGTTACCCGCGCCCAAACCAAAATCCAACCTTAACAACTGGAAGGTGGCATCAAAAACCATTTGTTTGCCTTGGGACTGGTATTTGGCAGCGATCAGCACTGGCGCGGATTTACCCTTCATCGTGAGCACTCCGTGAATTTCAAGGCCATCACTACCGACAGCCTTAACTGAGTCACTCACAAAGCTCGCACTTGGAAAAGTCTTGGTATTAAACCAATCCTTGCCTTTTGCCTCCTCTTGCAACTCATCACCACCGGCATTAAAGCTGGCGATATCTATGGTGATATTCGCTTTTGCTTTATCGGGTTGATCAGGATTGAACGATACCTTGCCTGAAAATTTTCCAAAGCCACCAGAGAGTTTTGAGCCCATCAGCTTACTGGTAAAGGTAATCTTGCTTTTGCTGGCATCTATAGTGGAATATTCGGCTGCATAAGTTGCGCTTGCAAAAGCAAACGTCAAAACTACAGCAACCCATTTAACACTCATTAAATAATGTTTTCTCATCACTTCTCCAGTTAAGAATCTTTAGATTTGTAAAAAGACATGCGACTTAAGAGACCATCTTTATCAATCCATTGATGTTTAAGTGCCGCTAACACATGCAGTCCAACCAAGATCATTAATCCATTTGCCAACAGCTCATGAATTTCTTTTAAAAGATGTCCTAATGCCTTGTCTTTATCGACCAAATCAGGCAATTCGAATAAACCAAAGTAATTGACGGTATAGCCTTTGGCTGAACTCATTAACCAACCTACCAGGGGAATTGCTAGCATTAATAAATACAAGGCTAGATGCGTCAACTTCATCACCCATTCTTGCCATACCGGCATTACCAAATTCAGCGGTGGAGCTGGATGAGTAGCACGCCACATCAAACGAAATAGGACTAAAAAAAAGATCGTAGTGCCAAGCCATTTATGCCAGCTGAGCCAAGAAATTCTGGCTGGACTCAAGGGCATATCATCAATGGCGATAGCAATGGACCAAGTCATGATGATCAGTAATGCCATCACCCAATGCAATAGGATGGCAATACTGGAGTAACGTGATTGATTCATTATCCGCGCAACTGCTTAGTGATTTTTGCAATACGCTCACCATACAGACGAGCAGTTTCGAGATCACCTACGTTCACTTCATCTGCGCTCGCATCTGAAGGGGTTTGCATCATTGCTCCTGCAGATGAACCAACATAGTTCACATCATCTCGTTTCGCAGACTTTGAGTTTGAAGGCATTAATCCAGTGCCAACCCACAAACCAGAATGCTGCATAGCCAAAGTGAAGAAATAATGCAAAGTGGAATGCTTATCGCCATTCATGGTGGCAGAATTAGTGAAGCCACCAAATACTTTGTCTTTCCACTGCTGAGAAAACCACTGCTTAGAGCTGGCGTCAGCAAACTTCTTAAACTGCCAACTCACAGTTCCCATATATGTAGGAGAGCCAAATACGATGGCATCAGCATCATTTAATGTTGCCCACTGCGCATCAGTAATATTGCCCTCAGCATCAATTGCTATCAAAACACCATTAGCGCCCTTAGCCACTGCTTCGGCCTGCTTTACGGTGTGACCATAACCACTATGAAATACCACGGCTACTTTAGTCATTATTTTTTCCTTGTCATAGTTACATTAATTAAAAGATGTCTTTCAACAATTTCAGCGATTCTTCGAGTTGGTTTAATTGCTCGGGTAATAATTTTTTGAAAGCTTGATTTAAATACTCCAAATGGACTGGAAAGACTTTTTCAAATAAAGCCTGACCATCTTGAGTCAGTCCAATTAATTGACTACGTGCATCCTCAGCATTTGACTGTCGCTGAATTAAACCCTTCACCTCTAATCGCTCTAGCACTCCAGTGAGCGTTCCCTTGGTTACCAAGGTTTTCTCCCCCAACTGTTTACAGCTCATTGGCGGCTGATTACCCAAGGTAGCAAGCACATCGAATTGAGTCAACGTTAAACCCAAGCCCTTGATATGAGGAGCCGAATAGCGCTCAAATGCTTGGTAGCTTGACACCAAGTTTCTTAGGGAGGGTAAAAAGTTCATTGTTGACCTATAAAGTACTAGCTAGGACTATATTAGTACTAATACGAACTAATTGCAATATAAACTTAAAACCACTCAATCAGAGGGTTTAAAGCGCTTTGGACACGTAATTCAGCAAATTACTGATGAGATTAACCCCTGCTATATGCCTTGAATAGCGGTTAGCGCACAAAGGGGGAAACTTTTACCCTTGTTAAGCAACCTACTCCGGCTTAATGCCTGCGCTTTTGATGATCTTGCCCCAGCGGGCAGATTCTTTCTTTTGAAATACCCCAAATGCCTCCGGAGTCATTGCATAGTACTTTGCCCCTTCTGACTCAAGCTTCTTTTGCACTGCCGGCTGCTGCATGATTTTGCTGACCTCATCATGTAACTTTTTAACAATAGCTGGTGGTGTGCCCACTGGTGCAAATAGGCCAATCCAATTCTTCACATCAAATCCTGGCAAGGTTTCGCTAATACTAGGTAAATCTGGCATGGATGGATCTCTACTTGCGCCAGTTACCGCTAGACCTCGCAACTTATCACTTTTTACATAAGGAAGAATGGTGGGCATCGTTGCAAACATCACTTGAGTTTGTCCACCAATCAAATCCGTAATTGCAAGAGCGTTACCTTTATATGGAATATGCGTCATGTCCACTTTTGCGGTCATTACAAATAATTCGCCCGCTAAGTGGCTAGCAGTACCAATACCGCCTGAACCATAGGACACCTTTCCAGGGTTAGCCTTTAAATAGGCAATTAACTCAGGCACATTTTTTACCGGCAGATTTGGATTGACTGCTAGCAAACCTTCAGCATCCAGCACAAAGACCACTGGTACAAAATCTTTTAGTGGGTCATAGGGCATGCTCTTAACTAAATAGGGATTTACTGCATGGGTTCCAATACTGCCCATAATTAAGGTGTAACCATCTGCTGGGGATTTAGCCACAAAGTCTGCGCCAATATTTCCGCCGCCGCCAGTTTTGTTTTCCACAATCACTGGCTGGCCAAAAGCTTCGCTTAATCCTTGCGCAATGATTCTGGAAAATCCATCAGCAATACCACCAGTAGCGAATGGGGAAATAATTTTAATTTGTCGATTGGGGTACGTGCCAGTTTGAGCATTTGCAATTTGGTAAACTAATAACCCAAGCAACGCACTCAATATGAAAACTATTTTTTTCATATTATTTTTCTAAAGACTTTTGATTGATGGGTGCAGCAGCCAAACCCTGTACTTGATACTGTCGAATCAAATCAGTCACTAAACCACTGCGAATGAAGTCTTCAACGCAAGCACTTAAAAATGTGATTGCCTCTAGATTAGATTTCTTGGTAGCAATTGCCTGTTGAATGCCAGTGAACTGACCTTCTAATATCCGTAAGCCTGGATGTTTTTTTGCAAAAGCAACTAAGCCAGTCTTAAGTCCAGCTAGTGCATCTAAGCGCTCACTCAGAAAAAGTTCATTACTTGCCTGGAGGCCATCCGCATGAACTAGCGTGGCATGCTTTAAATTTCGCTGCAACCAGTGATCGTATGCACTCTTAAAGAAGGATGCGATTCGAACTCCCGGTTGATCCACTTGGGAAATATCTTGAATTGGTGAATCATCGGAAACTAAGTAAGTCGCTTCCAACTCTGTATAAGCAGGGGTAAAGGTGACTTTTTGAGCGCGTGCCGGATCAGAACCCACCAAAACAATTCCACATCTTCCACTAGCAGCGGCGTCCACCACTTCCTCTTGAGTTTCATAACCCGTTAAATCTAGCGGAACTTCCAAGCGCTTTGCTACAGCACGACAAATATCTGGTGCTATACCGGTAGGCTCCCCTGCAGAGGTGCGGCCAGTGACCAATAAAAAATTGCCTAGATAAACGGCAGAAGAAAGAACACCGTGAGGGGCAAGCTGCGCCCTCACTTCAGTAGAGATTGGCATCAAAAGAATTTCCGGAATTAAAAAGCAAAAGACAGTTAGAACTGAACCGTTTCGCCTTCAGTCATCGGGATGATTTTGATATTGCTGCCCTTCATAGCCGCCTGAAACTCAGCCAATGTTCCCTTGGTCATAGGATTGGAGTTGTAATGCATTGGAATAACCATCTTTGGCTTAATCCAAGTGCGCAGTGCAAATGCAGCATCGTCTGGTGCCATCGTGAAATTTCCACCGATTGGAATCATGACTAAGTCCGGCTTGTAATGCTCGCTAATAAATTTCATATCGCTAAATAAGCCGGTATCACCCATATGCCAAATTTTAAATCCATTTTCCAGCTCGATGATGTAGCCCACAGGCTCTCCAGCAGGATGAGATTCCATCTTGTCTGTTGCAGGATTTTTCCAAACCAACAAGGATGAATGCTCAGCTTGTACCGCAGTTACCTTAATCCCAGGAGCAGGTGTAACACGACCTGTTTTATTAAAGCGATGACCTAAGTCTGCTGGTAGCACCCCTAAAGTAGTTAGGGGTGTGATCATATCTGCGGGACCATAAAGCTTGATATTGTTCATCTTAGCCAAAGCCGGAGCATCACCAATGTGATCAACGTGTGCATGCGTCACAAGCAATACATCAATTGGACCAATTGCAGCTAGATCATTTTTATACATCGGTGGCGTTTTAGGGCCCCCAGTAATCCAGGGATCAACCAAAATCATTTTTCCCTGAGGAGTTTTGATACGAAAACCTGCTTGCCCTAGCCACAGCGCCTCGGTCTTGCCCTGAACGCCTGCGGGCGGGTCATTTTGCGCACTACTCATTGTCGATACTGAAGCCAGAACTGCTGTGAGCAATAGACCCAAGCCACCCTTAGTTAAAAAGCCCTTCATTGGAACGTCTCCTCGTTATCGTAATAATCAAGAAACTATAGACCAATTTAGTAGTTTAGGCATATGACGCATTGCGTCATTTAGTAAGCGGCTACTTCCAGAATAGGGAAATCTTTTGCGGTGAGTCCGCCCTAATAGAAAGTGATCTCTTTTGGACTACCTCTTGGTATGTTGCTTCAATTGCATAATCACCAGGCACTAAGTTAATCAGCATGTAAGGGCCGTCTGCTTGAGCCTCAAAAATAGCCTGTTTTTTTGAATTGGTGATTTTGATGGATGCTCCAAATATCCAAACGCCCCTGCCATTTTCAATTTGAGACATTTCCAATAACAAAGGCCACTGCTTTGCTTGGGCAAGAATGGCAACGGCCTCGCCTTCACCCACGCCACCAGTGACATAAGAAATCCCTTGTGAGTATTGCGTCTCTGGAATTTGCGCCAAAGCCCAAGAGCTCATCAAAATTAGATGAGCGGAGATAATTATTTTAAGTAGTGTTTTCATACCTTCATAGTACGACTGATTGAGATATAAAAAAAGCCCCGCTGCAAAAAACAGCGGGGCTTGTGTACGCTAGAACACTCAAGCTTAAGGCGTCATCACAATAGCACCCGAAACTTTTCTTCCTTCAGCAGCACGATGCGCATCTGCAGCTTGCTCCAAAGAAAACTTAGCACCGATTTGCACTTTGACATGACCCTTAGCAATTGCATCAAATACTGCTTTGGCATTTTCTTTTAATAAAGCTGAAGTTGCGTTATGTGGAAATACAGAAGGTCTTGTCAAAAACAAGCAGCCCTTCTTGTTGAGAATTTCTGGCTGAATCTCTGGCGCCGGTCCAGAGGCAGCTCCAAACAAAGCAACTGTACCGAATGGAGCAGTGCAATCCAACGATCCCAAGAAAGTAGTTTTAGCTACTGAGTCATAAACTACATTTGCTTTTTTACCGCCAGTGGCCTTAAGCACATCCTCAACCCAAGTTGGTTGGGAGTAATCCACTACTGCATCACAACCCGCCTCTTTAGCGGCTGCGAATTTTGCAGGTGATCCCACGGTACCAACAACAAACGCGCCCAAAGCTTTTGCCCAGCCAGCCAAAATTTGACCAACACCACCGGCAGCAGCGTGCACTAGAACGATATCGCCTGCTTTTACTTTATAAGTCTTTTGCACCAGATATTGCGCAGTCATTGCCTTAAAGAAAACAGCTGCAGCTACTTCATCAGAAATATTGCTAGGAATGTGAACCAATTTGTCAGCCGCTACGTTTCGCGCACTTGCGTATGCACCAATCCCAGCATTCATGTACACAACGTGATCGCCAACCTTAAAGTCAGTGACGCCTTCTCCCATATGCTCAACAACACCAGCAGCTTCATGACCGAGCCCAGTAGGCATATCCAATGGGTAAACGCCAGAGCGCTGATATACGTCAATGAAATTAAATCCAATTGCAGTTTGACGAATCTGCACTTCACCTTTTGCTGGTGGAGGTAACTCTTTATCAATTACCTTGATTACGTCTGCACTTCCTAATTCAGAAAGACTAACTACTCGCGCTTTTGTCACATGTCACCTATATATTTTTTATTGAAAATCATAAAACAGTAAGGGCGTCAGAGGAATCCTCTTCAATTACCGCCCATGTACTATCGCCCAACTTTTTTACCGCCATTGAATATGTCCAACCATCTGGAATACCGCAGCTCCAACCACTTGGACCATTCTGAATAAGTACGTTGACACTATTTCTGCTGTCATAGTACAGATGGTAAATTTTCCCATGAATGGGATTGAAGCTAAATTTAGCGCTATGTACCATTTCCGTTGCATCTAGCCGTGCTTGCAAGGCCTTGGCTTGCTTCATTAAGACTTCGGCCTGCTCCATAATGCGGTCATACTCAAGCTTGGCATTCTGGCGCGCTACATTAACAGCCTTGTCTTTTTCTTCGGTGACCTTGATAGGTGCAAATACAGGGGCACCCACTTCCATTGGATATTCAATCCCTGCGTGACGTGCTGGATCGGTATCTTCGATTCTCATGAAATGCCCTGTATCTCTTTTAATGTATTTAAATAAACTCGACTACTTAATCAAACCACAAGCAATGCGTGGTCCAGAATTTCCAGCAGGTTGAGATTTGTAATCATCTGGATCACGATGCACCACAACTGAGCGACCAACAATACCAGTTGGTCCAGTGTTTACAGCAAAGCCATGTAGTTTAGCTGTGTAAGTTGCGTTACCACTCGCATCTGATTTAATGTTTGGCATATCTCCGGCATGATTCATACCACTATCAGGCATGCCATGCGCTTTTGTCTCGGGATTAAAATGGCCACCTGCGCTCATTGCATCTGGAGCTGAGCAATCGCCCTTTTCATGCACATGGAATCCTTGCTCTGCATTTGGTTTCAAACCAGAGAACTTGCCGTTGATAAGAACATCGTTACCCTGCCAAGTGAATGTCACTTCACCCTTGACCTGTGATCCTGATCTTGAATCTAGACTTGCACTGGCTTTTTGTCCTGTGCCCTGCTCCATCGATTGACAGGCTACTAAAGATAAGATCCCAACTGCTGATAAAACAATCGAAGCCTGCTTTAATTTCATATTCATTTGAATCTCCTTGGATTGGGCGCTCAGCGACACCTTGCAAGAAAGTGTGACACAAATCTAGCCCTTTTGCTTAACGTTTATAGAAGGTCAGAGTGACCTCACCTAGCTCAATGCCAAACTTACTCATCTTGGCCTTATTGAGCATTACTTTAGGGGTAATAAGGTACATCCAATCGTTAAATTGCACGTTATAAATGGTGCCATCTACCGGTAAGGCAAGGGTATAGGTCCAATTCAGGGCATTTCCAGCTAGTTGGCCCTGGGCATCCCCCACCACATCATCTGCCCTGCCAATGAAGTTACCTGGAGACTGCTCAGTTAGCGTCCAAATACGTTTTTGCTTTGCGCCATCAGAATAATCAAAGCTTTCGTCTAATGTGCCCACCTTCTTACCATCAACCACAGTCCAATTGGACTTAATTAGTACAGTAAAACGCTTCTTCACCTCGCCACTGCGGTCTGTAAAGATGCCATAGGCATCAATCGTTCCTGAAAAATATTCACTTAAGTCTAGAGCAGGCTTCTCGGAAGCATATTGAGAAACTTGTGGTGTAGAGCAAGACGCTAAAAATAAGCTGCAGAATGCCAACAAGATAAGTCGATTAAAAAGTGATTTCATAAATTAGCAAGCCTCAGTAAAAAGTGGTGGCGGACAAGATTGTCCAAGTAGTTCTGTGCGAAGCTTTGGTGCGCTTGTTTTGGGGTCAAGCCAGATCCCAAAAAATGCTTTCGGAAAATCAGCACCTGGTATTTGCGCAATCTGCTTATCATCGTGATAAAAAATTGTTCCTTGTTTTGGAGAATAGATAGCAGTCAAAGTATGTCCTGACTCTACGTTCGGCAAGAAAGCAGTTAACTCCCTACCCCATTGTGCCGCCTGAGCCTCTGAAACGCCAATGCGTTTCATCTCTTCCACGCTGCGATTGGCAATCGAGGCTCCAGAAAATGATTTTTGATAGCGCATGTCTAGGGCAAATTCAGAGGAAGCCAGGGAGCCCACTCGATAAAAGGATGCGTCATAAATATGCAGACCCCACCAAGTCAATCGCCCACTACCCTGAAGTTTTGCCGAGCTTAAATAGGGTGGCAGTTCCTGTGGATCGCGAGCAAAGCTAGCTGGAGCTAATGCGCTAAGCAAAGCAACCATTAGAAATAATCGAATCATCTTCATAACGATGTTGACTTTGATTTCACTAAACGTAATGCTGCTGGTCCCAAGAGACTAGAAATAGCATGTCTATTCTTGGCAAAAAAGCGGTAACCCAACTTCAAAAATGGTTGCAGGGGTTTTCTGGAAAAAAGCCAGGCAAGGCGCGGCAAGTTGGCTCGACGATAGGCTTCAGGAAATACCGAAACACCGTGAATTAATTTACCGCTAGCAAATTGCCCATACATAGCAGCTAAAGCAGCTTCACAGGAGACGCCCACTTTTTGGGGGTCAAACTGCTCTGAATTAATATCGACAAAGTCCAAAAGATTGGCTTGATTTCGTCCAGATAAAAACAGAATCTCAGCCTGACACAAAGGGCAAGCGCCATCGTAAAACAAGGTGAGTTTTTCTAAATAAGTCATTGCCCAGCAAGTTTACGGCTTATTCAATAAACTGGCTGACACATTCATTTTAAGGTTGCCATGCAAAAAGAGATTGCGTTAAATGTATTTGGGGAACCTCTCATTCCCTGTTCTTTTGATCCTTTAACAGGGTTTTTTAGGGATGGTTGCTGCAAAACCAATGATGAGGATGTGGGCAGCCATTTAGTGTGCGCCATTGTCACAAATGAGTTTTTGCAATTTAGCCTTGAAAAAGGAAATGACTTAATTACCCCAAGACCAGAGTATCAGTTTCCAGGATTGGTTGCGGGAGATCAGTGGTGCTTATGCATCAATCGCTGGGTAGAGGCATTCAATGCTAATTGCGCTCCGTTTATTAAGCTCGAAAGCACCCATATCAAGGCACTAAAAACAGTCTCCCTGGATACCTTAAAGGAATATGCGAGAGAAGTGTGACAAAAGCGTGAGAGAAGCATGAAGGCCTTTTACACAGATCATTTTGTATTGCCCCTTCCGGCGGGACATCGCTTCCCAATGGAGAAATACTCTCGCTTACGTGATTTGGTTGGCACACAAGAAAATATAGAACTCGTTGAAGCACCCTCAGCAACAGACACTCAAATCTTATATGCCCATGATCCAAGCTATCTGATTAAAGTGATTGAGGGAAAGTTATCCCCACAAGAGCAAAGAGAAATTGGATTTCCCTGGAGCGAGCAAATGGTTGAGCGATCACGCCGATCAGCCGGAGCCACAATAGCTGCAGCAAAAACTGCTTTGCAAGAAGGTATTGGTGCCAATCTAGCCGGGGGCACTCATCACGCCTATCGAGATACGGGTAGTGGTTTTTGCGTCTTTAATGATTCAGCTATTGCCGCGCGTACACTCCAAAAGGAAGTGAGCTCATCTCTCAAAATTGCTGTGATTGATTTGGATGTTCATCAAGGCAATGGCACAGCGTCCATTCTGCAAAACGATGAATCCATCTTTACCCTCTCAATCCATGGCGAAAATAATTTCCCATTTAAAAAAGAACAAAGTGATCTTGATTTGGGTCTTGCTGATGGCTGCAACGATGAAACCTATTTGCACTCCCTTGGGGAATGCCTAGACCAACTCGATACGCGCTTCAAGGCAAATTGCCTTATTTTCTTAGCTGGAGCAGACCCGCATGAGGGCGATCGCCTAGGAAGGTTAAATGTAAGTACTGAGGGAATGCGCTTACGAGATGCAATGGTTTTTCAGTATGCGTTAGATCGCCAGCTACCAGTGGCATTTTCAATGGCAGGCGGCTACGGCAAAGAAATTGAATCTACTGTGGATATTCATTTTCAGACCATTAAAACCGCCCTGCAATTTCAGAAGCAGTATTAGCAAACTTAAATCTTCAGCCCTTCTTTTTGGCCGCACCTTTTGGGCTTGCTAGATTACCCATATTCTCTACGCTCTTCTCGAAATTGGTAAACGAGTCAGCCATTGCAGCTCGAATCAATTCAAAATTTTGCAGCGCATTATTAAATGAGGTTTTAAACACAGATACATAAGCTTCGCTGCCAATCGGTGCATTATCTGTCGCATCATTTACAAAGTGAATTAAATCCGCCTTGGATTCTTGGATCATGGTTTCTGCAATATCAGCCAACTCTTGGTTGCCACTTTTCAGAACCTGAAGTAATTGGTTGTGATATTGAGATATCTCTTTAGCAGCATCTTGCAAGACCTCGGCATGAACGTACTCGAAAGCAGAGCGAGGATCTTGGGTTTTCATCAACTCAGATACTCGCTTTTGAATCATAGTGGCCAACTCCTGTGTAGCCTGCTGATTAATTTGTGCAATGGCCTGTGCACTTTCAATCGCTACGCGCCCAGCAGCCTTAGTGGCATCTATAGCCCTTTGTTGCCCCGGCATTGCATTCATATCCAATGATTCCTTGCTCATATCAGCCTTTCAGATAGGTAAAGTCATTTACCAATCTACTCTCGTTCAGCCTTGTTGCTATAGAGAAATACCAGTAGATGAGCCTTCTACCCAAAAAGAAAAGCCCCAACTACCACTAGTTGGGGCCCTGACTTCAAACTCTTTATTCAAACTCTTTACTTTGTTTATTGCTTCTTCTTTGGTAAGTTATTCAGGGTTGAAGCGCTATTTAGCTGCTGATCGACCAGGTAGAGAGTACCCCCGTAATTAGCCTGTAGATCATACCCGGAGAGGCCTACCGTATAAAAGGTAATTTCAGGATTAAACGAACGAATGGTTCCACCAGATCCGGCAGAGAAATTAGCATCTACATCAAAACCACCACGATGCCCATCAACGGAAGTTAGTAAAAACTGATCTATCGCACCAGGGGTCTTGAAGATCGCCACTTGATATTGATCTTGATAGCCAGCACCTAGACCTTCACCAGTTTTGAGCGCTTGCATAAAAATGGGATCCGTACGTCGCTTATCAAATAAAACGCCTTCACCACGCGCTAAGACTATCAAAACAATATTGAAATTAGAGGTGGTAAAGACCGCATAGCCAGCAGCCTGGTCAATCTCTTTTTGAACATCTGGTTTTTGTTTAATTAAGGCATCAAGACCTGTCTTAGCCATTTTCAAAGTAGCGTCGCGCTTTTGCATAATTTCTGCGGAAGTCAGCGGCTTGCCATCTTGGCCAGTAGATTGGCAGCCGGCCAGAAATGAGGCCACTAGCAAAGTCAAAGTGGCATGCCTTGATATAGATTTGAATGAAATAGTCATCTTTAAATTAATTTATACGGTTTAAATGGTCATAAGAGGCAGCAAGATCGATGCATCAGCCTCAACTCCAGGATTAACTTTAATATGAGCACGTTCCTGAGTTCAGGACATTACTCCAAAGATCTAGGCTTCTTGGTTTCTGATGCCGGAATCACCTTGCCACCCAAGACAGTTGCATACACGCCCACGTCTTTAATCTTGATTGCTGGAATAGTTTGCGGGTCAGCATCCAGGACTGCGAAATCAGCAAACTTACCTGCCTCAATACTACCCACTTTATCTTCCACACCTAATGTGTAAGCAGCATTAATAGTAATCATCTTCATCGCATCAGAAGCCGTTACTGCCTCAGCCGGAGCCCACACCTTGCCATCGTTGTAAACGTCTTTGCGAGTTACTGCAGACCATGCCTCTTTTAACGGCACTGGAGCAGATACGGGTGCATCTGAATGAATAGAGGTGACAATGCCATTACGCACTAAGGTACCTAGTCGCGTTGCATATGACGCACGATCAACACCTAAGGCTGGGTATTCCAATTTGGCTCGCTCAGAGATGTATGAGATATTCGCACTGACTACAGCGCCCAGTGCCTTGATCTTCATAACCATCGCTGTCGATGGAATACCAAAGTGATTAATTGTGTAACGATGATCAAATCGTGGCTTAGCATCGATCATTAATTGCAAAGCGTTGATTGAGTTTTGATTACCGATATCGCCATTACTATGTATATGGATGTGATATCCCGCATCCCACCATGGCTTCATTGCAGTAGCAAAGTCTTGTGCTGACTTGTAGTTTGTCGAACCTACGCTGCCATCGGTATAGCCGGGGTGCTCCATGCGCATCGTTTCAGGCAAGTAACCGCCATCGCTATAGAACTTCACCCCTTGGAAAATCAAACGGTCATTGTCTTGCTGTTTTAGTGCTTGAGCTTGTGCAATAGCTTGATCGCCATACTTCTGAATAAACGGCTCAGAATAAACAACAGGAACAATACGCAAAGAGCCAGAAGCAGATTGACTAAATGCCTTAGCAACCTTTAATTCCATATCAATATTCAAAGTTCCAAAAGCTAAATCACCCGAAGTAGTGATTCCGCCCTGCTGCATTAGATCGCTCATATACAAATAGTCGGTAGGAATTTCACTTGGGCTCAAAACGTCTTTACCGGCAACCCCCAGAATATAGGTGATGGCGGGAATTTCTAAAAACTGACCATTCAATTGGCCATCCTTATCGAGGCCGACGCCTTTGACATCCTTTACCTTCTCTGGCGTTATGCCATAGGACTTGATAAAAGCACTATTGACATACATGTCATGACCAGAAGCATCCCACACAATAATTGGCCTGGTGCTAGAGGCTTGATCCAAAAGCTGACGATCAGGCATCTTTCCCATAGCCACTACATCAAAGCCCCATGCTAATAAAGTCTTATTAGGGTCTTTGATGTCATCAGAGTATTTTTTGAGCTGTGCCATGGCTGCTTGTAAATTAGCAACCCCTGGAAATGCAGGACCCCAGGGATTAGGCATTGGTGAAGGCGTCAGAAGCGGCTTATTAAATAAAATACCGCCTAGCAAAGGGTGCGCATGCGGCTCAATAAATCCCGGATACATCACCTTATTAGCAAAATCTTTATTAATGATCGTTGGATATTTATCCGTCCAAGGTTTCATATCCTCCAAGGAGCCAACTGACAAAATACGCCCATCAGCAACAGCTACAGCAGTTGCATTTGGAATCGCCGGATCCATTGTGACAATCTTCTTGGCCACAAATACGGTGATATTAGTGACCTTTGGTGTTGATGGCGGATCAAGCAACTGGACTGCTGATGCTAGGCCAGAGAATAGACCTACTACACCCGCATAAATAATTTTAGACTTTAGATTCACTGGAGGCCTCTATAAAACTTCATATACAAAATATTACTGATTACTGAATGATCAATCTTTGAATCATTAAAAAAGAAGCTCGACTAGCGAGCTTCTTTTCAATACTAAATGCATTAAATTAAATCAATTAATTCACTGGCACGATCATTTTAGGCTGAGCCAATTTGACGTATTTGATTTCTTTTGCATTCATATCCATTTTTTTCAGATCAAATGCATAGATATTATTGCTTTCAAACATCTTAACGTTGTAGACCATGGTTTTATTATTTGCCACAATAGTCCATTCAGTTGTCTCGTAACCACCCGTACCACCACCGTATGGATTGCTAGCTGGCAAGGTCACTGATCCAGGAGGAATATCAAAGCTTCCTAGAATATGCCAAGCAGCGCCATCCATCTGAGCGTTAGTAAAGTTAGTAGGTACCGAGTTAGATAAAAATAGTGCGCGAATGAAACGGCTTGGGCTCAGAAAATCGCCAGGAAGGCCATGCAAGCCATTGCCAGAACTTGGAGCTGCATAAGTAGCGCCATTAATGACGAGGGGTGGCTTTTCTACCTTAGAGAGATTGATATAACTTCCAATGTTATTGAGGTGATCCTGAAACGGAGGATCATTTGTCAAAACAGTGGTTGGGTTATCGATAATTGATAGTCCATTTTTGGAGTACTCAACTACGATACTTTTGCCGTTGGCATCGTGCAATGTATAGTGAACTGGTGGGGTCTGATTTCCGTAAACAGCTAACTTAGCGCCATTCACTTTAATCTTTGGTAAACCAGCTTTAACCTCGTCAACATTAGCAAAATTAGTTAGTACATATGTAAGTACCTGTACTGAATTAATACTGCTCGCTGAATCAGCTTGAGTAACCGCTTGGTAAGCCGCGCTATTGGGATAATTCAGAACACCTCCAACAAGACCTTTCTCATTCATGCCATCTACTAGCTCAGGTAAGCCAAGCGCATTCATACCAGCTACCGCGTATTTTGCAGTCCAATTCAGACCTGAGCCATATTTACCATCAACACCAATTCCCTGGTGGGAATAAGCTCTTGGAATAGTAGTCAGCTGCGAATTCAAAGGTAAGCCAAACTCCATTGTGCGTCCATATACATATCCGCCGTCACTACCCTTGAGTAAGAAACTGGTACAGGCTTCGCTCACCAATGGCGCGAATGCCAAGGATAATGAAACTGATGCAGCTAATACTTTTTTGATCATCTTTTGCTTCATGATTGAATTCCCATCTCTTATAAGTTAGTACTTCTACTGCGAATTAATTCAAGATAACCAAGGTTGCTGTTGCACGAGCACCCCAACCAGATGGGCCACCTGGAGTATTGCTCAGATAATAGATCGGACCTGCGCCAAAGGAGAACGGTACGCCATCAATAACCATCAACTTAGAAGCACCTACATACAGCGGGTTAGAAGTGCGGTGCGCATCATAGTTATACGATGCCTCCATATTTGCGGCAAATGACCAGGCTTCTTTGGTAGTGTAAGTAACAAAAGGTTGTCCATACAAATTATTTTGCGTGCCATAAGTAGGATTACCGCCCATATTCCATGACTGGTAAGCAAGAGCGCCGTATGTCCATGGACCATCACGATTCAGCACTACAGCAGTCACACCTGCACCGGTTTGCTGTGAACCAAACTTACCGCTATTACCAGATGGAGATTGTGCATATGGACCAATACCCCAAATCCAGGATGAGTTGGTATTAGGGGCATAGAAAGACTCTAGAGTGACGCTAGCAATACCGTAGCCAGAATAAGCCTGTCCAGTAGGACCTTGAATACTAGTTTCACGAACGCCAGCTACGATTGGACGAACAATAAATACATCTCCACCACCCAAGTTGAATGGGGCTACCGGCTGGAACAAGAGAGTTTGTTCAGAGCCGCCTTAGTTTTTACCTAGACCACGACTGAATTCATACTGAAATGGCACTGAGATCATATTGGCGATTGGGTTTGCCAATTTTTTAGCGATATCTACCCTATCTACTGCTGGCTTAGTAGTCGCTAATACTCCAGAATTTTCAACCGCAACAGTTCCAACACGAGCAGGAATTTCTTGTGCAGAGGCAGAGAAAGAAATCGAAGTAGCAACGGCAATAGCTGCAATTTTTGAAATAAGGTTCATAAAATATCTTTAAAGGATTGAGGATTCAAAATTAGGACTTTTAACTTAAAACTTAAAGGTAACGGCTAACTGAGGACCCTTGAAAGTAGCTTTTTCAGTTCCATTACCATTTTTCAAATCGTAGTAAACGTAACGATAAGCAAGTGATGCATCAATCCATTTTTCAAAGGTCTTGCCTACCCCAAGAATTCCCTGCCAAGTCATGTTGTTACTTCCTCCACCGCTTCCTATATCACCATAGAATGGAACATACCAAGTAGAATCAGCAATACGGTAGCGGCCTTTAAAACCAACAACAGGATCCGTGATAGAGGCTGCTGAGTAATCAACAATACTTTGTGAAAGGCCACCAGCAGACGCCTTCAATGAAATCGTAGTTGTTCCGGAGATATAGCGCACACCAATTAAGCCATCAACATAAGCATTTTGATTATTAAATACTGTGTAAGAAACCCCACCAGTAATTTGATTATGTTGAAGGGTAGCCTTATCAGCAATTTGTGTAGGAGTGGGGCCATATCTGGTAGCAAGCGTAACGTTAGCTCCACCCGTTTTTTGTATGGTTGCAGAAACGATATCGCCAAAAATACCCCAGCTTCCATAGTGAGCCTCAGCAGCAATCATGCCGCCGGATTTTAAATTGCTAACTAAATTTGTTTGTGTCAGTTGAGCAGTATCAATATATTGATCTTTAAAGAAAGTGCTAGCAGTTACTGCTGGCACCCATACATATGGGGTCACCTCAAAGCGCCACTCATTGGAGACTTGAGGAATTGGCGATAGATTCTCATCCGCATAGGCCACATTTGCACAAGTCAATGAGGCGAAAGCTAAAAGCAAAGAAGAAAGGATTTTCTGTTTCATAAGAGTGTCATTAATGTTGGGTGAATTAAAAGTTAGATTTGGGAATTGAATTCTTGGAAGTGTCTAAATACTTATTTAAGATGCCCACCATCGTAATCGTAGAGGACGATGCCCAGGCAAAAGAAAATAAACCTGAGAATGCTATAAAAGATGGAACCAAATGCCATCCACCAGGCAAGGTATAGGTGAAATTTCCGAGAGTAGTGTAGCTACTGGCACTTAAGCGCAATGCCGTCAACCAATTTGGGCAAATTCCAAGAATTAGGAGCGCCCCAGCCCAGATACACATTGAAGCCAATTGTGTGAGCGCCAGCATTTGAATGCAAAGCACAAAGAAAAATATTGCCTTCAGCATAGAGGGATAGGAGCTTGATCCAATATTCGTTTTAAAAAAGAGCATCGTGCCAATGAATCCAATGCCGTCAAAGATGAGTACCAAACTCATGATGGCAAGGCCAAATGCAGTCTGCGGAATTGCATTTTGGTAAACAAGCTCGAGCGTATCGGTTGAAATCATAGATTTAGGATCAATTCAGATCAGATAACCCCAAATTATGCCCTTAACAGGGCTCAATTAAGCAGAATAGCCGTAACTTTTGTCATTCTTACAATTTCCTACATGATCTTGTGGAAATTGCACAACACTAGAATATAAAAAGGTTATTAGAAATTGAATGATATCTTGGCGTAGGTTGACCAATCGTATTGGCTGAAGGTTTGCACTAGCTGCTTACTAGCCCCTACCGCAACAACCCAATTCTTATCAAGACGATGGGTCACCATCGCATCGATAGGCACAAACCATCCCCCTCCAGCAGAGTTGTAGACCATGCCGTTTTCATCCCAAAAGCGCAGCATTGTATTTGGGGATAGCTGAAAACCCACTGTTGGAAATATCTGAAGATTTCTAGCCAATGCTGGCTGACTCGGATTCACGCTAAGGCTGTTATTTTTAGAATCAAAGCCATACATATAGCGCAACAAAGGTGAAAAATCAGTCACGTGCAATAAGGTATCTATATTCGGCTGAAAGGACCACCCCAATTGAGGGCCAACCGCCCACTGGCCATTGTTACCAAATGGAAAAATCACTCGACCACCTATGAGCGCTCCCAATGGTTTTAAAACAGTGAGGTCTTGACCCCAGACGGTAATCATCGTGTTGCCGGCACTGTACTGGCCTGAATTATTGGCTGACGAAATAGAGTTGTAATTTGATGTGTACGCAGTGTCCAGCCGGAAACGACCACGCCAGTCGCCTATTGCTAAAGGATTGTAATAACGCAAGCGCAAAGTATTTTGATAGTTATCACTACCGTCATAATTGTGATAAGCCCAAAACTCCAGCACTTTACTGTCTGTCAATTGTTGAGAGTCATTGTCAAACTTCGAGATGGGCACCAATAAATCTTCAGCATGGGCTGCTGAAATAAAAAAACTAAAAAGAAGTAATAAAAAATATCTCATACCAAATAACAATCTACCTATCTATCTATTTATTTATCTATTTCTTTATTTATTAATGATTTTTGAACCATAACTCGTCATCGCTTTTTTGACCTCTGGTGAGTCAAAAATAATCTTCTTAGCTGCAGCCCTCAAGCGATCAACCGCTTCAGGCGGCAGAGCAAATGAGGTTGGTAGGTTATTAAGGTACTCGAATTCTGCCTTATCTTCCAGCATATTGAAAGCCACATTCACTGCATACAAATCTATATTCGGGGTATTTACAATTTTTGCCAACTCTGGATTTTTATTGGACTTAAATAATGGAGAGTCTCGTAAAGTGCGCATACTATTCCAGCGGGCTTGAGTATCCTTTAAAGTCTCCACCTCTTCGTAAGAGTAATGATCGATTGGTACCCCCGCTGCCTTAACCAGCAACTCAATAGCACCAGGCCCATCAACCGATTCGTTCCAAGTAGTTTTTGGTGAAGATAAAGCATTGACTACGACAACGATGATACGTTTCACGTTATCAAACTGGGTTGCCTTTCCAGAGAGGTGCATTGCCTCTAACCCCTCCAAAAAATTCAACATTTGACGCATTGCTAAATTGTCTGCAACCCCTCCATCGACCACATGAATATAAGGATTATCTTTTTGGTCGTGATACAGCTTGAGATCATTCATCTCTTTAATGAGACGAGCGGCAGGCCTGGGTGCATTAGCGGAATTCTCAAAACGTTCTAGATAATCGGGTTCGATGAACTTGCATCGTCCGGCGTAATTGTTATAAGTCACAGACGATAAAACAAATGGAACTGCTGAGGAGGATGCCGCTGCGCGCGATAACGGGACACCAAGCAAGTCAGAGCAAAGGTAGTCAAAGAACGACTGATCAAAAGTAAAGCCTCCACCAGATGAGATATCGGTGCCAGACGCCAATATATATGGCCCATTATTTTTCTTGAGATCCGCATAGGTAGCGCCATGAAATAGAATTTCATCATAGAGCTCAGCAGCCAATTCTGATCGGCCCCAAGCTGTTGAACTTAAACGAGTCCAATTAAAAGGGTTGGCCGCTCGAGCGATGATCTCCCCTTGAACATCCCGTTTTAGAAAATCCGCATCATAAAAATCAAAGAGCTTTTCCCCATACAAACCATAGGAGAGTGCGGTAAAGCTGCCACCAGATACGCCAGTAATTAAATTGACTTGATCAAGCGCGCGAACCTTTTTACCGCTAGATTCCTGCAACTCCATCTCGCGCAACGCTTCTAGTACGCCATAAGAAAAGGCAGCAGCTCTAGTCCCACCGCCAGAAAACGCCAAAACAACCAAATTCTCCGGCAGCTTATTATTTTCGTCCTGACCACGGGTATGGCTCAAGCCTCGATAACCCGTTTCTAAATCGATCTTATCCATAGGAGGATTGATTGGTCTACTAGCGCAACCCACCAGGGTCAATAGCAAGAATGCCATTCCAATGAACAAGAATTGACTTCTCACATTGGTTCCCGATGCATCAAATGGCTTCATGATTTTTCAATTGTTCGAACCAAGGCTCTTCACGAAAAGAAACCACCCGTAGGTGGTTTCATCTTCACTTCATTAGCAATGGATTACTGCGTTACAACGTGCCACACATTATTGACGTTATCACCGGTCTTATCGCCAGGATTTTTATCCTTTGCGAAGAAGTACAGTGGCTTGCCTTTGTATGTCAACTGCTTTTGGCCATCGTTACGAGTGATAGTAGAAAAATCTCCAGAGAGCATGATGCCTGGCTCTACATAGACTGGGGGCCAATTAGTGGCACAGGTAGATACGCATTCAGATTTACCTGAACCAGCCTGGTCTTTATCAAAGGTATAAACAGTCTTGCCATAACTGCTTGTCAAAATACCGTTAGTTACTTTTACAAAATCCGCTGAGGATGTTTTGATATCAGGCGTGCTGCAAGCTGCCAATGTCATGGCAACAATAGCTGCTGCACAAAGTTTTAATAAATGTTTCATTCTCTATCCTTTAAATGGGCTATGAATTAATTACCTGGACCAACCAAGGTAACTTCAATACGACGATTCTGAGCACGGCCTTCTGGAGTGTCATTTGAAGCAACTGGATTGCTTTCACCCATACCTTGTGCTGAAATCAAATTCTGACTTACGCCCTTGCGAATAAGATAGTCAACAACGTTATCAGCACGCTTAGAAGAAAGATCGAGATTGGTTGTAATACCTTCTCTACGCAACTCAGCACCAATTCCGAGGTTGTCTGTATAGCCACGAACAACTACCTTGGTATTTTTGAAACCAGATAATGTTGGAGCCATTTTTGCCAATACTTGCTCCGCTTTTGTATTTAAGCGATAGCCGCCCTCTGGGAACAAAATTTTGTCGCGAATCGTAATGCGTAATTCACCTTGCAACTGACGAATTTCTACTTCGTCACCTTGGTAAGCCTGTTGAAGCTGGGTATAAGCCTGATCCAATTGGTTGTATTTATTTTCGGTTACACAAGCGCTCAAAAGAGCAATTGCAGCAATCGATAGCGCTATAAATCCCTGTTTCATTAATTTCATGTTTGTTCTCCGTAGAGGGGTAAAAGTAAAGTAATTCAAATAATAAGCAGTAACTATAGCCTATAGGCTAATGCAAACCTTTCAAAATCCTACAAAAAACTCAAAAATTGCCTTATTTAGGGCAATTAAGGCCTTTTTCACCCCCAATGGCACCCCTTGATCTCTTTATCTATTAATTCGATCATAAATATCAAATTTATTCATTAGACAAATAAACAACTGAGGTTCAAAATTCAACCAGTTGCAGTAGTTACTAAAGAAATTGATTAACCAACACTAGGAGCACAGTATGTCCATTATTAATACCGCAGTTCAACCATTCAAAACCGAAGCTTTCCACAACGGTAAGTTCGTAACTGTTACTGATGAAACCCTCAAGGGTCATTGGTCAGTTTTGATTTTCATGCCAGCAGCATTTACTTTTAACTGCCCTACAGAAATTGAAGATGCAGCTGAGAACTATGCTGAATTCCAAAAAATGGGTGCTGAGGTTTACATCGTAACAACCGATACTCATTTCTCACACAAAGTTTGGCACGAGACTTCTCCTGCTGTTGGTAAAGCAAAGTTCCCACTCGTTGGCGACCCAACACATACTTTGACAAATGCATTTGGCGTTCATATTCCTGAAGCAGGCTTAGCATTGCGCGGCACATTCATCATCAACCCAGAAGGCATCATCAAGACAGCAGAGATTCATTCAAATGAAATTGCTCGCGATATTTCTGAAACATTGCGTAAGTTGAAGGCCGCTCAGTACACAGCAGCACACCCAGGCGAAGTATGCCCAGCTAAGTGGAAAGAAGGCGCTGCAACTTTGACTCCATCTTTGGATCTCGTAGGCAAGATCTAAGTTGCTCAGTTAAATAGCTAATCCATAGACTCTCTTTAAGAGAGTCTATTGGAGAGGACAAGATCCTGCCCAATAGACTCACCTAAAAAATACCCAAGGAAATCATCATGCTCGATACCAATATCAAATCCCAGTTAAAGGTATATTTTGAAAAGATTGTTAGCCCAATCGTTTTAGTGGCTAGCGTAGACGGAAGCGATAGCTCCCAGCAAATGCTCGAGCTCTTAAATGAAGTGGCTGAGCAGTCCGATAAGATTACCGTCAAAACAGACGGCAAAGCTGAACACAAGCCAAGCTTTACTGTCAGCAAGGTAGATCAAGAAGCACGCATTACATTTGCCGGTTTACCAATGGGTCATGAGATGACTTCTTTTATCTTGGCCATCTTGCAAGCGAGTGGCTACCCAGCAAAAGTTGAGCAAGAGGTGATTGACCGCATTACCAAGTTAGATACAAAACTCAGCTTCCAGACATTTATCTCCTTGTCATGCCATAACTGCCCGGATGTTGTGCAGGCTTTGAACTTAATGGCTGCCCTCAATCCAAACGTCACCCATGAAATGATTGATGGCGCCCTTTACCAGGGTCTCGTCGATCAACACCAAATCATGGCCGTACCAACCGTGATCTTGAATGGCGAAGCATTTGGCCAGGGTCGCATGAGCGTCGAGGAAATTGTTGCCAAACTGGATACATCCAGCCCTAAGGAAGAGGCTGCAAAGCTTACTGCTAAAGATCCATTTGACGTATTAGTGATTGGTGGTGGCCCTGCTGGTGCAGCTGCTGCGATTTATGCTGCACGTAAAGGAATTCGCACTGGCATTGTTGCTGAGAAATTCGGCGGTCAAGTAATGGATACCATGGGTATTGAAAACTTCATTTCGGTAAAAGAAACTGAAGGTCCTAAATTGGTCCAAGCACTTGAGCAGCATGTGAAAAGCTATGAAGTAGACATCATGAACTTGCAGCGTGCCAATGCATTGCGCAAAACAGACAATGGTATTGAAGTCGAACTAGCCAATGGCGCAGTCCTTGCTAGCAAGTCTGTGATTATCAGTACCGGTGCTCGCTGGAGAGAAATGAATGTTCCTGGCGAACAAGAATACCGTGGCAAGGGCGTTGCCTATTGCCCTCACTGTGACGGCCCTTTATTCAAAGGCAAGCGTGTTGCTGTTATTGGTGGAGGTAATTCTGGGGTTGAGGCTGCTATTGATTTAGCTGGCATCGTTAGCCACGTTACCTTGATTGAATTTGATAGCAAGTTGCGTGCCGATGCAATTTTGCAAAAGAAGATGGCTAGCATGCCTAATGTGACTGTCATTATGAGTGCACTCACCAAAGAAGTTTTGGGTGCAGATGGCAAGGTTAGCGGCTTGCGCTATCAAGACCGCACTAACGATACTGAGCGCACCATCAATCTTGAAGGCATCTTTGTGCAAATTGGATTGCTGCCAAATACAGATTGGCTCAAAGGCAGCATTGATTTATCAAAGCATGGCGAAGTTATCGTTGATGCAAAAGGTGAAACCTCCTTACCAGGCGTTTTTGCAGCAGGTGACTGCACTACAGTTCCATACAAGCAAATCATTATTGCTATGGGCGAAGGTGCCAAAGCTTCACTTGGGGCATTTGACTACTTGATTCGTTCTTCTGTTACCGAACCACAAGAAGCTGTTGCAGCCTAAGCAATAAACAATAAGCAACCAGCATCAGCAATCAGCAGTAAAGCAATAGGGAGCCAAAAGGCTCCCTATTTTTTACAAAGATAAATGGCATTTATTCTGATTGAGCAGACCTAGGCGCTTGCCATGGCCAGCGGCCATCGATCTCTAAAGTCAGAGACCAGCTTAAGAAGCAACGAATCAATACAATGGCGCCCAAAACGGCCACACTAGTCAAGGTTGGGCTAATAGCTACCGTACGAATGACATCTCCCGCTACTAAGACTTCGAGGCCCAGAATAAGAGAGCGCACAATTTGTATGCGAAAGGTTTTATAGGCAATATCCGCAGTCTGCGTCACTAAGCCCCTAGCAAAACAGAAGAGGCCCCATAAAACGCCAATAGATACCACCGCTACCCCTAGCGCATCCATCACATCGCTGACATCTCGAATAATTTCAATTTGATTCATATTGTTATCTTCATAGATTGAACGAGCTCATATTAACCCGTTTAGCGTGATATCCCGTTATAAATTACACTTAATTATCTATTGCTTTATTAAATCCAAGGAAATCAGAATGAGCTTAATTGACAAACTGCAGTGGCGCTATGCAACCAAGAAAATGGACCCTACAAAAGCTGTGCCCCTAGAGAAGGTGGAGCAAATACTTGAAGCTATTCGTTTAACTGCCAGCTCCAGTGGCTTGCAGCCCTATGAAGTACTAGTGATCACTAATAAAGCTATTCGAGAGAGAATTAAAGCAATCGCATGGGACCAATCACAAGTAGTCGACTCTTCTCACTTACTTGTTTTTGCAGCTTGGGATACCTATACGGCCGATCGCATCAATCATGCTTTTGATATGACTGAGAAGCTACGCAACTTCAAAAGTGAATCTGGTGATATCTATCGTCAAAAGCTACTAAGTGGTTACACCGCAAGAGATGCTGAAACCAATTTCACGCACGCCGCAAAGCAAGCTTATATTGGGCTTGGTACAGCACTCATTGCCTCCGCTTATGAGCAAGTAGACTCTACGCCCATGGAAGGATTTGATGCTACGGCTCTTGATGAAATCCTTAGCCTTAAAGCCAAAGGTTTGCGCAGCGTTGTAATGATGCCGCTTGGATACAGGAAGGCTGATGAGGACTGGCTAGTCAACTTGAAAAAGGTTAGAAAGCCTAAGGAAGACTTTATTACCTGGATTGAATAAGAAATAGAAGTGCAGAAAAAGTAAAAGCCACCCGAAGGTGGCTTTTTTAACAGCTAATTAACTAATCAGTTAATTAAGCAGCTTTGCGGCTTTTAGCAGCTGGCTTAGCAACAGCGTATTGACCTTGAATGTTTGCCAAAGCAGCATCAACACTCTTCTCAAAGTTAGCAAATGCGTCAGTTGCATTTGCGCGAACTTGATCAAACTGTTGGAGTGAAGACTCAAATGCAGTTTTGAATGCAGAAACATAAGCCTCTGAACCAGCAGGGGCTGTCTTAGTAGCTTCTTTAACAAACTTAACCAAATCCGCGCGTGCATCATCAATAGAAGCATCAACTACTTGAGCGACTTCTTTGTTGCCGTTACGAACTACTTGGTTAACTTTAGCTTGGTAAGCAGCAGCATATTTAACAGCTTCTTGAGCAGCTTCTGGCTGAGCTAATTTAGCCAATTGCTGTGGATCCTTGATTGCTAACAATTGTGAGCTTGAATCTTGAGCAGCAGCCAAAGCATCTTTAGCAGCAGCTTGATTGATTTCAGCTAATTCTTGAGCGCTTTCAACAGCAACTTGTGCCAAATGTTTAGCAGTTTCGATAGCTTTAGCTTGTGCAGAAACGAGTTGGTCGTTTAATTGAGTTTGAAACATGATTTATCCTAACTTTAAGTAAATGAGGGTTTTTTATTGCAATGCACCATTTTAAGAGTCCCATTTTCTAAAAGCAAGATATTTTTGTTGCAAAGCAACATATATTTCCTAAAACCCCATTTCAAGCGTTTAAATGGGGTTTATTGGTTAATTAGATTCTATTTTTCCTATATAGTTTTTAGGGTTACTAGATATAAACTTCCAAAAATCAATAGCAAAAGCAATTTTGGGGTCATCACTTTACCCAGGTAGTAAATTCCTCTGCACTCACTCTGGAGGTATGAAAGCTGTTCACAATCTCGCTTTTATCGGCATACCCTAGTGCCATACCGCACACAAGCATCTCATTCTCTTTGGCACCAATAGCCGGCAGGATGATCTTTGCGAAATCATTCCAAGCGGCTTGCGGGCAAGTATCTAAGCCCTCACCTCTTGCGGCAACCATCATATTCTGCAAGAACATTCCGTAGTCGAGCATAGAACCTCGACCAAGCTTTTTATCGAGCGTGAAAAATATAGATACCGGTGCCCCAAAGGCCTGAAAGTTTTTTCGATGCTGTGCATGCATCTTCTCTTTATCGCCTTTAGTAATTCCCAATAAGCCATACAAGCCCCAACCATTTTCACGGCGCCTATCGATATAGGGACTAAACCATTTAGTTGGGTAATAGTCATATGCTGGTTGATATTCTTTTGCTAACTCAGGATTGAGTGCAATGCTGTCATAAGCAGCGCACACTTTTTCACATAATTCCTTAAGTGCATTGCCTTCAACAACATATGCTTTCCAGGGTTGAGTATTCGTACCTGAGGGAGCTCGCGCAGAGATATCGAGCAACTTGAGGATGACCTCTTTTGAGACAACTTCATTGGTAAATGCCCGCACGGACATGCGAGATGTAATAGCTTGGGCTGGAGTTAATGATTTCATTAATATCCTTTGATTCTATCTAAGGCTGTCAGCTCGCGCCTTGTGTAATTTTCTGTAACTATCGATTAGACGATGGTGCCTATCTAGGCCTTCTAACTTCATGCTTGTTGGTGTTAAACCAAAGAAGCGAACACTTCCAGCGATTGATCCCAGGACTGCATCCATCCTAGCATCACCAAACATACGGCGGAAGTTGACCTCAAAGTCTGACATCTCTAACTCATCATCAAGCAAAACCTCAAGGGCGACATCTAAAGCCTGATAAAACAATTTACGCTCTACTGTATTGTCGTTGAACTGCAGAAAAGCGCCTACCAGTTCATGCGCCTCTGCAAATCGCTTTAATGCCAATTGAATCAGCAACTTCAATTCAAGCACCGTGAGTTGACCCCAAACGGTATTCTCATCAAATTCAATACCAATGAGTGTGGCGATGTCCCCGTACTCATCTAGCTCGTTATTTTCTAAGCGGTCCAAGAGTGCAGCCAAGCTAGCATCATCAAGCTGGGATAAATTCAAAATATCTTTACGGAATAGCAACGCCTTATTGGTGTTATCCCAAATCAGATCTTCAATCGGATAGATTTCAGAATAGCCAGGCACCAAGATACGACATGCAGTTGCGCCCAACTGATCATAGACAGCCACATAGGCCTCTTTGCCAATGTCTTTCAGAATGCCAAATAAAGTTTCCGCTTCCTGGGCATTGGAATTTTCACCGTCACCAGAAAAATCCCACTCCACGAATTCATAATCTGATTTCGCACTGAAAAACCGCCAGGAGACAATACCGCTGGAATCAATGAAGTGCTCTACAAAGTTATTAGGCTCTGTCACTGCTTCACTGGCAAAGGTAGGTGGGGGCAAATCATTTAGACCCTCTAAGCTACGGCCCTGTAATAACTCAGTCAGACTTCTTTCTAGCGCAACTTCAAAACTTGGATGGGCACCAAAAGAGGCAAAGACACCGCCTGTGCGTCGATTCATCAAGGTAACGCACATGACTGGATAAATACCGCCGAGCGATGCATCCTTCACCAATACCGGGAAACCTTGCTCTTCTAGACTCTGAATGCCAGCCAAAATACCCGGGTACTTTGCGAGTACCTCCTGCGGTACATCAGGCAATGCAATTTCACCCTCCAGAATTTCTCTTTTCACTGCTCGCTCGAAAATCTCCGATAAACACTGGACCTGAGCTTCGGCCAAGGTATTGCCAGCACTCATACCATTACTAACGAATAAATTTTCAATGAGGTTGGATGGAAAATACACTGTCTTACTATCAGACTGACGTACATATGGCAATGAACAGATGCCGCGCTCGACATTTCCAGAATTAGTATCTACTAGATGTGAAGCCTTAAGCTCTCCATCAGGGTTGTAAATATTGAGACAGTATTCATCCAAAATTTCTGTCGGCAATGCATCTTTTTTACCCGACTTAAACCAACGCTCGTTTGGATAATGTACAAACTCTGCATTGGCAATATCCTCACCCCAGAATGCTCCAGCATAAAAATGGTTGTTGCTAAGTCGCTCGATGTACTCACCAAGCGCAGAAGCTAAAGCACTTTCTTTAGTGGCGCCTTTGCCATTGGTAAAGCACATCGGGGAGTGCGCATCACGAATATGTAATGACCAAACATTCGGAATGAGATTACGCCATGAGGCGATTTCGATCTTAATTCCCAGATTGGCCAATAGACCGGACATGTTGGCAATGGTTTGCTCTAGCGGCAGGTCTTTTCCCGCAATATAAGTACTGGCATCAGAGACTGGCTTAAGGCTTAGCAAGGTCTGCGCATCGGCATCTAAGTTTTTGACTTCTTCAATAACAAACTCTGGACCAGCTTGAACTACCTTCTTCACTGTACATCGTTCAATTGAGCGCAAGATGCCCTGGCGATCCGTTGCAGAAATATCCTCTGGTAACTCAACTTGAATTTTGAAAATCTGCTGATAACGATTTTCTGGATCAACAATATTATTTTGTGAGAGGCGGATATTCTCGGTAGAAATGTTGCGAGCATCACAGTACAGCTTCACAAAGTAAGCTGCACACAAAGCTGATGAAGCCAAGAAATAATCAAATGGTCCTGGGGCAGATCCATCACCCTTGTAGCGGATCGGCTGGTCAGCAATAATAGTAAAGTCATCGAACTTTGCCTCTAGACGAAGCTTATCGAGAAAGTTGACCTTAATTTCCATGAGGATGGTTCCAAACTAGCACTAAAAATGATGTGATCATCATTATCCATCCCAACGTCTATCTACAGCATGTCTTAATGACTATGCGAGCCAAATTTGGCGATATATGCCATTCAGATCATGGTCTTGGGTTTGTTTAGCCACATTAAAAGGCCGACCCCCTCTTGGGTCAGTGCCTTTGCCAGCAATATAAAGCCAATTACCCTGATTGCTATAAACATCGTAGTCAACCAATTGATATTCAAACCAAGCAGCACCTGCTTGCCAATCACCCTTCATGTCATAAATCCAATAACTTGCCACAATTTGTCGCATACGATTGGATAAATATCCCGTTTTTTTCAATTCACGCATACCGGCATCTATCAGCGATTGCCCGGTATTACCAGATGACCATTTGAAGAAATTTTCACTATCAAACTGATTGCTAGGCACCTTACTTAAGCCTTTGGAGTGATAGAGCCTTTTGCCATACTTAAAGTGTAGAAACCGGAAGTAGTCTCTCCAAAGCAATTCAAACCAAAGCCAGTAGGTCCCATCGTTTGCTCCATAGCAAATTTCATAATCTGACAGTTGCTTTGCAATGGATCCTGCAGAGCGACAACCCTGCGCTAGCCATGGAGAGAATTTGCTGGAGTAATCCATACCAATCAACTCATTACGAGTTTGTTTGTAGGTATCAGGGAGGCGTCGCTCAAAATATTGCTCAATATGGGTTTGAGCACTCTGCACCCCACCTTGAAACTTGCTAGTACTAGATAAATGAATTGCGTCCAATGCTTGGATGGAGGGCATCTCGATGGCAGGCAGTGGTGGGATGATCTTGGGGGCATCTACGGGAGAAGCAAATCTTAAGCCCTTCTTTTCTACTTGCTGACGAAATTGGGTAAAGACATCCGGCATCCCTTCCAATGGAAATGGTAAAGATTGAACATCCAACATACTGGACTGCCATACTGGATTTACCTTAAAACCAGCACTGCTTAATAACGCCACTTGCTCCAACTCTTCAGGCGCCTGAATTTGCTCACAATAAATAAGATCTGCTTGAGTCTGGGCTTTTAATGTCTCAAACACATCCACGACATCACCAGCCACCTCATATAAGTCCGATCCCAAGTCTCGTAATTGGCTGCGGAGTTCCTGAAGAGACTGCTCTAAAAATGCCTGACGATGCTCACCTATTCTCGGAAATCCCCATGCAGTATCTTGCTCTAAGCTGGGCTGATGAACATAGACTGGTAGCAGATGATCCGCAGACTTGCACGCTTGCAAAAACGCTGGGTTATCTTTTAGGCGAAGATCATTTCTAAACCAATAAAAGACAGATGTCATTTATTCCATCCCAATCGGAATGACTTGATTCTTATAGGAGCCTGAGAGGGCTTTTTTAACAATCTTATAGATATCAAGATCAAATTCTGCATCACCCGACTGCGCCAACTCATAAAGTTCATCCTGATTAATGGCAGTACCTAGATAACACCATTTATCAATCACGATCATCTCACCACCCTCTTTAATTGCGATAGCTCCTGAATATGGCCACACCTGAACCTTAAAAAGTTCCAAAGCCGTTTTTAGTTGTAAGTTATGCAACGTAGTAGATGCAAGATTAATACAGGTCCCGCTACATTGCTTTACTTGATAGCCAAAGCAAGATTTACCCTCAATACGCTTCTCTAGACCAAGCAATGCTTCACATAAATGGTATTTTTTAGCAATTGCCTTTAAATAAGCGTGCGCCTCTCGTTTGCTATAAAACAAACCGTATAAATTATCTTGCAACCCAGGCTCTAAATGATGATGAGTCACCAAAGAAGGCGCCAGAACACCAGTAGCATCCTCTTCCAAGCTCCAAGCACAAAGATCCTTGGATCTACGCAGCTTAATATTCATAGAAGGCATGCGCTCTTTTATCAATCTCGACTCAAGAATTAATGCACCTAACTCTCCGCTGGTTTCGATCCAATCAATATCGCGAATCTGTAAAGACAGCTTCATTTCTTTACGCTGTGTTAAAGCGCCCTGGAAGTGCCCCATCACCCTACTGCGTAAAGAAATACTTTTACCGATGTATAGAGGGATTTTGTTATCTCCATAAAAGATATAACAACCAGGACCATCGGGTATAGAGTCGATTAAATTCTGATCTATGTTTGGGGGAAGGCTAGCATTACCAATGAGTTGGTTGATCGCTTCATTTAATTTAGCTTGCCCAAACTTTGACTCACACAAACGCCAAAATTGAAGCAATAAGTCGGCATCCCCTAGGGCGCGATGCCTGGCACTGACTTTCAGTCCATGCGCACTAATAATAGTATCGAGATTATGGCGTGGCTGATCTGGGAACAGCAATCGAGAGAGCTTTACGGTGCATAAAACTTTAGGTTTAAAGTCAATGCCAATCCTCTTAAAAGAGGCCTTGATAAAGCCATAATCAAAGCGAGCATTGTGAGCAACAAATATTTTTCCCTCAAGCTCTTTTTTTAAATCCTCTGCAAGCTCAGAAAAGCAAGGCTGACCTTGCACCATTGCTGGCGATATACCGGTTAGTCTTTGAATATTTTGCGGGATATAAGTTTGTGGATCAATTAACCTTTCCCATACGTAAAGCTCATTACTTGCTAGGGTTTTAATACCAATTTCAGTAATGCGATCGCGGTCGAAATGAGACCCTGTAGTTTCAATATCAACAAAAGCTAAATCGGGGTAAGGGCCAAGCTGACTATTCACGCTAGAAACATTAAATCCACTTAGTTTGCGGATGGACCTCTGTTTAGATAGTCAGCAAAACTAAATATAGAGTTTGGTCCACGAGGTGTATCTTCCACTTTTTTGAATGTTGTTTTGATCACCCTTTGAGTCTCCCCTTTTTTCTTTTTTTCTTGCTTAATAGTGATCTTTTTTTCTAATGGCAAGTAAGGTTTTCTCTCAGGAGCAGTCTGCACGTCACTAAAACGTGGAATGTAATCTTTGATTGCAGAGGCTAGTGTCACATTAGAAATGCAGCTCATCATATAAGCTTCAAGTGATTGATAAAGCTCTTTGGCAATGTCTGATACCTCAACTTTTCTCTTTTTAATTTTGTTCATTGCGAGAACAATATCCTTGATGGTGATGACTTGAGGATCCTTTGAAAGCTGATATCCGCCAGTCCGACCTTTGACTGCAGTAACAAGGCCCGACTCTCTTAGAGGGCGCAATAACAGCTCGATACGACTAATCGATATATGCTGTCTTTTCGCTATTTCTGGAGCGGGAACAAGCTCTCCATTGGCTGAATGGCTGGCAATATCTACGAGGGTATTGAGAGCTACTCTGACTGCTTTGGTGACTTCCATTGGGACTTTCGGCATAAAAGTTAGATTAGGGCTAGTATGAAACTGATCTCAAATATGTGCTGCGGCGCATTAATTAACCCTATCTAACTTATGGTTGAAGCAACTAAACTCCAGCACCCCCTAACCCATCGACTACTGCGCTTTCTTGCCTGTATTCTGGCCGGCGGAGTTATTTCTCAAGCTTTTGGCTGCTTAGCAGCTTATTTGATCATTACTGATTCACAAGCCGCTGGTATGGTAGCGAACATAGTAGTTCAGCATCTTTCATATTATTTCTTAGGGTGCGCGTTCGCAATCTTGAGTATTGCCAACATTCTCATTAAAAGAGGTGCAAGCCCCCTTAAAAATATCCGCCTTCCCTTATTAATACTGATGATGGCAGTGGCAGTGGCGAGCTTTCTTCTAATACCCCGCATGGATTACTTACGAGAAACAGCGCTCATAGATGGTATGCCAGTCATGCTCTCGCCCTTTGCCGGCTATTTCCAGGTATTGAATATCTTGGTGTTGATGTTGCTATTAACGCAAATAGTGTCTAGTGCAGTAGTTGCCTGGCGCCTGTGTAACTCAGAATCAACCTAAGCGCGCCCGAACAGCGGCAATCAAGGGCATCTGTTGCTCTTGCCTTAAAAACTGACCAAGCTCTACACGCTGGTTGGATTGACTTATATGAAAGACTTTCGCCCCTTCCGAAGGTAATTCAATCTTGGCCCACTGCGTATTAAATTCGTACACAGTCTCTTTATAGCCAATGAACTTTTTAACAATTAAAGAATTACCATCTATCTCAATTGTTTCGCAATCTAAAGCATGTCTACAGTAGATTAAAAATCCGAGCGTTACCGCACATAACTCTAAAGCTGTGAAAATGGGAATGACCCATACCCCCGCCAAAAAGAATCCCATTCCAACCGTTACAGAGAGGCACACCAGGACTATGTAGAACTGGAGAAGCTGCTTGGGAGTCAGCGCGCAGTTTCTGCGCATTTGCCAGCGCTTCATGTTTATGCAAGTCTTGACATGACAAACGAAAGTTTATTGGCTTTTACTGCGCTCTTGAGATTTTGCCAACTGGTCAGCACTTCTTTGCTGAAAATCGACCATAGAGTGGTATCCCATTTGATAGCAAGGGCAATGCTTACCCAAGATCCAGCGAGCAAGCTTGATACGAAGTTTTTGGATCATGTTTACCCCTTATTAGTGACCCTTAAATGTAAACGGAAATGGCATTTATTGCTGAGCTGAGATCAAAATGGGGGATTTAATGCGGTCTAGCCATCAGCAGAAATTATTCAAATCCATTACATTGGATGAATGACTAATTTAGACTCCTCTACACGAAAAATACCCCTTTTCCCACTGGGAACCGTTCTGTTTCCGGATGGCGTAATTGCCCTGAAGATCTTTGAGGCACGCTACCTCGACATGATTAAGACATGCTTGCGTGAAAAAACAGAATTTGGCGTTGTTAGCATCATGAAGGATCAGGATTCCAAAGAAGATTCACCCCCTACCTTTTCTCAAATCGGAACTCTGGCCCAAATAGAAGATTTTGATCCTATTCAGCCTGCCTTGTACATGACTAAATCATTTGGAACGCAGCGCTTTAATCTTCTGAATAGCCAGCAAGAACTTAATGGCCTGTGGATTGGTGAAGTTGAGCTTCTGCCGAATGATCCTGCTACCCCCATTCCTGAAGAACACCAAAAGATAGTTCAATTGTTAAATGAAATTATTTCAGTCATTCAAAGCGAAGATCTGTTAGGTGAATCCCCATTTAAGAGGCCCTTCAAGATAGATGACTGCGGCTGGGTTTCCAATCGCCTTGCAGAACTCTTACCCATTTCACTAGCTCAAAAGAACCATTTGCTAGCCCAAACCAATCCCAGAATCAGACTTGATCTGGTTACGGAAATTATCGAGGATGATGGCTTAAGTAATCTCATGCTGCATTAAATCCATGCTTGATGAGCTTATTCGTAAAACGATTCGTGAAATGGTTGGGGGTAGTGGACCTCCGGTTGCCTTTCTAACGCCACCAGGCGATCGCGGCCTCTTTGGCCCAGAATCTATTGCCTGGAAAGTACATGCGGACTTTATCTCGATGATGATTGGCGGCATCAGCTCGCTAATCTTGCAAGCCTTACATCCACAAGCCTTAGCGGGAGTATGGGATCACTCCAGCTTTAGAGAGGATCTTAAGGGCAGACTAGGAAGAACAGCATTCTTCATCGCAGCTACTACTTATGGATCAACCGAGATGGCAGATAACATCATTGAAAGGGTTAACCAGATTCATGCAAAGATTAGTGGCTTTGATGAATTCGGCAAACCATACTCAGCCACAGACCCTCATTTACTAGCCTGGGTTCATCTCACAGAAACACATAGCTTCATGCAAGCTTTCGAAGATTATCGAAAAGAGAAATTAAGTACACAGGATAAGGATCAATACTTTATTGAAATGAAATCTCTTGGCGAAAGAATGGGTGCTCATAATTTACCTACTACCTACGCCAAAACAGATGACGCGATTAAGGGCTACATTCCTGAACTTTATTTTGGGGAGCGTGCAAAAAGCATCCTTGAGCTACTAGAAAACTTTCCAAGTAAGCTCGCCGCAAAGCCCTTTATCAAACTGATCACTCGTGCCGGCTATCTGAATCTTCCAGATTGGGTCTATCCCTTTATCAATAGGCCAACACCCAACCTGTTTGAGCGCCTAGCAGTGAAAAAGAGTGTCGATTTAATTGCAGTACCGATTCGTGAGGCCCTTAAAGATGGGGTGGCCGCCCACTCACTCCGTAGAGTTTACGGATGATTCATTTAGAAAGACGTCATGATTACTAGTTACCTTCTATCGGGCATGGTTGGCATCATGCTTTTCTTTACCGTAGTCGTAGCACCGACTGTTTTTAAGGTGCTCCCTGTCGAATGGTCTAGCAAATACGTTCGGAACTTTTTTCCAAAGTACTATGCCTGCCTAGGTTTAATTACTACTGTTTGCATTTTCACTGTGCCCGATGGAGTCGGTAAGAGCTTACTAGCGATCTGCGCACTACTCTTTGCCTTTACCTTGTTCTACTTGACCGGGAAAATTAATGAGGCCAAAGATCAAGGTCAAAATCGCCGTTTTCACATCCTGCATGGCGCAAGCGTTGTGATTAATTTATTTCAGTTAATTACTTTTATCTACCTTTTGGTCAAACTGTCATAAATAGACAAGTGGCTAAGAGCCAGGCTTTACCTTGCTTGAATCCAACTCCTCAACCTTATTCTGCTTGATGGGTAAATTCAAGCTAGGGGCGGCCATTTTTTCGCCATCCCAAACTTGTCCACACCAACACTCACCTGCATCATTAATAATGCATACGCCTGAGCCGCAGCAGCGTTTGTCTGGGGTCTTCATAAATTAGCCTAATCAAGAAATTGAAATTAAGACTATTCTAGGGTTTTTATGAAACTAGCGCTTGATCTTGCAATTAATAAATGATGCAAAGCACTTTATTTGAAACCCCCCTTGGCGACACGGCTGTGAATATTCTGCCAAAGGATGGGGGCGCTCACTACTACCCCAAGGTTTTTACTGAACAAGACTCCATTAAATTAATGGGCCAGCTTCAAGCCTCGCTCAAGTGGGAGCCAGAGCAACTCATGATGTTTGGAAAGTTGGTAACCACTCGGCGTAAGGTTGCTTGGGTTGGAGATCCTCAGTGTAGCTATACGTACTCAGGGGTGCAAAAGATCCCGCAAGCATGGACACCTCATCTCATTCTAATTAAAGAACAATTAGAAAAAATATCAGAGGCAGAGTTTAATTCTTGCTTGCTTAACCTCTACCACGATGGAAATGATGGCATGGGTTGGCATAGTGATGATGAAAAGGAGCTTGACCCCTTATCACCCATTGCATCGCTAAGTCTTGGGGCGCAGCGCAAATTTGCTTTTCGCCATAAAAAAGACAAAGAGACCATATCTCTGTTTTTAGAGAGTGGTAGCGCCCTGATCATGTATGCACCCACTCAAAAATATTGGCAGCATGCTTTGCTGAAAACCAAAACTGTGACTGATATCCGCATGAATTTAACGTTTAGAAAAATCAATACCTATGCCAAATGAGACCAAACCAAAAGTCACTGTGGCCATCATTGGCGCAGGTATAGCAGGTCTCAGTTGCGCCTCGAGCTTGCAAGCTCATGGCTTTGAAGTTCGGGTATACGAAAAGAGTCGCGGACCAAGCGGACGGATGAGTACTCGCCATGGTGCAGGCTGGTCCGCGGATCATGGAGCTCAATATTTCACAGCAAGAGATCTGGTGTTTATTGAAGAACTCAATACCTGGATTAAGGCAGGTGTAGCAGCCGCTTGGCATCCACATCTATCTGTATATGAAAGCGGTCAATGGCAAGAGAGCAGCTCTAAAGAGAGCCGCTATGTAGGCGTACCCGCCATGAATTCGCCCGGTCAATATTTAGCCAAAAACTTATCGATAGAGTGCAATCAGACCATTGATAAGATTTACCAGCAAGATGGGAAATGGCATCTCCACAGTCTAGAGAATGGCGACATTACCCAATCATTTGACTACTTAGTATTAGCAATTCCTGCACCCCAGAGCTACGCTCTTACCAAATTAATAGATCACTCTATTGAAGCATTTTGCTCTAGCGTAAATATGCAAGGCTGTTGGACAGTGATGGCGCGATTCTCAGAAAAAGTTGATATGCCTTTTGATGCCGCCTTTATTAATAATGAAATCATTAGCTGGATCTCTCAAAATAACTCCAAGCCTGGACGTACAGGTCAAGAAACCTGGACAATACATGCTAATCCCCAATGGAGCCAGCAGTGGATTGAGTTGGATAAAGAAGAGGCTGGCAAGTTGATTCTAGAGTCCGCAAAGCAGCTTGGACTCAATTGTCAGAATGCTGAAATCGCTATCCATCGCTGGCGTTACGCAAGTGGAGCAACGAATACAGAGGCAGGCTTTATTCTGAATACAGACAACAAGCTTAGTCTGTGTGGAGACTGGCTCAATGGTGGCAGAGTTGAGGGAGCGTGGTTAAGTGGCCATAAATTAGCAAGTGCAATCCATATTTCAGCAGCATTCAACCCATAAGGCTTAGATTATGTCGCGCAAAGCATCTATCGAATTACGAGATCTCAAACTGCAAACTCAGATCGGAACCTATAAGGCCGGTGACATCATCCCCGACAGTCATTTGCTAGATCTCACCCTTTGGATTGACTCGAATCTCGTGCTGATTGCCGAGGATAAGATGAGCAAGGTCTTTGATTATGATCCTCTTGTCCTTGAGATTTCCAGGCTAGCTGGTGAATGCCGTTATGAAACTCAGGAAAGGTTGATGAGCAGAATCGTTGAAGCCTGTGCTAATTACCCTGAAGTTCAATCACTAGAAATCGGCCTTAGAAAATCACCCGTTAACAATCACTCTGGCTCACTTGGCGTGAGGTTAAGTCTTGACCAGGAAGCCTTAACAAGATTAAGAAACTAGGCTTTATTCAATACAAAAAATCAGCGAGACATTTGCCATGAATTTCATCAATATCTTGATCTCTACATTAGGGAGTATTGCGTTTGGTCTTTTTCCCCTGCTGGCAAACGCTAATTTAGCGAGTGACTTAAATGACGGGCAGCATGTGCTTCTCATGCGACATGCAGATGCCCCGGGCTACGGTGATCCTAAAGGCTACCAACTAGATAAATGCTCTACCCAGAGAAATCTAGGGGACTACGGGAAAAAGCAGTCTGTTCTGATAGGAGATTGGTTAAAAAATCAGGGCATTACTTCCGCAAACGTTATTAGCAGTCAGTGGTGTCGATGCATGGATACGGCCAAGCTCCTGAATATAGGGCCTGTACAGATTTCTCCAGTCCTGGGCTCATTCTTCGATGACATGAGTCTTGAAAAACAGCAAACAAAAGAGCTGGAGAAATTGATTCAGTCCAAGCTTAATAGCAATAACAAGGCACCGCTGATTCTAGTAACCCATCATGTCAACATACAAGCCTACACAGGGAAAGTTGTTAACGTAGGGGATATGGTTTTGGTAAAGGTTAACAAGAATGGGCAGTACTTATCTCACCAGATTTATCCCAGCCCCTAACTCTAGTAAGAAGCTCGCTTAGTACCGTTGCTATCACTACCCTCTTGTAGATGCCCAGTTTTTACAAAGATAATGCAGCCCTCTTTACTAAACGGTTGATGTAAGCTCATATGAGGGCTTCTGATCCAAGATCCAGCCGGATATCGCCCATGCTCATCTTCAAAGACTCCATCCACTACAAAGATTTCTTCACCACCATAATGCTTATGGGGATTGAAATACGTTTGAGGCGCCCAACGCACTAAGGTTGAGCCGCTACCCTGCTGCATGAGTGGCATCACATGAAGACCCGGAACCATACCTTGGTACCAAGGAGCAGTTTTGGTATCAATGACCTCTCGCACCACTTGATCTGAGCCAAGATGACGCAACTTCACAAAAAGAGTGCAGCCGGACTTACTAAATGGAGCATGAGAAGAACCTGGGGGATTCATCAGATAAGTACCGGCAGGGTAATCACCAGTCTCATCGCTAAATACCCCCTCTAAAACCAAGATCTCTTCACCGAATTCATGGGTGTGGGTTTTAAATTGAGTTCCCGGTTGATAGCGCACGATTGAAGTCGCTTTTGCAACCTCATCACCGATACGATCAAGCATGCGTCGCTCAACTCCTGGCTCAGGACTGGGGGCCCAAGGCAAGTCATGGTGGTTTATGACAATTCTCTTGCTGTAATCGGAGTTAATATTCACTTGGACTATTTCATATATATGCAAACATCCCTAAGCATAGCAAGCTAATGAGATAAGTGCTAAAAGACAAGGATGTGTGCATACCCTTTTGTGCGAACTGCGCTAAAGTCTCTTAAATACCTTGAAATTACTGATCGCTTTGAAAAGAGACCATGAGCTTACTTCCCAATCCATTTAGCGCCCTTATCATTGGAGCATCGGGAACTATTGGCTCCCATTTTGTAAAACTTCTGGGGGGCAATCCATCTTGCTCCAAAGTCATTGGCATTCATCGTAATTCTCCCAATGCAATTGACTACCATCATCCCGAGACTATTGAAGCCTCTGCAAATAGTCTGGCTGAATTAGGCCCATTTCAATTGATCATTAACACTATTGGGGCATTGCACTCAGAGCAATGGATGCCTGAAAAGAAATTGGATGATTTAAATCCGACCCAATTAACTGAAATGTTTAATACCAACACCATTGGTCCTGCATTAACCATTAAGTACTTTTCTAAAATCTTGGATCCAAAGCACAGTGTCATGGCAACACTATCCGCCAAGGTGGGCAGCATTGAAGATAATCGACTCGGCGGTTGGTATAGCTATAGAGCCTCTAAAGCTGCACTTAATATGATCATCAAAACAGCATCGATCGAGTTTGCAAGAACGAAACCCAATATTGCTTTGATTGCCCTTCATCCCGGTACCGTCAACTCTGGGTTATCACAACCTTTTCGTGGGCAGCAAATCGGCAGGGATCCTCTAGAGGCAGTGAACGACATGTTTAATGTCCTTGCGAATGTGAAGAAAGAAGATTCAGGTAGCTTTCTGACTTATTCCGGTGAAAAATTACCTTGGTAGAAAAGCGACTTAGAAATTTCTCCCTAAGCCTATGATTTCATTGGTGACTCTATCAAGCCTCTATAAGACCGAGGCGTTCCTTGAATTTATTTCTTGAGTGTCGATAAAAACTGCTTAATTGATTTATTTTGAACTTCATTTTCATTTAGCGTTGCACCCGCTCCTGATAAATGACCCATAGGCATCACATCATTAATCGCGACATACTTAACATTAGGAATGTATTTTGCAGATTCTTTTGCATCAGACTCTGGATTTAATAAGTCTCCAGTACCCGCGAGAATCAGCGCCCTTGCTTTAATGGATTTTAAAGCAGTGATCGTATCACCGTTGAAACCTTTTGTTTGACCAATATCATGGCGGTCATATGCGCGTGATTGCCAAATCCAATCGTTTGCATCCATACGTTTCCAAGATGCGTCTTGAAGCTTATTCAGAAAGTTGATTTCTGCCTCAGGTGTATTGAATTGCTGGTTCTGATAAGTAGGTGTTCTGACAATCACGCCACTCAACCATCCTGCCCATAGGCGCATCCCCTTTTCAACCGGCTTGTCATATTTACCTCCTTGGTAAGTTGGGTCAGTCATGATGCTCTGCCTAAGCATCTCAAGCACCCCTGTAGTCCAGGCATGTGTTTTTGCTAGCGGAATAATTGGAACGACTGACTGCATTGCATTGGGATAAGAAACCGCCCATTGCAAAGCTTGCATACCACCCATAGAAGCACCTACTACTGTCACTAACTTGGTAATTCCAAAATACTCAGTGACTAAGCGATATTGACTATTGACCATATCCCGAATGTTAAATTCCGGAAAACTCACATTTGCCTGTGTTTGACTATTGGAAGGGGAGGATGTCAATCCATTACCAATAGCATCAGTACAAATGACAAAGTATTTATCAGTATCCAATGCCTTACCAGGGCCAATGAGGTAGTCAATCCGATGGTGATTGCCGCCAATCGCGGTCACCATCAAAATAGCGTTTGATTTATCTACATTTAAAGTTCCCTGCGTTGTTTAGGAAATTTTAAAATTCTCGATTGTTGATCCATTCTCAAGAGGAAAGTTGCCCTCAGAATAGGTTTGATGAACCGGCTCTGCATCTTTATGCGCAAATAAACTGGTAGAGCAAAATGTCAGCGCTAAACATACGCCAAGAAAATGTAATTTGATCTTCATAAGTCTCCTTTTGTTATGGAAAGATCTTACATTAGGGCCAATATGCTTGCACACTCACGCCCTGGACGTGACCCAAAAGACAAAACCTCCATTATTTATGATGAGAGTCTGTTTATCTGGTGAACCCACCAGGACTTAACCTGGGATCAGATGAATATGAGAGTAGCTATCTAAAGAAAACTATGTAATTTAGCTAATCAAATGTAAAACGTTTTCGCAAGGTCGCATTTCCACCAGCCGCACGATTGGTTGAACCACCATTTCCATTGATTAATAAACTAGTGTCTTTTGGTGGTGATTTGTTAGGAGGACTTGAAGAAGGTAAAGTAGTCTGGTTTGCATTAGCATCTTCTTCATTCTTAGAAGCGCTGTGTATCACAGTGTTATTTTTTTGAACAGGAAATACTCGTGCTTTATCAATACCCTCTACTTCATCATTTGCCAATACAAATTGGGTGAGTTGAAAAAGAAATAATATAGTCGCTAAAATTCTAATCATCATAGTTATTACACTTTTTGATAACTAAAGGCTTGATTTAAAAACTTTTGATAATCCGTTGTAACCGCCAAATCCACCCCTCGATCTAATGCGCCAGTACTTAGGCCGGGCCACTCACCCAGAACTTGACCACCTGGAACATTGCTTCCCAATATGAGCCCCAGTGATCCATGACCGTGATCAGTTCCATTGCTTCGATTGCTACGCAAACGCCTTCCAAATTCTGTCATCACCACCAAGGTATAGGGCTGTCTTTTTGCCTCCATATCTTCAGCAAATGCCTTAAGACTTGTGCTGAGATTCTTAATCTGCCCATTTAATCTTCCGGGCTGATTTTCGTGAGTATCCCAACCGGGCTGATCTACCCATGCATACTGAAGACCAACATTAGCATCAATTAACCTAGCAACAGAACGTAGGCCGACACCAGGATCGGCATTTGGATAGGATGTTTTTCCAGCGCCCTCATATGGCAATGGCTTAGCAAGCCCCTTACCAAGGGTTTGGTTAATAAAATCCAAATTACTCAAATGGTCTTTCATCCAGGGAGCAGAAACTGAGCCAGAATCTACATTACACAATGCGCTAACTGCGTTAAATCCCCCCGTGCCATTTGGTAACGCAATTCCATTTTGGATATCTCGCACCGCAATGGCTCTATGGGCACCCTGCATCGATCTTGGCGAATTATTATTTCCTGCAAATAAAGGTAGTGAGTTTTTGTGAAATTGATTTTTCGAAATAACTTGTCTAGCCATCCAACCCAAATCATCAGGCAATGTATTTAAAGAACTAACCCCGCGCTCTATGATTTCTTGGGCCTCAAAATGGGAGCGAGTTTCATCCAGAATTCCGAGTGCTGGCCACGCAATCAATTTGCGATCTACAAACAGATCATTTAAGGGCGCCGCCTCAGGATGCCAATACAAAGTAGTACCAGCCAACTCAACTCGTCCGCCACTAACCTCCGTTGAAAACCGCATTTCTGGCGGTCTTGCGGCTAAGAAGTTTGTATCATTAAGCGGGGACAAAATAGATAGGCCATCGGCGCCTCCCCGCAAAAATACAACAATGAAGGGATGAGACATTTGTGGGGCAGTCAATACACCGCCTGACTTTTTTAGATCTTGAGAAAAAGCAACATTGCCAATTCCAGCAAATGAAGTGGCTAAGGTAATTTTTAAAAATTCACGTCGGTCAATGGAATGAAAGTTCATATCCGCTCCCCCGCAAAAAAATCAGGCTCAATTGCCTCAGTTTGAAAGGAGGGGGCACAAGCGAGATAACCAACCATTCGCCTTGCTACTTTTATATCGCCAACACGATCTGAGTTCGTCAATCCCTGGGATCGAATCAGAGCTTGGGATAAATCTGGCCTAGGTTGACCAAATAATGGGATCTCCCAGCGAGATAAAAGCTGACTATATGAAGGGTTTGATGAAAGATTATTAAATGGATTCCATTCACCAGTTCCCCACCAATTTTCAGAGAGTCCCTGAATCAACACCATTCTCTGCCTCAGGTATGCGGCGGATAAATTCCATTGCAATCCATCTGGTGGCCCTTCAGGCGAAACCCAACCATATAGGGCTGGCCCCGCAGATTCCACTTGAGCCATGATTTTTCCTTCAGAGATGTCAAATGGCAGATTTACTGCATTAATGAAAACTGCAGCAAGGCGCATGGGTTTTCTAACTTTCTGGCGACCCTCCTTGGGAATGGATGAAGCAAGGTTTGCAATATGTTTAGAAAGAAGACTTAATTGATTCGGCGCATTTCGATGTTCTATAAATACCGCTTGCGCACTTTGAATCATTTTTTCTGAGGGTTCATCATTAATCATTCGTTTGATTAATTTACGCATAAGATGATGTGCTGTAGCGGGATGAAAGGCACATAAATCCAATACTTTTTTACCATCTTTCATGGGGCCGCTATAAGCATCAAATTCAGTAGCCAGAATTCTTTTCTGGTAGTTGTCATGCCATGATTCCAGGTAAATGAACTGTCCCGTCTTCGGGAGATTTTGTCCACCACCAATACCAGTGCCGTCCTCCACCGTCCAACCAGTAAATGCCCTAGCAGCTTCATATACATCTTGATCTATATAACCCTTAGGCTTACCTTGAGATGCCCCAGGAACCTCTCGCCATTGGGCATATAGATTATTTAAATAAGCACCTCGTCCTAGCGTGTGAAGCTCAAATAATTCTCTTGCGTAATTCTCATTTGCACTCCCTGCGCGAGAACTTTTGTTATTTAAGTAATACAACATACAAGGATGAGTTGCGGTCACTTCAAGAAATTGTCGGAAATTACCAAAGGCATTCTTACGAATAACCTCATATTCCCAGTGAGGCAAAAAAGCACCTACATTTTGCTCATAACCATAAACAGAGAAATGATCTCTCCAAAAACCAATCCACTCCTCTTCCCAATAGCTTTTCGCTTGAATCGCTCCTAGCAATGCTGCAGCCTGGACTTCTTTTCTGGGGCGAGATCTTTCGGGTGGAGGCATTAATTCGTCCTTACCCGTGTATTGAAATAAAGTGGGAATACTCGCTTTTAGTAAAGTGAGCGGCTTTAATTCATCAACCGCAGGATAGTCTCTACCATCCCTAAATTTCCCTGCAGGATAGCGCTCCCGAAGAAGCACTTGATTGATATCAATATTCAATTACGGCGCCTTTTTACAAACGGACAATTCAGTATGCAATAAAACACGGCTTAGTAATTCCATTACCACCCAATTTAATGAAATTACTAACGTAAAAATACTAGCCACGGATAAATAATACCTATCAACCCGAGGAAAAAAACCATTCCAAAAATTAGGCCAAACTTCCAGAAGTCAGTTTTACCAATGTAACCACTACCGTAGTACAAAGGAGCAGGACCCGTTGCAAAAGGGGAAATTACCCCCATCAAACCCAGGGAGTAAAGACACAAGCAGGTAAGAACCGTCATGTCTATACCGGGGATTCCTTGTCCTACCGCAAGCACGACAGGCAGCACAGCGGCTGCATGAGACGTGATACTAGAAAATCCGTAATGAATCCAAAAAAATAGGCTCACCAAAAGCAAGGTAGCTATCGTTGGGGAAATTCCATCTAGGTGCTGAGAAACTCCTGTCGCAAGCCATTTAATAAAACCAATTTCATTGAGTCCAGAGGCTAAAGTGAGCAATGAGGTGAAGTAAAAGAAGACTTCCCACGCGCCTTTCTCGCTCACGATATCGTCAAATGTAATGACGTTCAAAAGAAGCATCAGGGAGATGATGACAAAAACAACCATCGTTGGGTTAATAAAATTGGAACCTAAAAAGGGTAATGTGATGTCAGGATTAGAGCCTGTAATCCAAAGAAGCATGGCCAATATGACCAAGACTGACATTGTTTTTTCATTCCGAGATAGTGAGCCCATCGCTTGGAGCTCGCCAAGCGCCCAAGCCGGAACCTCTGGACTCTCTTTGATTTCTGGTTTGCAAACTAGATATCCTAGAAGCGGAACCAAAATGAGTAGCAAGATACCTAATGGTGCAAATCCAAAAAACCATTGCGACCATTGAATATCAAGGCCTATCGTTTTTTTAGCTATACCTAGAGCTGCAATATTTGGCGCTAAAGCAGTCAAGAACATCGAACTCGTGACAGCAGTCGCGGCAAAGGCACACCACATGATGTAAGTACCAATTTTCTTTGCTGTAGGCCCTGGCTCTGAGCCATAAATATGGGGGATGTTGCTGACAATCGGATAAATAGTTCCGCCACTTCGTGCCGTATTTGAAGGGGTAGCAGGTGCAATAGATGCATCAGCTAATGTGACAGCATATGCAAGACCAATCGTTTTTTTACCCATAGCCTTGACGAGATGTAAGGCAATGCGCCTACCAAGACCACTCTTTCTGTAGCCTATAGAAAAAATAAATGCGCCAACAATTAACCAAACAGTACTTTCAGAATAGCCTGATAAGGCCCAGCGCAATGCTTTGTTGGGATCTTTTTCAATAAAACCAGAAATTGCAGCGAGCGTTAGGCCAATAAGCCCCACTGCAGCCACCGGCATAGATTCCACAACCAAACCAACAATCACAGCAGCGAAAATGGCGAAGTAATGCCATTGATTATTCTCAAGCCCAGCAGGAGTGGGACAAAAATACAATGAAAAACCTACAACGAACGGAAGCCAGAATCGCCAATTTTGCTTCATTGTGCCCCTACCTTTTTATATTCGTTGATATCCCATTATATGGATGGCTATTGATCGGTATATAAGCGTTAGTACGAAGGCAAAACCCCTGCCATTATTGATGAGGGTTTACTTTACTGATGGGCCTACCAGGACTGAAATCTAGGGCCGAAGGATTGTGAGAGTAGACATCCAAAGAAAATAGCTAGAATTTCAAGAGCTCACATTGCCTGTTTATTGGTGTGTAACTTTTGCATCGCAAAAGAACTCATCCTGAACCCTCCGGAGCATAAGTGAAGATACTATTACTTCATTCTCCTAAAGCAGGTTACGCTGCAGTCTATTGAGCAATTAGATCCAATTAACATCGGCGACATTAAAGTGATAACGATAGAACATAATTCGAAAATTCATGAATTTAAGACACTGGATGAAGCCATGGGATGGGCTAAGCAGCTAGGTGAGTTTGTGACGATTAAATTCAATGGACTGGAGATTGCAGGCAAGTTTGGGGTAGACGGCATCACTAGCGGTAAATTCCCAAATGGTGAGCCTTATACATGGAAAAAACGTCGGAGATATTAGGGCTCTGATTAATTGACACTTTCTGCGCGACTGGACGCTTAATTATCTAATCACGAGATCCCTAAGTCGTGAGCGCTATATAAAGTAGCGCTCAAAAAAACCACCCGAAGGTGGCTTATACAATTCTTAGTTACATGAGGCTGAGGATGCAGCTATATTCTCATTACTTAAGCTGCGCCCTAATTTCACCAGATTTATTTGTAGCGCTATGAACATTGAGATAAAGATTTCCGCTCTTCAGGCTTTGGATCTGAGCCTCGGTTAATTTAGCACCTACTGGAGCCGACCACACATTTTCTGCAGTTTTACTAAATGGAACAATTACCGGGCCATTTTGACCCATAGGGGCTTCGTGAATATGCGCCATAGTCCCTTCCATACCCATGGTAGTGATGGTTCCGGATACAGCGCCATCTGGAGCAACCATAATTGAGCCCACTCCAGATGCGGAAGTCATGACTGGCGGCACCTCTTGGGCTCCGGTTAGAGTTACTTTCATAGACTGGGCTGACACACCAAATGAGGCAATCCCAACACCTAATAAAAAAGCAGCTTTAGCAAAAACATAATTAATCTTCATCTACATCTCCAATCGGGTTAGCGAATCCTCAGACTATCATACCCACAGGCATAAATCATGACAATTGATTCGCTTTATACGTATCTTTACCATTTGCCCTAGAATCACTTAGTACATAACTTTTATATCTAGGCAAACCCGGATTTATTGACTTGAAACTGCGTATTGAAATCGTAACGCCTGCACCCCCCGGCACCCTTCACGGAAACCGTATTACTGCTTTACGGTGGAATAAATTCTTGTTACGCCTCAATTACCAAAGCGCTATTACAGAGCAATGGTCTAAAAAGCCATGTGATGTTCTGATTGCACTGCATGGGCTACGAAGTCATGACTCTATTCAAGGGTTTAAAAAAGCTTACCCCAATCATCCAGTCGTTTTAATCATGACCGGAACAGACATCTACCGAGACCTAAAAAACTCCACTAAAGTTATCAAGTCAATGGAGATGGCTGATGCGATTGTGGTTCTTCAACCAGATGCTATTCAATCCTTGCCTAAGCAATTTCATCATAAAGTCCAAGTGATTTACCAGTCAGTAAAAGGTGTCACTAGAAAATCGCCACCAAAACGTCATTTTTTAGCCAGCATCATTGGCCACCTGCGCTCAGAAAAAGATCCTTTTTGTGCTGCGCAATGTCTGTCCCACTTGCCCTCAAACAGCAAGATTCAGCTGGTACAACTCGGCAAGGCAATGAGTTCGGAGTTTAAAAAGCAAGCACTCTCTATTGAAAAAAACGTGAAGCGTTATCGATGGTTAGGCCAGCTGAGTCACTCTAAGACACTACAGTGGCTCTCTCGCTCACACGTGATGATAATCTCCAGCGTTATGGAAGGTGGCGCCCATGTGGTGTCTGAGGCCACTTCTATTGGCATCCCCGTAATTGCATCAGATATTCCAGGTAATCGCGGCTTACTAGGAGATACCTACCCCGCTTACTATCCAGTAGGCGATACACTTGCTTTAAGCAAACTACTAACCAAGGCTGAAACCAATCCAGCCTTTTATCAAAAATTAAGTAGGGCGATTGCTTTGCGACAGAAGATCACTAAGCCAGAATTAGAGCAAAAATCTATTCAAAAGCTCATTAAAAGCCTGATTAAATAATCAATCAGGCCCTATGCTGTCGCATAAGCAACTAAAAAGTAGCAATTTGAATCAGTCCAGGAATGTACAGCTTTAAAACCAGCACTCATTAAAAGAGATTCAAATTTTTCTTGCGTGTACTTATAGCTATTTTCAGTATGAATAAACGCACCGCTATCAAAACGCCTTTCACCACCGGGGAACGAAACTAATTGACTCCGAGTGGATCGAAGATACATTTCGATTCTAGCAAGTTGCTCATTAAAAATTGCGTAGTGTTCCCAATACTCTAAATTGAAATCGGTTTTAACAAGACGATTCAGGTGCAAGAGGATATTTTTATTGAAAGCGGCAGTAATTCCAAGAGAATCGTTATAAGCTCGAGATAGAACTTCGTGACCCTTAACTAGATCAACGCCGATCAATAAACCCCCATCACCCTGGCAAACTTTCACAATATTTTTGAATAGCCCTAGCGCAGCATCTGGGTCAAAATTTCCAATAGAAGAGCCTGGATAAAAAAAAGTTTTCTTTCGACCTACCAAATCAGGAAACGCCATTTCTTCGTGTAAATCACAGGTTTGTGCCTGCATCTGAATTTGTGGGAATTCTTTTTGCAAGCCTGAGATTGCTTGCTCTAAAAATTCTTTTGAGATGTCTAGCGCCCGATATTCTTTGGGCAATAAGGTATCAAATAATGCACTACCCTTTTCACAGTTACCAGCCCCTAAGTCCAATAAAACATCGCACTTTCCAATCGTCAAAGCCATTGCTTCGCCATATTGCGCCATGATTTGTTTTTCAGTTCGGGTTGGGTAATACTCCTCCAAAAAAGTAATTGCCTCAAATAAGTGAGAGCCAATCTCATCATAGAAAAACTTTGGTGATATCGCTGGCTGCTCTTGCAAAAGACCAGCAATAATTTCATCAGTTAATTTTTGACCGGACAATTTCTCTTGACTCACTTCAATATTCCTTTTTCATATTACCTAATTTAGCCAAGACTGTGCATTTGTACTCTACGGAGTTTATTGCTAATCATGTCTACACCAATGACTAATACCAGCATTGCTATGATGACTGTTGAGGCTTGCTGCTCATGTAATAAAGAGAGTTCGTAGTACAGAATTTGTCCAAGACCCCCTGCACCGACAAATCCCAATATCGTAGCCATACGTATATTCATTTCCCAACGATAAAGGCTATAAGAGAGTAGTTGAGAATAGATCCCTGGCAAAGCCCCATAAATAAATGCTTGAGTGTTACTTGCCCCAGCCAATCTCAGCGCTTGAGTTGCTTTGGGAGAGTGATTTTCCAGGGTTTCGCCAAATAAACGCCCTAGCACTCCTGTGGTGTGCAAGGCGAGCGCTAGGGTTCCAGCAAATGGTCCTAAACCTACTGCTAGTACCATTAATACCGCCCAAACAAGCTCTGGCACCGAGCGCAAAAAATTTAAGAAAAAACGGGTCACCACTTTTGCGCTATGACCAAACTGTCCAGCTGCAGGTAGCGCTAGAAAAAGGCTCACAATTGCCGCTAATAAAGTGGCTAAGGCAGAGATGGCCAAGGTCTGCAATACACCACTCCACACCTTCTGCAAAAAAGATGGCGAGAGATCTGGTGGAAAAAAGCGCGCTGTATAAATAACAACATCACTCATAGCTTGTTTAGTAAACAAAGCTAGAGGATTAAATGAAAGATACACAAAGCTCACCACAATAAATAGCGCAATCAGCATAAGCGTAATGAGACACTTTAGACAAAATTCGCGAGCAGGATAGCGGTTCATGCGAGTTGCCGACGAATAATGAGACTGATGTAGTCAGCGAGTAAAACAAGCAGCAAAAATACGATGAGAATGGTAGATACTTCACCACCGTTGAGCATCTTCATTGACTGGTCCATAAGCTGTCCTAGGCCACCAGCACCTACAAAGCCCATGACAACCGAGGCCCTAACTGCGCATTCCCAGCGATAGATTGTGTAAGAGGCTAGCTCTTGTGAGGCGCCTGGCAATAACCCATATAAAAATGCATTGATACGGCCGCTACCTAACATTATTAGCGCTTTAGCGGGTAGGGTGTTTTCAGTCTCTAAGATTTCGGAATACACTTTTGCGAGCATGCCACCATAGGTAATAGCAATTGCTAGCACGCCTGCGATTGGGCCTAAACCAAACACTCTCACCAACAGCAAGGCCCATACAATTTCTGGAATACCTCTGAGTAATAACATCAGCATTCGGGCAAGATATCTACCAAGTTTTGCAACGCGGTGACCTGAGGCAGGGCCAATACGCGAAATCGATAGACTATAAGTGATGATGAGGCCCAGTGGAATTGCCATCAGCATTGCCAGAGCAATGCCTGCAGTTGCCATGGCTAAAGTCTCTAAAGTAGCCTTAAGCACTAGCACTAAAAATGATGCCTGAAGATTGGGCGGAAAAAACTGAATTAAGAAGTTGGTAAAAACTTTGAGGTTGCTAACTTCAAATAATGCAAATACATCAAACTGCGCCAATTGCATCATTGGCCATAAAATCGTTAATGCAATACACGTCACCAAAATACGCTTGAGCGCATCTGGATCCCTAAAATAGACCACTCTTTCCATGGCTATGTATTTACACTACCTTGCTTTGGCAGAACACCATGCTCAGATGCATACAACTGCTGTAGCAAACTTTCATTCACTTCAGATGCCGGTAAGTCAAAAAAGACTTCTCCATACTTCAGCCCAATGATTCTTGGGAACCACCGTAGGGCAATATCTACCGCATGAAGGCTTGCCACAAAGCAAGCATCTCTGGTACGAGCATCCTCTAATAGACGCTGAATTGTTAAATCAGAAAGGACAGGGTCCATAGCTGAGACTGGCTCATCAGCCAGCAATAAATGAGGCTTTTGGTACAGCACACGTGCGACACCCACTCTTTGCAATTGACCTCCAGACAGCTGGTCACAACGATCAAAGAGGCGATCCACGAGATCGAGTTTTTGCAGACACAACTGCGGACCCGTAATATCTACCGGATAGATTAATGACAGAAGAGATTTCCAGAGCGGCCATTGACCAAGACGGCCGGCCAAGACTGCGGTAATCACTCTTTGTTTTGGTGGAATCGGAGCTGCTTGATGTACTAAGCCTATTTGAGAGCGTAAACGGCGTAATTGCCCTTTTGAAATCGCCCATGGATCAATACCTAATACTGATATCGATCCAATACTAGGACGCAGTGAAGTCGCTATCAAGTTAAGCAAGCTCGTTTTGCCAGAGCCAGATGATCCAATAATCGCAATGGATTCACCAGCTGAGGCGCTAATGTTGATATTTTTTAGAGCCTCTTTGCCATTGCTATGACTAAAACTAACTTGCTTAAATGCAAATGCTATTTTTTTCACTTAATCAAACCAGCACCAATTGCAGCCTTTTCAATTTCATCGTAGTTAGATGATTTAGTAGGAATATATTTGCTAGCCCTCTGAAGGTCCATTAATTCTTTTTGAGCAGGATCGTTAGCATTTAGCTTTAAAAAAGCATCGCTAATTTTTTTAGTTACCGCCGCATCCAAACCACCTCGTACGGTCCAGTTGTAATCATGATACGGAGGCGTTGTATAAAGAACTTTTACTTTTTCGGTATTAGGATTTTTAGCATCTGACAATTTATCCCAAACGGATGCATTTAAAGCGCCAGCATCTGCTTTACCGCTAGCAACAAATGCGACTGTTGCGTCATGGGCTCCAGAAAAAGCAATGCTCTTAAAGTCTCTGTCTGGGTTAATGCCTGCCTTCATTAGATAAAAACGCGGCATTAAATGGCCTGAGGTAGATGATGGTGAACCAAAGGCAAAGGTCTTACCTTTTAAATCAGTCAAAGTCTTTGCCGAACCAGCCTCAGGAACAATAAATTTACTCGTAAATTTTTCATCTTCAAGACGCTGAATGATTGGCTTGACGGCGTCATTCGTACGAATTTTTGCTTGAATATAGGTAAACCCGCCCAACCATGCCATATCGATTTTATTTGTTGCCAGTGCTTCAACAACTGCGGCATAGTCTGTTACAGGCGTGAATTCGACTTTCATACCCGTCTCTTTAGAAAGATATTCGCCTAAAGGAAGAAATTTTCTTTGTAACTCAGTTGGTGATTCATCCGGAATCGCGGAGACACGTAAGACGGCTTGCGCCTGAGCTGGAAGCGTGAACATGCTAAAGCAAAGCGTTGCTAAAACAAGGCCGAGTGAAAATTTCAAAGTGTTTAGTTTCATATTGTTTGGATACTTTCTATTGAATTAAAGAAGTAGAGCTTAGGCCACAGAAACGCCTGAGCCCTGTACAAATTGACCTATTTTTTGAGCATGTGCAAATCCATCTGCTCTGAGAATTTCTAATACCTGCTCAGTCGCTTCTGGGCTACAAGAGATTAATAAACCACCACTAGTCTGGGGGTCGGACAAGAGGTTTTGCTGCCACTCATTCAAATGAGAGGCCATCTGTATTTCATGACCATAACCCAGCCAGTTACGCGGTGATGCGCCAGTAAAGATACCTTCTTTTACCAGCTTGACCGCCTCAGAAACTACTGGAATAGAGTCCCACTGAATCTGAGCTGAAAGCTTTGCTCCACGGCACAGTTCCAATAAGTGCCCTGCTAAGCCAAACCCTGTCACATCCGTAAGCGCATGCACACTATCGAGTTGGGATAGCGCGACGCCAGGTTTATTCAGCTTAGTCGTTAAGGCAATCATCTCCTGATAAGCAGAGTCAGAAAGCTGCTCTTTTTTCAGCGCAGCAGAAAGAATTCCTACACCCAAGGGCTTGCTAAGGATGATGCTATCGCCTAACTTTGCACCACTATTACGCTTTAGTTTTTTAGGGTCTACTACGCCAATGGCAACCAAGCCATAAATCGGTTCTACAGTATCAATCGAGTGGCCACCGGCAATCATGATGCCGGCTTCTGCACAGACCGATTCACCACCAGCAGTGATCTGCTGAATCACCTCCAAAGGAAGAACATTAATTGGCATACCTAATAGCGCCAGTGCAAATAGAGGTTGCGCGCCCATAGCGTAAATATCTGAAATCGCATTTGTTGCCGCAATACGCCCAAATTGATACGGGTCATCGACAATCGGCATAAAGAAATCTGTGGTCGCCACGATCGCTTGATGTTCGTTGATTTGATAAACAGCGGCATCTTCATTGTTATCAGACCCTGCCAGTAGTGCAGCAGGTATCTGGCGAATAGGGGAAGATTTCAGAATATCGCTCAAGACACCTGGAGCAATTTTGCAACCACAGCCCCCGCCATGAGAGAGGGAAGTAAGACGACCGTTATATGTCATGTTGAAGAACTCAATTTAAAAGTAAGAAGATGGCAGCTAAGTATGTGAGCTTACCTAATTTATGCCAAACAGGTGCGAAAGCCGCAAAAAAAGTCACTGCGGGAAGGTATGTAAAAATTACGGAATTGGGAGCGACGCAGATAGTCAGGGGTATATACACTCCAGCCCTTCAAAACCCGATGCCTGCTATCAAACCATGGGGCCGAATAATCTTGATAAGGATCAGGGCTAAAGCCCTCAAAAGGCTTAAAAATACTGCTAGTCCACTCCCATAAGCTAGATGGTTGCCATGACTCACGCGCTGCTGTCATTAAGACGCTAAGCTCATTTTCAGTAGGGAGCCGAACATCCTTCCATAAACAATACCGCTCAGCATTATGGGCAGAGATATTTCTTACTGAAGCATTGAGATCCAACTCTCGCCACTGATCAAAAAATCGCTCAAACCAAGTATTACCCTCTTTTTTCCAATACGCAGGTTGATGCTCTATAAAGCTTATTCCTGCATCATTTAAAGATCTTAAAAACTCTAAATATTCACCGTTGCTAACTGCATGACTTGAAATTGAAAAATTGGGTACTAATACCTCATGCTGCCATTTCTCATTATCAAAAATAAAGCCTGTATTTGGTGCAGACCCAAGTTTAAATTGACACTGAGGAACATGGATATATCTTGACTCAACATCATTATGTTGGTCTTGACTAGCCTTCAGACCTTGCTCAAGAGGCCAGACGTAACCTAAAGATTGCCACATATAAGCAAACGCTTCATTGTGCATATCTTCATGATAAAGAGCCAACTGGATAAAGTAAGCCTGCTCAGGACTCAAGATTCCAGATCTGAGGATGGCAAGTGTACGCTCCACCACATCCGAAAAGTAATTCATCAAGATATCGATAGAAGGTATTTGTACCTGCCAGCGAGCATCATGAATCATTTCAGAAGAATTAAATAAAGCATCTGCATGGGCTAAAAAGGAAGGATTAGATTTCACCCCTTTGCGATGAACCCAAAATTCATGAAACCAAATCAGATGGCCAAACTCCCAATGCGGGGGATTTAATCCGGGCAATAAGGCGACCTTTTCCTGGCCATGATCAAGCTTACCAATGATGGTTTGTGTCATGTGAGTCGAGCGCTCTAAATCCATTAGAAGCTTACTTGGCAATGGCCAAGGCTCGTAGCACAGATAGTCAAACTGTGTCATTTAGATTTAGAAAATGAAGATCATCAATATCGCCTGCACTACTTAGGCAAGATCTCAAGTAATTCTTCAAGGGTTTTATACCCCGTTATAGGCATGAAACTTCGAGGTGAAAAATTCTTCTCACCAATAAGCATTGCCGGTAATCCCTGAAACCCATACGTTTTAAACTCTTGCTCATCGGCCATGACCTGCTTAGTCAATTTACCATTATCGAGTGCCTGCCTCAGCTGCTGGATGTCTAATCCTACTTTAGAGGCAATCTTCATCACTACTTCTTCACTGCTGATATCAAGTCCACCCAGAAAAAATGCATCAAATAAAGCCCTAGCCAATTTTAAAGATAAGCCCTGAGAATTAGCGAAGTAAACGCTCTCCTGTGCAAGCCAGGTATATGTTAAAAAAGTTGGGACTAAAAACTCAAGACCCTCCTTTAAAACGATAGGCTCAGATTTTGCTGTCTCAAAGTTATCTTTATAGGATTGCGAGGGTGTCACTTGTCCCTCTACTGGGATTAACTCGAATGCTCGCCACACAATTTCTAATCTGCCTTGATACTTGGCTTGTAGATTTTCCAGAACGATGGTTTGAAAATAACAATATGGACACTCAAAGTCGGCCCAAATCTGGATCTGAATCATTACTTCGCTACCTCGGCTAATCAACTATTGCAATCATATTCTTTAAATCTGCCTAGCCAATAAAACAGCCTTTGCAGAACCGCTACTAACTAAAGCGCACCAAAATCGTAAAATTACTGACACAGGGGCTAAGCTCTTTAATCTTGCCTCATTTTTATGAGCAATCTCATCATCCTGGCATCGTACCAATAGCTCCAGCAATTTCTCATGTTCACCTTGCTTTCGGAGATAGTCAATTTGCTGTTGATAATGGCGTTCTACAAATGTCTCCACTGCGTCAATAGTTGCATAGACCGCATTTCTGCCGAATAGTGCCGGTATTGCACCAGTAAGCCAACCTGCAATACGCCAAGGAACTAGCAAATGACTGCGATACCTTTTCTGTAGAACCGATTCGATCAACTGTAAATGCTCAGCCTCAGTAGCGCCATGGTGCCGAGCAAAGTCAATAAGCTCCTGCTCTTTACGAAATGTAGCTACCGCGATGATTCCTTTATAGATATAAACCGCACCTGTCTCACCAGCGTGATCAGAGCGTAATTCTCGCTCTAAGTATTTTGAATAAACCGGAGGGTTTTGCATAATCTTAGCAATCATCTCAAGTAGGCCTTGATGTAACTGATTACTTCATCGTAAAACCGTATGATCTGCTTGATAAATCGCATGTTGATTATTAAAGGTAATTACTAAAGTCGAAAATTGAATTAGGTCCCAGCTTTTCTGCTACTTGCATCTCTGCTTTTGTAATCACAACAGTCTGCGTATCCCACTTGGCTCTTTCCAGCAAGGGCTTAATTTGATATTTTTGTGAGTCCCATACTGGCAAAATTTGCATTGGAGCAGGCTGAGTTCTAATATTTTTCCCTACCGAATTAGCGGTAATTTTCGATAAACAATCTCGTAGATACATCTCAAAAGAATCTATCATTTCTTTTGCCAAATCATTCATAGAAATTTTTCTGGACCTTGTATGGTTAACCGCTGAAAACACATCTCTGATTGTCATACTTTTCGGGTCTTTGGCTAAAAAATAACCTCCCCTGCGACCTTTGGCAGCACGAATAAGGCAGGCCGATCTGAGAGTAGAGAGTAGGATCTCAGTCCGACTTAACGAAAGATGCTGACGCTTGGCAATATCAATGGCTCTGACGGGCACTCCAAATCGTGAATACGCCGTAATATCAATTAAGGTGTTAATGGTTTGTTCAAGAGATTTGTTGATGTACTTCAGCATGACAACCCCCACTTAGATAGGCAATTCAATAAGGACAGCTTAAAAAGAAGTCGCCCGGAGGCGACTTAAGGACCTTAAATGCAGGTCGGAGACAAATCTGATTTTGTACCTATTAGGGTTTTTACGTATAAAACTACTAATAAAGGGGTTTTTACCAGCCTGCAAGGTGAATAAAGGCGGCGCATACTGACTAAGTATTAACCCTAATGCTTAGTCAAAGGAGTTTTCAATGTTGCGACTCAAACAATTAATAAGAAATTTGATCCTAGTTTCACAAGATGCTCACAGGGCTTACGCTAAGCGTTATTTAAAACACCTTTTAGGCTCCTAGTTAGCCTCTTGAAGGCCGTCAAACCTACCCCTTAACGATATGCCATCCAGGAAGATTAAACAGTTAGAGGGTGCAACTCTCATTGAAGGCGCTTATTTAGAAGCCAATAAACCATATCTTGTTATTCATGAAAGAATAGTCAATAACCAGATTGAATGAAAAGGAAAAATAGTATGTCAGTGTTTCGTAAAGCTCTTTCTTTAGCCTTTCTATTGATAACGGCTAACTCGACTTATGCTCAAGCAATTTCAAAAGACTATCAAAAGAATTGTGCAGTTGAACAAGTGGCAGAGCATAAAGGTACAAAAGGTAAAGCCCTTACTGAAGAGGACTTTTCAGCTTACTGCGCCTGCCAGGCAGAATTTATCTCTAAAAATGCTAGCAAGTCACAAGTAAACGAATTAGTAATGAACCCAAAGGCTAAGCCTGAGTGGCTAAAGACAATTGAATTAAAAGCCATGAAATCCTGTCTCTCGGTCGACTCGAAGATGAATACTTAACAAATTAACAAAAGTTGTCAGAGTTACTGCTTCATTAATACCTGGCCCTGACAAAGATGATATTTTTCCTGATTCAAAACTGTCATCTGTTGAATTACCGGCTGAGCATAATAAGCTAAAGGCTTATATGATGAAATTTTGCATTTTTAATGGAAATAATCTCGTTTGTATTTCACTAAGTACATCCTCTCTTTTTGGATTAGGCTCAGCTTATATTTTGGTCTAACTATAAGCTGCTGCGTATTGGCTCAGCCTCTAGAAAAAACAACCGTAGTTGGCTCAAAACGGTTTACAGAAAGCTATGTCATTGGAGAGCTTCTGAATCTCACATTACACGATGCAGGAATAAAGGCTATACATCGCCAAGGCCTTGGTAATACTGCGATTGTTATTCAAGCGCTAAAGACAGGTCAGATTGATGTCTACCCAGAATACACCGGTACTATTTTACGAGAAATACTAAAGCGCCCAGAAACCCAAGCTTCAATAGATGAGCTTAATACATGGCTCAAGCCTATGGGTTTAAAAGCGGCGATACCACTTGGATTTAACAACACTTATGCCCTTGCCATCAGGCCAGAACAAGCGAGTAAGCTAGGCATAAAACGGATCAGTGACATCACAAATCTATCAACTGAGCAGCAATCCACACTTCGAATTGCCTTATCTCCAGAATTCAAAACCAGAAGTGATGGTTGGTCTGCACTTATTCAGACTTACGATCTCAAAATAAAACCTAAAAAAGTGCTGGAGCATGGCCTGGCCTATGATGCCCTTGTTCGTGGGGACGTCGACATTGTGGATGCATACTCGACCGATGCAGCAATTACGAAAAATAATCTGACTCTATTGGAGGATGACAGACAGGCATTTCCACGATATGACGCAATCTTATTAATGCGCTCTGATTTTGATGAGAGGCCTCTACAAAAATTAGCGGGAACATTAAATGAAGCAACAATAGCAAAACTCAATAATGCGGCTGAGTCCGGCATCAGCTTTGAAATTATTGCCCGTGGATTTTTAAATCAATCTACCCATGATCAACCGAGTCCTAGAAAGCTCTCAAGATTTTTTAAGTTACTTTTTGGCCCAGATTTTTTTACCGCACTCCGAGATCATGTTCTGTTGGTTTCGATTTCTTCAGTTATGGCTCTTCTCGTTGGAGTTCCCCTTGGAATTGTTGCATACCGTCGACCCCAATTTTCGACATGGATCCTAGGGGCTGTTAGCATTTTACAAACGATACCCTCTCTTGCATTACTAACTATTTTGATTGCTGCATTAGATCAAATAGGGGCTGTACCAGCCGTTCTGGCTTTATTTATTTATGGCCTTCTACCAATTGTGAGTGCTACCCACATTGGCTTAATGGAGGTTCCAGCCACCCTAAAAGAAGCAGCCTTGGCTCTTGGTTGCAATGAGCGAAAATTATTGCTTTTTATTGAGCTACCTTCTGCTAAGCCAATCATCATGACCGGCTTAGCATCAGCTACTGTGATTGGCGTCGGTACCTGCACTCTTGCAGCATTAGTAGGCGCTGGTGGCTTTGGCGACCGTATAGTAGCCGGGCTTGCTGTGAATGATCAAGCCCTAATGCTTGCTGGCGCCATACCGGCCGCTATTCTAGCCCTGCTCGCACAAGCTGTCCTGACCCCCAAACGCAAAGCTTTAAATAAGTAATTGATTGCCTTAACTTTGCGCTACAAGGAAAAAACTAACTTAATCGTCTAACATCAATATCAATTCATCTTCTCTACTGATTAATTATGAGTTATCAACTGGTATGGTTTAAGCGTGATTTGCGCTGTGAGGACCATACCGCTCTTCTCGAGGCTGCAAAGATAGGGCCAATTCGCTGCATTTACGTGCTTGAGCCAACGTTATGGATGCAGCCTGATGTTGCCCTCCAACATTTTGAGTTTATTCGGGAGTCCCTTCACGACCTCGATACCCAGCTTCGTTTACGCGGCGGCACTATCGAAATCCATGTAGGTGAAGTTACTGAAGTGCTAAATAACATCTGGGAAGCTAATCCTTTTCAGGGTTTGCATTCTCATCAGGAAACTGGCAATGGATTTACTTATTCAAGAGATCGAGACGTTGGCAAATGGTGTCAGTCTCGCGGCATTTATTGGGGTCAACATGCCCAGTTTGGAGTTATTAGAGGACTAAAAAATCGTAATGAATGGCATGCTCATTGGCAAAAGCACATGGAAGCGCCTTTATGTGAACTGCCACCCATTCGATTTTGGAAAGCCCCGCTCTCTAGCATGCCAGTGCCGAACCCCAGCGCTCATTATCTGACGCCGTCTACTATGAAGGCACCGGCACACCTAAGACATAATCCACCATTGAGGCAACGCGGCGGAAGATCGCTTGCACTTAAAATACTGAATAGTTTTTTAAAGCAGCGCAGCATGTGGTACCGAGGTGGAATTTCATCACCTTTATCAGCGCCAGATGCATGCTCCCGATTATCTGTGTATCTGACCTATGGATGTCTTAGCATCAGAGAAGTAGTGCAAGCAGCAAATGAAGAACTACTGCAAATGCCACCCGATGCCAGTAGAAGAAAATCAGGTTTAACTGCCTTTATGAGTCGTTTGTATTGGCATTGTCACTTTATTCAAAAGCTGGAGAGTGAGCCTGAAATCGAGTGGCGAAATATGCACCGTGGATATGATGCATTACGTGAGAATGAATTTAATGACGATTACTTCAATGCCTTGAAGGATGGTAAGACGGGTTGGCCTATGGTGGACGCCTGCGTCATGATGCTACGTGAAACAGGATGGCTGAATTTTAGAATGCGTGCGATGCTAGTCTCGGTTGCGGCCTATCCACTTTGGCTACACTGGAAACCAGTAGGAGATTGGTTAGCCACTCAATTTTTAGACTATGAGCCCGGAATCCATTGGAGTCAATTGCAAATGCAATCGGGTACAACCGGGATCAATGTAACTCGTGTTTATAACCCGATCAAGCAAGCACAAGACCATGATCAAAAGGGCTTTTTCGTTAGAAAATGGCTTCCCCATATGCGTCAAGTACCCGACACATGGCTTTTTGAGCCTTGGAATATACCTCAAGAAGTACAAAGCAGCATTGGCATTGAGATTGGTAGAGACATTCCCCAGCCATTAGTAGATATTGCTGTTGCCACAAAGCTATCTAAAGATCGCTTGCATGCTAGACGCAACCTATCGGAGGTTCAGGCTGGAAAAAAATCAGTTGTCGATAAACATGCTTCTCGAGCAAGCAGGGACGTACGTAAAAAATCTACAGCTAAAACTACAGAGGCAAGCTCACAACTTACCCTTGAGTTTTAGCTAATCTCGCCAAATCCACCGAACCCACCCCAAAGCGAAGCAAGCTTTTATTTCGGCGGCCTATGCATTGCGCAGATTTTATTGCCAGCAGGATCTCTGAGCCAAGCAATATATATAGTGCCGGCGACACCCTCTCGGTAGCCTGGATCACCTTCACAGGAAGTGCCACCATGAGCAACACCGATGGCATGGAATGCATCTACATCAGCAATTGATTTAGCGCTAAAGCCAATTGTGCCGCCATTGGCATGAGTAGCTTCGTTACCATCAATAGGCTTAGTAATAGCAAAGACTCCACCAGGACCGCGATAAAAGTATTTGTCATGACTAAAGCTCCCAGCTTTGATACCCAAAGCTCCTAGAGCAGCATCATAGAAGCCCCTTGAAAATTCTAAGTCATTTGCGCCCAACATAATGTGACTAAACATGATTCTTCCTATTAAGTTAATTAAATGAATTAACTCATATAAATTGACTTTATGCTCACCCTTGCTTGCCCCTTAAAGACCAAATTGATACCCTAACCGTCGGAAAGGCCAAAAAACAAGGTATTTAGGCCTGTACTGAGGATGGGATCGTTTATTTAGCACATACCCATATCAACACCTAAAATATCTAATGAACTTTTTTTATATAGCTGCTTTGCTCCTGACCTTGGTGACTTCCTCGGCACAAGCAGCAGAAATTTATATAACCGATCCTGAGCATACCTTTGTTAGCTTTAGCTACAAACATTTAGCTTACTCAATTCAAACTAGTCGTTTTGATAGGGTGAATGGAACTATTACACTGAATGATCAAATGGATGGCGGCACTATAGATGTTGCAATTGAGACTGGCTCAGTCAGCACAGGCTCCGATACTTTTAATAAGCTACTTAGATCCGAAAATTACTTTAATTCTGAAAAATTTCCTGTAGCCAAATTCACTTCTGATAAGGTTATATTCAATGATCAGACTATTACATCACTCTCAGGCGAGCTGACCATTAAAGGCATTACCAAACCCGTCAATATTGAAGTAAGTAACTTCGCTTGCAGTCGTAACTTGATTACTTTGAAATATATGTGTGGCGCTAACGCAAGCGCGAAGTTAAGTCGCTCAGAATTTGATCTGGGAAAATATGTACCTTTTGTTGGCGATGAAATAAGCCTAAATATAGTAATTGAGGCGTCAAAAGAATAGTCTTAGTTTCAAACTCATTATGTCTACATTTAAAAATCTCACAAATGAGTCTGCCTTAATCTCGCAAAAAACTATTGCGCATTATGATCAACATGCTGTTTCTTATGATGAGGGCACAAAAGATCATGATGTCAGTCAAAATATCGATGCCCTATTACGCGCAATCAAGACTAAGCCACCGCTTCATATTCTGGATTTTGGATGTGGTCCGGGAAGAGATCTACAGACCTTTACCAGGCTTGGTCATGTTGCTATTGGGCTTGAAGGCAGCAAAGAAGCGGCTCAAATAGCTAAAACGAAAAGCGGTTGCGAAATCCTAGTCCAGGATTTTTTTAACTTATCTTTGCCGGAAAATACTTTTGACGGTATTTTTGCGAACGCTTCACTATTTCATATTCCCAATAAGCTATTGCCCAAAGTACTAAGTAATTTATGGGCAAGCCTAAAACACAATGGCATTCTTTTTAGCTCAAATCCTCGGGGTAATAACGAAGAAGTTTGGTATGGAGAACGCTTTGGTTCTTATCATGATCTAGCGGCTTGGAGATCTTTTATGGCAAATGCACAGTTCACTGAAATTGAACATTACTATAGGCCAAGTGGACTACCTATTGAACAACAACCATGGTTAGCAAGCGTTTGGAAAAAATAGTCTTTTAATTATCTCGCGATGCCAATGCAACGGTATGACCTACATTAACAGGTTCCCTAGCAAAGACAGCACTTACACAAGGCCAGAGCTCCAATGATTAAAGCTACTTTATTCATATTTATCGGCTCACTCAGTACCTGTAGGTCATTTAAAAATTATTATGGTCTATACAGCTTAAAGAGCTGCTCTTTACCAATAGTGAAGTAATCGCCTGGACCGCCGCCTCTAAGGACATGACCAGCCTCTGAGGTTTCGTAGATCCCTTCTTTTAATAACGACTTAGCAATATGGATTTCTACCACCTCCCCAAGTACCAACCATGTCTGAGCCTTTTCACCTGAAATACCCTTGAGCTGAATGATCTCAGTGCATTTACATTCAAATGCGACCTTGGCTTTAGCAACTCTTGGGGGCAGAACTAATGTTGATTTCGCTTTCTCAAGTCCGGCAGCATCAAACTCACTGACTTCAGGAGGATATGGGGCGCACGATTGGTTCATTGCCTCTACTAAATCGATTGTTACCAAATTCCATACAAAGTCACCAGTTTCTTCAATGTTTCTTAGAGTGTCTTTATAGCCAACACTAGAAAAACCAATAATCGGTGGAACATAGTTAAAGGCATTGAAAAAGCTATATGGTGCTAGATTAACAACACCAGTCTTACTTTGGGTTGAGATCCAGCCAATCGGCCTTGGACCCACAATGGCATTAAATGGATCATGCGGTAAGCCATGTCCGTTCTTCGGCTCATATGAATACATATCCGTCATCACAATTCCTTAAGCGGTTGGAGGCACTAAAGCCTGTAATTTTGAAATAGCTACTTTGACTGCTGAGCGACTAGCAACCTGATCGTACTAACGCTTTACATTTGGATAGCCTGCTACATCCCGCCAAAGTGAGCAATATCAGCAATCGTATATTCATTACCAGCAACATATTCTTTATTTACCAGCTTTTTCATAGAATAAGTTGACTAGTCAAGCAATTCTATGGGATTTGGCAAATTTTGGCCGACTTCCTAAAAAACAATCAAATCAGGGATCAAAGCAAGGGGATATCGCCATTCAGCTCACTTTAACTATAGTTCTACTCAAAAATTAAGTAGGCAAAAAATTTCCGGAATTTTGTAAACAATTTTTTAATGGGGCTACTTTAATAAATGATTCGAATTCTTAAGCTATCCTTCTACTGATGGCGGAATGGCAGAGTGGCTATGCATGAGATTGCAAATCTCACTACCTTGGTTCGATTCCAGGTTTCCGCCTCCAAATTCAGCACTCGACTACAAGTCCTCTGAACATCTTAAGTATTCCCCTTCAATCTAATGATTGGGATTTCTTACGGTGGCTTGATTTCTAATATCATTAGCTCTTATGACTAACATCCTCTCTATTTCCCATCTCAATAAGACTTATCAGTCTGGCTTCCAGGCCCTAAAAGACATTAATTTAGAGATATCCAAAGGTGAGATCTTTGCTCTGCTTGGACAAAATGGCGCTGGAAAAACCACTCTCATCAGCATTATTTGCGGAATCGTGAGCCCCAGCAGTGGTCGGATTTTAGTAGATGGCAAAGATATCATTGGCGATTACCGCGAGGCTAGAGAATTAATTGGCCTCGTACCTCAAGAGCTCGCTACCGACTCTTTTGAAACTGTTTGGAATACCGTAACATTTAGCCGGGGCTTGTATGGGAAAGCGCCTAATCCGGCCTTCATTGAAAAGATTCTGAAGGACTTGTCCTTATGGGATAAACGTTATAACAAGATCATGACGCTATCTGGTGGTATGAAGCGCCGAGTGATGATTGCAAAAGCACTCTCTCATGAACCCAGCATTCTTTTTCTGGACGAGCCCACTGCTGGAGTGGATGTCAGCCTCAGAAAAGATATGTGGAATTTGGTCAAAATTCTGAAAGACAACGGCACTACCGTCATTCTCACGACTCACTATATTGAAGAGGCTGAAGAAATGGCAGATCGTATTGGCATTATTCGTAGCGGCGAACTCATCATGGTAGACAACAAATTAGCCCTCATGAATAAATTGGGTAAAAAGGAGTTAACCCTTCAGCTACAAAGTCCGCTCCAGAGTCTTCCGAAGGAGTTGGATTTACCCAGCCTAAGTCTTTCAGAAGATAAATATGAGCTTACTTATCGCTTTGACGCCAAAGACGAAGATATCAATATTGCACAGCTGTTACAAAAGATCACTAGCCTTGGCATTATCTTTAAGGACCTCCATACAAAACAGAGTTCACTAGAAGAAATCTTTGTAAATCTCGTTAACTCAGAAGAAGATACCAATGAAGCTTAATTTCCATGGCGTACGAGCCATCTATAAATTTGAGATGGCAAGAACGCGGCGCACGTTAATGCAAAGCATTATTGCTCCTGTTATCTCGACCTCCTTGTACTTTATTGTTTTTGGTTCTGCGATTGGTTCACGCATGACCCAGATGGAGGGAATCTCCTATGGGGCATTTATCGTGCCTGGGCTAATCATGCTTTCACTGCTCACGCAAAGTATTTCTAATGCCTCATTTGGAATCTACTTTCCTAAATTTAGCGGAACTATTTATGAGATCCTCTCTGCGCCGATATCTCCATTAGAGATTGTGATGGGCTATGTTGGTGCTGCAGCAAGTAAATCGATTATTTTGGGCCTGATCATTCTGGCTACTGCTACTTTTTTTGTGCCACTTCAAATAGATCATCCCTTATGGATGCTGTTTTATTTGGTGATCACTTCAATCACTTTCAGCATGATTGGTTTCATTATTGGCATATGGGCAGATGGCTTTGAAAAACTTCAAGTAGTGCCCCTACTCATCATCACGCCCCTAACATTCCTGGGTGGCAGCTTTTATTCGATTTCTGTTTTGCCACCCTTCTGGCAAAAAGTAGCCTTACTCAACCCAGTTGTGTATCTCATTAGCGGCTTTCGCTGGAGCTTTTACGGCATTGAGGACGTGTCGCTTTGGGTGAGCCTAGGAATGACATTGTCTTTTTTAGCAACATCAATTGCGGTTGTCATTTGGATCTTTAGAACCGGTTACCGTCTTAAGAAATAATCCCAAGAAATATGAAGCTCCCACCATTCCTTACGAGGGCTTGCTTTGCTGGTGGGTATGCCTTGCCGCAGGCAAGGCTTGGTAATGAAAAACTAGTCACGAATCGATTGCGTGATTTCCATACCCACCTTTGAAAAGGCGCGACTTTGGGCGGCAACCAGCGCATCAACACTAGTACCCGCTACAGATTCGCGAACCAATGAGCGCCCCATCTTCGTTTTTGAATTCATACCAGAAACTGAACTTGAGTTTGTATTTTTATCTGTAGGCTTACGCTTGCTATTCCCGGGTTTAATTGTCCAGAGCACATCAACTAAGACGCTATCCCCAGGGTTGCTCTCTAAATTTTGCACTTCGATGAAGATTTGATAATCAAAATTTGTTTGGGTGCTTTCTGCAAAATTCCACACATTTGGAGTTCCCAAATCACGTGCTAGGCTTGCGCCAATCACACGTGCAATTTCGCTTTTAAGAGATCCAGACCAGCGATTATATTCAAATACCTGTGCCTGATTACCGCTGCTTTGCACTACCAGCTGAGGGCGATCCATACCCCCGGGAACACTTACCGGACCGACCATCAGCCGTATTGTATTATCCGTCTCCGCCATAACCGGTATGGGCTCTGAGCTGAGTTTGTAATAGGATGTTGTCGGTGAGCTACACCCAACCAGCATCAGACCCAACAATACAGAAGCAGATAGCATCCTCATTTCTTCACTCCCTCTGCCGGCTTACCAAATATCAGAGATTGCGGTTGCTGGTCCAACATATCCGTCAAAGTTTTGATTGAGGTTGCTGCTTTTGTTAACTCGCGCATGGAATCACGCATATCTGTTATTAAAGGTGAATCGCTTTCGGTAATGGCATTGACATTTTTTAATGTTTTATCAAACTCAGGAATAATTTTCTCGTCCAACTTCGTCACTAAGCGATCCGTCTTTATAAGTACATTAGCCACTGTCTTTTCAGCATCCTCAAGAGCATTCGGGATAACCGGTAATTCAGGCGGGTAATTGGAGGGATTGAAAGTATATTTTGGCGCGTCCGGGAAAAAATCTAAATTAATATATTGTTGTCCAGTTAAATAGCTAGCCGTCTGCAATTGCGCACGAAAGCCTTTCTTGATAAGCGCTTTCAATCGCTCTAACTCGTTCACAGGTGGAGGCAATATAGCCCCACTTTTCAGGGAGCGCACTTTAAGACGGTCGGGATACAGGAAAATCTCAACTGGCTGAATGACTTCATAAGTCCTTGGATCCATTGCTGTTTCAATACTGACTACTTCGCCAAGGTTGACACCCCTAAACTCTACTGGCGCACCTACCGACAATCCACGAACAGATTGTTTGAAGTTCAGTACAAAGCGTTGAGTTCGGGTATCAGACTGCTTCATAGCCATTACGCGGGTTGGAAAGAGCGTAAATACAGCATCCTCTTTTGCGCGCTCGGTCAGGCTTGAACTTGCCTGCACAGAATCAGTCGCAGCAACTTGACTTAGTTGGTTAGAAATTCGCTCAGACCTATCATCCTGGCTCTGCGGAGCCTCAAAAGCAATGCCACCTGCGACAACCGCCACCAAAGACTCTGTTTGAAGCTGAATACCTGATGCATTGAGACTCACATCAATACCACTAGCATTCCAAAAGCGCGCATTATTTGTCACATATTGATCGTAAGGTGCATTAACAAATACTCTAATAGAAATATTCTTGCCATCTTTGTCGAGATCATATGCAACTACTTGACCCACACTTAGGCGACGAAAATAGACTGGCGTCCCAATGCCGTGTGACCCTAAAGTAGGGGCTCTTAATATGAACTCACGCCCCGGATTACCGCCAGTCAAAATCGGAGGAACCTCAAGCGCCACAAAGCTATCAGCCTTAGTAGTCGACTGACCAATATCGGCGGCGATAAAAGGCCCATCAAGCAAAGTACTTAAACCTGAAACTCCACTCGCAGTAATACGTGGCCGAACAATCCAGAATCGCGTATCTTCTCCTGCAAAATCCGCCGCATCTTTATTCAGTTGAATGGTTGCAATTACTTGCTGATGGTCTTCAGACAAGATGACCGTCTTTACTAAACCAATAGTGACTTCTTTAAACTTCACAAAGGTTTTTCCTGCGACCAGGCCATCGCCTGTTTTAAAGGCAACGGTAATAGTTGGTCCGTGGTCTATCACTGCTTTGTACATTAAGCCCAATCCAACCAGAACTGCCACAATTGGAATAATCCAAATAATCTGAGGCGCCCAATGTCGTTTGGCCTGAGCCACTGCAGACGGAAGATCAGGAAGCTCAGGTCCTTGAGATAAGTTAGACATTCAAATCCTTAGCTAAATGATTGTTTTCTTTTGAGCGATCCGCAGCATCCCAAATGAGCCGAGGATCAAAACTTTTTGCAGCAAAAATAGTCAGAACCACTACGGTTGCAAAAGCTATTGCGCCAGCGCCTGCACGAATAGACATCAAGCTTCCAAATTGTACGAGGGCTGTGAGCATGGTGGCAACATAAACGTCAATCATTGACCAGCGCCCAATCGCCTCAACTATCCGATAGAGTTTTGCGCGAAGTTTAGGCTTCCAGGTTGAGCGGATTTGCACAGAAATCAATAGAAAGGTTAAGGAAAATAGCTTTGCAAAAGGGATCACAATACTGGCGCAGAATAAGATGATGGCTAATATTTGCGAGTCGGAGGTCCAAAGGAAAACAACCCCGCCAAAAATCGTATCTTTTTCAGTTCCGAAGAGGGAGCCGGTTGCCATCACAGGCATTAAATTTGCAGGAATAATCAAAACATAGGCTGCAATCACAAGGGCCCAAGTACGGCTAATGCTATTTGTCTTTCGTGAATGCATTCTTGCTCCACAACGCATGCAAGCCAAATGCCCCGACCCTTGTGGGATACGCTGTGCATAGCCACATGTTTCACAAGCAATAATTCCACATGAAACAGCTGTTACCAAACCGACCCCCGCCCTTTTTTGACCGCATCTACCTGCTTCCAAAAAGTATGGACATCGAAATTTGCTGCCGAAGCTGTTATCGAGAACATTAGCAAAATAAAAGAAATCAATCCAATGTCTGGGATAACTGTAGCAAAGGCATTTAGCTTTGAGACAGTTACCAGAAGCCCCAACATAAACACTTCAATCATGGCCCATGGCTTTACCAGATGCATTAATCTGCATGCGAGATTAAATCCGGGCGGCAGTCGTCCAAAATGAAGTGGTAAGAGCAAATAGATCACTGACATAATTTCCAGAGCAGGCATCAAGAATGTTGTCGTAAACACAAGTCCCGCAATACTGGGTATGCCATCCTGTATAAGTCTTTCCGCAGCATCGAGTAGGGTAGTTGAATTTGTTAGGCCCTGCGAATCAATGCTGACGATCGGGAAGGAATTCGAAATCAAAAATAAAACGGCTGCAGTCAGTGCAAATATCAAACAGCGTCGCAGACCATCCGGCTGACTGCGATACAAGTCATTCTCGCAGCGACTGCAATAGGCTTTGCCACCAGGCTCCAATTCAACCTCTAGCTGCACCAAATCGCATTGGTCACAGACTACGACCCTATCTACTGACATACAGTACACACCCAATCACTAAAAGAAGTTTTATAGAAGTTATGGAAAGATCTTACAGTAGGGTCAAGATAGCTGCATACTCCACCCCTAAAATTGTCCCAAAAAAACAAAACCCCCACCATTTCTGATGAGGGTTTGCTTTTCTGGTGGGCTCACCAGGACTTGGACCTGGGGCCAAAGGATTATGAGAGCAAGCATCCAACACTTCGTTGCTTCAATGTACTTGTACTTAATGTTGGTGAGCGTTACTTAAAGTAATGCTCAAAAGCTCGAATCCTAAAGCTTCCTTGATTCAACAGATGCAAATACCATTACTCTAGTAATAACTAAGCGGCTCGGTTTTGCCCCAGAAGATTTTGTAAGAATAAATTGTGTATCCAATGATGGTTGGTAGCACAACTACTGCCCCCCAAAATATTACCCATAAAGACTCTGTAGCTGATGCCGCTTCCCAGATTGTCATTTTGTCTACGACGATATAGGGAAACATGCTGTAAGCAATCCCTAAAAAAGCCAAAACAAAAATGGCTACGCTAAGGGCAAAAGGAATCCAAACTGGCGCCGGCTTATCTCTTTGCATTTTTAGCAAGTTCAAATCAATTAAGACAAAACACGCCAGGGTCAAAACTGGAAAAGGCAGCAAGAAAAAGACATTAGGAAAGTTAAACCACTTAGCCGCAATCTCTGAACTAAAGAATGGTGTCGCAACAGAAATGATCCCAACGCCTAGAGCCGTTAATAACAAACACCTTCTTGCCCAGCCTACTGCCTTAAGCTGTAAGTCGCCAGAAGTCTTCATAATCAGCCAGCCAGCCCCCAATAGGGCATATCCAGCAGGCAGACAAAGTGCCACGATGAACGAGAATATCCACCCTAAGTAGCCGGAGTCAAAACCAATCACTTCTCTACCAACCATCACCCCTTGAGATGCCGCGGCCAAGAGGCTACCAAAAAAGAATAAGAAGTTCCAGACTGACTTCTGACTCAAATGTGCTTTTGCACGAAAGTCAAAAGAGACGCCCCGTAAAATTAAACCGGCTAACATGATGCCCACTGGCAGATAGAGCTCAGTCAAAATAATGCCATGCGCCATTGGAAAGGCAATCAAGAGTACGCCGACTCCGAGTACCAACCATGTTTCATTGGCATCCCAAAAAGGACCAATTGATGAAATCATGATGTCTTTTTCTGATTCGCTTGCCTGATTTAATAGGATGCCTACACCCAAGTCATATCCATCTAGAACAACGTAAGCCACCATTGCAATACCCATGGCAACCAAAAAGAAAAGGGGCAGCCAACCAGATGCCTCAGATAAATTAGGAATCATGCTTATGCTCCTGCAATGCTGTTAGTTAAGCCTGATTTTTGCCCATCAATAATATGCACGAGAAGAGTTTGTCTTGCCAAATAAAAAACAACCCAGATATAGGAAACAATGAGTCCCAAATAAAGCGCAAGGTACATAACGAGTGTACCTAAAACCATATTAGTAGGCACTTTAGTAACCGCATCAGCAGTCTTGAGCACCCCACTAACAAGGTAAGGCTGTCTGCCTATTTCGGTCACATACCAGCCGGCAACTACGCCGACCCAACCCGAGAAAGTCATCACGCTTAAAACCTTTAATAGCCAGGTTGGTAGTTCTTTATTTTTTCTTGTCAGATAAAACCCAACGAATGCGGTTAAGAGCATCAACATACCGATGCCGACCATGATACGAAAGGCAAAGAAAATGGGGGTGACTGGTGGAGTTGCACCAGGAAAGGCATCCAAACCCTTCACCTCACCCGCAAATGAGTGCGTCAAATATAAAGATGCCAGCTTTGGAATGGCTATTTCGTATTTATTAGCTTTAATAGCTTCATCGGGCAAGGCAAACAAAACGGCGGGGGCGCCTTTGGTTGTTTCCCAAATTCCCTCCATTGCCGCTACCTTTGCAGGCTGATACTCTAGAGTATTTAGGCCATGTGAATCACCAAGGATAATTTGCAAAGGGGCTAACACTACCGCCACGGTCATTGCCAGTTTGATCAGTGCTCGGTTGCCAGACAGATTGATGCCCTTCAAATATCGATAAGAAGAAATGCCTGCAATTAAGAACGTTACTGTCAAAAATGATGCTGTCATCATGTGCAGGAGGCGATAGGGCATTGAGGGATTAAAGACAACCTCAATCCAATTGGTTGCATGTGCTTGGCCATTGATCATCTCAAACCCTTGTGGGGTTTGCATCCAAGAATCTAGGGCAATGATCCAGAATGCCGAAAGCGAAGTACCGAAAGCAACTAAAAATGTGGCGATAGTATGAGCTCTTTGAGAGACTCTTTTAGAGCCAAACAACATAATCCCCAAAAAAGTTGCCTCAAGGAAGAATGCTGATAAAACTTCGTATCCAAGCAAAGGTCCTGCAATATTACCGACCGTTTGCATATATCCAGGCCAGTTAGTTCCAAACTGAAAACTCATCGTGATACCGCTTACTACGCCAAGAGCAAAAGTTAGGGCAAATATCTTGACCCAAAATTGATAAGCCTCACTCCATACCGACTCACCAGTCTTATTAAATTTAACCTTGAAATAGAAAAGTACCCATCCCAAAGCAATGGATATCGTTGGGAAAAGAATATGAAAAGTCATATTTGAAGCAAATTGAATTCTGCTCAAAATAAGCGTATCAAGCATTTTTTACCTCTTATTTTTAATATATTTTTATTATGCCCTTTACCGTCTTTGCGTGCTGAGCCCCATTTGATAGCATTCCCGTCGGCATGGTATCTTAAATACAGGCGCTGATAGCCTTGAAAGGGCGCCCCTTAATTAGACACCTTACCGTGAGATCTATACCGTTTTATAAATTAGGTTGAGTGCCACCAAGAAAGCAAAAATGGCGAATATCTGTTGCGCTCTAGTGTCACCGATCTTTTTCTCCATCAACTTCCTGAATACCAGCCTCACATGTGATCCCAATGCAAATAGGGTTGCAATCTCCAAGCGGTTCATTGCCCCATTGGCGAGTCTATATACCTATTGGGGCTTTAGTGGAAGAGGTATAGAGATTGCTTACACACTGAGTGACACAGAATGAAAAGCGACTTAGGAATTTCTCCCTAAGTCGTTGATTTCATTGGTGGGCCCACCAGGACTTGAACCTGGGGTCAAAAATTAATTACTTTATTTGACTACCGCTGCAGAAACCAGTTGCTTAATCATGCGGCGATAGTACGGTCGAATAGGACCTGGAACTTGGCTCATGACCACTACGGCTAATTGCTCTTTTGGATCAATCCAGAAGAAAGTGCCTGCCGCTCCAGCCCACATGTATTCACCAGGAGAGCCATCAACAGATGCTAGGCCCTGACCTTGGCGAACCATAAAACCGAGACCAAAAGTGTAGCCATCAACACCCATCAGCAATTGACCAGGCGAAAGCGGTACCGTTGTTCTACTGCCCAACATATCAGATGCCATCAAATTAACTGTCATTGGCGACAAAATTCTTTGGCCATTTAACTCACCACCATTGAGCATCATGCTGGCAAAGTTTAGATAGTCACCAGCCGTACCTGCTGCCCCTGCACCACCCGAATCATTGTTTGGCTTGATGGTGACATCTAGCAACTTGATAGGAGCTTTATTAAATGGATCAGTTGTGAATGGCTCAGCAATACGTGACTGCTTATCCGCAGGGACAGAAAATGCAGTGTCCTTCATCTGCAAAGGAGTAAACAAACGCTCTTGTAGGAAATCCCCAAGACGTTTGCCGGAGGCTACTTCAACTACGCGACCCAACAAGTCTACGGACATACCGTATTCCCAGTTAGTCCCAGGCTGAGTACTTAATGGTGCCTTTGCAATACCCGTGATCATTTCTTGCGGGGTGACACGACGTTGATCATAGTCAGTACCGCCTGCCACATAAAGACCAGCATCGGTATATGCCTTCTTGATATTAGGATTGGAAGTAATTTCTGGGTAGCCAATTCCTGATGTGTGGCGCAATAGATCCTGTACGGTGATTGGCTTTGCTGCAGGCACTAAGGAGTACTCCATATTGCCACTACTATCTTTTGTTCCTACGCTAACTTGCATATTGGCAAACTCAGGCATGAACTTAGAGATTGGATCGGCTAACTGCATCTTGCCTTCCTCCACCAAAATCATTGCTGCAACAGATGCTAGCGGCTTGGTCATTGAATAGATTCTAAAAATAGAATCTTTGCTCATAGGCTTATTGGTGCTTTTATCTTGATAACCCACTACCTCTGAATAAACCAACTTTCCTTTGCGGTTGATCATGACTACCGCACCAGGAATATTGCCTTTATCTACCTCAGCCTGCAAAGAGGCCTTCACATTTTTCAATCTCGCAGATGACATGCCAACATCCTCAGGCTTTGCTGTTGGAATGTTTTGTGCAATCGCTAAGTTGCTGATAAAAAAGCTTGCTACAAGTAACTTATTAATAAGATTTTTTTGATATCGCATGTCGGTCTCCTTGTTGTATTAATTTCGAACAAGAATAGCATGTGGTATTTTTCAACCCCAGCATAAATTTAGTGCAGCGCACAAAAAATATCCGGTTACTAATTCAATGGGTAAACTAGTACTAACCCCAAACACTCTGACGTGCTATATCGTAATAACGCAAAGAAAAAATATAAGGATGTTTCAGATATAGGAACCATTCAATTAAATTAAAACTAAAAAAGGAGATTTAATGATAATCAATGTTTATGCAGCACGTGTATTCATATCAATAGCAAGCGCTTTTATTGCACATTCCGCATTTTCCCAAAACTACCCAATAACACCCCTTTCAGAATCAGCTCTAAAAGCACCGCTCATTATTAACAAGCAGGGAAGCTTCTTTGTTGGCGGTCAAGATGTCACATCTGATACCCTATCAACCATGCCAGCCTTTGGCTCCAAAGGAACGATCACTCTAGATCAGATGTATGTGGCATATCAAATTCCCGTTAAAGCCAAGTCGACCTCCATCGTCCTGATACATGGTTGCTGCCTAACAGGCAAGACCTGGGAATCAACTCCAGATAATCGCATGGGGTGGAACGAATACTTTGTCCGCAGGGGCTTTCCAACCTATGTCATTGATCAAGTTGGACGTGGCCGCTCTGCAGTCAATTCTGCCTCTCAAATCAATGCGGTTAAAACCAATCAAGTGCCACCTGAAAAATTGCCGACTGTAATTGCCGCTAGCCATGAGGGCGCCTGGCAAATCTTTCGCTTTGGTGCTGAATATCCAAAGACGTTTGAGAACCAAAGATTTCCCATTACCGCACAAAAAGGCCTTTGGCAACAGATGGTAGCCGACTGGTACTATGGCCTCGAGGAACCCAACGCTACACCAATAGCATTGTCAACGCTATCAAAAGAGCTCAAAAAAACTGTGTTGATAAGCCATTCACAATCTGGTATTTTTCCATTTAATTCTGCCAAAATTAGTAACGATGGTATTGCAGGAATCATCTCTATTGAGCCAGCAGCATGTCCCGCTGCAGATTCGGATTTAACGCCTTATCTAAAAATACCCTCACTTGTGATGTTTGGCGATTTTGTTGAACTTTCAACTAGATGGGCTCCACGACTAAAAGCTTGCAGAGAATTTGTTACTAAGGTCAATGCGCAAGGCGGCAAAGCTGAATTACTCGTTCTGCCCGAAATTGGCATAAAAGGAAATACGCATATGTTGATGCAAGATGACAATTCAATTGAGCTAGCAGCATTACTGAGTACTTGGATTGAAAAACGTCTGTCAATTAAATAGTTTTCTTTTACGCCATTTCCAAAATGAATTTTAATACTTAAAAACATCAAGCATATAAATTACAGTAACTATGAAAAATACCAACCCGTAGGTTGGTATTTTCTTTTCTTGTGGGCCAAACAGGACTTGAACCTGGGACCAAAGGCTTCTGGTTTCTGTAGCCTTTACCGCTCCCTGAGCTATGCCATCATCATATCCATTCCTGAACTTTGTTGGGTGCCGTAGTGTCTCTATCCTAAATTGCTTTGAGCAGCCTTAATCATTTTTTTAACCTCTAAGCTCTCATTAATAGGGTGAATGGTAATTTGCGGATTTTGTTTAATAAAAACACGAAACACTTCGTCCGCAAAGGCCTGACCAATTGATCCAACACCTTTAAAATCTAATAGTACAGTCTTAAAACGATCAACACGATTTAAAATTCGCTTCGCCTGCGAACGCGAAATAAGTTGCCCACCTTCGTATAGAGCCAACTTCACTGGAACAACGGTTTTATTAAACGCGTAATCTTCATCTTCCGTACCACTAAAACTATCAAATACCGTACGCAATACTCTTTCTGAATTAAGCGCTATTTTCATGACAACCCTGGTTCCTTGATGACTGTTTTCGTTATGTAGTAAAAAGTCTATTCCCGAACCGTCAGCATGCGTAAAGACTAAATCACCAGAGAAAATAAAGAATTCATCAAAAGCTCGGGATGAGAAAAAGATTCCTTGCCCAGTATGATTTCTTGGATCAGTTGTAAGCTTTCCTTTGCTCAACTCCAAAATAGACTCACGTGGATTATGTAACTTCAATAATCTAGCAATATGGTTAAAAATTCCCTCGCCATTGTCAACAATAGCTATTGAAACAAAATCAGGCGTTCTTTCTACATGAATATAGACCTCAGTACCCTCTGAATGATCAATGGCGTTGTTTAGCATTTCAGTAAAGCCGTAATGACAAATATTGGCAATTTCTTTAGGCAAGCCATTAAATATTTCACTAAAGTCACTTGAATAGACTTCAGACTCTTCCAGTCCCTTTAATTTAAATAGACCGTCATGAAATCGCTTTATACCTAATTGATATACACGCGCCTTGGTGCTTCCGCTGGAAGCTAAAAATCCATCCTTAACTAAGGCTGCAAAATGTGCATGGATAGCCTGCCTAGTAAGGCCAAACTTTGCCATTGCAGCATGAGCTAAATCGAGTTGATTGGCTTTAACGCCATTTACCAAGAACTGGCGTACCTCTTGGGAGCGCTTTGTATTGGCAAATTTCATGTCTATTTTTGTAAAGTTTTATGGAATTATTGTAAAGTTTTATGAAATCATTGTAAAGTTTTTAGTCAGGAATTGACAAGAAACCCTGCTTAAATAGCGTTTAACGATACTCTGAGTCTCTTTTAACCCTATTAACCGCCAAACTAAGTTGGGTTTCTTTGATAGCGGCTCGTATCCACTTGTTATCCACTTTATAGCGACATTGCCATACGGCACTATGCTCGCGTTGATAGAGGGTTGGGTACGGTGTATGAGTTGATGTGTACTTTCTTTTTTAATTGCCGTACACATACTTTAGCTTCTGACACCAGGCTAGGACAACCTCTTTGGATGAATTACTGGGGTCAATTTAGCCAAAAGAACTTGTGGCTAGTTGTGGTGGCTAATGGCAATAAATCGAGAATGAGCGTTACTTTAAGTAACGGCAAGGCTTATGGATTTTAATAAAATTCAAGCTTTTTACCGCATATGGTAAAAAGAAAGTTGACCTTAGACCTAATCAGAGGCGCCTTCCAATGTTTTATTTACACTGCTCAAAACAATTATTAGATCGGGTCTCTTTAGGCGTAAACAAACCCGCTGGGAAGGGAGACAATATTTTGGGCAATTGGTATGCTAAGGCAATATTTTCAAAACCTCAAGTGGCGTTGTTTGTAAATGAAAGAACCCTACTACCAGTGTTGATGCCACTAGCTCCAGCATCAAACCTAGTAGAGCGATTCCCACAATACCTATTTAAGATCTTGCTTTCTCAAGGTGTAAGCGAATCTTTTATGCAACAGGAGTTAGATCATCTTGATAAGGTGATTTATTGCAAATCAACCAATCGCAGCATCATTGGTATTTTAAATATGTTTACTTATCATCTAGAAGGCTATCAGTCCATGCATTATGCAGATAATTGCTTTTCACTCTCAATGATGATGGCCGATACTCCCTGTGGACCACTCTACAAAAGCACAATCACACCTGGTAATGCTCTAAGGGAATTCGCTCTGAGTGGACAAATTCATTAATTTATATATCCTGCAAAACGTTACTTAAAGTAACGCTCAAAAGACAAAACCCCCACCATTGCTGATGAGGGTTTGCTTTTCTGGTGGGCCCTACCAGGACTTGAACCTGGGAGCCAAGGATTCCGATTTGTGTAGCTTTCACTACTCCCTGGACTATTCCTTCACCGTATTCATTTCTGAACTTAGATGGGTGCCGTCTAGTCTCTACACGTTCAAAGTATCTCTACTAAGCTTCGCTCGGCGTTAGCTTGGATATTTCTACCTTTAGCTTTCTCCGAATTTGACACCATTCACACAGCGACTATCACTATGAATCATTGAATTAAAGAGGCCTATTACTCGTCTTGACGTTTTAAATCTCTATAGAAATTTTCATGCGGGCCAAATGTTAATAGTTTGATACTTTCTGCATCCAAAATTCGATACGCCAATAAACATTGTTGCTGAGACAACCTAAATTTATAAACGTATACGCCTAACAAATCTCCCACCTTTGCCTCGCCGATCTCAGGATCTTTGCAAATAAGCTTAAGTGCAGCATCTAACTCTAGCTTTTGCGGTGTATGCAGTTTTTTTGTAGCCTTTGCAAAAGTGGCCGTGACTAGTAAACGCATTAGTTAAAAACGTACTCACCAACGACTGGCTCTTGATCGGCAATCAAGATCTCGCGAATCAAAGAGAATGGTAAATCTGGGTTTTCTTGAGCGATCTTGCCGATTTGCGACCAATACTCAATCTGCTTAGGTACTGAGCGATGCTCGACACTTCCAAACACTTTAGCTTGCTCAACAAGGTTTTCCGATAATTTCACGTTAATAGACATGATTGTTCTCCGTTAGGTGGTTCCATTATAGCGCAATAAGTTCCTTTTGGGAACCTATGTAAATCACCCACTTTTACCTTGCCATATAGCAAATAAGCCCTTAATGGTCGCTGGAGTCCCAGAATTTTTACGAATCCCACTTCCACCAACAGCTCTTTAGACTTATTCATCGCCAAGTCAAACTTAGTCTCTTTGATAGTGGCTCGTATCCACTTGTTATCCACTTTATAGCGACATTGCCATACGGCACTATGCTCGCGTTGATAGAGGGTTGGGTACGGTGTATGAGTTGATGTGTACTTTCTTTTTTAATTGCCGTACACATACTTTAGCTTCTGAGTCCAAGCTAGAGTAACCAAGTTGGATGAATTACTGGAGTCAATCTAGCCAAAAGAAAGTATGGCTAAGAGTGGGGATTAATGGCGAGTTGTGGAGGTATGTTGGAGGGATGAGCATTACTTTAAGTAAAGCTTATTTATCTTTCATTTCATTACTAATTTGCTTCTGTAGAATAAAGCGATGAAACCTACTATCAAAATAGATTATGTATCTGATGTAGCTTGCCCCTGGTGTGCTGTCGGATTAGGCAACCTCAATCAGGCCATAGCCGGGTTAAGCAATAAGGCAAATTTTGAAGTACATTTTCATCCCTTTGAGCTTAATCCAAATATGCCTAAGGGTGGACAAGACGCAATTGAGCATCTCACAGAAAAATATGGCTTAACTGCGGACCAAGTTAAAGCCAATCAATCTAATATTAGGGCTAAAGCGTTAGAAGCTGGATTTGCATTTCATCCAGAAGGTAGAAAAAGGGTTTACAACACTTTTGATTGCCACCGTCTTTTGTATTGGGCTGCCAAAGAATATGACTTGCAAAAGCAAGCTGATCTTAAAAAAGAATTACTCAATACTTACTTTTGCCTTGCCATAAATTTAGATGATCAAGAAAACTTGATAGATGCGGTAATACGTGCTGGGCTAGACAAAGACAGAGCTAAAGAAATACTCAAAAACAATGAATTTGCTAACGAAGTGCGTGAAGAAGAAGCTACCTATACAAGCGCTGGTATTAGCTCTGTTCCATCAATCATTCTTAATAATCAATACCTTTTACAAGGAGCCCAGCCTCCCGAGTCATTCATAAATGCATTTGAGCAACTAATTCAAAAGGACTAAAAGACAAAACCCTCACCATTACTGATGAGGGTTTGCTTTTCTGGTGGGCCCACCAGGACTTGAACCTGGGACCAAAGGATTATGAGAGCAGACACCCAAGTTAGACCCCTATAAAAAGGGGGTCTGCGGGTGGTCAGTGTCGGTGTGTAAGCAAATGTGTAAGCAAATTCATGGATTTAAAAGAAGTGGTCTATCGGTCTTTGGTTTTAGAAACCAAAGGAATTTTGGAACAACCATCTAGCACTTCGTTGCTCCAAAGTTATTTTTTGAAGATTGATAAGCGTTACTTTAAGTAACGCTTATCAATTACTTACTCAAGAAAACTTTAGGCTTGCTGGCGAACTAACCTTTTTAGTGGTTTCGCCATACTGGATCACATCACCAATCATTTCAGCAGTACAGGCAGATAAGGTCCAACCTAAATGGCCATGACCAGTGTTGTAATACACATTAGGTTTACTACCCAAGCCTACTTTTGGCATCATTGTTGGCATCATTGGACGTAATCCAGCCCAAGGCACTACCGAGCGAGTGCTAACTTCAGGGAAGCATTGGTTAACCCAATCAATCAAAGGCTTAATACGATCCGCGCGGATATCTCGATTGATACCGTTAAATTCTGCAGTCCCTGCAACGCGGAATCGATCTACCCCAAGACGACTAGTAACGAGCTTAGTTTCATCATCAAGCAGGCTCACATTCGGGGCACCCTCTTGGCTAGCTTTATCAGTCAAATTCACCGTTATTGAATAGCCCTTAACCGGATAGACATTGACGCGATCACCTAACTGCGAAGCAAGATCACGACTTCCAACCCCAGCACACACAACGACATTATCAAAAACAAGCTGACTCGCTTGCCCATCTTTGCTCAGGGTTAAGTTCACACGATTGCCATCGGACTGAACAGAAAGCACTTCATGCTCATAAATGGTTTTAACACCCAAGTTTGCAGCAGCCTCTGACAACCCATGAGTGAACTTATGAATATCACCTGTGGAATCGCTTTCGGTGTAATAACCACCATAATATTTACCGGCAAGCGTAGGCTCAATTTCTTTCATCTCTTGGGGTGTAACGGCAGTACGCCCTAGCCCGCCCTCAGCAAGCATCTTAGAGACTTTGCCTGCATGCTCAAAGCCAGCCTGATCACGATAGATATGCAAGATACCTTCGCGCTTTAAATCAAAATCAATACCCTCTTGCTTTGCCCAAGCAAATAGATGCTTTCTGGCTTCAATCGCCATATGTGCGGTCTGAACGGTATTGCTCTTGTAATTCGGAATCGAGGCAATGAACTCTGCAAACCATGAAATCTTATGCCAGTCAGGCTTTAAGTTAATTAATAGTGGGGCATCTCTTTTAAATACCCACTTCATGCCCTTCATGATCGTTGACCAGTGGTTCCAGACCTCTGCATTAGATGCAGAAAGTTGGCCGCCATTGGCAAAGGATGTTTCCATGCCAGCATAACGATGGCGCTCAATTAAAGTGACATCGTAGCCACGCTTTGCTAAAACATAAGCGGTTGTAACGCCTGTGATACCGCCACCAATAATTACAAATGATTTCATTTTTAGATCCTTCAAACGTCAGGGTTACCCATTGCAGATGCTCAAGGGGCCCCCTCTGTTCTGGACCTGAGAGATTCGCAAATATTCAATATTTGCTTGCTCCTTCGGTGTTATTGGATGACGAATACCCAATATCTCTTCAGAGTTTAAAGATCATTTCGGTTCTTTTGCCTGAGAGTTTCCGGGGCGGTTGCTCCTTCGGCGTTGCTGTAAAAGCAATCTCTCCCGAGAATGATTTAAATACTTTTAATACTATACCTTCAAATACTAAGTCTTCAAATATTGCTTCACCAGCTCAGACCAAAATGTTGCGCCAATAGCAATATTTCCATCATTAAAGTCGTAGGCAGGGTTATGCACCATACAAGTTCCTGGTGTATCCCCATTGCCAATAAAAAGATAGGAGCCAGGGATCTTCTCCAGCATAAATGCAAAATCTTCGCTACCAGATAATGCGGGGCCTTGCCTTGTAACTGCGGCTTCCCCAAAAAAGTCAACCGCAACATTTCTGGCAAATTCAGTTTCTGCAGATGAATTTACTAATACTGCATATCCCTTTTTCCAAATAATATTTGCGGTTAAACCAAAGCTTTCAGCCTGGGCATGAACGAGAGATTTTATTCGCGCCTCAATATCAATTCTTACTTGCGGATCTAAAGCGCGAATACTCAACTCTAATTTTGCATGAGCTGGGATAACATTATTGGCATGGCCCGCATTAAAGGCACCCACTGTAATTACGGCCGATTGCTGTGGGTCAACATTTCGAGAAACAATGGTCTGTAGCGCCATGACTATGGAAGATGCTGCAACTATTGGATCCGATGCCTTATGTGGCATACCACCATGCCCACCTACGCCGTTAATCTCAATGGTTACATAATCGCTAGATGACATTGCTGGTCCATCTCGAAATATCAGATGACCTACCGGATAGCCTGGCATATTGTGTATAGCAAATATTGAATCACATGAAAAGCGTTCAAATAAACCATCTGCCATCATTCGCAATGCGCCACCGCCACCCTCTTCTGCCGGCTGGAATATTAAATTCACCGTTCCCGAAAAGTCTTTTTTAGCAGCCAACTCTTTTGCTGCTGCAAGTAACATGGCCGTGTGTCCATCATGGCCGCAGGCATGCATAACTCCATGATTGCAGCTCGACCACTCCGCTCCGGTTTGCTCATGGATTGGCAGGGCATCCATATCTGCACGCAAACCGATAGACATCTCGCCATTGCCATTTTTTAAAACGCCAACAACACCGGTACCGCCAATGCCTTCGTGCACCTCATAACCCCAAGACTTCAGTTTTTGTGCAACTAAAGTAGCGGTTCTATATTCTTCGAAGGCCAGCTCTGGATGCTGATGAATATCTCTCCGCAGAGAAATAAACTCTTCAACCTCAATAGAAGCCAATTCATGTGCTTGGTTCATTAGATAAGTTGCTTATTGTGGCTGCAGATTAATAGATTTTGCGATAGCCCTAAATTGCGCTGTGCCGTCACCATAAACCTTATTTAACTCATTCAATGTTAATGGTTTGGCGATCAATAGACTGTTAGCGTCCAGACCAGACTTCACAGCTGGATCTTCGAGCACTTCACCCAAAGCTTTATTTAAAGTCTGGACGATTGGCTCAGGCGTATCTTTCTTAACAAAGTAACCTGTCCAGATTGAATACGTAAACCCTTTTAATCCTTTGCTCTCGGTGATCGCCGGATAATCCTTAACGCTATCTAGACGTTTAGCATTGAGCATCGCAAGCAACTTAATTCTGCCTTGCTTAGCAAGTTCATCATGAGACTTTCCGTAGGGCGCCAAGAAGAAATCAATCTGACCGCCAATTAAGTCTTGCAATGCTGGGCCAGCACCCTTGTAAGGGACATGGGTCATTGGGATCTTGGTCTCTTTTGAGAGCTGCTCACCTAACAAATGATAGAAAGAGCCGGGGCCAACACTTGCGTAAGATAAAGGCTTGCCTTCTTGAGCGGATTTTTTTGCATACGCTAAAAATGAATCCACATCTTTCACCGGCATATCACCTCTAACTAAGAATGCAATTTGTGCGGAACCAATCATCTGTACCAGGCGAAAGTCTTCACTCTTAAACTTAATTGCTGAATTTGCCAGCGGCCCCAAGATTAATTCATTAGGAGAACCCTGCATCACCAAATAACCGTCTGGTGGGCTATTGAGTACTTTCTGAGCAGCGATACCACCGCTTGCTCCGCCAATGTTTTCAACAATGACTGCTTCGCCTAATTTTTTAGAAAGCGCAGGGCTCACAATGCGTGCGATGACATCGGATACACCGCCGGCCGGATAAGGCACAACCAAACTCACTGGTTTACTAGGGTAAGTTTGAGCCCCCGCCCCAGAGGCAATCGTCAAAGTACATAAAACTGAGGATAAAAACCTGGTCAATTTCATCATGAAGCCCTTCTTCTTTAATGTAGAGCCTATTCTAGGTACCCCAAATTGGAATGTCTAATGCATTCTGATACGATTTAATATAACTTAATGTAATGGCAAATTGGGAGGCAATATGACGCTGACACAACTAAGGCATATGAGTGAGCTAGCAAAAACAGGCTCATTTATAAAATCATCTGAAAACCTCTTTGTAACGCAGCCCGCACTCAGCAGAAGTATCAAATCTCTTGAGGACGAACTTGGGGCAAAACTATTTGACCGCCAAGGTAGACAAACTATACTCACTGCATTCGGCGAAGAAATACTACGACGCTCACAAATATTGCTTGACCTAGCAAAAGATATAAAAGAAACCAATCGAAATTTCAAAAATGGCTTGAGCGGCCAAATTAGAATTGGTATGGGGTCTGGGCCAGGCGCCTTACTGATGACTCGGCTACTAAAGCACATTGCCGTTCACTACCCCCATCTTCATATCGAAATTGCCAGAGGCAAAACAGGCATGCTGATTGAATCATTAAGAGCAAGAAAATTAGATGCGCTAATTATCAATGCTCGATCCATGAAGCCATCTCAAGATTTAAAGATGGAAATTATTCATGAGACGCCAGGTGCATTTATGGTTCGCAAAGGCCATCCACTAAGGAAGATGAAGAAGATCGCCATGGATGATCTTAGGAAGTATCCGATTGCATCTACTGCTTTAAGTGAAGCAACAGAAAAAACTATTATTGACCGGTATGGCAAGGATGCAAACCTTGAGAACCTTGTAAACATCAAGTGCAGCGAGATATCTAGCTTAGTTGAAGTGGCAGAGCAAAGCAATACAGTACTACTAGCCATTCGAAATTCAGCACTAGATCTGGAAGAGATTATCCTTACGCCACCATTAAATGCCACTGCTCGATTTGGATTTGTCACCATTGAGAACAGAACTGAGTCACCCCTCCTGCGTCACGTAAGAGACTTTATTGAAAAGGACTTAAGCGAACGACCAAATCAGATGACAATTCAAAAAGAATAAAAAAACCCGCCTCTAGAGGCGGGTCAAACTTTTAATAATGGAGATTTAAGTTTAAAAGGTGTGGCGCATACCAATTGCATAATTATTAATACTGGCACTTGCTGTTACTCCAGACGCTGTTGTTGCATTTGATACTACTGTCTGTCCATACATAGCATAAAGATTGGTACGCTTACTAAACCAATAGTTTGAACCAACCTGCCAGCCATTGAAATTTGCTGTTGGTGAGTTCAAGCCCATAGCCGTGTAACGACCTAGCCCTGCAGAACCCCATGCTTCAATATTTGAAGTGACATATCCACGAACACCAAGTTGCTCAGCGGAGCGGCCGAGATAATAGTTAGGGGTAATAGTTGATGTTGCTTTACGCGTCAAATATTGGGCATAGGTCTTTACAATCCCAAAATCATAGGTTGCACCAGCATAAAACTGGTTATCCTGCACATTTAAGGCGTTACCGCCAGGAAGCGCAGATGCCGTAGTTCCACCATTTGCTTGGGCATTTGTCCACTCATGAGAATTTGTAGTAGAAGGAGTTAATAGAGAATCTGCTGTTGTAAATTGCTTTAACGCTTGATAAGCGGCTGCAATATAAAACTTATTGTAGGTGTAATCTAAACCAAGACCCCAGCCACTAGCATTGGTATTTCCGCCAGAAATCGTGCTGCCTGTTTGGCTTTGAGACTCATTCTTATTGTTCAAAGTGTAAATACCGCTTGCTGTAACCCCAGCAAACGAAGCCGTCTTAAATGAGAGAGTGTTGGCAGTACGGGCTGTAAATCCAATATATGTTTGACCAGCACTGGCACTAGCAATGCCTTTGGTGCTTGCGTATATCACGTTACCCGCTAGGTTATTAAAAGCACCTGGATCAGTAGCAAGACCTGCATTAAAAATAGGAGTGTATTGCAGCCCAACCGCCGCTTGACCTAAATCATTCTTCTTCAAGCCAACAAAAGCCTGCCGATTAAAAAGTCCGTTATTAGAATTACCAGAAAGTGTTTGATCTTGTGGCTCTAATTGAAACTCGGTTGTAAAAAATGCTGTCATACCGCCACCCAAGTCCTCAACTCCTTTAAGACCAATACGACTTGAACTCTCTGCATTGCTACCAAATTGATTAACAGTAGTCTTTGTTTGACCGCCGTTAGTTGTAATGGCTGAAGAACTAATCCTAGAATTCCCGCCAACATATCCAGCATCAATAATTCCGTAAACAATAACGCTTGATTGCGCCTGTGCTGCACCTGCGCATGCAGCCACTAAGCCAACCGCTGTCATAACTTTTTTCATTCTTAACTCCCTTTTCCCTTATGTAAGGTTCAATTTATTTTGTTCACCCGAATGTAATTACTGCAGTCGGACTCAGTCTATGTAAACTACTTAATGATGTCTAATGCATTCTTATGCGATTTAACATAATTAAAAGTAATGGTTTTAAATAACGCCATCCCAAGCATGAAATTCCAACCTTTAATCAGATTTAATATTGTTGGTAGTGATCACCTTGCCCCAGCGATCAATTTCTTTATTGAGATAAATTGCGAGCTCTTCTGGACTAGAGCCTATTGGCTCAGCACCAATGGCCTCAAACTTTTCCCTAATTTCTGGACTAGCCATACTAGAAAGTAAGGCGGCATTGAGTTTTTTGACGGTGGCCTTTGGGGTCTTGGCGGGCACAAAAACAGCAAACCATGGTGTGACGTCATACCCAGGCAACCCAGACTCGGCAATAGTAGGAATGCCCGGCAAAGATTTAGAGCGCTTAGTTGTTGTAAGGCCTATAGCTCGCAGTTTCCCTGATGCAATATGGGGCTTAGCTGATGTGATGCTATCAAACATGTAATTAACCTGCCCACCCAGTAGATCTGTTAGTGCGGGTCCGCTTCCTTTATAGGGAATGTGTTGCATATCAATTTTGGCCATTGAGGTAAATACCTCTCCCGCCAAATGAATCGACGTACCATTACCCGCAGAAGCATAGGTGAGCTTTCCTGGTTGAGCTTTTGCATTGGCAATAACATCAGTTACCGTTTTTACGTTTGGCTGAGTAGCATTGGCAACCAATACATTAGGCACAATAGCAACCAAACTAACGGGTGAAAAATCTTTTACGGGGTCATAGGGTAGCTTTGGATAGAGATATTTATTAGTCGCCATACCAATTGATGTAATCAACATGGTGTATCCATCAGCATCAGAGCGTGCCACAAGCTCTGATCCAATATTTCCTCCTGCGCCAGGCTTGTTTTCCACAATAATCGCCTGACCCAATGTCTTTGAAGACCTATCAGCTAAGGCGCGCGCGATGACATCCATCGCACCGCCAGGAGGAAATGGCACAATCCAACGAATTGACTTTGCAGGCCACTCTTGAGCGAATGCAGGCTCGCAATGAATCAATACTGCACCCAAGCCAATTATGAAGAATGCAAAAAGGCGCATCACTTTATTTCGCATCATGACCAGATCTACCAGCCAAGGCAATAGCCACACATGCAATTGCACCAGGAATTGCAAATGCATAGAAGTTAAATTCCAGTGGCAGACCTAAGCTTAACAAAGTACCCCCTAGCACTGGGCCCAAGATTGCGCCGACACGACCGACACCAGAAGCCCAACCAATACCAGTGGAACGTATTTTTAGTGGGTAATATTGAGCGACATAGGCATATAGCAAGATTTGAGAACCAATTGTCGTTGCACCTGCAATAGCAACCAATAAGTTCAGCACTAAAAATGGACTCTTAACACCTAAGAGACTGATTGAAGCTGCCGCACAAATGAAGAAAATGGTAAGCACCTTACGTGGGTGGAACTTATCAGCCAACCAACCACCACCAACCGCTCCAAAGATAGCGCCAATATTTAGAACCATCAAGAACATTAGGCTTGAACCCATTTCATACCCAGCTTTGTTCATGAGCTTTGGTAACCAAGATCCTAATGCGTACACCATCAAGAGGCACATAAAGAATGAAGTCCAGAATATTAAAGTACTAAAAAAGCGACCATCCTTAAATAGTGATAACAAAGGCACAGAACTAGAGGCATTCCCAAGCGGATATACATACTCACTTGAGCTTACAGATGCATATTCAGGGGCAATTTTCTTTAAAACTTTGGCCGCATCTGCATTGCGATTAGATTTAATGAGAAATCCTGGAGACTCTGGCAAGAAATAAAGAATGATCGGTAGCAGTAGCAACGGAATGATGGCGACGAAGAAAACTGATGACCAGCCATAAATTGGAATCAAAAAGATTCCGACGCCAGCGGATAACATTCCCCCTACTGAGTAGCCGCTAAACATAATAGTGACCAAGAGACTGCGAATTTTCTTGGGTGAATATTCAGTCATCAAGGCAACAACATTTGGCATCACCCCGCCAATACCCAGGCCCGCTATAAATCGGCAGATGCCAAATTGGGTGAGGCTCTCTGCAAACCCGTTGATAAATGTAAAGAAGCTAAACAATGTAACGCACATTGCAATGGTTTTCTTTCTGCCAATCTTGTCTGATAGGGGGCCAAAGAACATGGCACCAAACATCATGCCAAATAGTGCATAACTTCCTAAAGTACCGGCCTGCATTGGTGAAAGCTGCCACTCAGTCATCAATTTTGGAAGTACTACACCATAGATAACCAGGTCGTAACCATCAAAAATAATGACCAGACCACACCAAAACAGGAGGCCCCAGTGGAACTTACTAAACTTCGCCTCGTCTATTAACTTATGTACATCAATTTGACTCATGATTACGTCTCCAATTCTTGTTTTACTTGGCTTGCAAAAAAATGCTTTATTGCCTGATTAAACTCAACTTCTGCTTCAATGTTTGAAATATGTGATGCTGGTATTGCTAAGATTGTGGAGCCCTTAATTTGTGCTTGGATATGTTGAGCATCATCAAGAGTGGTAACTGGATCTTTATCCCCGCCAATAATCAATGTAGGAATCCCAATTTTTGAAATACTCCCTCTCAGATCCTCACTAGCCAGGGCATCGCAACAACTTGCATAGCCTTCAGGGTTCATATTTTTTAAGTTAATCAGTAATTCGTTAACTGCTTTAGGGCTTGAACCATAAAACTCTGGTGTAAACCATCTTGAAGGAGCGGATTCTGCAATAGTATTGAGTCCTTCTTTTCTAACGAGCGCTGCACGCTCTTTCCATGCCTGTTCCGTACCAATCTTTGGCGCAGTATTAGCAATCACCAAGGCTTCAATTCTTTCTGGCGCATTAACTGCTAGCCATTGACCAATAAGCCCGCCCATCGAAATTCCACAGAAGAAAGCCTTATCAATACTGAGGTAATCAAGAAGACCTAAAACATCATTTGCTAGCTGTGCAATGGTGTACGGACCCTTTGGAGAGTGAGTTAATCCATGACCTCTAGTGTCGTATCTGATTAAGTAGAAATCTCTTCTCAATATTTCAAGCTGACCATCCCACATGGAATGATCTGTTCCAAGGGAATTAGAAAAAATAATCGCTGGTTTGTGAGGGTCTCCATCTGTAAGATAAAAAACGTCAATACCGTTAATGTGCGCAATACTCATTACTACTCCTAAACTCGTTCAATAATCATGGCTATACCCTGCCCAACGCCAATACACATAGTGCACAGTGCATACCTGCCTTTGGTACGTATGAGTTGGTACATTGCCGTTGTGACCAGTCTTGCGCCTGATGCGCCCAAGGGATGCCCCAGAGAAATAGCGCCACCATTTGGATTAACGTGCGCCGTATTGTCTGGAAGACCAAGATCACGAGTGACCGCCAAGGCTTGAGAAGCAAAGGCCTCATTTAACTCAATCACATCCATTTGGCTTAGCTTTAAACCCGACTTCTCTAATACTTTCTTGACTGCGGGTGATGGACCAAATCCCATAATTCGTGGAGCAACACCTGCTGCAGCAACTGCAACTACACGCGCTTTTGGAGCTAGAGAATGCTGCTTAATACCCACATCTGATGCCATGAGCAAAGCGCAAGCGCCATCATTAACGCCTGAAGCGTTTCCGGCCGTAACAGTACCGCCCTGCTTCACAATACTTTTCAAAGAGGCTAGCGTTTCTAATGTTGTTAAACGTGGATGCTCATCTTTTGCAAATACAACTGGGTCACCCTTTTTCTGAGGGATATTGACGGGGATGATTTCATCATCAAAAATTCCCGCTTCTTGCGCTTTAGCGGTACGTTGCTGACTGGTGAACGCAAACAGATCTTGATCAGCACGGGAAATCCTAAAATCTTCAGCTACATTTTCAGCTGTCTCTGGCATTGAATCCACGCCATGATGTGCTTTCATGAGCGGGTTAATAAAGCGCCAACCAATGGTTGTATCTTCAATCCTTGCAGTACGCGAGTATGCGGAATCAGCCTTACCCATCACGAATGGAGCACGCGACATACTTTCTACGCCACCAGCGATCATCAAGTGATTGCCGCCCCCTTTAATAGCATTTGCAGCAATACCAATTGCATCAAGGCTAGATCCACATAACCTATTAACGGTAGAACCAGGAACTTCGACAGGCAGACGAGCTAACAATGCAGCCATTCTTGCGACGTTGCGGTTATCTTCACCAGCTTGGTTCGCACAACCCAGAATGACATCGTCTAGCGCAGACCAATCCACAATATTGCGCATCATCAATGCTTGAATTGGGAGGGCAGCTAGATCATCTGCCCTTAAAGTAGCCAGTGAGCCACCATATCTACCAAAAGGGGTTCTGATAGCGTCACAAATATATGCGTTTACAGTATTTTTCATTATTCAGCCATTGATAAAGGTGCGTCGGTGAGCTTCTGCAACTCATCCAAGGTAAGTCCAGGAACCATTTCACTCACAATCAAACCGTTTGGTGTGACATCAATAACAGCAAGATCTGTGTAAATGCGATTTACGCAACCCATGCCGGTAAGTGGGTATGTGCATTTTTCAACAATCTTTGCCTCACCATTCTTAGTTACGTGCTCCATAGTGACAAACACGTTTCTAGCGCCAATGGCCAAATCCATTGCCCCACCGACTGCTGGAATGGCATCTGGTGAACCTGTATGCCAATTTGCTAAATCGCCATTTTGAGCAACTTGGAATGCTCCCAACACACAAATATCAATATGCCCACCCCGCATCATCGTGAACGAATCGCCATGATGGAAATAGGAGCCGCCCTTTAATAGGGTGATAAATTCTTTCCCTGCGTTGATCAAATCAGAATCTTCATCCCCCTTAGCTGGAGCTGGACCCATGCCAAGAACACCATTCTCGCTTTGTAAAAATATTTCTTTATCGGCATCAAGGTAATTAGCGATCTTGGTAGGCAACCCAATACCTAAATTAACGTAAGAGCCCTCCGGAATATCTTGGGCCACTCTTTGTACAATTTGCTCTCTAGTTAAACGTTGGTATGCCATTTTTATTTCCCTTTCACAGCAACAACGTGCTTCACAAAAATGCCTGGTGTAATAACATGCTCGGGATCAATATCCCCCAATGGCACCACTTCATTTACCTGCGCGATGGTGCATTTAGCTGCGGTCGCCATAATGGGACCGAAATTTCTAGCACTCATTCGATAAGTAAGATTGCCCCAGCGATCACCCTTAAATGCTTTAATGAGTGCAAAGTCGGCATGAATCGGATACTCAAGCACATAGCCTTTGCCATTAATAACTTTGCTTTCTTTGCCTTCAGCCAAGAGGGTGCCAAATCCTGTTGGGGTATAGATAGCACCAAGACCAGCCCCTGCCGCCTGAATGCGAGCCGCTAAGTTACCTTGCGGGACTAATTCGAGTTCAATTTTTTTGGCATAGTACAACTTATCAAACTCGTAAGAGTCAGATTGCCTTGGAAATGAACAGATAATCTTCTTTACTTGACCAGCTTTTAATAAGGCAGCTAAGCCAAGATCACCATTTCCAGCATTGTTATTTACTACTGTTAACTCTTTGGCTCCATGCTCAATCAAAGCATCAATTAACTGCGCAGGCTGACCAGCCGTCCCAAAGCCCCCAATCATGACGGTTGAGCCATCTTTGATTTGTTTTATAGCCTCATGTATTGAAGCCGATGTTTTATCAATCATTCTTTTCTTTACTCTTTAATTTCAATAAATCTTTATCAAAAACAACATATGCAATAGATCCAATCACAATTCCCCAGAATGCTGATCCCAGACCTAAAAAAGTCATACCAGATGCAGTTGCTAAAAATGTGATTGCGGCAGCCTCACGATGATCAGGTTCCTCTAAAGTGCTCATGAGGCTAGTGACGATTGCGCCAAGTAAAGCTAAGCCAGCCAAAAGCGCGATGAGCTCTTTTGGAAGACTAGTGAAAATGAGAACGATTGAACCTGCTAAGGAACCGCCAATTAAAAAGAAAACGCCGCTGAAAATGCCTGCAACATATCGCTTGTTTGGATCTTCGTTAGCTTCTTTGCCTGTACATAGGGTTGCCGTAATCGCTGCAGTCGTAGTAGTAATGCCACCAAAGAATGCGGTTACCAGTGACATGAAGCTTGTAAAAGTAATAATGGGCTTAGCGGGCACGTGATAGCTCGATAACTTGAGGATTGCCATTCCCGGCAAGTATTGGCCGGTCAAACTTACTAGAACCAACGGTATTGCAAAGCTGAATGTGGATTCCCATGTCCACACAGGAGCTATGAATGTTGGATGTGCCAAAGCTAGCCTGAAATTATCTGGATTAACATCACCAATGAGATATGCCAGCCCGATTCCTGAAAATAAAACAACTAAGATCGCGAATTTTGGTATCAGCCTTTTAAATATCAGATAAATTCCAATCATCGATAAAGCCAAGGCAGGCATGGTTGATACAGATTTAAATATATTGATACCAAACTGAAATAGAATGCCCGCCATCATTCCGGCTGCTATTCCCTTGGGTATATGCTTTATTAGCTTGTCAAAGGTACCCGTAATGCCAATCAATAGAATGATCATTGCGGCAGTGATATAAGAAGAAATTGCCTCATTGACCGACATATGCGGAAATAAGGTGATTAAGAGAGCAGCGCCAGGAGCGGACCAAGCAGTAATGATCGGCATCTTATATTTCCAACTGAGATAAATCCCGGAAATACCACCACCAAACGATACCGCCCATACCCAAGAAGATAGAACTTCATTAGATACCTGAGCTAGAGATGCGGCCTGAAAGAATATCAGCATCGGCCCAGCATAGGAAATCAATACAACAAGAAAGCCAGCCGTAATTGAAGAGGGTGAAATATCTTCGAAAAAGGCGCGCTTCATTAGCCCAAATCTCCGCCACCAACTGGTAATACTGTGCCAGTGATATAAGATGACTCATCAGAAGCTAGGAATAAAATCGCCCTTACCTGCTCCTCAATTGTTCCATACCGATGCATCAAACTGGAATCAATCGTTTGGTCAATGATCCCTTGATACCAAACCTCTTCTTGCTTGGATAATTTATTCTTGTTTCGCGGAATCTTTCTCGGAGGAGCTTCAGTTCCACCAGTGGCGACCGCATTAAAGCGAATACCATCTTTAGCGTGCTCAAATGCCAAGCTAGCAGTCATCGCATTTACTCCGCCTTTTGCTGCGGCATATGGAATACGGTGAATACTGCGAGTGGCAATAGAAGAAATATTTACGACAACGCCATGCTTTTGCTTAATCATCACCGGTAATACAGCTCTACAACACCATAAGGTTGGAAACAAGGAGCGACGAATCTCTGCCTCTATTTGATCTTCATCATAGTTCTCGTAAGGCTTTGTCCAAATAGTGCCACCGACGTTATTAACAATAATATCGATCTTTTTAAATGCCTTTACTGCCTCTGAAATTAGCTTTGAAGCACCAGCATAGGTCTCTAAATCAACCTTAACCGTCAAAGACTTTGCTTTTAGCTTACCTAGCTTCTTTGCCACATCATCAACTAGATCGGAGCGGTCGGCCAAAATAACCTTGGCACCCTCTTTAGCTAGGGCAATTGCCACGCCTTCGCCAATCCCTTGGGCAGCACCCGTGACAATAGCAACTTTATTCTTAAATCTTAGCGCCTGAGTCATCATGCACCTACAGCACTTGGAGAAAATTTCTCAAACAAGAAATTTGCTGGGGTAACACCTGCGCCAGACAACCAATTGCGTACAGCATCTACCATGGCTACTGGACCACATAGATAAATATCCACCTCACCTTGGTTTAACCATTCGTTTTCAATATGCTCTGTGACATAGCCTTTGCGATCATGAGTACTTTCGGATGAAGCAACCACCGTCCGATATTCAAAATCAGGCAGTTTTGTTTTCATGGCTTCGAGCTGATCTAGGGCTACTAAGTCCATATCATTTGTCACACCGAATACCATCTTGATTGGATGCGCAGATCCCGATGCAGCCAAAGAGTCCAGCATCGATAAAAATGGTGCAATACCTGTTCCACCAGCGAGAAATAACACCGGACGCTTAACTTCGCGCAGATAGAAACTACCATTTGGTCCGGCAAATGAAATCGCATCGCCTGACTTACCAATGTCTGCTAGATACTGACTCATACGACCATTAGGGACATTACGCACTACAAAAGATGCAATGGATGCGCCTGGCGGAGAGCTAAAAGAATAGGCCCGCGTTAAGTCTGTTCCTGGAATTTGCACATTGACATATTGGCCAGGTAGGAACGTTAAAGAAGCAGGATCATCAAGCTCAATTGAGAACCCAATTGTTGAGTTCGATAGTTTTTCAATCTGTGCAATCTTGCCTGGGAATGATGAAGATCCAGTCTTACATGCGGCAGATGATGCGGGAATCTTCACCACACAATCCGACTTGGGCTTCATCTGACAAGCCAGGATCTGACGCTGAGCAGCTTCTTCCGGAGTAAGTGCATCCTCTATATAACTAGACTCAGGTAGATCGTAATCACCAGATTCACATAAACCACGGCAGGTACCACAAGCCCCATCCCTGCAATCAAGCGGAATATTCACTTTCTGACGATATGCAGCATCAGAAAGTTTTTCGCCTTCGTTGCAGGAAATAAAGCGAGTTACCCCGTCTTCAAACTGTAGTGCGATGTTATAGCTCATAGCATTCCGCCGATGTATTAAATGTGATAGATATCAATGACTTGACTGATGTAATCATTTTTAAGAACGATGTATTTGTTCAAAATGATTGGCTTATCGCCAGAGAAGTCGATTACATAACGAGACATACCAAAGTAGCTGTAGTTGGTTTTGTATCGATGACTTAGGGTGTGCCAATTAAAGCGAACCGTACAGATATCACCATCACGCTTCTCTAACTCAACATTAGTAATGTTGTGACAGGTTCTTGTGTCGGGCATAGTTGCGCTTGAGCGTTCAGTCTTAATGCGGAATACACGATCCTCAAGGCCTTGACGATTTGGGTAATAAATCAAAGAAATTTCTTCTTGTGGATTTGTTACCAACTCATCGTTATCGTCCCAGGAAGGCATCCAAAATTCAGCGTCTGGGCTATAGCAATTAAGCCACTCATCCCACTGCTCATCGTCCAATAGGCGACTCTCGTAATACAAAAATGCATTGATATCTAATATGGAGATCGTTTTCATGCGCTCACCTGCTCTTGCTCAACTGCTTTTTTCATTGTTTCAAGCCAATAGCGATGCTGAACTGTGTACAGGCCCTCATCTTCAGTTTTCAAGCCACTTAATACGGGTTTCAAGCCGATCTCTTTAGCCGCATCGTCAGCGCCTTTAATCCAATGCTCTGAACCACGACACATATCGTTCCACTCGATCGTCTTTGCAGCAAAGCCTTCCTGGCAAGCTCTAAACTCTTCCAAGTCATCTGGAGTAGCCATACCGCTCACGTTAAAGAAGTCTTCGTATTGACGGATTCTTCTAGAGCGTGCTTCTGCTGATTCGCCTTTAGGAGCAATACAGTAGATAGTGACTTCAGTTTTATCAACAGCCAATGGGCGCAGCACGCGAATTTGGGAGCCAAACTGATCCATCAAATACACGTTTGGATATAAGCAAAGATTTCTGGAGCGCTCAATCATCCAATCAGCAATTGGTTTGCCAAACTTATCGGAAAATTCCTGGTGCCTCGGGAAATTTGGCCGGTCCTGTGGATTAGCCCACTTTGTCCAGAGGAGCATATGGCCGTGATCAAATGAATAGAAGCCACCACCCTGCTTACCCCACTTACCAGCATCCATCGCCTTGATGTTGTCCTCGCGAATTGCTTCTTGCTCTTTACGATGGTTGGTAGTTGCAGCGTAATTCCAATGAACAGCAGATACGTGATAACCATCAGCACCGTTTTCTGCCTGAAGCTTCCAATTACCGTTAAAGGTATAAGTTGAAGCGCCCTTCAATACTTCGAGTCCATCAGCAGATTGATCCACAATCATGTCAATGATCTTGGCGGCTTCACCCAAAAAGTCCTTTAAAGGGGCAACATCATCATTCAAGCTACCAAATAAGAAGCCGCGATAGCTTTCAAACTTAGGCACCTTCTTGAGATCGTGTGAGCCTTCCTTGTTAAAGCACTCTGGGTAGCCGGCCTCCTCTGGATCTTTTACCTTCAAGAGCTTTCCGCTGTTATTAAATGTCCAGCCGTGGAATGGGCAAGTGAAAGTAGCCTTGTTGCCGCGCTTATGACGACACAACTGAGCGCCACGATGGCTACAAGCATTCATCATGGCATTCAGTTCACCCTGACGATTACGAGAAATGAAGATTGGCTGACTACCAATATAGGTAGAGTAGTAATCATTGATGTTTGGGATTTGACTTTCGTGCGCCAAATAAATCCAATTACCCTCAAAGATGTGCTTCATCTCTAATTCAAATAAGTCTTTATCGGTAAATGCACTACGGTGGAGGCGATAGTCGCCCTTCTCTTTATCCTCGACTAGAAATTCATCAAGGCTTTTGAGTTTTGGACTGTTATCTACATGAATTGGAATCATTTTTTTATCCTTTATGAAAGGGGTGCAAGCACCCCAAATTCAAATTACGCAGCGAAGTGGGCTCTATCAACAATTCCTGAAGCAGCTCCAGGCTTCTCAACCACTAAATGAAGATCAAAATCAATGGATACATAAGGCTTACGCACACCTTTTGCCTTCATTTCAGCTGGATCACTTACACGAACTAGTGGCGGTACCAAACCTTCACGACTAGCAAAAGCGAAGTCATCCCAGAGGTACTTGTCACCATCAATATTGATTTGAGTAGTTAACTTTCTATGACCAGGTGCCGTCACAAAATAGTGCACGTGCGCCGGACGCTGGCCATGGCGACCCAATAGATTCAATAATGCTTGGGTAGACCCATCCGGAGGGCATCCGTAACCATTTGGCACGATACTTTGCATGGCATAACGACCATTCTCATCAGTGATGATCGTGCGACGTAAGTTATACGCAGGCTGAGTCTTGTCAAAGAATGAATAGCCACCCAATGTATTGGCATGCCACATTTCCACCTTTGCATTAGCTAATGGCTTACCATCCGCGCCAAAAACTGTGCCCTGCATAAACAGTGGATCAGCTTTATCCACTTCAGAGCCATCATCCATTCGAGCAAAACCTTTAGACTCTGGAGCGCCGGCAACATACAAAGGGCCTTCAATTGTGCGGGGAGTTCCGCCTGCCAGGCCAGCCTTCTCATCAGCCTCATCGGAACGTATATCTAAGAAGCGCTCTAGACCAATACCGGGGGCTAAAAGACCCAATTCATTACGGGCACCGGCTTCTGAGAAATACTCTAAACCTTTCCAAAACTCTGTTGGGGTGATATCTAAGTCTTCAATCGCTTTGCATAAATCAGTCACCAGGCGAAGAGTAATTGCCTGAACTCGCGGATTGGCAGGAGAATCCGCTGCATCTACGATCCATTCTTTTGCTAATTTTTCAATTTCTGTATGTTTCATTTTGTATCCTTAATAATTAATTTGATTTACTAAATTTCAATGTTGTTGAGTTGAGTTTTCAATGGATTAACTGTCATCTCCTCTTATAGAAGATGGATGTCTACATAAAGGCATTACTTCAATTTGCATATATGGGAAGAGTGGCAGTGTGGAAATTGCTGTATGCAACTCCTCTACGCTCTCAACATCAAAAATGCTGATATTTGCGTACTGACCTGCAATACGCCATAAGTGACGCCACTTGCCAGATGATTGCAAGCCTTGTGCAATCTCTTTTTCTTTTGTCTTTAAGGCTGTCGCTTCTGCTACCGGCATGTCCGGTGGCAAATTTACATTCATACGTACGTGAAATAACATGCTGTCTCCTATTTAGGCAGTTATCAAATCAACTTGATCGGAATGACCTTGTTGACGCTTTAAATAATTTATTTTTTCTATATCGAGCTGGATACCAAGGCCTGGGCCAGTTGGTACTTGCAAGCTGAAATCCTTGTAGACCAGTGACTCAACCAAGATTTCCTCAGTAAGCAATAAGGGTCCAAATAACTCTGTGCCGAAGGCAAGGTCATTGAATGTTGAAAATACGTGGGCAGAGGCAGCAGTTCCTACTGCACCCTCAAGCATGGTTCCACCATACAAGCTGATACCAGACAGCTCAGCAATAGTTGCTACTTGAAGCGCTGGAAACAAGCCGCCGGATTGATTAATCTTCACAGCGAATACATCTGCTGCATATTTATTGGCAAGCTCTAATGCATCACTAGGACCATGCAATGCCTCATCGGCCATGATGGCAACATCAAATTGATTGGTCAGGCGAGCCATGCTGGCTTTATGAATTGCTTTAACTGGCTGTTCAATTAAATCAATTCCACCTGCCTGAAGTGAAGCTATACCTTTAACAGCATTTAACTCGCTCCAAGCCTGGTTTATGTCTACACGAACACTAATATCTGGGCCCAGTGCTTTTTTGATTGCCAAGACATGCTCTACGTCAGCTTGGACTGAACGTAAGCCAATCTTTAATTTGAAGATATTGTGACGGCGCAGTGCAATCATCTTCTCCGCTTCAGCGATATCTTTATCAGTACTACCGCTTGCTAGAGTCCAAGCTACAGGCAACTGATCGCGAACTCGACCGCCAAGCAATTCACTAACTGGAATGCCTAAACGCTTGCCTTGTGCATCCAATAACGCAGTTTCAATTGCGCATTTTGCAAAACGGTTACCTTGAATAGTGGTACGCAACTTATGCATGACCTTAGCAACCTGGTCAGCCTTCATCCCAATAATGAGCGGAGCAAAATAGGTATCAATGTTTATCTTGATACTCTCAGGACTTTCTTCACCGTAGTTCAAGCCACCAATAGTGGTAGCCTCACCCCATCCCTCAATACCGTCATTACAAAGAATGCGCACCAAAACAAGAGCCTGGGCATTCATCGTGGCCACAGATAACCTGTGTGGGCGGATAGTCGGCACATCAACTATTAGGGTTTCTACTGATTTGATCATATCTATTTCGTATAGTTTTTCGATAAATGAACTCTAAACAGGTCTTTTTGACGAGTCCAAGACTGATTTGGTATCCTTTTGATACTTAAAAGGTATACATATGGAATTAAGACACCTACGCTACTTTGTTGCTGTTGCAGAAGAAAAGAACTTCACTAGAGCTTCTGAAAAACTGTTCATTGCACAGCCGCCCTTGAGCAGACAGATCCAACAACTCGAAGAAGAGTTGGGCGTAACTCTGTTTGTTAGGAACTCTCGACCCCTCAAGCTGACAGACGCGGGCAACTTTTTCTATGAGCATGCCAAACAGGTTTTAGCTAGAACTGGCGAGCTCAAGGCCATGACTCAACGGGTTGGCAATATCAACCGAATTCTGAATGTCGGTTTTGTTGCATCAACGCTCTACGGAAAACTTCCGAAAATTATTCGAAAATATCGAGCCAAATTTAATTCCATTGAATTGCGGATGTATGAAATGACAACAATGGAACAGCTCAAAGCTTTGAAAGATGGAAAGATTGATATTGGCTTTGGAAGAGTACGTCATGAAGACGCCAATATCAGACGGATTGTATTGAGGGAGGAAAAACTCATTGCTGCAGTTCCTTATGAGCACTCACTATCAAAATCAAACAAGCCCATCAACTTAAAAGACTTAGCCGATGAATATCTCATTGTCTTTCCAAAAAATCCCCGTCCTAGTTACGCAGACCAAGTATTAAATGGTTTCAAAGAAAGGGATGTTCATCCCAAAAAGATTATTGAAGTTCGAGAATTACAAATAGCCATTGGCCTTGTTGCTGCAGGCGAAGGTGTATCCATTGTTCCATTTAGCTTGCAGGGCATGAAACGTGATGACGTTGTTTATCTAGAATTAAATGAAAAGCATGCCTACTCCCCCATCATCATGAGCACTAGATCAATGGATAAGTCTGAAGAAATTAAGGCAATGCTTGATTTAATTTATTGCATCTACGATGAAGAAGGCATCCCATACACCAGAGAAGAACTTTAAAAACTCTAAAAGACAAAACCCTCACCATTTCTGATGAGGGTTTGCTTTTCTGGTGGGCCTACCAGGACTTGAACCTGGGACCAAAGGATTCCGGTTTGTGTAGCTTTCACTACTCCCTGGACTATGCCTTCACCGTATTCATTTCTGAACTTAGGTGGGTGCCGTCTAGTCTCTACACCTTCAACAGCACTTTCACGCTGAAGCTTGGCTCGGCGTTAGCTTGTGCAGCTTTTGGCTACCTTTAGCTTTCTCCGAATTTGACACCATCCCTTATGCAGTTTCCACGCATAAGGCACAACTTTCGCTATGAGTCCTCTGCTCTAACCAACTGAGCTATAGGCCCTAAAACTTTCATTTACTACACACCTTTTGACGGGTGTTTTACTTCTTAAAACCACACTAAAACCACATTTACTACACACCTCGGTTTTTGCCTTGGTGTGTAAGCGGTGTGTAAGCAATTTTATATGTCTTAACCACCACTAAGCTCTTGAAATCATTGAGGTCTTTGCGACAAGACCCCTAGGGATTCTTTCTTATGAGTCCTCTGCTCTAACCAACTGAGCTATAGGCCCTAAGCACTCATTGTAATTGAAGGGGCTCTTCAAATGATTGATTGGTATGCACTTGCTGAATTGTTGGTTTTTATTTAGATATACATTATTATATGTATATCTAAAGGAGATGAAAATCATGGTCGTATCAAAATGGGGGAACAGCCTTGCCATTCGTCTACCAGCTCAAGTGGTCGAATTTTTAGAGCTAAAAGAAGGAGATGACATTGAGGTTCATGTTGCGGATAAAAAGCATTTCCAAGTTAAGAAGAAACCTTCCTTGCAGGATAGGCTTCAAAGTTTGAGAAAATTTCGTGGTCGCATGCCCGCTGATTTTCACTTTGATAGATCTGAATTGAATGAACGCTAAGAAGATATTTTTTGATACCAATACCCTACTTTATTTACTATCATCGGATACTAAAAAAGCAGACTGGGTTACTAAAAATTTACAGCAATCGAACGTAATAAGCGTTCAGGTGCTTAATGAATTTACTTCTGCTAGCATTAGAAAAATAAAAATATCTAATAGTGAGCTGGATGAATTTTTAGATTTATTTACGTCTACATTCAACGTAAGATCGCTTGATATAGATACTTTTGAAACTGGATTGATGGTGTCCAGGCGATATGGATACCATCACTATGATTCAATGATTATTGCTGCGGCTTTGCAAGCAGGATGCGAAAAACTGTACTCAGAAGATATGCAGCACCGGCAAGTAATTGATAAGAGACTGCAGATCGTGAATCCTTTTTTATAAAGGACTCACGATATCGAAGTGCTAGACAATCAATCTTCCTCGAGGAAGGTCTTGAGTTTGTCGCTTCGGCTTGGATGACGCATTTTTCTCAGCGCCTTCGCTTCGATCTGACGGATACGCTCACGAGTAACGTCGAACTGTTTGCCAACCTCTTCAAGAGTATGATCGGTGCTCATCTCAACACCAAAACGCATACGCAATACTTTTGCTTCGCGCGGTGTTAATGAATCAAGTACATCCTTGACTACGTCACGCATTGAGTCATGCAAAGCAGCTTCAGCCGGAGCTAATGTGTTGTTGTCCTCAATGAAGTCACCCAAATTAGAGTCTGCATCATCGCCGATTGGAGTCTCCATAGAGATAGGCTCCTTAGCAATCTTCATGATTTTGCGAATCTTGTCTTCAGGAATCTCCATCTTCAGCGCTAAAGTTGCAGCATCTGGCTCATGACCAGTTTCTTGCAAGATCTGACGGCTGATACGGTTCATCTTGTTGATTGTCTCAATCATATGAACTGGAATACGGATCGTACGGGCTTGGTCAGCAATCGAACGAGTAATGGCCTGACGAATCCACCATGTTGCATAGGTAGAGAACTTATAGCCACGACGGTATTCAAACTTATCGACCGCCTTCATCAAACCGATATTGCCCTCTTGAATCAAGTCCAAGAATTGCAAACCACGGTTGGTGTATTTCTTAGCAATCGAAATTACCAAACGTAAGTTGGCCACTGTCATCTCACGTTTTGCTTCGCGGGCACGCTTCTCGCCAGCGATCATTTGCTTGTTCACTTCTTTTAACTCTGGAAGTGGAATAACGACATTCTTCTGAATATCAATTAATTTCTGCTGCAATTCTTGAATCGCTGGAACGTTACGTTGCAAGAGCGCACTGTAAGGCTTGTTCTCTTTGAGCAGCTTTTCAGTCCAAGTCAAATTCATGGACATCTTAGGGAAGTCTTTTAATACTTCACCGCGATTGACGCCAACTTTGTCTACCAACAAACTAACAATGCCACGCTCTAACTTCCAAACCTGATCCACTTGTGAGCGCATGGTATCGCATAACTTCTCAACACTCTTTGCTGTTAAGCGGAAACCAAGCAATTCAGCACGAATCCCGTCCTGCGCCTTGATGTAGGCTGGGCAGTTGTAGCCATCTTTATCGAAAGCACGACGCATCTTGTCAGCTTGTGTGCGTACGATCGCAAACTTCTCTAAAGAAATCTGCTTTAACTCTTCTAGTTGCTTGGCATTCGCAGTTGCAGCACCGCCACCACCGCCGCCGCCTTCGTCTTCACCGCCCTCTTCATCGCCTTCTTCGGCATCTGGGTCAATTTCTGGCTCTTCAGGTCCAAGCTTAATATCTTCTGCATTAGGATCAACCAAGCCATCAACAAACTGGTCAATCTCCATCTCGCCACTAGCAATCTTGTCTACGTTGCTTAGAATTTCAGCAATAGTGACAGGGCAAGCAGCCAAAGCCATCACCATATCTTTGAGGCCAGCTTCAATCTTCTTCGCAATCACGATCTCGCCTTCGCGAGTCAGCAAATCTACGGTGCCCATCTCACGCATATACATACGTACTGGATCGGTTGTACGACCAAACTCTGAATCCACAGTGGAAAGGGCTGCTTCAGCCTTTTCTTCAGCCTCTTCTTCGGAAGCTGCAGCTTCTGTGTTGTCAGAAAGAATTAAGGTTTCAGCATCGGGCGCTTGTTCGTAAACAGTAATGCCAATGTCATTGAGCAAGCTGATCAAAGTCTCTAATGCATCAGCATCAGACAACTCATCAGACATCACGTCATTCATCTCGCCATGGGTTAAGTAACCCTTGGACATACCCATCTTGATCAAAGTCTTTAAACGAGCACGACGTAACTCTTGTTGCTCTTCGGTGCCTAACTGCTGTGCTGCGAATTCTTTTAAGAGCGCCTTTTCTTTAGCTTTACGCTCACGGGCTTTTTGACGATCCGTCAATACTGGCTCTGCATTTTCTGCAGGGGCATCCGCTTTCGCTTTACGGCCGCGCTTTTTTTCCTCATCGGCAGCTAGAACTTCTACCTCAGCAACTGTGGCTTTTTTAACCTTGGCTTCTTTTACTTCTTTTGTTTCTTTAGCTTCTTTTACTTCCTTCACCGCTTTAACTGGTTCAGGTTTAGATACAGGCGCAGCTTTACCTTTTTTTACTGGCTCAACTTTGACTTCTGTCTTGACTGCTTTCGCAGGTGCTTTGGCAACTGGCTTAGCAGGTACTTTTGTCGGTACTTTTGCTACCGGCTTTGCAACAGCTTTTGTCGGTTTTGCTGGAGTCTTAGCTGGGGCCTTAGGTGCAGGCTTTGCAGCAGCCTTTACCGGTTTTGCTGGAGCTTTCGCTTTTGGAGCAGGCTTAATCGGCGCTTTAGCTTTAGGTGCCGGCTTAGCAGCAGCTTTTACTGGTTTAGCTGGAGCTTTCGCTTTTGGAGCCGGCTTTGCCGGAGTCTTCGCTTTAGCAACTGGTTTGGCTGCAGCCTTCACTGGCTTTGCAGGAGTTTTTGCTTTAGCCGCTGGCTTTGCAGCAGCTTTTACTGGCTTAGCTGGAGCTTTCGCTTTGGGAGCTGGTTTTTTGGTCTTGGTATTCGGCATTTATTAGCACTTATTCACATTACTGTTATTGATATCGACTGATGAAACACAGCCCCGTAGTAACTCACTTACCCACTTACCCCAAATTTCATCAAAATAAAGCGCAAGTGGCTGAATTAAATCGGTTTTTTCTTGGGAACAAAGGATTATAGTCGATTGCGACTTTTTTACCCCCACCCTACCTAAAAATATGGGGCAATTTCAGGGTATTTCTAGGGGTTCTTCAGAAATTTCTTAGGAGAATTTCAGCTTTTCACCCAATTCCCGATAGCGGGCTTTATCTTGCTCAGAAGCAGTGCTTCCAGCGATCTTTTGGGCAATTTCGGTCATTTCTTGCTTGAGATGGGTGAGTTCCAGCTTTTTAAATGCCCCGTCCAGATCAGCGGCCGCACCTTCGAGCTCCAAATCAGAACCCATCACCCGATTTCTCAGAACTTCATACAAAGGGGCTAACTCACTACGAGAGAGTTGATCTTGGAACATCGCAAAGGCACCAGCACCTGCGATTGCCGGTTTATTGCCTTCACCTGGAATCAGCTCAACCAAATCACACTGCGATAAAAGATCTTGCATCAAAGCATGGGCTTTTTCAGATCTTTGCTCAGCCGCCTTTAGTGCAAGTGCGCGTTTAGTCGAATCTAACGCTTTTCCCAAATGCGGAAACTGAATGATGACTCGCAGCATTTGCTCTGCCAAATCAGTTGGTGCTTTGGGTGGTTCAATATTTTGAGTTGCTACTCGCTTTGCAGACCCCTTTGATGCTTGCCATGGTGCACCTTGACGATTGCTGTTGCCGACATAGCTACTAGAATTACTTTGATTGCCTTGGCCACTTTGTGCCCTTGCTTGCATTGGCTGATAAGTAGTCTGTCTTACTGGCGCTACCGTTAAACCGCAAAAAGCTTCGAGCTCTGCTGGGGTTGTATTAGTTCGAATCGCTAACTCGCGCAAGATTTGTGTACGTAGCGCGATTGGCGGCATGGACAACAATAGTGGCTTAGCAGCATGATGGGTATGGGCTCTACCTTCAGGAGTAGTTTGCTCATGACCCTCACTAACAACCTTAAAGAAGAAGCTAGAGATAGACATCGCCTCTTTAATTGCCTTCTCAAAAGCAGGGGCCCCATAAGCGCGAACATAGCTATCGGGATCATGCTCTGTAGGTAAAAATAAAAAACGAATTTCTTTATCGTCTGACATGAGTGGTAAGCAAGCTTCAAGTGCACGCTGAGCTGCACGCTGCCCGGCAGAGTCACCATCGAATGAGAAAACCACTTTGTCAGCCTGACGCAAGAGCATGCGCACATGGTTTGCTGTACAAGCTGTACCCAATGTTGCAACCGCATTTGGAAAACCCAATTGCGCTAAGGCAACAACATCCATATACCCTTCACACACCAGAACATACTCTTGTGCGCGAATTGCTTGTCTTGCTTCAAATAATCCGTAGAGCGTGTTGCCTTTGGAGAACAATGGTGTTTCAGGTGAATTTAAATACTTAGGCTCACCCTGATCCAGAATGCGCCCACCAAAACCAATGGTTTGGCCTTTGGGGTTGCGAATGGGGAACATAATGCGATCACGAAAACGATCGTAGCGTTTAATAGCTTGACCGCCTTCCGCTTGCTCACCTTGAATCAGCAAGCCACCTTCCACCAAGGTCTTCGCTATCTCATCATTAGAGTAGGTTCCAAACACCGCTTCTAAGCCCTGCCATCCGTCAGGTGCATAACCTAAAGCATAGCGCTTAGCAATCTCACCAGTCAGGCCACGACCTTTTAAATACTCTACTGCTCTAGTATTGCCTTTAAGTTGTTGACGGTACCAATCTGCAGCTGAGCTCATGACCTCACTCAATGCCATTGCTTGCTGCTGTCTTGCTACATCATTTGCAGTTCGTTCTTCACGAGGTACATCTAAGCCTGCAGAACGCGCAAGATCTTCAATGGCATCCACATAACCTAGGCCAGAGTATTCCATTAAGAAACTAATAGCAGAGCCATGTGCACCACAACCAAAGCAGTGATAGAACTGTTTGGTAGGCGATACCGAAAATGAGGGAGACTTCTCTGAGTGGAAGGGGCACAAACCCTGAAAGTTCGCGCCCGCTTTTTTTAACTTAACGTGCTGCCCAACTACATCAACAATATCAACCCGATTTAAAAGATCGGCTATGAAGGATTGTGGAATGAGTGCCATGTGGCCAGTATGAAAGTATTTTTCTTGCTTGGCTAGCTACTGTAATTACTTACTTCGCCAATGCGGCTTTTACCAAGCCGGAAACTTTACCCATATCGGCTTTGCCAGCCAGCTGACCTTTTAATGCGCCAATAACCTTGCCCATATCCTGTGGGCCTGCGGCGCCAGTAGATGCAACAGCAGCAGCTACTGCAGCTTCTACTTCAGCATCAGATAACTGTGCTGGCAAATAAGTTTGCAAAATCACCATCTCGGCAGATTCAATTGCAACCAAATCGTCGCGATTGGCTTTTTCAAATTGAGAGATCGAATCTTTACGTTGCTTAATCATTTTCTCAACAGTGGCAATCACACCAGCGTCATCAACCACAATGCGCTCGTCGACTTCACGTTGCTTGATGGCAGCCAACAAAAGACGAATTGTTCCTAGGCGCGCAACTTCTTTAGCGCGCATAGCGTTTTTCATATCTTCGGTAATTTGGTCTTTTAGAGTCATGGCTTGATTCCTAATGTTGAATATATCTAGCTGTACAGCTAGCTAGTTGTATTTGGCAATTCAAAAAGCAAAAACCCGCTGCGTTTCACCGTCAGCGGGTTTCAAAGCCTCTCGGTGAGGAGAGCTTTTAAATTCTATTAGTAAAGCTTCTTAGGCAACATTTGGCTGCGAATACGCTTGTAATGGCGCTTAGCAGCTGCGGCCTTCTTACGCTTACGCTCAGCCGTTGGCTTCTCGTAAAACTCGCGTGCACGCAAGTCTGTCAAAAGGCCATTCTTTTCAATGGTGCGCTTAAAACGGCGCAATGCCACTTCAAATGGTTCGTTTTCGCGGAGGCGGACTGTAGTCATACTTATTTAACTCGTATATGCTCGATAGATATCGAAAAATTAACTGAATTGCAATTCTAGCACGGCTAAGCAAAAAATGATTGTTTTAGGAATAGAAACTTCTTGTGACGAGACCGGGGTGGCTTTATACAACACCACGCCTTGGGAAGAGGGTAAACCGGCCTTCCAGGGCATACTGGGACAGGGCTTACACTCCCAAATCGCCATGCACCGGGACTATGGGGGCGTTGTACCTGAATTAGCCTCCCGCGACCATATCCGACGAGTTTTACCCCTCTTAGACCAATCTTTAGCCCAATCAGGCCTCAATTTGACCGATATTGATGCCGTGGCATTCACTCAGGGGCCTGGGCTGGCTGGCGCCCTCCTCGTGGGTAGTGCCTTTGCCAAATCCCTCGCCCAAGGACTTAATTTACCCTCCATTGGGGTTCACCACCTCGAAGGACACCTGCTTTCCCCTCTTTTGGGTCAGACAGCACCCCAATTTCCTTTTATCGCCCTTTTGGTGTCTGGCGGTCATACCCAACTCATGAAAGTCTCCGGCATTGGTCAATATGAGCTCCTTGGTGAGACTTTGGATGACGCCGCAGGAGAAGCTTTTGATAAGACGGCCAAATTACTCGGCTTGGATTACCCAGGTGGAGCAGCAATTTCTAAATTAGCAGAGCAAGGTCGTCCGGGTATTTTTGATTTACCAAAACCCATGATGCATTCTGGTGATTTAGATTTTTCTTTCTCTGGCCTCAAGACTGCCGTTCTCAATCAAACTAAAAAGTTTGCTGAGAAAAATATTCTTGATGCAAATGAAATCGCACAGTTTCATGCGGATCTTGCTAGAAGCTTTGTTGATTCCATCGTCGCAGTTCTTGTCAGCAAATCCGAGAAAGCACTCAAGCAAACAGCTTGCAAACATTTAGTACTTGCAGGTGGCGTTGGCGCTAATTTACAGCTACGTGCTGCGCTCAATGACAAAGCGAAACGCAATGGTTTTGAAGTGCATTACCCGCCACTGGAACTTTGTACCGATAACGGTGTGATGATTGCGTTTGCTGGAGCACTGCGCTTGATTGAAAAAAATTATGGCTCCACAACTTCTGGAGCCTTTGATATCAAACCCCGTTGGGATTTGCAAAGCAATAATCTGAAATAAATTGATTGCTTATCAGTATTTGCCTATTTCTGGTGGCTAATTCTGGCGAATGCGCTATGGTTGTGAATCGACTCAAAGTTCTCGGCCTCGACCACAAAAGAGTGAATACGCTGATCTGCCTTGAGATTGCCGGCTACATCACGAACCAAGTCTTCTACAAATTTTGGGTTGCTATATGAATGCTCAGTAACCCATTTTTCGTCAGGGCGCTTAAGCAAGCCCCACAACTCACTAGATGCTTCGCTCTCTGCAGCAGAAACCAAATCCTCTACTGTCATCTTAGTAACGGCATCGAGCACTACTGACATCGTGACATGTGAACGCTGGTTGTGCGCACCAAAATCTGAAATCTCTTTTGAGCAAGGACACAAACTCATCACCGGAACTTGAGCACGCAAAGCCAATTCAACATCAGAACTACCGGCTGCATTTTGCTTCGCAGTAGCCATCCAAGTCACTTCGTAATCCATCAAGCTTTCAACACCAGATACTGGTGCTGCTTTTTTAACAAAGTGCGTATAAGTAAATTGCACATGGCCTTCTTTGGCATCGAGCAATGGCAACATCTCACGCACCATTGCTACTACTGAAGTGCTATCGACAGCAATATCTTGTTTTTGTAGCAAGGCCATGAAGCGCGACATATGAGTGCCCTTCACATGCGCAGGCAATGCAACATCCATCTCGAAAAGGCCTACTGATGGAAAATTACCCGTCTTGCTGCGAATAGTAAGCGGATGACGTACGCCACGTATACCCACCCGCTCAATTGGCAAAGCGCGCTCATCCAAAGTGGATTGCACGTCAGGCATTGCGCTGGCTTTAAGAAAGGCGGGGTTCATGTCATTCATAGCTCTATTTTCAGGCAAAACGGGCTTATTTGCCTGAAAGCGCTGAATTTACGGTCAATACTGCGGGAAAACGCTGTTTGATGGAGTTTGCGATGCCTTCTACATCCAAGCCACACTTAGTCATCAGCAAACTGTAGTCGCCATGCTCAATGAATTCATCAGGAAGACCTAATTGCAAGAGGGGTTTATTTATGCCGAGATTTGATAGGGCTTCCAGACAAGCACTGCCAGCACCCCCGGCGATAGCGCCATCTTCAATCGTTACGAAATAATCATGATCAACAGCTAATAATTGAATTAAATCCTTATCGAGCGGTTTAACAAAACGCATATTGGCAACGGTTGCATCAATACCTTCAGCCACTTCAAGAGCAGGGTATAGCAAAGTACCAAATGCCAAGATTGCCACGCGTTGGCCAGCAGGCGCCGTTGATTTGCGACGAAGCTCACCCTTACCCATTGGCAGAGTACGTAATTCTTTAGAAGGAATAGCACCAACTCCCGCACCACGTGGATAGCGCACTGCGCTTGGATGGGGTTGATGGAAAGCGGTTGTTAATAAATCGCGACACTCAGACTCATCTGCTGGCGTCATCACCAACATGTTTGGAATACAACGCAAGAATGGAATGTCATATGCGCCAGCATGCGTAGCACCATCAGCACCAACTAGGCCAGCGCGATCTAATGCAAACAGTACTGGCAAATCTTGTAAGGCCACATCATGAATGAGTTGGTCATACGCCCGTTGCAAGAAAGTAGAGTAAATAGCCACTACCGGCTTCATACCTTCGCAGGCCATACCAGCCGCAAAAGTAACTGCATGTTGCTCAGCAATACCAACATCGTAGTAACGCTTCGGAAAATTCTTTTCAAACTCAACAAGGCCAGAACCTTCACGCATTGCTGGAGTAATGCCGACCAACAAAGGGTCAGCATGTGCCATGTCACACAGCCACTCACCAAACACTTGAGTGAAGGTTTTCTTACTGGCAACTGCTTTTTTGACGCCCTCTTCAGGATTGAATTTGCTCGGACCGTGGTACAGCACTGGATCCGCCTCAGCCATGTCATAGCCCTGGCCTTTTTTAGTCACAACGTGCAAGAACTGTGGGCCGCGACCCTCTAAGGCCAAGCGACGTACATTCTGCAGCATCGGAATCAAGGCATCTAAATCATGACCATCAATCGGGCCGAAATAATTAAAGCCAAACTCTTGGAAAATCGTTGATGGTGAAACCATGCCTTTGGCATGATCTTCAAGGCGCTTAGCAAATTCACGTAAGGGTGGCGCAATTGATAGAACACTATCAATGCCTTTTTTTGTCGCTGAATAAATATTACCGCTGAGCAATCTAGCGAGGTGTCGGTTGAGCGCACCCACGGCAGGAGAGATCGACATATCGTTGTCATTTAAAATGACTACAAGCGGCAAGTCGTCATAAACACCAGCATTGTTCATGGCTTCGAAAGCCATCCCACCCGTCATAGCACTATCACCAATCACCGCCACAGCAACATGTCGCTCACCTTTGGTTTGAAAAGCGCGTGCCATACCCATTGCCGCAGAAATACTCGTTGAGGAATGGCCGGTGCCAAAAGCATCAAATTCACTTTCAGCGCGATGCGGAAAACCTGATAAACCTTGGTGCTGACGCAAGCTACTCATGCGCTCACGACGGCCAGTCAAAATTTTGTGTGGATAGCTTTGATGACCCACATCCCAAACGATACGATCGTCTGGCGTATCAAATACGTAATGCAAAGCAATCGACAGCTCCACTGTTCCCAAGTTTGACGACAGATGACCACCCGTCTTAGAAACAGAGTCCAATACAAACTCACGCAACTCATCAGCTAGAGCAGGTAGCTCTTCACGCGAGAGTTTTTTGAGATCGTCGGGGGAGTTAATGGAATGTAAAGTCATTGAACCTAAGTAATCTGTACTGATAAATTTCTCTTGCTACTCTCTTTTTACCCTCTTATTTGCCGCGATTGACAACCAAGAGAGCTAAATCTTTCAATGCCTGTGCTTGCGCACCAAAACTATCTAGGCTAGCGATTGCCGTTTCTTGCAAATCTTTAGCCTGCTTCAGTGCATAGTCTAAACCCATCAAGGTCACATAGGTCGGCTTATTCGCTGCAGCGTCTTTGCCAGCAGTCTTACCCAAGGTTTGACTATCAGCGGTGGCATCCAGCACGTCGTCAACAATCTGAAACGCTAACCCCAGGGCCTTTGAATAATGATCGAGATTTGCCATCTGCGCAGGGTTCAAGTTCACAGCAATACCACCTAATTCCACGGCGCATGACAACAAAGCACCTGTCTTCATGGCATGCATTTGTTTTAAGCCCGTCAAATCTAATTTTTTGCCAACGCTCTCTAAATCAATTGCCTGACCGCCTGCCATGCCGCGCGAACCAGAGGCAGCAGCCAAAGAGGCAATCATTTTGAGACGCACCTGCGCATCACAGTTTGTATTAGCCAGAATTTCGAAGGCGCGAGTTTGCAATGCATCACCAACCAATAATGCAGTGGCCTCATCAAAAGCTTTATGAACTGTAGGACGACCACGACGTAAATCATCATCATCCATGCAGGGCAAATCATCGTGCACTAATGAATAAGCATGAATACATTCAATTGCTACAGCAGCAGCATCCAATGCCTCACTACCTTCTTTTTCGCCACCTAATTCACCAGCTGCATAAACCAATAGTGGACGTATACGCTTGCCGCCCCCTTGTGCCGCATAACGCATTGCCTCATGTAAACGATGAGGAGTAGTTTGCGCGGAATCAAGCAAGCGATCTAAGGCTTGTTCAGTACGTTCAGAGTGAGAGGTGATCCACTCCTGAAATTGAAAAGCAGTGCTCAATTAAGCCTCGAATACGCGAACTTGTTGCTCAACCTGAGCGAGCATTCCTTGGCAGTGCTTGAGTAATGCCGCGCCACGTTGATAGGCGAGCAAGGTTTCTTCAAGGGAAAATTTGCCAGACTCCATATCGGAAATAAGCTTCTCAAGCTCTTTTACGGCCTGTTCATAGCATAAATCGGGGTCAATTTGGACCTCAAGACCGGGTTTTTGAGTCTCTGACTTCTTGGCTGGCATAAGCTTGTTTCCTTGATATTTCCGACACAGATAGCCCTACATATTAAAGCGAGAAACCCCTTGGATGGGTATAATCCCTCCCTTCCTTTCCAATATCGATCCGTCGATGGTTGGATTGGTTATTCCGCTTAGCTTCGGCTGACGTTTTCGGGGGTGGGGAGAATGACTAATCTGGCTACCGCGCAGAAGCTTGCGCCGTCCAAACTACAACTGCCGGTTTCGGCATATTTTGACGCTGAGTTATATCAGCGCGAAATTGAACTGCTTTTTAAGCAGGGCCCTGGCTATGTTGGTCATGAACTCATGGTGCCTGAAATGGGCTCCTATCAAACCTTAAGAGCAGAAAACGAAGGTCGCATTCTTGTTCGCAACGAATCTGGTGTAGAACTGCTTTCAAACGTTTGCCGTCATCGCCAAGCATTGATGCTCAATGGTCGCGGCAAAGCTGACAATATTGTTTGCCCATTACATCGTTGGACCTATGACTTAGCTGGCAATTTATTAGGTGCCCCACACTTTGAAGATAAGCCCTGTTTAAATCTTGGTAAATCTCCTTTGCAAAATTGGCAAGGACTCCTATTCGAAGGTCCACGTGATGTGCGCACTGACCTCGCCAAACTAGGTGTTGCTGACGATCTCAAATTTGATGGCTATGTACTCGATCACGTTGAAGTACATGAGTGCAATTACAACTGGAAAACATTCATCGAGGTTTATCTCGAGGACTATCACGTTGTTCCATTCCATCCTGGCTTAGGCAAGTTTGTTTCTTGCGAGGATCTGCACTGGGAATTTGGTGACTGGCATAGCGTACAAACTGTCGGTATTCATAAAGATTTGCAAACTCCGGGCTCACCAACATATCGCAACTGGCATGAGGCAGTGCTTCGTCAGTTCGACGGCAAAGCCCCGCGACATGGGGCTATTTGGCTGACCTATTACCCTAATGTGATGGTGGAGTGGTATCCGGGCGTGTTATGCGTCTCCACGTTGCACCCAATGGGACCCGGCAAAACACGTAACATCGTTGAGTTCTATTACCCAGAAGAAATCGCCTTATTTGAACGTGAGTTTGTTGAAGCAGAACGTGCTGCCTACATGGAAACTTGCATCGAAGATGATGAAATCGCCGAGCGCATGGATCAGGGACGTGCAGCACTTCTAGCTCGTGGCGTGAATGAAGTGGGCCCATATCAAAGCCCCATGGAAGATGGCATGCAACATTTTCATGAGTGGTATCGCCGCGTCATGAATTTTGAAGGCGCATAATCTGGACACGCTTTACTAATACCTCTTGCCACTTATAAAGGAAGCATCATGACTCCTCTAATCTCAGCGAATCAGTTAGAAGAAATCATTAATAGCGGTGAGAATGTATTGCTCTGTGATTGCCGCTTTGATTTAGTGAATCCACTGATTGGCAAAAAGTCCTACGAAGAAAGCCACATTCCTGGCGCTATTTATGTCGACCTTGATAAAGATATGTCAGGGACAAAAACAGGTAGCAACGGTCGCCATCCTCTGCCTAGTCCAGAAGCTTGGGCGCAGACCAAGACTCGCTTAGGGATCAGCCCGAACACTTTGGTGGTGGCCTATGACAAACAAGGCTCCGTATATGCCAGCCGCTTATGGTGGATGCTTAAAGCCACTGGGCATGCCAATGTGCAGGTGTTAGATGGCGGGTTAGACGCCTGGAATGGCCCTATGGGCACAATTCCCAGGGCGCCAACTCCATGCAACCAAGATATTGGCGTGATGCCTTATGCGGGCCTTATGCTGGTTGATGAGGTTGTAGGCAACCTGCAAACCCAGAAAAACAAAATTATTGATGCTCGAACAGAAGATCGTTTTCATGGCCAAAATGAAACCTTAGACCCTGTTGGCGGGCATATCCCCGGCGCAATGAATCGCTTCTTTAAAAATAATCTCAACGCGACTGCATTTAAAACTCCGGAGCAATTATTCAAAGAGTTCTCAGAATTTCTTGGCCCTATTAAAGCGTCTGAAGTCATTCATCAATGTGGCTCAGGCGTCACTGCTTGCCATAATCTTCTAGCGATGGAGCTTGCGGGATTCAAAGGTTCTCGCCTATATGCGGGTAGCTGGAGCGAATGGTGCGCAGACCCCAAAAGGCCTGTTGAGCTTTAAAGCTCGTTAGTGCAATAGGGACAGTAGGATCACAAACCCTACACCACAAGCAATCAAGACCGTCTGACGTAAGGACTCAACCCAGTGTGGGCGACGATGCATTTGCGGAATGAGATCACTTACTGCAATATAAATAAAACTACTAGACGCAATGACTAGCAAGTAAGGCATCGCTGCATGGGCACGCTCCAAAAAGAAATATGCCAGTACCCCGCCAACTACAGCCGATAAGCCGCAGATAAGGTTGTATAGCAAAGCGCGTGCGCGTGAGAAGCCAGCATTAAGCAACACAATGAAATCGCCGATTTCTTGTGGAATCTCATGAGCAATGATTGCAATGGCTGTAAAGATGCCTACCTGATAGTCGGCCATGAAGGCTGCGGCGATCAAGATGCCATCTACAAAGTTATGAATACCATCGCCAACCAAAATCATCCATCCACTACGCCCAGCATTTTCAGCATCATGACCGTGGTGGTGGTGGTGCCCATCGCCTTCATGATGGTGATCATGACGCAATAAAGCGATCTTCTCAAGCAAGAAGAAACCCAATAACCCAGCAAGCAAAGTTGCGAATAAGAACTGAGGTTTTGCACCTTCCATGCTAAATGCTTCAGGCAAGGAGTGGAGTAAAGCAGTTGCCAACAAAATACCAACAGAAAAACTCACCATGTTGTTGACCATCTTGGAGAGCATGGCCAAAGAACAGCTTGCTGCGACTAAGACGCTAGCAGTGCCAGCTAAGGCGGTGACCAGGAGAATGGTTTGTAAAACAGTCATCGCGCTTACACCACTCCCATTTTCTTAAACCAGGCAATACATTTTTCCCAACCGTCTTTGGCAGGACCCTCACGGTAGCTAGCGCGGTAATCGGCATGGAATGCATGAGGGGCATCTGGATAAACCTCAAATTCACAGGCCTTAGCAGCAGGATTCTTAGGAGCAGCCTGCGCTAAAGCGGCGCGCATTTGTTCAATGCTCTCTAAAGAGATCCCGGTATCAGCAGCGCCGTACAAGCCGAGCACTGGCGCTTTTAAATCAGCAGCAATATCTACAGGATGTTTGGGGTTACCTTCAGTCTTCTCGCCGATGAGGCGACCATACCAAGCTACGCCTGCACGAACTTGCGGCAAAGTTGCTGATAGCCATGTAATACGACCACCCCAACAGAAGCCGGTTACACCGACCCGCTTGAGATCACCGCCATTTTTGCCAGCCCATACCAATGCAGCTTGCAGATCATTCAAGACCTGAGCATCTGGAGTCTTAGCCACAATATTGGACATAATTTCTGCAATCGTGCCATAAGCATTAGGATCACCTGCGCGCGAAAAAAACTCAGGAGCTATCGCAAGATATCCCAACTTCGCAAAACGTCTTGTTACATCAGCAATGTATTCGTGCACACCAAAGATTTCACTCACCACAATAATGATGGGTAAAGAGCCTTTGGATTTTTCAGGTCGCGAAACGTATGCGGGCAACTGAAAGCTACCTACGGGGATCATTTGCTCACCGGCTTTGATGCCCTTGAAATCCGTTTCGATAGCAGCGGCCATGGTAGGCTCAGAAGCCGCCACAAATCCAACCCCAATTGCGGTCGCACCCAGTGTGGATGTCTTCATAAAATTGCGTCGACTATTTTGAATATCTTTGCTCATTATCTTGTCCCCTAGCTTGCATTACTCATTCAGCACTTAATCAATACTTAATGCGCCTCTTCCCAATTATCGCCAATCCCAATACTAACCACCAAAGGCACCTTGAGATCAGCAACGTGACACATTAAATCCGGTAACTTTGCCTGCAGTAGTTCAATTTCATCCAAGGGCACATCAAATACCAATTCATCATGGACTTGAAGCAGCATTTTGGTTTTTAACTGCTCTTTTTCCAACCAATTCTCAACAGCAATCATCGCTAACTTAATTAAGTCTGCAGCAGTACCTTGCATCGGAGCATTAATTGCCGCACGTTCGGCGCCTTGGCGGCGAGGACCATTTGATCCCTTGATTTCCGGTAACCAAAGACGTCGCCCGAAGACAGTTTCTACGTAACCATTTTCCCGTGCCTCAAGACGAGTACGCTCCATATACTGAGCAACTCCTGGATAACGATCAAAGTATTTGGCGATGTAGTTTTGCGCAGCTGAACGCTCAATACCCAAGTTACCCGCTAAACCAAAAGCACTCATGCCGTAAATAAGGCCAAAGTTAATCACTTTGGCATAACGACGTTGCTCAGAGTTGACATCATCCAAAGGAATTCCAAAGATCTCTGCCGCAGTAGCTTGGTGAACGTCTTTGCCTTCTCTAAAGGCGGTTAATAGATTTTCATCTTCGGCGATATGCGCCATGATGCGCAACTCAATTTGGGAGTAATCCGCTGATAACAATTTACATCCTTCTGCCGGAATAAAGGCCTCGCGAATACGACGACCTTCTTCTGTGCGCACGGGAATATTTTGTATATTTGGATCGCTTGATGCCAGGCGACCGGTAACTGCGGTAGCTTGAGAAAAGTTTGTGTGAACGCGCCCAGTCTTGGGGTCGGCCATACGAGGGAGCTTCTCAATGTAAGTAGACATAAGCTTTGCCAAGCTACGGTAATCCAGAATTCGTGCTGGTAGCGGATAGTCTTCAGCCAACTTCTGTAAAACCTCTTCATCCGTAGAGGGCGCACCCGATGGTGTCTTTTTAATAACTGGGAGCTCAAGTTGCCCAAATAAAATTTCTGCGATTTGCTTGGGTGACTGAATATTGAAAGGCTGACCTGCCAACTTATGAATCTCACCCTCTAGCTCAAGTAGACGTTTACCTACTTGCTGCCCTTGTTTTGCCAATAGCGCGGAATCAATCCGAATGCCATTGCGTTCCATGATGCCAAGCACTCTCATGGCCGGCATCTCAACGTTTTCATAGATGTAGAGCAATCCAGGGCTTTCCTGAATCTGTGGCCACAACTCTAAATGAAGGCGTAAGGTAATGTCAGCATCTTCAGCCGCATAGTCTGTTGCAATCTTCAGATCTACTTGATCAAAGCCAATCTGGTGAACCCCTTTGCCGCAGACCTCTTCATAGCGAATAGTCTTCATGCCCAGATGGCGCTCAGCTAAGCTGTCCATGTTGTGTGGCATATGTGACTCGAGTACATACGATTCGAGCAAGGTATCAAATGCAACGCCTTTTAAAGTAATGCCATAGTTAGCAAAGATATGGGCGTCGTACTTTAAGTTTTGCCCCACCTTTAAATGTGTTGCACTTTCTAACCAAGATTTCATGCGTGCAAGAACTAGATTTCGATCAAGCTGCACTTCACCATTGCGGTGAGCCACTGGAATATAACAAGCCTCACCGGGCTGTACCGATAAAGAAATACCTACGAGCTCTGCAGCAAGCGCATCAAGGCTAGTTGTTTCTGTGTCCACCGCCGTTAGCGCAGAAGACTCAATCTTTTTCAACCACTTCCCTAAACCCGCTTCATCTACTACACATTCATAGTGACGCTCGATCGCATCATGGGAGTCACGAGTTTCTTGTGACAAATCTTTGGTTGGCGAGCTAGCAATAACACGAGACTTTTTCTCTTCCTCATTCTGATTAGCGCTAGAGTTAATGGGGCTACCAGCCAAATCGAATGAAATCGCTTCAGAGCCCTTATTTTCAGGGCTTGTGAGTTGCTTTTCTACATCACGCAACCAAGTCTTAAAGGCATAACGATCAAACAACTCGCGTAACAATGGTGCATCCTCAGACTTCGCATGCAAATCATCCAAGCTCGGTAGATGCGGTGATAAATCGCAATCTGTTTTTACCGTAATCAGTTGACGTGCTTGCGGTAACCAAGGAAGCGTAGCGCGTAAGTTTTCACCAACGACACCTTTAACTTGATCGGCATTTGCCATTAAGTTATCGAGATTGCCAAATTCTGCCAACCATTTGTTTGCCGTCTTTGGCCCCGCCTTCGGAACACCCGGTACGTTATCCACGGTATCGCCGATGATGGATAAATAATCCACAATCAATTCTGGGGGAACGCCAAACTTTTCCTTTACACCTTCGATATCTAGCTTTTCATTCGTCATCGTATTGATGAGAGTGACCGAAGGATTTACTAATTGCGCTAAATCTTTATCGCCAGTGGAAATAATGGTTTCCCAACCTGCTTGGGTTGCTTGGCAAGCCAATGTACCAATCACATCGTCCGCCTCAACACCAGAAACCATTAATACCGGCCAACCCAGTGCTTTGACCATGGCATGAATAGGCTCGATCTGTTTAACCAAATCTTCAGGCATAGGGGAGCGATGTGCTTTGTACTCCGAGTACATTTCGTCGCGGAAAGTCTTACCTTTGGCGTCAAAAACACAGGCTATATGGTCAGCCTTGAGTTCAGAACGGGCTCGGCGCATCATATTAACCATGCCATAGATCGCACCAGTAGGCTCTCCAGCCCCATTTCTGAGGTCTGGCATGGCATGAAAGGCGCGATAAAGGTAGCTAGAGCCGTCTACCAACAAGAGTCTATGTTTAGTCATACTGCAATCGTACAATCTAGTTGTGAATTGCCTACAGGTCTGGTTAGGGAACCGTCCGAGAGTAGGCTTAAAAAGGTGAAAAAATGCATTATTTAACTAACTTAATTAGCCACTCAATGAGTCAAAGTCTAGCCCTAATGAGCTTTTTAGCGGTTTTTGGACTTTTGGGTGTTAATTCAGCCCAAGCTCAGAATAACAGCCAGGCACTAAGCCCTTCAGAATTAAACCGTATTAATAATCAACCACTCTCCCCAACAGTCAGTCCTGCTGGAGTGCTCAATTCTCCAGAAACACGCAAGCCGAACTATCAATACAAAGATAAAAATGGTACGACGGTTACTGAATACAAAGATGCTAACTCACCGACACAAGTCGATGTAAAAACACCTTTCACCAGCTATGAAATGGCGCCACCTACATCAGTGATGCCTGGACCTGCAAAAGATACTGATCTTATTAGTATTCCCAGCATTAGCATTCCACTTAGATAATTTTTAAAGTAATTTAGTTTATGGCCGTATTTACCCCGATTGAGCTTGAGGATATTTCTCAATGGATCACTCAAGACTTTGACATCGGCCAAGCTCATGCAATCCGCGGTATTCATGGTGGTATTGAGAACTCTAATTTTTTCTTAGACACCATTAAAGATGGCAAGAAGCATGAATATGTTTTAACCATCTTTGAAAGATTGACTGCTGCGCAACTCCCTTTCTATCTAGAGTTAATGCGCCACTTAGCGAACAAAGGTGCGCCTGTTCCCAAGCCTATTGAGAACAAGCATGGAGAAATCCTATTTACCCTCAAAGGCAAGCCAGCAGCCATTGTCACTAAATTACCAGGCCTTTCTAGACTGCAGCCAGAAGCCAATCATTGCGCACTCGTGGGTGAGATGCTTGCCAAAATGCATTTGGCGGGAAAAGATTTTCCGAAGGTACAGGAAAATCTTCGCAGTCTTGCTTGGTGGCAAAAAACAATTCCTCAAGTACTTGCTCATTTAAATACATCACAAAAAGAACTGATTACCCATGAGTTAAAAACCCAAGAAGAGTTCTTTGCCTCTGGTGTTTATGATGGCTTACCCCAAGGTGCTAGTCATTGCGATCTGTTTCGTGACAACGTCTTATTCGATCCAAAAGGAACGGATGCATCTGATGTATCTGAAGATCAATTAGGCGGCTTCTTCGACTTCTACTTTGCTGGCACTGATAAATGGTTATTTGATATCGCCGTGACCGCAAACGATTGGTGTCTTGCTGACAACAAACAAGATTTAGATCCCATGCGTTTAGATGCGTTCATGAAAGCCTACCAATCAGTTCGACCCCTTACTAAAGAGGAGCAAGCTAGTTGGCCCCTCATGTTGCGCGCTGCCGCCCTGCGCTTCTGGGTCTCAAGGTTGTGGGACTTCTATCTGCCGCGAGACGCTCAAATGCTAACCCCTCATGACCCTACGCACTTTGAACACATTCTATTAAGTCGTCGCTCACTATGAAACTCAATTCAGTAGCACCAAAAGAAGGCTACACCTGGATTAGGCAAGGTATTTGGCTTTTCAAACAAAACCTTTTGGGCTTCTTGATGTTGGTGTTCATGTATGTATTTGCTGCTCAATTAGCAGTGATCATTCCCGTCATTGGTGTTTTTGCCGTACTGCTTCTCACCCCAACCCTTTCCGTTGGTTTCATGACTGCTTGTCGCCAAGCAATTCAAAAAGAGCGCATTAGGCCGATGGTCTATTTAATTGCACTTCGGTCTAGCCCTATTATTCGCAAAAGAATTTTGCAATTAGGCCTGGTGTACGCTGGCATAATTTTGTTGCTCAGCTTCATCTTAAGTCTCTTAGTGGATTTTGAATTGCTGCTTCCTTTGATGACAAGCGAAAAGCCGATTACCCCAGAAGCGCTGCGTCAGGTTTACTTGGTGCTCTTCTTCGGAGCAATACTGTATGTGCCAGTGGCAATGCTGATGTGGTTCTCACCAGTTTTGGTGGCATGGGCTGATATGTCTGTCCCTCAAGCTCTTTTCTCTAGTGCATTAGCATGCTGGACTAATAAAGCAGCATTCTTTTTGTATCTTTCAGTTTGGAGCGCCATTCTGATTGCTATTCCACTGACAGTCGGAATGATTTTTGATGCACTCGGTCTAGGGCAAGCAGCTTCTTTCATCATCGCCCCCATCTCCATGGCAGGTTTAACAGTAATGCACTGTTCTTTCTATGCAACCTGGAAGGCGTGCTTTACTGAAGATGAAGTGTTGCCTATTTAACTGTCTTATCAGTCAATCGCAGCAAGCTTCGCAATGCTTAGCTGTAACCATTTAATACCGTGGCGCTTGAAGTTCACTTGTGCCCGTGCATCAGCATCCACTCCCTCAAGACCAGTCACACGTCCCTCACCAAACTTGGTATGGAACACGTTTTGTCCAATCGTGAATGGATAATTTCCACGCGGGGGAGAAGCCAATCTTTTCACCTCCATGGAGGCTGAGCCAACTCTCTTGGCTGGCCTTTGACGCTCAGAGCCAGAATCAAAAAAGTCATTGGATTCATATTCACGTTGGCGGGTATAGCCATCTTGCCAGGTAGACCCTGTTCTTGAGTTACTGTTACCACTCCCACCCCAACGTGCATCTCTTGCTTTAGGGGTAAGCCACTTTAATGAATCGGATGGAAGCTCTTCCAGGAAGCGAGAAGGCATGTTGTAACGCACCTGGCCATGCAACATGCGTGATTGAGTGTGCGAAAGGTACAGGCGCTCTTTGGCACGCGTAATCGCCACGTACATCAGACGACGCTCTTCTTCTAAGCCATTCTGCTCATTAACACTGTTCTCATGGGGGAATAAACCCTCTTCAAGACCGGTAATAAATACTGAAGTGAACTCTAGGCCCTTAGCTGAATGCACTGTCATTAACTGCACAGCATCTTGACCAGCCTGAGCTTGGTTATCACCGGCCTCCAATGAAGCATGGGAAAGGAAGGCAGCTAAGGGTGAAACCTCCACAACACCTGGAGCATTCTCACCCGGCAGCATGACGGCGGCTGCATCCTGACCATAACCTTCTTCTGCAATAAATGCAGTAGCAGCGTTAATCAATTCTTGTAAGTTCTCGACGCGATCTTGCCCTTCACGCTCTGAGAGATAGTGCTGAATCAAGCCGCTATTCTGAATCACAAATTCAACTGTTTCAGGCAAAGTATTATGACGAGTAGCTTCACGCATATGATCTACTAGGCGAACAAATCCACCCAAAGCTGCTCCTGCTTTACCTTCTAAAGAAGAAGCGGCCAAATACAAGGAGCATTGCTGCGCTCTAGCGGCATCTTGCAATGCTTCAATTGATCTTGCACCAATTCCGCGAGTAGGAAAATTCACGACCCGAGAGAACGATGTATCGTCATTCGGATTTTCAAGCAAGCGTAGGTAGGCTAGTGCATGTTTAATTTCGGCGCGCTCGAAGAATCGTAATCCGCCATAAACACGATACGGAATACCTGCAGAAAATAATGCGTGCTCAATAATGCGTGACTGGGCATTACTGCGATAAAGTAAAGCGACTTCTGTACGTTTGATGCCACTATTTACCAAAGCTTTGATCTCATCCACCAACCAAGCAGCTTCAGCATGATCACTAGGAGCCTCATAGATGCGGACTGGCTCGCCATGACCAGCATCGGTGCGCAGGTTTTTACCAAGGCGCTCAGAGTTATTGGCAATCAAGTGATTTGCAGTATCCAGAATATGGCCGTGCGAGCGATAGTTCTGTTCCAGCTTGACCATTAGAGGGTGATATTGCTTTTCGTAAAGGCGCATGTTTTCAACATCAGCGCCACGGAATGCATAAATGCTTTGGTCATCGTCGCCCACCGCGAATACGGAACTACTACCCATACCACTGACATTGATTCGACTTGCATCATGGCCTGATAACAATTTAAGCCATGCATATTGCAAAGCATTGGTATCTTGAAACTCGTCGATCAGGATATGACGGAAACGCTCTTGGTAATGCGTACGAATAGCTTCGTTATGTTTGAGTAGTTCATAGCTACGCAATAAGAGTTCAGCAAAATCAACCACACCCTCACGTTGACATTGCTCATCATAAGCTGCATACAGTTGCGCCATCTTGGCTTGGAAATCATCGCCAAGCGCTAAATCTTTCGCACGCTGCCCACGCTCTTTGGCATGAGCAATGAAATATTGCAATTGCTTTGCAGGATATTTTTCATCATCGACCTTTAAACCCTTTAATAGGCGCTTAATTGCTGAAAGCTGATCCTGGGTATCCAGAATCTGAAAAGTAGATGGCAAACCCGCCTCTTTGTGGTGAGCGCGCAATAAACGGTTGCAAAGACCATGAAAGGTGCCAATCCACATCCCACGGGTATTAATTGGCAGCATGGCGCTCAGACGAAGCATCATCTCTTTGGCGGCCTTATTGGTGAAGGTCACCGCTAGGACGCCAATCGGGGACACCTGGCCGGTCTGAATCAACCAAGCTATACGGGTGGTGAGGACACGAGTCTTGCCGCTCCCTGCCCCAGCCAAAATCAAGGCTGACTGGGCTTGATCATTTTCATTTACGGGCGGGAGGGTCACTGCCTCGCGCTGTTCTGGGTTGAGGTTCGCGAGCAGGTCTGAGTACATCAGCCCAATTATAATTTGCCTCTTATGCCAAATGCCTCAAATACCCCTAATTCACCAGCGGCCAGCTCGGCAGACGAGCTCGCCAAATCCTACGAACCCGCCCCGATAGAGGCCTACTGGGGTCGAGAGTGGGAGCGCCGGGGTATTGCCGACTCCACTATGGATGAAGGTAAGGGTGATTTTTCTATTCAGCTTCCTCCACCCAATGTCACTGGCACCCTGCATATGGGACACGCCTTTAACCAAACCATCATGGATGGCTTGGTGCGTCATGCTCGCATGTCAGGCAAAAACACTTTGTGGGTACCTGGCACTGATCATGCTGGTATCGCCACTCAAATTGTTGTTGAGCGTCAACTCGATGCACAAAAAGTTTCTCGCCATGATTTGGGTCGTGACAAGTTTTTAGAGAAAGTGTGGGAGTGGAAAGAAACTTCTGGCAACACGATTACTCGTCAAATTCGTCGTCTAGGCGCATCGATCGATTGGGGTAAGGAATATTTCACGATGGACAGCAAAATGTCCAAAGCAGTAGTGGAAGTATTTGTGCGCTTGCATGAGCAGGGCTTAATCTATCGTGGCAAACGTTTGGTGAACTGGGATCCTGTTTTGGGTACCGCAGTTTCAGATTTAGAAGTGGTAAGCGAAGAAGAGGATGGCTCTATGTGGCACATCCGCTATCCATTAACCGATGGTTCTGGCCATCTGACAGTTGCTACCACTCGCCCAGAAACCTTATTGGGTGACGTTGCCGTCATGGTGAACCCAGAAGATGAGCGCTATAAACATCTCATCGGTAAGTCAGTAAATCTGCCTTTGTGTGATCGCCAGATCCCTATCATCGCCGATGATTACGTTGATCTGAACTTTGGTACTGGCGTTGTAAAGGTCACTCCTGCACATGACTTTAATGACTATGCAGTAGGTCAACGTCATCAATTGCCAATGATCAACATCCTCACTTTGGATGCCAAGATTAATGAAAATGCGCCAACTGCTTATCAAGGCATGGAACGTTTTGCAGCACGCAAGCAAGTTGTTGCCGATCTAGATGCCGCTGGTTTACTTGAAAAAGTTCAGCCGCATAAATTAATGGTGCCACGCGGTGATCGCACTCAAACCATTATTGAGCCGATGCTCACTGACCAATGGTTTGTGGCGATGTCAAAACCAAGTCCGGATAACAAATATCAACCCGGCTCATCTATTGCTGGCGCGGCATTGGATGCGGTAACAAAAGGTGACATCAAACTGGTTCCAGAGAATTGGATTAATACCTACACTCAGTGGCTAGAAAACATTCAGGACTGGTGTATCTCTCGCCAACTCTGGTGGGGCCATCAAATCCCCGCCTGGTACGGCGATGACGGGCAAATTTTTGTAGGACGCTCAGAGGATGAGGCTAAAGCGAAAGCAGCGGCTGCTGGCTATACCGGCCAACTCAACCGCGATCCTGACGTTCTTGACACCTGGTTTAGCTCTGCCCTCGTCCCATTTAGCTCTTTGGGCTGGCCAGAAGAAACTCCAGCCTTAAATCACTTCCTGCCATCCTCTGTTTTGGTAACTGGTTTTGACATCATCTTCTTCTGGGTAGCACGCATGGTCATGATGACCTGCCACTTCACTGGAAAAGTACCATTTCACACTGTCTATGTTCACGGTCTAGTGCGTGATGCTGAAGGTCAAAAGATGAGTAAGTCCAAAGGCAATACTTTGGATCCAATCGATTTAATTGACGGCATCAAGATTGAAGAGTTAGTAGGTAAGAGAACTACTGGCCTCATGAATCCTAAGCAAGCAGAGAGCATCAGCAAGAAAACTAAGAAAGAGTTCCCAGATGGCATTCCGGCATTTGGTACTGATGCTCTGCGCTTTACCTTTGCGTCTTTAGCCTCACTTGGTCGCAATATTAACTTTGACCAAAAGCGCTGCGAAGGCTATCGTAATTTCTGTAACAAACTTTGGAATGCCACTCGCTTTGTGCTGATGAACTGCTCCAGTAGTGATGAAGATAATGGCTTAGCACCTTGCGATAACCAATGCGGCCCAGAAGGATATCTAGATTTTTCTCCTGCAGATAAATGGATCGTTTCCCAACTCCAAAGAACTGAAGCTGAAGTAGCAAAAGGCTTTGAGGCTTACCGCTTTGACAATATTTCCAGCAGTATTTACCAATTTGTTTGGGATGAGTATTGCGATTGGTACCTCGAGCTTGCTAAGGTGCAATTGCAAACTGGCACGCCAGCACAGCAACGCGCTACTCGCCGCACCCTCTTGCGTGTTTTAGAAACCATCCTGCGCATGGCGCATCCACTGATTCCATTCATCACTGAAACACTTTGGCAGACTGTTGGGCCCAAGTCTGGAAAAGAATTAGCCAAGCAAGCCAAACAAACCATTGCGCTTCAGCCTTACCCTGTTTCTCAACCTGAAAAGATTGATGAACAAAGCGAAGCTTGGGTTACTCAGATTAAAGCGATTGTGGATGCTTGCCGTAACCTGCGCGGTGAGATGCAAGTTCCCCCTGGCCAGAAAGTACCGCTCTGGATTTGTGGTCCACAAGCATTCTTAGAAAAAGCGACGCCGTATTTAATGGCGCTTGCTAAGTTAGCTGAGGTCAAAATCTATAGCGACGAATCTGCTCTAGAAAAAGATGCCCCAGATGCACCAATTGCCCTAGTCGGTGATATCAAGCTCCTTCTCAAAATTGAAGTCGATGTTGCCGCTGAACGCATCCGCCTTGGCAAAGAAATCGAGCGTCTAGCTAACGAAATCAATAAGGCCAAGGGCAAATTGACTAATGAAAGCTTCGTGGCACGTGCTCCAGTTGAGGTTGTTGCCCAAGAAAAGCAGCGTCTTGCCGGCTTTGAGCAAAATCATGAGAAGCTTGTTGCACAATTAGAACGTCTTAAATAAAAAACGGCAAGAACGGACCTTCCATGACATTACGTTTCAGCTCCAAAAAAGTAACTAAGGCTGTATTTCCGGTTGCGGGATTTGGCACGCGCTTTTTGCCTGCCACCAAAGCCAGCCCAAAAGAAATGTTGAATGTCGTAGACAAGCCTTTAATTCAGTATGCGGTGGACGAAGCTATTGCAGCTGGTATTACAGAGCTCATTTTCGTAACAGGTCGCAGTAAACGCGCCATTGAAGATCACTTTGATAAAGCTTATGAGCTAGAAGCCGCTCTCGAGGCAAAGAACAAACAAGATCTCTTGCATCTCGTAAGAAGCGTGAAACCAGATAATGTGGATTGTGTTTACATTAGACAATCCGAACCTCTGGGGTTGGGTCATGCGGTCTTATGTGCAGAGAAGCTAGTGGGCGATGAGCCGTTTGCCATTATTTTGGCCGATGACCTCTTAGATGGTCATCCACCCGTACTTTCCCAAATGCTCAAAGTACATGAAGAGTATGAAGGCTCTGTATTGGCGGTAGAGAAAATCGATCCCTCTAAGAGTAGCTCCTATGGAGTCATCTCGGGTGACGCTATCAGCAAAGATATTTATCGCCTCAATGGCATTGTTGAAAAACCTAAACCTTCTGATGCACCATCCAACTTAGCGGTGGTGGGTCGCTATGTATTGTCCTCAAAGATTTTTAGTCACATTCGTAATGTGAAGCCTGGTGCAGGTGGAGAAATTCAGCTTACCGATGCGATCGCAGCCTTACTCAAAGAAGAGCCAGTATTTGGCTATGAATACGATGGCGTACGTTACGACTGTGGCAGTAAATTGGGTTATCTTAAAGCTTCTGTAGATTTCGCCTTGCGCCACCAGGAAGTCGGCGAGGAATTTGCGGCGTACTTAAAAAGCTGGTCCTTAAAGTAATTATCTTTAGCAGAGACAAAAAAGGCAGAGATCAATCTCTGCCTTTTTGCTTTATCACTTACTAGAAAGCGTGATATCAGACCGCCACCTATCTGCGCTTCATAAAAAAGACCAGCACATCACCTTCGGTAGTGCTTGCAAGTAACTCATTACCAGTTTGCTTAGCAAATGCCGGAAAGTCGTGTGCTGCACCAGCATCTGTTGCTTTGATCTTCAGAACTTCGCCGGACTGCATCGTTGCTAAAGCCTTTTTGGTACGCAAGATCGGCAACGGGCAGTTCATGCCAATCGCGTCTACTTCTGCATTAAAAGCAATATTCACAGGTTCACTCATTTGCTAGCTATCCAGTCTTTAACACCTGCTAAGGCTGCACCCAGCTTACTAGGATCAGTTCCGCCTGCCATCGCCATTTCTGGTTTGCCGCCACCTTTACCACCCACTTGTTGAGCAACAAAATTGACAAGATCACCCGCTTTAACCTTACCAATTGAATCAGCTGTCACACCAGCAATCAAACTGACCTTATCACCCTGAACTGAGGCCAACACAATGGCAGCTGTTTTCAACTTCGCCTTAAGTGCGTCCATGGTTTCACGAAGTACGCCAGCATCAGCACCATCAAGTCGAGCAGCAAGCACCTTAATGCCATTCACATCAACAGCTTGACCAGCTAACTCATCGCCCTGACTTGCGGCTAATTTGGAATTCACTTTTTCTAATTCACGTTCAGCTTGACGCAGACTTTCTTGAAGTTGCGCAACACGATTCACTAGATCACCTGGATGGGTTTTGAGGATCGCTGCTGCTTCATTGATTTTGTCTTCTAAGCCTTGCAAGAAGTGCAGTGCGTTATTACCAGTCACTGCTTCCACACGGCGGATACCGGCAGCCACGCCACCCTCAGAAACAATCTTCAAGCTACCAATATCACCAGTGCGCCCTACGTGAGTACCACCACATAGCTCTTTAGAAGAGCCAATTTCTAGTACGCGTACCTCATCACCATATTTCTCACCAAAGAGCATCATCGCGCCTGTCTTTTGCGCATCATCCAGGGACATGACTTTGCCTGAGGTTGCGGTGTTGTCCAAAATCTCTTGATTCACGATATCTTCGATGCGACGAATTTGCTCAGCAGTAATAGGTGCATTGTGCGTAAAGTCAAAACGAGTTTTGGTAGCGTCAACCAAAGAACCTTTTTGCTGCACATGCTCACCCAAAACTTCACGCAAAGCTTTGTGCAAGATATGAGTAGCGCTATGGTTGCGCATCGTATCGGTTCTTTGTTGGGTATCCACTAAAGCATTAATTGCGTCACCCACCTTGAGCTCGCCCTCGAGAACTTCGCCCTGATGACCGAAAACATCTGCCTGAATCTTGAAAGTATCTTCGACCACAAAACGAATACTTTCATTACGGAGTTCGCCTTTATCGCCAACCTGGCCACCAGATTCAGCATAGAAAGGGGTGTTATCCAAAACAATCACGGCTGCATCGCCCGCCTTGACGGATGGCACAGCTGAACCATTTACGTATAGGGCGGTCACTTTGGCACCGTCATGCTTCAAGGTGTCGTAGCCATGAAACTGCGTAGGTGTACCTTTGTAATCCAATCCTTGGGCAACCTTGAATTTGCCTGCAGCTCTGGCTTGGTCGCGCTGCTTTTGCATCGCCACTTCAAAGCCCTCTGCATCAACAGTCACACCACGCTCACGACAAACGTCAGCCGTTAAATCTAACGGGAAACCAAATGTGTCATGTAAGCGGAAAGCAGTTTCACCATCGACTACTTTTGCACTGCCTGCCAAAGCACCATCCAAAATTTCCATTCCATTAGCAATCGTCTGGAAGAAACGCTCTTCCTCTTGCTTAAGCACTTCACTAACTTTGTCTTGCGCAGCACGTAATTCTGGATAAGCATCACCCATTTCTTTGACAAGCGCAGGCACCAACTGATAGAAGAATGGTTTGCGTGCACCCAACTTATAACCATGGCGTATCGCGCGACGTGCAATACGACGCAATACATAACCACGACCAGCATTACCCGGGATCACACCATCCACCACAATGAAACTACACGCACGAATGTGGTCAGCAATCACTTTTAATGAAGGGCTATCTGGATCACAGTTCTCGCCGCCGGCTGCATCTACCGCTTCCTTGGAAGCCTTGAGGAGATTGACGAAGAGGTCGATTTCATAATTAGAGTGAACGCGCTGTAAGACTGCGGCAATACGCTCAAGACCCATACCGGTATCAACACTAGGCTTAGGTAATGGATGCATCACACCGGCTTCATCGCGATTGAATTGCATGAAAACGTTATTCCAAATTTCAATGAAACGATCACCATCTTCATCAGGGCTACCAGGAGGACCGCCAGGGATATGTGCACCATGGTCATAAAAAATTTCAGTGCAAGGGCCGCATGGTCCTGTATCACCCATCATCCAAAAATTATCAGATGCATAACGTGCACCTTTGTTATCGCCGATGCGAATAATGCGATCAGCAGGAACACCGATTTGTTTATTCCAAATCTCATAGGCCTCGTCATCATCCGCATATACGGTGACCAAGAGTTTTTCTTTGGGTAACTGAAATACTTGGGTCAACAAATCCCAAGCAAATTGAATGGCGTCTTTCTTGAAATAGTCTCCAAAAGAGAAATTTCCCAGCATTTCAAAAAAGGTGTGATGACGGGCTGTGTAGCCTACGTTATCCAAGTCGTTGTGTTTTCCACCCGCCCGAATGCACTTTTGGGCACTTGTGGCGCGGTTATAAGGGCGCTTATCAAAGCCCAAAAACACGTCTTTGAACTGATTCATCCCCGCATTGGTGAATAGCAGGGTTGGGTCATCCCACGGCACTACTGGGCTCGATGGGACGATTTGGTGGCCCTTTTGGGCAAAGAAATCCAGGTAAGCCTGGCGAATTTGGGAAACTTTCATGGAAATAATTATCGCATTGGCACCTGTCTAGGGCAAACCCTAGACAAGACACCCTTATCCTGCCTTACAATCGCACAACATTAATAAACCGACAAATAAATCGGTAAATAAGGAGCGTAACTTGGAAATCCGTAATCAAAAAGATTTTGGGGCCGGCCTAATGTATATAGTCATTGGGCTGTTTTTTACCTATATGGCCACCCAATATCAAATGGGTACAGCCGCTAAGATGGGGCCCGGGTATTTCCCATTCTGGCTTGGCCTAGTAATGACGGCCTTAGGTCTCTTAATACTGGTTAAATCTTTCAGCGCCAAAGCCGCTATTGAAAAGATTCCTCCGTTTAACTGGAGAATTATTGGGCTGATTACCGGCTCAGTTGTTTTGTACGGCATCCTTTTACCAACGATGGGCTTTGTTGTGGCTGTTTTTGTACTGGTATTCATGTCTGCTAGCGCAAGTCATGAATTCCACTGGAAGGGCACTTTAGTTAACGCCACATTCCTGATTGTTTTCACTTATTCGGTATTCGTGCTGGGCCTGAAATTACAGTTCCCGTTGCTGCCTTTCTTCTTACAACAATAACGAATCGGGATACTGAAAATGGACTTATTTGCTAATTTAGCCCTCGGTTTCGATACCGCATTTACTTTACAAAATCTCTTGTACTGCCTGATTGGCTGTGTCTTGGGAACTTTGATTGGCGTATTGCCAGGTCTTGGCCCAATCGCGACTATCGCGATGTTGTTGCCTGCAACCTATGCCTTACCTCCAATCGCTGCCTTGATTATGTTGGCTGGCATTTACTATGGCTCACAATACGGCGGGTCTACTACTGCGATTTTGCTGAACATTCCAGGAGAAACATCCTCGGTGGTTACGGCGATCGATGGTTATCAAATGGCCAGAAATGGTCGAGCGGGTGTTGCCTTGTTTACTGCCGGTATGGGCTCCTTCTTTGCCGGTTGCGTAGCCACTTTAGTATTGGCCGCATTTGCTGCCCCACTCTCTCAACTCGCATTTAAGTTTGGTCCTGCTGAATACTTTTCACTGATGGTTCTGGGCTTAATTGGCGCAGTTGTTTTGGCCTCTGGCTCTTTGGTCAAGGCAATTGGCATGATTGTGCTTGGCTTGTTAATGGGCTTGATCGGTACTGACGTGAACTCTGGCGTTTCCCGCTATGCGTTTGATATTCCTGAATTAAGTGACGGCATTGGTTTCGTGGCCGTTGCGATGGGCGTATTTGGCTTCGCAGAAATCATGGGCAACCTTGAGAAGACCGATGAGGACGAAGGCTTCCTCAATAAGATGACCACCATGATTCCTACCAAGGAAGACGTCAAACGCATGATTCCGTCTATCTTGCGTGGTACTTTTATTGGCTCAATTTTAGGCATCCTGCCAGGCGGAGGAGCAGCCTTGGCATCTTTCGGCGCCTACTCTGTCGAGAAGAAATCCTCCAAATACAGCCATGAGTTTGGTAAAGGTGCGATTGAGGGTGTAGCTGGTCCAGAGTCAGCCAACAATGCTGCTGCTCAAACATCATTTATTCCTTTACTTACCTTAGGTATCCCACCAAACGCAGTGATGGCATTAATGGTTGGCGCGATGACTATTCATAATATTCAGCCTGGCCCACAAGTCATGACCAGCAACCCTGCTTTGTTCTGGGGTCTGATCGCTTCCATGTGGATTGGTAACGTGATGTTGATTCTCTTGAACTTGCCCTTGATTGGTATCTGGGTAAAGTTACTGAAGATTCCTTATCGCTTCATGTACCCAGCCATTCTGGTTTTCTGCTGTATCGGCGTCTATACCGTAAACAACACTGTGTTTGATGTATATGTAACCGCAGCATTTGGCATCATTGGTTACCTCTTCTTCAAACTGGGTTGCGAACCTCCTCCCTTGCTCTTGGGCTTTGTTTTGGGGCCAATGATGGAAGAGAACTTCCGTCGCGCCCTATTGCTATCTCGCGGTGACTTCACCACCTTTGTAACCCGCCCACTTTCTTTAGGTTTGCTGATCGCAGCAGCCCTCTTGGTGGTGATCGTGGCTCTGCCAGCGGTGAAGAAAACTCGCGAAGAGGCGTTCGTGGAGGATTAATTCCCGCTCACCTCTCCAGAAATGAGCCCGCAGCAGTTTGCGGGCTTTTTCTTTATAAGTCGGGGGTTTTCTCTACAATGTGGCTATGTCCCAAGATAGCAAACCCTCTAAAGTAAATGCCGGCGCTGTAGCGGAGCCATCTAATTTCTTACGCCAGATCATCGATCATGATTTGGCAAGCGGTGCTTTTTCACAGCGTACAAATTTAGCTGGGCAGCCGATTCCCTCAATCATTACCCGTTTTCCGCCTGAGCCTAATGGCTATTTGCACATTGGTCACGCCAAAAGTATCTGCCTGAACTTTGGTTTAGCTGCTGATTACAACAATCAAGCTGGTGGCGCTCGATGCAATATGCGCCTGGATGACACCAACCCTGTAAAAGAGGATATTGAGTACGCCGACAGTATTTTGGATGCTGTGAAGTGGTTAGGATTTGATTGGGGAACCAATCTGTATCACGCAAGCGACTATTTTGACAAACTGTATGAGTTTGCCGAGATCCTAATTCAGGATGGTAAAGCGTATGTTGACAGCCAAAGTGCTGATGACATCCACACCAATCGCGGTAACTTCGGCCAAGCTGGAAAAAATAGCCCCTATCGCGATCGCAGTCCAGAAGAAAATCTCGCTTTGTTTCGCGAAATGCGTGATGGCAAATTCAAAGATGGTGAGCATGTGTTGCGCCTGAAGATTGATATGTCACACCCCAATATCGTAATGCGTGATCCAGTCGTATATCGCATCCGCCATACCGATCACCATCGCACCGGCAGTAAATGGTGTATTTACCCGCTCTATGACTTCACCCATTGCATCTCTGATGCCCTAGAGAATGTCTCCCACTCCATCTGCACGCTAGAGTTTGAGAACAATCGTCCGCTCTACGACTGGATTGTGAATTCCCTAAAAGAATTGGGTGTTTTCAAAGACCCCGTACCGCATCAATATGAGTTCGCTCGCTTAAATCTGACTTACACCATCACTAGCAAACGCAAGTTGTTGCAACTAGTGGAAGAAAATCATGTTGAAGGCTGGGATGATCCGCGGATGCCAACCATCGTTGGCATCCGTCGTCGTGGTTACACCCCAGAAAGTATTCGCTTGTTCTGTGAACGTATTGGCGTATCCAAAGCAGATAGCTGGATTGATATGAGCACCCTAGATCAAGCCTTGCGTGACGATCTAGAAGTGAGAGCACCGCGAGCGACTGCAGTACTCAAACCGCTCAAGCTTGTCGTAGAAAACTTTGATGCCTTGGCAAAAGAAGCATGCTCAGCCCCACGCCACCCCAATCATCCAGAATGGGGTAATCGCGAATTTAATTTCACGCGTGAACTATGGATTGAAGCAGATGACTTTATGCAAGAACCTATTAAGGGATTCTTCAGACTCTATCCACCTATTGGCGATCAGCCTGGCAGCCGCGTCCGTTTACGCCATGGCTTTGTAGTGGAGTGCACCGGTTTTGAAACTGATGCTCAGGGCAATGTAACCCAAGTCAATGTGACCCATTTCCCAGATAGCAAGAGCGGGACTGCTGGCTCTAACAATTACAAGGTTAAGGGCAATATTCATTGGATTAGCGCTGCTGAAGCCATCCCTGCTGAAGTGCGCTTATACGATCACCTCTTTAGTGACCCGCACCCAGATAGTGGTGATAAGAACTTCTTAGATGCGATTAATCCGAACTCCATGCAAACGATCAATGCTTACTTAGAGCCTTGCATGACAGATGCTAAAGCCGAAGATCGCTTCCAGTTTGAGCGTCATGGCTACTTTGTTGCCGATAAGAATGATTCCAAACCTGGCAAGCCAGTATTCAATCGTACTGTTGGTCTTAAGGATTCTTGGAAATAGTTTTCAGAAAGTGCCCTACGCTGGGATAGCGTAGTGGTGTTTTAAGTTCATGCAAACGAGTGTTGGTTACTCGGCGTGATTCGCGCATAAAAGACCAAAGCATCGGGCTAACGATTTTTTGCAACTCAGCACCTGGTAATCGAGTTGGCCTTTCCAGCCCAAAGGCATCAGCCACCTCATCGAAGTAATCACCCATTTTGGTTTCACCACCATCACATGTATTGATGATGCGCTGGGGTTTGCCGTGATAAACGGCCGCACAGACCAGCCGGGCTAGATCATCACTATGAATATGATTAGAGTAAGCATCTTCCTCTGGCAATAGCGCTGGTGTTTTTGCTTGCAGGCGCTCAATTGGCAGACGGTCAGCGGCGTAAATCCCCGGAACACGCAGAATGGTTAAAGCCACCCCGTGAGCAGGCGCCCACAAACGAAGCATTCGCTCAGCATCAACCCTTCTTTGAGCGCGCTCACTTTGGGGGCTGACTGGGGTTGCTTCACTCACCTTGCCGCCTCTGTGATCGCCATAGACACCGGTGGTGCTGATATAAATGAGGCGCCTGACGGTATTAGAGCCTTGGGCTAAAATTCGAAGTAGGTTGCGGGTTCGGTAATCGCGATTTCCACCATTTTGAGGTGGTGCCAAATGAATGACGGTTTGAGCTAAACCACTAAGGCGCCATAAGGACTCTGGATGATCCAGATTACCCAAAATAGGGATTGCGCCAACCCTCCTCAGCTCCTGAAAGCGATTCTGTTGAGAAGTGAGTGCAAAAACACGATGGCTCCGCGATAGCTGTTTAGCTACTCGAAGACCAATATCTCCGCAGCCAATAATCAGGATTGAAGGTTTACCAAAAGATTGCATAAGTAACATCGTAACGATTTATTGAAAGGAATGAGAGTGTCTTATCAAGTCACGCTCAAAACGAGCGGCAAACAATTTACCGTCAATCCAGATGAAAACCTGCTGGAGGCCGCCCTGCGTCAAGGGATCAGCCTGCCCTATGGCTGTAAAAATGGTGCTTGTGGCTCGTGCAAGGGTAAAGTTTTAGAGGGTCAAGTCACTCATGGTCAGCATAGCGAAAGTGCTTTGAGTAAGTCCGATGAAACAGCTGGTGGCATTTTGTTTTGTTGCTCCCGCCCCCAGTCAGACCTACTGATTGAAGCTCGTGAAGTCCAAGGGGCTGGCGATATTGCGATTCGTAAGATGCCTTGCCGTGTCAATACCATCAACAAGCCTAGTGATGATGTGGCTATTCTCAAGCTCCAACTGCCGGCTGCCGAGCGCTTCCAATTCCTAGCCGGTCAATATTTAGAGTTTTTACTCAAAGATGGTCAACGCCGTGCTTACTCAATTGCCAATGCACCTGAGCAAGAAGGTCCGCTTGAGCTACATATTCGTCATTTACCTGGCGGCTTATTTACGGACTTTGTTTTTGGTGCCGTCACACCCGCTCTAAAAGAAAAAGATATCTTGCGCTTTGAAGGTCCATTAGGAAGCTTCTTCTTAAGAGAAGACTCTAAAAAACCGATCATCTTTGTTGCTGCTGGTACAGGCTTTGCTCCAATTAAATCCATCATCGAACAAATGCAGGCAAAGAAAATTCATCGCCCGATTCATTTATATTGGGGCGGTCGTCGTCCAAGCGATTTGTATTTGGACGATTTATGCAAATCTTGGGAAACAGCCATTGCTGACTTTGAGTACATCCCCGTGATTTCTGATGCCTTACCAGAAGATACCTGGCAGGGTCGTACAGGCTTTGTACACCAAGCCGTCATGACAGACCACCTCGACATGAAGAATTTTCAGGTTTATGCCTGTGGAGCCCCAGTAATGGTCAATGCCGCCAGAAACGACTTCTTAGCCAAGTGCCAATTGCCAGAGGAAGAGTTCTTTGCCGACTCCTTCACTAGCGCGGCCGATTTAGCGACAGCTTAAGTCCTGCGACATAAATCCCATTCAGTTAGATAATAGACACTTCATTTGACCTTATTGACCACTAAATCAGCATGAATAAGCCAACTAAAGCCATCGATCATCATTCAGTGATGTTCATTACCCCACGTCCAGAAGTCACCATGGTCGAGGGCAATGGTTCATGGCTAACGGACAACAATGGCAAACGCTATCTAGATTTCTTGCAAGGTTGGGCAGTCAATTGCTTGGGGCACTGCAATCCAGGAATGATTGAGGCACTCAATGCACAAGCAAAAAAACTGATTAATCCAAGTCCTGCGTTCTATAACGAACCCATGCTTGGCTTATCCAATCTACTGACTCAAAACAGCTGCTTTGATAAAGTATTTTTTGCCAACAGCGGTGCTGAAGCCAATGAAGGCGCCATTAAATTGGCGCGCAAATGGGGCCAACTAAACAAATCCGGCGCCTTTGAAATTATTACCTTTGATCACAGTTTTCATGGCCGCACATTAGCAACGATGAGCGCCTCTGGTAAGCCAAACTGGGACACAATGTTTGCTCCACAAGTGGCAGGATTTCCTAAAGCAGATTTAAATGATTTGGAATCCGTTAAAAAACTGGTGACCGACAAAACAGTTGCGGTCATGCTTGAACCTGTTCAAGGTGAAGGCGGCGTCATTCCAACTACTCCAGAATTTATGCGTGAACTGCGCAAGTTCACCAAAGAAAATAACATCCTATTCATTGCCGATGAAGTGCAGGCTGGCTGTGGGCGTACAGGTGCGCTCTTTGCCTACCAAAACTACGGTATTGAGCCAGACATCATGACCTTAGGAAAAGGCATTGGCGGTGGCGTACCCTTGGCCGCTTTATTGGCAACAGATGCAGTGGCCTGCTTTGTGCCAGGCGATCAAGGTGGCACCTATAACGGCAACCCACTGATGACTGCTGTCGGTATTAGTGTCATTGAACAACTCTTAGCGCCAGGATTTTTAGATAACGTTAAGGCCAAAGGCGAGTTACTCAAGTCTGAATTACTCAAGCTTTGTGCAGAATTTAATCTCGAAGGTGAGCGTGGGTCAGGTTTACTACGCGCGCTGATGCTTGGAAAAGACGTTGGTCCGAAACTAGTTGAACTAGCGCGCGATCGCAGTCCTGAAGGATTATTAATTAACTCACCAAGACCAAACTTATTACGCTTTATGCCTGCCTTGAATGTATCTGATGATGAAATTCGTCAGATGTGTAATATGCTGCGCGAGTTACTCAAAGAAGTAGCTTAAACAAGCTATCAGCCTACTCACCCAAGTAGGCTGCACGGACTCGAGAGTCCTCCAATAGTTCTTTTCCGGAGCCGCTCAGCGTTATTAATCCACTTTCCATGACATAAGCTCGGTCAGCCATCTGTAGTGCTAGGCGAGCATTTTGCTCCACCAGCAAAATAGTCATACCGCCACCCGATAGACTGCGAATCACATCAAAAATGGTTTCTACCATGATCGGTGAGAGCCCCATGGAGGGCTCGTCGAGCAGCAATAGCTTAGGTTGGGCCATCATCGCCCTACCCATAGCAACCATTTGCTGCTCACCGCCTGAAAGAGTCCCAGCCAGCTGAGATAAACGTTCTTTTAATCTCGGGAAGTATGAATATACCTCTTCGAGTTTGCGCTCGATTTCTTTGGCATCCGACTGGAGGTAAGCGCCCATTTGGAGGTTTTCCAAAATAGTCATACGTTTGAAGACGCCGCGGCCTTCCGGAACCATACCCAACCCTAAGTGCACTAATTCATAAGCTGGTAACTTTTTAGTTGCATGATTTGCAAAATCAATTTCACCGGCAGATGGTGTGATCAAGCCTGCGATTGCTTTTAAGCTCGAACTCTTACCAGCGCCATTAGCGCCAATCAATGCAACGAGCTCGCCATGATTCACATGCAAATCAATTCCTTTGACGGCATTAATTCCGCCATAAGAAACTTTGAGATCCTTTACTGCTAATAAGGCGCTCATCAAGCAGCTCCCTGACCAAGATAGGCTCTGATCACTTCTGGATGGACCCGCACATCTGCAGGCTTTCCTGAGGCAATTACTTTGCCGTAATCCAGCACGGTTAGGCTGTCGCAAATCCCCATCACCAAACTTACATCATGTTCAATGAGTAAGATCGTTTTACCGTCAGCCCGGATACGCAATAACAATTCGCGAAGCTCTAATTTCTCAGTAGCATTCATGCCCGCAGCCGGCTCATCTAATGCCAAGAGCTTTGGTTCGGTAGCTAACGCCCTCGCTATTTCAAGGCGACGCTGATGCCCATATGAAAGGTTGCGTGCCTCCATCTGAGCAAAATCACCCAAGCCTACGTAAGCCAATAACTGCATTGCCTTATCTCGTATCGCTCGCTCTTCACGCTTTGTAGACGGAAAGCGAAAGATTGCGCCTGGAAGTCCTGACTTAGTGCGACAGTGACATCCCACCATCACATTTTCAAGAACAGACATTTCACCAAAAAGACGAATATTTTGGAATGTTCTAGCCAAGCCAGACTTAGTCACTTCAGATACTGACTCTGGAAAATACGATTTGCCATTAAACAAAAAGATGCCAGAGTCTGCAGGATATAAACCGGTAATGACGTTAAAGAAAGTAGTCTTGCCGGCACCATTGGGACCAATCAAGCCAACAATTGCTCCTTGTGGCACCTGCAAGCCTACTGAATCTAGCGCTTGTACTCCACCAAAGCGTTTAGAAACATCCGTCACATCTAAAAGTATTGAAGTAGTCACTTGCCACCTCGGCGTTTTTGCCAAATACCACCTGGGCGATACAGCATGATCAAAATCAAAGCGAGCCCATAAATTAATTGACGGATGATCTCCACATCGACAATGACATGGCCAAATAGAAACTGTTGCACTGGCTGTGCAATACCACGCAAGACTTCCGGAAACACTGCCAAAAGAACAGCCCCCAAGATAACTCCTGGAATATGGCCAATACCACCTAGAACCACCATGGCCAGGACTACGATCGACTCCCAGAGCGTAAATGATTCCGGGGAGACAAAGCCCTGAAAGGCAGAAAATAGGACACCCGCCACTCCAGCGAATGAGGCACCGATTGCAAAGGCAAGCAACTTCATATTGCGGGTATTGATACCCATGGCTTTGGCGGCAATCTCATCTTCACGAATTGCAATCCAGGCACGTCCGATACGTGAGTCCTGTAAATGCAAACAAACAATCGCCACTGTAATTGCTAACAGTAGAAACAAATAAAACACCAAATACAAACCCGGGATTTGTATGAAGCCTAAATCTAAGGGCTTCGCAAATGAGATGCCAAATAGGTGAATAGGATCTATTCCAGAAATTCCCTTAGGGCCATTGGTGAGATTTAAAGGACGATCTAAGTTATTCATTAAGATACGAATAATTTCACCGAAACCCAAAGTGACAATTGCTAAATAATCACCGCGTAACTGGAGTGTCGGAAATCCTAATATCAAGCCAAATAAGGCGGCCAAAATAATCGAGAACACCGCAACCATCCAAGGGGAAAAATGCATTCCCTCTGGAAATGTAGCTGCAATAGTTTCAAAATGCGTTGGTAAATGCGGAGAAGCCATTAAGGCATAGCTGTATGCGCCTAGGGCATAAAAGGCGATATAGCCTAAATCCAAAAGACCTGCAAAACCCACAACCACATTCAAGCCCAGAGCGAGAACGATATATAGCAAGGCAAAATCGAGCACCCGAACCCAATAGTTCCCACCACTAGCACCAACGATCCAAGGCAAAAGTACTAAAGCAATCAATCCAAGCCATAGGTACGTAGAACGACTAAGTCGATTAGAGACAAAAATCTTAGGCACGATCTGAGACCTTCTCGCCCAATAAACCAGTAGGTCGCAACACTAATACCAAGATCAAAACTAGGAATGCAAAGATATCTTGATAGTTTGAACCAAAAACTCCACCAGTAAGCTCGCCAATATAACCAGCACCCAAAGCTTCAATCAAACCCAGAAGCAACCCTCCCAGCATCGCACCCTGTAAATTGCCAATACCGCCAAGAACAGCAGCAGTGAAAGCTTTGAGGCCAGGAATGAAGCCCATATAAAAATGGACATTGCCATAGTTGCTCGCAATCATGACGCCCGCTAAACCAGCCAGAGCCCCGCCCAACATAAAAGTAATGGAGATCACACGATTTGGATTAACACCCATCAATGCAGCAATTTGAGTTTGCTCAGCAGTAGCCCGCATCGCTCTGCCAAGTTTTGTTTTTTCCACCAAAAACAGTAAGCCTGACATTACCACCAAGGCCACTACGATGATCACAATTTCCTTACCAGTAATGCTGGCGCCACTTCCCCATAAATCAATTGGAGCGGAAGGTAACAACTGCGGATAGGTCATGGGATTACGCGACCAAATCATCATTGCAATCGTTTGCAACAAGATAGACATGCCGATGGCTGATATCAGTGGCGCCAAGCGTGGTGCATTGCGCAGGGGGCGGTAAGCAATTCTCTCGATCCAATAACTTAATCCTGCGCAAACCGCCATTGTCACGGGTAATACGATTAATAGCGTCAGCCAACCCGGCAAATCGATAGTTAAGTTCAGAATCAAGCGCAATAGCGACAGCGAAACCATTGCGCCAATCATTAGCACTTCGCCATGCGCAAAATTAATAATCCCTAATACGCCATACACCATGGTGTAACCCAATGCGATCAAGGCGTAGATGCTGCCAAGTACTAAGCCATTAATGATCTGTTGGAGAAAGATATCCATTGGGGTCGAGGATTTATTGAGTCTTAATAAAAAAATAGCACCGCATGAGCGGCGCTATTCTTAATTGAAAGGTCATTACATCTTAATAACTTCAAGAACTGTTTTCTTTTTGTCCTTGAAGTCGTACAAGGTAATCACACCCTCTTTCATATCGCCTTTGTTATCAAAAGCAATATTACCGATCAAGCCCTGCATTTTTGTATCAGGCATAGCAGCCAAAATCTTTGCAGGATCGGTTGAGTTTGAACGCTTCATAGAATCTACCAAGACATAGACAGCGTCATAGGTGAAAGGCGCATAAATCTGTACATCAGAGTTAAAGCGCTCTTTGTAACGCTTCTGGAAGTCAGCTCCTTGAGCCATCTTTGATAAAGCCATACCCGCTTCGGAGCAAGTCACATTGACCACAGCCTCACCAGCCAACTCGGCAAGCTTTTCTGTACACATACCATCACCACCAACCACCTTGGCCTTAATACCCAACTCAGCAGCTTGCTTGGTTAATGGGCCGCCGGTAGCATCCATACCTCCATACATAATGACATCGGGTTTGCTACCTTTAATCTTAGTCAAGATCGCCTTGAAATCAGTAGCCTTGTTATTGCTCGCCTCACGAGTCACCACTTTCACACCAGCGGCTTTTACTGTTTTCTCAAACTCATCAGCCAAACCTTTACCGTACTGGGTAGAGTCGTCAATGATGGCTGCAGTTTTTGCTTTCAAATTATTAGCAACGTAATTAGCCAGTGCCGGACCTTGCTGGGCATCAGTCGCTACTAAGCGATAGGTCGTTTTAAAGCCTTGCTTGGTGTAATCAGGGTTTGTCGCGGATGGAGAAACCTGGGTAATGCCTGCATCGCTATAAATACGTGATGCCGGAATACTTGTTCCAGAATTGAGGTGACCAACTACTCCCACTACTTTGGCATCTACTAATTTTTGTGCGACTTGCGTAGCCGTCTTTGGATCTTCAGCATCATCTTCAGGGACCAAAGTCAGAACTACTTTTTTTCCATCAATCGTTAAGCCCGCTTTATTGATCTCCTCTAGCGCGAGTCGGGCACCATTCTCATTGTCCTTGCCCAAGTGGGCAATAGGTCCAGTGAGAGGGGCAACGTGGCCGATCTTTACCTCAACGCCGTCAACTGGGGCTGTAGCAGACTTACCGCCACCCTTGCCACAAGCAGTCAGCAGCAAAGCTGAAGTTGCCAAAGCAAGAGCGCTGCATGTAAAAGTAATGGGTGATTTGATCATGTGTAGCTCCTCTGTTATGAATGGATACTTCAATCAACTAAATTTTTAGGCAATGAAAAGGTAACGTCCTCAACTACACCATCAAGGGCGCGTACGCTTCTTGGTCCAAACTCCTGAATGCGACTGACAATAGACTGAGCCAGACTTTCTGGAGCAGATGCACCCGCAGTCAACCCAACCCGTTTTTTACCAGCAAACCATTCTGGCTTGAGTTGCTCAGGGGCATCTACCATGTAAGAAGGAACGCCGAGCTTTTCAGAAAGTTCACGCAAACGATTGGAGTTTGAGCTCGTCGCACTTCCCACCACAATTACCACCTCAACCTGAGGTGCCATAAATTTCACAGCATCTTGACGATTCTGAGTGGCATAACAAATATCTTGTTTTCGAGGCTGAACAATATTGGGAAACTTTTTGGTTAACGCTTCAACAATTTCTTTGGTCTCATCTACTGAGAGCGTTGTCTGGGTAACAAATGCAATCTTTTCATCAGCTGGAAATGTCAAAGAGCTCACATCGCTAAGCTTCTCAATCAAGAAAATGCCTTCTTTGACCTGCCCCATAGTGCCCTCAACCTCGGGGTGCCCTTGATGACCAATCATCAATACCGTAAAGCCATCTTTGCACATTTTCACCACTTCAAGATGAACTTTAGTTACCAATGGGCATGTGGCGTCATACACCTGCAGCCCTCTAGCTTCTGCATCCTTGCGAACTTCCTGAGAAACACCATGTGCACTAAATACCACGATGCCGCCCTTAGGAACTTCATGCAATTCATCTACGAATACTGCGCCCTTATCACGCAACTCGTTCACAACGTAAGCGTTGTGAACGATTTCATGGCGAACGTATATAGGCGCACCAAAACGATTGAGTGCTTCATTGACGATATTGATCGCACGATCCACGCCCGCGCAAAAACCACGCGGCTGGGCCATCAAAATTTCTGCGCTATTGAAATCACTCATAGTTTACAAAATCGCCACAATTTCTGCTTCAAAGCTTATTGGTCTTCCTGCCAAGGGATGATTAAAGTCAAACCAAGCCCCTTCTTCAGTAATCGATTGCAATACACCTGCGTATTGAGCGCCGCCCGGTGCATTGAACTCAATGACATCGCCTGGATTAAATTCCACGTCGTCATCACGACCTTCTTTAAGCGCTTTCAGAGATACCCATTGCACTAAATCTTCTTTGCGCTCACCAAAGCTTTCTTCAGGCGCAAGCAGCGCACTTTTTTTCTCACCAACAGCTAAACCAAGCAAGACATTTTCAAAACAAGGAGCAAATTGTCCAGATCCCATCAAAATCGTCGCAGGGCGATCAATAAAAGTATTGATGTAATCATCCCCACTGGGCAAAGTGAGCCGGTAATTGAGTGTCAAAAAGGAATTAGGCAAAACAGTAAGCTTAGTCATAAGGTAATTGTATCTAGGCCTGCGCTAGCTGTGCACTCCCCAATTACAGCTTGGCCCAAAAATGAGCAGCCCCGAGAAAAACTACGCTTAAATGGTGCTGCATCACTTTCTGATGCTGAACTACTGGCCATCTTTTTGCGGGTTGGGGTACAGGGTAAAAGCGCTGTTGCTCTAGCCAAAGATCTACTGCACCATTTTGGAAGCTTGCCCCGCTTATTGCTGAGCTCTCCTGAAGAATTCACCCGAATACACGGCATGGGACTCTCCAAATGGTCACAAATTCAGGCGGCATATGAACTTGTTAAGCGCAGCCTTGAAGACGGTCTAAGCCAAGACCCTATCTTTTCATCACCCAACCACGTTAGAGAGTTCTTGCAGGCAAAAATAGGTCGCCTCCCACATGAGGTATTCCTATGCCTCTATCTGGACTCACGCCTCCATTTGATCGAATGTGATGAGCTGTTTAGGGGGTCGATCACCCAAACAGCCATCTACCCCCGCGAAATCCTCAAAGAGGCCCTTGCCAAAAATGCCAGCGCCCTGATCGTTGCTCATAACCACCCTAGCGGCAATCCTTTACCTAGCAATGCTGACCAGGAACTTACGAAACTGTTGGCAAACGCCTTACAAATGGTGGATATTCAGCTACTAGATCATTGCATTGTGAGTGGCAGTGGTTTTTTCTCTTTTTTAGATTCTGGCCTTATGGATAATGGTAATAAATGATAGTAATCACTAACTTATTAACCAAAATTGTATCTAGGCACATGCCTTATTTCCAATTCCCCCTCAAGAAAGCTATTTAAGGCTAGCCCAAAATGGGCTGGGACTGATACAATCTTCTTTTTTCGCAATTAATGGAGTTATGTCATGGCAAAAGTTTGCCAAGTCACTGGGAAGAAGCCGATGGTTGGCAACAATGTATCCCATGCAAACAATAAAACGAAGCGTCGCTTTTTGCCGAATTTGCAAAACCGTCGTTTCTGGGTTGAATCTGAAAACCGTTGGATTAGCTTGCGCTTAACCAATGCTGGTTTGCGCGTTATCGACAAGAACGGCATCGATGCTGTGTTGTCTGATCTACGTGCACGTGGCGAAATTTAAGGAGCGCATAAATGGCTAAAGGCGGCAGAGAAAAAATCAAGTTAGAGTCATCAGCAGGTACTGGTCACTTCTACACAACTTCAAAAAACAAGCGTACAAAGCCTGAGAAAATGGAGATCATGAAGTTCGATCCTACTATTCGCAAGCACGTTGCTTACAAAGAAACAAAGCTGAAGTAAGGCATTAATTAAATACTTACTGGCAGCAAATAAAAAACCCGCTACATCAGCGGGTTTTTTATTATCTAGAAATTGATTTAAGCGTAGCGACGTAGACGCAAAGAGAACTCACGCAGACTTGATAAGCCACTTTCTTCTGCATGCTGACACCAAGTGTGCAACTGAGAAAGCAATTGCTCTTTGGTGGCACTAGAGCGACCCCAGATGGCCTGGAGATCACGGCGCATCTCAATCATTTTGCGTAGCTGCGCATTGCTAGCCATAAGTTCTTCTAACTTCACCTTCTCTTCTGCACTCAGGCGTGATTCATCTTTAGCCAACCAAGTGCGAGCATCGCCTAGATGCGCTGCCAAGACTTGCATGTGCTGAACTTCATTATTGAAGAAGCGGCGCAATGTCTTGCTATAACGCGCCATGATTTCATAGCGGTTCGCGATGATAGCTTCAAGAGTATTTTGATCGGCGGGACGCAAGTCGCTTAATACTGGCTTGGGTGGGGTCTTCTTCACCGTAGCTAAACCAACAGCGCTCATGATCTGGATATACATCCAACCAATATCAAACTCGTACCATTTGTTAGATAGCTTCGCACTAGTTGCGAAGGTGTGATGATTGTTATGCAATTCTTCGCCACCAATCAAAATACCCCAAGGCACAATATTTCTGGAGGCATCTTCACAGTCAAAGCTGCGATAACCCCAAAAGTGGCCGATACCATTAATGACTCCGGCAGCAGTAATTGGGATCCACAGCATTTGTACTGCCCAAACAGTTAAACCAACTGCACCAAATAAAAACACATCAATGATGAGCATGATGGCAACTCCCTGCCAAGAGAACTTGGAATAGATGTTGTGCTCAACCCAGTCATCAGGCGTGCCATGTCCAAACTTGTCTAAAGTCTCTTGATTGGCAGCTTCTTTTTTGTAGAGCTCAGCGCCACGAGAGAGAACAGTATTAATTCCTAAAACTTGTGGGCTATGTGGATCGTCGACTGTCTCACATTTAGCATGGTGCTTGCGATGAATCGCAGCCCATTCTTTGGTAACCATGCCTGTAGTTAGCCAAAGCCAAAAACGGAAAAAATGAGAGACGATAGGATGCAGTTCTAGAGCACGATGCGCTTGGCAGCGGTGCAAGTAAATAGTGACTGCTGCAATCGTGATGTGAGTGACTATCAGAGTGAAAACGATAATCTTCCACCAAGACCAATCCAAATATCCATTCGCAAGCCAATGGAGGAACAAATCAAAACCTGAAGCTGTATTCAAAAGGGAATCCCTAAAGAGGTCTAAAACTCTATTTTAGTTCTTTAGGCGCCTTCTTGTTTTTGACCTTAGTCTCTTTTTCATCGCCTATTTCAGACTTGGGAACTGGTGCAGCAACTTTCTTCTGGAATACCGCCCCAAAGAAGCCGTCTGTTCCGTGAATATGCGGCCATAACTGCCACCAAGGATTATCGAGGCTGCATCCTAAAGGTAATTTTTCCTTTGGAAACAATGGCTTAAGAACTTCTGCGGCTGGAACAACCTCAAATTGCGGGTGATTTGCCAAAAATTCCTCGGCAATTGCCTGATTTTCCTGAGGCAATAGGCTGCAGGTGGCATAAACCAAACGTCCGCCTGGCTTTAACAGACGGGCCGCGGAGGCCAAGATGCTTCTTTGCTTTTGATTTAGCTCTAACACCCCTTCTGGGGTCTGGCGCCACTTCAAGTCTGGATTGCGGCGCAAAGTACCCATTCCACTACAAGGGGCATCTACCAGAACACGATCAATCTTTCCGGCCAAGCGCTTGATCTTGGCGTCGTTCTCACTATCAATCCACACCGGATGGACATTTGAGAGGCCGCTACGAGCCTGCCGCGGCTTCAAATTGGCTAAGCGGCGCTCTGACGTATCCAAGGCATATAAACGCCCTGTGGAGCGCATGATCGCTCCAATCGCCAAAGTCTTACCGCCGGCACCAGCGCAAAAGTCAACGACCATCTCGCCGCGCTTAGGTGCGAGCAAGTAAGCCAAGAGTTGACTGCCTTCATCTTGCACTTCAAACATGCCCGCTTTAAAGCCTGCAGTATTTTGTAAAGCTGGCTTACCCATGATGCGCACACCATCAGGCGCGTATGGAGTTGGGATTGCTTGGTAGCGACCACCCAATGCATTCATCTGTGCGAGCAACTCTTCGCGATTGGTTTTCATGGTGTTCGCACGTAAATCTAAAAGCGCTGGATGCATTAATGACTTAGCCAGTTCTTCGCGAGATTCCTCACCAGGATATTTGCCGAATGCATCCCATAACCACTCTGGCAAATTGTTCCGCACGAGAGGATTTAATGCTGCGGGATCAACTGTTGCAAAACGTTGCAGCCACTCATATTCTCCCGTCTTCAGTACGTGTGCTAAATCAGCAATTGCGCTCTCAGCACGATTAGCAGAACCTAGCCCGCCTTCAGACAGAGCAGACAGCAAACCCAATAGGGCTAAGCGTCTAGCCTGAGAGCCTTCACCACTAGAAGCGAATTGGGAGAACTCATTTTTACGACGTAAAATAGCAAATGCGCTTTCAGCAATCAAAGCACGATCGCGATTTCCAAGTTGTTTCTCTTCTCTGAAATAACGACTGACTACTCGGTCAGCTGGCTGTTCAAAACTAAGCAATTCTGGAAGTAAACGCTCAAGATGAATCGCATGCTGTGGCAATGCTTTGGCGTTTGAAAAATTCTTCTGCCCTTCGGGCGCAATGAGATTACCGCTGGCATTGCGGCGCTCGGGACGACGCAACGGATCTTTCGATTTCGTTGCGTAACTTTTATGGGGGGCTAGTCTGCTACCAGATCTGCGGGGTGGACGTTCTGCACTCATAATTTAAAAAATTGCGACTCCGGGGGTTGTAACTTCACTTGATTACCTTCTATGCGCAATCGTCCATCAAGGAACCATTTTACGGCCCGCGGGTAAATTTGATGCTCAGCAGACAAAACACGGGCGGCCAGAGTGTCTGGATCGTCGCCATCAAGCACTGGAACAGAGGCCTGACAGATGATGGGGCCCTCATCCACACCCTCATTCACAAAGTGAACAGTGGCGCCATGTTCCTTCACTCCCGCCTCCAAAGCCCGTTCATGGGTATGTAAACCAGGGAAGGCAGGCAGTAAGGCAGGATGAATATTGACCAATCGCCCCTCGAAATGACGAATAAATCCTGGAGTCAGAATTCTCATAAAGCCCGCAAGAACCACTAAATCAGCCCCCAAGGCATCAATCTGTGCAATTAAAGCGGCATCAAAGGATTCGCGGGTCGGATGCGCCTTATGGTCAATGGCAAAGGCTGGGATACCCTGCGAGCGAGCAAAATCAAGGCCCTTAGCCGCTGAGTGATTCGCTATGACCCCGGCAAATGTAGCTGGCCATTGCTCTTTTTGAGCTGTTTTGACAATGGCCTCGAAATTAGATCCGCGGCCGGAGATTAAGGTGACGATAGAAGGCATGCCCACAATATAATTGATGGCTACCCTGAAAGCGATTTTGTGAACGTATTCCGTGGCCCCACCCAGTTTTCTGCAGGACCAGCTTGTGCCTTAACCATCGGCAATTTCGATGGCGTGCACAGGGGTCATCGCGCCCTGCTGAAAGAACTCGTTGATGGGGCGAAGGAGCGAGACTTGGTCAGCTGCGTGATGACCTTTGAGCCGCATCCAAAGGAATTCTTTTCTCCTGAACAAGCACCACCCCGCATTTTGAATCTGCGCGATAAATTAGCCGCTCTTTCCAACCTCGGAATTGATCGTGTTGTTGTTGAACATTTCAACTCTGCGTTTGCCAAACTTTCTCCCGAAGAATTTGTTTCAGAAATTATTGTCAAAAGACTGAACGCAAAGTGGCTCTTGATTGGCGATGACTTTTGCTATGGCGCAAAACGTGCAGGTAACTTTGCTAGCTTAAAAGCTGCTGGTGAAAAATATGGTTTTGAAGTATTCAGCATTCAAACCATTCAACAAGATGGTGAACGTATCTCCAGCTCAGCATTACGTACTGCACTTGCAAATGGAGATATGGAATTAGCTGAAAAGTTATTAGGTCGTCCTTATGGAATTTCCGGTCATGTCATTCATGGTCAAAAACTGGGGCGTCAGCTTGGCTTTCCTACTTTGAATTTAGCAGTTGCTAATCACTTACATCATCGCAAACCGGCAACAACTGGAATCTTTACGGCACAGGTTTTAGGTCTCGCAGAGAAACCTCTTCCAGCAGTTGCCAGCTTGGGCGTTAGGCCGACAGTAGAAGATGAGGGCAGGGTTTTACTTGAGACCCATATTTTTGATTACAACGCGGATGTTTACGGAAAAATTATTACTGTAGAACTATTAGAAAAAATACGTGACGAGGCGAAGTACTCAGACCTCGAAACCCTTACACAAGCGATTGCAGCAGATGCAGCGCATGCCAGAAATTATTTCCAGAAAAAAGCTTATGTCTGAAAAAGAAAACTCTTATCCCGTTAATCTACTAGATACTTCATTTCCAATGCGAGGAGATCTAGCCAAGCGTGAGCCTCAGTGGGTTGCAGGATGGCAAAAAAATAAGCTCTACGAAAAGATTCGTGCAGCGCATGCAAACCAGCCAAAGTTCATCTTGCATGATGGACCTCCTTATGCAAATGGTGACATTCATATTGGTCATGCAGTCAATAAGATTCTGAAAGACATGATTGTGAAGTCTCGCTGGCTCATGGGCTTTGACTCTGTTTATGTTCCTGGCTGGGATTGCCATGGCATGCCGATTGAAATTCAGATTGAAAAAGAATTTGGCAAAAATTTACCGACTGCTGAAGTGCAATCTAAGGCGCGCGCTTACGCTCATGTCCAGGTAGAAAAGCAGAAGAAAGATTTTGAACGTTTAGGCGTACTGGGAGATTGGAATAACCCCTATCTCACCATGAACTTCCGTAACGAAGCAGATGAAATACGAGCGCTGGGCAAGATTTGGAAAAAAGGCTACGTCTTCCGCGGCCTAAAACCAGTCAACTGGTGTTTTGATTGCGGCTCTGCACTCGCTGAAGCTGAAGTGGAATACCAAGACAAAACTGACCCAACCGTTGACGTCGGCTTTGCTTTCGATGATGCACAACGCCCACAACTGGCAAAAGCTTTTGGTCTTGAAGAGCTGCCAAATAAACCGGGTCAGATCGTTATTTGGACAACAACTCCTTGGACTATTCCTGCAAACCAGGCAATGAATGTCAATCCAGAGCTCACATATGCACTAGTTGATGTTGGCGATAAATTATTAATCCTCGCAAAAGATCGTGTTGATACTTGCTTAGAAGATTACGGTCTTGAAGGTAAAGTTATTGCAACCTGTACTGGCAGCCAGCTTGCGAATATTTCCTTCTGGCACCCCTTAGCTTCCTTGCACGAGGGCTATAAGCGCCTGTCACCAATTTATCCAGCTGAATACGTCACGCTCGATACTGGCACAGGTGTTGTTCACTCTGCGCCCGCTTATGGCGAGGAAGACTTTAAGTCCTGCAAGGCCAACAAGCTTGCCGATAAAGATATTCTGAACCCAGTGATGGGCAATGGTGTGTATGCATCTTGGTTGCCACTTTTTGCCAACGAATACATCTGGAAAGCAAATCCAAAGATTGTTGAGGCCATGCGCGAAGCAGGTAGCCTCCTACGCGATAAAACGTATACCCATTCCTATATGCATTGTTGGCGCCATAAGTCGCCCATTATTTACCGCGCCACATCACAATGGTTTGCGAGCATGGATAAAAAACCATCTGATGGCAAAGCTAGCTTGCGCGAGACTGCATTAGCAGGGATTGATAGCACTGAGTTCTTCCCAGCATGGGGCAAACAACGTTTAAGCAGCATGATTGCCAATCGCCCTGATTGGACTTTGTCACGTCAACGTCAATGGGGTGTCCCAATGGCTTTCTTTGTTCACAAAGAAAGTGGTGAGCCACATCCACGCACTGTTGAACTACTTGAAGAGATTGCTAAGCGCGTAGAAAAAGAGGGTATTGAAGCCTGGCAGAAGTTAGAAGTTGCCGAATTACTGGGTGACGAAGCTGCTCAATATGAAAAGAATCGCGACACCTTAGACGTGTGGTTTGACTCTGGCACAACCCACTGGCACGTCATTCGCGGTTCACACCGCGATGAGTTGTTAACTGCCGAAGCAGAAACTCTAAACGGTCGTTTAGCTGATTTATATCTAGAAGGTTCCGACCAACACCGCGGTTGGTTCCACTCATCCTTGCTCACTGGCGCTATGCTCGATGGCAAGCCGCCCTACAAAGCACTCCTTACGCACGGCTTTACTGTCGATGGCCAAGGCCGCAAGATGAGTAAGTCCGTAGGTAATGTGATTGCCCCCCAACAAGTAGCAGATAAGCTGGGCGCTGAGATCATTCGCCTTTGGGTTGCTTCAACCGACTACTCTGGAGAAATGACGATCTCGGATGAGATCCTCAAACGCGTTACTGAAAGCTATCGCCGTATTCGCAATACTTTGCGCTTCTTATTAGCCAACCTGTCAGATTTTGATCCTAGCAAACATACGATGCCCGCTGATCAGTGGTTAGAAATCGATCGCTACGCCGTTGCCCTAGCTAATCAATTACAGAATGATGTTGAGGCCCATTACAAGGCATATGAATTCCAACCTGCAGTTGCTCGCATGTTGACTTTCTGCTCTGAAGATTTGGGTGGCTTCTATTTAGACATTCTCAAGGACCGTCTCTATACAAGCGCACCGGACTCACCAGATCGCCGTGCTGCACAGAATGCCTTATTTCACATCACTCGCAATCTCTTAAAGTGGCTCTCCCCATTCCTCTCCTTCACGGCTGAAGAAGCTTGGAAAGATTTCCCACATGGCACAGGAAGCAATCCTGCAGAATCCATCTTCATGGAAGAGTTTGGCAAGTTCCCGCAAATTTCTCACGCCGATGAATTGCTTGCCAAATGGGATCGTATTCGTGAAATCCGTTCTGAGGTGACTAAAGCAATTGAAGTGGAGCGTGCAGCAGGCAATGTAGGCTCATCATTGCAAGCAGAATTGACGATCAAAGTGGGTGATATTGATTTCGCTATTTTGCACTCATTGGAAGATGATTTACGCTTTGTGACCATTACCTCTAGTGCCAACATTGAGCTCAACAATGAGGGACTGGAAGTCTTGGTGCGTGGCAGCCAATACAAAAAATGTGGCCGCTGCTGGCATCACACTAAAGATGTAGGAAGCAATGCTGATCACCCTGAACTGTGTGGACGTTGCATTAGCAATCTATTTGGTGATGGTGATCATCGCCTCTTTGCTTAAGAAGTCACCACATGAAAAGTCTTGCTCTACCTCGTTACCTAGCAATTGCTGTGATCGTCCTATTGCTAGATCAACTTAGCAAGTGGTCCGCGCTAAGCAATTTGCAAATGGGTGTGCCTGAACCAGTTCTTCCCATCCTAAATTGGTTGCTTCTCTTCAATCCTGGTGCAGCATTTTCATTTCTGGCGCAAGGCTCTGGTTGGCAGCGCTGGTTCTTTACTATTCTCGGTCTAGCAGCATCTGTCTACATTATTTGGCTTCTTTATAAAAGCCAAAGCGACAAATTGCTCTGTATTGCTCTTAGCCTAATCTTGGGTGGCGCACTAGGAAATGTCTTGGATCGTGTGATGTATGGCGCTGTAGTCGACTTTATTGATGTGCATTACGGCAACTGGCATTGGCCAGCATTTAATATCGCCGATAGCGCCATCTGTATTGGAGCGGCCCTCATCATTTGGGGTGAATTACGTAAGTCATTTGGCAAATCTGCCCAATCCCATTAAGCTGGCGCCATGCAATCACTTTTAAATAAGAAGATCGTTCTCGGTATCTCTGGCGGCATTGCAGCATATAAAGCCCCTGAGCTTGCTCGTCAATTGATGCAAGAAGGCGCTTCTGTACAAGTCGTGATGACCGAGGCTGCCCAGCAGTTTGTTACTCCTGTAACCATGCAGGCCCTCACTGGCAATCCAGTTTACTTAAGCCAATGGGATAGCACTATTCCAAATAATATGGCGCACATTGAGCTATCTCGCTCAGCAGATGCCATTCTGATTGCTCCCGCAAGCGCTGATCTGATGGCCAAACTTTCATTAGGCTTGGCTGATGACTTATTAACTACGCTTTGCCTTGCCAGAGACTGCCCCCTGCTACTTACCCCGGCAATGAATAAGCAGATGTGGGAGCATGCGGCGACCCAAAGAAGTGCAAACCGACTTTTAGATGATGGCGTTACCCTCTTAGGTCCCGCCAGCGGTTTTCAAGCTTGTGGTGAAGTTGGTATGGGCAGAATGCTTGAGCCCGCCGAAATCACTGAACAAGTCATCTCCTTCTTTCAGAAAAAATCTTTAGCTGGCAAAAAAGTATTGATCACAGCGGGTCCTACATTTGAAGCGATTGATCCAGTGCGCGGCATTACCAATCACAGCTCAGGAAAAATGGGTTTTGCTATTGCAAGAGCGGCTATTGAAGCTGGTGCTCAAGTTCATTTAATTGCTGGACCATGTGATCTTGATACCCCGCTTGAAGCTACTGGACAAATTACCCGCACAAACGTGGTTAGTGCCAAGGAAATGCATGCTGCCACTCTCAAAGCGACTGACTGCGATATCTTCTTTGCGGTAGCTGCGGTTGCTGACTGGGGCATTGCTACGCCTGCAAAAGAAAAGATCAAGCGCCAAGGAAATGAAGCACCAAATCTAGAATTTGTTGCCAATCCAGACATTCTTCTCGATATTGCTAAAGCAGCAAAGACTAAAGCTGGTAAGCCATATCCATACTGTATAGGCTTTGCAGCTGAGTCAACCGATCTTGAGAAACATGCTGATGAGAAGCGCAAGCGCAAAGGCATTCCAATGATTGTTGGCAATATCGGTCCCGATACCTTTGGTAGCGATCTCAATCAACTAATCGTCATTGATTCTGCTGGCAGCAAAAAACTTGCTAAGGCAGAAAAACTACACCTAGCGCGTCAACTAATTGCGCTAGTTGCCAAGAAAATTTAAATCCCCGCTTTAGGAAATTTCATGCAATCACTCCAAGTCAAAATTCTCGATGAACGTATGCGCGACCAGTTGCCAGCTTATGGCACCCCTGGAAGTGCTGGATTAGATCTACGTGCGTGTATTGATGAAGCGATTGAGATTGCCCCTGGGCAGACTGTTCTTGTACCCACTGGTTTAGCGATTTACGTGGAAGATCCACGCTATGCTGCATTTATTCTGCCGCGCTCTGGCCTAGGTCATAAGCATGGCATCGTTCTTGGCAACTTGGTTGGCCTGATTGACTCTGACTATCAAGGCCAGCTCATGGTGAGCACCTGGAATCGTGGCTCAACGCCATTTAAGCTTGAACCGATGGAACGTTTGGCTCAATTGGTTGTGATGCCCGTACAACAAGTAGAGCTCAAGGTTGTTGAAGAGTTCACTGAAAGCAGTCGTGGTGCTGGTGGATTTGGAAGTACCGGCAGAGCTTAAAGAAATAAGTAGCAATGACTCATAGAAAAAGCCACCCGCAGGTGGCTTTTCTTTTAAGCATTAGTTTCTTACTTACGAATATGCGCTTTACGAGCAGCATCTTGTGACATACCGGCACCAGCACCTTCACGAGACTCTTTTTCAGCGGTAATTTCTTTGCGACGCTCTTTGCAAGAGCCGGCAATCTCTTGCAACGCCTTGCGTGCACGAGCTGCAGAAGCTTTGATCCCTTTGCCTTGAAACTTTTCGTTCTCAGCTTTGTAAGTTTCAAAAGCTTCTAGTAATTTATCGTGATGAGACATATTTTCCTTTTTGGTTGGTAACTACTTAAATAAGTTGTTTAATCAAATTTCTTCAGCGGGCGCTATATCAGCTTTAGTCCGCTTACCCGGCAATACTGGGGCTTCAAAGTTCAGTAGTACCTTACCATCGGCGTCAATATCGACATCAATATGGCCACCTTGGGCTAACTTGCCAAACAAAAGTTCATCAGCAAGCGCCTTACGCACGGTGTCTTGAATAATGCGCTGCATTGGACGCGCACCCATTAAAGGATCAAAGCCATGCTTAGCCAAATGCGCTCGCAATGCCGGGCTGAAAGTTGCATCCACTTTCTTCTCGTGAAGCTGCTCTTCTAGCTGCATCAAAAATTTATCCACAACGCGCATGATGATCGATTCATCAAGAGCTTTGAAGGAAACAATGGCATCCAAGCGATTGCGGAACTCTGGCGTGAAGAACTTCTTAATGTCAGCCATCTCATCACCAGACTCACGCGCATTGGTAAAGCCAATGGTTGATTTCTGCATTGCTTCTGCCCCAGCATTCGTGGTCATGATAATAATCACATTGCGGAAATCAGTCTTACGGCCATTGTTATCCGTTAGTGTGCCGTGATCCATCACCTGCAAAAGAATATTGAAGATGTCAGGATGGGCCTTCTCGATTTCATCAAGCAAGAGAACGCAATGTGGCTTTTTATTTACAGCCTCAGTAAGTAAGCCACCCTGATCAAATCCTACATAGCCTGGAGGTGCGCCAATCAAACGGCTCACCGCATGACGCTCCATGTACTCAGACATATCAAAGCGCAGAAGCTCAATACCCAAAATGTAAGCGAGCTGTTTTGCAACCTCGGTCTTACCTACACCTGTCGGACCGGAGAATAGGAACGAACCAATTGGTCTATCAATCTTCCCAAGGCCAGCACGTGTCATCTTAATGGCGCTAGCTAAGGCCTCAATTGCAGGATCCTGACCGAAGACCACGCTCCTAATATCGCGATCCAAAGTCTGGAGCTTACTGCGGTCATCTACAGTAACTGATTGTGGCGGTATGCGCGCTATCTTAGCCACAATCTCCTCGATCTCTGGACGACCAATGGTTTTCTTCTGCTTGGACTTCGGCAAAATACGTTGGGCAGCGCCCGCTTCATCGATCACATCAATTGCTTTGTCGGGCAAATGGCGGTCATTAATGTAACGCGCAGAGAGCTCGGCAGCAGCAACCAATGCACCAGCAGCATATTTGACGCTATGGTGCTCTTCAAAACGTGATTTCAAGCCACGTAGAATCTGCACTGTTTGATCTACTGTTGGCTCTACAACATCCACCTTCTGGAAACGACGTGATAAAGCCGCATCCTTTTCAAAGATGCCACGATATTCTGTAAAGGTGGTTGCGCCGATACACTTCAACTGACCGTTAGACAATGCAGGCTTCAATAAATTACTAGCATCCAATGTTCCACCAGAAGCTGCACCTGCTCCAATTAGCGTGTGAATCTCATCAATAAATAAAACACCGTGCGTATGATCTTTAAGGGACTTCAGAACACTCTTCAAGCGCTGCTCAAAATCACCGCGGTACTTAGTGCCCGCCAAAAGCGCGCCCATATCTAATGAATAGACAGTTGCATCGGCCAAGATATCAGGCACATCGCCCTTAACGATTCTCCAAGCCAAGCCTTCGGCTATAGCAGTTTTGCCTACACCAGCCTCACCCACCAGAAGTGGATTGTTCTTGCGGCGACGGCACAGCACTTGAATCACACGCTCCACTTCACTCTCGCGGCCAATCAATGGGTCAATCTTGCCTTGACGGGCCAAGGTATTGAGGTTCTGGGTGTACTGCTCAAGAGGGCTTTCTTTGCCAGAAGCGCTAGATTCCTCAGTTTCCTGAGAAGGTTCAACGGGCTTCACATGCTCGGACTGATCTTTGCGCACACCATGACTAATGAAGTTCACAACGTCTAAGCGTGTAACGCCCTGTTGTTGCAAGAAATACACTGCATGCGAATCTTTTTCACCAAAGATTGCTACTAGTACATTTGCACCAGTCACTTCTTTCTTGCCATTCGCTGTGGACTGAACGTGCATGATGGCGCGTTGAATGACTCGCTGGAATCCTAGCGTAGGCTGCGTATCAACCTCGTCATTTCCCGGCACCACCGGTGTATTGTCATTAATAAAATTTTTGAGTTGGGTGCGCAGCTCTGCAATATTGACTGCGCAGGCCTTTAGGACCTCTACCGCGGTAGCGTTATCCAGTAAGGCTGCGAGCAAATGCTCGACCGTGATGAACTCGTGTCTAGATGCCCTTGCGTCAACAAACGCCATGTGCAAACTTACTTCTAATTCTTGGGCAATCATGCTTCCTCCATAGTGCACTGTAGTGGGTGACCCGCTTCACGGGAGAGTTCAATAACTTGATGCACTTTCGTAGCAGCAACATCGCGAGTAAATACTCCGCAAACGCCTTTGCCAACTAAATGTACTTGCAACATGATGCGTGTAGCTGTTTCATGATCCTTATTAAAATACTCCTGAATTACCATCACCACAAATTCCATTGGCGTGTAATCGTCATTCAATAGTAAAACTTTATACATTGAAGGCGCCTTAACTTGCTCGATTTGTTTTTCGAGAAGAACGGTGTCCTCAGCATACGGATTGCCGGGGTTGCCAGTAGTGGGATTTTTTGGAGCGCGACTCATGAGAAACATTCTAAACACAGATATTGAAACTTTAATTTACTAGGGTCTTGTTGTGAAAAACACGCAAAAACCCCTCCTAAATCTATATTGGGGCATTTTTTGATAAAAAAAGGGGTAAATACTGAGGGGTTGATGCATATAACTCCTTGACACCCCTGCAAAAAGGGCAAACAATCAAGGGGTAGGCTTCAAAAGAGGTTCTATTTAGGCGTGTTGTGGATTGAGACTGATTAAAAAGTATTTACCCTCATCACGGTTGTTTTAAGTTTATGTAATGGAGTTCGCATGGCGACCGGAATTGTTAAGTGGTTCAATGATGCAAAAGGTTTTGGCTTTATCAAACCTGATGATGGTGAAGAAGAGTTGTTCGCGCATTTCAGCGCAATTACTATGCCTGGGTTCAAAACCCTCAAGGAAAACCAAAAGGTAACGTTTGACATTACCCAAGGTCCTAAAGGCAAGCAAGCTACCAATATCCAAGCGGCTTAATAGTCCTTAGATCATTATTAAAAACCCAGGATTCGTTCCTGGGTTTTTTTTCGTCTGCAATTTGCCTCAATTAAAATGCACAGCATGCTCACTAATAAAGACCTTATGCGCAAACTATTTGCAATTCTTCTCCTCACAATTCCAAGCCTTGTCATTGCACAGGTTAATGTCGGCCTACCCACGATTGAATTAAAAGCGGGTATCTATCGCATTCAGGCTGAGCTGGCAGATACGCCAAAGGCCAGAGAGGTTGGCCTTATGAACCGCACCAGCATGCCAACTAATTCTGGAATGTTGTTTGTCTTTGAACAAAAGGCGGGGCATTGCTTCTGGATGAATAACACTAAGATCCCACTCTCCATTGCATTCATTGCAGATGACGGCAAGATTGTGAACATCGAAGAGATGCAGGCTGAAACCACCAACAACCATTGCCCTAAAGCAGCCGTGCGTTATGCGCTAGAGATGAATAAGCAGTGGTTCTCAGAAAGAGTAATTGTGCCGGGCGGTGTTATCAGCGGCCTGCCGAGATAATAGTGAGGCTTGCCTAGTTCTTTAATATGAATTGGGCAGCAGATTTCACAAACTCAGACTCCTTCTGATTAAATCCGTGATAAGCCCTTGAGCCGCAAACATCACCCTCGCTAATTCCGCCTTCGATCTGAATAAATTGGGAGGTCAATTTATTTGACCGTCCCTCGATAATTCTCTCGGAGGAGACTAATGGTGTAGAGCCACAGCTATCGTTCAAATGATGAATTGCCAGCACCGGCAACGTCACATCCGAGTCCACCGTTGCAGATCTATAAGTTCCTGCCACTATGACTCCAGCTATTAGTTTTTCTTTTTCCTTCCCGCCATTAACAAATTCGGTAACACTGACGGTACCCATGCTGTGCCCAAACACCCATACTGGTAGATTGAGCTTTTCTTTGTAATAAGTCACGACATTCAAAATTCTTTGTTGATGATCTCTAATGGATCGTGAATTTCGTAATCCAGCCCCTAAGTCATAAGGGGTATCCACTAAAACAGAATCAATTCCGTATTGAGCCCAGAGGTCCTTGGATCTGACAAAAGTATGGCCGTTAGTAGTTGAGCCGTCATCCTGCAGGTTTAAAACACCGCCGCCACCAGGAAATAATAAGACAACTGCCTTGGCATTTTTAACTGGGGTCAGCAATGTTCTGGTTGGAGCATCGTCTTTATAGGGAACATCAAAAACTTGGGAATACGCAGTAGTGGATATCAGTAACCCAATCGCAATAATGATGTGAATGATCTTCATTTGAAGATTCTTACATGGCGCAAAATAAAAAAACCACCCGCATGAACTGACCCCCAAAAGTTGGACATCAAGTCCAACCAAGGGGGTTTTGTTTTATGAGCAAATACAGTAAGCAGTTCAAACTAAAGGTAGTTAAGGAGTTTTTAAAGTCTGGTGGCCTCAAGCGGGTTGCCCATCTATTTAAGATTAGTCATGCTCAGGTCCGTAATTGGGTTTTAGCCCATCGGCTCCATG